>NZ_LAQU01000003.1 GCF_000970345.1 Robbsia andropogonis | reverse complement strand
GGTCGAATCCTATTCCAGGCGATTCTCGCATTTTCGCATCGACGGCGCGCGACCATGCGAAGCCCAAACACGGGACGGCGATCGTGAACCAATCCGCTATCTTCTACTCGGATCGTTGCGTTCGGCTGCCCGAGCGATTTGCAACCTGCCTTGAACGCGAAAAATACAACCCCCTTCCAGCCCGCACCTTCTTATCGCTGAAACCAAAGAAAGCATCTGAGAAGGCTTATTCGCCTAAGGCAAACCCAAAACTACAACTGGAACACTCGATGACGGCCCTTAAGTTGCCGCCGCTCAAATGTCTGGCAGGTTTCCGTGGTAGGCGCCGCATGACGGTCGATCTCGGTCACCATCGTTGTCCACTAGGCAGCGAGACGGCGCTTTTTGTAGTCGACGCTTGAGCAGACACTCCGTGGATATCTGTTGAATGTCCGCGTGCCGAATTTATACAACACGGTTACGACATCGAGCAAAATACTCGTCAAGAGCGAAGCTCCCGTTAGCACTTTTCAGAGGAATCAAAGGCTTTATTATGAATTGTCATCTTATAAGAGTAGATGCCACAAGATTTCCTAAAAGAGATAGTTTTTACTTGCAGTACGCGCCGCTGATAAGAAACGGAATTGTTAGGCAAAGTATTATGCCCAATAAAAATGTATAAAATACGAATTTTGATACAACTCGAACATTATTAATGCGGTCATATTTTCCGTATGCTTTCATTAAAGATATTACGGAAAAAACTATTGATGCAGCAATCACAACTGAACAAGTTAGGACTAAAAGAGCGCCTTCTTTTGGTGGGATAGTGTGTATGTTGTATTTTATTTTTGTCCAGCACGTAGATAAATCAACTGCCAAGAATAAAAAAAATTAAAAATCATTGAAAAGATAAATATTATTTTTTTCAACTTAAACCTCAAGATGAAGCGGGAATTATTGGATTTTTGATTTGGGAGAATAACTCGTATGCTTTATATTTCATAACATTACATATTACGAATAATTACGTAATAGTAAAAAATATTAATGTAATTTTTTTGCAAGTTTAGGGCAACAGAACGGCTAACCGACTTAGCCGTCTTTGATGCTCCATCACGATTCTTAACGAGTTGCGCTATGGCTGCTCTGGCTGACAGCTTGAAATTTGATAGGCGGTTGAATGCTATGCGGATGACGTCATCTGCCATTGTGAAAGCGAAGCGGCGTCTCGGTCGTTACTGGCTGATCGTAAAGCTCGTATCGCGTGGTGTCAGTTAGAGTTGCATCCGGAGAAAACTCAGCTCGTATATTTCGTCTATGCGACTCGAGGTCGTGACTTTGTGATTGACTACTTTTCCGAGAACTCCCACAAGGCATAACGGCCAACGGAGCCGCGCATGACTCGCGCAGCGAGCCACTCAACGCCGTTAGAGAAAAAACCGAAACCGTCCTTTTAAAGCGCTCTGACCCTGTCTCGAAACGACTGACCTGCCCCGGGCATTAGTCTCTAACGGTAATCCCCCTGCGCAGGGTGACTGTACCCGCCAGGCACCGGTGAGTGGCATCGCGAATGCCTTTTCGGAATAGCCTACCTCTGCTGCAATTGCCTGCATGGTGTCAGCATCTGGTAGCGCCTCGCGAATCAATCCACCAGGGGATTGCCTCCTGCATTGCCATCAGCGAACGAGGCCAGTCTTTCAACCGGGAAAAGGCTGACCGGCGCAACAGTGTGTTCTGTCGTTGTCATTTGTTGGCTAGCAAGTGGTAAATGAGCGAGTGACGGGTAGCCGAATCCTATTCCAGGCGATTCTCGCATTTTCGCATCGACGGCGCGCGACCATGCGAAGCCCAAACACGGCGCAGCGGTCGTGAACCAATCCGCTATCTTCTACGCGAATCGTTGCGTTCGGCTGTCCGAGTGATTTTCAACCTGCCTTGAACACGAAAAATACGACCCCCTTCCAGCCCGCACCTTCTTATCGCTGAAACCTAAGTGCGTCTGTTATTCAGGGATAAGTCCTGCTGTGCGATAGCTGTTTAGCAATGCGTCGAAAAGCGCGATATCCGCTCGGCCGCGCGCCATCAATTGTGCGCCGGAGACCGCCGCGAAAATCGCCCTAGCGCGGTTTTCCGCGTCCGCCACATCCACCATTTCTCCCTGGATAAGGGTGTTTTTCAGCCAGGCGACATTCACTTCGGTAAAGGCAAGGACTTCGACCTTCACCGCTTCGGGGAGATCGTCGTACTCGGCGGTCATGAAACTGCAAAGACAAATGCGGTTATCGCACTCCAGCGATTTACGGAACGTCTCCGGGTATCGATGCAGACACTCCCGGGGAGTTGCTGTCCCCAATGACAACGCCTCCAACCATGCTGCCGATTCTTCCCAATACCGCTTAGCGACGTTCGCGGCAAGGTCCGCCTTGCTTGGAAAGTGGTAGTAAAGGCTCGCCGCTTTGATACCAAGGTCTTCGGCCAGGACCCGCATATTGAGTCCGCCATAGCCGTGCGCTTGCGCAATTTTAGTAGCCGCAGCAAGAATTTTTTCGCGCGATGTCGCGCTTGCATGCACCGGGTTCTTCATATGCCGCCGTCGTGAAAAAGGATTGACGAGAAGAAGTATAACGCCTAAAGTTTGCCTAACGAACGTTAGGTAGTTTGATGTTTCGTCATTTATCTTTCTATCCTTTGGAGGTTTCCCGATGAAGACCGACTTATTTTTCAAAGATGCCAGCGCGCTGGCTGAGCTCATTCGCACAAAGGAAGTTTCGCCCGTTGAAGTGGTGCAGGCGCATCTGGACCGGATCGAGGCGGTTGATCCAAAAGTGAATGCGATCGTGACGATTGCGGACGACGCACTACGTCACGCGAAAGCCGCGGAAGCGGCCGTTCTGGAGGGGAGGCCATTGGGGCCGTTGCACGGTGTGCCGTTCAGCGTGAAAGATTCAATTGATACAGCAGGGGTATTGACCCAGCGTGGCTCCCCGATCTTCAAAGGCCGCCGCCCGGATGTCGATGCCACGAGTGTGGCTCGGATGAAGCAAGCCGGCGGTATTCTGTTGGCAAAAACAAATCTTCCCGAGTTTTCTTATTGGATCGAGAGCGACAATCTGCTCTCCGGCCGATCCAACAATCCTTGGGATCTATCCCGGACACCCGGCGGTTCCAGCGGTGGGGAATCGGCGGCAATTGCGGCGGGTATGTCGCCGCTGGGCTTGGGCACGGACCTCGCTATCTCGGTGCGTGGCCCGGCCGCGCAGACTGGCATCACATCCATGAAGGCCACGCATGGCAGCGTGCCGATGACTGGCATCTGGCCGCGTGCACCGCGCCGCTTCTGGCATGTGGGGCCGATGGCGCGATCGGTGCGTGATATCGCGCTCGCTTATTCGCTATTGCGCGGTCCGGACGGCAAGGATGCTTTTTCCAGCAGTATGGTTCGATTAGATGCAGGAATAGACCATCCCCCTGTGCGTCCGCTGCGAGTCGGCTGGATGGTCGGACCGGGATTCGGCCCGGTTGATGCCGAGGTCGCCGCGACCGTAAAAGCCGCAGCCGAAGCGCTGAGGGGACAAGGCGTTTTTGTCGAGCCGGTCGGTATTCCGGCGCTCGAACGCGATTTCGCTCTCGATGTGTTCAACAAGCTCCACGTCATGGAGATGAAGCCTGCGTTTGCGGCAGCCACTGCTGGTCGGGGTGACGACGAGCTGTATAAAATGGCGAAGACCATGCTCTCATTGCAGGAGACATCGATGGCGGACTATATCGAGGCTGAACAAGCGGCAGAGCGCTTGCGTGACGGGTTTGCAGACTATTTCACGCGGTACGACGCGCTCATCACTCATGCACTGCCCATTCCAGCGCATAAACATGGCGTGGACCGCTTTGTCATCGACGGCCAGACTGTTGATGCCACTTACCTTCAAGGCGCAACGGTTCCGCTCAACGTGACGGGCTTGCCCGGTTTGGCAATGCGATTCGGGACAAGCAAAGAAGGAATGCCAATCAATGTGCAAGTTGTGGGGGCGTGGCAGGCCGAATCCACCATCCTGCACGTCGCATCGCTACTTGAAGCGGTCAGCCCCGTGCGTGACCTGCATCCGTCGCTTTGATATCGATGGAACGCAAGGCGGGCTGTATCAAAAATGTGCAATGCGGAATTGAATAATGCTTGCTGATAGCATGTATGCTGATGCCAAACGCTTGCAGCTCGGAGCCGGAAGACATTGCCCTTTTGTTTGAGCCTTGAGCAGCATCTGATAGTGGTGCAAGTTGTAGCGCCTTGGCTGGCGGAGTCGATTATTCCGCATGTCACCACCCTGTTGAGAGCTGTTAGTTTGTCGCTCGAATGCGTTTTAATATAAGCACGAGAGCGACTGCGGACAGCGCGTTTCACGCCGGCGTTCCAGGGGAGGGCGCGGCGGACATCCCGCCCACCTCCGTCGTTTTGACCCGGCGTATCCAGAACACAGCAAAGACAAGCCCGACCATCGCCACCCAGCCGTTATGTTGATAGCCTTCGATGGCGCCGCTGGCATTCGTCGACAGAAACAGGCCGCCTAACCAGGCACCGCACCCCACGCCCAAAGCCTGAATAGCACTATTTACACTCAGAAAGGCACCCCTATGCATCGGGTCCGGCACCTTGGTCATCAGTGCCTGCAACGGGGTCATCCGTCCAGACATGATCACCATGAAGAATGAAAAAAACGCTAATAAAAAAGCGAACGATAAGTTTGGCAAATGGGTCATGCCAAAAACGGGAATCAGCGCAAGCATGGCCATGATGCGGAATACGCGCTGGCTGCCACACGTATCGACGAGTTTGCCAATCAGGCGCGATGTAAAGAAAGTTGCGGCCCCGCCCACCATATAAATCCAGGAAAGCATAGCGGGCGCAATACCATGATTGGCCACCAACACTGGCGCGATGAAGGGGATGACCACCATTTGCGACGCCATCGAGAAAAACGTCAAGACGAAGGCCACGAGATGGCGCGGATTCGCAAAGATATGCCATAGCGCAGGTAACACCTGCGACAACGTTGGTTGAACCTGATTCAGGTGCGCGTTCAGCACAGGGACGATCCGTGCCCCCCCTACGCAGGCCAATACAGAAAGTACTGTGAGCAGGAAAAACGGCGCAGCCCAACCGAAGTGGGCGCCCAATAATACGCCCGCCGGTACACCCGCAACGCTTGCCAGAGAAAACGCCATCATGATCGTTCCCATGGCTGTACCGCGACGCGCAGGCGGAATCACATCACCCACGATGGCCATGACGACCGAACCTAACACGCCGCCCGTAACACCGGCGAACGCTCGCGCCAACAGCAGTACGGAGAAACTTGGCGACATCGCACAGGCCAAATTCGACAGCGCGAAAAGCGCGTAAATGAAGAGCAGCAGTTTGCGTCGATCGAAGCGGTCTATATAGGTTGCCGCGAACAGGCCGGATAAACCCGAACACCAGGAGTACACCGAGACAGCTGTGGCGAAGCCGGTTGGGCTAATGCCGAAGGTGCGCATGATCTGGGTGCCAAGCGGCATCATCACCATGAAGTCCATGATGACGGTGAACTGCGTGATGGCGAGCAAGGCTAGCAACGAGCGCTCGTTTCGAGAAGTAATGTTGTACATGGGGTACTTTTTGAGAAGTAGGGCCACGAGCGGCGGGGGCTTTGGCGGCTTGGCTTGCTGAGGACTGATGCCTGCAAAACCAGGTTTTGGCCTTGTCGTCTATTGCGGGGGCATGGACGTAGGGACCAAAAACAGCAAGCAAGCGATCATTCTGCGGATCTCGGCAACGTTTTTACGTAACAGCCGCATTACGACCTTGTGCAGCCATTCAAGTAGTCGTTTACAAATCGATTACTCCGGAACCAATTGCACGGTTACGCTCGGCTATCTCTGCCTCGTCAGAGGGGAACATGATCGCCATACCAAAATTGACAGCTTTTTCCTGGATCTCGTCCACAAAGCCGTGCAGCTTGTCGTGGTATTCATGAAAGGCGGCCACGTGGTCTTTTCCATGATTGCGTAGGGCATCCCCAAGTCGGGCCGCGCCGACGATCGCCAAAGAGCCTCCCATGCCGGCTACTGGTGAGACGCAATATCCTGCGTCGCCCACTAGCACAACACGCCCTTTAGACCAGAGCGGCATCCTGATCTGGTTTATCTTGTCAAAATAGAAGTCATCGTCGGCGTCCAGATGTTCCAGTATGTCAGATACTTTCCAACCGAGCCCGTCGAAATGGTCGTGAAGCATGCCGCGCTGTTGAGCGCGATTACGATGGTCGTACTCGATTTCTTCGTCGCTTCGAAAGGCAAGTGCAATATCGGTTCGATCATCATAGCCATTCAGGATCGCCGTTTGTCCAGGCACGCTGAAAATTTGCGATACGTTCGCGGGAAGTAAATCCGTCGTGGGGACAACCTTGATGGCAAAGTAGCCGCCCATGAAATGCGAGAAATCATTTGTCTGGCCGAATGCAAGCCGCCGCGTATTGGAGCGGTTTCCATCGCAACCTAACAGCAGCGCATAGTCGCCATAAGCCCCATCGACGAACCTTACCGCCACGCCATTGGGTCCCTCTGTAATCTGCGCAATCGATCGTCCGAACACGATCTCGACTTGATGCGCGACGCTTTCCAACAGAATCTCCAGCAGGTCGTCGCGATGGATTTCGTACTTCGCGTCATCCGAAGCCGGTTGCGCAAGCATCTTGCCGACCTCGGTGTCGTCAGCGTTCTTAAATTGGAACGTGCGGGGAGGAAGGGCTTTGGCGCGAACGTTGTCGATGATGCCCATGCGCGTGAGGACGTCGATGGCCTCTCCTTCGAGGTCTACAGGCGTACCGCCTTTTCTCAGTTGCTTGGCGATCTCGACCACCGTGACGTCATAGCCCAACCTGCTCATCCAAAAAGCGCTCGCAAGCCCGGCGAAACTTGCGCCTGAGACAAGCACGCGGGTGCGGGCAGTGGTTCTCGCCTGCTTTATCGCATTTTCTGGAGGCGTCATATCGGATTCCCGTGACAATTAAATTTTATATCCAATCCAATAATATACTTAGTATATATTTGTGCACAAGCTAAATGATATACTTGCTCCACCACAAGGACAGCATCGAGCAGGCATGGAAGATCAGCTAGATAGAAGAACTCGCAAGCGATTGGCCATGCGTCAGAACATTTCGGACGCGGCGACAAAGCTATTCTTCGAGCGTGGCTTTGACAACGTTACTGTGGACGACATTGCGGAGGCCGCCGATGTGGGGCGCATGACTGTGTTTAACCACTTCGCCCGTAAAGAGGACATGTTCTTTGATCAGGAGGAAGAGGCTCGCGAGGTGATCCTGGACGCGGTGCGAACTTGTAGATCGGGCTTAGCGCCCATCGAGGCATTGCGACTATTGGCGCATAGGTTGATTGAGAACGACGCACCCTATATCCGTTTTTTTGAGGGGAGCCGGCGCTTCGTCGAGACGGTAGCGGCTAGCGAAGCACTCAAGGCGCGGGCGCGGGCGATACGAGATGAAGTGGCTCGCGCTTTAAGCGAGTCGCTGGCGCTCGCGGTTGACCGACCGTCTGACGATCCTGACGCCCAGCTCGCTGCTAATCTGTTATTAACAACCTGGAGCGTCGCCTTCACTCAAGCGCATGCTGCATATCGGCGCAGCGAAGACGTGGAGATGGCAAAAAATACGTTTTTAGCTGTTGTCGAAAAAGGCGCGATGGGTGTGACGGCTGCGATGATCGGCACCCCCTACGCTCAACACAAATCAGAAAACGGCGCTAGCCAAGACGTTTAATCAAGACATCCGGGTGTTGAGCGAATCTATAGTGGCTTGTCTGTTTCAATCCGCCTTCATTTGGCGCGAAGCTGATCCGATCCGAAAGTTCGGCGAACGGCAGTAACAATACTGTAAGCGCACACGCTATAAACCTTTGGGAACGACCATCCTGGCCGAAATCCGGCCGTCTGTCGAGGATGCCTTTTTGGCCAGTGCAGGCATTCACGCCAATACCCATGAGCAACCGACTTGTGATGCCTTTTTGTCACCTGTTCGAATAACGGGATCTACGATGGAGCGGCTTTCCATCAGCGCTCTAACCGAGCGTACGCATCGCCGTGTCAATGAAAGAGCGAAGCTTTGGTGTTTGCCGTTTGTCGGGGGAAAATAACAGATGTATTGGGCGAAGCGGTGCTTCATAGTCGGGCAATATTTGCGTCACCTCACCTCTAGACATCGATTCATGGATGAGATCCCTGCCGCCCATGACGATACCGAAGCCTTTTCGGGCAGCGTTCAATAGGGACACGCCATCATTAACGAACATTCTGCTTCGCACATTGACTGTATGGGAAATACCGTCTTTCCTGAAGCGCCATAGATTTTCCACGGAACGGGAATGAAATGAATATCCGAGGCACTCGTGTTGTTCGAGGTCTGATGGCGTGCGCGGCACCCCGTGTTTTTCCAAATACGCGGACGAAGCACAAACAATCAGTTGATAGGGTGCCAACGGTCGCGCGATAAGCCCGGGAGGCGGCGCCGCGCCGATACGGAACGCCATCTCGACGCCATCCTCTACGATGTCGACCAGACGGTCCGTGAGCTCTAATTCCACGGTCACTTCCGGGTGCATTTGCAAATAGGCGGCCACCAGTGGCGCAATACTGTGGGCGCCAAAGGTTACCGGTGCGGTGACACGGAGACGGCCGCGCGGCGTTCCTTTCTGAACGGCGGCTAAGGAGTCAGCCTCCTCGGCTTCGGCCAATATGAGTTGGCACTTCTCATAGTACATTGCGCCTATTTCGGTAAGGCTTTGCCTTCTTGTCGTTCGGTTTAGAAGCTTTGCCCCAAGGCGGTCTTCCAATGTACTGACGTGCTTGGCAACCATTTGCGGTGAAAGACGCAGGGCGCTTGCTGCCGCTGCGAACGAGCCGGTGTCAGACGCCTTGACGAAAACGGCCATGCTGGTCAGTCGGTCGAGCATTCGACGCTCCCAATGGCGAATGTAACAACTACATCTCTATTTATCTTCATATGGCAGTCAATCTACCATGAGTTGCGTAGGCGAAAAGGCTCATGGCCACGACCTGCATATGCGGAATCAGTTTGAACCTGCCTGCAGGCTCGCACTCTAGAGAGAGATACACATATGAAAATAGGCATTATTGGCGCCGGATTCATTGGACGCGCTGTTGCAAAATTGAGCCTGGCGGCGGGACATGACGTGATGGTCAGTAACTCGCGTGGGCCAAAGTCATTGAGTAGCATCCCGAGTGGTATCGGCTGCCAGGTTGGCACGGTGGAAGAGGCCGCATCCTTTGGTAACATCGTGCTGCTTGCCATCCCGTTCAGTGCATACACATCGATTGCACCACAGCTACTTGCGGGAAAAATTTTGATGGATGCGAACAATTACTACCCGGACCGCGACGGCAATATTGCTCCGCTTGACCGACATGAAACGACTACTAGCGAAATGACGGCAAAGCATTTCGCGAGTGCCAAGGTCGTGAAGACATTCAATGCCATTCTCGCGAAGGATCTGGAAGAAGACGGCAGACCTGCTGGCGCATCCGACAGGCGCGCCCTCCCGATTGCCGGCGACGATATCGGCGCGAAAGCAACAGTCGCAGATCTTCTTGATCAGATGGGATTCGATTGCGTTGATGCCGGTAGCCTGAAGGACAGTTGGCGCTTTGAACGCGCGAAGCCGGCCTATTGCATCCGTCTTGATGCCGAGAATTTGACAAAAGCGTTGGCAGCAGCGGAGCGTGACGTTGAGGTTGAACACGGGGCATGGCGGCAATAAACGTCACCGTTTCGAACTCATGGCGGGCCCCATTTTCAATGTAAGCGCGACATCGGTCCCTTCTGCACAGTGCAGCAGGCCCGGTCGTTCAGCGATATGGCGGCCGGTGCCACGTCCGGTGCGATGCTTACAGTCTGATGCTGATGTGCCGAGCAAACGCAATCGAGCCGTACGACTATCCCTTATTAGCGGCGCTTCACTGAAAGTGGTGCACGTAGCGAAGTACCACCCGGCTACCTTCCGGGCGGTTGCGTGCATTCGCTTCGAAATACGCATTGAACATAACGTGATCATGTTTGGAGAAGCTGTACATAACGCCTGGGCCGATTGCCCAGACAGCCTCACGTTGTCCAGATACGTTCTGGCCGTTCACCTTCAAATCCGTAATCTGCCTTAGCCAATAGCCATTGAGCCCGATTCGCAAGTTAGGCATGACCGCATACTCGGTGGCGAAGTTTGCGTGTAATGCCTGCCCGGCCTGCGATGTATCCACATCGTTGCCCAGGCTTTGCAACGGGCGGTTGTTTTTCGCGTTCCACAGATAGTGCAGCCGCCATGAAATGCTCCACTTAGGGGTCAACCAGAGGGTGGCGGCCCAGTAAGGATCCAGCGACCAGAAGCCGCTACCGGGATTGACTGCCTTGCTTGGATCATAGGCTCCGGTAGGCGCAATGATCTGGAACTCGAAACGCTGAACAAAACGGGGTCCGTTTGCGCCCATCACCGGATTGAATTGAATAAAGGGCCCAAAGAGCAGGTCACCAAAGCCGGGGCGGCTGTTCAACGCGACGTTGCCGAGACCATCGTCGGTGTGCGCCGATGCGACCCATGGCAGCAGTACATCGATACCGGGTTGTGCACCGGCGAATTTGAAGCGCGACAGATACACCAATTGCGTCAAGCCCGCGAAGATATCGATGTTCTGCTTCGGCAACCCCACTTTATTTCCCGCATTATCGTTGACGCGAGACGCGGTGTAGTACTCCAGATATTGCGTGCCGTACCATCCGGGCCCGGCGGGCGGTGCTCCGTCAAGAAAGCTGGTGAAGCCAAGGTTGACGGTGGGAAGGTCGCTGGCCAGAACGGTCGCTGAGCAGAGCAAGTTGAACAGGACGGAGCAGGACAAAAGCGTGCGGGGAAAAAGGCGTTTCATTGCATCACCTATTATAATAAGTATTACATAATTAAAGACTTATAGAACATTCGGATGATTGGCGACGATGCGGTATTGACCCAAATGAAAAACGAGTGGAGCATGGCCTTTCGCTTCGAAATGCTCGACTTGGCCAATGAAGATAAGATGATCTCCGCCGTCGTATTGCGTGACGTTGCGACAGATAAAGCAGGCACTGCAGTCGTTCAGTACCATCGTGCCACCCATGCTTTCCCGATATTCCACCCCGGCGTACTTGTCCGGAGAGGGTTGGGAGAACTGGCGTGATAAGGCGATTTGCGCTTGTGTCAGCACGTTGATGGCGAAATATCCGGCACCAGCAAAGTCGTCGCGGCTGGGCGATGTTTTGCCCAGACTCCACAGCACCAGTGGTGGATCGAGTGAGAGCGAGGCGAAGGAATTCGCGGTCAAGCCGATCTTCCGTCCGTCCTGCGCCGTTGCGGTGATGACAGTAATGCCGGTGGGATACTGACCGAATGCATTGCGTAGCGCACGCATCGCGGTCGCGATGTCGTTCGACGGCACGGCCGCAGGTGTCGGGCTGGCCCGCGAAGTGGTATCGGAAGGACGGGACATGCTGTTCTCCTAGTTCTGTCGGTTCGTTCAGGCGGCGTACTCTCTGAGCATTGCCGAGCAGGCCCGCGCGTCAAACCACCATGGTGCGAATGTGCGAGGATCGTCGAAGCCGTTGGCAATGCGCGATGCAAGCATGGGTGCCTTGGCGGCGCTCTGGAGCAAGGTAAGAATGTGCGGCGGCGCCGGAGTCAGAAGCGAGTTGGTCCAATCGACGACCGATTTCGCGTATGACCAGTAGCGGTCGAAAGTCTGTTGCATCCAGTGCTCGTCGAACGCCGCGTCGGCCCGTTCGACGATGGCGGCCAGGTAGACCTTGGCGCATTTAGCCGCGTTGTTCGCCCCTTGGCCGGTAATCGGGTCGTTGACGACTACTGCGTCGCCGAGACCCAGTACGGTCTTGCCTGATGGCAATGTGAGGCAGGGATTGCGGACGGTCGGCGCGAAGCGTCCGGCCAGTACGCCGTTGTGGTCGGACAAGGCAACATTCGCACAACGTTCGGCTTCCCATGGCAGGAAACGGCGGAGGATGGCCAAGCTGGTTTCGAGATGGTGCTCCGGCGACTTCACGTCCGCCCAGCAGTCCATCGGGCCACCTGGGATACCTTCGAACACCATGATTTCGCACGGTCCGGTGGTCGTCAGCGCGGGAAAGACGAAGTACTCACCAACCCCCGGAATCAGATTGAAGCGCACGCGCGAATACGGTGTGGTTGGTGTCATCCCGGTCACATACGTCAGCGCCAGCGCTCGCTGCGGTTTGTCGAACGGACTACGCTCGGCGTTGCGGCCCAGCCGGTTGACGATCTCGCCTTTGCCGGCGGCGAGCAATACCATATCGTGGGTGTGTGCGAGCTGCTCCATTTCCGGGATACCCACGTCGCAGATCCGCACGTCGGCACCGCGTTGCGCCACCGCTTCCAGCCATCCCGACATCTTGACGCGTTGATCCACCGACTGCGCAGGCTTCGACAGCGGGGAGGCCCAGTTAATCAACGTTGCACCGAAGTTTTCCGGATGCGGTACGGTGAACCCGATCCCGTCGATCGTGGGGCAGGAATCGCCCCACCAATTCAAATTGAGGTCGCGCTCGATTTGCAGTGCCGAGTCGAACATGCACTGACTCGACATGATCTTGCCAGTGCGGATTTCCTCCGCCGTGCGATTGGTCGCAAGCGTGATCTCGTACCCGTGGTCGAGCAATGCAAGCGCGAGCTGCAGTCCGGCCTGTCCGGCACCAACGATGGCGATTTTTCTCATGATAGTGAACTCGATCTGAAACGATTGATGGGGACCCCCGACTTACGCGGGCTATTCGGCTAATTTCGGGATGGCCGCAACGGCTTGCTCCGGGCCCATGGTGGAATAACCACCATCCACGGCGTAGTCGGCACCGGTGACGAAGCTCGCCGCGTCTGAACAGAGAAACGTCACGACATGCGCGACTTCCGCAGGGTCGCCCACGCGACCGAGCAAATGGTAGGGCGCTGCCACGCGATTGGTTTTGGCGCGATCACCGTGCGTCAACTGATCCATCACGCGGGACCAGGTCCAGCCCGGCGAGACCGAATTGACACGGATGCCGTCCGGTGCAAGATCCATTGCCATGCTGCGAGTGAGTGCTTTGATGGCGGCTTTCGAGGTTGGATAGAGCCACCGGCCCGTTTGCGCGCACCCTGCCGATATCGAGCTGAAGTTGACAACGGCGCCACCGCCGCGCTTGAGCATATGTGGATGTGCCGCTTTGACCAGCATGACCGCCGAAATGACATTCACGTCGAACGCGGAAAGCCAATCCTTGCGCGTGGCCCGAAAGCCGTCATCGTTATAACTGCAGGCCAGATTGACGATGATGTCGATGCCACCGAAACGCCTGACTGTTTCCTCCACGGCATCGGCAACGGCGCGATCGTCCGTGATGTCCGTCTCGATAAAGACGTCGTCGACGCCAAGTGCTTCGCCAAGCAACGCACCATTGTTGGCGTCGATATCGAGAACCGCTATTTTCGCGCCGGCCATCGCCAGGTCTTTTGCGACGGCTGCGCCGATCAGTGTGGCACCACCGGTAACGATGGCGACCTTTCCTGCAAGTGAATGCGTCATGATGTGCTCCAGGATGTGAAGATCAGCGTCGTGCATCGTTTGCCGGTTCGCTGTGCCGCCAGCGCTGCATCAATCTATTCGACGGCACGGTTTCATCTAGCAATTTGCGCGCGGTATCCACACCGGTGGTCGGGAGGCCGTTCGGGTCGAGCAGCCCGATCTGCACCAGCACGCTGGCCTGATCCCAATAGATATGCTCGTGATAGAGCTTGTCGCCACGAAACTTGACGATCGCGAGCAGCGCGATCTCGACACGCTTGCCCGTAGGGGCAACGCCAGGCAGCATCCAGTCGATCTCGGTCGTGTGCGTGAAGCGGAATATCATTTCGTCCACTATTTGTGTCGCACCAATCGTGCGCGAGATCGGCGTCATCTCGGTATCGGGCGGATTGGCATGGACGAAATGATGGCGATAGAAACGTGCGAGTTCCGTATGGCCAACACCACCAGTCAGCGTTGGAATATGGTTCACATACGGCTCGCTGACCATCGTTGCCATGGTGGCATCGACATCACGCGTGGCGAATTCATGTAGCAGGTGTGCTTCCCACAGTGCTGAAAGATCATAGTGCGGCCCCATCGTTTTACGGAATGCGGCAATCGCGCGCTCATGCGCCATCATCGAGGCGGGCTTGTTGAAATGGTTGCCACCTTTACGGGCAAAGCCGTGATCCACGCGCGGATAGACATACACTTCGATGTTTTTCTTGCCCGCTAGCGCGGTGGCAATACGCGCCTGTGCCTCGGGCGGGCAGAAGCTGTCTCGTTCGGGGATATTCAGTACAAGGCGCCCCTTGATGTCCGCGGCTTCCACCAGCGCGTTTTCGATGCCGACGCCGTAGTAACTGACCGCGCACGCAACCGGGAGACGGCATGCGCACAGATAAGCGAGTTTGCCGCCAAGGCAGAATCCCAATACGCCAGTCTCACCGACGCATTCCGGCAGGGCGCGGAGCACGGTGAGCGCGGCGTCGATATCCGCGACGCCGAGGTCTTCGTCGTAGTGGCTATAGAGATCGAGCGCGCGCGCGAAATCCGCCTCCGTGTAACCCAGTTCGATGCCGGGTTCCGCGCGCCAGAACAAGTCGGGAACGAGGACGGTGTAGCCTTCCTCCGCATAGTAGTCCGCCAACTCCCGCATCGTGGCGTTGACGCCGAAAATCTCATGGCACAGCACGATCCCCGGACCCTTGCCTTGCGCCGGGCATGCCAGATACGCGCGAAATGTGCCGCCGTTTCGTGCGGGAATATCGATGTATCTTCCTTTCATGGCGGTTTCTACTCTCGTTTGATGTCGAGACTAGTGTTCGATGCCTAAATAAACGGTTCTATCCGCTTTATCCGGCGGATATCCACGGACTCCGGAAAACGACAAAGGCGATACGAGCGCGAGTTGTGGTGTAAGGCCGCCAAGCGTACGGAAATAACGAAAAAGAAGCGGGTACGGGTAAAGGAGGGTGGCCGCTCGAATACCGGTGGCTTAGAGTGCAAATCGATTGCGTGATGGCCTGGTTCTTGCGTTTTCGGCTTTTATAGAGCACGGAAGCGATGCCACTATCCGAATCCTCCACGCGGCTATCCACTTTCTCGGGATGGCTGCACGGGATTGGGGTATCGCGCACAGGGCAGGTGCAAAATGGATGGTCCTGGAGAACTTCGATGACGCCTTTTTCCGTCGTCCCCTCGCTGGCCGGTGCGGCTTGCTTCAATGAAAGCAGCCTGCTGTTGGAGTCAGGCGATTTTGACGAAGTGCGCGAGCGCGTGGGCGCCGTATTCAAGCCGCACAAGCTCGCGTTTGCAGGGCGCTCCGAGCGCTTCGTTAGCCGGATGCATCGTGCGCAATACGGCAATCTGACACTGAACCTGCTCGATTACGGCGCCGATGTAACGATCGATCCAGAACGACTCGGCAGTTTCTTCCTGTTGCAAATGCCCCTGCAGGGCGGTGCGGTGATCGAATGCGGCGATAAATATTTCGACTCATCGCCGCATGTCGCGTCTTTCGTTTCGCCCACGCTGCCGTTGCGGATGCGATGGCGGCATTGTCCGCAAGTCGTGCTGCGCATCGAGCGCGATGCGCTCGAGCGGCACTGCGCCAGCCATTTCGGCGGCGAGGGACGGCGCGTCGTGGAGTTCGATCCGTCGTTCGAGATGACCTCGCCGTCCGCGCTATGCTTGTTGCCGTTACTACGCCTGCTGGCGGATGCGCTTGGCGATCCCGCGCATCCGTTACGGAATCCGTTGGCCTACGAACAATTCGAATCGACGATTCTCAATGCACTGATCTATGGGCAGGCCAATAATGCGCGGGACGGCATACGTGCGTCCCACCGGCCGTTGGCGCCGTTTTACGTCAAACGTGTCGAGGAATATATTCGGGCGCATTTGCATGAGCCGCTGACGATCGAGCAACTTGCTGAGTTTTCCGGCGTCAGCGCCAGCACGTTGTTTGCCGGATTCAGGAATCGCCATGGCGTCAGCCCGATGGTCTGGGTGCGCCAGGCGCGTCTCCAGCAAGTCCGTGACGAACTGCGTGGCAAGCACGGCGAGCCGCGATCGGTCACCGATGTTGCATTGAAATGGGGGTTTTCTCACCTTGGCCGATTTGCGATGGAGTACAAGCGCACGTTCGGTGAATCGCCATCGTCGTCATTGCGTCAAGTAGGCCGTAAATCGCGTGATGACTCTTGCTGCTAAGGCAGGGGCCGCCACCAATCGATGTTGCGAGACTGCGTGATGAACGTATATGTGCCGGGACACGGCGGCGCGATACCCTACCGTGCCAGCACGCGACGCAGCACCGCAGCCTCGATACGTGCAAAAGTTTCATCGCCCCGTTGACGCGGCCGAGGGAGGTCCACCCGCTGATCCATCACGATCTGCCCGGCTTCGATCATGATGACGCGATCCGCCAATGCAACGGCCTCCTGCACGTCATGCGTGACGAGCAGTGCGGTGAATTTCTGAGATTGCCACAGCGTCTCGATCAACGAATGCATTTCGATGCGCGTCAACGCGTCGAGCGCGCCAAGCGGCTCGTCCAACAACAGCACGCGCGGTCGACGGACCAACGCGCGCGCCAATGCCACGCGTTGTCTTTGCCCGCCGGAAAGCACCGCCGGCCACTCCGCTGCGCGATCCGACAGGCCGACCGCTCGCAGGGCGGATCGTGCCTTGTCGGCGCCATCCTTGCCTAATCCGATCGCGACATTGTCCAGCACGTTTTTCCATGGCAGTAGACGCGCATCCTGAAACATCAAGCGCAGGCTGGCGCGATCAACGGACAGATAGCCGGAGTCAGGTTCGTCGAGGCCCGCGATGGTCCTCAGCAAGGTGCTCTTGCCACAACCGCTGCGGCCGACGATCGCGACGAATTCGCCTTCTCGCACCTGCAAGTCGATATGTCGCAACACATGCTGTTCACCGTAATGCTTCGACAGGCGTCTGATATCCACGGCGGCGGATGCCGCGTCGACGTCGGTGACCGGTTGGCTCCCAGCCAAGGTGACGCTCATCGTTTCACCCCACGTTTCTGGTGTTCGGGGTGCCACTTCAAGAGCCAGTGTTCCAACGCTTTTGCAAACAGGTCCGCGAGCTTGCCAAGGATGGCGTACAACAGAATACCAACCAGGACGATATCGGTCTGGAGGAATTCCCGTGCGTTCATCGTCATATAGCCGATACCGGATTGCGCGGATACGGTTTCCGCGACGATCAGCATCACCCACATCAAGCCCAGCGCGAACCGCACGCCAACGAGAATGGACGGTAATGCGCCAGGGAGAATGACATCGCGAATCAGTGGCCAACCTTGCAAGTCATAGCTTTTCGCCATCTCGATCAATGCCCGATCCACGGTGCGTATGCCATGGAAGGTATTGATGTAGATCGGGAAGAATACGCCGATGGCGACCAGGAACAGCTTGGCGCTTTCATCGATGCCGAACCACAGGATCACCAGTGGAATCATCGCCAAAGGCGGGATATTGCGCACCATCTGCAGCGTGGTATCGGTCAGCAATTCAGACAGGCGCGAGAGGCCATTCGCGAGGCCAAACGCGAGTCCCAAAATACCACCGATCGCGAGGCCTGACAGGGCCCGCACGGTACTGGCTTCCAGGTCGGTCCATAGCTCGCCCGACCGAGATAATGCCAACGCCGCGCGCCCGACCGCGAGCGGTTCCGGAAGCACCCGTGAGGACAGATGTCCGCTACGCGAAGCGAGCTCCCATAACGCCAGTAAAAGCAGGGGAACGAGCCACGGCGCCGTTCGATACATCGCATGAACGAGACGCCGACCGTAAGGTCGCGAAGACAACCGGGACGATTTTTCCCCGACGTGAACCTTGCCTGCGTGCGCGCCGTCAATGCCTTTATCGGCATTGGGACGCTGGCCTGCGTGTAGTGGCCCGAGGCGGCGCGATAGCTCGGTTTCCGCCATCAGACGTTCACCAGCGTGGCGTCGCGCACCCGGATCGGACGCGGGATCAGTTTGAGCGCATAAAAGGCGTCGGCGATACGTTGCTGTTCCACCAGCACGGGCGCATCGATCGGCTTGTAGACATGAGCATAGTGTTTCAGCCCCGCCTCGATGATCTCCGGCGGTAATCCTTGCAGCGGTGACAAGGCTAGCGCCGCGGCGCGCGTATCGGCCAATATCTGCTGGCCCGCAGCGGATAATTGATTCAGCGTCAGCTTGACGATGTCGTCGTGGGCCTTTGCATAAGGCCGTGCGGTCAGGAAGAACTGGTGATGGCTGACAACGCCTCGACCATCAACCAGCAAGCGCGCCCCACTTTGCTGTTCCGCCGCGGCGAGAAACGGGTCCCAGATGGCCCATGCGTCCACGGAACCCGAAGTCAATGCCGCTCGTGCATCCGCGGGTGCGAGGTACACCGGCTGGATGTCGCGATATGTCAGCCCGTGTTTTTGCAGTAGTGCGACGATGAACCAATGGACGTCTGATCCCTTGTTGAACGCGATTTTGCGGCCTTTCAACTGCGCAACATTGGTAATTGCCGCGTCTTTTGCCACCAGGATACCTTCGGCCTGAGGCGTGGGCACTTCATATGCGGTATAGACGAAATCGGCACCGGCGGCCTGAGCGAAAACGGGAGGGGCTTCGCCCACGTAGCCGAAGTCGATCGCGCCGACATTCAATCCTTCGAGCAGCTGCGGTCCCGCGGGAAATTCCACCCACTTGACGGTAACGCCGGCGGGAGCGAGCGCTTTTTCGAGATTGCCGTTTGCACGAAGCAAGACCAGCGTGCTGGCTGCCTTCTGGTAGCCAATGCGGAACGTGTGCGACGCGGTCTGCGCGAACGCTTTTTCCATGGGCAACGCGAAGGCTGCACACGATGCCAGCAAAAACGACGTTAACGCGCGGCGCTGCGGGTCCGCTGAAAGGGAGGGCACCGTCTTGGGATCGGCTTTGGCGTGTCGTTTCATCTGGCGGGAGCGTGTCTGATGCGTGAGGATCGGAATGGTCATTTTGACCGCCGATCCTAGCTGCTCTTGCCTGGCAAATCCAACGACGAATTCTGCTATCGATAGCGCCAATTCTGCGTTGGCGCCCGACGAACGAAGTACGCTGCCCCTGATCCTGCCCGCGGGTGACCGTTCAGGTCTTATCGACGTCTGGTCGGGGCACGCCAGCCATGGCGGCATTGCCGGCGCCCCGATGCGCGATGGCGTGCGCGGATGCGACGTGCTGCGTCGACGTCGCATTGCTGGCGGCCTGGACTGCGGCGGCCACGACTGCCTCCGCTTTCAGCTTCGCATCCCATTCCGCCAGCCAGACTTCCAGCCGTTCTGGAGGCAGGGGGCGACTCAGATGATAGCCCTGAGCCAAGTCGCAATTCAACTCACGCAACTGGTTCATCACCTCGACGTTTTCGACGCCTTCTGCCACCACCTTCAATCCCATGTTATGGCCAAGGTCGATGGTCGAGCGCACGATGGTTTTGTCGCTCACATGCTCGGCCATCCCCATCACGAAAGTGCGATCGATCTTCAGCTCATGCACCGGCATGCGTTTCAGATATGCGAGCGACGAATACCCGGTGCCAAAGTCGTCAATCGACAGGCGAATGCCCAGCGCATACAACTTGTCCAACGTGGCAATCGCGTGCGCGGGATCGTCGATGATCGCGCTTTCGGTGATTTCCAGCCATACCAGGTGGGGCGGAACCTTGTACTTCGCGAGTACCGTGGCCATCTTGGCCGGCAACGCGCTATGGATCAAGTCGCGCGCGGACACGTTGACGGAGATGGCCAATTCGACGTCGCGCGACAGCCATTCCGCGCATTGCGCCACCGCACGATCGATGACCCAGTTGGTGATTGCCTTGATGTAACCCGTTTGTTCGGCAAACGGAATGAACTGGTCTGGCGGTACGAAGCCGCGAACCGGATGCTCCCATCGTACCAAGGCCTCGACGTACTTCACCTCGGACGTGGCCAGATCGACCTTTGGTTGATAAAACAGCATCAGCTCGTTCTGTTCCACGGCCTGACGCAACTCGCTCATCAACGAGAGACGATCCGCACGGTTCTTATCGTATTTGTCATCGAAGGCCATGCGACCCAGGTTGCCGCGTTTCGCGACATACATCGCGATATCCGCGCGGCGCAGCAGCACACTGGCGTCGGTGCCGTCTTTCGGAAAGGTGGCAATGCCAATGCTGGCACCCACGTCGACGAACTGATGCTCGATGTAAATCGGCTGCTCGAGTGTTTTCAAGGTAAGGTCGGCCACGCGGATCGCGGCGTCGCTATCGGTGTCGGGCAGAAGGATCGCGAATTCGTCGCCACCCAGCCGGGCGACCATGTTGGTGTAGGGCGCGAGCGCGCCGCGCAGACGATCGGCTGCTTCGCGCAACAACTCGTCGCCGATATGATGGCCCAATGTATCGTTGACGTACTTGAATCGATCCAGATCCATCACCATGAGGCTGAAAGGGGGCAACGCCTCGATAGTGGATGTTTCCGCCGCCGCCTCGCCACCGTGTTCCGGCGCGATGCCCGACACCGCCCGCGCCTGGGCGCGTTCGATCGCGCGTGCAGGCTGCAATGCGTCATCCAGCCGCTCGGCAAACCGTGCGCGGTTCGGCAGGCGCGTAAGGCGGTCCGTGTATGCCAGTTCCGTGATTCGCTGCTCGCGTTCGGAAATACCTTCCTGCATAGTGTTGAAAGCTTGTGCCAACTGGCCGACCTCGCTGTCATGCGGGATCTGGATCGGCTCTGAATAGTCTCCGAGGCCCACGCGGCGCGAGAAACGCGTCAGCGCGCCAATAGGCTTCGTAACGCTGTTCGCCGTCAACAGGCTGCCGAGTACGGACATCACCAGGCCGACGACGGTGATCAATAGCAGGGCGGTTTGCAGACGGCGGAACGGCTGTAGCGCATCCGTCAGCGAACGCTGCAGCAGCACGGCCATCGGCGCGGTTGTAACGGTGTCGTTCAGGCGCACCAGGCGGCTGACATAGTCGCGATCACCGCCGTCCCACCGGGTGGCGTCGGAGCGGCGCCCCCGTTCGTCTTGCGCCCCCGGCTCGTCGAGCGACGAGGCAAGCGATTCCCAGTTCTTTTTGCCGTCGCGAGCCATGAACGAGATGTCCAGCGAGAGCAGTGCCGCCATTTCTTTCGCGGTGGTGGTGTCGATCGCGAAGCCCATGCCGATATAACCGATCGTCAACGGCGCCTTTACCGGCACGGCCACGATCTGGTAAAGCTGTCCGTTGAGCATGCCGATCATGCGGGCCGAACCTTCCCGGGCGGCCTGCCGAATCATGTCGGGAAACGGAAACACCTCGCCGGGCAAAATCGGCCCGGCCGTATCGGCGATCAGCTTGCCGTTGGTATCGGCCAGCATCGCGAGCTTTGCGTGGATGCGGTCGCCGTGGTTCTTTAGCGCCGAATCAATCGTGCTGACGTCATGTGTCGCGACGGCGGCGCGGAAGCCAAAGTCATCCGAGACGACCGATGCGGCCTGCGTCAGTCGTTCGCCGTTGGCGTCGAGGATTTCATGCAATACACGCTCGGCCACCGCGAGTTCCGCGTTGGCATTGGCATACGCGTTCGTCCGGATCACCGAGCTGATGATCAGGAAACCGGCAATCTGTACGGCCAGCATCAGCAATACGATCGTGAACCCGATACGGGCGCGAAGACTATGGAATGGCATGCGAATCAACATGGCAGGCGCCTCGTTGCACTGCTAGGCGTCGTGACGGCCGCGAGCCCGGCGCCGCTGTCCGCGTCATGCGCCATCCCCGGCAGGCGGGCGGGGGCGGGGACAGGCGTTGCGCCGGTGGTCCGGGCGGGCCGCATCACGACGACGGCTTCAATTCCACGCGCATGCTGGCCGCGCTCGTGGTGTTCGCCGCGCCGGCGGTCAACGGCTGCGTGACCCGTCCATTCGGATCGGTCATCTGGTAGTGCCAGACTGTCAGCGTATAGGCGCCCTGCGGCAGTTTCATCAATTGCGCGCTACCGGTTTTGTCGGTTTTCGCAAAATACGGCGTATCCACCACCATCAGATAGGCCAGCATCTGATCATGGATATTGCAGCCCATTACCACCAGGCCACTCTTGTCGAACACCACAGGTTTTGCATGCAATCCGTGGTAGAGATGCAGGTCGAACTTCTTCGCGTCCGAGAACGAGTACACATCGTGCTCGAAGTCGTCCTTGTTCGGGAAAGTGACCGACGTGCCGGTCTGCACTACCGAAATCAACGGCACGAATTTGCGTTTGACTTGGTCGATGGTGGCCGTGCCCGACGTTGTCGGCGGCACCGTGTCGCCGGACGGGATCGCCCAGACCACGGCATCATCAACGGCGGCGCCGCTCTGGTCTACCACCTTGACCGATACGGTTGCCGCCATGGCCGGCATGCCCACCATCGCGCCGACGAGCAGCAGCGATGTGGTCAGCAAGCTGGTGCCGACATGACGCAGGGCGCGATGCATCGGCGCCGATGACGTCAGCAGGAACGGCGATCGAAGAAGCGGGCACATAGTGGTCAGTCCGTCCGGGCGTTTCGCCCAGGATTGAGCGCGCCCATTCCGGATAACGGACGTGCGCGAGGATTCTTTACAATTACTCGCGATCCTGGATGTCGCGGTACATCGGAGCCAGTTTAGCGAGCAGTTTGTTTTGCAGTCGGAACGGAATACCGTGCTTGTCCATCGCTTTCTGAAGGTCTTCAATGGTCGCGTCGAACGCTGCGCGGTTGATGCCGTCGCCTGCGTGCGTCTGCTTCATCGACCGGCCGGTATAGGTGCAGCCACCGTCCAGCAACATGCAGAATTGCTCACCCAGGAGCTTTTTGACGCGAGTCAGCGACACGCCCTCGAAGTAGTCTTTCGTGCGCGGGTCCGCAAGCAGATTGTCGTAAAAATCATCGATGATCTTCGACATCTTCGCTTCGCCACCGAACTGCTGGTATAGCGTTTCGGCTGCCTTTGCCGGGTGAGTGAACAACATCGCGGTGGCGACGAAAAACGTGGTCGCCGCGATCAGGAGCAAGGTGCGTGGTGTCGGTTGCGAGTGCGTACGCGATGATGAAACGGAAACAGGGGCTCGGCGCATGGTCAGAATCCTACTTGGGCGCTGCCGTAGACGCCGCGTTGGCGACGAAACGTAGCAATATCGCCTAGGTCGACATAGGCAAATGTCAGAGAGAAATACTTGGTTGGCGCCCACGCAATAAACGCATCGTAGGCATCTTGCTCACGCGCAAATCCCAAATTGTTCGGCTTCATCCGGTATTCCACGCCCACAGCAATGGATTTCGACAGCAAATAGGCGGCGGACGCTTCGAAAGCGGCTTTATAGGAATTGGATTTGTCGCCGCCAAATCCCAGAATGCCGAACTGATTGGCCTTCGTCATACGTAATGTGCCGTTCAATAACAGGCTTTGCGCGAGAAGCAGCTTGGTCGCCGAGACATAGAAGTCGGTGCCGGAATCGCTGCGGGCGCCCAGCGCCTTGACCAGTGCACCGTTGTTGTTGCGCTTGAACTGCATGCCGACAGCGATCTGTGGCACCCACGTGTCCTGGTCCAGGACCGCATCGCCCAGGACGCGCACCTTGACGCCGAACGTATCCATATTGATGCGATAGCCAGCGCCCAGGCCCAGCGCCGCGCCCGCGGAACGGGTGTTCAGTTGCTGGTGGGCCATCGACAATTCGACCCGGTTGGCGATGCCGATTTCCGCGCCATAACTATTGATAGCGAAATCCTGCGTATGGACGTAGGTCGCGTGCGCGTTGCCGCCAACCTGGCTTCCGGTGCCATAACCGCCGATGACGGCCCATGGCGTCAGTCCGCCGCCGGCGGAGCCTTCTATCTGGGATACCCCGCCGGTCAGCAACAACTTGCCGCCGAAGTCGGCCGTACCCGCTGTGCCGGTCAGACCGGCGTTGTCCGAGGCGGAGGGAACCTGGGCCGCTGCATCGAACGTCAGGACAAGCAAGGCCGTGGCTACCAGACAGCCCAGCAGGCATTGAAACGTGGGCGCGAACTGGAAGAGGGATTTCGTGGACATCGTTCAGTACAGTGCGGTTGGCGCATTTACAATTGGCGATACAGTTGCCATCTCAGGCCACTTCAGCCGGTTATTTTTGATAGCGGCAAACGTTTGTATAACTTGAATGAAATGCACCTGTAATATGCCGATGCGGTGCAAACACAACATGATCAAGCGGGGTTGTTAAAAATTACCTGGCGTGCATCTCAAAAAAACTATGGGAAATCTTGTGCCTGCGTCCACGCGTAGCGCTTGATGACGATTTGTACCGATTGCACCCCCGTTTAAATTAACTAGCGCTATTTAATCGCTTAAGCACGAAACGAAACGCATTCAACGAGAAGCATCTTTAAATTGACTTATCAATAATTATGTCGGCAGCATTATGCGAAGCGAACGATGAACCCATTACATCGCAATCCGCCCCCTACATGTGTTTTAAAGCGTCATTTACCACGGGCAATAGGTGGAAAAACGTCGCCGTCGAGACGCTTCCGTAATCGCAGGGTTACGGCAACGGCGGTAGATGCGCCAAGGAACGCAGCGATGCCTGCGTTTGTCAGTGGCGTCTGTGCGATGATCTCCGCAGCGCTGAAGTAGCCGGCCACCAGGGATACGAAACCATGGCAGGCACGTCGCGCGACGGATCGACTGCGTGATACCGTGACAATCAGTATGGCGCCGGCGAATGCACCGATCAACGCATCGGCATCGAGCGGGTGTGCGATCAATAGCGCAGCCAACGATGTCTGGATCGATTGCATCGTCATGGGAGTCAGAGGGGAGAAAGTCATGGCATCGCCTCGAGTGACTGCGTAGCCGCAGACCTGTCATGCCAGCGCGATATGCGATGGTCTCTTATCGTCGGTCGGAACGTGCTCCGTGTCACGTCGACTCGACGGTGTACGCCGATGACGTGAGTCGCGCCGCCGATACATCAGAATCGCTGTGTCCAAGACGGTAAGTGAAATGACATGGTGTAGGCACGAGCCTGACGTACGAGTGAGCCGTGACTCCTTCTAAACGGATCTAGACGTTAGCAGCGCAACGCTGTGCTTGATCTGATGACATAGGCAAATGCCTGGGGGGGGGTGTTTTTATAAGGAATGCAAATGATATGATCCCTAATCCCTAAGTGCATGTTCCGGCGTCTGTATCTAATGCGACTTTCGCGGCGTGTCTGCATACGCGAACGGTGGTGGTGCGCAAGCCGGTAGGTTCCACGCTACGACGCTTTCTGCTTGAGCATCCGGATCTTGCTGTCGCCAGCGAGGACCTGACGCGGACGATTTTGTGCGACACGTTAGCCTATGACCGTTACCGCGGGGTGGGTGGGCAACAGATGAACGCATCGCTTGCAGTGTTGCGGCGCACGCACAACAGTCAGACGTCTGCCATTCTGATGTGAGAGGATGGAGAAATTCTCCAACGCCCACTTTCGAATGCGGTGCGCTTAACCGGCTCCGCGACTGCCCTAGTCTGTGCTGAACGATCCTATCCGCGCCTTATCGGCGCAACGCCCCCTGGTTTTCCGCACGCTTGCCGCACGGATGCGCGCCGGTCCGGTCGGCCGGTCAAAGGTCATTGCACGTGCGGTGTGTACCAGATACAGAACGCGCGCCAATCTTGGCATCGTACGTGTCGTATTGCTGGCCGGCGCATTTGCAGGACTCGTGCTGGCCATGATGATCTCGCCGGTGTCGGAGGCAGCAACCGGTGCCACCGGTATCGTGCCGTCTTCAAGGGCGAGTGCGCCGCTTGTGCCATCGGCAGCGCCGACCGTCGTGGCGCCCGGTGATGACGATCGATTTGCAAAGCCAACGGCACAGGCCAGCCGCACGACGGGCACGCGCCTGGGCCTCTCACGCGCCACATCGGATTTCATCGCTCGGTGTAACGGCCTGGACAAGATGATGGTGCCTGCATCGGCGATCGACTTGCCGACGCGCGGGGCGCAGATCAACGACGCCGCTTTTATCGCCGCGGATGCCCAGGGGAATCGCAACGGCGCCTATTGCCGGATCGTTGGCGTGATCCGCGCGACGCTTGAGACCACGCCCGATATCCGGTTCGAGGTCAATCTGCCATTGCGCTGGAACGGGCGTTCGTTGCAGATGGGCGGCGGCGGTTATAGCGGCGTGCTAGTGACCGGTACCGAACCTACCGCGTTCGCGCCTTACGCATCACCGCTGTTTCAAGGCTACGCCACCTACGGTTCGGACTCCGGGCATGTAGGGAATGCGAGCCTGGCAAATTTTGCGACGAATGATGAGGCAGTCATCAATTTCGGCTATGGGCATCTGAAGAAGACGCACGACGTGGCATCGGCGCTGATCAAGCTGGGCTATGGTCGTGCCCCATCGGAGCGATACTTCGCTGGCGGCTCGACGGGCGGGCGGGAAGCGCTGACTGTGGTGCAACGTTTTCCCGACGACTATGACGGCGTCATCGCCAACGCGCCGGCGTTAAACTTCTCCGGCGTGCGCCTGATCGGGGTGATGGTGGGGCAAGCGGCGTATGGCCAGACGGATGGGAACAATGCCGTGCCGGTGCCTCCGCAGACGGACGGCGGCAAGCCGGCCGGAGGCGACGGTGGCGGTGCGTCGAACCAACTGCCGCGTGACGATGACACCGCGGGCGTGCGGCCTCCGGGTTATGTCGGACCGGCACTGCAGCGGCGGGTCCGTGAGATCGTGCTGTCGCAGTGTGACGATCTGGACGGTTTGCGTGATGGCATTGTCTCGAACGTGGCTGCGTGCCGGCAGCGTGAAGGCCAGATCATCGCGGCCCTGCGCTGCCCGGCGCAGCAGCGCGACTGGGTCAGTGCGCGACTTTGCGCGACGCCCGCGCAAATGCATACGCTTCAGATATTGCGCAATGGCCTGAAGCTGCCCTATTCATTGGCGTATGGCGTCTCCCGCTATCATGGCTACAACGTGTTTGCCGGCGTCGACTTCACCAGTGGACTGGGGCTAGGTAGTTCGCCGCGATTGACGCGGCCATTGCGCTTTGACGCCAACGGCTATCTGTTCGCGCAGGCGGATGGCTATATGAAATACTTCGTGACGCGCGATGTAAGGTTCGACACGCTACATTTCGACGTGTCGCACCCTGGCCGATGGCTGGACCGATTGGTGGCCCTGTCCGACGTCGTCGGCGCGATGAACCCGGACTTGTCGGGGTTCATCGCGCACGGGGGAAAGATCATTATCATGCACGGTCTTGCGGACGAGGTGATCAGCCCTAACGAAACCGTCGCATTCTATAAAACGTTGGTGGCGCGATATGGTCAACCCATCGTTGACGCTTTCCTGCGCCTTTATCTGGTGCCGGGCTTCCAGCACGGTAATGGCGTGTTCATCCCGGCGTTCGACGAACTGACCGCGCTGGATCACTGGGTGACGAACGGTCAGGCACCCGAAACGCTGGTGGGCGCGGATATCGTCCGCGGCACGAATGGCCGGACCCGGCCCCTATGTCGGTACCCGACTTATCCGCATTTCAACGGCAAGGGCAATCCGAACGTGGCGGCTTCGTTCACCTGCATGATGCCCTGACGCCGATCCGCCTCAGGCGATCTGCTGGACGATGTAGTCGATATGGAATTCGGCGCGGTAATAGGACTCGCCGCTGATCAGCGGTCGCCCGGCGCCGTCACGCAATGTGTAATCGCGGATCAGCAGCGCGCTGCCCGGGGCCACGTCGAGCTGGGCGGCCAGGTCCGGGGTGGCAGTGGATGCGCGGATCTTGCCCACCACTTGGCGGACCGGTGATCCCAGTTCATCGAGAATCCGGTGAATCGACCGGCTATGCAGCATTTCCACGGTGATCGCACCGCCAATGGCGGGGGGAATGATCCGGATCTCCAAGCTGGCCCGCTGATCGCCGATGACGCGCAGGCGGCGCAATTCGAACACGCGCTCCGTTGCATCCAATTTAAGCAGGGCGCCATGCTCCTCACCCGCCGCGCGGGTGACGAAGCCCAGTACCTCATAACTGACGCTGGCACCTTCCAGCGCCAGCTTATCCTCGAACGACGACACCTCCGTCAACTGCAGTGGCGCACTGATCGAGCGCATCGAGACAAAACTGCCGCTCCCCGCACGGCGCACGATCAACCCTTCGAGGGCCAACTGCTGCACCGCACGCGCGACTGTGGCGCGTGCGGCCTTGAACTGCTCGCATAACGCGGCCTCGGTGGGGATCTGGTCGCCCTCTTTCAAGCGGCCACTCGCTATCTCGCCGCGAATAAAGCGTTGAATCTGTGCGTAAAGCGGCAAATGCGCATGGGAGCCGGACGAGGCTGCCAGGACACCGGGCGGCTGACCGGGCACGCCCGAGCCACCGCCGTCGCCACCCGACATGCCGTCATCGGTCATGCTTGAAGCGGAAAAGCCGGACTGAAGGGGGAAAGGTATTTTTCTAATCATCAATTCGACCGGCGAGTTCGGGTCCACGGGCGGCGTACCGTCTTGGCCTGCCGATAAATCTTGGCCTGCCGATAAATCGTATATGAGAACAATACGAATGGGCAATTACCAATCGCGTCCCCATCACATCGATGTCAAAACCGTGTGAATACGCGCACCATTCAATAAAAAAACGTGGATGCTTTGTACCATTTCGCGCAATGGACTATTGTCCGGCGCGGCGAAAACGCAGCGGCATGGGCACCGTTGTCTGAAAATGTATTGTCGGCCCAAGGGCTTGTGCTGCAAAAAAAAGGTGAACCGGTTATGCTCGTTTACCCAAATACAGCGCCGTCGGCGAGAGTGGATGCGGTAACGATTGCGGTGCCAAGGTTTCGCTGCGACAATTGGGCGCAGTTTTCGGGTGCGCCCCGGGGAACGCCTGCGCGCGTCGCTTGCGCGCCACAGAACGCGCCCTGACGCCGACGCGGGACGTGCTCCTGTCTAACACCGGGCGCCTGCTCGATGTCCGACAAGCGCGCACATTGCCAGCGTCCACCGTCCCACCGCGCTAAAAACGAATTCGTTGATCAATGCAATCATTTCCGCTGCTTAGCCTGGCCATCTGGGTCCCCATCGTTTTCGGCATCGCCATTCTGTGTGTCGGCTCATCGAAGCGGCCGGCGCCAGCGCGCTGGCTGGCGCTGACCGGTGCGATCCTGGGGTTGCTGCTGACCGTCCCGCTCGTGTTCGGTTATGACGCCACGTCCGGCGCCGAGCAATTCGTCGAGCAGGCCAACTGGCTGCCGGCGTTGCATAGCACCTACCACCTGGGTATCGACGGCATCTCTCTGTGGCTGGTGGTGCTGACCGCGTTCACGACCGTGGTGATCGTGCTGGCTTCCTGGCGGTCGAAAATCCGAGTGCCGCAATACCTGTCGGCATTCCTGCTGCTATCCGGTTTCCTGATCGGGGTATTTACCTCGCAGGATGGTCTGCTGTTCTTTGTGTTCTTCGAGGCCACACTGGTGCCGTTCTATCTGTTGATTGGCGGCTGGGGTGGTGCCAACCGGGTGTATGCGGCGGTCAAGTTCTTCTTCTTCTCGTTGATCGGCTCGCTGACGATGCTGGTCGCGCTGATCTATCTGTATCACGTGTCGCATAGCTTCGATATGGCGACTTGGTTCTCGATGCCGTTGACGCTGTCGCAGCAAATCTGGATATTCCTGGCCTTCTTCGCGGCGTTTGCGGTCAAGGTCCCGATGTGGCCGGTTCATACCTGGCTGCCCGACGCGCATATGGAAGCGCCGATTGGCGCCTCAGTGATGATGAGCGTGCTGAAGCTCGGTGCCTACGGCTTCTTGCGCTTTTCACTGCCGATCACCCCGGATGCCAGCCACTTCTTCGCCCCACTGCTGATCGCGCTGTCGCTGATCGCCGTGGTCTACGCCAGCCTGGTCGCGCTGGCACAGACCGACATGAGCAAGGTCATTGCCTATTCGTCGGTCGCCCATATGGGTCTCGTCACGCTTGGCCTGTTCATATTCAGCCAGATCGGCGTGGTTGGGGCGATCGTCCAGTTGATCTCGTATGGTTTTGTCTCGGGGGCGATGTTCCTCTGCATGGGGGTGCTGAGCGATCGGATGCAGACGCAGTCGATGACGGCTTATGGCGGTGTGATCAATACCATGCCGCGCTTCGCCGTTTTCATGATGGTGTTCACGATGGCAAACGTCGGTTTGCCGGGCACGTCCGGTTTTGTCGGCGAGTTCATGGTCATCATGGGCGCGATCAAGTACAACTTCTGGATCGGAGTGGGCGCGGCATCGACGATGGTGTTGAGCGCCGCCTACACGCTATGGATGTACAAGCGCATCATCTTCGGACCGGTGGCGAACGAGCGCGTTGCAAAACTCAAGGACCTGGGCTTGCGTGAAATGACCGTGCTCGGCGCGATGGCGTTGGTCGTGATGGTGATCGGTGTGTATCCGCATCCGTTCACGAAGGGGATCGACCCGTCCACCGCCATTGTGCTGGCGCAGGCAACGCGATCGAAGATCGCGGTGGCATCGGCTGAGCCGGCGGCGGCGCAGGTCGCGGCACAGCGCGACGATGTCACGCGTGCCCTGCCGCGCAGCATCGCCGACAGTGGCACGTCGCGGGTCAACGGCCTGTGATGATGTCCCGGATGACGCCTGAACCGATGGCAACCAGCAAGTAGTCACCGTTCACCCCGACCCAATGGTAACCGCGTGGTGGCGGTTGCAATTGATACTCGCGATAATTGTCGATGACGTACTGACGATCTCGATATTCGCGGGGCAGTGGGCGCCCGCGTTCGCGCCATCCGCCATCCATCGGTGCGGGTCCCGGACCGCGTGCATCGACGGGTCCCGGACCGCCAGGGCGCGCCATCGGCGGCCGGTGCATTTCCGGGCGTGCGCCTGGGCCGCCACGATCCGGCTGCGAGGACCGCATGCCGGGCGCATGGTGGTCGGGCCCGGCGTCCTGTGGTGGCATGTTCTGTGCAACTGAAGCGGTCGAGACCACGGCACATGCTGCGGCAATGAATGCGGCGACCGATAATGTCTTCTTCATTTAAAGCACTCCCCTGATCGAACCTTCCATGTCGCGGATGCGGCATGGCCAGCTTGGTGTTATCGAAACAATCCGCCACGCGGTAAGCCGGTGATGGCATTCCCGTCATGCAAGCCGCATGCCATTGTCTTTTCATTTCTCTGGATCACCTATGTCGAACGACTACAGGGCGTCCGGCGGGACCGTGCTCCCGGTCTCGTCCGTCGGGCCATCCGGCTTACCGGTGGCGAACGCGACCGCACGGTTTTGCATCGGTGTGGATGGTGGCGGTTCCGGCACGCGCGTGCTGATCGCGCCGTATGCGCCATCTGCGACCCCGGCCGGCACGGCGCGATCGTTTGTGAGCCCGCATCCGACCGATGTGTCTGGCGGAGTGCCCGTCAGCAAAGGCGTTGTTGATCAATATGATCTGCCTGTGGGTCTTGCCTGGCCATTACGCGGTGCGGCCGGTCCTTCTGGCCTTGGCCTTGGTATCGAACGTGCCTGGGACGCCATCACGCGCGCCTGTACGGACGCTTTCTCTACCGCAGGGATTACGTGGCAGTGGCCTGATTGCGTCATGGCGTGTGGTCTGGCGGGGGACAACCATGCGCCTTGGCGCGATGCGTTTATCGCCAGTGCGCCGCCGTTACGAGGGTTGTCGGTATTCAGTGACGCGTTCACGACCTGGGTCGGCGCGCTCAGCGGCGGGGGCGATGCGCTTGACACAACGAAGATCGATGGCACGATGGGTCGCGAATCTGGAAAGCAACCCGGCCAAGAGGGCCGTGGGCGGGCACGGAGTCGCGCCGAGGCGCCGACACGGGCGCACGACAACGCGCAAGACGAAATCATCGCCGGTGTCGTGATTGCATTGGGGACCGGTAGCATCGGTTGTGCGATGGACGCGGAACACGGTTGGCGTACCGTGGGTGGCTTCGGTTTTCCGGCGGGTGATGAGGCGAGCGGCGCGTGGTTCGGCCTTCAGGCGGCAGGCTATGCGCAGCGGGCGCTCGACGGCCGCGTGCCGATCGACGCGTTGGCGCGGGCGTTGATCGACGCCATGGGGTTGCCAGAGCGCACTGGAAACGTTGCGGCCGCGCCGTGCCATGCCGATGCCTCTCCTATCGCAAAAGTTGAGGCCGGCCCGGCGCATCACTCAGCGGCCAATGATCCGAACGCGGACGCGCCGTCGCATGGCACGTCAGGCTTGGCGAGCGGGCGGGACCGTTTGCAAGCGTGGCTGACGTCGGCGAATCAGACCGATTACGCGTCCCTGATGCGGGTGCTGGTGGACTTTCCGGACCATCCGACGGTTCGGGCGCTTCGCATGCGTGCCGCGGCTGACGTCGATGCCATGATCGATGCGCTTGACCCGGGCATGACGCTACCGGTGGTGCTGGCGGGGAGTGTTGCTCCTTGGCTGGCGGATGCGCTGGCCAGCCGTCATCGGTCGCGGCTCCGTCCCGCGGTCGGCGATGCCGCTACGGGTGCGCTGCGGATGGCCCAAGGCTGGATCAAGCAGCCCTGAGGTGCTTTAGCGGTTCCAGCCCGGCGGCGGCGGACCACGGTGCCGGTAACGATGCGGCGGCGGTGGCGGCGGAGGGGGAGGACGGTGCCAATGCCGACGACGGTAACGACGCGGTGGTGGTGGCGGCGGCGGCGGGGGGCCGCCTACATAGCCGGGTGTTCCCACATTGATGCCGATATTCACCGGGGCAGCCTCGGCATGGAATGCGGTCAAGCCGACGACCGCCAATGCGACGACGGCCAGCGACTTCCCGAATGCATGCCAGACGCCGCGGGCCGCGCCTCTGGATAGTGTGGCGGCCGCCGAAGCGGCCAGGTCGTTCTTCATCATTACCTACCTTTTTGTTCTGGTCTGTCGGCCGGTCATCACAACCTGCATGTAAGACGATGCCAGATTCTGCTTTCTTACGCTTTGTAACGCATGTGTTTACCTTCCATGCATTGGTTCGACGTCATTCCGGCCGATGGATTGGGCGCTAGCGCATCTGCATGTCAGCCAGTCTCGTGCGTCGTAATCGAACGATCGCTCGGATACTTACTGTTCGATGCCGTCGTAGCAGGCGAGGCGTCGCATGTCGCAGCCGGGGCACCAGCACAATTTGTTGGGCATCGCCAGTGCAAAGTGGTGCAATCGGAAAAGCTTTCAAAAAACTGTCAGTTTTGCACACCAGACCATTTGATCTGTCTGCACTGCTTTGCGGAAATAGGCGGGTGATCAACCTTTGTCATTGACAATGAACGACATGGCAATAAAAATCAGCTTACCGTCCACTCCGTCCAGCGTGTTCAAGGCTCTTATGACAGACATCTATTCCGTCGAGAATTTCGATTACAAGCGCGCGGTCGGGCGATTGCTGACGCGTGTGCGGCATTTGTTGCTCGAGCGCGTAAGCGAGCGTCTGGAGGCGCTGGACCTCACTGCCGCGCAATGGGGCGTCGTCGTGACGTTGGCCGAGGGTACCGCGTCGACGCCAGCCGAGCTGTCCCGGTTACTTGATTACGATCCAGGTGCGATGACCCGCCTGATCGATCGTCTCGAAAAGAAAGATATTGTGCGCAGGACGCGCAGTACCGATGATCGGCGGTCGGTCAGCCTGGAATTGACGGACCGCGGCCGGGCGCTGTTCCCGGAGATCCTGCCGTTGATCGTTGGCGTGTACAACGAACTGCTGCAAGGTTTCTCGAAGGAAGAAGCGACCCAGCTCGAAGGGCTGCTGACGCGGATGCTCGAAAACGGCTGAGCGTGACGTAAGGCGGACAGCGACTCGGCTTGCACGCTTACAGGCCAGCGTCGCCGCCTGCGACCACACAACGTGCGCATGACGGAGGGCAATAAAAAAGCCAACATCTTATTGAAACCGCACCCCTGGCGTTGGACATCGTCCTATCCACCTTTGGTGCGCGGTTCGAACACGATGCTGGCTTCTTTACGACCCCGACACGTTGCTGCCTGTCGCGCGCCATCACGCGGCAGGCAGCATGACGTGTTGTCCTGCTTAAGCGGCTTGACCCTTGATGACTTGTTCCAGCGCCGGGATCGACTGCGCCTTGATCAGGCGTTCATAGACCTCGACGTAGTTGCTCGCCATGGTGTCAGCGGTGAAACGTTCTTCGAAACGCTCACGGATCGCACGTCGCGGCAGTTCCTTCAGACGATCCACCGCTGCAACCGCACCGTAGATATCCTCCACGATGAACCCGGTTACGCCATGATCGATGACTTCCGGCACCGAGCCACGATTGAACGCGATCACCGGCGTACCGCATGCCATTGCCTCGATCATGACCAAGCCGAACGGTTCCGGCCAATCGATCGGCAGCAGCAAAGCCTTGGCGCCGGATAGGAAAGCCGGCTTTTGCGCTTCGTTGATTTCACCGATGAATTCGACATCGGCTGTCGACAGCAACGGTTCGATCTCGCGTTCGAAATATTCCTGGTCAACCTTGTCGACCTTTGCCGCTATCTTCAACTTCATGCCCGTCTGCGCGGCAATCTTGATCGCTGTGTCCGGACGCTTTTCCGGGCAAATCCGGCCCAGGAATGCCAGGTAGCCCGGCGCGACGTCCTGACGCGGCGTCAACAGATCGCTGGGCAGACCGTGATAAACGGTATTCATCCAATTCGCGCGCAACGGCGCACGCTGCGAATCTGAAATGGAAACGACCGGCGCCTTGGGGAATGCATCGAATACCGGTTGCAACTCGACGAGGTCGAGGCGGCCGTGCAGCGTCGTGACGAACGGCACATTCATTTGGGAGAACAGCGCGAACGGTGCGTAGTCCAGGTGGAAATGCAACACGTCGAATTCGTGCGCACGGCGGCGTACTGTCTCGAGCAGCAATGCATGCGGCGCATTCGAATCGCGGATCGCCGGATCAAGGCGCAAGGCCTTTGGCCAGACCGCCTCGTGCTTGGCGCTGGTCTGCGAGTCCCCGCTCGCGAACAGGGTGACGTCGTGTCCCTGCTGGACCAAGGCCTCGGTCAGGTAGGACACGACACGTTCGGTGCCGCCGTAAAACTTCGGCGGAACGGCTTCATAGAGCGGTGCAATTTGAGCGATGCGCATCTGGATAACTCCTGGTCTGTGCGTTTCGCGTGCTTGCCGCTTCAAAGCGGTCCGCCGCAAAAACGTCTGGCGTCTTGAAATCCGCCACCGTTCGCCGAGATGGCGAACGACGCGGCATGATCCCGATTGACGGTGGCGCTTCACTACGGGTGGTGCCTGCGCGTTCGTCCCTTGTTTCCCATTATCGACACATGTCCCGAAACTGCGATCGACTTTGCAAACAATTTCGCCTTGTTACAGGGCGAAACATTTCAAAGTCAATGACTTGCGTCGATATAGCAGGGTGCGACAGCCATCAAAGTACGGTGGCTCGGCCTTGATGATGACGCCATTCGATCAACTTGATGGCGGCACTGTTACAAAGCCGGGCGTGGCGTTTACCCGACACGTCGGACTTCACGTTTCCCCTGCGTGCGGAAAAGTACGCGATAGCCCGTCAATCCTCACAGCACGGCCCGTGCCAGCGTTGCGACGTCAATCAACAAACGCACGTTCGATCACGTAGTGACCAGGTGTGGAGTGATTGCCTTCCTTCAAGCCTGCGGCATCCAGCAATGCGCGCGTGTCTTTCAGCATATGCGGGCTGCCGCACAGCATAAGGCGGTCGTTTTCCACCGAGAACGGCGGCAGATCGAGGTCCGTGAACAGCTTCCCCGAAGAGATCAGATCCGTAATGCGGCCCTGCGTGCGGAATGTCTCACGCGTCACGGTGGGGTAGTACGTCAATTTGTCGCGGATCAACTCCCCGAAATGCTCATCGGACGGCAGCGTTTCGGTAATGTATTGCTGATAGGCCAACTCGCGCTCGAAACGGCAAGTGTGGGTCAGCACAATGCGGTCATAGCGTTCATAGACGTCAGGGTCCTTGATCACGCTCATGAAAGGGGCCAGCCCGGTGCCGGTGGACAGCAGCCACAGCGTCTTGCCCGGCAGCAAGTTATCGACGATCAGCGTGCCGGTCGGCTTGCGGCCGATCATCACCGTGTCGCCTGCTTGCAAGTGTTGCAGCCGCGAGGTCAAGGGGCCATCTTGCACCTTGATCGACAAGAATTCGAGCGACTCCTCGTAATTTGCGCTTGCCAGGCTGTATGCGCGGAGCAAGGGCTTGCCCTCGACCGGTAGCCCGACCATCGTGAACTGGCCGTTCAGAAAGCGGAAGGACGGGTCACGGGTGCATTTGAAACTGAAGAGCGTGTCCGTCCAATGATGTACGCTCAGGACGGTTTCCTGGTTCAGATTACTCATTTCTTGTCCGTAAAGGGCGCCACCCAGAGGCACGACGGCGCAATAAGGGCGAGCGGGCCGACCCGGCCTGTCCCGGTCCCACAAAAATAGCTCGGTATTTTACCTGATGCGCCCAGGTGGAGCAGAAATGACCTGCTTGCGAGGCAGAGATTGCATGGAAATAAGCTAATAACCGCGATGCGGCGCCCGATATGCGGCTTTTACGCAGCAGAAGGCGGATCCAGTCTAAGACGCGCGACGTAGGGCAGGTGATCCGACAGCCACGCCGCCTTCTGGTCGGGGACCACCCAACTGACCGGCGTCAACCCGCGGACGAACATCTTGTCGAGCGCCAGCGCTGGGGAAAACGCCGGAAATGTCCGTCCACTGACGCCCAGCGTACCGGCGACCTCGATCAAACCCGCCTCCGCGAAAATGGCCGGCGAGTCGTTTTTCCAATCATTGAAGTCGCCGGCGAGGATCAGCGGACCACGCGGTGCGCCCGTGGCAATCCAGGCGGCAATCCACCGCATCTGACGCAGTCGCGCCGCGCGAGTCAATGCCAGGTGGGCACACAGCAAGGTGATGATCTGGCCCTGGTAGGTCATGCGCGCGGCAAGCAGCCCGCGCCGCTCGAAGCGGTGCGCGGAAATATCCCAGCGACCACTCAAATCCAGTGGATGCGGCGATAAGATCGCATTCCCGTGTCGCCACGATGGTTTGAAAACATTCGGACCAAGCGTCACCTGCATCTGCAACGATGCGGCAATCTCCGTGGCCTGACAATGCCATAACGCCTCGGGCGGATCTTCAGTGGGTTCGCCAAATCCGGCGGGTGCGAGCGCGGCGGGCAAGCGCTTTGCCATGGCTTCCTGAAGGAAGCAGGCATCCGCGCCACTCCGGGCGAGCCAGTCACGCATCGGTTTCCAGACCTGCAGCCCAAGCGGTGAGCGACCCTTGTGCAGGTTCCAACTCACCGCGGTGAAGTCATCATGTGCCAGTGCTTGCGGATTTCTCATGGAAATAGCTTACTCGCAGCGCGCGATTTTCGCTATCGCGGCACCGGGCCGGACGCCGCGCTGGAGGACGATACTGCTGCCGATGCCGATGCCGATGCCGATGCCGATGCCGATGCCGATGCCGATGCCGATGCCGATGCCGATGCCGATGCCGATGCCGATGCCGATGCCGATGCCGCGACGTGGGCGGCCAGTTGGTAGGCCAGCGTGGGATGTTTCGGCACGATGGTCCACGTATCAGACTGGCCTGACGCAATATCCCATTCTGGATGATGCGCCGTGATGGTCCGTGGTGTCGGCGGCAATATACAGCCATCGGAGCGGACTGTTAAAGGCGTGTTGTCATCGATCGTGTCCTGTGTATCGACCGAGAAGCCGATGACCTGATGACTATCCACACCGAGCGGCGAAAGCGTGATTGTTCGTGCGAAGGCGACCGGACGAGTTTGCGCGCCTTCACAGCCTACCGGATGGCTGACGTTCCACTGACGCGTCACCGTTGCCGATTGACCGACGGCGGTGTTGCCTGAGAACGTGTCCGCCACCTTGCCGTCGGTGAGTACGGTGAGCGTCCAGGCAACCCGCGCCGGCGGCGAGTATCGGCGGACCGGCGCATCCCGATCTTGTGCCCATGCGGACCATGTCAACGACATGGCGAAGAGAAAGAGCGCGGTGCGGGAGGCGCCGTGCGGCGTGGTTGGACGTAAAGCGTGCATGGTAGGCCAATAGGCGAGGGGAACAGCATGCCGTGCAGTGCGCCGCTGCATTGCAACATCCGAACGGTGGGCGCCGGACCGGGAAGTGACCAATGCATTGTGCCATGGTGCGCTGAGACGTGTAGGCCAGGTCCTGCCAAGGGGCGGCGAGGATGCGATCTGGCACGACTTCGGACGATTCCTATTTCGGCGGGGAGTGCGGCGCTTTGTCCTAAAGTTCAACCTTACAGTGAGTATTTACTCTGGATAAGTATTTATCCCTGCGGCAGCGCGGAGTTGGCCGGCCGAAGATAAAGAAACGACGGTGGGACACGTCGCAGGAAGCAGGCACAATGCCGTCGGGGAATGAAAAACGTTGCGTGATGTCGCAACGCGTTGCAATGTGTCATCAAACAAGCAATGCTTCATTGGTACAACGAAGGGATAGGCGTGGATCAACCTAAACAGATTATGACGGGCAGTCCTTCCGAGAGCGTCGAGGGAACGATGGCGCCATGCAATGTGCTGGTTGTCGATGACCACCCTTGTGTATTCGCCGCGATCGAGGTCGCATGCAGAAAGGCCGGCGTGACGGGAAAGCTCAAACATGTGATGACGGCACGGCAGGGACGTGCCGCATTGGCCGATGTGCGCCACACGTCTGAAGAGGAAAAGTTTCAGCTTGTCATTGTCGACCTGGATCTGCCGGATATGGCGGGTGTCGACTTCATTCGAATCGTTCAACAATTGCATCCGGAGGTGAAGATTTTCGTCTACACGGCCAAGCGCTATGAAATGTTCGCCTGTCGCTTGAACGCCATGCATATCGCGGGTTTTTTGAATAAATTCGAGGCAATGGAAAAAGTGGGTGCCGCCATTGGCCTGGTGGCGCAAGGCTTTCACGTAAAGCCTTGCGGTGGCGCGGGAAATGGCGACAATCCGTTCGATCTCTTATCGAACCGTGAACTGTCGGTGGCGATGCTGATTGCCAAGGGCAACAGCAATCGAATGATTGCCCAACAACTGTCGATCAGCCAGAAGACCGTAGCGGTCCATAAGATGAACCTGCTGCGCAAGCTGTGCTGCGAGAGCGCGATTGATGTGGCGCAGATGGCCCAACTCCACGGCTTAGGTTGATGGACTAGCCGGTCATGTCGATTGGCGATTGGCGATTGCGCCGACGTCTGACGCCCTTGATGCGTGAGATGCATCGGCGCCATCCCATCGCGATCGTCATCGTACGCGTCAGCGTAAGCGCTGTCGCGCGACCCAGTCTAGACATAACACCACGTCGATACTGAAAGCGCGAAGGCGATCGGACAACCGCCGTTCTTGCAGTGTGTCCTTTGCGATCTCCGACGGTGTGACACGCCTGCGTCCTCGTCGTCGCGATGCCGTCGTCATCGCGTGTTCCAATGCCGCTCCGTGATTGGCCAATGGGCTGCAACCCAGCACCTGCAATCCACCCGTGAGCCGATGCAGTGGGCGCTGACTTGCCCGTGCCGGCTGCTGCTGGATAAACGCCGTATCAATCAGGCGCAGGTCTTCGAGCGTGGCGGCAATGAACGACGTCAATACCCGATCCAACGTCACGGCGTTGCCGAATATGTTGCGCAGCTTTTGTAAATCGAGAGGTGCTTGTTGCGCGTGATCGGGTCGCCGCGCACGCGCGTCTTGGAATATCGATGCCTGGTCCGTGATCACGTGCGCGCGGTGAGAGGCCAGCGACGGGTGCCGCGGATGCCAATCGCGGACGCACAAACGGCTTAACACCTCGGAGGTCACCGGCTTGACGAGACACTCGTCGAATCCTGCCGCGTATTGCTGCATTGCCTGGCCCGGAAGCGGATTGGCTGTCAGGCCGATCACGCGCATCGGCAATGCGCCCGAGACTTCGACCTGGCGCCAGGCGGCGGCTAACGACAGGCCGTCACGCCCTGGCATCTTGCAGTCGGTGAGCATCAGGTCGAAGCGACGTTGCCGTAGTAATGCCACCGCTGCATCGGCGTTTTCCGCCGTCGCGACACCATGACCCAGCGCACCGAGCTGCGCATCGAGAACGAGGCGCGTGGTGGGATGATCATCGACGACCAATATCTGAGCGCGATAGGATTGCAGTGCGGACGACCGCTCGCCATGCAACGCACCATTGACGTTCCGCACGCTGGGTGGCGTTTTCGCGCGCCGCCGCTGGTGCATCGGTTCCCTTTCGGGTGCCGGCGCGGCGGCAGTCGTTGCGCTCTGGCAGGTGCCATCGGCGGGTGGCGTCGACGACGCGGCGTTTTTCGTGGTGGGCTGGCTGCTCTCCCTGCTGTTCGGGGCGTTGGCAATCGGCCAGCAGGCGGCGAGGCGTGCGGTTGTGCCCACCCCCACCTCGCTCGTCAACGTTAGCGACCCTCCCAGACGTGAGGCCAGCAGTTTGGCAATCGCCAGGCCGAGGCCGCTGCCGTCCGGGTTTCGCGCGAGATGTTCGTCTACCTGTGCAAACGGACGGCATATGGTCGCCAGGGCTTGCGCTGGAATGCCGATGCCCGTATCAATTACGTCGATTGTGATCGCTTGCGGCGCGGTCGCGTATGCCGATGGTGTGCCAGACTCGCGCGGCATTCCGGAAGTGTGTCCCAGTACTGATTCAGAATCCGACGCGGATGTTGCGTCGCATGGCGAAACGTACGGCGTGTTGGTGTCGAAACCGGCTGATCCGTCTTGCTTTGAGAGCGGTGGCATCAAGCCCGAGGTGGAACGGGAGACGTGAATCAGAACGTGCCCGGCATCAGTGAATTTCAACGCATTGGTGACGAGGTTGAGCAGAAGCTGCCTGAGTCGTATGGGGTCCGTTGAGACCCACGGGGCCACTGTATTGTCGACATGCGTCTTCACCACGACGCCGGGATGCGGGACCTTCGCATCGAGCAATGCAGCCACGTCTTCTATCATTTGACGCAGATCAACCGGTTCCGCTGCGATGGAAGGCTGCGCCGTCCGAAGTTTAGTGAAGTCAAGTACGTCATTGGCAATGCGTTCCAGCGCGACCGCCGCACCGGTTCCGATGCGCAAAAGCGCTTGCTGACGGGCGTTAAGCGGTGTCTCGCTAAGTAGTTCCAATGTGCCGAGCAAGCCTTGCATCGGCATGCGCAACTCGTGGGCGATGACGGCCGTCAGCGGCAGAGTGTCCGTTGCATGCCAGGCCGGCAGGTCGTCCACGGGCACGCCGTGGTTGAGGCCGTAGCCGTCCGGCGTCGGCGCAGGTAAGGAAGCGGATTGGCAAGGGCCGCGCTGGGCGTGCCGGACATTGCCTTGCGTAAGGGTAGGCCTCAAGGGAGCGCGGATCGGCGATGACGGCATGGTGCGAACCTTTGGATAGAAGGAGGGGCGTCGCATGGCGGCTGGACAGCACACCATTTGTCCGATTGGATAGGGTGCATTCGCTTAGTGACCCGTAGTAAGATGACTTATATAAGTGAATGCTGAAGGAGACATGACATGCCTGACGCTATCCGGGTAATGGTGGTCGATGATGAGCCGATAATGATAGAAGGATTACGCGCCATCATCGGTCGCTCTGAGTCAATGACCTTCGTCGGAGGTGTGAGATCGCCCGAGGAATTGTTTTCTGCATTAGGTGCAATTCATTGCGATGTACTTGTTATGGATTACTTAATATCTGATGAGGATTGCGGTAGTCCGGACGGATTGTACCTGCTGCGACAAATTCGGGTAAGTCATCCGTCCGTTCGGACAATTCTGTATACCAGTCTCAATCGCGCGGGATTGCGGGAGTCCGCGCTGGCGTTGGGGGTCGATGCGATCCTGTGCAAGCGGGACCCGCTCGACGTGTTGACGAAGGCGATTCTGGTACTCGCCAGCGGCGCCATGTGTGTAGCGCCTTCCTCGATGCTCACCGTTGCATCTGGGTCGACCTTGGAGACCGGGCCGATGTCGGCCCAACCGGTTGCGTCTCGTGTGCCGGGCAGGCTAGCCGCCACGTATGCCGCAATGGCCCTGTCGTCACGGGAAAACGTGCCGAACGGGAATGTGGCTTGGTCCGAAAGCGGTCAAGCCGGGCAGGCTCGGCGGGAAGGTCGGCGCATCAGCAATCGTGTCACCGGCAAGACGTTGCCGCTCGGTCAGTGGACGCGATGCGACGTCTCGGCGTGCAGCCTGGCCGAACGTTCAGGTCCGGCAACCGAGGATCGTCGGGCGCCGCGGACGTCGGCAACGTGGGTGACGCGGGGGGCTGCAGGGCAGGCTGGGGCACCCACTCGGTCGGGCACATCGGAAAATGACGGCGTCGGCGACGCGGCGAAGACGGACGGTGAGCTGCTCCACTTTCCCGATGCGGGGGGCGATGCGGCGTTGCTTGGCGAGCGGGGCGTCTGGATGGAAAACCGGCCGTCGCTTGCGCGGCTGTCACCGCGCGAAACGGAAATTGTCCGACTATTGTCGAACGGGCGTTCTTTGAAGGAGGTAGCCGCCTATGTCGGCCGCAGCCCGAAGACGGTCAGTAACCAGAAGCGTTCCGCCATGCTGAAGCTGGGCCTCCTTTCCGATATCGACTTGTTGCGCTTTGCCATTCAAGCCGGTCTGACCTGATGTGCGCGGGAGATCGTGGCGCGCTGACGGCTCGCGGCCCGGCAAATCGCCGAATGGGGCGCGCAGGCGAGAAATCCTCCGCTACTGCACGCAAGTGCTGTCGACCGGACGTGCCACCACACCGCTTACTATCAGAGCCTGGTATCTGATATCTGGCGGATGGTCGTCCGTCACGCCATGCACGCGCAAAGCGTACGTGCCGTTTTCCGGTGCGGCCCGTAAGCATATTTTAGAAATATATCAGCGCATTTACTTTAAGCGCATCCAACATTCCTGCCGCTCGGGCGGGATTACCTCGACCAATGGTGGCCGCGTTTATCGCCCGGTGACGCAAGAAGATGTGTATACAGGCGACTGTATTGCCGAAATGCTTCTTCATCAAAGTTGAAAACGTCGGTTTGCCATCATTTATGAGATAACATCCGGGAGCTGAGCGATTCGCCATGTGGACGGGTCGGCAGTGGCGCTCGCACTCGACGGAGTGTGCTGACATATTTCTGAGAGAAATTCAAATAGAGTTTTTCTTCAGAACAAATATTGGTGGCAACTTTTTTTGTAACGGTACACTCTCGCACGGTCTTAGATGCTGCTTAGGACCTTAACAGCCTCACGCTCAATCATTCGGCGCTGACTTTGCTTGAACCGGAAACCGGAGACGTTTTAAATGAGTAATGTGTCTTTTAAATTGCTGCCCCTCGCCGCCGCAACGCTGGCTTTTGCGGCTAGCGCCGGTGTGGCGAACGCCGATGAAATCGTTAAGATTGGTCACGTCGCGCCGCTGACAGGCGGTATCGCGCACTTGGGCAAAGACAATGAGAACGGTGCTCGCCTCGCGATCGAAGAGATCAATAAGAAGGGCCTGACGATTGGTGGCCAGAAGATCACGCTGCAATTGGACGCACAAGACGACGCGGGTGACCCGCGTCAAGCCACGCAAGTGGCCCAGAAGCTGGTGGACGACAAGGTCGTCGCCGTGGTGGGCCACTTGAACTCCGGCACGACAATCCCGGCCTCGAAGATCTATAGCGACGCCGGTATCGTCCAGATCTCGCCGTCAGCAACGAATCCGACCTACACGCGCCAAGGCTTCAAGACAGCCTATCGTGTAGTGGCAACGGATGCCGAGCAAGGCCCGGCGCTGGCAACGTACGCCGGGACCACGTTGAAGGCCAAGAGCGTGGCGATCGTCGATGACGCAACGGCATATGGCCAAGGTCTGGCGGACGAGTTCGAAAAGAAGTCCAAGGCATTGGGTATCAAGGTGCTGTCGCACGACGCCACGAATGACAAGGCTGTAGACTTCCGCGCCATTCTGACGAAGATCAAGTCAGAACGTCCGGACGTGATCATGTTCGGCGGCATGGATGCTACCGGCGGCCCGTTCGCCAAGCAAGCACGCCAATTGGCCATCCGCTCGAAAATCCTCGCCGGCGACGGCGTGTGTACGGAGCAGCTGTCGCAACTGGCGGGCGATGCGACCGACAACGTGATCTGCTCGGAAGCCGGCATGTCGTTGGAAAAGATGCCTGGCGGTGCGGATTTCGCGAAGCGCTATCAAGCCCGCTTCGGCCAGCCGATCCAGATCTACGCGCCGTTCACGTATGACGCGGTGTACGTAATCGTAGACGCGATGAAGCGCGCCAACTCGGTCGACAAGGCGAAGATCCTGGCGGCCATGCCCGCGACGGATTACACCGGCGTATTGGGTCGTATCCAGTTCACGAAGAACGGGGACGTGCAAAACCCGGTGATCTCGCTGTACGACTACAAGGCTGGCAAGAAGACGCTGCTCGACAGCGTGTCGATGAAGGCGCCGTCCTAATACCGCGTCAGATTGGCTGCCCGCTCGCTGATCCCGGGCGGTCACTGCACTGAGCTTGCTGGAAGGTACGGAAGGTAGTGTGTGCCTTCTTTGTCCGGCCCGGCGTGCCGCCGCTGCCAAGCAGCACACCCAAAAAACATCGCGAAGCTACGCGATGTTTTTTTTCGCCGGCGAAATAGTGCCTAGCCGCGGCCGATGATCACGCCAAGCAGGAATGCGATCCCTGCTGCTGCGCCAATGGTTTCCCATGGCCGGCCCCGAACGAAGTCGTCTGTGGTCTCTGCCGCCGCTTGCAACTTTTGGCGAATCGTATATTGCGCGTCGTCGTAGGTTGCTCTGGCGTCAGCCAGACGTGCTTCCAAACGCGATCGCAGTGCGCCGACGTCGTCATCCTTGCCTTCCTTCAGGGCGGATTCTAGGTCTTTTAGCAGCGCGCGAATATCGGACCCGGCCGCATCGCCAGCCGCGGCAACCTGCCGGCTAAACCGACGGCCCGTCTTGGCACCTTCCGATGCGGCATCTGCCAGTGCATCTGTGGTCTTGTCGAATGCATTCATTGTGTTGCTCCTTTTATCGTCCGTTGTCGTCGTACAAGGGCAGCGATCTTTTACCTTACCAAATTTGGCGAGACCCGGTATGAACCCGTTCGACCTTGCTAGCGGTGACGTGAACTATCAGGTAGGCAGGAGATTTTTCAAATGAGGTTGGCGTAACGCGATTTCCTTCGGAAGCAATTATTACTGATTATCTATACTGGCAATACAGGCATTTGATGCCATGACGTAGTAAAATACATGAACATTTGCGGCGATTTTAAGGTGGTTCGCAAAAGAACGTTTACATAATTGAAACGAAGCGATAAATGACTTCTTATCGAAAGGAACATTCTCATGTAGTATTCGAGTGCGTTTCAGTTTCAGATCATGCAATCCAAAAATTGGTCATCTACATCATGTGATTATTGATGAGAAAGGTGGTGCGCATGGCAACGAATGAGCGTTCGTAAAAGGAGAGTGCGATGGCGCAAGAAGCCGACAATACATTGGGTGCATTGACCGCCCAGCGGGACGAGTTGGATCGTTTAATCAATGAGATGAAAGAGCGCGACAGGGCGGGTGCTCTGGAGACCGTACTCAAGAAGATTGCGCTTTTTCAGCTTACCGCGGCCGATCTCGGATTTGGCGGAAAGCCAGGCCGCCAGCCTAAACAGCAAGCAACACGTGCAAGCGTTGCGCCGAAATACCGCGATCCGGAAACCGGCGCAACCTGGTCCGGCCGTGGAAAACCGCCAAAGTGGATCGCATTTACAGAAGATCGCACACGATTCTTGATCTGATCCAGGCATTACACCGCGCGATCACGTACCGCGTGGTGAGATGGGCCCCAGGCCGCCTGCCGGGCGACATGGGGCGGTCCGGTATTGGGCATGGCATTCACTGGTAATACGGTAGCGGACGCCAATTTGCACCGGATGCCGATTGATTTTTCCACGTGATTTGCCGTATCGCCGTTGTGTAATTTTTTGGGCGCGTGATGCGTATCATTTCATTTTTGGACGATAAATCCACTAAGATGTACCTAAATGAATGCCAGCGCGTCCTCGCATGCCTATAAAACTACGACGAATCAAATCAGTTGATGTCGAGTGAACGTCTGATTAAGCCATAATGGCGCGCAAGCGATTTAAAAAATCGGCCGAAATCTGATTGTTGTTTCGTCATATGTTAATTGCTGCATGTCATTGCATCAAACGTTCTCTTTAATAAGACGAATTTTGAAATTCGGTGCCCGATCTCTGGGTATGTCGACATTAATACACTGTTCGGGGTTAATGCGCACAAAGATGCATTAGAGTGTATCTGGATGAAATAGATGTAACCCTGCGGCGCCGTCCCTGGGTAGGGGCGAGAAGTAGTGAAATGCGCCTCGCCTCACGCTTTATTTCGGCGTTGCCGGCGTGAGGGCGTGGGCAGCAACGTGGAGAGGCTACCACGTGAACGGGGAGGGAGTTTCTATTAGTGAGAAAAAGCTCCCTTTTTTCCGCGCTGCTCAGGCACGGCCGTAGGTGTCATCGAAGCGAACGATATCGTCCTCGCCCAAATACGAGCCGGATTGCACTTCGATGATTTCGAGCGGCACGCGGCCTGGATTGGCCAAGCGGTGCTTGTAACCCAGCGGAATGTAGGTGGATTGATTTTCCGATAGCAACATCACATTGTCACCACATGTTACTTCCGCCGTGCCGCTTACAACAATCCAATGTTCGGCGCGATGGTAGTGCATCTGCAGTGACAACTTCGCCCCTGGGTTGACCACGATCCGCTTGACCTGAAAGCGTCCGCCCATGTCGATCGAATCGTAATAACCCCACGGGCGATGAACCTTGCGATGGTTTTGCGCTTCCGGATCGCCGTTGCTTTTCAACTGATTGACGATCGATTTGACGTGCTGCACATGCTGCTTGTCCGCAACCAGGATGGCGTCCGGCGTTTCGACCACGATCGTGTCGGTCAGGCCGACGCAGGCAATCAGGCGTCCATCGGAATGAGCAAAAGTGGACGTCGTGCCCTCGAACATCACGCGACCCCGGGCGACGTTGCCGTTCGTGTCCTTTTCCGATATGTCCCAGACCGCGTCCCAGGAACCAACGTCAGACCATCCGGCGTTCAACGGCACGACCACCGCCTTGATATCAGTCAGGCCGCTATCGTCGCCTAGCCGTTCCATCACTGCGTAATCGATCGAATCCGTCGGACACGCCGTAAAGGCGGTTTTATTCAAGCGATAGAAGTCGCCATCGTCCTTGCCGCGTGCGAACGCGTCCGACACCGCTGCATGAATTTCCGGCTGATAGGCGGCAATCGCGCGCAGCCATGTGGAGGCACGAACAATAAAGATGCCGCTGTTCCACCAATATTCACCGGAGGCCAGGTACTGCTCGGCCAATTCACGGTGTGGCTTTTCGACAAAGCGTTCGAGCGCATGGCCGCCGTGCTCGCCGACGTTCGCGCCGGCCTTGATGTAGCCATAGCCCGTTTCCGCACGATTCGGCACGATGCCCAGCGCCACTACTGCTCCTTCCTGTGCGTATACCGCTGCACGGGCAACCGCTTTTTCAAATGCGTCCTGGTCCGCCACGGCATGATCCGCCGGCATCACAACCATGACCGGATCATTGTTATCGGTCGTCGCGGCAAGCGCCGCAACGGTCAATGCGGGGGCCGTATTGCGCCCGATGGGTTCGAGGATGATGCGCGCCGCGCGACCGTTCGCCCGAAGTTGTTCCGCGGTCAGAAACCGATGATCCTCTCCGCACACCAGCAATGTCTCGGCTGCGACGCGATTTGTCGTGCGAAGACCGTCGATCCGGCCCAATGTCGATTCGAGCAGCGACTGCTCTCCTAACAAACCGATCAATTGCTTCGGGTAATGCTCGCGCGACAGGGGCCATAAGCGCGACCCGGAACCGCCGGCGAGGATGACCTGCTGAATGCTGGTCGTATCCCCGACAGCCGGAGCGGTCACGGAGACGGAATCGATAATCTGGTTCATGAATGCTCCAAAGCCGTTGCGCCGCCGAACACCATACGGTGCGGATCGTGCCCGCACCGGTCCCGATGATCCGGCGCGCATGCGGGCGAGGCGGCAAATAATGTATTAGACGCGACCCATCATGCTATCAGATGGATATTGTCGCGGCTGGGGAAGAAAACAACTTTTACGAATTGGTCATCCGGGCGCGCATCGCTCTTTATTTTTGGTTGGCGACCAACTGCGTGTCGATTGGGTATTTCAATGCTATCACCGTGATCATTATGGCAGCGATATTGGCACCATGACCATTGTCTTGTCAGAGGATTCCTACGTTAGCGATGTCTGCCATTTAATGACGCATGCGCCGGTTTCGGTTGTTTGCGCGGGGCAGGCGTACGCGTTCACCCAGAGCATGCTTTAATGTTTTAGCGTCATGTCGCGATGGCAGGACCCGGCACCGTATGTTCGACGCTTAGCCCATTGTCCGGCGCGGCTTTCGAACCAGGGCGATGACGTTGCCAGCCTTCGGTCCGGTGATGTATGGCGAGGGATGTGGGCGATATTCGACAGATGCCAAGGCCGGTATTTGGATGAAATGGGATACGGTGTGACGCGTACGTATGACAGGGTGATGTCGACTTTCAATATGGGGCATCGAAACGGCGCACGTACTGGTCTCGCGGATTTCAAAATGGCGTGCGATATTGAATGGTAAAAACGGTCAATCGAGGGCGAGGTAATAATCGGAAAGTGGGATTTCGAAACGTCTGGATACAAGCTGGGTGTTGAGACGACGATTTTTCGCCACTAGAATGTGTTCGGTCCTCACGCTGCGCGGCAACGATTGCCGCTGATGTTGCCGATCGCAGACCGTCTTTCGGTCATGTCGGGGTAGCAGGCAGCGGTAACGAGGCCTGAGCAACGTTGTGAGCGGTCAGTTGGACCGAACGGCGTTGTCTATCGACGCGACGGTAGCGCATTACGCCGTCGTGACATGACTGAACCGCGATGTGCCGCCAAGCGCGCCGTTTTCCAGCGGTATCGATTCCGTATGCTGTCCGTAGCGAGATGCCGGCGAGCTGACTTGGCGTTGCGGCAGCCCGGCTTTTGCCGAGTAGAAGGGGCGTGCGGGGTAAGGATCACGTTTTGTCTGCACTGCAAATCGCATGAAGACAAGGTTGTCTCCTTCATGCTCGGGTATGGCGGCAATACGTCCGCATCGCATGCCTTGACCGTCCGGTATCGCGAGGAGGGCATGCCGTGCGAGGCGAAATCGCCGCGTCGGTTTGAAAGTTTTTTGAGATGTCATGGGCTCCTCGCGTTGTCTGCGTGGGAGCCTTTGTTATCAGTGCATGCGGCACATCGTGCGTGGGCAGGGAGCTCGCGCAGCAGGATTCTCGGGGCGTTGAAAAACAAGCTATGCAGATTGCGCGTCTTCTCGTTTGTGCGACCGTGTTGTTGGGTGCCTGTTCGGCGCCGGTGACCGCTGTCTCGGATTACATCAAGTTCAAGCGCAGTTCTTCGCAGGCCTCGGTGGCGCGTACGCCCTTGACCAAAGGGTATGCCTACCTGCTGGTGACGGTGCAGGGCAAGTCGTTCCTGATGGCGCGCGGTGCGCAGGAGTCGGCGCCGGGCGGTACGGTGGATGTGTGGTACAGCGGTGCGGGCGAAGTGTTGCGTTTGCAGAATGGCCGTGTATTGGCGGCAAGTGGGACGCCGGTGGAATGGACCGACGTGCGGCTTTCCGCGCAGCCCGACTGGCAGTCGATAGGCGCGGACGCAACGCTGCAGCGCCGGCGGGATGAGTCGCCCGGTTATCACTTCGGCTTGATGGACCAGTTGACGGTTACGCCCATTGCTGCACCACATCGTAGCGGCTTCTACGGTGTGCCGGACCCGTCGCTGCATTGGTTCCGTGAAACATCGTCGGGAGAAAACGCGTTGCCCGCGTCGCGCTATGCGGTGCGTTTTGATGGACAAACCAGCGAAGTGGTTTATGGGGAGCAGTGTCTGTCGAGGAGCCTGTGCTTCTCCTGGCAGCGCTGGCCGAATTGAACATAAGGGCAAGCGTCGATGCATAAATGGGGGGCGCGGGGAGCGCATGGAGCACGTGGCGTGCGACGTACACGTGGCCAAAGCGCACGGTATCTATTGTCGTGTCTGTTGCTTTGCGGTGTGCCGATGCGGGCATGGTCGCAAGTATCGGCGACGATTGATCAGTCCACATATCTGGGTGATTGGCTCGTGCAACGTCATATTGAAGAGGCGGGGTTGGACAGCAATGGCGCGGGCGGTTCCGCACCGGCGCCGCTGTACACGCACGCCCTGATTTGGACGCGTCCGCTAGACCGATTGATCCAGGAGGCGCGCTGGCGCGCGTTGCTCACGCAGATTCGTTATCGTCCCGGCACGCGTCGCATCAAGGCAGCTACCCGTGACGGCCTGTACGCGCGATTGTCCGGCATGCAGCCTACCGGCCGACTGCCGGTGCCTTCCGGCGATGGCCGCTGGCTGCAAGTCAATCCGCCGCTCGACCCGATGCTGTCGCCGGGTGACACGGTGACGATTCCGTTACGGCCCGATACTGTTAGCGTGATCCTGGAAAATGGTGACGTTTGCACGGTGCCCTATCACCCGGATTCGGAAGCCAGCTACTACATACGTGCCTGCACGCCGCGAATCCGCGCCGAAATCGCCTGGGTAGCCCAGCCTGACGGGACCGTTGCAAAGGCCGGCATCGCGATCTGGAACGAACAAAAACAAGTTACCGTCGCGCCCGGTGCGTGGATCTGGGCACCCAGCCGCCGTAGTGGCTGGCCCGAAAGCGTGTCTGACAAGATTGCTGAATTCCTCGCGACACAGCCGCCGTCCGGCATACGTACGCCTGCCGCCGCCACGTCGTCGACAGTAGACCCGGTCATTGGCTCGGAGAACGCGACGGCGCTGAACGGCGCATCGATCCAGGCGGATACGGTGAATTCGGCGAGTGGCAATGACCGCCGTACGGCGCCCGTGGCGGTGACGACGGTTGCTCAGAATGCGGTGCCCAAAGCCGATAACGCGCGTGCCGCTGCTCCGATGACGTCGTCTGAGGCGTCCGTCACGGCGAATAGCATGGCGTTGAAGCAGTCGGCGACGCCGGACGAACTGATCAAGCCAAACGTCAGCGCAGCGAATCTGGCGGCGGCTAGCCGATGGGCCGACGACCGCGGGACCGACCTGCAAATCACCGCCAATGATTGGGGCAGCGAAGGGTTGTTGCAGACACCGTCCGCACGGATGGGACGTGCCGGTGAAGCGTCGATCAGTTTCACCGAAGTGAATCCGTATCAGCGTGTAAATGTGATGCTGCACCCCCTCGACTGGTTCGAATTCGGGTTCCGCTACACCAGCATCATGAATCACTTGTACGGCGCGGAGGCTTTGAGCGGAGACCAGTCATACAAGGACAAATCGATCGATGTGAAGGTTCGGCTGTGGAAGGAATCCGCGTATATCCCGGAATTTTCCGTCGGGGCGATGGATATTGGGGGTACCGGCCTTTTCTCTGGTGAGTATCTGGTGGCCAGCAAGCGTACTGGTGGTTTTGACTGGTCGCTGGGACTCGGGTGGGGCTATATCGGCGGACGCGGCAACCTGAGCAATCCATTGTCGATATTCAGCAGTAAATTCAACACCCGTCCGGATGGGTCCGGTTCGGGTTCATCGGAAGCGGGTGGTCTCGGTGACTCATTCTTCCGTGGCCGTACCTCTTTGTTCGGTGGCGTTCAGTACCAGCTGTCGAGCATTCCGTTGGTGTTGAAGCTGGAGTACGACGGCAATGACTATAAGCAGGAACCGTTCGGATATAACGCACACGCCAAACTGCCGATCAATGTTGGTTTTACGTATCGCTTGAATCGCAACCTCGACTTAAGCGCGGGTTTCGAGCGCGGCAATCGTTTGATGTTCGGCGCGACGCTACACGGCAACCTGTCGAACCTTGGTACCCGCAAGCTGAGCGAGGTGCCGTCGCTGCCGGTGCAGCCACAACGCCCGGCCGCCGATGCGCCACCGCCGGATTGGAAAAAGACCGCGGCGGACGTCCAGGCCCAGACCGGTTGGAAAGTGCTGGATATCCAGTCGCATGGTCATGTACTCGTCATTGTATTCGACAGTCCGCAGGCCTTCTATCGCCGCCGTTTGCTGGATCAGATCTCGGCGGTGCTGCATCGCGATGCGCCGGCCGATATCGATACGTTCCGGATCGTTACCGTTGTGCACGGACAGACGATGCGCTCCTACACAGTCCGTCGTACGGCATGGGTGCAAAGCAAGACACAGGCGGTGCCGGTCACGGATCAGACGCCGGTGATTCTCGAAGGCGCGCCGCCACCGAACGCGCAGGTGGACGAAGGCCCAACGCTTTACAAGGCCCCGATCCAGCGCTTCTATTACGCGTTCGGTCCGGGCTATTCCCAATCCCTGGGCGGTCCGAATGGCTTTGTGTTGTACAGCATTTCCGCGACGATGAATGCGGCCTTCCGGCTGCGATCGGACACGTGGATCGCGGGCGGGCTCAGCTACCGCCTGTTCGACAACTATTCGAACTTCACGTATGACGCACCCAGTTCGCTGCCACGGGTCCGCACGTATGCGCGGGAGTACATGACGACGTCCCGGTTGACGATCCCCTACCTGCAGATGACGCATGTCGGCAAGTTGACGGCGAACCAGTACTACAGCGTCTATGGCGGCCTGCTGGAGCCGATGTATGCGGGGGTCGGCGCCGAATGGCTCTATCGTCCGTCGAATAGCCCGTTGGCGGTGGGCGTGGACGTCAATGAGGTCAGGCAGCGCGCATTCAATCAGGACTTCAGCATGCGCGATTACAAAGCTTTCACCGGTCATCTGACGGCTTATTGGGATACAGGTTGGCACGACGTGCTAGTCAAGGCCAGCGTCGGCCAGTACTTGGCGAAGGATAAAGGCGTGACGCTGGATGTATCGCGACGCTTCCGTAATGGTGTGTTGATGGGCGCCTATGCAACAAAGACGAACGTCTCATCGGCGCAATTTGGAGAAGGTAGTTTTGACAAGGGTATTTATGTGCAAATCCCGTTCGATGCATTGCTCAGTCGATCGACCGGTGGTGTGGCGAACCTGAATTGGGAACCGCTGACACGGGATGGTGGTGCGAAGCTTGATCGACAGTTCCAGTTGTATGACCTGACGGATGAGCGGAGTCCGAAGAGCCTTTGGTATCAACCCGGCGTGGATGCCAATGGCCGGTGATGGTGGTCCGGCGACGGTGCGGGCGGCAATGCGATCCATCGGGAACGACATTCACGTCTGCGTTGGATTGCTCTTAGCCCCTGGGAGGAGAAAGAAAAGATGCTTCCATTAATGGCCAGGCTGATCGATATACTCGTTGTCGCGTTGAGCGGCATCGGGACGCATTTCGTTTTTGGTGGGGGGGCGCACCACCGGTGGTCGGACGTCGACTACTTCATGGTGGTCTTCAACAGTTTGGGCGTGGTACTGCTGTTTCCTGGGCTGAATATTTATCAGTCCTGGCGCGGCAAGCAAATAGGCGAGTTGCTGGTTCGCGTTATCTGTGCGTGGCTTGTAGTGATGGTGTTTGCCCTTGCAGTGGTCTTCGGCCTGCAACGGACGCATTCGCTATCCCGGGAATGGGTGGGCGCGTGGGTAGTGACGTGCGGCATCCTGCTTGTGCTGTCGAAGTCCTTCTTCTATGCGTTACTGAAGAACATCCGGCGCCAGGGCTTGAACCAGCGTGCGGTGGTAATCGTCGGTTCGGGCGGTTATTGCCGGGCTGTGTTGTCGCGCATTCGCACAGCGCCGCAGGCAGGCTTCCGCGCGGTGTGTGTGCTGGAGGAAGATCCCTCACGCGATATCTATAGTGCGGAGTTCACGCCGATCGATGCCACATATGCGACCGTGCCGGAGGCATTGCAACCACCGCAACAGATCGCGGGCGTGCCGGTGCTGTCGAGCTTCGACGAACTGGTGCGCATGGTGCGGCAGCGTCGGGTGCACGAAATCTGGCTGGCATTGCCGCTTTCGGAGGAGCGCAACATCATGCGGTACATGCGAGAGTTTCGGAATGACTTCGTCAATATCCGATTCATCCCCGATGTCCGCAGTCTCAGCTTGTTCAATCATTCGATCATCGATCTGCTTGGTCTGCCTGCCATCAACCTGACCGGCAATGAAGTGGCGGAACTACAGGTCTTGCCGAAGCTGGTCTTCGACCGCCTTTTCGCCGCGGTAGTGCTGTTGATGCTGTCGCCGCTGCTGATTTCGATTGCTATTGCAGTCAAGGTATCGTCGCGTGGGCCGGTTTTCTTCAAGCAGTGGCGCAAGGGCGTTGACGGGCGTGAGTTCGAAATATATAAGTTCCGTTCGATGAAGGTGCATACCGAGGCGGCCGGGGTCATCACGCAGGCGAAAAAGGTGGACCCTCGGATTACGAAGGTGGGCGCGTTCCTGCGTCGAACGAGCCTGGACGAACTGCCGCAGTTCATCAATGTGCTGCGCGGCGAAATGTCCGTGGTGGGGCCGCGCCCGCATGCGATCGCCCATGACGATCTCTATAAGGACCAGGTGGATGGATATATGTACCGGTATCGGATCAAACCCGGTATTACGGGGTGGGCGCAGGTCAACGGCTTCCGCGGTGAAACGGATCGCGTGGAGAAGATGGAGGCACGTGTCAAATTCGACCTGTACTATATTCAGCACTGGAGCTTTTGGTTCGATATGAAGATTGTCCTGCTGACAATCGTCAAGGGCTTTATCGGCAGCAACGCGTACTGATGTAGAACGGAGGGTCGTTGTCTTTCATGGCGCACCCTGAAAGCGTTCAACGGCCCATCCGGGTGACGTTGGCGAAGCGCCTTGCTGCCTGTGCAGCTTCGTCGAATGCACTTGCCTGATAACCGCAACACGATAGATAAAACATTATGAAAATCACCATTATTGGCACTGGTTACGTAGGCTTGGTCACGGGCGCCTGCCTGGCGGAGATCGGCAATGACGTCTTCTGCCTTGACGTGGACCCGCGCAAGATCGCGATCCTGAACGATGGTGGTGTCCCGATCCATGAGCCGGGACTGAAGGAAATCATCGCGCGCAATCGTGCCGCGGGTCGTCTGCAGTTCTCAACCGATGTCGCGGCGAGCGTGGCACATGGTGACGTGCAGTTCATCGCGGTAGGTACGCCGCCGGATGAAGATGGCTCGGCGGATTTGAAATATGTGCTGGCCGCGGCCAAGAAGATCGGCGAACACATGGAAGGCTTCAAGGTCATCGTCGACAAGTCGACGGTGCCGGTGGGCACCGCAAGCCGGGTGGCCGATACCATTCGGGCGGCATTGGCCGCGCGCGGTGTCGACAGCGAAGGCGGCAAATACGGCTTTTCCGTTGTTTCGAATCCTGAGTTCCTGAAGGAAGGCGCTGCGGTGGAGGACTTCATGCGTCCCGACCGGATCGTGCTGGGCGTCGACGATGACGCAACGGGCGAGCGCGCGCGAGAAATGATGAAGAACCTGTATGCGCCGTTCAATCGAAACCACGAACGCACCCGTTATATGGATGTGCGTTCCGCGGAGTTCACGAAGTATGCAGCGAACGCGATGTTGGCCACGCGCATTTCTTTCATGAACGAAATGGCGAACCTGGCGGATAGAGTCGGTGCGGACATCGAGGCGGTTCGTCGTGGAATCGGTTCTGATCCGCGTATCGGTTATAGCTTTCTGTATGCGGGTACCGGATACGGCGGCTCGTGTTTTCCGAAGGATGTGCAGGCGCTGATTCGCACCGGTTCCGAATACGGACATGATCTGAAGATCCTGAACGCGGTGGAGTCCGTCAACAACGCGCAAAAGAGCGTGCTGGTGGACAAGGTGACCAAACACTTCGGCGAGGACTTGGGCGGCAAGACGTTCGCGGTCTGGGGCTTGGCATTCAAGCCGAACACCGATGACATGCGCGAGGCGCCAAGCCGCCCGCTGGTGGCCGAGCTGCTGTCGCGTGGCGCGAAGGTGAAAGCGTATGATCCGGTCGCGCAGACAGAAGCCAAACGCGTGTTCGCGCTTGATTTCGAAGGCAATGCCGATGCGCAGGCCCGCCTCGAATTCGTGGATGCGCAATACGATGCGACCGAAGGCGCCGACGCGTTAATCATTGTTACAGAGTGGACCGCATTCAAAAGTCCGGACTTTGGTAAGCTGATCAAGCAACTGCACGCGCGCGCGATTTTCGACGGACGCAATTTATACGAGCCGGCGTCAATGGCGGAACTGGGCTTTCGCTATGAAGCGATCGGACGCCCTTTCATACCGGCATCTGGTGTGAAGGGTCAGTCCTCGCCAAAGACGGCCTGAACTTCAGACGATCCGACGATGTTTAATAAGATACTGATCGTTTGCCATGCGAACATTTGCCGAAGCCCCATGGCGGAGGCGCTCTTTCAAGCGAGCGAGCAGGTCCGGACGCGAGGGATCGTCGTGCATTCGGCGGGGCTGCATGCCCGTGATGGCCAGGAGGCCGATCACGTGGTGGCCCGCTTGCTCGCCGAGCGAGACATCGATGTGAGCGCGCACCGCTCACGCCGCATTACCACGGAAATGGTGCAGGACGCCCAATTGGTGCTCGTGATGGAAGAGCGGCAGATTCGGGAAGTGTCAGATCTGGACCCCTCCTCCCGTGGGAAGGTGCACTTGCTGGGCAAGTGGCTCAACGTTGAAATCTACGACCCGTACAGACAAGCAGAGTCGGTATATCGCGGCAGTGCCGAACTTGTGGAGCAGTCAGTCGAAAACTGGATCAAAAAAATATGCTAAGTCGCGCAGTGCTTATTTCTTGTCTCGGAATGGCTACGTTAGGTGGCTGCATGTGGGCGCCAGGTAGCTACCTGGACACGTCCAGCATGACGAAGGCGAACGTCGTCAACACGGAAGACGAGTCCTATCTGGTGCAGCCCATCACTCCTGAAGTGGTATTGCGGCAAGGACTGGCACAGAAACAGGCGGCAAAGGCCGCTGATGCGACGTTGGGTGTTCCCGTCGGCGTGCCCAAGCATTACGAATATAAAATCGAGCCACAGGACATTCTGGCGGTCACGGTCTGGGATCACCCTGAATTGTCGATGTCCGGCGGTAGCTCGCTGGGTTCGACGATGAGCAGTCCGACCGGGGGCACGAGCTTGGCGACACCGTTCTCGCAAACGGCGAGTGGCGGCATGCAGAACGATCCGACCGGCTATACCGTGCAGCCGAACGGCACGATCTTCTTCCCTTACGCGGGCACGGTGATGGTAGGTGACAAGACCACCGACCAGGTACAGAGAGCGCTGGAAGGCGCGCTGTCGCGCTATATCAATCATCCGCAGGTGACTGTCCGCATTCTGGCGTACCGCAGCCAGCAAGTGCAGTTGACAGGCCAGTTCAAGGCCAACGGCACGCTGCCGATCACTGACCGTCCATTGACGTTGGCCGACGCCATCGCGCGTTCCGGCGGTGCCAGCGACACGGGCGACTTGCAACGCGTGCGGTTGATTCGTGACGGCAAGACGACGATCATCAACGCCTATGCACTGCTCGACAAGGGCGATGTGTCCCAGAACGTGCTGTTGCAAGGCGGTGATGTATTGAACGTGCCGGACCAGATCGACAGTCGCGTCTTCGTGCTTGGTGAAGTCATCAAACCGACAACGCTGTATATGAACAAAGGACGCCTGACATTGGCCGACGCCGTCACCGGCGCTCAGGGCGTGGACAATACCGCGGCCAACGTGCGCGAGGTGTTCGTGTTCCGCGGCGGCCGGGACAACCCGACCGAGCCGCAGATCTACCAGTTGGACATGACGCAGCCGGGTTCGTTGTTGCTGGCGTCGCAGTTCCAGATGGATCCGCTGGACGTTGTCTATGTGGGCACGGCGAAGGGCGTACGTTTCAACCGCGTCTTGAGTCTCGTGACGCCGACCTTGTCGTCACTGTTCTACCTGAAGCAGTTGTCGAAGTAATGTCTGGCAGACTGGCACCAGTGGTTTCGGTGCCGGTTCCGTGGCACTACTTTGCGTAATGCCCATATCATGCCTCGCGCATTTTCTTGCCACCGGCTGGAGAATGCGCGCTTCGGGGCCCGTTGCAATGCAGGACGGGCGGAATGTTGAATCGACCGGCAGAGAGAATTTGAATACCCCAGCTAATAATGTCGGGCCGACGGCCCAGGGTGGCGAGCAGGAGGGTCTCGTACTAGGAGACCTGATCCGTCTGTTCATCGAGCAGATTTGGTGGATCGTTGGCATCACCGTCGTTGTCGTCGTCGCGGCCTTGGTCTATGTCGAGATCGCCACGCCGATCTATTCGGTGGACGCCCTGGTGCAGGTCGAGCAACCGGACAACACCTCGTCGCCGCTCGCGCAGCAAGCCAATGCCCTGAGCAGCCTGTCCGGCACGACGCTGCCGACGGCGGCCGAGATACAGGTGATCGAGAGCCGTGACGTGCTCGGGCCGGTCGTGCATCAGTTCAAGATGCAATTCGGCGTTGAACCAAAGACGTTCCCGGTGCTCGGCTCGCTGGCGCACCTGCTTGGCGGGAAAGGCCATCTGTCGCGTCCCTGGTTCGGCCTGAAAGGGTATGCCTGGGGCGGTGAGAGTGTCGACATCGATGACATCACGGTGCCGCAGCAGCTGGAGAACGTGCCGCTGTTGCTGACGGTGGGTGAGAACGATACGTATGAACTGCGGGACCCGAATGGCAATCTGTTGCTGAAAGGCGCGGTCGGTCAGACGGCGCATGGCAATGGCGTAACGATGTTGATCAAGCAACTGGTTGCGAATCCGGGTTGCCGTTTCACCGTGACGCGCCAGAACGAACTGGAAACGATCGAGGGATTTGGTGCCGGTGTGGCGGTTGCGGAGCAAGGCAAGCAAACCGGCGTCATTCAGATTTCGATGACCGGTGCCAGTCCGGACCGTATCACGGCACTGACGAACGCCGTGGCGGACTCGTACCTGAAGCAGCACATACAGCGCAAGCAGGAAGATGCCAGCCTGATGCTGAACTTCCTGAACGAAGAACTGCCGGGCCGCAAGGCAGAGCTGCAGGCGGCCGAGCAGCGGTTGAGCGCCTTCCAGCAAAAGTCGGGTACGTTCAAGCCGTCCGAGGAAGCGAATGTCTACTTGCAGGGGGCGATCGACTATGAACGCCAGATCGACACGCTGAAGTTGCAGGAAGCCGACCTGTTGCAGCGCTACACGCGCGAACATCCGGTCGTAAAGTCGATCGAGGAACAGATCGCGCAGATCACCGCGGCACGCGACAAGTTCCAGGAGCGCTTCAAGAGCATGCCGATCGATGAGGCCAATGCATTGAGCCTGCAACGGGATGCGAAGGTTTCAGAAGACATTTATGTGCTGCTGTTGAACCGCGTTCAGGAATTGCAGATCCAGCGCGCGGGTACGACGGGGAATGTGCGGATACTGGATCGCGCCATGCCTCCGGCAACGCCGATCAAACCGAAGAAGGGGATGATTGTTGCCGCATCGGTGTTCCTCGGGATCATTCTGGGGGCCTTGCTCGTATTCGGTCGCAAGCAGATGTCTAGCGGTATCGAGGATCCGGATGTCATCGAACGGTCGATGGGATTGCCGGTCATGGGTGCAGTGCCCCTGAACGCGGTGCAGGTGCGCTGGGACGAGAGCTACAAGCGCGCTCGCGACGGCCGCCGCGCGATTCTGGCGAAGTCGCTGCCGAAGGATCCGTCGGTGGAATCGTTGCGCAGCTTCCGCACCTCGTTGCAGTTCGCGCTCGCCGATGCGCCGAACAACTTGCTGGCGATGTCGGGTCCCGTGCCGGGTACCGGCAAGAGCTTTGTCTCGGTCAACATCGCAACGCTACTTGCCGAAGCCGGCAAGCGCGTGCTGCTGGTGGACGCCGACATGCGCCGTGGTCATTTGAACGAGTACTTCAATCAGCCTCGCTTCCCAGGTTTGTCCGAAGCGTTGACAGGGACGCTGCCGGTCGAGCAGGTCGTGAACCAGACCGATATCGCCGGCCTGAGCACGATCTGGACAGGTGCGATTCCGGACAACCCTGCCGAGTTGCTGATGTCGCCGGAAACGCGCAATGTTTTTGAGACGTTGAGCAACGCATACGATATCGTCATTATCGACACGCCACCGGTGCTGGCGGTGACCGATGCCACGATCATCGGCAGCTTTGCCGGCAGTTCCTTCCTCGTGTTCCGCCATGGCATGCATGCCGAGCGCGAGGTGTCCGGTTCCATCAAGAAGCTGACGCAGTCCGGTGGCCGTGTCGTGGGCGCCATCTTCAATGCGATCCCGAGCCGCGTTGCAAAGTACGGCAAGTACGGCGGCGGCAATTACCACTACGTCTATCAGTACGATAGCGAATCGCATTGAGTGCGCCGATGAGTTCGCTCAGTTCTCCCTCCTCCCTGCCTCCGCGCCCCGCGGCCGGTTCCGCGCAAGCGGCCGGCACTGTCACGCGGCAGGGGGGCGCGCGCCGCACCAGTTCGAAGGAGTTCTGGGCGCTCCCGGTCGCGCAGATCGTCATCACGCTGTTGCTGATCGTCGCGCATCAGGGAACGCTGCTCGAATTCGCCTTTCCCGTGATGTCGGTGGGGATAGGCGCCTGGTTTCTGAAGCGCTATCCGGTCTACTACATCGGTTATTCCTTGTGGTTGTGGTTCGTCTCGTCCGAAATACGCCGATTGACCGACTTCTTCCATGGCACCTTCAATCCCACCAGTCCGATCCAGGTCGCGCCGCTGGCGGTGGCGATGCTGTCACTGTTTAGCCTGATGCGGCACGGTCGTTTCCTGGGTACGAAGAGCGGCTTGCCGTATTTACTGATGCTCGCCGGCACGATTTACAGTTTCCTGGTGGGTATTGTCACCAATGGTTTATTTTCGGCGACGTATGCTTTTTCAGGATGGCTATATCCCATCTTGATGGCCTTGCACGCGTATTCGTTATCCGAACGTTTTCCGCAGTTCCAGCGGATGATGATGCGTACATGGTTATCGGGCACGATCTTCATGGGTATCTACGGCGTGATCCAGTACGCGATCATGCCGCCATGGGATGCGCTGTGGATGACATTGTCCGGTCTGACCAGTTCGCTGGGCGATCCGGCGCCGTTCGCGTCACGGATGTTCGGACCGTTGAATTCGACCGGCCCATTCGCCGGCATGATCTCGGCGGGATTGTTGCTGTCACTGGTGCCCGGCTACAAGTGGCGCTGGCTGACCGCGTCGCTTGGCGTGATTTGCCTGGGTTTGACACTGGTGCGCTCGGCCTGGGGGGGCATGGTGTTGTCGATCCTGCTGTTGCTGACGGTGCTCGACGCAAAGACCAAGATTCGCGTGATTTTCGGTGTACTGATCGTGGCGATGTTGTCGGTTCCGGTCTTCACCAGTAGTCTGGTTTCCGATCAGTTGAGCAAGCGGGTGAACACCGTCGGCGACATCAGCAGCGACAACAGCTTTGAGGCCCGGACACAGTTTTATTCGAGTTTTCTTTCCACGGCGCTCGGCGACGTGGCCGGACAAGGAATGGGCGCGGTGGGCACCGGCGCCCGGCTGAGCGGCGGCAGTGATGGGAATGCCGCGCTGACCGCATCGTTCGACAGCGGCGTGATGGAGTTGCCCTACACGCTGGGTTGGCCCGGTGTGTTGCTGTTCCTGATCGGCCTGTTCAGTTCGCTGGCGCGGGCCACGCGGCTCGCCATCAAGTATCGGCAAGACCGTTTCGTGATGGTGTGGTACGCGATTGCCATCGGCGTGTTGGCGCAGCTCGTCTTCGTTAATACACTGGTTGCGTTGGACGGCCTGTTGTACATGACAGGCGTGACGATCCCGCTGATGGCGGCACGGTATTACGAGCGTCGTCGGGCATTGCCGCAGGTTGGCGTCCAAGGCGGTACGCCAACGCCCGACGCAAGCCGTCGCACGGGTGCTTCGGCGGAGCGCGCGGCGCCACCGCCTTCTGCTAACCCGGCACCGCGCGCGGTTACGACGCGGCGTAGCGAACCGACGCCGCCCGCAGAACCGGTGCGGCGTACCGGTACCGGGGTGATCGTCAATCGCGGTTCACGACCAATCGGCGGTGTGCATCAACGCATTATCGGGAAAAAGGGGGCGATATGAGATTAGCGGTCGTCCAGCATGTCATCCGGGAAAACGACGGACAGGGGCGCGTGAACCTCGAAGTGATCCGGGCCGCGCTGGCACGCGGCTGGAAGGTGTTGCTGTTCGCCGCGGAATTGAAGACCGATTTCGCGGATCATCCGAACCTGACCTGGATCAAGATCGACTACGGCACATTACCGACCTATATGTTGCGCTACCAGGTGTTCGCGTGGCGCAGCTTGCAGGCCATCCGAAAGCACCGAGGTGAATTCGATATCCTGCACGTGAATGGCTTCATCACGTGGGCCGCCGCGGATGTCAACGCGGTGCACTTCGTGCATCGCGGCTGGTATCGCAGCGGCTTCTATCCGTTTTCACCATTCGGTGGCCTGCGCTCGGCCTATCAGTATTTCTATACGCGCTTGAACATGTGCCTCGAACGGGTTGCATTGAAACGTGCACGGACGATCATCGCCGTGTCGAAGCGCGTTGGCGATGAGTTGAAGCAGGCCGGTATCGAAGGGGGCGCGGATGTGATCTTCAATGGCGCATCGGTGGAGAGCTTTACGGACGTGCCACGTGACCGCGCCCGGTTCAAGCTGCCGGAGGACAAGTTTCTGCTGCTGTTTGTCGGCGATATCCGGAATTCACGCAAGAACCTGGATACGGTGCTGAAGGCGTTGGCGAAACTGCCACCGGAGATCGAACTCGCGGTGGGCGGAGAGGCGCGGGGCAGCGTGCATCCGAAGATGGCGCAGGATCTCGGCATCGCCGATCGTGTCCACTTCCTGGGTCATGTAAAGGCCACGCCGCAGTTGATGGCCTCCTGTGACGCGTTTGTCTTTCCGTCGCGCTATGACCCATGGGCGTTGGTGATTCCAGAGGCGATGGCCGCGGGCCTGCCGGTGATCGCCTCGGCGCGTGCCGGTGCATCGGAATTGCTCGGCAATGCCGGCGTGGTACTGCAGGACCCCGACGACGTCGACGGCATGGTTCGGGCAGTGAAGACGATACAAGCCGACCCGTCGCTGCGCGAAGCCATGCGGGTGAGAGGCCGTGAAGCCGTCAAGCGAAATTCCTGGCAGGCGATGGCCGAGCGCTATTTGGCCGTCTATGAACGCACGCTGGCGGAGAAGCAGCGCGGCGAGCCTCAGCCCGCTCGCTGAGTAGCGATTGCAAGCAGGCGAATCAACCAGTGTCCGTGTGAGCGGGTACGTCCCCGTAGGGGCCACGGCTGGCTGAATTCGTGGACTGAACGGTCGGTCTTGACCCAAGGCTGACGTGTAACGAATCGAGAGTCCAGATGAAATCACTTCAACTTGGCATGCACTGGTTCCCGGAAAGACCGGGTGGCCTGGATCGCATGTACTACACGTTGTTCAACGCCCTGCCGGACGCGGGAGTCACCGTGCATGGCCTAGTGGCCGGCAATGGCCAGGCGGAACGCGATACCGGTGGCCGTGTTCGCAGCTTCGCCGGTAAGGACGAGTCGCTGGCGCGACGTCTGCTTGCGAGCCGTACCGCCATTCGTGAGGAAGTACGGGCATTCAAGCCGGATAACGTTGCTATCCATTTTGCGTTGTATGCGATGCCTGGCATGAAGGCGCTGGCGGACACGCCCACGGTGATGCACTTTCACGGCCCCTGGGCCAGCGAAAGTGGCTTCGAAAACCCGACCGGCCTGACGCACGGCATCAAGGCGCATCTCGAAAAATCCGTCTACAAGCGCACGCAACGGCAGATCGTGCTGTCGCGGGCGTTTGCGAAGGTGTTGGAGGAACAGTACGGGATGGCGCGCGACAAGATCGAAATCGTGCCGGGTTGCATCCATACGCAGTCGTACGAAACGGGACTGACGCAGCGGCAGGCGCGCGAGAAGCTGGGGCTGCCGACCGATCGTCCGATCATCGTCGCGGTCCGGCGCCTGGTCCGGCGCATGGGGCTGGAGGATCTCGTCGATGCCGTGGCGCAATTGCGGGAGAAATGGCCCGACCTGTTGCTGGTGATTGCCGGCAAGGGTCCCTTGTCCGACGAACTGAAGGCGCGGGCGGAGTCGAAAGGGATCGGCGCACAATTGAAACTGCTCGGCTATGTGCCCGATGCAGATCTGCCGCTGGTGTATCAATCGGCGAATTTGAGCATCGTGCCGACCGTGGCGCTGGAGGGCTTCGGCCTCATCACCATCGAGTCCCTGGCGTGCGGTACACCGGTAATGGTAACGCCCGTGGGGGGATTGCCCGATGCGGTCAGTGGTTTGTCCCCGGATCTCGTTCTGCCATCCACCGGAAGCAGCGCCATCGCCACGGCCATCGACGATGTGATGAGCGGTCGAATGACGCTTCCGGACAGTGAAGCATGTCGTACCTATGCCCGTACGCATTTCGACGTACAAGTGATTGCCCGGCGCACGCGCGAAGTATATGAACGCGCGGCTGCGTAAGCGGTGCACGCCGGCAACGGCGTCCGCGCAAGAATGAGAGAACCCTTTATGAAAGTCACGGTCCTAGTTCCCAGTTATCGCCGTCCGGCAGACCTGTTGAAGTGCCTGAATGCTTTACAGGCACAACAACGACCGGCGGACGAGGTGCTCGTGGTAGCGCGTACCGACGATCACGAGACCCGAGATGCAGTGGCCCGCACCGCATTCCCCGAGTCCTTCCCGTTGCGCATCGTCGATGTGCACGTGGGAGGCCAGGTAGCGGCGCTGAATGCCGGTCTTGCAGCCAGCCAGTTCGACATCACCTGCATCACCGACGACGATGCTACCCCGCATCCTGATTGGATTGCGCGCATTGTCGGGCATTTCACCGCGGATTCGAAGGTCGGGGGGGTGGGCGGACGGGATTGGGTCCACCATCGAGGCCAGCCGATGACCGGTACGCGTGAGCGCGTGGGGGTGGTGGAGCCCACCGGACGCGTGATCGGCAATCATCATTTGGGTGCCGGTGCCGCACGCGAGGTGGACGTGCTCAAAGGCGCGAATATGAGTTATCGCACCGCGATCATCAAGGAGATCGGTTTCGACCGTCGTCTGCGTGGCACTGGCGCGCAGGTGCATAACGACCTCGCGATGAGCCTGGCGGTGCGTCGCGCCGGATGGAAGCTGATTTACGATCCGCAGGTACAAGTCAATCACTACCCGGCCGAACGCTTCGATGAAGACGGACGGAACGCCCCCAGCGTTGTCGCGTTGACCAATGCGGCGTACAACCTGCATCGGATCATGCTAGATCATTTCGGCCCCCGTGGACCGCAAGTGTGCCAGTGGTATCGCCTGGTAGGCACGCGTGACGTGCCTGGATATGTTCAACTGGTGCGGCAGTGGCTGCGTGGAGACAAGCACATCATGACGCGCTTCCGCGCGACGCGCCAGGGCGCGGCCGATGCGATGCGCGACAACGTATCGGGGCCGACCAATCCGCCTCATGCGACGCAACAGCCGGAGGTGCCGCGTTGAAGATCGCGATCATTCATGACTGGCTGGTGGTATATGCCGGCGCCGAGAAAGTGCTGGAGCAGATGATCAACTGCTTTCCGGACGCCGATATTTTCAGTACCGTCGATCACCTTGACGACGAGAAGCGCGGTTTCCTCAAGGGAAAACGTGCGACCACGACATTCGTGCAGAATCTACCGATGTCGAAGTCGAAGTACCGCGCATACCTGCCGTTGATGCCCCTTGCCATCGAGCAATTGGATCTGTCCTCGTACGATGTCATCGTATCGAGCAGCTATGCGGTTGCCAAAGGCGTCATCACCGGGCCGGATCAGGTGCACCTGAGCTATGTGCATTCGCCGATTCGCTATGCGTGGGATCTGCAGCATCAATACCTGCGCGAGAGTGGACTCGATAAAAAGAAGAGCGGCTGGATCGCGCGTGCAATCCTGCACTACATGCGCAACTGGGATGTCCGTACCGCCAATGGCGTCGACTACTTCCTCTGCAACTCCGATTTCATTCGCCGGCGTATCTGGAAAGTGTATCGCCGAGAAGCCGACGTGCTTTATCCCCCTGTCGATGTCGATGCATTCTCGCTGCAGACGGACAAGGAACCGTTCTACCTGACGGCGTCGCGAATGGTCCCGTACAAGAAGATGGATCTGATCGTCGCTGCATTCTCGGCGATGCCGCAACGCAAGCTGAAAGTCATTGGTGATGGTCCCGATCTCGAAAAAATACGGGCACAGGCCGGACCGAATGTCGAAGTCATGGGATATCAACCGTTTAGCGAATTAAAGCGTCAGATGGGCAGTGCGCAAGCATTTGTCTTCGCGGCGGAAGAGGACTTTGGTATCACGCCGGTGGAAGCGCAGGCGTCAGGCACGCCCGTGATCGCTTTCGGCAAGGGCGGCGCGTTGGAGACCGTGGTCGATCTGGATGCGCCCGCGCCACGATTGCCTACCGGCGTGTTCTTCGATGAGCAATCGGTCGAAAGCATCGTGGCCGCGGTCGAGCGTTTCGAGACCAATCGAGAACGATTCGATCCGAACGTGTGCCGCGACAACGCGTTGCGGTTCTCGAACGATGCCTTCCGTACGCAGTTCACTGCCGCGGTGGAAGAGGCCTGGGCCGCACGGCGCGCGGCGGCCACGGCATTACGCCAGGGTGTGCCGGTGGTGTTGCAACGTTCCGCCGTGCAGGGCCATGGCGCTCCCGAGGGCAGCGCCATGATGCGCGCGGCAACCTCGACACCGGACGCGCCGGAGATCGACGCGGCGTCGACGCGGGCATCCGTCTCGAAGGAAGCATCATTGATTGCGGGACAGGAGCCGAACCACGGTGGAGGGGGCGGTAGATCCGCGACCAGCCATCCGTCGGATGCATTGGTATGAAAATCCTGATGTCGATCCATCACACGCTGGACAAGCATGCGGGTGCTGCCGGCGTCACCTGGAAGCTCGCGGAGGCGTTTCGCGAACAAGGTCACGAGGTCGACCTCTTCACGTTCGATAGCCTGGGAAAACATGCTTCGCGATTCGGTGCGATTTTATTTCCCTGGCATGTCCTGTTTCATGTGATGCGGCATCCGGAATACGAGGTGCTGGACCTCTCGTCCGGTGATGGCTGGATCGTCAATATGCTGAAGCGTTTCGGCTGGCGCAAACACACCGTCAGCGTCACGCGCAGTCACGGTCTGGAGCATGTGGTACACGAGCAATTTGTTGAAAATTGTAAAAAGGGCGAACAGAAAAAATCCTGGAAGTATCCTATCTATCATGGAGGATATCGCTTATGGGAAGTCGCGATGTCGTTCCGTCATGCGGATGCGGGGCTGTTTCTGAATCAGGCCGATCGCGAGTATGCCGTCACGAAACTGGGCGTGCGGCGCGACCGTGCGATTCTGGTGGAAAATGGCGTGGACACGGTGTTCGTGCAACGCGCCGCTGCAACGCTTACCGCATTGCAGACGAAAGCGGCGGTAACTTCGACCGCCATGCACGTGGATAGCGCCGCGTCGTCCACCGATCCGGCAATGAAGGACGTGGCACCGCGCCATATCGCCTTCATCGGCAGTAATATTTTTCGTAAAGGCATCACGTATTTCAAAGCGGCAACCTTGCAGGTGATGCAACGTTATCCAGACATACGTATTGCTTTTATCGGCACCGGTGACAAGACCGGCATCGACGGCATACTGAAAGATTACCCCGCTGCCCTTCATGCGCGAATAGCGGTTATCCCGAGGTATCAGAATCATGCGTTGCCGGAGTTATTGGATGGTTATGGCATTCTGGGACTGACGTCGATCAGCGAGGGCTTTTCCCTCGTGGGCGTGGAGGCAATGGCAAGTGGTCTGGTGCCGGTCTGCTCGCGAATACCGGGGCCTACCGAATACATCTCCGATGAACGGAATGGCTTGCTGGTGGAGGCGCGTAACACGGCGCAGCTCGTGGCGGCATTCACCCGGCTTATAGAGGACGATGCGCTCTGGCAACGTCTCCATCTTGCAGCCCTGCAGACATGCGAGCGTTTCTCTTGGCAGCGTATAGCGGTGCAGCAGCTATCGCTGTTTGCATCATTGGCAAAAGGATTGGGACGATGAAAGACAAGCATAACGAACAGATCTTGTTGTTGACCGCGACGATCAATCCGCTGCGTGGCATCGACAACCTGCGGCACATCGATCCCGAGGCGCGCCTGCGCGAATATGCGAAGGCATTGTCGTTCTACTTGTCGCAGATGAAGTCGAACGAGCGCCTGGTGTTCTGCGAGAACTCGGGGTCCGACTTGACCGAGTTGCAGAAAGTGGTTGCCGAGCACGGCGCGCAGGACAATGTCGAGTTTCTGAGTTTCTTCGGCAACGACTTTCCACCCTCCAATGGCCGCGGCTATGGCGAGTTCAAGCTTATCCAGTACGCTATGGAGAATTCACGCTTCATTCGCGGTACCTCGCCAACGCAAACCGCCATATGGAAAATCACCGGGCGCTATATCGTCGCGAATCTGCGTCAGATCATCGACAGTGCACCGAATGAGTTCAAGGTCTATTGCAACTATCGCGACTATCCGAAGAAGGGTTGGATGGATCTGTATCTCGTGGCCTGGACGCCGCAGGGCTGGGACCAGTATCTTGATCAGGTTTATCACGAACTGATCGATAGCCCCGATGGGTTGGTGGTGGCCGAGCATCTTGTCCGCCGCCGCCTGGATGCCCGCGGCTTCAAGGGACCGTGCCGTTTGCGTGCGACCCCGGAATTGATCGGGGTACGCGGCGCCGACGCGAAGGGATATCACTCGGGCAAGAACCGCTACAAATTCATGTTGCGCAAGACGCTGCGTGTTGTGACACCGTGGTGGTGGATTTGAAGAAACCGGCGACTCGGCGACCGGCTGATGCGTCGTCGAATCACCGCGCCAGCCTGCATGGAGAAGAACCGTCTATGACGTTGCCGACACCGAAACACACGACCACGCTTCGCCGGAGCGCGTCGACGACGCGCTTTGTCGTGCCTACCCTGCTGTCCATGGCCTTGGCCACCGTCTTCGGGGTCAGCGGCATGCCGAACGCGTTTTCGCAATCCGCGGCGGGTGATGGCGCGGGCGGGACGTTGAAGGTAAAGACATCGTGGATCGGCAATACGTTTCCGGGGCGCGACGGTTGGGTGCAAAACAATATCGCCTCGATCTATGTCTCGCCGGATGGCACGGTCTATTCCAATACGATCTGGGATGAGGGTGGCAGAGAGGTGACCGCTTATCGCGATGGCCGCGTCGTGATGAGTGGGGACCATACCCATGGATCGGGTAATGCGGGCGGTATCGCGATTGCCGGAAACAGCCGCTATCTCTACACCGGCGCCGGCATCGGCAGTCCGGGGTCGGGGCCGACGCTGGGCAACTTTCCGCAGAAGGGACATTTCTGGTACGGCGTCACGCGTCGTCCGCTAAGGCAATTGAACACCGGTGCGGCGTTTGCCACTGGTCGTGGCAATCGGCTCAGCGCAATGCAGAACAGTTTTGCCTTGATCAGCGAGACGACGGATCAGAGCGGCAACGTCACCGGTCTTGCCGCAACGGAATCAACGCTGTTTGTCTCGGATGCAACCGACAACAAGATTATCGCGCTGGATGCCGAGACAATGGCGAAGCAGCGCGAGTGGCATGTCGATAGTCCGGGGCGCATTGCCGTTGATCCGTCGGACAACAGTGTCTGGGTTATCACCGAGGCTGGCAAGCAGTGGACCGGCTCGAATCCGCCACACGTGCGCCGTCCACGGATGATGGCGCTGGCGGCACGACAAAGGACGGCAGGTGATGGCGAGTCGGGTGGTGTAGCGCCGAACGCGACATCGCCGACACCGGAAGTGCTGGGTGATCCCACGGTGCTGCATTTCACTGCCGACGGGAAACCGTTGCCAACCATCCCGTCGCTGGCCGATGACGTCGAGCCGGTGGATCTGCACGTGGACCAGCAGCATCGCTTGCTGTTGGCCGACAACGGCCCGGCCCAGCAGATTCTTGTCTATGGGAAGGGAGACGACGGCAAGTATGAGGCGATGGCACCGGTCGGCGTGAAGGGCGGCATGCTGTCCGCCCCGGCCGGGCAGGCCGGCCCGTTGCGGTTCAATGGTTTGACCGGTGTATCGACTGATGCGAAAGGCAATCTCTATGTGTCGATGAACGGCCGGGGACCGGACGGTGCGGCAACGCTGGGGTCGCAACTCCAAAGCTATGCGCCATCGGGTAATGGGTGGCAGAAGCAGAACTGGCAGGTGCAAGGGCTTACCTTCGCCGACGTGGCGGTAGCCGATCCCAACGATCAGACGCACGTCTACACGCAGTCCGGGCGTTACGAGATGGACTATGACCGGCCGTCCGGGAAGGAAGGGCGCTTCGACGGCATCACCGTCGACCGTTTCAAGTACACCGATGACCCGCGCTTGCAGGCAAAGCATCCGTTCATGACCGCAATGGAAGTGGTGCGCCTCGGCGGTAAGCCCTTCCTCGCGCTGACGGACATGTACTCGTCGCAATTGTCGGTGTATCGATTGGGTCAGGACGGTGGCATCATCGCGACGCCCGCCACGGTCATTTCCCGTGGGCATGCCAACAACGGTGCGCCACCGGGTCAGCCGGCCAAGGGCTCGGGCGGCAAGAGCGGCGGCTGGATCTGGCGCGACGCGAACGGTGACGGGCATTTCAGCGCCGACGAATATCAGAGTGACCCCGGCAATGACCGCGCCGGCTGTGCCGGATGGTGGATCGACGAAAAAGGGGACGTCTGGGCGGCGATGGGGCCCGATGGTGTCCGGCGCTATGCCTACGGCGGCCTGGATGCCCATGGCGCGCCGATCTATCAATACGATCACGCGCAGAACGTGGCTGTCCCCGCACCGTTCACGCGGATTCAGCGGGTGCAGTACGACGCCGTCGGTGACACGCTGTATGTGACCGGCTACACGGCGGACAAGCCAGCCGATCCGAAGTTGTGGAAGGAAGCGGGAACCGTGTTCGCCCGGTACGACAACTGGTCGAAAGGAAATCGCAAGGCGCGTTTCACCATCGACTTGCCGTGGAGCCCCGCGGCCAAGCCGCTGGTCTCCACCATCGCGATGTCGGTGGCGGGCGATTACCTGTTCACCGCGGAATCGGTGACGGCGAAGGTGCATGTGTTCGATCTGCGCAGCGGCAAGGAAGTGGGAACGATGGGACCTGGCGCGGACGTGGGGAACGTCTCCGGCTGGGTCGACCTGACACAAGGGATCAGCGCGACGAAGCGGGCGAACGGCGAGTATGTGGTGTTTGTCGAGGAAGACGCGCGTAGCAAGGTAATGATGTATCGCTGGCACCCCTGACGCCCCTGATGGGGACGCGCGCCCGGCGCAGCAATGAGGAAACAGGACTGACGTGCGCCGCACGCGGGCATCCGGAGAATACAGAGCATGGCAGGGAATCTGAGACGCAACTCGCTGTACAACTTGATGGGAAGCGTGCTCCCCATCGCGGTCTCGTTGATCACGGTCCCAATGTATCTGCACCATGTGGGCAGCGCCCGCTATGGCTTGCTGACTATCGTCTGGATGTTGCAGGGCTATTTTGGGTTCTTTGATTTTGGCTTGTCGCGGGCAACGGCGAACCAGGTCGCGAAGCTGGGTGACGCGACCGACAAGGAGCGCGAATCGGTCTTCTGGACGGCCCTGCTGTTGAACACGCTGTTCGGATTGGTGGGGGCGGTCGTCCTTTATATCCTCGGCGAGACCTTGATGGTGCGGTTTTTCAAGATAGACCCGGAGTTGAAGAGCGAAGTGATGGCGGTGATGCCGTGGATCGCGGCATCGGTGCCGGTCACGACGATCAGCGGTGCCTTGACCGGTTGCCTGGAGGGCCGCGAACGATTCGGAGTGTTGAACGGGGTGCAGGTGTTCAATACCTTCCTGTTCCAGACCTTGCCGCTGGCGGCGTCGTTTGCCTTCGGCGTCAAGATGAACTATATGATTCCGGCGACAATCATTGCCGGGTCGACAGCCATCGTGCTGTTGTTCATCACGAACATCTTTCAATTTCCGCTGCGGTTGCGCGGTCGGCCGAGCATGAAGCTCGGGCGTGAACTGTTCGGGTATGGCGCGTGGGTGACGTTGACCAACCTGGCCAGTCCGCTGCTGGAGTCGTCTGATCGCTTCCTGATCGGCAGTTTGCTCGGCACGAAATCCGTTGCCTATTACAACGTGCCATACACGTTGGCGATTCGTTTGCGGATCATTCCCGGGGTTGTCGCACGAACGATTTTCCCGCGAATGTCGGCGCTGCAGCAGACGGATTCGGCGCGCTTTTTCGTGCAGACGGCGCAAGCCTTGTCGGCGTTCATGACGCCTTGCGTCGTGTTCGGACTGTTCGTGCTGGAGCCGTTCATGTCGGTATGGGTCAACCCGGATTTCGCGATGGCGTCGGCCCCGATCGGTCGGATCATCATGTTGGGTGTCTGGATCAACAGCCTGGCATTTATCCCGTCCACCTATCTGCAGGCAGTGGGCAGGCCGAATGTGATCGCGATTTTTCACGTGGTCGAGTTGTTGCCGTTCCTCGGTATTCTGTATGCGTTCACGCACTACTTCGGCCTGACGGGTGCCGCGACTGCATGGAGCCTGCGCGTGCTGATTGATGGGATGCTGCTGTTCTGGGCGGCAAAAACCAGTTGGGAAATGGTACGGAAGATTCTCCCGGCCATTGCATTGTTGATCGTGTCCTATGTGGTGGCGGATTTGACCGTGCATTCGTTGGTGCTGACGGCGGTAACCGGGGTGGTGTTGACCGTGATTTCGCTGGTGTGGGCCTGGTATGTCGAGGAGCGGTTGCGCACGGTGACGTCGAAGATCGCGGGTCGCCTGGGTTGGCGTGCAAGAGGCGCCGGTTGAGGGGAATGCAATGGACCAAGCAATGAACACCTTAAAGCAGACCGCCGACATTTCGGTGGCGTTGGCCGCGTACAAGGGCGAGCAGTACATTCTCGAGCAGCTTGAAAGCATCGCCCGGCAGACGATGTTGCCACGCGAGGTGGTGGTCACCGATGACAGTCCGGACGATCTGACCGGTGGCGTGGTCGCGCGGTTCGCGGAAACCGCGCCGTTCGAGGTGCGTTATGAGAAAAATGTCGCGCGGCTGGGCTATCGGGGCAACTTCTTCAAGGCGATCAGCTTGTGCCGCGGCGAGGTTATCGCGTTCTGCGACCAGGACGACGTGTGGACCGAGGACAAGCTGGCGGTAATGGCGCCGGTGTTCGACGATCCAACCGTCATGGTGGCCATGCATAATGTGGAGGTGGTGAATCAGGCGCTGGCACCGTTGCCGGCCGCCAACGCCAAGCATTGGGCCTACGAAGGCACGTACGAGGCGATGCAGCCCGATCCCTGGTACTTGCTATTCGGCATGTGTGCGCTGGTCCGTCGCGTGGTCTTTACCGCCTTCGACGTGACCGAGCGCCCCACCGACCATACTTGGCCGACCGAGACGATGTCACATGACGAATGGGCCTGGGCGATGGGTACCGCGTTAGGACGGCTGGTTGCGGTCCCGCAGAAGCTGGCGCTCTATCGGCAGCATGAGACCAATACCGTTGGCGCGCCAGCGACCCGCAACCGACGCGAAAACATGAAGCGGACATTATCGGCGGGCCAGGCGCAGTATCTGTTGATGGCCAAATGCTCGGCACAACGAGCGGCCGTGTTCGACTCCGTGACAGTGCCTGAATTGCGCGATAATGCGCAACGTGCCGCCGACTATTATCGGCGGTTGTCCGCCAGTCTCACGCGTCGCGCCGCAGTCTATAGCGCCGCCGTACCGCGTTGGCAGCGATTGGCGAGCGTTGGCACGATGGTGCTGACGCGTGGCTATCGATCGAAGCAGCAAGCGGGGCTGGGTGGACGCGCTTTTCTGAAAGACATGTATGTCTGTCTGTTTGCCGCGCACCATGCCACCGAGCCCTGAAAGTGCAATGCGTGCGATGCGTGACATCGCCGCGGTCGTGGTTTTTTCTTGAATATCCTAAAGCCCTTACATTAAGGATTCGCTATGCTTCTCGTCACCGGCGGAGCCGGCTTCATCGGCGCCAATTTCGTCCTTGACTGGTTCAAGGCCTCCAGCGAACCGATCGTCAACGTCGACGCGTTGACCTATGCGGGTAATCCGGCGACCTTGGCGTCGCTGCAGGGCAATCCGGCGCACGTGTTCTCGCACACGGATATCCTGAATCGCGAAGCGCTGGACACGTTATTCGCCGAACACCGGCCGCGCGCGGTCGTGCATTTTGCTGCGGAAAGCCACGTGGATCGATCGATCCACGGCCCCGGCGCGTTCGTTCAGACCAATGTCGTCGGGACGTTCACGCTCCTGGAAGCGGCACGTGCGTACTGGTCCACGCTGGAAGGCGATGCCAAGACTGATTTCCGCTTCCTGCATGTGTCCACCGACGAAGTCTATGGCTCGTTAAGCCCGACGGATCCGGCGTTCACCGAAACCACGCCGTACCAGCCGAACAGTCCTTACTCGGCTTCGAAGGCAGGCTCCGATCATCTGGTGCGGGCCTACCATCACACGTACGGCATGCCCGTGTTGACGACGAACTGTTCGAACAATTATGGTCCGTATCAGTTCCCGGAGAAGCTGATCCCGCTGATCATCGCGAACGCGTTGGCCGGCAAGCCGCTGCCGATCTACGGTGACGGCAGCAACATCCGCGACTGGCTGTATGTGGGCGATCATTGTTCGGCAATCCGTGCCGTGGTGGAGAAAGGCACGCCGGGCGAGGTGTACAACGTGGGTGGCTGGAACGAGAAGACGAATCTGGATGTTGTCCAGACGATCTGCACGTTGCTGGACAAGATCAAGCCGAAGGCGTCGGGTTCATATAAGGATCAGGTTACCTTCGTCAAGGATCGTCCGGGGCACGATCGCCGTTATGCCATTGATGCACGCAAGATCGAGCGTGAGCTGGGCTGGCGTCCGGCACAGACGTTCGAGACCGGTATCGAAGCGACCGTACGGTGGTATCTCGACAATCAACCGTGGGTCGAGAACGTGATGTCCGGCGAGTATCGGAACTGGGTGGAAACGAACTACGCCGTCCGGTCGTGACATCGCGGCAGGGCGTCTGGTAAAGGCGCCTTGCCCCGCACGCATGTAAGGCAGTAGCACCCTGCGAAACCCCACACCTACCGCGGCCGCGATCGAAGACGCGGCGCGCGGAAGCGACACAGCGCCCACAAGGAGGCCGCGATGGCACGTAAAGGCATCATTCTGGCAGGCGGCTCGGGTACCCGGCTGCACCCCATCACGCACGTCGTATCGAAGCAGTTGCTGCCGGTCTACGACAAACCGATGATCTATTATCCGTTGTCGACGCTGATGCTCGGTGGCATCCGCGACATCCTGATCATCTCGACGCCGCAAGACACACCGCGTTTCGCGTCCATGCTCGGCGACGGCAGCCAGTGGGGGCTGAACCTGCAATATGCGGTGCAGCCATCGCCGGACGGCCTGGCGCAAGCGTTCATCATCGGCAAGGATTTCATCGGCAACGACCCATCGGCGCTGATCCTGGGGGACAACATCTTCTACGGTCACGACCTGGTCAAGCAATTGGTGGCGTCGAATAAGCAGGACGACGGCGCGACGGTTTTCGCCTATCGCGTGACCGACCCGGAACGTTACGGCGTGGTCGCTTTCGACGAGCAATTCAAGGCGCTGTCGATCGAAGAGAAGCCGACGCATCCGAAGTCGAACTATGCGGTGACGGGCTTGTATTTCTACGATAACCAAGTCTGCGATATTGCAGCCGATATCAAACCATCGCCGCGTGGCGAGCTGGAAATCACCGATGTCAACTCGCGTTACCTGGCCGACGGCAAGCTGAACGTGCAGATCATGGGACGTGGTTTTGCCTGGCTCGATACGGGCACGCACGACTCCTTGCTGGATGCCGGCGCGTTTATCGCAACGCTGCAGAAGCGGCAAGGTACGGTGGTCGCGTGTCCGGAGGAGATCGCCTTCCGTGCGAAGTGGATCGACGCCGGCAAACTCGAAGCGCTGGCCAAGCCGTTGATGAAGAACGCCTATGGCAAGTACCTCAAATCGTTGCTGACGGAGCAATTCTGATATGCCGATCACCGTAACCCAGACCGAGATCCCGGACGTCAAGATCATCGAGCCGAAGTCGTTCGGTGATGCGCGTGGTTTTTTCTACGAGAGCTTCAATCATCGCGAGTTCGTCGAGGCGATCGGGCGTGACGTGCAGTTCGTCCAGGACAATCATTCGAAGTCGGCGCAGCATGTGCTGCGTGGCTTGCATTACCAGATTCAGCATCCGCAAGGCAAGCTGGTAAGGGTGGTGGCGGGCGAGGTATTCGACGTTGCCGTCGATATGCGTCGGGGGTCGCCGACCTTCGGCAAGTGGGCAGGCGTTACGCTGTCGGCCGAGAACAAGCGGCAGCTATGGGTTCCGGAAGGTTTCGCGCACGGCTTTGTCGTGGTGTCGGAGTCGGCCGAGTTTCTATACAAGACGACCGATTATTGGTACCCGGAATTCGAACGCAGCCTGCTGTGGAGCGATGCGAGCGTGGGCGTGAAATGGCCGTTACCGGAAGGCGTCACGCCGTTGCTGGCGGCGAAGGACCAGGCCGGCAAAACGCTCGGCGAGGCGGAAACGTTCGCTTGATGGGATGGATGAAGGATGCCGCGTTGGACGCGGCAAGAAGGCGCCACGACCGCTTGGTGGTGGCGCCTTCTTTCTTTACCTGTCCACCGTATTTGGCGCGACTTGTGGCGCATGATGCCGGCGACCCAGGGCACGGCCGAGACGTATCATGGGTTTCTCGAACCCGTGATACGAACACAGCGCCACGATAAAGACCACGATGAGGTTGATCGGCGCCTGACCACTCCATGTGTGGTTGTTGGGGGTTAGGAACATCTGCTGCCAGATGTAGAGGCTGTACGACAACGCGCCTAGCCCGGCTATCCATCGGAGGTTCAGGAATCGCCCCAGTGGCGTCTCGGGGCGACGCACGACCCACAACAGCATCATGGCCACGCACAGGTTCTCCAGCGACCAACCCACTGTGAGTTGGTATTTACCGCCCAGATAAGCGGTGATGAACGGCGAGATCAGGAACGCGTAGACGATGGCCACAATCGGCAGGCGCCAGCGGAACGCGGTTTCGAGCGCACGTTCGAACCACGTCTCGTGATAGCAGAGTGCGATGAAACATCCCATCATCAAGCTGTCCATCCGTGTGTGGAGCATGAAATAGACGAACAGATGCAGATGGTCGAACGCGGCATATTGCGCCACCCGGATGAATGGGCCGGTGACGATGACGGCGAGGGCGAACCACTTTGCATGGCGGCGGTTCAACGCAAGAAAAATAAATGGCCAGATCAGGTAGAACTGTTCTTCGATGCTCAGTGACCACATATGGCCTACGAACCAATTGCCCGCTTTCAAGCGCGCATCGGCAAACAGCGAATCGTAATCCTTGAGGAAAAACAAGCCTCGCAACAGGGACGCCCAGGTGATATCGATCACATCGGCGATGCGTAAGATCGCCACGACAGCGATATATAGCAATGCAACGGGCGCAATGCGGAAGAAGCGACGGCGATAGAAATCGCTCATCGACACATGGCCTCGATCGTCTTCCGCGATCAGCAGACGCGTGATCAGGAAGCCGCTGATCACGAAAAACACCAGCACACCGAAACCATCGTTACCGAATAGCCGCGTGAATAGGCGGATGAGTGAGCCGTCCGCGTGCACCGTGCCCATGAAATGGCCAATCAGCACAAGGCAGATCGAGATGGCGCGCAGACCGTCCAGCGACGGTATGCGGGAACCTGCAGAGGCCACCTTTGCCGGGGCGGCGTCCGTGGTCGTGTGCTTGTGCGTGGTGGCGGGGCGGGGGGCCGGTCCGGCGTCACCGTGTATGGCGCTGTAGGCGCCTGCCTGACTCGGCACGATGGCGCACTGTCGCTGCGTCAGCGGTCGCCGTATCCATCGCGCGAGTCCGATCATCGCCGAGTAGCGGCCTTCCCCGCATTGACCGGCGTCGTGTCTGTTCCGGCCGCATTGACTGCTTGCGTGGCTGGCCGCGCCGGCTGCCCGCCATTTGGTGCAAAGGTCGCGCCGTGCAACGTGGCACCCGCCGTCGCGAAGGACGATGGCGACGACTGTGCCGCAGACGCGGCATGGGTCGCCTGTGCGGCCATGGATGTCGCCGCTGGCAACGGGTCTTCGGGGAGCAGAAAGCCTCCTACCACTTCCAGCTTTTTCATGACATTCCGGCAATACACATCGGGATCAAATCGCGCGCGTGCGCTGGTGTAGGCCCGAGCGACCAGGTCGTGGGACAGTTCCGGTGCCGTGCGAAGCTTTTCGATCTGCTCCGCGAGCAGATCGGCGCGATTGGGTTCTATCAGAATGCCGTCCTGGCCTTGGGTAATGATCTCGAGTGCGCCTCCTGCCGCTGCCGCCACGATCGGCCGCCGCGCCAACATCGCTTCCACGATCACGCGGCCGAAAGGCTCCGGTGCAATCGAGGTATGCGCAATGACGTCCATCGCACTCATCAGCGCCGGTACGTCGCGCTGGAAACCGAGGAAGTGCACACGGTCGGCAATGCCGAGACGTTGCGCTTGTGCCTTTAACTGGGCTTCGTACGCATCCTCACCGAACAGCGCGGCGCCCACGAGCACGGCGTGTGCATTCGGCGTGCGTGCCACGGCGTCAAGCAGCACATGCTGCCCCTTCCATTGTGCCAATCGGCTAAACGTTCCTACCAGGAACGCATCCGGGGGCAGGTCGAAGCGTGCGCGCAATTCCGCACGTGGCGTGGCGTCGACGGTATCGAACGGCGCGGCATCGATGCCGTTATAAACCACGCTGACGCGGTCGCGCGGCAGCTTCGTCAAGCCGAGCCAGGCGTCGGCGGAGGCTTTGGAATTGGCGATGACATGCGTCAGGAACAGCTTCGAGCACAACTGAATCACGCGCAGCCGGTCAGGGCCGAAATGATCGGCCGAGACGATGTCGCGCAGATGCCAAACCACCGGTCGACGCGCAAGAAAACCCACCACTGAACCGATGACCATGGCTTTTTGCGTGTTTGCGTACACGAGCTGACGCGTACGCGCCTGCTTGACCAATTGCCAGGAAAGGCGCAATGCCGACTTGACGGTGCCGAATGACAACGCGCGGCCGCCTTCCTTTTTCATATTGTTCAGCGTGCTGTCACCAAGGATCGAGACGCTGACGCCCACTTCTTGAAGCCGTTCGCGGAATGGACCATCGGCGAACAATACGACATCGCATGCGCCACGCACGCGTTTGCAGACTTCGAGCAGTGACAATTCGGCCCCGCCCATGACGCCGCTCTGGTCGAGTACCAATATTTTCTTGCGATCGTCGTCCGACGGGGCGTTTGGTGTCTTCGGCATAGTAGGCATCGTCAATTGTCCGTTGGATCCGGTGTCACGGCGGCATCGATGCGCCCGGATGGGTCGATATATCTTTGTCTTAAAAAAATATAACAAAGAAACAGCATCGGGGTTTTTACCGAATGTAAGCAGGCGCACGAAAAAAGCGGCACCGTGTGACGGCCCAGTGACAGAAGGGCAATCGGCCATCACAGAATGCGGCGTGAAGGCGCTGGCTCCCGTCGCGGAGCAATGCGAGCATCAGATGATACGGTTCGAGAAGGGCCCGTTTCGCCGGTCACTGGTAGCGGCATCTTCAGGAAGACGCTGTTACGAATCGTCCCGTCGGCCGCCTTTCGTGAGGGCAGAAACCATGGATATCGTCCGCTCCTGTTTTCGATACCGATCGAGTTGGTACGACGTCATGTCCCGACGTTGCGCGCCGACACAACTTCTATCGATCCAGAGATGGTCGGATGGCATTTCCCGTCTAACGCATCATTTCAAAAACAAACGTTTGTATATGCATTTGTGCGGCGCAGATTTCATGCCAGAGAAGTGCTTTCGATTCAATATGCGTAAGACATGTCGTCTGAAATTACGGAAAAATCGGCCGATTCCCATGGCTTTTTCTATGTAATACGGTTTGGTATTACCGATTTGTCGCATGGACATGATTTGTTGCAGCTGATACAGGTCGTGACAAAAATACTAACTGGTACAAAGGTACGATCGAATGTAGAAACAAATGCATGTATCAACTCGCTTCCCCAGGTACGTACTGGGGTTTGCCATAGCAAAAAGCACTAGTCATTCATTTCTTTTGATTTGTAAGTGTATCGAAGTCGTTACAATTTATCGGTTGGCAATTATTAACTATTTGATAGAATTTTTAAACTTATGCGGACGATTGATCGGGAATAATTCCCTGTCTTATTACATGATCCGCCATCGCCTCGGGTCCTTTTTCCGGTGCGGATGACATTGTTGGGTTTTGCGTGAAAAGAGTTCGGAACACCTCGCGGTAGTGCGTTCCTAAGCAAGAAGCATCGTGTTTCGTGCATGGGCAACGGGCGAGAAAACCGGACCGCACGGCAGGGTATGCGCCGTGAAAATGGCCAAGGAGTAACGGGTTGGGAATGCTTGCCGCCAACGCGCCGCCGTGCGCTCGCGGCATATCCAGATACTGGTCGAACCGGGAACCATTTTCGGGTGGGACATAGCCATTGCCGTCATGACATTTAAATACGGAGAACGGTGATGATTGATGTTATTGGGCGATTGGCGGCTTTGGTCGTAATGACCTATGTTGTGGTTTCGGTGTGCTCGGCGTTGCGGATGTACTTTGTACATAGCCGCTATGTGCATGTGGAATTTGCCGGCAAGAAGTGGCGCAGCTTTGGGGAATGGGCGCCGCGACAATATCGTCGCTTGATTGGCTTGCGGTGGGCGGCAGTGGCAGGGCTGGTGGTATGGATGGCAATCGTATTCGTTCCGCCTTTGTATCAATGACATATCAATAAATAATCGATTTCTGTAGTTTGCGCGGCAATACGCAAGAACCACACGACAATCGGGCCGAGGAAATGCCGCGCATGGGGGCATGGCGTGCATTTGCCGGAAAACAAGCGGGGGGCGCCGTGGAGTACGTTCAGAGCTTGGCAGTGCTGGTGATCTTGCTGTACGCGATGTACTCGTTTGGCATGGCGGCTTTCGCGCATCGTCGCGGCGAGCCGTTTGTTCTGCAGGAGGCGGGCACGCCGTTGTTGCGGTCGTTCGGCGACTGGGCGCCACGTAGCCTGCGGTTATTGATGTTGCTGCGGCGTGTAGCGCTCGCCGCGGCGCTCGTCCTAGGCGCATCCATGGTCTACGCCTTGTTTATTTGACCCAGCCCTCCTCATGGAGAGGGCTTCAAACGCGCGGAGCGTCGCATGGAGCACATGCTTGCCATGGCTGCCTGGATATCACTTGCCGCGCGTTTGTTGACGGGCATCGCCTGCCTGTTGCCCGCATCGTTCTTTCGTCGCGTCAGCGACGCGCGCAGATCGGTGCACCGCCGTCGCGATGATGCGTTGCTGCTGACCAATCTTTGGATGGTGGTCGCCTTCGGCACCTGGGTCGCCGACGTAATCATTCAGGCATGACGGACGCCCCCGCTCCGACGCCTCTCCCTCCTTTAAGCGGATAGCAACGGTTCGACAGCGCGCGATCACGCGATGCAACGCCGCTACCGATCTGCCGTTCTGACTTGCTATCATGTGGCGCGGTGGATGGCACGATGGTCTGGCCCAATCTTCCCGATATGGTCTGGGATCTCGATTACCATGGGGAGAATCCTGGCATCCGCGCTGCCGATGACGTCGTATTTCTGATTTGCCGAACGAAAACTCAATGACAACCGCCTTCGATCCCAAGACGCCTATTGCCGAACTGGCAAATGCGCTTGCACGTGGTGACACCACGAGCCGCGCACTGACCGAAATCGCCTTGGAACGCATTGCCGCCGCAGGCGGCAACGGTGCCCATGCCTTTGTCTCCGTGGATGCGGACGGCGCCCGCGCGCAAGCCGATGCCATCGATACGCAGCGCAAGGCCGGTCGGTTGCTGTCGCCCCTCGCGGGCTTGCCCGTATCGGTCAAGGACCTGTTCGACGTTGCGGGTCAGCCTACACGCGCCGGTTCGGCGGTGTTGGCCGATGCGGCACCGGCCACGAGCGATGCGGAGGTCGTCTCGCGGCTGCGTGCGGCCGGGGCCGTGTTGATCGGCCGCTCGAACATGAGCGAGTTCGCTTTTTCGGGGCTGGGCATGAATCCGCACTTCGGTTCACCGGCATCGCCCTGGCGTCCGCATGAGCGACGCGTTTCCGGCGGATCGTCCTCCGGGGCGGCCGTGTCTGTCGCGGAAGGGATGGCTGCCTATGGATTAGGCACTGATACGGGGGGCTCGCTGCGCATTCCGGCGGCGTTCTGTGGTGTGACCGGCTTCAAGCCGAGTGCGAACCGCATTCCGGGGCAAGGCGCTATCCCGCTGTCGATGACACTGGATTCGTTTGGCGCGATTGCCCCCACGGTGCAATGCTGCGCGATTATCGATCAGGTATTGGCTGGTGCGCCCGAGCGGGCAGCCGCGCTGGCATTGCAGGAGCCCATCCCGTCGGGGAAAAAGCGCGGCAATGCGGGGGCGCGCGCCGCGGACATCGCGGGTCGTCGTTTTGCGATCGTAACGAATGTCGTCATGGAAGGCGTCGAGCCTGAGGTCGAGCGGGCGTTCGAAGCTGCGCTCGCGCGCTTGAGCAATCTCGGCGCGGACTTGGTGGATATGCGCTTTGACGCACTGGACCGGCTGACATCGATCAACAAGTTTGGTTTTTCGCCGATAGAGGCCTGGTGGTATCACCGCGACTGGGTGGCCACGCGGGCGGCGTCCTATGATGCACGCGTCTTAGCGCGTATCCGCATTGGTGAGACGGCGAGTGCCGCCGACTACCTCGATCTGCTGGCGGCGCGACGGGCGGTGATCGCCGAGGCGGCGCAGGCGTTCGCGGGGTACGATGCGATCCTGATGCCGACGGCGCCGATGCTGCCACCGCAGATCGATGACCTGAAGTCGGACGCGGCGTTTTTCGCGGCGAACGGTCGCGCGCTGCGCAATCCGAGCATCATCAATTTCATCGATGGTTGCGCGCTATCGATTCCGGCCCCGGCGTATGACGATGCACCAGTGGGTCTGATGGTGGCAGGCCTGCACGGGCAGGATGCCGAGATCCTGGCTGTCGGCGAATCGATAGAAGCGGGCTTGAACAGCTGAGGCGCCCTGTCGCATCCGCATTTACATCAGGCCGCCGCCGGTCCATTGGATCGGCGTGCCGTATGAACCGGCCTGTGCCGTACGTCAGTCGATGCCGTGGAACACCGCGTCGTCCACGCCGATATACGGCGGCGACTGCCAGTTCGCATCGCGCATGGACCGTCCCACCAGATTCTCCACGCCCATCAACGTCGCGAAGATTGCCATCCGTACCGGGATGCCGTTATCGGTTTGACGGAAGATCGCCAGACGCGAATCATGATTCAGGTCCGTGCTCAGATCATTGGCGCCCGGCCGGCCATCGCGAGGCAGGGGGTGCATGATCATGGTATCCGGCCCGCAGACGGCGTCGACCAGTGCCTGATTGATCTGGAAGTCCGGTGTATAACCTTCGAACGATTCGTCGGTGAAGCGCTCTTTTTGAATGCGTGTGGCGTACACGACATCAACGCCACGCAGTCCCTCGCGCAAGTTGTTGGTCTGCACCACGGTGTGATCGCGTTGGCCCAGTTTCTCGACGATATAGGCTGGCATTTCCAGCGTCTGCGGCGAGATCAGCGTGAAGCGCAGATTCTTGTATAGCGCCAGCAGCTTGCTCAGCGAGTGTACGGTGCGGCCGTATTTCAAGTCGCCGACCATTGCGATGTGCGCACCATCCACGATTTTCCCGATGCGCGAAAACTCGCGCTGGATCGTGTACAAATCCAGCAACGCCTGGCTTGGATGCTCGCCGGGACCATCTCCGGCATTGATCACCGGAATGTTGGTTGCGCGCGCGAACTCTTCCACCGAGCCGCGTTCCGGATGGCGTACCACCATCGCGTCGACATAACCCGCCATCACCCGGCTGGTGTCATAGATCGACTCGCCCTTTGCCATCGACGAAAACGTGAAGCCGGTCGTGTCGCATACCGAGCCGCCCAGCCGGGCGAATGCAGCGCCGAAGCTGACGCGGGTTCGGGTACTGGCTTCGAAGAACAAATTCCCCAGCACGGCGCCTTCCAGCACGCGGCTGATCTTCTGGCGGCGCGCGATGGGTTGCATGATGTCCGCGAGACGGAAGAGGTCCTCGACGGTGTCGCGCGAGAACTGATCGACCGACAGCAATTGCGGCCGCCCCTCGAACTGGATCGGGCAACCTGGGGTCTGTCCAGGGTATGCGCTTTGCGCAGCCAGGCCATCGGCTGGCCGGGTCAGGATTTCATTGACGAAACGTTCGACGATTTCCGGCATGCCGCGCGACTCCGCCGATTCGGCCGGCAATAACCAGGTATCCAACGCGCGACGAGAAACACCGATACGGCTGGCGAATGCCTCGCGCGTCATGTTCAGGCGGCGCATGGCATCGCGCAGGAAGGTTTGTTGCGGCACGCTCATGAAGGTCTCCGATCGTCTGTACGCGATGCGTATATTAATCGATGGAGATGAAACGTCAAGTATCAGATGCCGAAATCGTCCGAGAAAGTCGTTACAGCAGTTTGCCGGGGTTCATGATGCCGTTCGGGTCGAACAGCGTCTTGATATCCCGCATGAGCCGCTGTTCCAATGCCGACTTGTGCCGCAGGAAGTGCGACCGCTTCAATTGGCCGATCCCATGTTCAGCACTGATGCTGCCGTTGAAACGGGCCACTTCGTCGAGCACGGCATCGGTAACGAGATCCCCTTTGCTATCCGGCCGTGTGCTGTTGGTGCTACCTGTGGCGGCGTCGGCAGGCGAGTCGGCCGGCGCTGCCTGTGTAAAGAAGTCCGACGGCGCACCGGCCGGTCGCGACACGTTGTAGTGCAGATTGCCATCACCAAAGTGGCCGAAGACGAACAGACGCAGGTCGGGCACCGTGTGTGACAGGCGTGCGCCGACTGCGTCGAGGAAGGCGGGAAGCGCTTCGATGGGCACCGACACATCATGTTTCAGGTGCGGACCGTCGCGCTTTTGCGCTTCCGAAATCTCCTCGCGCAAGCGCCAGAACGCAGCCAACTGCGCCAGCGTGGTGGACATCGCGGCGTCCCGGCACAAGCCGTCTTCCAACGCCTGGCCGACCACATCCTCGACCAATGCGATCAGCGCGCCTTCATCGGCGGTATCGGCAAGTTCGAGCAGCACATAGCCATCATGGGCTTCACTGAAGGGGGCGCGCAGGCCATCGACCTCGCGCAGCACCAGTTCGAGGCAGGCGTGCGTGAAATATTCAAACGCCTGGACACGCTGGCCACAGCGTTTGAACACCAGTGAATACAGGTCCAGCGCCTGTTGTGGCGCCTCGACCGCGGCCAGGACCACCGTGCGAACGCCATTGCGTGGATACAGTCGCAGCGACGCCGCCGTGATGATGCCGAGGGTGCCTTCGGCGCCGATCAGCAACTGTTTCAGGTCATAGCCCGTGTTGTCCTTGCGCAGTGTGCGCAGGCCTTCGAATATCTCGCCATTCGGCAGGACCGCTTCCACGCCGAGGACCAGTTCACGCGTCATCCCATAGCGGACCACGTTGACCCCACCCGCATTCGTCGACAGGTTACCACCGAGCTGGCAGGAGCCTTCGGCCGCCAGGCTTAACGGCAACAAGCGCTCGGCCTCCGAGGCAATGCGCTGCAGGTCCGCCAGAATGCAGCCGGCCTCCGCCGTGATGACGTTGGCGATCGTATCCACGCCGCGCACGGCATTCATCCGGTCCAGGCTTAGGATCACGCTGAGCTGGCGACCGCCCGCACCGGCCTTGGCCGCGCTTTCCGGCGTGGCCCCGCCGCAAAGGCCGGTATTGCCGCCACGTGGCACGACCGGGACCTGCGCCGCGTTGCACAGACGCAGGCAGGTGGAGACTTCCGCCGTCGTGCGTGGGCGGACGAGTGCTTGCGCCGTGCCACGGTAGAGGCCACGCCAGTCGCTTTGCCAAGGTTCCAGCAATGCAGGATCGGTCGTCACGATATCGCTGCCCAGGGCGTCGACGAGGCAGGTCAGAAAACCGATGTTCGGTTCCGCGAGATGCGACGCGGCATCGATGGGCGGGGTGTGCGGGGCAGCGGAGGAAGGCATGCGTGAATCGTTCATGACGACATCAGGACAATAGGCGAAATACCACGGCGGACCGGTCGACCGGGCAAGCGATCGGTGGCGTCGATCGGCCGGCCCCCGCGCGCCGGTGGGGCGTTGGCACCGTGCGCGCACGCGGCGCGGGCCGACTCATGGTGGTCCGTCAGGGGTTTCGATTGTACGCCGTTGGCGATCGAACGCCGCCAGGACCCGGGATACCGGCATCAGACCGCGCCAATACCGTTCTTTCAATTTGGTGATGGGCAGAAACGGCATGGGTAGGACCACGACGTTATAGGCACCCTGCCTCGAATACGGGTGCGCGCGGGTGTCGTTGCCGCTGCCGGCACCAGGCGCGTCGCTGGCGGTGACGTCGGCACTGCCAGCGCGATCGGCATCAGGCTGGTCCCCGGCCTCTGTCCGGATAGCAACCCGTGTAGGGTTTTGCCGATGACGGCGCGGATGCCAGCGCTGCGCGAGACCTTTGCGTGGGAACACCGACACCGTCGGGATGTCGAGTGCCGAGGCAAGATGGCCGATGCCCGAATCATTGCCAATAAACCAGCCGGACGTGTATAGGAAAGCCGCCAGATCCGGCAGTGCGGCAAAAGCGACGACATCGATGCCCGGTGCGCGTTGATGCCATGCGCTCGCTTCGTCGGGTGGTACGGCGAGGCATGGCTGCAATCCACGGTGACGCAGGCCATGCGCAAGACGCACGAATTTGGCGGCATCCCATGTCTTGAACGTATTGCTCGCCACCGGATGGATCACCACGCGTTTGTCGTGCTCGCGATGCAGCAGCGGGGACGGTGGCCGCATGCCATTGTCGAGTGGCACATCGCTTTCGCTGGCATGCAAACCAAGATGCTGCCTTCCTGCCGCCATCAGTGCGTGCAGCACATGCGCGCGATTATAGAAGCCGGGCAAGTCGACCAGCCGCAATAAGCGGGGAGCCACCAGCGGGTCGTCGGCCAGCAAGCGGTCCGCCATTGGTCGCGGAAACATCTGCACGATCTGATCGAAGCCGCGCAGCAGCGCCTCGCGTGCCGCGTGGTCACAGGGGTCCGGAACCCAGCGCGCGACAGGCACCTCGGGGAACCATGCCCGCAGGGGATAAATCACGCCGCCGATCAGCGTCAAATCGTCGCCCTGCCGCAACAGCGCCCGCAGCAGCACCATCAGGTACATCGAATCTCCGATCGCGTGAGGCATCACGATCCCGATAGCTTTATTTCTTGGCATGCTGGTGTGCAAATGATTGGGCGGCAACGAGTTTATCGTGGTATCGGCCCGCGCAAGCGAAACGGTTCGCATGACCGTTTCGCACGGGCGGTCGACAATTTCCGTCAAATCGATGTCAACGGGTTTTTGCCACGGCGCGTTGTGCGGGCAGAAATTTTGAGATTATGCGGATAGCCCATTTAAGACGCCGCCTACCTCAGTGTCGGCAGTGGGCGGCCGGACGAGGTCCGCCATCATTTTTTCCATCGAAAACGTCATGTCTGAAGAGTATGAGATTCACGGGCCGCATGATCATGCGGTCCAACACGCCGGTCATGGGCACGCCGGGGGGCACGAGCCGGATAATGGCGCGGCATGGATGGCGGTCATGACGGCGGTGCTCGCCAGCATTGGGGCGATTTTTTCGTATCAAAGCGGCGCGAATGAAAACCAGGCGTTGTATTTCAAGAACGAAGCCGCGATCCGCAAGACCGAAGCCGCGAACCAGTGGGCGTATTACCAGGCGAAGGGCGAGAAACAAAATCTCGCCGAACTGGGCGCGGCCCTGATGACGACGAATCCGCAGATGCAGGCAAAGTTCGAGTCCGATGTGCAGAAATACCGTGCCGAAAAGCAGCCTATCCGCGCAAACGCGGAAGCGATCGAGAAGGTCGTGAAGCTCGACGACGAGAAGAGCGAGGCCTTGATGCATCAGCATCATCGTTGGGCGCAGGCGACCACGGCGGTGCAGATTTCAATCGGTCTGGCCGCGGTCGCGCTGCTGACGCGCCGGCGCTGGATGCGGATCATGTCGGTGGGCGTCGCGCTGCTGGGTGTCGCAACCGGCTGTATCGCCATACTGGGGCATTGATGGCCGTCACGTCGGCGTGCGCTCGATCAATTCGTTGGAAGGCAGATCCTCGTTGACGATCTTCCGGGCGCACTCGATGCCCGCCACCGGCTGCGCATCGGCCGTCATCCGGCCGATCTGCACCAGCACGCTCGCCTGATCCCAGTACGTCTGCAGCCGATGAATCTTTTCGCCGCGAAACGTGGCAACGCAGACAAGGGGAATTTCGATATAGCGGTGCGTCGGTGCGACGCCGGGCAGCAGCCAGTCGATCACATTGCTATGGGTGAAGGACAGCAGGGCTTCCTCGACCAGTTGCGTTGCTCCCACCGTCCGTGACAATGGCAGCAAACGCGTATCCGGCGGCATTTGGCCGATGAAATGGTCGCGATAAAACGCCGCCACCTTTTCCTTGCCCGCACCGCCGGTCCGGGTGGGCACGTGGTTGAGATAGGGGGCCTCCACCAGCCCCTTCATGATGGCATCGACGTTTTTATCGGCCATCGTATGCATCAAGTGGGTATCCCACAGGCGCGATAGATCGAAGTACGGCCCCATCTCACGTTTCAACGCACCGAGCGTGCGCTGGTAGGCAATCGTTGCCGCCGGCCGATTGTAGGAGTCCGTGCCGCGTCGTGCGAAGCCCCGCTCGGCACGGGGGTAGCGGTAAACCTCCACATTTCGCGATTCCGCAAAATGTGACGCGATGGCTTCCCGCCCCGTTTCCGGAACGAATTTGTCGTTCTCGGGCAGATGGACGACCAAGCGCCCCGACAGGTGATTCGCTTCGTCGAGATGGTCTTCGATCCCGGTCCCGTAATAGGACACACCGCAGCTTACGCCTTCCAACCGGCATGCCGCCAGATAGGCCAGACGGCCTCCAAGCGAAAAGCCGACCACCGACAAGCCGCCGGGCGCTTCTCGTTCGCTCGGCCCTGTCAGTCCGGCATCATGGGGGCCCTCCCGGCTGCCCAGGCCCGCGCCCCCGCTCTCCTTGGCGCTGCGTCGTCCGCGCCAGAATACTCCGCCGGCGCCACCAAAGAGGCCGCGGCCCGGTTCACGCGGTGCCGAGACCGGGGTATCGGGCCGCTCGCGGCGTCCGGCCATCGAGGCGGTGGTCTCCGTGCGCACCTCCGGTCTTTCACGCAATGCATCCAGCGTCGCGCCCACGTCCTCGACGCCGAGGTCGAAGTCAAACGCCTCGCCCAGACGATAGGCGTGTTGCCAGTCGCTACTGGTGTAGTCGAATTCGAGTCCCGGCTCTTCGCGCCAGTACAGATCCGGGACCGCCACGACATAGCCTTCTTCCGCGTAGATGTGTGCCAGTTCACGCATGGTGGCGTTGGCGCCGAAGATTTCATGGCAGAGTACGAGGCCTGGGCCGATTCCGCGCGGCGGCAGCGCGAGATAGGCGCGGAAATGGCCGCTGTCCTTCGACTGGATCGTGATGTACTCGGAGGCCATCAGGCTTCTCCCTCTCGCTTTGATGGATCGCGGGGTCTCACTGCGAGACGCCGATGATGTCGCGGATCACGCGATGTCGTTGATCGACGGTTCAATATCGCGCAATCGGACCGGTGCGGCCATCCCCGTCCCGAGGCGCATCCAGCGGGTCGGCGAGGGGCGGCTCACGTAATTCACGCGCCACGCGGTCCTTCCTCAGATCGGCCAGCATGTTACAGAACAACGCCCCTTGCTCTATCGCGTCATCCAGCGCGACATGTGTATGCGGCAGATCGTCGAACCAGTGGCGTGGAAAGCGCGGCTTGATGCTTTTCCGGAATGGCAGACCGGTCATCGCGAACGCAAGTGTCTTGATGTCGAGTGCGGACCAGGAAAACGGGCACCGATCCACAAAGCGCATCATGTACCAAAACATGTACGTAAAGTCGAAGCCCGCCGGGAATGCGACGAATACCGGTTTTCCGGGCAGCGCTTCGACCCATTCTACATAGGCCGGCATGACGTCTTCGGGCTTGCGCAGATCGGTCCGGCACGCGGCCCAGGCATCCGGCTGGGTTTTCCACCAGGCCGCCTGCGTCGGGTGGGCGTCGGCGCCGGGCAAGGTCTCAAGGTTCGCGGAAAACGTGGCGATCAGTTGCTTATCGGCTGTGTAAGCGGCCGACGCGAAGCTCAGCATCGAGTGCGGGCCGGGAATGGGACCGTCCGCCTCCACGTCGGTGCTGACATAGATCTCTTCGCTCATCGGCAATGCTCCATCGGTTGCGGTTCTCAAAGTGACCGCGGGGTTTACCGCATCTTTCAAAAATAGCGGGAACTGCAAATCATTGTAACGACAACACGAGACCTGACCCGACTGCCTTAAAGTAGGGCCTTCGATCGTTGCCAGAATGGCCCGATATCCGCGCGCACGCGGGAAGAATGGTACAAACAACGGTTATTTGTGGAAATTTTTGCTATTTTTGCTGCATTTGTGGCAAATAAGCGGGTAACAATTGCCAGATTAGAGCGGAATCAGTGGCCAAAAGCGACTGAAAAAGCAGATCGGGTATAATCAGTGCACACGCTGCGTGCGTGTTTCCTTTTTGTCCTGCATCCGGCGCGAACGAGCGTGCCGGATGGTGGTCAGCCAAGCATCAGTTGCCGTCGGGCAGACGGATACCGTTTCGGCCTGCTGTCGCGTTTGTAGCCTAGCGACATTAGGCAGATTCGGTCTCCAGCACTACTGCCGATGGCAATGAATATCCCGTACCGGCCTTGGGCTGGTGCAACACGTTCCGCCCGGACTCGTCGCATCGTTGCATGCTTGTTGAGGATCGGCGAGAGATATCGTGCCTACCAGGCACGTCCTCCGGGGGAGCCAAGCGTTGTCGCTGATGCGGCGGCGGCTGAGTGCGGCATGCGTCTTTTCAAGGTGCTCGTTCGCGGTTTGCGTCAGCCGGTTGTCCGTGCCGCCAGGGGGAGTCGAGTGTCGCGTAGGCCGCGCCGCCGCGGTTTCCCTGGAGACAACGCGTTGGAGTCTGGTGATAACGACCGAATGCGGTTGCGCCAGACGTGAAATTAACCGGGTGGAGACGGTATTGCGCCGTTCCCGGTGCTTCAGCAGAGAAGTCGAACGTGCATGGCATGCCTTCCCGGCGCATTGCGTCGCATTGGTAAAGCATTGTCTTGTCTGCGGCGCGCTCCTTCGTGGCGCGCGTCGTGCGTTTGCTGGCCGTGGCGGTCTCGTCCATCCTATTCCGGACGTATCGCCCCGGTTTTCTGTTGCCGTGCCGGCCACCCTGGACGTCCCGCCCTAGCTTCGCGGACCGTCCAGCCATAGGTGAACAGCACGTCTATGAACGCACGACTGACCCGCCGCGCCGGCATGTCCCCTTGGGTACAGGTCGCCGCGGGCACGCTGGTGACCCTATTGGTTGCCGGTTGCGCCACGCAGCACGATGGCGACACGATCAGCCAGAATTCGCTCCGGCTGGATGCGACTCGCACGGATCATGCCGCGATTGCCGCGCCAGCCGCCGGTACGCGCGCCGCGCTGCTGTCGGATTCGCTACGCCGTTCGCTGGCTGATATGAAGATGGCGCCGATGACCGCAGGCATGAAAGCGCGATATGCGATGACGTCATGCGTCTCCACCGTCGATCAGCCCGCACGCCGCCCTCATCCCAACTGTGCCGTGCCCGGCCAGCAGGCATCCATTGCAGAGCAATTAGCGGACCTGGCCGATTCGGCGAAGCGTGCGAACAGCGACGACGACGATGAAGACCTGGTCACCGCGTCCGACGATACGGTGCAGACCGACGGCGCGTTGTCCCACGCGGCACCGATCACGGCCGACATTCCGGATACGTCGAATTTCCATCAAAGCGGCAATGCGTCATGGTATGGCATGCGGTTCCACGGTCGCCGGACGGCCAGCGGCGAACGCTATGACATGCACGAATTCACTGCGGCGCATCGTAGCCTGCCGCTGATGAGCTACGTTCGTGTCGTCAATACGCAGAACCACCGTGCGGTAATCGTCAAGATCAACGATCGCGGCCCGTTCAGTGGGCGCCGCGTACTGGATCTGTCGGCGGCGGCGGCAAAGGCGCTCGGTATGCGCGATCGCGGCACGCAGCATGTGGAGATCATCGGTATGTCTCCATCCGAAGCGCGCGCGGCATTGTCGCAATCGGTACTGGCATCGAACAATTGATCGCGTAGCGTCGGATACCGGAACGCAAAGGTCCGTGATACCGCGGGAGGTGCAACAGCATCGCTCGCGATATCACGGACCTTTTTTTGCGTGCACAGTGACTTAACCGGCCGAGCCCGCTGCCTCGTCTCTTTCTTCTTCGTCTTCCCCCGCGTCCCCGGCCCAGGACAGCGCCCGTGTGTATAACGCGGTCCGCGATGCGCCGGTGATCTTGGCGGCAACGCGCGCCGCGGCGCTGACCGGTAATGCCTCGAGCAGTGCGCGCAGTAATGGATCGTGTGTCTCCACGCCAGTCGCGCCGTCGCTCGCCGGGGCACCTTCGATGACCAGCACGAACTCGCCGCGACGTCGATTCGGATCGGCGGCGATCCACTCCGGCCCTTCGGCCAGGGTGCACTGGTGCACGCTCTCATGTAGTTTTGTCAGTTCGCGGCCGATCAATACGCGGCGGTTGCCTCCCAGCGCTTCCCGGGCGGCAGCGAGCGTGTCGTCAATGCGGTGCGGTGCTTCGTAGCAAACCAGGGCGTGCATATGACCAGCCAGTGCTTGCAGGGCCGTCGCGCGTTGTTTGGGCTTGGATGGCAGGAACCCGATGAAGGTGAACGTTTCCGCCCAGGCGCCGGCGGCACTGAGCGCGGTGATGGCCGCACTGGGGCCGGGCAGTGGCACGATCGGATAGCCTGCGGCACGTGCCGCGTCGACGAGGCGGGCGCCGGGGTCCGAGATGCCGGGGGTGCCGGCATCCGAAACGAAAGCCACGCGTTCCCCGGCCGCGAGATGGGACAGGATGCGTTCGGCTGCTTCGTGCTCGTTGTGCTGGTGTGCGGGGATCAGCGGTTTGCTGATGCCGTAGCGGGTCAGTAGCTGTCCCGTGTTGCGCGTGTCTTCTGCGGCAATGCGATCGCACAGTCCTAGCAGGTAATGCGCGCGGAAAGTGATGTCGGCCGCATTGCCGATCGGCGTCGCCACGATATACAGCGCCGGCGCGGGGTAGTCCTGGCCCTGCGCCAAGCGGCTCACGTCGGACAGCGACGCGGACGGCGTGGGAGCGGCACGCTGGGCGTCGCCTCCGGCCGAGTCGCCGAGTGCCGTCGTATTCGTGGGTGCCGCGGGGTCGCCGGATGAGCGTGTGTGAGCCGTCCCGGGGGCTGTCGCGCCGACGGTCTCTTGTGGGGCGGGGTGGTGGGAAGCGGATTGGCGGAGATCGGGCACCGGGGTGGATTCCTGTGGGGCGCGTGGGCGCGAGTGCGATATTGCCTGCGTATTGTCGCATGGCGTTGCGGGCGGACGGTGGGTTCGACAGGGAGCGATGAATGGACGACAAGGGCGGGCAATCGATCGAGGTAACGGTAACGGCAGCGATCAAGGGGACCGCATCCACAAGAGCCGGGCCGGTGGCCGGGTTGTCAAGGGCAGAGGCGGCGGCGGAGGTGCTGAAGCAGGCGGAGGCTGCAGCCGTGGCGCGCGCCAAGGCCCGCGCGGGCGCTACCGAGGTGCCGATGTCGAAAACGGCGCGCGGGACAATGTTCGAGACACGGGCGTGTGATCATTTGACTGCCCGGGGTCTACGCCTCTTGGCCCGCAACGTCCGGCTGTGCGGTGGTGAAATCGACCTGATCATGGCCGACGATCGGCGCGGCGAGGTGGTGTTCGTCGAGGTACGTGCGCGGGCGAGCATGCGTTTTGGCGGCGCGGCGGCCAGCATCGATTGGCGCAAGCGGCAGCGGATTCGGCGTGCCGCCGCCGCGTGGATGATGCGCTGGCCGACCAGCACGCCGCCCTGCCGTTTCGACGTCGTCGCAATCGATGCGGATCGGGTGCAGTGGCTGGCGGCCGCATTTGACGAAACTGATTGAACAGGTGCGGTACACTCACGGGGCGTGTGTATCGGCGGCTGCGGGATGGGGGACGTGTTCGGATGCGTGTTCTCCAGCGCGCTTCCGGTGCGGTCGTACAGCTGCGGGCGGCGCCCCTGGTTACGGGCTGATACAAAACAGCGCGCAAAGTTTCGTAAAAATTGGCGCTCGGTCTGCGCGCGGCATGAATGCATGCAGTATGCTGCGCCGTATCCCCGTGACGCGGGACATAACCGATGCAACGTTGCATCGGACAAGAAACGCACGGCGAATGCCCGGGGCGCGGCGCGTATGCATGGCGCGGCGACTTGCGGAATACGACGGTTCGAATCCGAGGGGGGCGCGGACGTGATGGCGCGGGTGGCGGAAGTCGCCCGGACACGTCAACGTTGCCGCCGGAAGCAGGACCGCGCACGTGTGCTATGCGGGAATTGTGGCGGCATGTCGATAGAAAGCATACAGAATCAATTCAGTGAAAGCGCGACTGCGCAGCGGGCGGCGCTGGACGTGTTGGCGCACGGCATTTGCGCTGCCGTCGACACACTGTTTACAGCACTGGTCAACAGCCATAAGGTGCTGGTGTGCGGTGACGGCGGATCGGCCGCGCTGGCGGACCATTTCGCGCGGCAACTGGTGGACCGCTATGAGCGCGAGCGCCCCGGCCTGGCCGCGCTGTCGTTGTCGACCAGTGCGTCATTGCTGCAGACGGTGGGCGGGCTGAGCGACATCGATCAACTGTTCGCCAAGCAGGTGCAGGCGCTCGGGCAGCCGGGGGACGTGCTGTTGGCGATCAGTGCGGACGGTAACGCGGACAGCGTGATGGCATCGGTCGTGGCGGCACATGAGCGTGGCATGCTGGTGGTGGCATTGACCGGCTGCGACGGTGGCGCGATGCTGGACTTGTTGAGCGACACCGATATTCATCTGAGCGTCAGTACGCAGCGGCTTGCCCGCGTGCACGAGATACATTTGCTGACGATCCACTGCCTGTGCGACGGTATTGACGAGATGCTGTTGGGCGAGGCGTGATTCTGCGGGTTCTGACGCGGTAGTGTCGGATGGCATCAGGCAATGGGATACACAAACGAAACGGGAGTAATGCACAGATGACGGCAACACGCGGCAGACGCGGATGGGTGGTTCGAGGGGTGGCAAGTGCGTTCGTCGCGTTCGGTATCGCCGCGACTTTGCAGGGATGCCCGCTGTTGTTGATCGGCGCGGCGGCTGGTGCTGGCGGTGGCGCGTTGGTGGCAACGGACCGTAGAACGGTGGGAACGCAGGCCGACGATCGTGAAATCCAGATCCGGTCGGCAGCCCAGTTGGCCGGTGACTTGCCGCAAGGTTCGCATGTCGACGTCGCGGTGTTCAATCGTCGCGTACTGGTCGTGGGTGAAGTGCCTACGCCTGAGGCCAAGGACTATGCGACGGCCATTATTCGCAATGTTGCCGATGTCGAAAGTATCGTGAACGAACTGTCGGTGCAGCCGGCCAGCACGGTCAGCGTGCGCTCGAACGATACATTCATCACGAGCAAGGTGAAGTCATCCCTGATCGCGGACAAGCATCTGTCGGCGAATAATTTCAAGGTGGTGACCGAGCGCGGGGTCGTTTATCTGATGGGGTTGGTCACGCGGGCCGAGGGTGCCCGCGCCGCGGATATCGCGAGCCGCGTACCGGGCGTGGTGCAGGTGGTGAAGACGTATCAATACATATTGCCGTCGAAGACCACCGACGATGCGTTCATGGCAACCTCGCCGGAACGTAACGCCAGTCCGGACAGTACGTCAGCGACCCCAGGCGGGGATCCGAGTGCCGGTGTGAGCAACGCCGATACGGCGGGCGTGACCACCGGGGCGATTCCGAGCGCCGGTGTGACGTCGGAGCAACTACAGTCGCCGGCCCCAGTGGGGGACGCACATTCTCCAGTTGCGGGTAATCCAAAGTCGACCAAGTTACCGTAAAAGAAGTCGCGTCCTGGCAAGATTACCGTTACGTAATTGTGACGGCAATCTTGCCATGAGACACACGCCGTGCCGTTGTCCCCTATAAATTCAGAATCAGTCGGCCATGAAGAAGATGCTTGTGAAATGGATCGCCGCCGCGGTTGTGGTGATGGCGGCGATGCCGGCGATGGCGGCAGCGAATGCCAGTACCGCGATGATGTTGGCAATGGAGAACTCGTGCATGGGGTGCCATGCTATCGATCGGAAGCTTGTCGGGCCGTCTTTCAAAGACATCGCGAAGAAGTATCAAGGCGATGCCTCGGCCGAGGACAAACTGGTCACCAAGGTGATCAAGGGCGGGGCGGGGGTGTGGGGTATGGTGCCGATGCCTTCCCATCCTGGGCTGAGTCAGGCCGATGCCCATACGATCGTGCAATGGGTGCTGGAAGGGGCGCCGAGTAAGTGATGTTCCAGAGGGACGGCGTGTGATTGGCAATGGGCCGTTCGCCGGGAGGATTGACTTGATTGCCTTGGCGAGAAGGTTTGTATGACGGGTATCCAACGGCTGATTTTGCGGTGCGCTACGCGCCCGTCGCTTACTTGAAATGGATAAGCGTTGTGCTAAACTGATCGCTTGCTTGGGGGGGTAGCTCAGCTGGGAGAGCGCCGCGTTCGCAATGCGGAGGTCGGGAGTTCGATCCTCCTCCTCTCCACCAAAATACCTCGTTGAATTCACTCGAAATTCAACAAATTCAATGACATGTGAAACGATTGTGGCCGGTGTAACATACACCCGTTCAATTTTTGCATGCCATGTATAACTACTTTATCTCGCGTAAAGGGGACGTACTATTATCGGTGCGCCCATCTCCTTGGTTCCAGTTGTTCAGACGACCAAGGCTAACAGCTTGCCGAAAAGGTTAACAGCCCCCTGGCGGTCTTTTTGAAACGGTCTCTTAAGAGATTTGCGACGAGCACAGCGCTTCCTTTCGAATTTCGGCCCGATTCGACAGCATTTTGCTCTGAAACGACACCTGATTTGTGCAGCCGAACATCGTCGCGAGCTTACGCTCCGATTGGAATCGTGGCATCACTTGACGCTCCAGGGCCAAAATCCGTCTGCGTTTTAAACAATGGCCGTGAAGCGCCTCTTTTTCGCTCAATCATCATCAACGTGACAATGCCATTTTCCAGGCTCTCACGTAACTCCCGCACTTGTAACACGCGCCCATTCGCTGGCGTAATGTGTTTCCAGGCTCAACCGGGGGTGCGCCGCACGATCGTGCAAAAAACAAGGGCCAAATTATCCGGACACCGCGTCGAAGCCACGCAGGGCGACGCTAGCAATGACCACGATTGCGCTTAATCGCCAGTTTTTATGAGTGGCGAGAAAATACAAATTGGCTGGCCCGTTCGAGTTACTGGGCTGCTGGCTTGTCGAATGGCTTGATGGATTGGCCCGAGGTTGTTGGCGATCTGACACGACCCGACACCGGATTCTCCATTATTCAATGACCCTCTCCAGTGCGGCCGCCGCAGCTCGCAATGGCGCCAGGAATCGATCCCCCAACTGCGTTGGCTTCAACGCGCGGGTAATCGCGACAACGTTCACGCAAGCTACTACCGCACCATGTCTGCTCATCACCGGAACGGCGATTGCCGCTACTTTCCTGTCGTCCTGCCATTCACCATAGTTAGAACCATAGCCGTCCGCCTGGGTCTTGTTCAATATCTGTCGGAACGTCGCGAGAGACATCATCGGGACTTCCCCCTGCTCATATTTTGCAGCGATCAGAGACAGGGTGTGCTCGCGTGTCGTTTTCTTCGAGAAGGCAAGGTATGCACGGCCCATTGAGGTCATCAACATCGGCAGCCGGCGGCCAAGCGCGCCGCGATGAAAGGACAGCGGGCTCTGGCTGTGAGTCGACTGCCGGATCACCATGCAGTCCTCATCCGGCGTAGCCAACGCACAGGGCCAGGTCACCTCTGCCGAGAGATCACGAAGGATCGGTTCGGCCGCTTCGGCCACCTTGTCGTAGACGCTAAACCCGTCAGCCAAGCGCTTTATCTTGAGGGTCAACTGAAACATACCGTCTTCTGTTGAGCGTTCGACAAAGCCCTCAAGCCGCAAGGTTTCCAGCAGGCGACGTACCGTGGTTCGGTGCAAGTCGGTTGCCGCACTGATGTCAGCCAGAGGCGCTCGCCCATGAGAACTGTCGCTCAACGCCTTCAGGACCGCCAACCCTCGGGACAGACCCTGCACCTGCTTGTAGGTCGAAGAATCTGCTTCCAACATGGGTCTCCGTCGTTTGTCTAGCCAGACATCATTTTTCGGTACTGTGCACTCTGTGCACAGTACCGAAAAATAGGTAGGCCGCCAAGCGCAGACTCGCGCACACTGAGCGCCAGATTACTCCGGCACTTACTCGTGACCTTGGCAGACAACAAGCATTCGGGCCTTTCGAGTGCGTGCGCTGATTTATTGTGGAAGGACATATCACCCTTTCGAAGTGGGCTCTTTGTCCTGAGCCGAATCCAATCTCCCGAAGGAGCATCGTGTCTGATACAGCTTTTGAGCGCCCCTTCACCGAGGCGAGATTGCGTCGCCTGATGGATGCAGCCCGTCGCCTCGCCGCTGGGAATGCGGACGTGAAGCCTCTTAACCCGGAATGGGATCGGCGATTCCTGGAACGGGTGAGCGGACAGCGCTGGGCCGAGCTGGAGCAGAGCGACGACGACTACATCAGCCAGGTAGCGGGCAATTCCGCACACGAGGTACGGGCTTGGGTCGCCGGATTTGGTATCGCCTTGGCTGACAGTACTGACGGCGTAGGCTTGTGAGTCACCTGCGCTCCATCTCGCGAGGTGAGTTCCTCGAGGTGAATGCCCATGCAATCGGTACCAATACGTTCGGCCCGGACTGTGACGACAAAACCCTTCTGGCCTCGGAACCATCAGAGGTTGGTAAGGAATACAGGCTGTTGCATCTGTCCGGACGTACGGCGCATATCAACGAAATGCTCGCGACGATCGTCCGGCGGTACGGTGACAAATCAAGGCTCAGCACCCGCGACTGGTACGTCGCCAATGGGCGCTATACAGCGCAGTAAATATCAACATGGAGTTTCCCCGTGACCTCAACCAGCCTTAAAGACAAACGTGTTCTCGTCATCGGTGGTAGCGCCGGTATCGGCTTCGACGTAGCGCGAATCGCCCAGGATCTTGGCGCATCGGTCTTCATTGCCTCGCGTGGCAAAACGCCAGTGAACGCTGAGCTACGCGGCGCGACATACCTGGCCACCGACGCAAAATCGGAAGCGTCGTTGGTCGAGCTTTTCAACGCCGTTGGAAAGGTTGACCATGTCGCGATCACGGTGCATGAGTCGGCCGCGCGACTGGGCATCGATACCACAGCAGACAAGATGAGTCTCGATGCGGTCATCGAGTACTTCAACGGCAAATATCTGAGCCAGTACCGAATCATCAAGGCGGCGCTTCCGCACCTGGCAGAAGACGGTACCCTCACACTGACCTCCGGGGTTGCGAGCCGCGGAACCATGGCCAACCATTCGGCGATTTCATCCGTCAATGCCGCAATCGAGGCCTGTGCGCGGCAACTGGCCAGCGAGCTTGCTCCACGGCGGATCAATGTGGTGGCACCCGGAGTTACCGCAACCACCACTTACGATGCCATGCAACCCGAGCTCAAGTCGCAGTTCGTGCAGCGCATTGCGGCGGTCGTGCCGCTGAAGCGAATTGCCGGGCCTGAAGAAATTGCGCTCGCGTACATCTTCGCGATGCAGTGCGGTTATCTGACGGGAACCGTGCTTGATGCGAGCGGTGGTCAACTGATTGCTTGAGTAGAACCATGTCAACTACACAGAAGACGACCGTGCTTCGCACGGTCCACACCGGTCTCACCGTGTCGTCTCTTGACGATGCAATTGCGTTCTGGTGCGGCGCACTGGACTTCGAGTTCACGGCACGGAAGACGCTTGGAGCAGGTCCCTCGATCGAGAACGTCGTTGGCGTACCCGGTGCCGATATCGAAATCGCTATCGTTACCGCTCCGGACGGCTATCAGATTGAATTGCTCGAGTACAGGGGACCGGTCGATCGCAAGATCCACCAGCCTCGCAGTTGTGACGTCGGGTCGGCACACCTGACCTTCGCGGTCTCGGATCTGGACGAGACGCTTCGCCGCGTCGAGGACGCAGGATGGATGCGACTTGGCGCGCCGCAAACCATGCCCAATGGAATGCGAGTGGTCTATGTTCGCGGGCCTGAAGGGCACACCGTCGAGTTCATGAAGTTGCCCGATTGACCAGTAGCACGCAGGCGGGCGCAACTGCAGCCAGCCAATCGATGACGCCGGACGACTTCGAGTCCTTTCGGCGCTTTTGCGGCGCCTCGGTCGGCCTCTGGATCGCAATGTCGGATACCGATCAAGAGGTCGCTATCCAACATACGGAGATCCCTCCATGGCGATATCGATAGAGTCACGCCAGATCGGCGGGACAGGACTGGCAGTCACCGCGCTCGGCGTCGGCGGCGCACCATTCGGAAACCTTCTCCGGTCAATGGCGCTTTCGGATGGGCATTGTCACGTTGTCGAGGCGTTCGGGTAAGCTTGACAAATGAAAACCTCGTCTATTTACCGCGGCCATCGTTTCCCACCTGCCATCATCAGCCTAGCGGTGCGCTGGTACTTTCGCTTCTTGCTGCGCTTGCGCGACATCGAAGAATTATTGCTCGAGCGAGACGTGATCGTCAGCTACGAATCAATACGGCGGTGGTGCGATAAATTCGGGGCCCTGTTTGCCGCACATGCAAAGATCACCGGCCGTATCGCCAAAACCTGGCCCGAAAGCGGGAGCGCCGCATGCGTGGCTCAAGACCTTGGTTCCACTTGTTCAGACGACCAAGGTTAACAGTTTGCCGAAAAGGTTAACAGCCCCCTGGCGGTCTTTTTGAAACGATCTCTAAGAACGAATAACGACCATGACAATTTCCGAAAACCTTAGCATTGCACTCGTCGGCCCGGGGGCGATCGGCGTCACCGTAGCGGCAGCGCTCCACGAGGTTGGACGCACGCCGGTGATCTGCGGGCGCACGGCCCATGAGCAGTTGATCCTTCGCTTCGACAGCGAACGCGTCGTTATCCCCGGACCTGTGCTGACCGATCCGGCAAACGTAAAGACCCGATTTGATCTGGTCTTCATTGCAGTCAAAGCCACGCAAATCGACGCGGCTGCCGCTTGGCTTCCCGCATTGTGTCACGCCGATACAGTTGTCTGCGTATTGCAAAATGGTGTGGAGCAGACGACGCTTTTTCACGCGCGTTTGCCTCGCAATCCCATCGTGCCATCTGTCGTTTGGTTCCCTGCGCAACGCGAATCTGATGGATCTGTATGGCTAAGGAATGCACCGCGACTGGTTGTGCCAGACGATCCGGCAGCAGGGATCGTACGTGCGGCGTTGCATGGGACACGATGCGCTGTCGAGGCGGTTTCCGACTTCCCGACTGTAGCGTGGCGCAAGCTGCTGCAAAACGCGGTCGCTGGCTTGATGGTTCTAACTGGGAGGCGAGCCGGGATGTTCTCTCGACCAGACATCGCGGCATTAGCGCTCGCTTACGCACGAGAATGCCTTGAGGTTGCACAAGCGGCAGGTGCAAAGTTAAGCGATCAAACCGCGCAAGAAGTGGTGGAGGGGTTCCGAAACGCGCCTCCTGACTTGGGGACGTCGATCCTGGCCGACCGGCTGGCCGGGCGTCCTCTCGAATGGGACATCCGAAACAACATCATTCGCCGGGTCGGGCAAACGCACGGCGTGCCGACGCCAATCAGCGATGTGATCGTGCCTTTGTTGGCCGCGGGAAGTGATGGCCCAGGATGATCGTCGACATCGAGATGAACCGATATGGACTCGGGATTATCAAGGAAAATGATGTCGGCGGCACGTTTTCAGGCGGATGTTCGGCCGGCATAGCCTAAATCGCCGGTTCGGATGCATGGGCAACGCATCCGAACCGGCTTGCCTTCTATCGTCTGCGGTCACTGGAAATTCGACAGCGCGACCACATTGATATCGTGATGAAAGAGGCTTTGATGCAATGCTTACTTTTTCACCACGAGTCCGTGCTATATCACGGGTTTACCGGCGGTGGCGCTTTTTTGTGATGATGCGGAGGCGGCGGCGCCGGCTTGTGTCGCGCCGATTTGTGCGGGGGCGGAGGCGCGTCTTGCGCCGCGGCAAGCATTGGTAAGCCGCCGATAGCAATGGACAAGCCCAGCACGGTGAGGATCTTTTTCATGCGGTGTTCTCCAAAATCAATGTGTCGTTGCACACAGGTCACGGATCGTGATCTGTGCACCAGGCATTACGAATTCGGACCGGGCGGAGGCGGCGGCGGCGGTTTCCGATGGCGCGGCCGATGGTGATGCGGTGGCGGGGGAGGCGGCGGCGGCTTTGCGTGGTGCGGCGGTGGCGGCGCGTCCTGGGCAGACGCGGCGAACGGCGCGCCGATCCACGCCGCTACCAAACCAACGGCAATCAGCATCTTCTTCATGTGCTCTCCTCTTCAAGATGGTTCTTGTGTAAATGCTCAGGCCCACAGATCCTGCATGTACATTGTCACATCAATAGCCGGGAGGCGGCGGAACCGGCGCATCGCGGCGCTCATACCCGTATCCAGGAGGCGGCGGTGGCGGCGGCTCCCAATGCCGATGATGGGGTGGCGGCGGCGGTGGGACGTCCGGAGGAGGCGGTGCATACTGCGCCCGGGCCAAAATCGGCAAGGCACTCAAAGCGGCTAGGGTGACCGCAGCAACGATCTTCTTCATGCATTGGCTCCTTTTTTGTTAAGGCCGACGAGGACCAGATGCCACTCGTCCATGAAACCAATCTAACAATCCGCCCCACCAGACGCACGGGTTTTAACAAAGGCTCACGAAAGAGCCTGCGTCGTTGCATATTTTCACTTTTACTTATTTTTCCGCCTGTGCCAGAGAGTATCGTGGTCTTTGGCGCTGGATATAGGTGGGATGCCTTGGCGCAAGCGCGTTGGTTGGATCGGTGCGCCATGCATTATTGGGGTGATATCGATACCCATGGTTTTGCAATCCTGAATCAGCTGCGTCGCCATTTTCACGCGGTATCCTCGATCTTAATGGATCGCCTGACGTTCGATGCGTATGCCGACTCGTGGGGTGTCGAGGCCTCGCCATTGACGGCAGATTTGCAACGATTGACGTTTGAAGAAGGACGGCTTTACGATGACTTGCGCCATCAGCGCTTACGTCCTGGCGTTTACCTGCGTTTGGAGCAGGAGCATATCGGTTATGTCGCGGTGAAGCGCGCATTGCGCCAGATTATCGTCTGATGTGGTCCTAGTGCTGTTTCAATACCGATCTGGTTGAAGCGCTACAATCAAGCCGAGGCCATCACGATCGGCGCGACCTGATGGATAAACGCCGCCACTTCCTGAACGCCGACATGATCGGCACGTTCGCTCCGCGCGTGGACCAGTGCCATCTCAATATCACTGAGCACGGGTAAGCCGTCATCCGCGCCCAAGACACGGAAGTCCTTGGGTACCGCCGACGCCGGAAGCGCGGTCAATGCGCCCCCTAGCCGCACCGCACTCAGCACGCCTGGCAAGTGACTCGCCGTATAGGAAATGTGCCAGGGCACCTGCGCGGCATCCAGATCGCGCAGGATTAATGGTCTGGCACGGCACTGTTCCGTGAACAACGCCAGCGGAATAGTTTTCTGCCGCTCCGGGAAATAACCGTTGGCACAACACCAATGTCGTGGCTCGCTGAACAGAAAATCACCGATGGTGTGTTTTTCATCGCGGGTGACAATCGCGAGATCCAGCGCGCCTTCTGCGAGAAGCGTTTCCAGCGTAGTGGAAAAGTCACACACGATTTCCACGCGTGGGAAGACAGACACACCGCCAAAGCGCCGAATCACCTGGTTGCTGAATCGTTCCAGATAGTCGTCCGGCATTCCTACCCGTACCGGCACGGAAACATGGTGGTTGTGCAAGGCACGCAAGGCTTCGTCTTCCAACTTACGTATCCGACGCGCATACGTCAGTAACGTTTCGCCGGCCTTGGTCAAGACAATGCCGCGCTGGGTTCGGTCGATGAGCGTTTGGCCCAGCCGCTCTTCGAATCGCCGTATGGTCAGGCTGACGGCAGCCTGCGTCTTGAAAAGATGATTTGCGGCAACCGTGAATCCGCCCAAATCATGAACGGCAATAAAGGTTGCAAGGGCGTCTGTATCAAGGTGGCGCATGGCGGCAAGAGGTCCGGCTGAAGAACGCGGCAAAAAAGCACGGGGCAAACAGGGAGCTGAATCCATGCGCCTTAAACACACGCGTCGGGGCGCGTGGAAAGCATAACATTTTGTTGTTGGACGATAGCTACTTGTCGTGAGGTGTTAGATTTTGACAAAGTAGACTTCGCGATATTACCCGTTCCTATATGTTTGCCGGAGAGGTTGCGATGTCTTTTCACCAATCGTCGAAGTTGCGTCTGCTGCGTTTGATGTGCACTGCAGCATTCGTCAGTGCCAATGTGAGCATCGTATCGCCGGTTGTTGCGGCGCAGACGCTTCGACTCGCACATGCTTCCGTACCTGGAAGTCTGATCGATCAAGCCATTCAAAGATTTGCCGCGGAGGTGAAGGACAGCACCCACGGTTCCTTGATCATCAAGGACTTTCCGAGCGAGCAATTAGGGGATGAGGTTGCCATTGCCGACGGTGTGGGCAATGGCTCGATCGACATCGGACTTGGCGGGGCGGTTGATGCAATTGATCCCCGGTTGAACGCGCTGTCTTTACCCTTCCTGTTTTCAAACGCCACACAAGTACACCACTATCTGGACAGTGCTGCTGGCAAGACGTTCTTGAGCATTGGCGCACCGCGCGGTTATCAAATGCTGGGCGCACTGGATTCCGGTTTCCGGCAGTTCGCGAACACGAAGCGGCCTATCTACAAGCCTGCCGATATGGTGGGTCTTAAAATTCGAACGCCAGCGAATCCCGTTATTCTGGCGACGATCAAGCAACTTGGCGCATTGGCGCAATCGCTGCCATTGGGTACGGTGTACACCTCACTGCAGTCAGGTGTGGTGGATGGGGCCGAGCCGGAGCTGCGGGACTACTCAGACGAGAAATGGTATGAGGTCGCCAAGTACGTCAGCATGTCGAACTATGTTTGGACGGCAAACTACTGGTACATGAATAAAGACAAGTACGACGCATTGCCAGCGGCGGATCGTGCGGCGCTTGATAAAGCCGTGATCGACACAACGGCCTGGTATCGCGCACAACTTGAACAGAGCTATCAGAAACTGGACGCTACGCTGAAAGCCAAGGGCGTCAAGTTCAACGACGTGGATACCGCCGCCTTCCAGAAAGCCGTGCTGCCGATCTATGCGCAGTTTTCCAAGACATGGGGCAGCGCGCTCATCAGCACGCTACAACACGATGCCAATGGAAAATAACCCATCGCCAGATAGCGCGCTGGTACCCGTCAATCCTTTGCCGATTATCTCGCCGGATGATCCTGCCGCGCGGCCGACGCCCGAGTCGGGCGGGGGAATTGACCGCGTGCTGTCCGTTATCGGCGTGATCGCGTTTCTCGTCACGTTGGGTTCGACGCTGTGTGGCGTGATCGCGCGATATTTTCATGTGCCCGGTTTCGAGTGGTCGTTCGAGGTGGCAGGCATTGCTTTTATCTGGGTGACATTCATCGGTGCAGCCGTTGCCGAGAAAAATAATCAGAACGTCCATTTCGATGGCGTGTTGTCGCAGTTCAGCGCAAGTTGGCAACGTCGTCTTGCCATTGTCGGCGCACTGATGCTCTTACTGGTCAGTGTTTGGCTGGTGGCCAGTGGCATCGCCTTTGGCCAACGTGCTGGGAGCGTACATACGTCGGTGCTGGGATTGCCCGGCTGGGTGACGATTACCGCGCTACTGGTATCTGCTATCGCGCTAGCAATCTTTGCGCTGCTGCGTTTGTTTGCACAATGGCGCGTCGCATTTTCTTCCACGGCATCGGACGGACACCATAGCTGATGACGGTCGCGATACTTTTCCTGGTATTTTTTCTATTGCTGATTCTCGGGCTGCCGATAGTCTGGTCGATGTTCGGAGCCAGTCTGGCCGCGTTGACCTTTGGCGATCTGGGCATGCCGCTGGCCTGGTTTGCGCAGCAAACCATCCGTGGCGCGGATTCGCAAACGCTTGCGGCTATCCCACTCTTCCTTTTCGCCGGTGAACTGATGAATCGGGGAGGGCTGACGACGCGGATCATGCATATTGCAGAGCACTTTCTTGGTCGTTTGACCGGTGGGCTTGGATTGGTGAATGTCGTAACGGCGCTTGTTTATGGTGGTTTGACAGGCTCCGCGACGGCCGATACCGGTACTGTCGCGAAAGTGATGATTCCGGAAATGGAGCGGCGTGGCTATCCGCGCGATTTCTCCGCCGCCATCACCGCCGCATCCGGTACGTTGGGTATCGTCGTGCCACCCAGCGTGATTCTGATTCTGTATGGCGTGATCACCAACACCTCCATTGGCGGTCTTTTCATGGCCGGCATTCTTCCTGGGATATTGCTGGCGTTGGCTTTCATGGTAACGGCTTACGTCGTGGGGCGGCGCAACGGATTTCCACGTGCGACCCATGCGTTCGTGACCGGCGCCGTGATTCGCGATATCGGCAAGGCGTTTCCGGCTTTATTGATGCCCGTCGCCGTGCTGGGCGCCATCATTGGCGGCATTGCCACACCGACCGAGGCGGCATCGCTCTCTGTCGTGTATGCCTTATTGGTCGGATGCCTGTTCTATCGCGCGCTTTCCTGGCGGGATATCTATCCGGCCATCCGGGATACGGTCATCACCACTGGTTCGGTGATGATCATCATGGCCGCGGCCACGCCCTTCGGATGGATCTTGACGGTCGAACAAGTTCCCCAAGCCGTGGCCTCGTGGATTACCGGCCTGCATGCAGGACCGTACGGCACGATCGGCATCATTGTGCTGGTGCTGAAGATCATGGGCTTCTGGTTGGATCTCGGGCCCGCGCTCATCATCATGGCGCCGATCCTTGTTCCCGTGGCGAAGCTTGCAGGCTTCGATCCTTACCAGATTGGCTTGATTTTTACGATGACGCTGGGCTGGGGTTTATTTACGCCACCGATTGGTACCAATATCTTCGTCGTCTGCAACGTTGCCAAAGTGAGTATCGCGGCTGTGTCGAAGCGGCTCGTGCCGTTTTGGATCGCCACCGCGATCACGATTGCGCTCGTGGTGTTTATTCCCGCGTTGACCGGGTATTTACCCGCTTTTTTTACGAACTAAGGTGGGCCTTGCGCGGCTGGCTTCATCGCGAACGGGGCTCCACGCTAAATCGAAAAGCGCATCGCATATTGATGGTGCGTATGGCTTCGGATGGGAGGTTTTTAATGCGGCATCTGGTTGGTGGTATTTCCAGCGCGGGACGGGCATTGCCCCAATTCGGTAATCAGTCGATGTTGATCGACCGCGCCGCGGGTCCGTATCTGTGGACCGACAGCGGGGATCGGTACATTGACACCGCCGTGGGATTCGGCGCGACGATGTTGGGCCATAACGTGCCGGAAGTCGTGGAAGCGGTCGCCCGTACCCAGCAACGCATGATGATGCCCGCGTTCGCACATGCCTTGGAAGAGGACGCGGCGGCGGCACTGGCCGCATGTACGGGGCCTTTGAGCAAGGTCATCTTTGTCAATACCGGTAGCGAGGCGGTACATCTGGCGTGCCGTACGGCGCGCGCTGCGACGGGCAAAACCGGCATCGCGAAATTCGCCGCGGGGTACGACGGGTGGTACGACCAGGTGGCTTTCGGGAATGCCGGCTCGGCGGATGCGGTCATGGCAAGCGATGAGCGTCCTGTCCGCGACGGCATGGCACTGCTTCGCTATAATGATTTTGCCGATGTCGATCGTCTATTCGCGGAAAATGCCGACTTGGCGGCGGTGCTGATCGAGCCCGTACTCGCCAACGCCGGGTGCATCGAGCCCGCCCCTGGCTATCTGAAATATGTCGCGGATTGCGCGCATCGGCATGGGGCGCTAGTGATCCTGGACGAAGTGTTGATGGGCTTCCGGCTGCATGCCGGGCTGGCTGGTCACCTGTTCGGCATCGAGGCGGATATGGCGACGGTGGGAAAGGCGATTGGTAGCGGTGTCCCTGTTGCGGCCCTGGTAGGGCAACCGTCCGTCATGCAGCATCTGGAAAGCGGCGCGGTAATACGCGCCGGAACGTATAGCGGCAATCCGCCCGTGTGCGCCGCCGTGCTTGCAACCATGCGCTTATTGCGTGAGCAGGACTATACAACTTTGCTGGCGCGCGGTGATGCCGTGCGTGCAGCCATCACCGCACGATTTGCCGAGGCGGGCCAGACTATTGCCACCAGCGGTTATGGCACCGTTTTCACGCTTTGGCCGGCGCCGCAAGCGCCGGTAGACTATGCCCAGGCCGCGACGTTCGCGAACAACGACTGGACCCGACAACTCCACTTTGCCTTACGTGATCGCCATGTATTGACAATGCCCTTCGCGTTCGGCCGGGTGTATCTCAGCTTTGCCCACACCACGGAGGTCATGACGCAGTTGACGGATGCCTACGCGGACGCGGCGATTGTTGGCCATTGACGCGGGTGCGAATGATCGGTGCGACGGATAGGAAGCAAGGTATCTTTGGCGTTATAAACGGGGCATTGCATTTTCTGACACCGGCGGACGCGTGACCCGAATCCGTACATCCGGTGAGGCTAGACAGGTAGCGACTGCCTCATATCCTGGCGCACCAGGGTAGGCCGCTACCCGCATCGGCGGACTATGATTTGCCGGGCATAGAATAATCGTTTCATCGGGGCCGACCGAGGCAAGATCCAGAATTCCCGTGGAGCGGGTTAGCAGGAACAGCGTCTGCCGTCCTGATTTCGCACGATAGCGAAGGTGTGTGATGAATGCCCGCTGCGTATTTTCGTCGAGGTCCTGTTCGATCATGTCGACGATCAGGAATGATGCGGCGTCAGTTTCCAGCTTGGCAAGCAAAGCGGTTAATGCGTGAGATGCTTTTGCTCCTTCCCCCGTTAACCACGTCATGGTTCGATCAACGCGAGCCTTGAGCGCGGGGCTGGCATCCAGCAGCGCGGCGATTGATGCAACACTGTTGTCGAGCCGGTCCAAACCCAGAAACGCGGCGTCGGGCAATGTTTCGGCAAGGCGCATGGCCAATCGCGTTTTTCCGCTGCCAAGTGAGCCGATAATATAATTGAGCGGGCTGATGTTGCAAAGTTCGAAGTGCTCGCCTCCCCAAGGCCAAGGCAGATCGAATGCCACACTTATCTCAGGCTCGCCCAGCAGATGCGCTAATTCACCGCGCGCTGGCATTTGTCCTCTGATCAAGCAGGATCTTATGCTTCGGACTTTGTCGAGCTTACGAACATGGTCCTGAATTTCGTCGCTTAATGCGACCGCGTGGCTTTCCAGCGCCTTTTCCAACGTTTGTGCGTCGCCGTCGAGCACCCCAGCAACTTGAGCGAGACTCAAGCCAAGTGCGCGAAGTGCGACAATCTCGCCCGCCCTCGCCATGTGCTCGGGACCATACAAGCGATATCCCGCCGCGGTTCGACCGGGGCGCACGAGATGTTGCTCCTCGTAAAGGCGCAGTGCCTTGGTTGATACCCCGAGTCTTCTAGCAGCCTCTGACGCATTCAGACCTAATGGAATTACCGCCATGAAGTCACCTTTTGGTTGTGTACCGATCCTCGTCAGGTTAAAGGTGTCCCTGGGGGACGGGTCAACAACATTTTAAGATCTCCGATGATGGGTTCGTACCGCGGTCGTCGGAGGCGTTTTCCGAAGACACACGTGCGGTCCAGTTGCTTGCCATGTTGTCATATGGCTGACATTCCGCACGGGAAGCATAAAGCTTCCAACATACCGCTTTAAGTTTTCGTGGGAATCGCTAAAGTGAGTGCAACGCTGGCTAACTTGCGATCGGCCAAGGATAAACGGAGACGGATATATGCCCTCGTTCCCGAGGAACGTCGTGATTCGCGAGGTCGGGCTGCGCGATGGCCTGCAGAGCATCCAGCGCGTGCTGCCCACCGAACGCAAAATTGAATGGATTCGTGACGCTTACGCCGCCGGACAGCGAGAGATCGAAGTCGGGTCTTTCGTTCCCGCGCGTCTTCTTCCACAACTTGCTGATACGGATCAACTCGTTGCCTACGCGCGGACACTGCCCGGTCTGTTCGTCTCGGTCCTCGTGCCCAATCTCAAAGGTGCTGAACGCGCGCTTGAAACCCAGGCCGATCTGATGCTTATACCATTGTCGGCAAGCCGCGAACACAGTCTTGCCAATCTCCGCAAAACCCCCGACGAAGTCATTGCGGAAGTGGGGCGGATCCGTGCGGCGCGCGATGCCTCGGGCTCGAAAACCTTGATTGAAGGTGGCATTGGCACCGCGTTCGGTTGCACGATTCAGGGCCACGTCGATCGGGCGGAGGTTCTGCGCTGCATGCAGGGCGTGCTCGATGCGGGCGCGGACCGCGTAAGCATCGCCGATACGGTGGGCTATGCCGGTCCCGGTGCCGTGCGCGATTTGTTTGAAAAGGCGCGCGATCTTGCGGGGGAGCGATTCTGGTGCGGCCACTTTCACGACACGCGGGGCCTTGCTCTGGCTAATGTCTATGCCGCACTCGAGACGGGCGTGGGGAGATTCGATGCAACGCTTGCCGGCATCGGTGGTTGCCCGCACGCGCCGGGTGCCAGCGGGAACGCGTCCAGCGAAGACCTTGCCTTCATGCTCGCCGACATGGATATCGAAACGGGGATCGATATCCCGGCGTTTTTGAAACTACGCGAAAAAGTCGCCACGTGGCTCGAAGGGGAGTTGCTTCACGGCACGTTATGGCGTGCCGGCTTGCCGAAAACTTATGCCGCAGCGGCTGCGCTTCACGCTTGAGGTCATGATGAGCACCAACACGAAACTTCCCCTTGATGGCGTCCGCGTCATTGAATTTACACACATGGTCATGGGACCGACGTGCGGCATGATCCTCGCCGACCTCGGCGCAGAAGTCATCAAGATCGAGCCGCCCGGTGGCGATAAGACCCGCAAGCTGCCCGGCCTTGGTATTGGCTTTTTCCGCTCATTCAACCGAAACAAGAAAAGCGTCGTACTTGACATCAACACGCCGGAGGGGCACGCGTCGGCGGTAGAACTCATTGGCACGTGCGACGTGATGCTCGAGAATTTTCGTCCGGGACTGATGCTGAAACTCGGGCTCGACTACGAAACGCTCTCAAAACGTTATCCCGGCCTGATTTATGTGTCGCACAAGGGTTTTCTGCCTGGCCCCTATGAAAAGCGCCTCGCGCTCGACGAGGTCGTGCAGATGATGGGAGGGCTTTCGTATATGACAGGACCTGTTGGACGGCCATTGCGCGCAGGCACCTCCGTGAACGACATCATGGGCGGGATGTTCGGGGCAATCGGTGTGCTTGCGGCACTGCGTGAGCGCGATAGCACACATCGCGGGCAGGAGATACAGAGCGCGCTCTTTGAAAATTGCGTGTTCCTATCCGGACAGCATATGCAGCAATACGCGATGACGAGAGAGGCGCCGCCGCCAATGCCATCGCGCGTATCAGCCTGGAGCGTCTACGATGTCTTCACGCTCGCCAATGGTGAGCAGATTTTTATCGGCGCCGTGAGCGACAAGCAGTTCATCACCTTGTGCGATATTCTCGAATGTCCGGATCTTCCACTCCAACCCGACTTCACCACGAACGCGTTGCGCGTGGCGGTTCGGCCGCAACTTCTCGAGCGGTTGGGAAACATCCTCAAGCACCATCGTAGCGAAGACCTATCTCCGAGACTCGAGGCGGCGGGTATTCCCTATGCACCGATCGTGCGGCCCGAGCAATTGCTTGACGACCCACATCTGAAAGCAAGCGGAGGCCTCGTTCCGATGGAAGCCGAAGATGGCAGCATGACTGAGGTCGTGCTGCTGCCATTGACGATGGGGGGGCGACGACCTGGCGTACGACAGGCCTTGGCGCGTGTCGGAGAGCATACGCAGGAAGTGCTCTCTCGCCTCACGAAGAAATTGAGTGTATGAGCCTCTCCCGCATTTGCGGCGAGAAGTCGCAATCGACCCACCCGACTCGGGCTGTCCCACAAGTGATGGTGGAAGTCGTGCGCGAACTCACTGATGAGAAAATTGCCTATCTTATTAGTAATGCATAGGATTAATCGCTGAAAAAGCACTTGATTGATGTGAACCGAATCAGGCGGGCTGAATCCTGCCGCTTTATTTAGGAGCATGTAAATGGCAGATCTGTTTGAAAATCCAATGGGCTTGACGGGATTCGAGTTCGTTGAATTTGCGTCGCCCACACCGAATACGCTGGAGCCAATATTCGAGAAGCTGGGCTTTACGTTGGTTGCACAGCATCGCTCGAAGGACGTCGTATTGTATCGTCAGGGCGACATCAACTTTGTCGTCAATCGCGACCCGAAAAGTCCGGCGGCTTACTTCGCGGCGGAACACGGCCCCTCCGCGTGCGGACTGGCATTCCGCGTCAAGGATGCGCATGCTGCTTACGCGCGTGCACTTGCTCTTGGCGCACAGCCACTCGACATGCCTACCGGGCCAATGGAGCTCCGTTTGCCGGCGATCAAGGGCATCGGCGGGGCGCCACTCTATCTCATCGACCGCTTCAAGGATGGCGAGTCAATATATGACATCGACTTCACGTTTCTCGACGGCGTAGATCGCCGACCGGTTGGCTATGGCCTCAAGTTGGTCGACCATCTTACGCACAACGTTTACCGCGGCCGCATGGCATTCTGGGCAGGCTTTTACGAGAAGCTTTTCAATTTCCGTGAAATTCGCTATTTCGACATATCCGGCGAATACACCGGGTTGACCTCCAAGGCGATGACTGCGCCCGATGGGAAAATTCGGATTCCACTGAACGAGGAGTCGTCAAAGGGCTCGGGGCAGATAGAAGAATTTCTGATGAAGTTCAATGGTGAAGGCATCCAACACGTTGCCTTGCTCTCCGACGACCTGCTCACGACCATCGACAAGCTTGCGCTGGCGGGCGTTCCTCTGATGAACGCGCCGAGCGACACCTACTACGAGATGCTCGAAGAGCGGTTGCCGGGGCATGGCCAGCCCGTCTCGGAGTTGCAGACGCGCGGCATTTTGCTTGACGGCAGTACCGAGGGCGAACAGCCGCGCCTTTTGCTGCAGATCTTTTCCGACACACTACTTGGTCCCGTTTTCTTTGAATTTATTCAGCGCAAGGGGGACGACGGGTTCGGCGAGGGCAACTTCAAGGCGCTGTTTCAGTCAATCGAACGGGACCAGATTCGACGAGGTGTTGTCGGACAGAAATAAGCGAAAGCAGGGGCGCCGGAATCACGATTGGCCCGCCATTACGACCGACGGAAAAAAACACTCATAAAACCCGTCATTCCGTAGCTGTGTTCAGGAGACAAACATATGCAGCCTACCGTTACGGCGGATTCGCACCCGCTTGCTCCGACGCATGTCAATGTCGGGCCTACACCCGGCGCTGAGATCTCAGCCCGAATGGATCGATTGCCAATCACACGGCATCTCTGCGTACTTGTTTTCTTGATCTCGCTAGGTGGCTTCTTTGAGGTCTACGACCTTATTTTCACGGCCTATATTGCCCCGGGAATGGCGAAAAGCGGGTTGCTGCAAACAACGACCCACGCCTTCTTTGGCCTTAGTGGTATCGCCGGGTTCATCGCTGCAACTTTCGCGGGCCTCTTTGTTGGCACATTTGGATTCGGCTGGATACCGGATCGTTACGGTCGTCGCCCGATTTTCACGATCTCCTTGCTTTGGTATTCGATAGGGTCGGTGATCATGGCCTTTCAGACAACACCTGAAGGCGTGATTCTCTGGCGTTTTATCACTGGAATTGGCGTAGGTGTCGAAATCATCACAATCGATAGCTACGTTACCGAACTGGTCCCGCGGCATATGCGTGGGCGTGCAATGGCCTTCAACCAACTCGTCATGTTTGCCGCCGCTCCCGTCGCAGCGATTCTTTCTTACTGGCTTGTGCCGACGACAGTATTCGGCGTCGATGGCTGGCGTGTGGTCGTGCTCGCAGGGGCTGCAGGTGCGGTAATCGTCTGGCTCGTTCGCCTTGCGCTTCCCGAAAGCCCCCGATGGCTTGCAATGCATGGCGATGTGGCGAAAGGCGAGGCCGTGCTCCGAAAGATCGAAGCCATTGTTGAACGTCGATCGGGCAAACCACTGCCGGCGCCTTTGCCGATTATCGATCTGCCTGTTCAGCGCCGCGCATCGATTGCCGAACTTTGGCAGCCGCCTTATCGCTCGCGTTTAACCATGCTCATCGTCTTCAACTTTTGTCAGGCCACCGGATACTACGGATTTGCGAATTGGGTTCCGACACTTCTCATCGGTCAGGGAATCACGGTGACAAAGAGTCTGCTTTACTCGTTCGTCATCGCCTTTGCGATGCCAATTGGGCCGTTACTTGCCATGCTATACGCTGACAAGATCCAGCGTAAGTATCTGATCGTTGGTGGGGCACTGGCGGTCATCGTGTTCGGTATCCTGTTCGGACAAGTAAAATCCGCCTCTGTTCTCATCATTCTCGGTATCCTGATTAGTCTCGCGGGACAAACCATCTCAGTGTGTTACCACGCCTACCAGTCGGAACTGTTTCCTACCGCCGTGCGTTGCAGGGCGAACGGCATCGCCTACTCTGCGAGCCGCCTTGGCGCGATGATGTCTGGATTTATTATCGCGTTTCTTTTAAGAGATTTTGGTGTGCCGGGCGTATTTACTGGAATTACCGCCTGCATGCTTACGGTGGTCATGGCGATTGGCGTGTTTGGTCCAAAGACGAATGGGTTAAGTCTCGAAGAGCTGAATAAATGATGTGCGTGTGGAGATTCGCATGACCGAATATCTATCTGGGTTTGGAAACACCTTCTCGTCCGAAGCGTTGGCAGGCGCGTTACCGGTCGGGCGTAACTCGCCGCAGCGATGCCCATATGGACTGTATGCCGAGCAACTTTCGGGTACGGCATTCACGGCGCCTCGCGCAGAGAATCGGCGATCCTGGCTTTACCGGATTCGCCCGTCTGCCATGCATGAGCCGTTCGAGAAAATCGCCGCGCCTCGCATCATCAGTTCGTTTGACGAGGTTCCGGTTTCGCCGAATCAGCTTCGATGGAATGCACTTCCTGCGCCCGCAACCGAAACCGACTTTATCGATGGGATTGTGACCATGGCTGGACACGGGAGCCCGCGGTCACAGAGTGGTGCGGCGGTGCATCTTTACGCCGCCAATCAGTCGATGTGGGATCGTGTGTTTTATAACGCTGATGGCGAGATGCTCGTGGTGCCGCAAGAGGGGGTGCATCGCTTCGTTACGGAGTTTGGAATCATCGAGGCGACCCCGCAGGAAATCGTCGTGATACCGCGGGGGGTACGTTTCCGGCTCGAGCTTCCTGAAGGCCCGGTGCGTGGCTATATTTGTGAAAATTACGGTGCCAATTTGCGTTTGCCGGATCTGGGCCCGATTGGATCAAATGGTCTGGCGAATCCGCGAGATTTTCTCACGCCGGTTGCTGCTTTCGAGGACAAGGATACACCTCATCAACTTATCGCAAAGTTCATGGGGGGCATGTGGTGCGCGCAAATGAAGCATTCACCGCTTGATGTCGCCGCGTGGCACGGCAACTACGCGCCATATAAATACGATCTTCGGCGATTCAATGCGATTGGTTCGATCAGCTTCGATCATCCTGACCCATCCATTTTCTTGGTTTTGCATAGCGCGTCGGATACGCCCGGCGTCAGCAACATTGACTTCGTGATATTTCCGCCCCGCGTACTCGCAATGCAAGACACCTTTCGGCCACCGTGGTTCCACCGTAACGTCGCCAGTGAGTTCATGGGCCTTGTTCATGGGGCCTATGACGGAAAAACCGGTGGTTTCGCGCCCGGAGGGGCGAGCCTGCATAACAGCATGACCGGTCACGGGCCGGACGCAGGTACATTCGAGAGGGCCAGCCGCGCCGACCTCTCCAAACCAGACATCATCACGGACACCATGGCCTTCATGTTCGAGAGCCGTCTCGTATGGCATCCAACCAGGTACGCCATGGAGAGTGCGCAATTACAGCGGGATTATTTCCAGTGCTGGCAAGGACTAAACAAATATTTTGAGGCGGACCGGTCATGACTACGGTGGCGATCGATTTTACCCACGACCCCGAGTTGAAAAGTTGGGTAGAAAGTGCAAACAGCCCGGATACGGACTTTCCGATACAGAATTTACCTTTTGGTCGCTTTAGAAGCACGTCGACCGCGCCATGGCGCGTTGGCGTGGCCATCGGAGACCAGATTCTCGATCTTGCATACAAGGCTCCGGATGCCGATATGAAGCGGGTGATGAGCCTGCCTTCGCATGCGCGCACCGCGTTGCGACAGGAACTGTCTCGCGACCTCGCTTATGGCGGTCCGCGAGCGGCTGAGCTGAAAGCGGCGTTGGTGCCTCAGGCCGAAGTCGAGGTTGGCTTGCCGTGTGAAATCCGCGACTACACCGATTTTTATACCAGCATTCATCACGCTACGACAGTTGGAAAGATGTTTCGGCCGGATAGTCCCTTAATGCCGAATTACAAGTGGGTGCCGATTGCGTATCACGGTCGCGCGTCATCGATTTCAGCGAGTGGTCATTCATTCCATCGACCTGTTGGGCAATCGATCACGATGGGGAGCACAATTCCCGAGATTGGTCCGACGAAGAAGCTTGATTACGAACTCGAACTGGGGTTTTTCATTTCGCTTGGCAATGAGGTCGGTACGCGCATTTCGATGGAAATGGCTGAAGAGCATATTTTCGGTGTCGCGCTTTTCAATGATTGGAGCGCGCGCGATATTCAGGCGTGGGAATACCAGCCATTGGGGCCTTTTCTCTCAAAAAGTTTCGCGAGTACGATATCGCCCTGGATTGTCTCGCTCGATGCCCTCGCGCCGTTTCGGGCGCCGCAAGTGCGTCCTTCAGATGATCCGCAACCGCTTCCTTACCTCGATTCAGAAAAGAACAAAAGATGGGAGCGATCGATATTGAACTGGAAGTCTGGATTCAGACATCGGTGATGGCCAAGTCGGGTCAGCCTGCTGAGCTTCTCACGCGGTCGAACGCCACCGATGCGTACTGGACCGTCGCCCAACTTGTGTCGCATCACACGATTAACGGCTGCAATCTGTCCACTGGCGATCTCTTGGGATCGGGCACGCTTTCCGGAAAAGCGACGTCCCAGGCTGGCTCACTCCTGGAACTTACCATGAACGGCAGCCGCCCGGTTGTCCTGGGTAACGGAGAGCAGCGCGCATGGCTTGAGGATGGTGACACGGTGATTTTTCGAGCGCAATGCCGGCGCGACGGGTATCGTCGCATCGGACTTGGAGAGTGTCGCGCCACCGTATTGTCCGCGGTTCCGCTCTAGTCAGGCACTTTTACGGAAATGCATGGCTTTGCGTTTTCACTGGGCCGGTCAAAGGCGTTCATTGATATAGCCGGCTCGCCTATGCTTTTTCAGCACGCCTTGTTAAGTGCTCGACCAACGCTTTCGCCGGAGCTTGTAGAAAGTTGAACTGCTTGAAGCACACGACAAAGTTGCGCTTCGTCCATGTGTCGGTGAGGGGAATGATCTTCACTTTGAACACGGACTGGTATGTTGTCGCGACTTCAACAGGGATAACGCTGATTCCAAGTCCAGAGGCAACCACACGGAATGCCGCGTCGAAATTCGAAACAATCACGCGGTACGACAATGTCTTTCCCGCGCTCGCCGCTGCGCGCCGAAGCATGGTGTGGACAGCGGTCGACGGTAACAAGCCGACATGCTCGTAGTCCAAGGTCTGGCTGAAGCTGAGCTTTTTCTGGTTGGCCAAAGGGTGTGCCGGATGTACAGCAAGCGCTAATTTGTCACTTCGATACGGCCTATGTTCGAGGCCTTGCAGGTCGACGTTGTCCCAGCAAACCCCGACGCTTGCCGTTCCCTCCCGCAGTTGTCGGACCAAGTCGGTGGACAAACGCTCTTCAATATCCACGCGGATGTTCTTGTTGGCGGATTCGCCCATGAACGAGGCGATGTCATCCAGGAGGGTCTCCGCGATTGCGGAGACCGAAGCACATACGCTTACCCGTCCACGCAGGCCGTCTCCAAAAACCGCCACGTCGCTTCCTATCCTTTCCAGCGTGAAAAGCACATTGCGCCCATGCTCCACAAGTGCCACGCCTGCAGGCGTGGGTTCGACGCCGCGACGTGAACGTGCCAACAAAGGCACCCCGAGGTCCGCCTCAAGATGAGCAATACGTTTGCTAATCGCCGACGGCTCGATGTGCTCCTCTTCGGCTGCTCGTTTGATGTTGCCGTGGTCGCATACAGCAACAAACAGCCGTAGGGTCTTCAAATCTATATCGCGCACGTCCCGCTCCCCAGAGTTTCCATCCTGGAACAGTAGTGGCTTTAAATTACCACTTTTGCGTTCCATTGGAATGTCTGAAGTTAGCATAAAATGCCACTTATAAAGAACCGGTGTTACTACGTAGAGGCCTGAATCGGCAAAAACTGCGTATTCGACACGCATCTTTTTGATACCACCCTCCATAAGCTGGCCTGTCAGCGAGTACGCTCATCCTTTGGTAACCTAAAACAAGCGTTTCGCGCTTTTGCCCGCATCCACGCCTGGGTAACCCGCCAGCACCTTTATTACCAGAAGCGTATTTTTGAGAAACGTCGTAATACGACCGAATATGCTGCGTCGTCGAGACGTGCTAGCCGGTTATTTAGTATTTCAAGATATCCCGGCGTCTGATTTTGGGAGCCCTGGCCGACGCTGTTCACGTAATGCCCTGAAGAGGTGAAAAATGAAGCGCAACGGGGAACATTGTTGAATGCCGCGCTTGGCGAAAATCGTGCGACATGGGCCGGTGTACACATCGACGCGATGCGTGGCGCCGCGGCCTTGATCGTCGTTATCGGGCATGCGCGTAGCTTGTTTTTTGTCAGCATGACAGGAAATACCGAAACGGGGCAACTGACGATTGGCGATGAAGCCGTCATGGTCTTTTTTGTCCTGAGTGGCTATCTCGTCGGTGGTAGCGTGCTGAGAGATATGAAGGCTCGTACGTGGAATTGGCTTGACTATCTCGTCAAGCGATTGGTTCGGTTGTTGATCGTACTGATTCCCGCGGTCTTCATCGGTATAGTCATCGATAACATCGGCTTCCGGTTCTTGGCGCATGGCGGCAGCATTTACACAGCACCCGTCGGGCAAGTCTATGTACTGCCTGTCCTCTTCAGCCAGATTCAAAGCGTCCCGATCATCCTGGGCAATATCGTTTTCCTGCAGACTATTTTGGTACCAACCGTAGGGACGAACGCGACGCTCTGGAGCTTGTCTAACGAGTTCTGGTATTACGTCTTATTTCCGCTGGGAATGCTCGTTCTCCGATATGAACGCAATATTCTTCTGCGCGTCGCCTACGGGACAGGCGCCGCGTTGATCATCTGGATGATAGGCCTGCACGCGTCCGTCTTGTTTCTCACATGGCTACTTGGCGCAACGCTTTCGATCGTGCCGCGACGCATTCCTGCTCGATGTGCGAATGGTGCCGTGATCATTGCCACCGCTGCGTTTTGCATGGTCTTCGTCTGCGCAAAAAAATTCGATCTACCGCTTTATGTCGCGGAATTGATGATTGCGGTGCTGGTGAGCGCGTTGGTCTATACGATCATCTGTCAAACCACGCCAACCACGCCTTCTCTTTACGGGACGGCCGCCCGTTGGTCTTCGAATATTTCGTACACGCTCTACCTCACGCATTTGCCTTTTCTGATTTTGCTTTGCGCGCTCGTCAGCACGCCGTGGGTGCTTGCACCCGTGTCGATGGCGTCATTCGCCAAATTTGGTGTCGGCATCGTTGGCGCGCTGGTGTGGGCAGCGGCGCTATATTACGTATTTGAGTCGCGTACGAACGGTACGCGGACCGTCATCAGTGCCTTGATTCGCACGCGCGCCCGTGCCGTGAAGCAGCCCATCTCAAGGGATTGAGTAACACGCTTGGCGCTTTCCCCTCTCCCATCGCTGTTTTGGCAACATGCCAGCGGCTTGCCCACGCTTTCGCATCCAGGCGAAATAAGACAGCTTTAGCCGCTTTTAATGCCGGACTAAGGTAATAGTCTGCATCATCGCGACGTTCCATTTCGGAATGGTATTTCTGACCGAATACGTAACACGAAAATATGTGCTAATGCGACACCTGCTCGTGCTAACGTGTGTTCTCTAGAATCTCAAGAATATACATGGTAGCCTTCGCCCGGTCCGTGGCGCCGTACCTCTGATCGCATCGCTATCACTGCGGTCATCACCCAGTCCGATCTTCCACCCGAAAAAAAACCGATCCACGGCGACTTCCGTGGAGTTAATTGTGCGAGCAAGCATTTAGCTGGAAGCATCTATGAAAAGTCTGGGGTATTGGCTGACGGTAGGTCTGCTGCGTGTCCTCGCCGTCCTGCCCTATGAGGTGGTTGCCCGTGCCGGAAGCGCATTGGGCGGCCTGCTGTATCGCATTCCGAGCCGACGCAAGGATATTGTTCTCACCAATCTGCGTCTGTGTTTTCCACTCAAGACGGAACCCGAACGGGAGACCTTGGCGCTGGCGCATTTCCGGCACGTGGTGCGCAGCTTTCTGGAGCGCGGATTCCAGTGGTTTGGCAGCGCTCGCAAGATCAATCGTCTGGTTGAGATGGACAGCCGCATCGACCTCGACGCACCCCACGCCCAACCCACGATTTTCATGGGTTTTCATTTTGTCGCGATCGAAGTAGGGTGCATGCTGTATTCATCCAGGCAGCCTGTGGCTGCGTTGTACACCCGGATGTCCAATGCACGTGTGTGCGCAATGGCGAAACGCCAGCGTGGTCGCTTTGGCGCGGCCATGATCGAGCGCAGCACCAGTGCAAAGCAGGTGGTGAAGCTGCTGCGAACAGGAACGCCGATCATGCTGGCGGCCGACATGGATCACGGCCCGACGGGTTCGGTGTTCGCGCCCTTGTTCGACGTGCCGGCCTGCACGCTGACGTCGGTATCGCGACTCGCACGGCTTGCCGGCGCACGCGTCGTGCCCTTTGTGACGGAAGTCCTCCCAGACTACCGAGGATACCGCTTGACGGTCTTCGAGCCGCTTCAAAATTATCCAACGAACGACGAAGCGGTCGACGCCCGGACAATGAATGCGTTTCTCGAAACGCAGATTGTGCGCTTTCCCGAACAGTACTATTGGGTTCATCGGCGCTTCAAGAGCCGTCCTCCCGGCATGCCCGGGGTCTATTGATTGCGTGTCGTGTGACGCCAGATGCGCAGGCGTGGTTCAAGCGTCTGCTAAGGCACGCGTGATCAACGCATCGATCGTGCCATCATCCAGGAAGCCAGCCGCTACGGCGCGACGGTCGATCATCGGCGGCTGGCGGCCGAATTGCCGCTCGATCGCTTCGTCAGGGGCATAGACTATCGGTGCCGTACCGCATTGCCGCGCCAACGCATCGACAACGGCTTGCACCGTCAGGCGGAGCACGGGAGGTGTCCACACGCGTTGAGTGGCCAGGCCCGCGGCCGGCAGGCGTGCCGCCTGCAGCAGGTTATCGATGCAGCACACGCGTGACATCCACCACGGCGTTGCCGACGGAGACACCGGGCAGGTATAAGGGCGCCCGTGCCGTGCGGCATCAAAGATCGCGCTCATGAAGGCCGAGCCGCGCGCCGTCGACAGACCTGGTCGTGCCACGATTCCCGGTAAGCGGAGCGAACGGGCGTCGAGCTTACCGCGACGTGTCCAGTCCGCCAGAATCTGTTCACCGATCAGCTTATGCACGCCATAACTGGTCGTTGGTGCCGGACTGGTGTGCTCATCTATTCGAGATGGCATCGGCGCACCGTAGACGGCCACGCTGCTCGCGAAGACCACGCGCGCCACGCGCGAGTAGGTTTGTACCTGTTGCGCGAGCCGTTCGAACAGCGATAGCGTCGCATGCAGATTGACGCGATCGCCCAGGGGCCGGTCGGCTTCGGCAAGCGCGCCGGGTACGCTTGCCAGATGAAAGACAATATCGACAGGCTCCGATAGCAACGCATCCAGCGTATGCGCCATGCCGAAATCGCCTGCGATGAAAGTAAGGCGCCTATCCGTGGGGAGAATGTCGGCGTTCTGATCGACCAGCAAAAGCTGGGTCACATCCCCGGCGCGGGAAACGCCTTCCTTCAATAGGCGCTGGACCAGCATGCCGCCGACGAAACCACAGGCGCCGGTTATCAATACTCTCATCCTCTTACCTGATCCTGGTTGGCGACCGATGCTTGCACGACACGCTGATCGATGACGCCGAAGGGCGTTCCGCCGTTCTCGTCGCGCGCGACCATTCTCACGCGATCACCGAAGCGCATGAAATCCGTCCGTGCCAGTCCTTCATCGACGATCTCGATGACGCGACGCTCGGCGATGCAAGCGGACCCCGCCGCGCGATCGACATTCGAGACCGTCCCCGAACCGATGATCGTTCCGACGGACAACCGGCGTGTGCGTGCCGCGTGCGCAATGAGGTCACCAAAATGGAAGTTCATTTCGCCGCCGTTCGGTTGTCCAAACCATCGACCGTTCCATTCCACGTGCAATGGCAGATGTACCCGTCCACCGCGCCAGGCGTGGCCTAACTCATCAGGCGTGATCGCGACGGGCGCGAAACTCGTGGAGGGCTTGGCCTGCAGAAAACCGAAGCCGGTTTTCATCTCTCGTGGCCCCAATCCGCGCAGGCTCCAGTCGTTGATCTGTACCAGCAGGCGAATATGGGCGGTCGCGCTATTTGTCGATACGCCCATCGGCACGGGACCGACGATCACACCGAACTCGCCTTCGAAGTCGATGCCGTCGCGCTCGTCGGGTAAGGGCACGTCGTCGGTCGGGCCCAGAAAATCGTCGCTCGCGCCTTGGTACATCACCGGCACCGTATCGAAATCGGGAATGGGCGGTGTGTTGAATGCCCGTTCCATCAAACGACCATGATTGAGAAACGCGGAAGCGTCACACCACTGGGGGCTGCGAGGTAACGGGGCGGCGCATGTGCTCTGATCGAATGGGCGGGCATCGGGGGCGCGACCCTCATTCAGCGCGTCGTACAGTGCTTGTAATCGCGGGGCGATGTCGGACCAGTGTTCCAACGCGTCCAGCATCGTTTCGGCGATTGCTGTTGCCTTCACGGCATGACGAAGATCGCGTGACACGACCACCAACAGACCATCGCGCTCATGGCGTAGCGAGGCAAGTTTCATTTTCTTTCCTTCTCCAACCGCAAATCGAGCGATGCGGCAATCGCGCTATCGTAGGTTCCATCCACCAGCACGAATAACATCCGGCACACCCGGTTCGAACGATTGGCCCATGCGTGATTCGTGCCACGCTGGATCACGACGCTTCCGGGTTTGAGCGCCACCTCACCCTCGTCTAGAACCAGCGTCAATTCGCCGTCGATCACGACGCCATAGTCGACCGACTCCGTGCGATGCATCAACGGATGCGGTGAATTTCCCCGAACCGTCGATACCGTCGCATCTCCCGTCTGGCTGAACGCGGCATGCATCTTCGCCGCGCCGTGCGCGAGAAACTCCGGCGTATCCGGGGGAATATCGACAACGCGTAATCGCGTGCCCTGTTTGGGCGGGGGCAGCATCAGCGGTCCGGCGGCTGGGTCCGGCCCGTTGTCAACGCAAACGGGCGTCCCTGTCGTCGACCAGACTTCATGGAATACCGTGCCGGGTATGGCCGTGATGTTGAAAACGCTATGCAATGGCCCCTCGGAGGCGATGACGGCGCGACCTTGTGCGTCATGACCCGTGACAACGCGGTGGATCGGCGGCAAGCTCATGGCGTCACCTCGTCGAATATCGCCACGGCGCGCGTCCAGCCGGCCGACGCGCCGCGGATCTTGTGCGGAAAACAGCTTATCGTGAACCCATGCGGCGGCAACGCTTCCAGGTTGTACAGTTTTTCGAGATGACAATAACCGATATCGCGTCCCGCTTTATGGCCTTCCCAGATGAGAGAGACATCACCCGTCTCGGCGATCTTCTTCGCGGTGTATGAAAAAGGCGCGTCCCAGCTCCAGGCGTCGGTGCCGGTGAGGCGGACGCCGCGTTCCAGTAGATACATTGTTGCTTCGTAGCCTATTCCACAACCGGCATTCAGGTAGTCGCGCTGTCCGTAACGTGATCCGGCGCGTGTGTTCACCACGACGATATCGAGCGGTTCGAGTTCGTGGCCGATTCTTGCCAGTTCTTTCTCGACGTCGGCGGCGGTTGCGACATAGCCGTCCGGAAAGTCTCGGAAGTCGAGCTTCACGCCGCGCTGAAAGCACCACTCGAGAGGAACCTCATCGATGGTGATGGACGGCTTTGCTTCACCGAGTTGGGCATCCATCGTTGAATGGAAGTGCCAGGGCGCATCGAGGTGCGTGCCGTTATGCGTGGTCAACGTGACCCACTCGGCCGCGGCGGCCTCACCGTCTGGAAAATCTTCGACTTTCGTGCCCGGTAGCATCGCCATGAATTCGTGGACCGTGTCGGCATGCTTCTGGTAGGTGATCTTCGGCGCGAGCGGCGGCGGGTCCGAGAACACGTCATTTTCGAGATAAATGGAGAGGTCGATAAAGCGACGATTCGGCTTCATTCGGAAGCTCCTGCGATGCGTGCTCGGGATGCCAGCGGTGAGAAGGCGAGGATTGCGATGGTGGCCATTACCACTGCCGCGGCGCCAAGACTGCCATAGCCGAATTGCTTGACGAGCGTGCCGCCAAGAATGGGGCCGATGGCGGAACCCGTCATCAGCATCGCGGGGGTGGCCGCAACCGCGCGGCCCGTTCTGTCAAGACGCGCGAGCATGCCGAACGCGAAGGTGTGCGTGAAGATCATGATCGCCGCGAAGACGGAAGCCGAGGCCGCGTATGGCACAAAGGCGCTACTCTGCGTGATGACCAACGCGACGACGGCTTGTGCCAGTACGCCGCACTGCGCCACGCGTACACCCGGCAAGCGCGATTCGAGTAAGGCCGCGAGCGGTGCGGGTAGCAGGTTGACGAAACCCAAAGCGATGAGTACGCCCCCCACGGCGGCGTAGCCGAAGCCGCGATCAATGCCGATGCGTTGCAGAAAGGCGAATACCATGGCTTGCGTGAGTCCCATGCAGGCAACGCCGAGCATGCCGAACCAGACGGCACGATCGAGGCGCGACTCCTTCCTTGTTGCATTCGCATCGGGTGAGCGGGTAGCGGGAAACCCGAGCGCGGACACGAGCGCGGCAACCACCATCACGAAGGCAAACACTTCGAAAAGCGTTCTGCCGCCATGTGCCGCGATTAATCCGGGCGTGATGCCGAGGAATACGATGGCAAAGCATCCCAGCGACAAACCGGCGAAGGCGAACAATCGGTGCGGGTTCGCGCTGCGCCCGATCGTGCCATGCGTGACACACAGGCTCGCGCCAACAGACAGCCCAGCCACCAGATGCACGGCGGCCAACAATATATAGCGATCGATCGACACCGCCGTGATGAATGCCACGGCCGCGACGGCGAAACCGGCCGGTACGATCAAGCGCGCCGGCAAGCGGTTCAGGCGCGGTGACAGCAGCACACTGCTCGCCACCGCACCTGCCAGAAACAGCGTGGCCAGCGAGCCGGCTTGCTGCGGATCGAGGTGGTAATTGCCAATCAGCGTGCCGACCCACACCGGCAACGCGACCAGATCCACCATGCCGGCGCAATGCGCGACGAGCAGCGCCAGCACGCCGAGCCCGCTGTATCGACGGGCAGGTTGAACGCCGGTTTGCAAGGCCGGCGTTTGCGTAGCGTGCGTTGTGATGTTCTGTATCATTTGTTCGCTCTCCGTCGTGTCAGTCGGGCGCTATCAAATTGGTTGCGTCAAGCTCGTCAGCGTCTCGCGCATGATCTGGGCATGTTCTACCTTGTCGCCGTCGCAGATCTCGATTTCGCCAAGGCGACCGGAGTTTTCCACGACAATGCGGCAGCGCTCCCAACGGCGTGACTGGAACGCAAGCTAGGCCGTCGCCAGCGTCGCACCGCGGCCGAGTTCCTCGGCGAGCACGATGCCATCCTCGATGCCGATACCCGCCCCGGCAGCCATATGAGGCGTTGTTGCATGCACCGCATCGCCAACGAGTACCACACGCCCGGCGAACCACGGTTGTGGCACGAGCAAGCGTTCCAGCGGCCGGTAAATGACGGTGGAATGCGGGCCGATCTGATCACGAACGGACTGCACCATCGGTGCGCTGAAAGGCGCAAGCAGGTCGCGCAGCATCTGTGGCATGCGATCGGGATCGAGGCGCGCGTTTGTTGGACGATCCTCGGTGATGAACACATACATCTCGTCTTGTGAAACAGGGTTCACCCCAGCCTTGACCTTGTGCCCCATCCACATTGTCACGCGTGTGATCTCGGTGGGGCGGGGCACGACCGCGCGCCAGATGCCCTGGCCGGTATAGCGCGGATGCGGCGCGTCCGGGAACACGGCTTGCCGGACTTTAGAATAAAGGCCGTCCGCACCGATCACCAGGTCATAGGTGGCCTTCGTACCGTCAGTGAGCGTCACGTCAACGCCTTCGTCGTGTTGAACGATCTCCGTGAACGTACAGCCAAGGCGCACATGTACGCCGACAGCGCGCGTTGCCGTGGCGAGGATGTCGGCCAATATCGGCCGCATGATCGCGCCGCCGCCAGGGATATCGGGCCCGGCGACGCGGGGCGTTGGCAGTTGCCCCAATGGCATGCCGCTCGATGTGAAAAGGTCAACGCCGTCGTCGCAGTAACCACGCGCAATGACCGCGTCGATGACACCGATAGTCTTTAGCGCGCGTAGCGTCGGACCGCCGATGCTGATGCCCGCGCCATAAGCGCGCCACGCATGGTCTATCTCGACAAGATCGACTTTCAGCCCTTGTTTTACGCATTGAATCGCAGTGGCCATGCCGGAAAAGCCGCCCCCGATGATGAGCACATGCCGAACGGTCGCCATGTTGGTGTCTCCTGTTTTGTTCTTGCGTCCGCGCATGTCGGATGCATGCGGACACGTGTTTTTTGTTTTCGAATCGGTGCAGGGCTTGTTTCCAACCGGACAACCCGCCGCCGCGCCTCCTTGCTCGCGCTACCCTTCGCCTTCGGCCGTGCTTTCGTCGCGCTGTGATACCGCGCCTGTCGGCATGAAGACGCCCACGTCGCCGTGCGCCGTCACTGCCGTGTCAAGCCGGGTCAACCGTTGTCCAAGGCAGGGGCCCACCAGGCATTCGCCCGTTGCGATATCGAACTGCGCCCCGTGCGCGAAACAGACGATACGGGTGCCATCACTATTCAGATACGCGTCCTTGCGCCAGGCCATCGGCGTGTTGCCGTAATGGGGACACGCATCCAGGTACGCAAATACCTTGTCGCCGCGACGAACGACCAGCACGGTGTCGTGGCCCGCGCCCGCGGGATCGAAACCGCGCGCCTCGGGGTCGTCGAGGTCATCGAAACGAACGAGATGGATCGGTAACGCGGCAACGGGCATGGCGTCGTCTCCTTTACTCGGGGCGCTTTGTCGGCGGTCCGCCCGGCACCCATTTTTCGTGATGCTGGAACAGGAACAACTGCGAGCCGTCGGCGCTCATCGGCGCCGCGCGCGCGGTCCATTCATCGTCGTGAAGGTCCATGTCCGCGTCATACTCCACGTGACAACCCAGCGGGCTATTGAAGTACCAGAACCAGTTCGACCCGAATCTGTGACGCCCTGGCCCCCAGAATGATTGATACCCCTTCTCCACAAAGCGCGTGCCGGCTTGCAAGACGGCGGTCGGGCCACCCATGTGGAAAGTGAAGTGCTCGCAGCCCTTCATGAACGGAGGCGTTTGAATCATGAACAGCGTGTGATGATCGAGCGTGCCGGCCGGGCGCAGAAATGGCCCAACCCCGGTGAAGCGGTCCGAGCAACGAAAGCCCAGGCGTTCCACATAGAACGCTTCGGCCTTGTCTGCATCGGGCACGAAATAGACGACGTGCGAAAGCGTGCGAGGCGTGAGATCCGCGTTGTCGTTCACCGCAACCACGTTGGTCGGCCGTTGCGCGGGCGCGCCCGGCGCGTTGATGGCTTCCGCGGGCAACGCGAGAGGTTTTCTGGTTGTAATCTGGAAGCCGAGGGCGAACCCCATGTCGTCGACCGATTCAATCGATCCGTCCGCGAGTTGCTTGACTTCGCGGTCGCGTCGCAGCTCTTCCGCGATAGCCTGCAGCGTTGCGGCGTCCGCCACGCCGTAGGTTGTCTTGCGCAGCATGCTTCCGGTGCCGAGCGCGGGAGGCAATGTCGGATCATCCGCTCGCCGGATCTCGACCGCGGTGCCGTCGAGCGCTTCAAACCGGCCGCCCGTTTCATCGGCACGAATAGGCAGCAGGCCATAATGAAGAAGATATGCGTTGCAGTTCGCCACGTCGTCCACGCCGAAGACAAGCGAATCGGGGCCGATGATATTCATGATCATTATTCTCAAAATAAAAAGAAGGGAGTCAGACAGCGGTATGCCCGCCTAAGGTTTCAGCCACCCAGTCGGCGATGTACTGTCCGGCGTTGATCGAATTGTCGAAGCTGGAGTGTTGGACGCCGCCCTCCCGATCGGTGAAGATTTTCAATTCACGCTTCGGGCTGTTCACAAGCTGTTCGTACGTGCGATGCGCCCACGCAACCGGGATCTGTGAATCCTTCTCGCCGTGTGTTACGAGAAACGGCACCTTGATGCGGTCGAGCACGCCGTCCAGATGCACGTCTTGTGCGATCTCCATGAACGTGTCGATGTCTTTCGCGCCCCACACCCAGCACACATGGTTCCAGTAGTGCGGCACCGGTAAGCTGCCTTCGCGTTGCAGGCGTTTCTTCTGTACGTCGCGCCAGTCGTGATTCGCGCCCCATACAACACCGCAGGCGAAGCGCGGCTCGAACGCCACGGCGCGCGGACAGTAGTAGCCACCGAGAGAAACGCCTTCCATGCCGATGCGTCTGTGATCGATGTCCTCGCGCGTCTCGAGCCAGTCCACGATCCGGCTTGCCCAGATCTCGGTGTTGTACACGGCATGCAGACCTTCGAGACGCAATGCCTCGCCGGTGCCGGGCTGATCGACGATCAGCGACGACACGCCGCGCGCCGCCAGCCATCCTGGCAAGCCGACGAGGTATTTCATCTCCTTCGTGGAGTCGAGTCCGTTCACTTGCAGGAGCAAGGGGCTGCGCGCGCTCGCGCCCCTGGCTTTGACCAGCAGGCCTGAAAGGTGGCTGTCGCCATACGGAATGGTGACGTGCTCGCAGTTTTCGCCGAGCAGCTTGACCCCCATCGAGAAGGTATCGAGCGCGCGGCGGTATAGGTCGACGCGTGCCGGTGCGTCGTGCGCCTGTAACCGCTCGCAGGTGATCAGATAGATCGCGGCGCGCTTGTACTTTTCACCTGCTGACAGGAACCTGCCGCGTGCTTCGTCTTCGGTGGCGAGATCGCACAGGCGATCGGCCATGCTTGACCAGACTTGCCTGAATGCACGTGTTCCTTCGGCATCGGGCTGCTTCGCGGCCTCCTGCAGTGGCGCGCACATCACTTCGATTTCGCCAATGCGCGCCCCCATCTCGATCGCGAGATCGACGGAGAGGTTCCAGACGTAGTTCGTGGGAAAGTAGCGAAACATGTCAGTCCTTCATGATCAGGTTAGTGGCCCGTATTGGGGATTGGTGGCTTTGCCCACAACGGGATCGCGAGGTTTAGCCAGATCGCGTTGCTCTTCGATGTATTGGCTGCATAGATGCCCTGCTGATAGTTCAGATTGATGTTGAAGGGGCCGGCGTTGTACACGATGGACGGGCCGAGGGCGAGCGACTTTGCGCGATTGCCGACGACCACCGAGCCGTTCTGCCGGTCGTCCGTGAACTGGTTCAGGTACGCGCCAACCATGCCGATCTTCCATTTGCCGAAGTTCCATCCGGCCTCGAATTCGCCGACGTACGCCGTGCCGGAACGGTAAGCCGTTTCGCTGTTTTCACGGTTGAACATCACGCGGTTGGAAACACCGAGGTCAATCCCGTTCGGCACGTTGTAGCGCAGCGAAATCACCGGTTGTAGCGAGGTATAGCCCACTGCCACGCTCGCTTTCGACGGGCTGTACGAACCGTTCTCGAACGCAATGTCAAAGCCGCTGGTGAATGTCAGATTCCGTGCAAGGTGCCAGCTCAGCACGACGGGAGAGAGCGTGATATTGGACAGCCCGTTTTGCGTACCGCGTTGGCCCGCAACATTCGTGTGCAGCGAGACGACCGGCAAGACCAACTGCGTGTATACATTCGCGCCTAGTAACGTAAAGGGATAGGGCGCGAGCAAACGCGTGGTCGCTGAAAATGTCGACGAGTGAAAACGGAACGGTAATTTTTCGCCGTTATTACCGTAAAGCCCATTGGAGAAGCTGTAATTGAATTGTTCCAGGGCGAACAGTCCGGGTATGGGCGGCATTTCCGCGATGTTCGTGCCTACCGCGCCGGCCGGATAAGGGGAAACCCCGCCTTCGAGCGCATACGCGTGCTTCGACGCCAGCGTGGCAAACAGCATGCATCCTATGGAAGCAGCGATCGCCCCAAGATATCCTTTACGCATTTTTGTCTCCTCATCGCCAGCGCCGCACGGGCGAGTCGACTTGTCTCTTATCGTTTATTGAATGCGATGAAACGCATGTATGTCCCCGGCCGACCCCACGTCTCAACCGGTCCCGATGCAGGGTGTGAATTCAATGTTGTCGGGATGGGGATTAGATTAAGATGCGCTGATATAACACTCAAATGGATTGCATCCATTCGGTGTATGGGTCGCCTGAATGCTTTTGGGAGAAACCCTAACGCCGATCGATGCCGGAACGTATCGGCGTTAAAACAGGCAGCAAACAATAAACGGAGACAAGGCACATGCGCTTCAGCAAGCTCGATCTGAATCTGCTCGTGGCGCTCGACGCTTTGCTGACCGAAGGAAGTATCAGCCGGGCCGCGGAAAAAATTCACCTGAGCCAGTCCGCGATGAGTAACGCGCTGGCCCGACTGCGCGAATACTTCGACGATGACTTGCTCGTCCAGGTCGGGCGCAAGATGGAACCCACCTCACGTGCCGAAGGGCTGAAGGACCCGGTGCGCGATATTCTGCTTCGGGTTGATGCGACCGTGGCCGCGCAGCCGCAGTTCGTGCCGTCGCAGTCGAACCGGCTATTCGGATTGCTGGTATCGGACTACACGATGATGACGCTGATGCCGCACGTGCTGAAGCGCGCCTATCGGGAAGCGCCCGGGGTGAGCTTCGACTTACGGCCTCAGGTCTCGAACCCGCAACGTGTGCTTGAGCGAGGCGAAGCTGACCTGCAGATCATTCCCAAGGATTTCTGTTCGACGGAACATCCGTCCGAGAGACTGCTGGAGGAAACGTTCTGTTGTGTGTTGTGGGAGCAAAGCAACTTCGCAACCGGCGATATGACAAGCGACCGCTATCTGCGCGCGGGCCACGTGGTCGTGCATCCCGGTGGCGGTGGCATCGCGCTCGAAGACGCGTTCATGAGGCGTCTCGGCGTGTCCAGACGGGTCGAGGCGAGTACGTTCAGTTTTCTGTCCGCCGCGCATCTCGTAGTCGGGACGCACCGCATCGCGACAATGCATTCCCGGCTCGCAAGGGAAGCGGCGCGCGCCTTGCCGATTGCGATCAGGGACATGCCGATGGTGATGCCGAAGATGGAGCAGTGCATGCAATGGCACAAACATCGCACGTCGGACCAGGGCATTGCGTGGCTGCGCATGCTGATAAGGGAGTCGGTGCTCGCCATGGATGGCATGCTGGACGCGGTATGATGAAGACGGTTGCGAGCAGGGCGGCAGGCGGGCACACGAAGGTCGATGTCCATCAAGCGGCCGACACGTTATCCATTCTCGATCCGCGATGGCAAGTCTTCGCGCGCGTGGCGAACCTGGGCAGTCTCAGCAAAACCGCCATCGCGCTCGACATGCCGCAATCGCTTGTCAGCCGGGACATCGCGCTGCTCGAACAGCAGTGTGGCGAGCGGCTCTTTCGACGCACGGGCCGCGGCGTCGTTCTCACCGAATTCGGCCAATACGTGTTGCCGCGCGTCGTGCATCTTGCTGAACACGCAGACGCGCTGGCAGATGATATTCGCAGCGCGCGTGGGCAGCCTAAGGGTGAAGTGCTGGTCGGTTTGTTGCCGTCCGCGGTAGACCAGCTGGCCGGCCCGTTATTCGCGTCGGTAAAAAAGCAATTGCCGGACGTCAGACTGCATCTGGTGGAAGGCGCAAGCGCCCAGCTCGAAGAGCAACTCCACGAGGGCCGTCTCGACATGGCGGTGGTCTTGCGCGACGACGCGGCGAGCGTCAAGGACGCTCATGTCCTTGCCACGGTGCCCCTCAATCTCGTGGGGCTGCGCGAAGATACGTTGGTCGCAGGGAAGGAGATTCCGCTCGCCCGACTTTCTGGTATACCCCTGGTCGTCCCGGGCCGCCCCCATCCCTTGCGCGGGCGTCTTGATCGCCTCGCCGTCGAACACGCGCTGGCACTGGAAGTGACTGTCGAGGTGGACTCGGTGCGATTACAGTATGAGATTGTCGCCGCGGGCGGAGGCTATGCGATCGCCTCGGTCATGCCAGGCAGGCTTGATGCACGTTTGGCCGCATCACGCATCGTCCAGCCCGGGCTCGAACGCTTCGTGGTACTGGTGGATACGCCGCGTCGTCCCCATACCCGCGCCACGCGGATGGTTCGGTGCCTGATCGAAAAGCTCGAGGTATTTGCGCCGATGCGCTGATCCGGTTATCGACAAAATGCATAACTGCTTTCGATGCTGAGCAGTACACGAATGCGCACGGGCTCCCTATAGTGGGTTGGTCATTTACGCCAACGCCCACACCATGTCCGATACGCGGCCGAGCGAGGCCCTTCCCCCCACGCTTTTTCTAAGCGACGCCGACGTTGCATCGCTCGTCGACTGGTTTCCCGCGGTGTCCGCGCTCGCAAAGGCGTATGCCGGACAGATATCCGACGCGATGGTCCCACCGCGTTCGATGGCGCGCGGCGATGGTATCTGGTTGCGCGGTCTGACCGCGATATCGCCTGCTGGTGGTCACATGGGATCGAAGCTGATTGCCGCGTCGCCGCGCATAAGACGCGCAAGCTATTTGATCTCGCTTTTCGATCAGCACACGATGGGCCTTGCCGCGTTGATCGACGGTAATCGTGTGACGGGACTGCGTACCGCGGCCACCGCCGCGCTGGCGATCGACCGGCTGGCGCCCCGCCGGCCGCTGCGTGTAGGGGTGATCGGTTCGGGCTTCGAGGCGCGTGGCGCGCTCGATTGCCTCGCCGCGACGCGCCTGCTGCAGGGTGTGTTGGTCTTCAGTCCCAATCCATCGAGCCGTGAACGTTTTGCGCGCAGTTTCGCCGGCAGCATCGACGTGTGCCCTGTCGACACCCCCGCACGTGCCGTAAGCGACGCCGACGTCGTCATCTGCGCCGCTCGCAGTCGCGACGAGTCGCCGGTTCTGCAGGGCGCGTGGCTTGCTGCAGGGGCAACCGTGGTATCGCTCGGCTCGACCCTGCCCGAGCAGCGGGAGGTGGACGAAGAAACCATGGCCCGGGCCGTGTGCGTGGTGGCCGACATGCCCGATGAAGTCGCGCACGATACCGGTGACGGCATCGCGGCCATGCGCGCGGGCCTCGCACTTGACGCGAAACTCGTCTCTCTCGCGGCCGTGGTCTCGGGCGAGGTGACGCCGCGACGTTCCCAGGCCGACATCGTGCTCTACAAATCGGTGGGCTCGGCACTGCAGGACGTGGTCATCGCGGAGATGCTGTTCGCACTCGCCAAGGTGAAGGGCTATGGCACGCCGTTACCGGTGAGCATCGTGCCGGTTGCCAAATAATATTGACCTCAATCCGGAATCGGAGAAATGCCTTATGGCTACCTACAAGAAAGCCGACGCTCGCGCATGGGCAAAGGAGCACCTGATTGGTTGCTCGGCCGTTACCATTCCCAGCTACAGTGCGGACCTCAAGCATCTCAATGAACGCGGCATCCGCCACGACATTGAACGGGCGATCACATTCGGTTTCCGTTATACGCTGTTGTGCAGCGAAGTGGCCATTACGCCCCAGGAGAACGCACAGTTCACTGCATGGGCACGCGAGACAGCGGGCAACCGGCTTGGCCTCTTTTTTCATGCGGCATTCGGAACGCTTGCGGAGAACATCGAAGCGGTGAAGCTGGCGGAGAAAGCCGGCGCGGATATCGTGCTGCTGTCATATCCTCCTCAGTTCTGGCCCACGACGGAACAGGAAATCTACGACTATACGAAAACGTTCTGCGACGAGACCGATCTGGCGGTGATGTTATTTCCCATCCCGCTCTGGGGGTTCGAGCGGGTTCATCCCGCAGGCATGCCGGTACACCTGGTCCGTCGCCTTCTCGACGATTGCCCAAATATTGTCGCGATCAAGTCGGAGCAAGGTTTTCCGCTACCAGCGGGGATCTGCGAGATGTACCACCACTTTCGCGAGCAGGTCGTGATCAGTTGTCCGATCGAAGGGGATGCGATTCCACTGATGAGCGTGATGAAACTCCAGTTCTCCGGCACCAGTAACACCGCATGGATGAGCGACTACTATCCGAAGGCGTTCGAACTGGCGCGCCATGGCCAGTGGGAAGAGGCCATGGCGATGTACTGGCGCGTTAATCCCGCGCGCAATGCCAACGGCGGGGCGGCGCAGACCTACGCGGGCGGTACCGGCGTGCTCAACCGCACCATGTGGAAGTATCAGGACTGGCTGGCCGGGTTCAATGGCGGCCCGTTGCGCGCGCCGGCCATGCGTGTGCCCGACCGTTTGATGAAGACATTGCGCCAGGGCCTGATCGCCTCGGCGTTGCCGGTGACGTCTGATCCGGATACGGCATTTAACGTGGGCCGCTTTCCCTGCTGAGCAATAGCGCCACGAAGCACATCGATCGAAGGGCGTGGCACGGTGCGTCGATTCGCGTCCACCCACAAGCCCTTTCCTCGTGGCGCGCTTGCACCGGCTATTTTGCGATGCCGGCCAAGTCGTTCTTGTTCGCATCAAAGCGAAGGATATCGATGCTGCCGAAGTGCCAGGTCTTGACCGGCTGCCCTCGCTCCGCGATCAAGGCTTCGCGCACCAGGTCCGGATGCCCTTTTTCCACCGCGGTTCGACGCGCAAGCCACACGGTTTCGTGCCCCGCCATCATTGCCTTGATACGCGGGATATCCGAGGGAATGACCGCCGGCTCGCCCTTGTTGCTGCTCAAATAGTCGCGCGGCATGTTTAACGCCGGATAGTCAGCCGGAATCTGCACGGCCGGCAGGTTGTCTTGGAAGCGGTGGGTGTAATAGTTGATTCCCACGGCCACCTCGTTCGGATAAATCAGCAGCAAATCATCCTTGCGCACTTGTTGCACCAACGTCTGCTCGATCTTGCGGAGGTCTTCCGTGGGCATCAGGAAATACGCCCGCACGCCAACCAGTGACAGCAACACGACGACCGCGAGAATGGCGTGACGTCGCCAAGCCCGGCCGGGCATCAGTCCGATACCGCAGGCGACCAGCACCATGACTGGCGTTGTCATCCAGGCCATCGTCCGCGTCACGAAGACAGGCTTGAACAGGTACGAGACTACGAACAAAAGCGTCATGGGCAGGAAAAGCGCGATGATCGCGTACACCGTCAAGGTTGCCCACGTACGGCCTTTTTGATATAGCCGCACCACGCCGAAGACCAGCAGCAACAGGACCGGAATCGTGGCTGCGCGCCCGCCTGCCGACAGTGTCAATGGCCAGCTCAGCATTGCCGGTGAAACCTCGGCCCAGAAAGCGGAATGGACCGTGCGCGATTCTTCGAGCAGTATCGGTATGCAGGGTGCCCAGAGGGCCAACGCCAGCAGGAGCGGCTTGATGACCGCCATCAGCAGCGGCAGGCGCCGGCCGGCACCAAAGAAAACGATGACTACGCCCATTGCGAGCCAGTTCGCCATGATGATGACGGGGCTCGTATTGTGCAGCCAGAGTGTGATCCCCGCGCAGCCTCCTAGGCCGAGCCACAGCAGCAGCGTGTTGGCACGCCGCGTCGAGAGCGGAACGGTCGTGGATGGTGCCGACGCGGCAAAAGCGCCGCCTGTGTCGGCGTCGTGGGGCGCCGCCGGATCAAACGCCGTCTGGAAGGCAAACAGACGTTGCAGATACAGGCACGACAGCAGCAGCATTGCCGTGCAGCTCAGACCTTGCAGCGCATAGGGACGCGCTTGTTGCGCGTATTCGAGACTGCCGGCGTTGATCGCGAGCAATGCCCCTGCGATGAGGCCGATATACTCGGCTCGCGGACCCGGCTTGATCCAACGTGGCGCATGCGTGGCAATCGCCACCGTGGCAATGCTGGCAATAACCGATAAGGCACGCATTGCGCCTTCGCTGCTCCCCGTCAGCCCCATCCAGAGTTTCAATGCTGAGTAATAGAAGGGCGGGTGGGTTTCATATTGCGGCATGACTTGCCAGAGATCATGCCAACTCAGGCTCGAAAACCAGAAGCTGTAAGCCTCGTCGGTCCAGAAAGACCGGCTGGTCAGTTCGGGCAATCGCATCGCGACGGCGAGTGCGAGAATGGCCCACGCGGCCTGGATGAATTGTCTGCTTCTTGCGGCTGGCACCGGGCGCGGCGGCGGGGTGCGCCGCGTGCCCGGCGGCATGTGCACTTCGGACGGTGGGTCTATCGATGCCGACATTCGTGCGTCATCCGGATGGGCGGGAAGCGTCGTGACCGACTGCGCGGTACGCGTATCAACCACGTGAGCGTTGTTCATAGCGGCGTTTGACGAGGTAGATTGGCCGGCGTTTCGTTTCGAAGTAAATCCGTCCCACGTACTCGCCCAACACACCAATGCCGATCAATTGCATGCCCCCAAGCATCAGCACGACGGTAAGAATGGACGCATACCCCGGTACTGCCACACCGAATACCAAGGTGCGTAGAATCAGGAAGAACGCATAAAAAAACGCAAAGAAGGCGAAGATCACGCCGAGATAGGTCCACACGCGCAGCGGTAGCGTGCTGAAGCTGGTAAAACCTTCCAACGCGAAATTCCAGAGGCGCCAGCCCGAGAACTTGCTGTCACCGGCCACGCGCGCTTCCCGTGCGTATTCCACCGTTGCGGTGGGGTAGCCTACCCACGCGAACAAGCCTTTCATGAAGCGACGCGTCTCCGGTAACTGCTTCAATGCATCGGCGACGGCCCTGGAGATCAGGCGAAAATCGCCTACATTCTCAGGGATGGGGACATCCGACAGGTGATTGTGAAGACGGTAGAACATCGCCGCCGTCTTCCGTTTCATCATGGAGTCCGAACTCCGGTCCGCGCGTTTGGCCACCACGACGTCGTACCCCTCACGCCATTTTTCGATCAACTTCGGAATCACCGCCGGCGGATCTTGTAAATCCGCGTCGAACGGGACAATGATGTCGCCACGTGCTTCGTCGAGACCGGCCGACAATGCCGATTCCTTGCCGAAGTTGCGGGTCAGGTCGATCACGACGATTTTGCCGTTCGCCATCGCATGCGTTACCAGTTGCTGCAGCGTGGTGTCACGGCTGCCATCGTTGACGCATACGATCTCGAAATCGAATTCGGTCAATGCCTCCAACTGCGGGACAACCGCCGCGAAAAATGCATCGATTACTTCCCCTTCGTTATAGAACGGCACAACCAGCGAAAGCAAAGGCTTGTTGACCGGGTCGATGTCCCGGGGCACGAGAAACTGCTGCGCCACGGCGGATGGCGCAAAAGACGGTGTAGTCATCGCGTAGTCACTAATCTGTTACATCAGAGAGTCGGAGCGGCGAAACGTCGAACGGACGAAGGCGTCGCACAGGTACGCGACAGGCAAGACGAATCTGTAAAGCGGCCCGTATAGATTACACAATTCAGCCGCGCTCGACATGTGCTTCGATCAAAATTCGGCATGCCGAAACATGTTTGCCAAGAAAAGTACCAGGCAACACCGTACGCTACGTTACGTCTTGATACATTCACGATGCGGCGACAATAACGAATTGAAAGGAAGCAAACATTGGATTGTATCAATTGACTGGTTTATGCTCGCGGCTGTCCTAATATTCCAAGTCCGGTTTTTCAGCACGATGTTGACCACTTTTGAAATACTGCTGCCGATCTTTGCATTGATCCTTGCCGGCTACCTGTGCAGAAAGCGTCGGATCATGGGGCCGACGGCTGCATCCGAATTGAACAAGATGGTGGTCTGGCTGGCACTCCCGGCCTTGTTGTTCGATGTGATGGCGCACGCCACCTGGGCCCAGATGGACCAGCCGGCGTTTATCCTGGCGTTCACGCTCGTGTCGGTGGGGATTTTTGCAGTCGTGCTGGCCTGGCGACTGCGAGCAGGCCGTCACCTCGCCGATGCGAGCATCGATGCCATTGCGGCAGCCTATCCGAACACCGCCTACATCGGCTTGCCGTTGGGGATGGTGCTGTATGGGGTGCAAAGCCGCACCCCCGTCACGATCGCGACGATCATCGTCGCCTGCGTGCTGTTTGCCGGCGCGATCGTCTTGATCGAGATTGGCGTGCAGACGGAACGTCATCCCGCAAAGCTTGCGGGAAAGGTGCTGAAGTCGCTGGCGAAGAATCCGTTGATCGTCTCGCCGATCGCGGGAGGGCTGGTCGCCGCGGCGCATGTGAGCATGCCGCAAAGCGCCGAGATGTTTCTGAAACTGTTGGGCGAGGCGGCAAGTCCGTGCGCGCTGATCAGCCTCGGGCTGTTTCTCGCCGAGGATCGTCCGTCGTCACGTCTGCAGCCGACGACCGTGGCGCTAGCTGCCTTGAAACTGATCATCCAGCCTTTGCTCGCCTTCTGGCTAGCCAGTCGGTGGCTTGGCATGTCTGGCGATATACTCGGTATCACCGTGCTGCTTTCGGCGCTGCCGACCGGCACCGGCCCTTTCATGCTGGCGGAATTCTATAAACGCGAAGCGGTCATCACGTCGCAGGTCATCTTGTTGACCACGGTCTGTTCGCTGTTGACCCTGACTGTAATGCTGGTACTCACGGGACATGTTCCGCATTAACGCGACATGTTGCTATGCAGCAAACCGCACTGTAATTTACGGATGGCGTCACTGCCGTTACTATGCGCGCGACGATTCGTAAAATAATGGGACAGGATGAGAAAGCCGCGCGGGGCAGTATTTTCGGTGTCGATTGGCTGGGTGCCCAGGGTACCTTTCATCTTCTGCGCGGTGCTGGCCGGCGCGCTCCCGCACGCTGCGCTGGCGCAAGCCGCGGCGGCGGCGGCGACGACGGCGTCCGCACCAGCGGCTAGCGCCTCGGCGACCGACAATGCATTGCCCGCCGTAGCGGTCACCGCGCCGGGCGAAGACGGCGGCGCGGCGAACCATTATCGGGCACGAACCTCGTCGATCACCGGGGACGAGGACGCACGGTTGCGTGACACGCCGGCATCGATCACGGTGATGACCGCGGCATTGATTGCCGACCAGCAGGCCAAGCGCCTCAGCGACGTATTGCGTAATGACGCATCGGTGGGCAACGCCTATGCGCCGGTGGGGTATTACGAGGGTTTCTCGATCCGCGGCTTTCCGATTGATCTCGCCAGCGCGATCAAGGTCAATGGGATGAGCGCGTCGGGTGAGCAGCAGTTCGCACTTGAAAACAAATCGCGCGTGGAAGTGCTGAACGGGCTGGCGGGGATAGAGAGCGGTGTAGTCGCGCCTGGCGGCATCATCAACTTCGTGACCAAGCGTCCGGAAAACGTGCAGAGCGTGACGGTCGGCACGGACAGTCGCGGATCGACGTCGGCGGCCGTCGACCTTGGTCGACGCTTCGGTACCGACAATGCATTCGGATTTCGCGTCAACGCGGCCAAGGAAGATACGCACTCGTATGTCGATGGCGCCAACGGCCGGCGTACTTTCGGCTCGGTTGCCCTGGACTGGAACCTGACACCACGCGCCAGCCTGCAATTGGACGCCGAGTTCCAGCAACTGGTGCAGAAGTCGGTGTCCGGCTATCAACTGCTGGGCGGCACCGTGGTGCCGTCCGCCGCCTCCGCCAGCAAGTTGCTCGGCGCGCAGCCATGGGCCAAGCCGACGACCACCGATGCACTAAACCTGAGCGGACGCTTCGACTACCAGTTCAACGACGACTGGCGCGCGTACGTTGCCATCAGCCGCAGCCGGACGATGATCGATGACAACGTCGCTTTCGCCTACGGTTGCTACTATGCGCCGAGTTGCGCCAGCGGTGCCACCTCGCCGTACTTCTTCGGGGCGAACGGCGACTTCGACGTCTACGATTTTCGCAGCCCTGGCGAATACCGGCGTAACGACGAAGTGCGCAGCGCCGTGACGGGCCGTGTATGGACGGGGGCGGTCCGGCATGACGTGTCGTTGGGTGTCGATATCCAGCGGCGCGTGGTCAGCATGACCACGGCGGTCAACGACTACGTCGGTAGCGAGAATATCTACGGCCCGGACCTGACCTTCGATCCCTCACAGAATCAGGCCGGTCCGTCCTTCCGGCAACTCGACGCCTGGCAATATGCCCTTTTCGCGACGGACAAGGTGTCGATCGGCGACCATTGGCAGATCCTGGGCGGTGGTCGCGAAGTGTTCTTGCGGCAGCGCAGCTGGGCAGCAATCGACACGGTAGCCACGCACACGGACCGCACGACCTTCCTGCCGCAACTGGCGGTGGTGTACAAGCCTGTGACGCCACTTTCCGTGTATGCGTCGTACAGCAGGACGCTGTCGCTTGGCGCCCAGGCCCCGTACCGCGCGACGAATGCATACGCGTTCCTGCCGCCATTGCTTTCCACGCAAGTGGAGGGCGGAATCAAGTACGATTGGCGTGATGCATTGAGCGTGGGCTTGTCGGTCTTCACGATCGACAAGCCGTTCGAATTCGCTGATCCGGATGCCGGTACCGGCACCTATACCTTCGTGCAGCATGGCACCCAGCGCAATACCGGAGTCGAGTTGAACGTATCCGGTCGTGCAAGCCGTGACCTGACGCTGAACGGCAGCGTGGCCGCCATTCGCGCGCGGGCATCCGGTACGGGCTCTCCGGATTACGAAGGCCATCAAGTCATCAATGTGCCGGCGATGCGCGCGACGGTGTACGCCGATTATGCGGTGCATCCAGTGCCGGGCTTGCATCTGCTGGGCGGCATGGTGTTCAGCGGCAGCAAGACGGCCAATGAAGAAGGCACGGCCCGCGTTCCCGCCTATTTCGTCTTTAATGCCGGGGCGCGCTATGAGACCCGAATCGGCGGGCATCGGACTACGATCCGCCTGTCGATCGACAATCTGTTCAACAAGTACTATTGGCAGGATGCGGGCGAGCAGCAGGGGGACGCCTATCTGTTCCTGGGCGCACCACGCACGGCCCGGCTGTCCCTGACGTACGATTTCTAAGGGACGGCGGCCGCTTCGGGCAGGTATTTCGTAGGAATCACGATGTCAGGAATTGAAATCGCGGGCGTGCTGGTCAGTGCGCTGGCAGTCTGGATGACGGCGCGCCGCTGGATGGCATGCTGGCCGGTGGGACTGGTGTCCGTCGCGCTTTATGCATGGATATTTCATGACGCGAAGCTGTATTCGGACATGCTGTTGCAGGCCGCATTTGCCGTGATGCAGTTGTACGGCTGGTGGCGCTGGCGGCACCCCGAGACACGGGCGGCGGCCAGCGCGTTGGTGGATGTCCAGGTGCCGTCGTGGCGTCTCTTGTGCCAGGGTCTGGGATGTGGCGCGCTAGGCGGCGCGGCACTGGGGCTGATGATGTCGGTGTGGACCGATGCCGCCTTGCCCTGGATGGACGCCTTTTTGTCGGCATTCAGTCTGGTCGCGCAGTATTGGACGGCGCGCCGATTCATTGCGTCGTGGCGACTGTGGGTCCTGCTCGACCTGATATATGTGGGGATGTTCTTGGTGAAGGGGCTCTATCCAACAGCCTTGCTATACGCCGGCTTCGTCGTGCTGGCATTGATCGGCTGGCGTAACTGGCGTCGTGCGTTGACCCTCGGACGTCGGGTGATGCGGGGCGGGACGTCGGAAGGCTTGCCCGTGCCGTCCCCGGTTCCGGCCCCCCGTTCGCCCGTGCCATCGAATCCTGCCAGCGGCGCGGGGGGGCGTGGTGACAATACCGCTGACAGGGGGAATCTCGCGGGCACCGCCGGGCGTCCCTTCGGGCAGTCAGGCCAGTTCGGCATACACGGACAGCAGGCCGATCGAGATTGGCCGCTGATGATCGTCAGCGAACTGGCCAGCGTGCTTTCCTCCTACCGGATCGCGGGCGAAATCGACGTCATTTCATGGCATAGCCCGCGACCATTCGCCGCCGCGGCATTGGTCAGGCTGACCACGGGTGAAACGCTATTTGTGAAGCGTCACCATGAACGCCTGCGCGACATCGCGGCGTTGGCGGAAGAGCATCGGTTCATTGCGCATTTGCAACGGCAGGGAATGGCGGTGGCGCAGGTCCTGCATGACCGCTTGGGACGCACGGCCGTCCAGATCGGTGAATGGACTTACGAAGTGCATGGCATGGGGGAAGGCCAGGATGACTATCGCGACGTCATGTCGTGGGAACCCTTCAGGCGGGTGGACCATGCGCGGGTAGCCGGTGCCGCATTGGCGCGGCTGCATCGTGCGTCCCGCGGCTACGATGCGCCGGCGCGGCCACCCCGGCTGTTGCTGTCGAGCTACCAGGTGATTGGTGCGTCGGCGTTATTGCCAGCGCTGGAAAACTGGGTAGCGGCGCAGCCGCTGTTGCAAGAGGCGCTGGCGATGCGGCCGTGGCGTGAAGACATCGCGGCGACGATCGGCCCCTGGCATGCGCGGCTCGTCCCGCTGCTCGAGGCCGAGGGTGCGGATGCGGCGCCCGGCCTGGCGCCTTTATGGACGCATGGCGATTGGCATGCCTCGAATATGTTGTGGCGTGGCGCGGGTGCACCGTCATCGACACCGCGTACGCCCGAGGTCGGCACGATTCTCGACTTTGGACTTGCCGACCGGACGTGCGCCTTGGTGGATCTCGCGCTCGCGATTGAACGCAACACGATCGAATGGCTTGTGCAATCGGATGCGCGCGCCGTCCATCTGGACCAGGTCGATGCCTTGTTGAATGGCTATCACAGCGTCACGCCGCTGACCGATGCGGATCGCGCCGCGTTGATCGCGTTGCTGCCGATCGTGCATACCGAGTTCGCGTTGTCCGAGGTTGGCTACTTTGCTGGTGTGCTAGGTCTCGGCGAAGCCGCCGCCGTCGCTTACGACGATTATCTGCTGGGGCATGCGCGGTGGTTCGGCACGCGGTACGGTGGCGCGCTGTTGGCGCATCTGCGTGACTGGCGGGGCGCGCCATCGGCGTGACGGGCACGGCATGCCGCCACGTGGCGGGTCAGCTTTCAGCGGCGGCCGGCGTGCCGATGTCGATCGTGGCATTGCCGACAAAAACGCGCGCGCGACGCGGTGATAACAACACCGACTCGTTTTCCTGAAGCTGCATGTTCAGGAACTGCTGCGCCGGTAATTGCGCCTCGATAACGGCGATGCCCGCGCCCGCGCCGGCAGTGGGCGTCATGCCTACCGACTCGGCCGGCGCGAGCAGTTCGAGCTTGGCCACCGCACCGACCACCACGGCGCGGCTGAATTGCGCGGCAATGCCGTGGTGGCCCGGCGCCGGTCGCGTGATCTCGAAATCGTGAGGACGCACGAACGCGTTCGCCTCGCCATCCGGGGTTGCAGCCGTTGCCGCATGGCCGGCAGTGCTTGCCGTGGCGGCCTCGTCATGTATCGGGGCGACGTGTCCCGCGCCGGGCGTCTGGAACGTGTAGTCGCCTACGTGGATCAGGCCATCCCGCGCCGTGCCCTGGAACCGGTTTGCATCGCCGAGGAAGCCATAGACGAACGGACTTGCCGGCTTCTGCCAGACGTCCAGCGGTGAGCCGCTCTGTTCGATGCGGCCACGGTTGATCACCACCACCCGATCGGCCACTTCCAATGCTTCTTCCTGATCGTGCGTGACGAAGATGCTGGTCACGTTCAATTCTTCATGCAGGCGACGCAACCAGCGTCGCAGTTCCTTGCGCACTTTGGCGTCGAGCGCGCCGAACGGTTCGTCAAGTAGCAGCACCTTCGGCTCCACGGCAAGTGCCCGCGCAAGCGCGATACGCTGGCGTTGCCCACCGGACAACTGTGACGGATAGCGATCGGCCAGCCAGTCCAACTGCACCAGTTTCAGCAGTGCGTGCACTTTTTCCCGGATTTCGGCCTTTGGCGGTCGCTCGCGTCGCGGGCGGATCTTCAGCCCGAACGCGACATTGTCGAACACGGTCATGTGGCGGAACAGCGCGTAGTGCTGGAATACGAAACCCACCTGGCGTTCGCGGACATGCACATCGGTGCTGTCCTCGCCGGAGAACAGGATCTGCCCGCTATCCGGTGTCTCCAATCCGGCGATGATGCGCAGCAGCGTGGTCTTGCCGCAGCCGGACGGTCCGAGCAGCGCAATCAGCTCGCCCTGGTCGATATGCAGGTTGACATCGTTCAGCGCCTGGAAATCGCCAAAGCGCTTGTTCACGTGTTGAACTTCGATACTCATCGGAAACCTCAGGGACGCCCGTTGGCGCGGGCAACATCGGAAGGCGCGGCGCCGGCGCCCGCGATCAGGACGGCGTCCGCGACCTGACCCGGACGTTCGCTTGGAAGGTCGGCGAGCCGCTTCATCTCGCGTTCATGCCGCCACTCCACCACGGATTTGATCACCAGCGTGACCAGTGCCAGCAAGGCGAGCAGCGATGCCACCGCGAACCCTGCCTGAATCTGGAACTGGTTGTACAGAATTTCCACTTGCAGCGGGATCGTATTTGTCTCCCCGCGCAGATGGCCCGAGACAACGGACACCGCGCCGAATTCTCCCATGGCCCGTGCATTGGCCAGGATGACGCCATATAGCAAGCCCCATTTGATATTTGGCAGCGTGACATGCCAGAACGTCTGCCAGCCGCTGGCGCCTAGCACGATGGCCGCTTGCTCCTCGTCGCTGCCCTGCGCCTGCATCAACGGAATGAGTTCGCGCGCCACTAGCGGAAGTGTCACGAATGCCGTGGCGATCACGACTCCCGGTACCGCGAATATGATCTGGATATCGTGGTCCATCAGCCAGGGGCCGATCCATCCCTGCGCGCCGAGCACGAGCACGTACGACAGACCCGCCACCACCGGCGAGACGGAAAACGGCAGATCGATCAGCGTGATCAAGATGGCCTTGCCACGGAATTCGAACTTCGCGAGCGCCCAGGCGGCTGCCACTCCGAACACCACGTTCATCGGCACGCTGATGGCCGCGGTCAGCAGCGTCAGCTTGATGGCGGACCACGCATCGGGATCCCGCAATGCGCTAAAGTAAGCGCCCACGCCCTTGCGCAGCGCTTCGACGAACACGGTCAGCAGCGGCAGGATGAGGAACAGCGCGATAAACAGCAAGGCAATGCCGATCAGCAGCCGGCGGACCCAAGGGGATTCCTCGGTGCCGCGCCGGATGCGCGTGGCGGCGCCCGTCTGCGTGCCTGGACGGCTTAATGCGGGAGAGGTCATTTGCGGCCTCCCGCGAGTAGTTTGCGCTGCCAGGCTTGCAGGCCATTGATGGCCAGTAACAGTACGAACGATACCACCATCAACACGACCGCCACCGCCGATGCCCCTGCGTAGTCGAATTGCTCGAGCTTCACCATGATCAGCAGCGGCGTGATTTCGGACACCATCGGCATATTGCCGGCGATGAAGACGACCGAGCCGTACTCGCCTACCGCCCGTGCGAACGCCATGGCGAATCCGGTAAGCAAGGCCGGAGAAATCGCGGGCAAGATCACGCGTGAGAAAATCTGCCAGCGCGTGGCACCCAGGCTGGCGGCCGCCTCTTCCAATTCCGCTTCGCTATCTTCCAGCACCGGTTGCACGGTACGCACGACGAAGGGCAGGCTGATGAACGTCAACGCAACGACGATGCCGGCGGGGTTATAGGCCAGATGGATACCGACCTGCGACAGGTACTGACCTAGCCAGCCGTTGTTCGACAGGATGGCTGTCAGCGAAATACCGGCCACGGCAGTCGGCAGGGCGAAGGGCAGGTCGACCAGGGCGTCGATGATACGCTTGCCGGGGAAGCGGTAGCGCACCAGCACCCAGGCGATCAGCAATCCAAAGACGAGGTTGATCAACGCGGCGATCAGTGCGCAGCCAAACGTGACGCGGTAGGTTGCCAACACGCGGGGCGCCGCGACTGCGGTGACGAAATCATCCCAGCCCAGGCCTGCGGTCTTGAAGAACAGCGCTGACAACGGCACGAAGACCATCAGGCACAGATAGAACAGGCTGAAACCCAGCGTCAGGCCGAAACCCGGCAGCACGCGCCGGGACTTGCGCGTCTTGCCGGGTGCGGGCGGCGGCGTGGGGTTGCCGGTCCCTCGTCGCGCATCGAGCCCGGTGGCGGGACCACCGGTGGCGTCGGCAAGCGCATCGGAGACGGCGGCGTGAATGCCGGAGGGGGCGGTTCGGGAAGCGGATAAGGCCATACGGTCGAGCAGTGCGGCGTCGCAGCGTTGAGTAGCAGTGCCGAGGGGAGATCGTTGCGGCATGAAGCCACGCGTGAGACTTTCCCTCGGCATGGTGCGGGAATGAACAGGGCATTATAGAGAGCCGCTTTTCGTGAAAACAGTCAAAACTGGGCGAAACAACCTGAAATCATTCGACTTTTTCGTTATGAGCATATGGTGGGAATCGGGCGCGAGTGTGCGTTCGGTTGTCGTCCGGCTTGACGAAAGCCTTACAGGCAGGGCAGCATCAGGATTCAGCGGAGATCCCAGATGCGCTTATTTTTTGCGTTGTTGCCGGATAAAACCGTGCGGGAGTCGCTGGCACGGCGGGCGCTCCAGGCGCAGCGCCGCTGCGGTGGGAGGCGTTTGCCGCCCGAGTCGCTGCACCTGACGCTGCTGTTTCTGGGGCAGGTGCCGTCGGACCGGCTGCCGGTGCTGGCGGCGATGACCACGGCCTACAGTGTGCCGCCTGGCACGTTGTCCTTCGGGCGTTTCGGCGCGTTCGGGCGCCGCCGGATCGTCTGGGCCGGTCTGGGAGACGGTCTCGGGGCTGGCAGCGGTCGCACCGAGGCGGACGTTGCCGCCGCACAGGATGCCAGCGGCGTGACAAACCTGCTGGCCTTGCACCGCAGTCTGAGCGAGCTGATCACCGTAGCCGGTCTCTCGCTCAAAGATGAGCCGTTTCGCCCGCATGTCAGCCTGCTGCGCGACGCCATGCCGTCGGATCTGGGTGGCGTGGTCTCGGCGCTGCCGTTTGCCGCGCTGGAGTGGTCGTATAAGCGCATTGCCCTCATGGCATCCGAACCTGCCGGGGGGCGTCACCGCTATGTCGAATTAGCGCGTTCGCCGCTTGCCACGCCGCCTGACGTGGGCGGCGAGGTGGTGCCGGCCCGATCGGGCTAACAAACAACAGGGCCGCGGTGTCATGTCGGCGGTCGTCGTGTCGTGCGACAATCCCCGGCGCGCATTACCATTGAATGGATTCAGGAGTCAGCATGTTCGGCGATATCGCCCGTTTTCTTATTGACATCGTTTTTACGCTGTTCGGCGCGGCCCTGCTATTGCGGGCGTGGATGCAAGCTGTACGCATGCCACCGCGCAACCCGGTGTCACAGGGGGTGTTCCAGATCACCGACTGGATCGTGGTGCCGTTGCGGCGGGTGCTGCCGGGAACCGGGGGTGTCGATTGGGCGACACTGCTTGCGGCTTATGTCGTTGCCCTCCTCTATTTGTTGCTGGTTGTCGCCGTCGCTGGCGGTGATCCGGGTGACATGTTTCCGTTGGTCTTCGCGTTTGCGTTGCTGACCACCGTGAAATGGGCTGTCAACCTGTTGATGTGGGCGACCTTGTTGATGGCGCTGATGTCCTGGCTGAATCCGCGCGCGCCGACGATGGCGCTGCTCGACATCCTGACGGCACCGTTCCTGAATCCGCTGCGCCGGGTGTTGCCGTTGATCGGTGGCATGGACCTTTCGCCGCTCGCGCTCTTCGTGATCACGCAGATCCTGCTGATGGTGATCTCACGCCTCGGGATGTCCCTCGGCTTCTGATTACGCGGCGGCCGGGCGATTTTCCCATTGGCCGCGCGTCATCCCGGCGGGGCAACGTGCGCGTTTGATGGCTTCGTGGGCCAGGACGAACGGCAGCGTGCGCCAATGCGCCTTCGGAAAGACCGCATGGTCCAATGCGCTTTCCAGCGACAGGTTGGTCACGCGTACGCGCCTGGCCCTCAGGATAGGCGCGGCATGGGTGAACGACGGCAGAATCTCGCTGGCCAGTTGGCGATGGATCATTGTCGGCAGCCGGTCGTCGTCGGTTTCGTAGAAACGCGGTTTCTCTGCCGCGTTGCCGAGGTCGAGTCCATGCAGGTAGAGGTTGTCATAGCCCAGCCAGGTTGCCACCTGAAGTGCCTCGAAAGCGACGGTGCCGCCGGGAAATACGCCTCTCGCGATGTCGTGGCTGAAGCCCAGCGGCATCGGCGTGGCGAACTGTGTCATGGTACCGTCCGATCGCGCCACCACCTCGGCATAGGACTCGTGCGGGCGTAAGGCCTGCATCCCTACGCGCTCTATCAGGAACACGCGGCATTGCAGCGCCGATTGCGGAAATCGCTGCAGAATGGTCCATAAGCAGATGGGCGTGGTGAACAGCACCAGGTCTTGCGCGATGATGTGCGCGACCAGGTCTTCACGGTGCCGGATAAAGCCGTTGTCCGTGATGCAGTAGTAATCGAAATGCATGCCGTATTGGCGTGTCAGCGCCACTGCGCCGTTGACGCCCATGCGCTTGTGCGACGGCGCGGCATTGACCAGCAAGTCATAATCGATATCGGCGATCGACGGGCCGCATGCAACGAGATGCAGCGGCGGGCGAGCGGTCAGGGTTACGCCCGTCATGCCTTGGGCCTTGCTCATGGCCGAGGTTGCGCGTTCCCCGTCGGCACGCTGACGGCGCATTGCGTCGTTGGCAAGGGGAAACGAATGACCATACACGGTGAAATCCGTCACGCGTCCTTCCGCATCGCGAAAGACCTTGCCGTGCGGCCAAAGGCGCTCGCTATGTCGATGCTCGGCGGAATGCGTTGCACGAAACAGGGATTTCAACGCCGCCGCATACATTCGGCGCCACGCCCGGTCCAGGCGGCCGCGCCCGGTGGCGCGGCGCGGGGCCACGTCAGCATCGTCGGCGTGCGCGGCGTCTTCGATTGTCTGTCTATCTTCAGCATCCCTATCGGATTGCCGAGCCTTTCCAACATGCGAGACTGTCTCGCCATCGGGGGAACTTGCCGCGGCACCGCCCGTTCCCGTGATCCTGCCATTCGCGATGCTGTCGGCGCTCGTCATTTGACCGTCTCCTGCCGTGCAGCCATCGTGCCTGCGACAGCGTTGGCGCGACCGCCCCGAAGCCGCCATTTGATACGAGACCACAATGACATGCGCCGCGTGCGTCGATTGCCGGTGTAGTTCACCTGGCTGGCCTTGACGATCGCACCGAAGGGCTGCGCATTCCGGTATTGGTCAAGGGTATAGCCCGCGGCAAGCGCATCGGCGTGGTACTGATCGAACAACGCTTGCAAGTCCGCCCGCGGATGCGGAAGCACCTCGCCATCGAACCAATGTTTCGATCCTTCGGCCGCCAGGCGCGGAAACGCATATTTATGCGTGAACTGGGTGCCGATGTCCGAGTAATGCAAAATACGGATATCGCTGAGTGGCCGATTTTCCCCATCGACGTTGTTTTCGTCGGGGTGGAGACGATATGTAAATTCTGGATGGTCGTTGAAAAAATGAATCAGGTTGGCATGCGCTTCGGGTGTTGACCGTAATGCATCCAGTGGCGGCAAATGGTCCTTCGCGGCGGCGCAATCCCATACCATCACGCAGTAGCGCCAACTTTTTTTCTTGCGCTTCGTCGCGGCGAGTATCTGTCCGTACGTAAAAGGGGTACGCCACAAATCGGCAATATCCCGGAGCACGACCATGTCCGCATCCATGTAGATGGCGCGCCCCTGATAGCCGCACAGTGCCGGGATCGCCCAACGGAAGCCGGAAAACGGTGTGACCCAGAGATCGGTACGCCAGCCTCGGTCTTGCTCCGGTTGGGAATACCAAGGGCTTGCGGGATCCCGTGATAACTGCATCCAATGAATTTCGACGGGAATGGACGCATGTCGCCGCAGGCTGTACTCCAGCACCATCATCTGCTCGAGATCGCAGTTGTTGGGGTCGCATCCCACGAATACCCGCGCCACGTCCTCGGAGATAGGGGCACCGAGTGACGGGGAACATGCCGGACGCGCCGTTTCGGTTGCGGTCAAGGCAACAGCCGGGTGCGGAACACGAGATTCGGCAGACATTGTGGGATACTCCAACTTGCAATGCGTAACCAATAAATAACCACGCAACTTTGCAACTTTCGTGCCTGTTCAGGCATCTCCCTATATTTGATCAATCCCGCACGGAATCAGTGTGGCGCCGTACCTCGGCCGCCGCGGAGCAAGATCGCGGATTCGGCAAGATCGGTCTCCCGCAGCAGGCGAGTCAACGTTTCATCGTTTATCGCGTTGCTGGCCTGGCGCCGAAAGAATTCGCTGCGCTCGGCACGTAATGCCGCGATATGCATTCGGCGCGCGATTTTTTCCGAGCGGCGCGCGCGGTCGCGCAACGATTCGTCGATATCGCCACCATCGGCCAGCAGATGTAGCGGACGCTTGTACGCGGCCGAGACCTGCGCGGCGATATCGGCAGCCAGCCCGTCTTCCTCATGTCCCCGTTCGGCGCGTAAATCGCGCATCCGCTCGTACTCGACCTCGATCGCCTTCAGCGCGGCGGCGCTGGCGGCGGCCCGTGCTTCGCGCTCCTCGCGTCGCTCGCGTTCTCCGCCAAGGTCCTTGATCCGTCCGAGTGCCAATGGCAGCCCGATGGTGGCCACCACCAGCGAAAAAATAATGACGCCGGCGGCGAGGAATACCGCGAGGTCGCGCCCGGGAAATGGCGTGCCATCGTTCATCGTCAGCGGAATCGACAACACGCCCGCCAGGGTTACCGCGCCGCGTACCCCGGCAAGTGACGTGATGGCCGCTACACGCAATCCGGGAATCGCATTATCAATCCCCATTTTCGCGATATGCCGGCTCGACAGCCAGCGCAGCGCCCAGACCCAGACCATCCGCAGCGTAAGCATGACCATGGAAATCGCGAGCACGTACTCGATCAACGCGGCCAACTCGCCGTTATGGAGGTGATGCGCTTCCAATAGTGCGCTGCCGATGATCGATGGGAACTGCAGTCCAAGCAGGATGAAGACAAAGCCGTTGAAAATCAGTTCGATCATGGCCCAGACACTGGCGCCGCGCATCCGCGTGGCAACGCTTTCGGTGCTCAGGTCCGTCGTGAAATTCATCGCCATGCCGGCGGCCACCGCTGCCAGAATGCCGGACAAGCCCAGGTGTTCGGCCAGAATATAGGACGCGAACGGCAGCAGCAGGATCAGGATGATCTGCACGCCAGGGTCGTCATCATCGGACAATTGGGCAATTTTCTGGCGCAGCCAGTTGAATGGCCAGGTCAGCGCCACGCCCATCGCCAGCCCACCCAATGCAATCACGACAAAGCTGATGGATGCCTGCCATATCGAAAACGTGCCGGTCAGCGCGGCCGCCACCGCGAACTTGAACGCGACAAGTCCCGATGCGTCGTTCAGCAGGGCCTCACCTTCCAGGATGTGCTTCAACTGTAGCGGCAGCCTGCCGCGCGGCACGATGCCGGACAGCGCGACGGCATCGGTTGGCGACAACACGGCAGCCAAGGCGAACGAGACCGGTAGCGGCACTGTCGGCACGAGCCAATGAATGAAATAGCCAAGCCCCCCCACCGTGAAAAACACGAGGCCGAGCGCCAGCATCAGGATGGGCCGCCGGTAATGAAACAGCTCCCGCTTTGGCATCCGCCACCCATCGGCGAACAGCAAGGGAGGAATGAACAACAGCAGGAAGACATCCGGCACGAAAGTCACGTGCAGGCCCAGACGCGGCCATGCCAGCACACTGCCGATCGCGATCTGTATCAACGGCAACGGGATGGGGAAGCGGATCAGCCTGGCAGCCGTACCCGACAGCGCCACGGCAAGCAGCAGGATGAGGACGGTGAAAACGGTTTGCATCAGCGGGGAATCGGGATCTCGAAATAAGCGGGGCGACAGGCTGGGGGCAAACCAGTCCTTAGAGGCAAAGGGCAAAACACGGAGGTAGTGCGGACGGAGGCGAGCAGGTAGCAGCCGGTACCGGCTTAACGGACCCACGGCGCGGCGTACGCGTATCACTCGGTGCAATCTTCGCCTACGCAAAAATACCGTAAACAAGCCTCGGCGTCGCACCGCGCATTGTCACGATGCGGTTAACGTTGCAACACTTTATTGATCAGTTCGCCCGCCGCGCGTCCGTCGCCGGGTCCGTGCCGGGACGGGGTGCAAGCGTTGGACTGGTCGGCGCATATGCATTACCGTGCAACGTGACCGGCATGCCGCAGCGCCGTCGCAGGATATCGAACGCTCTTAATACACGCGCCGAAGATACCAGGTATTTCCAGCACGTCTCTTTCAGGAAGCGTCCCGGCACAACGGGTAGCGGCAGCACCATTTCCGATGGTGCCCAGCCCGGTTGCCAACGCGCGGCAATACGAGGACGCATCGCCAACGCCACAGTCGGAACGCCGAGGCTTGACGCGAGATGGCCTAGTCCCGAGTCGTTGCCGATCACCCAGCCTGCCGTGACGATCCGCTCGGCAATCTGGCTGAGATCAGGCGAGGCATATGCGCGGAGACCGTACGACGGCAGCCATCGCCAGTTCTCCAGTGCCGATTGCGGCAGCACGAATTCCGGGTCGAAACCCCGTGCACGCAATTGCAGCGCCAATGCGACAAACCGTTTGGGCCGCCAGCTTTTCTGCGAATCGCTGGCAACCGGGTGGATCACCACCCGGCGCATGTCGCCGCGCGGTGTCAGCGGCCGCCGCGATCTTTCTGATTCGCCCGGTGCGGTTGCCCGTACGGCCGACGACGGTAGCTGCGCTATCCCATTTTCCCGAACCAGATCCGTCAGTCCGAAATGCACGCGACACACGTCGAGCTGAATGTCGACCATATTCCTGATTTGTCGATAAATGGGCCAATCGTCCATCACGATGACGTTCGCATGCCGGTCACCGGGGGGAAGCACCTTGTCCGCATGGTAAGCGTGCAAGATGACGTCATACGGCGCAAGTGCCGAGGACGCGTCATGCGGCGTTAATCCAGGCGCGATGTCGAAGCCGGGAAACCAATCGCGCAGCGCATGAATCTGGTCACCGAACACCTTGATCCTGTAGCCATGCCGGGCAAGGTTGTGTACCACGATCATCGATAGCAGCGAGTCGCCCAGGCGCGGCGACATCACGAAAGCGTAGGAGTGGTTTACGCTGGCCAACATTTACCGCGCCCCCTCACGATGACGTCGGGGAGCCGCTTTCTTTCTGCGTACGGTCCCGCGCGATGGTCCGCGCCCCGTAAGGGCGGCATGTCGCGCGACAAGGCACCGTAAGACGGAAGGGCTGCATAACGAGATGGCTCGCGACAGATCGTACTCAACGCACTCTCCGATTTGCTTGTGCTGATCAATAGCGCGCGGAAACATGCCATTGCGCAAAGTAGATCAAAGCTTTTTTAAGCAAATGATTTTGCTGTACAAAAACAAAATGAAGTCGGGTTTTAAAGATTCACCCTCGACAGCGACCTTATAATATATCGTCAATCGTGGATGTTTGCCGAAAGGCTCGGTTAATTCGTCATGAATTGTGAGATAAGCATGCGAAAAACCGGGAGCCGAAAAGACCGAAGTTGATGTCGACGAGGGCTAACGTTGCTCGAAATGACTGAAACGGCGGTCGTCCGGGATGCGTTCGCTATCGACGGTTTCAACACGGGCCATCGGCGGCCCCAGTCGCAGCCATTCGAGCATCCGGTCGACCTGATCCACAGACCCTTGTATGACACCTTCGACCGTCCCATCGGCCACGTTGCGTACCCAGCCGCGGACGCCGATCAAATGCGCGCGCCGCACGGCCGCGGCACGATAGCCAACGCCTTGAACGCGACCACTGACGCGAATTGCGTAGGTTTCAATATCCATGTCGAAAGAGTGCATCGCCCTTCACCGACGTCGGCGAAGGGGACGTGCTACTTAAATTTAAACAGTCCAATGCGCGCGGGGGTCGAAATGCGTCGCCTGCTCCATGGCCAGATAGGCATTACGCGCGGCACTGGTGCCTGCCGGCGGCAAGGCGATCTGCACGTTCACGTAAAGATCCCCTGGTGTCGAACCGGGAATCCCTTTGCCTTTGAGGCGCAGCTTGCGGCCCGCCGCGGTATTCGGCGGGATGGTCAACTGCACCGTGCCGTCCGGCGTGGGCACGGAAACCGTTGCCCCTAGCGCGGCCTCCCAGGGCGCCAGCGGCAATTCCAGCGACACGTCGCGACCTTCCACCTTGTACAGCTTGTGCGGCGCAAACGTCAGTTCCAGATAGAGATCGCCCGCCTTGCCGCTGCCGGGCGCCGGTGCGCCCTGGCCAGTCAGTCGCAAATGCTGCCCCTCACGTACGCCTTTGGGGATGGTGACATCGAGCGTGCGTTCCTGCGTGGACGCCCGGCCGAGCGCATCCACGGTCGGGATGCGCAGCGTGATCGTGCGCCGTGCGCCCTGGTAGGAATCTTCCAGATCAATGCTGACCTTTGCGTGGTGATCCTGCCCCGCCGCCGTGCTGCCTCGCCGGCGGGATGTTCCCGCACCGGTCGTGCCACCGGTCGAACCCGGACCGCGGCGCGTCGCGCCGCCGAACATCGACTCGAAGAAATCGCTGAAATCGCCAAACTCGCCTTGTTGCGCTCCCCCCGTGCCGCCACGGCGTCCAAAGTCAAAACCCGTGTTCCAGTTCGGTGGTGGCTGAAAGTCCTGGCCGTTGCGCCAGTTGCTGCCCATTTGATCATAGGCCGCCCGCTTTTCCGGATCCTTCAGGACCTGGTAAGCCTCGCCGACTTCCTTGAAGCGTGCCTCGGCGTCGTCCGCCTTGTTCACATCCGGATGATATTGGCGCGCGAGTTTCCGATATGCGGCCTTGATATCGTCCGCCGACGCAGTCCGTTTCAACCCGAGGATGGCATAGTAGTCCTTGTACTTCATCCGCTTACATCGTCCGCTGTCTATATGCCGGGTCTGCTCCCGGCTGTGCCTGTACATACCTGCATCCTGTGCCTATGTGGGGGCAGGATGCAAGATTTCCAGTACCGCCTCAGGCACGCAGGCGGAACGGGGTGAAATTCGTGTCGCGATCATAGTGGTCATGATGCTCGACGCGCTTGAGCCAGCCGACGATCCAGTAGGTAAGCGGCGTGGCAAGCACTTCCCAACTGGTCTTCAGCAGGTACTGCGCCAGCGCGACATGCCAGACCTGGCTGGTAGGCCAGATCCCGTAGAACGCGATCACGTAGAACAGTGACGAATCGAACGCCTCGCCCACCGCCGTCGAGCCGATGGTGCGCAGCCAGAGCATGCGGCCGGATGTCAGGATTTTCATCTTCGCCAGCACAAAGGCGTTGACCAGACTGCCGGTCCAGAACGCGACAATCGAGCCGACGACGATGCGTGGCGTATTGCCGAACACCCCTTCCAGGTGCTGCTGATAGCCGTGCATATAGTCGGAATTCGCCGCAGGCAACGCCAGTACGATGGCCGACATCACCGCCATGAAGATCAGGGCGCCAAATCCGGTCCAGACGGCGCGTCGATCGTATGCGTAACCGTAGACCTCGGTCATGATGTCGCCGAACGCATAGGATATTGGGAAAAACAGCACCCCGGCGCTGTACGAGACCAGCCCGAGGCCTGGCAGGTCGATCACCGCGACCTTGCCCGCGCCGATCAGGTTCGAACAGATCAGCACGACGACAAAGGCGGCGAGAAACAGGTCGTAGTAGCGGAAGCGTGGGCGCAAGGCGGACTCGCCACTGGTGCCGGCGGATTGACCGGGCGGCGGGAGCTCGGATGTCGTAGGTAAGGGCTTGTGCATGGCGGGCCGGAGCAACGATCTGGACGAGTGCGACGATGTAGGGGGCTGAGGCCGGCCGCGGCCGGTCAGGACTCATTGTGCCTGAAGTCGAAAAACGCGTGGCCGTTTCGCCTGGGGCGGCACGGTTGGCCCGATGCGTTTATCCTGCTGAGATTCACCGGCCCGCAGCCGGTCTTCGTATACAACGCCGCTAGGCGGGAGGCCAACCGATGTCTACCCCATCCGAAATGTCCGGGACGTTCAACGCGCTGTACCTGGAGCACGGCGCGAAAGTACGTCTGCAGCGATTGCAGGATGCGCAATTGCCACCAGGCGATGTCACGGTCCGCATCGATCATGCGACATTGAACTACAAGGATGCGCTGGCCATTACCGGCAAGGGTGCCGTGGTCCGTCAATTTCCGATGGTGCCGGGCATCGACCTGGCCGGGGTTATCGAGTCGAGCGCGGATTCTCGATATCGGACAGGCGAGGAAGTGATCGTCAACGGCTGGGGGATCGGCGAGACGCACTGGGGAGGGCTTGCCCAGCGCGCCCGGCTGCGCGCCGATTGGCTGATTCCCCTGCCCCTCGCTTTCGACACCCGCCAGGCCATGTCGATCGGGACCGCCGGTTATACGGCGATGTTGTCGGTGCTGGCGATCGAGGCGCATGGCGTCCGGCCGGCTTCCGGCGAGGTCCTGGTGACGGGCGCCAGCGGCGGCGTCGGAGGTGTCGCCGTGGCCCTGCTGCGCAAGCTCGGCTACACGGTAGTCGCTTCCACCGGGCGCATGGCGGAGCAGGACTATCTCCGGCGATTGGGTGCCAGCGATGTGATTGATCGCGCGACGTTTTCCTTACCCGGCAAGCCCCTTGTGAAGGAGCGATGGGCCGCCGTTGTCGATTGCGTCGGGAGCCATACCTTGGCAAATGCCTGCGCGGCAACGCGGCAAGAGGGGATCGTCACCGCGTGCGGCCTTGCCCAGGGAATGGATTTTCCGTCTACGGTGGCGCCGTTCATCCTGCGTGGCGTCACGTTGAGGGGCATCAACAGCGTCTATCAGACCCGCGAGAAACGGCAGCGCGCCTGGCAACGGCTCGCAGAGGATCTCGATCCCGCCATGTTGGAAACGATGACACACGTGATCGGCCTGGAAGCGGCCATCGGTGCCGCCGACGACCTGCTGGCCGGCAAAGTACGCGGCCGCCTGGTGGTGGATGTCAACCGCTGACCCGTTCGCCGGCGGGCGGGTATTGGCGCGCGGACGGGTCACCCGCACGCCGTGGATTTGCCTGCCGTCGCAGCGCAGCTGCCCAGGCGTGGTGCTGAATGTTACTTATTCGGCTGTGGCGTCACGCGCAGGTACGGGCGCTCGGCCTTGTATCCCTTTGGGAACTTCTGCTTCAGCTCCGCTTCGTCCTTGATCGTCAGCGGAATGATGACGTCGTCGCCGTCGCGCCAGTTGCCCGGCGTGGCCACGCTATAGCCATCGGTCAATTGCAGTGCATCGATGACGCGCAGGATCTCGTCGAAGTTCCGGCCCGTGCTCATCGGGTAGGTCAGTGTCAGTCGAATCTTCTTCTTCGGATCGACGATGAACACGGATCTCACCGTTGCCGTCGCCGACTGGTTCGGATGAATCATGCCGTACAGCGAGGCGACCTTGCGGTCATGATCGGCGACGATCGGGAAACCGACGACGGTTTTCTGCGTCTCCTCGATGTCCTTGATCCAGTCCGTATGTGACTCGGCGCTGTCCACCGACAGGGCCAGCGCCTTTACGTTGCGCTTGTCGAGTTCGGGCTTCAACTTCGCGGTCAAGCCCAGTTCGGTCGTGCAGACCGGTGTGAAATCGGCCGGATGGGAAAACAGGATCACCCAGGAATCGCCAGCCCATTCGTGGAACTTCAGCTTGCCGATGGAGGAATCCTGTTCGAAATCGGGGGCGGTGTCGCCGAGAAAGAGACTCATATCGCACTCCATGTTTGTGACGGATGTTGCAAATCGGGCCGGTGCCACGGCATCACGCTGCTGCCGAGGTCGGCGGAACCAGCAGCCTGCGCAAGCGCACGGCTGATGGCGAATCATGCTATCAGATCGCCGTCGCTCGTTACGCTCAGATTCGGATAAGCATTCGTCCAGGCATGGATTCTTCCCTGGCGTGAGGCCCTTTGTCGCCCGATGGCCGAACCTTGCGGACATTCCGGAAGGGCCAACGCGCACGTCGGCATCCGATAGGCGCATGGGAAAAAACTGAAAGTTTTCCGAAAGCGGCCGTTAACGCGGTATCTGTGCCAGCAAGCTTCCCGGCGTTGCCTTGCCTGCTGCCACACTACCGCCACGAACCATGCCGCGACAGGTTTTGTCCTGCCCGTGTCTTGCCAGGCGACCAGGTCTCAAGCAGGAAGCGATGTCTTTCTTACTGCGGAAGGCCTCCAGGTAAGGGTTCGTAAGGATTGAAGAAATACGCCATATCTTCGCCCGATCGGAATGGTGCACGTGGCGGCATGATGCGACTCTAGCGGGCTGGACAGCTCGGAGAGCGCGGCACGAACCAGGGCGGCAGGAGGCGGCAGCGGCAGGCGAAGGTTTGTGTGATTCGTGGAATCGGACGGTTCGAAGCGGGGCCGTCTAGCGTGCCGGAAGATATTTTCCGGCTTGGTGAACTGTCTTTGGCTCGACTGTGATGAAACTTGTTCCGCGTAGCGTATCGCGCGCTGTACTGTGGGTGTTCGTGGCGGCGGCGCTGTCCCAGCTTGGCGGATGCGGTCTGCTCGCATTCCCATGCCGGGCGGTGGCCGCCACCGTGAAAATCGTGCCGGGTATCGGCCATGCGGTGGCCACGCCGTTCGATGGTTGCGCCGCGGCCATCGATTGATCGTAGCCCGGTAGTACGGCGCTGACGCCTTCGTTGATGTCGACGAAGGTGGTGTATGGCATCGCGGAACAAGGCGCTTGCGCGGACGACGCGCGATTATCGACCGAAGTGCATGATGAAGCCACGTTCCCATGGTTTTACCGCTGTTCCGTCCCGCCGTGCGGCGGGCGTCGTTGCTTGGCCCACGGCAACCGTGATCTTGATGGCGTTATCGGCTTGTGGTGGACAGCAGTCGATCGTCAAGGTGCCCACCTATCCGCCGTTGATGAATCCGCAAACGCAGTTGGCGGAGCAGGGCGGCATCTACCAGCCCGGCACGGCGATGGCGCTTTATGAATCACCGCGCGCGCGTCATGTCGGTGATCTGTTGACGGTGAAACTGGAGGAGAACTTCCAGACATCGAATTCGGCGCAGATGGACTTGAACCGCGACAGTAATGTCACCGCGAAGGTTGCCGACGGCCGGACGACCGGCATCCCCATCACGCTGTCCAAGCTATTCAACATCGGCTCGGCAAATTCGAAGTTCCAGAGCAAGGGGTCGATCACGGGCGGCGGCACGTTGAACGGTACATTGTCGGTATCCGTCATCTCGGTGTTGCCCAGCGGTAACTTGATGGTCGCCGGGGACCGGATGATCGCCACGAACAACGACAACCAGCTTGTCCGTTTTTCCGGCATCGTCAATCCGATCGATATTCAGCCGGGTAACCTCGTGTCGTCGACACGTGTCGCCAATGCCCGGATCGAACAGCAGGGCGATGGTGCGTTGCGCACCACCACGCATAGTGGCTGGCTGCATAACCAGGCAGCGAACTATTAATCGTTTGTAAAAGGCGGGGAGGCTGGTTGCCGGCGTCCCCGTTTTTATCCGCGCGCCGCGTTCCGCCATGGCAACGCGTAACGTGTCGTCCGCGTATGCACGGTGGTAAGCACGACTTAATGCGGTAAGTGTTCCGCCGCGCCCAGCTCGCGGTCCGGCACGAAGATATAGCCCTTGCCCCATACGGTTTGGATATAGCTGGGCTCGGACGGATCGCTTTCGATGACACGGCGCAAGCGCCAGATCGACACATCCAGATTGCGGTCACGCACCCCGTCCGACTGGCCGTGCAGCAACTCGCTCAAGCGAGAGCGCTTCATCACCGTCATGGCGTTGCGCACAAAGACTTGCAGCGTTGCAAATTCACTCTCGCAAAGCGGCAGGCGCTCGCCGTCGCGCCGCAATTCCCGCGCGGCAAAATCGACCTCGAACGGGCCGAAGCGATACGGCGGCCGACTTTCCGGCAATCCGGGCGGCGCCGCGCCACGACGGCGCAGGATCGTCCGGATGCGTGCAACCAATTCCTGTGGATCGAACGGCTTCGGCAGGTAGTCGTCCGCACCCAGTTCCAAGCCGATAATGCGATCGATGGCGTCGGAGCGTGCCGACAGGAACAGGACGGGGATGTCGTCACCCGACGCGCGCAGCTCGCGCAACGCCGTGATGCCGTCCACATCGGGCATCATCACGTCCAGGACGACGATGGTCGGGCGCTCCTGTTCGATGCGCCGGCGCAATCCGGCGCCATGGTGCAGCACGGACACCGCGAACCCGCGCTGTTGCAGGTAATCGCGGATCAGATCTCGCACGACCGGATCGTCGTCGACGATGAGCACATGATTATTCATGTCTTAATTCTAATAGCCGACTGGCGGAAGCGCGACCCCATCGTATCGGTGTGTCTTTCCGAATCTTGCCGCAAACGGGGCGGGTGGGCGGCTTTCAAGTGGCTTGGCGGGGTGGCTGACGGCATGCGCGGGGCCGTCGGGATTTGGCGCCATGAATGGGTAGGCCGATGAAAAAAGATAGCAATAAACGCGCATTTCAGTGGCGTTCGGTCATGTTTTCCATTTCTCTTGGTATAAAAAATGTACCGGAGGCGGGGTAAACCGGGGCGTCGTCTACTGTCAACCCGAGCCAGTACGGGTGCGACATGCGCATCCGCCTCGTAAGCGGGGGTAATATTGAGATGTCCGGTGCGTCCTTGCCTCGGGCGGCGGTCCCGTTAGAATCGCACCATGGATACCTCCGTATTGATTGTTGACGACGACCCGGCCGTACGCGATTTGCTGAGCCGGTATCTCGAACCGCGTGGTTATGCGGTCTCCACCCTGGCGGATGGCGACGGCTTGCGTGCGCGCCTGGCGGAAGGGCGCCCGTCGCTCATCGTGCTCGATGTGATGATGCCGGGCGCCGATGGCATGCAAACGCTTGCCGCGCTCCGCGATAGCGGGGACGATATTCCCGTCATCATGGTGACGGCGCGTGACAGCGTCGGGGACCGGGTGGCAGGCCTCGAACTGGGTGCCGACGACTACATTGTCAAACCGTTCGAGCCGCGCGAGTTGATGGCGCGGATCGATTCGGTGTTACGCCGCGAGGTAGCGAACCCGGTTTCGCATTCCGCGGGTCGCACGGAATCCGCCGAAGTCTTTGCCTTCGGACGCTTTCGTTTCGACAGCCAGTCCCGACGACTGTTCGCCGACAGCAAGCCGTTGCCATTACGGGACAGCGAGCTGGCGCTATTGAACGTCTTTGTTCGTCATCCGTACAAGGTGCTCGGGCGCGAGTATCTACACCACCTATTGCGTGGCGAAGCGCTCAGCTTCCGCGATCGGGGCTTCGACGTACCCGTATGGCGGCTACGCCGGCTGATCGAGGAAGATCCGTCAAATCCGCGACATCTCCAGACGGTGCGCGGCAAGGGCTACGTCTTCGTGCCCAATGTCGAGGCAACCTGATATGCGTTTTCGGGCCGGCCGCGCCGATACCGGCGTCGAGGCCGGCAGTGACGGGTCAGACAATACGGACAGCCATCGTCCATCACAGCCATTCGATACTGTGTTCGGGCGAATGGCGGTGTTTGCCATTCTGGTCCTGTTCGCGGTACAAGCCGCCTGGTTTGCTGTATTGGCGATACAGGGGCCGCGCAACCAGGCGAACGGCTATGCGCGTGGCCTGTTGATGCTGCTGCAGGCGGAGCACAATGACGCGACGGGCGATCCGGGGCTATCGCCGGTAAATGGCGTGATGCTGCTGCCGGAGTCGGCACGGCCGCGCGATGGCAACTGGCATAGTCAGATCGATGGTCCGATGGGGCATTTACTCGATGCCATGCGCAAGAATCTCCCGGCCGGGACGCTGGTCGGCATCGAAACCGGATCACCGCGAGATCGCCTCTGGGTTCGCTATCCAGCGCCTGCCGCAACGGCTGCGGCATCGAACACCGCCAGCCCGGCCGATTCGCGCGAACCGAATTGGATTGTCATTTCGCTGGACCCGCCGCCGCCGCCGCCGGTCTTGCTGGAGTCCGCCGCCATGTTGATCGCGGCGGTCCTGTTGTCGATTGGCGCCGCTTGGCAGATGCAAAGGCCGATGGCGCGCGTCGCGCAGGCGGCGCGCCGCTTCGGCAAGGGCGAGCGGCCGCCGCTGGTGGCCGAGAAGGGACCGCGAGAAGTGCGCGAGCTGATTCACGCGGTCAATCAGATGATGCGGCAGATCAGCCAGAGCGAGGATGAAAAGATCCTCATGCTGGCGGGCATTGCACATGACCTGAAAGCGCCGTTGACGCGAATGAAGTTGCGCGCCAGCGTATTAGTCGACGACGAAGCGCGCTTGCAGTTCACGCGTGACGTCGATTCGCTGACGCATATCGTCCAGCAGTTCCTGGAATTTGCCGGATCGGAGCCGGCGGATGGCCCGGAAATCAGCGTCGATGCGTTTATCCGGGCGCAGTTTTCGATGCCTGAAACGGGTGAGGAAACGCTGTTTGTGCAGCATCTGCGTGCGGGCCCTGCTTTCACTTTGCCCCGTACCCTGATCGATCGTCTGGCCAGCAACCTGGTCGACAACGCGCTTGAGCACGGCAGTGCGCCGGTGGAGTTGCGCACGCGGCGTGATGGGGACCATTGGGTGTTCGAGGTGCGAGACCATGGCCCCGGCATCCCGGAAGATCTGATCGAGGAGGCCGGTAAGCCGTTCGCGCGCCTGGACCCGGCGCGAAGCGGCGATGGTCATTGCGGGCTGGGGCTGGCGATCGTGGCGCGCCTCGCGCGCAAGCGCCGTGGCCGCTACCAGATAGAGAATGCGCCCGATGGCGGGTTGGTCGTCAGCGTCCTGCTGCCTGTCGACCCATCGATCGAGCGCCCCGTGGCGGCCTTGCATTAGGCCGGCCTGGCCCACGGCTTACCGGATGACCCCGCCTGCGCGCGTCAGGGAGAGGTGCTGGTGATGCCCTTCGGCTTCCAGGCATTGGACGATGTGGTGCCATAGGGGTTTCCCTGCGTGGCCGGTGCCGGCATCGGGGCATCGCCGGCATATGGTGCCTGGGCCGGTTGCGTCCCCGCAAAGGCTGGCGGGTTTGTTGCCGGTGCGGCCCGCGTGCCGGTGTACGGCGAAACATAGCCGGCCGGCGGTGTGGCGGCGGGTGCCGACATGGCAACATCGGCGGTACCGTACGGGTTCGCCTGCGTCGTGGGCGCCGCGTTCGGTAGCGCGTTCATGCCAGGCTGTTCCAGCGGTACGGCCATGACTTCCGCTGCGCTATAGCTGGTCTGGCCATTCGTCGAGATCGTATAGCCGCTGCTGCGTGATATCGGTACGGCGGCCAATTGCGTATTCTGTACGGGCACGACCATCTGGCGCACCAGACCGCGCATCTTTGTCGAGACACTGGCAAAGCGGTCGACGTTCAGGCCCTCGGTCTGGTAATGCGCGACCACGACCTCGGTGCCATGTACCAGACGCAGATCGATGGTCGAGAGATAGCGGGTATAGCCGTCGATGAATTGACGTTGGCCGTAATCCATCGACGCGGTGTAGGTGAGCCGCGATTCGCAGTCCGGCGGCGCCGTGCCTGCGTTATAGACCATCGAGGTCACCCCGCGCTGAGCCAGCGCGACGCGCAGGGCCGGGACAAGGTCTGACAGGTTGACCTGGTTGTTGATCTCGATGCACACGTGTTTCACTGGCAATGCCTTGCCGGTGACATACGTCGGCGATGACACCTGGGACGCCACCGCGAAGCCGGCCTGGGTCACCGATCCCACTGCGTCGGCCGCGGCCACCAAGGTGTAGGCGCAGCCTGACGTCAGCGACATGATGGCTGTCGCCACGGCGATGGTCGTCCACGCTCCCAGCCTGCCTTCGCTACGCCTTCCTGCCGTTGCGCCGTGCCGCGCGTGCGTGCGCCGACCATCCGCGCCTGCGAGCGGGGTCGTCGAGGTTGCCGCCGTGTCGCGCGCTTGCGCGGCCGTGGGCTGCCGATACGCCTTTGCATTCATTGCCGTGTGCCGTCCGCCCAAATAAGGGGTCGTGGTCAGTGTTGCGATGATCGCGTATCTTGCGTCGGGCAAAATACCGAGCAGGGACCGCGGAACGTCAAGTCCTTACGAATTCTTACATGATCAAGAAATATGACCGATTGGATCGATGACGCAGCCGTGCCCGCATGGTTTGCCGCACTGCGCGGGCGCTGGCGCTTACGGCGGGTTGTGCTGGCCTGGCGCGCGCCAGATAGCGGTCCGCGCGAGAGGCCCATTTCGGCAAGCGGTCCCGATGCGGTGGTGCCTGGGGTTCTGTCTTCTCCTTCTATAGAGGCAAGATTGACCGGCGAAGTGACATTGTCCACGGCGCAATCCGACCTGGCGTTGCACTATGTGGAGTCCGGGGTATTGCGTCTGCGGCATGGCCATCCGTTGCAATCGACACGACGCTACCTCTACCGATGCGAGACCGGCGGCGATGGGCACACGCTCGCGATCGATTTCGCCGATGGACCTTCGTCAGGACAGCCGTTCGTCCGTTTGCCCTGGCCCGCCTTGCAAGAACGCGATGCCGCCGATGGCGAAGACCTGCACGTGTGCGGGGCGGATCGCTATCACGTCCGCTATCGTTTTGAAAAGAAGCGGCGTGACACGACAAGCGATGAAAGCGGCGGCATGTCGATGTCGCGTCCGGATGGCGTCGCCATTGCGTGGTCGCGTCTGAAAATGCGCAAAGAGGATACCGAGATATCCGAGAGCGACGAGGTATTACCACGCTGGAATCGTATCGTGCAGCGAACCCGTGTACGCGGGCCGAAAAAAGATTACGCGATCGTTTCGATATTGGATCGAATCGATACGTCAGGATGATTTTTGTGAGGGTGAAACAGGGTGGATCGTTCCGTCGCGAATGATCACGATGGCGTCAGGGGCATCAAGCGCCCGATGTAAGGCGCCGAGAACCGCCGAGCAATGGCATGGAACCATTGTTGGTATGAACGCCAACGCGGGCGCCCATACCGAACGACGCGCCAGGGAGGCGCTTCGTGAAACGCCGCGGCATAGGTGATGCTTATGCCGTCGTTTCTGCTGCCGGTGCTGCAACCGGTGCCGTGGCAGCGGTCTTGCGCGGTGCGCGGGTCTTCTTTGCGGCAACCGGAGCCTTCGCCACGCGTGCCTTCTTCGCGGCGGCTTTCTTTGCAACCGGCTTCACGGCGACTTGCTTCGTTGCCGCTTTCTTTGCAACGGCCTTTTTCGCAACGGCTTTCTTTGCCACAGCCTTCTTCGCGGCAGTCTTCGTTGCCGCTTTCTTTGCAACAACCTTCTTGCTCGCCGGGCCAGCCTTGATGATTGCTTGGGCTTCCTTCAATGCCGCCTTCACTGCCTTTTCGTACAGTGCAACCTTTTCAGCTGCATCCTTGCGTGCTTCGGCGGTCTTCGCCAAGGCCTTCTTTGCCGCTTCACCCAACTTCGCGGCGCTAGCTTCCAATTTAGCCAGCGGCGTGGCCTTGATTCCCTTCGGCATCTTCTTCTCCTCGTTGATAAACCCGCGCAGTGTTGCCTTGTTTCCCAGTGCTGTCAATCACTTGTCTTCAAACAAAGTGTGACTGTCAACCGAAATTTTCGTTTTTAAAACGCACTGTGTGAATTTGACACTGGAAATAAAGAGGTCCTTTGTATATCGAGGGCTAAGCGAAAGTTGCGATGAAAAAACGGGTAATGAAGCACGCACGCAACGTCTGCGCTGTTAAGCAACAGAAACGGCGAAAAGAAAAGGACGCGACGAAAGGGGGCGATCGCCCAAAAAAAATCGTTCGAAACACTCTTGAAAAGTGTTGAGCAAGGCGCATATCGGTATCAGGCGGGTGCTCATTGGGAGGCCCGTCCAACTTTATCGCTTGTTACTTTGAGGATATGACCATGCGTACCTATGACTTTGCTCCGTTGTTTCGTTCGGTGATCGGTTTTGATGAATTTGCCCGTGTGCTCGATGATGCATCGCGCGGTGAGGGGGCGCCGAGTTACCCGCCTTACAACATTGAACTGGTGGAAGAAAACGCATACCGCATTACGATGGCGGTTGCCGGTTTCGATCGCAGTGATCTGGATATCGAAACGGAACGCAACACCTTGAAGATCACGGGCCGTCGCCGCGCTGAAAACACGCAGCGTACCTTTTTGCACCGCGGCATTGCGGAACGTGACTTCGAACACCGTTTCAAGTTGTCGGATCATGTAAAGGTAACTGGCGCGCGTCTGGATAACGGCCTGTTGTGTGTGGAACTGGTCCGGGAAATTCCAGAGGCATTGAAGCCGCGTCGTATCGAAATTGGCGCGGGTTCTCGGCTGATCGATGCCGCCGAATCACATGCCGCGCCGTCGGAAAAGGCGGCTTCCGCACCGACGGAAACTGTCGTCGCGTGATGAAGACGGCTGGCGGATTCTTCCGAATTTGCCGGCACGCATAACGCCGGTGACGTTGTCTACGCCCCCGCTTGCTTTATGGCAAGCGGGGGCGTATTGCATCGTAGCGTGAAAATAGGGTGTGCTGCACGATGCGGTTCAACGCGGTGTTTTTCCTGACGCTTTCTTCGCAAGACGCGATATCGCTTCGGTAGCGGCTTATTGCTGTCACATCCGACATGCAATTTGATGGACCGCAGAGGTAAAGGAAAGGCTGCCATGATGAACACGCCGGCCACCGACGGCATAGCCTGGCCGTCCGGGGATTCCCGCGACGAGAGACTACAAACGGACAATGGCCGTGACGATGCGGCCCCGAGCGGCCCGCAGACCCAGATGTCGGCGCGCATCGCGACGCATGGTGGCGTGCAATTCGCGCCATCGCATCCACCTGCTCACACATCGCCGGCGTCGCCTCCCTTGCTGCGTCCGCGGACGGAGACAACGCTCGGCCGATTATCGTCGGCGATGTCGCGCGCAAAACGAAAGATGACCGCCTCGCGCGCGTCGACGTTTCTTTCTCGCTCGATCGAGATCAACACGGCGCTATTCCACTCCGCAAGGCACGGATACCCGCGCGATCCGGCGGATTTCAAGCAAGGCAGCGTGACTGACGGTGACCTGCGCCAGGGGACCGACGACACGGCGGCACACGTCATTACGCGGCAACGCCTGCAAGCGCAAGTGCATGCGCAGGCAATCCTGAATGTGTCTCCGCTCGATGCGTCGCCACCGACCGCCGCAACGGCACATGCATCAGCGGCATCATTTCCCGCGACAGACATTACGACCACGCACCGTCCTTCCCCTGACCGGAAAATGGATAGGCTGGCGAAGAACGCGCACGCGCATGCCATCCAGAGCGAATGGGTTGATGGTGTCTCGGAAAAACAGAAAACGCGTCGGGCGAAGTCGTTTGCGCTGACGTTGCATCCCACGCGGCTGGTCTCCGCGTTGCAGCATGCAATCCATCCGATGCGAACTGAAGCACGTGAGAGCAACGTAGGTAACGTGGCGTCCGATAATGGCGTAATCGGGCTGTACCCGGTTGGCCCGTTACCGGATCGCACCCCTGCGTCTGCGATCGGCGCGCTACGCGATGCTGCCGCGTGGAGGCGTTGGATCGAAAACGCGTTGCCGGCGCAAGCACGCGCGCAAACGCACAATGTGCCGCCAGGGCATGCTGGCGCGGCGGCGGTGCAACTTCCAAGTCTCGATCAACTGCGTGCTGATCGCGCGGCGACCGAGCATGTGCATCGCGCGCTGCGTGGTTTGGGACCGGCGGTGTCGCCCGCCGCGCGGGAGAGCGGTGTCTTGGTCGTACAGTCACTGCATCGCTTAGGGGTGATGCACGCGGAACAGGCGGTGCCGATTCTCGACGCGGTATGCCAACTCGATTTCACGCAGCCCGACCGCATGCATGCCGATACGCCGGAGGCAGTGCACGCGTGGCGGCTTGCGCGGAACATGGCACGGACGGCACCGGGTTTCGATGCGTTAATGCGGTTAAGGGGGGAGAGACGACCACGAAATGCATTGGGCGATCTGGTCGATGTGCCGCCTGAGCACGCTCATCGGCGTGAAGCGCAACGGATGATGTTGCAGGTCGCGGCGGCATTGGAGCCGGACGATGCGTCACCGATGCGTGCGTACGAAAGCGAGAGCCGTGTGACAGCGGATGGTGCGCGCGCGGCCTATCCCGGTAGCGTGACAGGCCGCATTGCGCTGGAATCGCGACTGGATCCGTCGCCTGCCGCGGTGATCGCGCGGCATCGTGCCCCCGCTATCGGTGATCCGGCGCGACCGAATGTGCGGCAATGGCGATCCGCGCCGTTGGCATGGCGTAGTGGCGCGGCGGCATTGGAGATGCTGCGCGCGCAGGGGGACGCGAGTCGCCTTCATGCGGACGCCATAGGTGATTTTTTCGCCTGGCAGCAAGGTTTTCGGAAGGATGGTCCAGGTAGCGACTATGCGTTCATGCGCGCCCGTCTGCACAAGTTTACGGCGAAAACGATTCCGCGCGTTGCACAATCACAAACACGGAATTATCTGCCGCGCTTGTTCGGCAAGCGGCGCTCACCGTTGTCGGCGCTTGTCCGTTTCGGTACGCAAGGCGTGCCTCGGAAAACGTTTAAAGCCGAACACCAGGCAATGCGGGATGGTATCGACGCGGCCGTTGCCGCGCTTCCGCCCTCGGTGCGAACCGAAGCCGCTGACGTATTGCCGACGATGACGCCCGACGATGCGCTTGCCGTGCTGACCGATTGGTTGCACCGCGCGGGTCCCCATGCCAGCCCGGCATTTCAAGCGGCGCTGACGCACGCGCAAAAACTGGCGCATCCAGGCGAAGTCGACGCGCCGCCGGTGCCGATAGGCCGCGCGCACCGCACCGCTCATTCGGGCGTCGCGAATGGTGATGCTCGCGTCACGGTCAACGATGTCCAGATGCTGACTGGCGACGATCCGGTGAGCTTGGCCCGCAGAACCTTGCAGGCCGTGGCGCGTGCGTTGCCGTCGAGTTCGCGATTGCGCCTGGGCGATGGCAATCGCATTGGCGTCAGCACGCGCGGCCTGTCCGCGAACGTGTCGACAGCGCTCGGGCTCGCGGGCATTCCCATTGCGCCGCGCCTGGATCTGCGCGCAAGCCGACAACGGGAAGCGGTTGTCGAAATCGCCCGCAATACGCAAGGAGTGGATGTTTTCGTTGGCACCGCGGATACCCTCTCGGCGCATTCCGGGGCGGGTGTGCTACTCGGGTATGACATTGACGTGGGCCTGGCGCGGTTTCGTGCGGGCCTGACGTTGCAAGGCGTGCCGTACTCCGATGCACGGCAACGGCCGCGTGGCGTGATGCTGCGGGTCGCACGCCGAGTTGCCGGGAATGGTGGATCCTACAGCGACGCACGGATGCTGGAGAAAGCCGAGCAGATCGTTTCACACCTGTTTGACGAATCGTTACGCTTGAATGGTCAGTTGCCGCTTGCCACTGTCACCAGCAGAGAGGATCGCACGGCCACGCCAGCACCCGTTGCAGGAACGGCCCATGTCATCTTTCCGAACGGTAGCACACGTACCGTGCTACGCCGACATCGTGATGCACAGGCAGAGCGCGATCTGGCGGAGGGCAAGGATGCCCGCGGTTCATGGAATCGGCTCGCGCGGTGCTTTATCGACGACCCCGACATCTCCATTGGTTGGATGGACGGCCGCAATGGGCAGCAGAAGCATGGTGTGTCCGCCGACGCGGGTCCGTCGTTCCGCCTGTTCGGCCCCGCGTCCTGGATGCGGCTTGGGGTCAACGCCGGCCTTGCCTACGAATACACGTCACGCCGCTGGCTGGATGGCGACGAGCACAGTGGTCGGATGCAGGTGACCCAGCATCGCGTGGGAAGGGGGCATCGTCTGATCGGGCGTCTGGGCGGTACGATCGGCGGGACCTCGGAGGCGGGGGACGGTAGCGGGGCGGTGAGCGTGGGGGTGGTTTCCCTGGATGCGCCCTCGATCAACGTTGCGTTCAAGGACCGCTCACGGCAGGCGAAAGTGCAACGCGTACGGGAGAACGGTCGGCTTGTCAGTCGCGCCTGTCTGGTCGATCTCGAGTATACCGACGCCCATGCATACTGCCGTGCCATGCAGGCCCAGCGCCCGCGCTGGATCGCGTTTTACGCCAATCAGGCGCCCCTGGGAACATCAGCCGCGGCCGCGCACGAGCAGGCGACCCGGCGCTTCGTGCAACATCTTGCCGACGCGATGGCGAATCGCATGCCGAATCAGACCTATTTTCATCGATGGCGACTGCGACGTGACAAAGCCGAGGAGATCGATGGTCTGTCGGCGTTGGCGACAAACGCATTGGTTGAAGCTACGATCATCGAGAAGGCGACGCGCCGCGCGCCGAACGGGCGGTTGCAACGGCCCGGGCCACCCGATCCCCGGCTGCTTGCCGCGCGCGCCGCCCATGACGCCTTTCAAGCCGAAATCGACAAGATTGCCGATGATCCCGAGTCGTGGATACCGGTGGAAGAGAAAGGCAAGGAGCGTTCACGTCAGGCGCGTTCGCCGGGCGTCAATTTCGCCGTGCAATGGAATACGACGACCAGTGCCGTCGGCGAACGGGAAATATTCTCGGAAGCGTTGTCCTTTGCAACGATGGAGCGGCTCGATCGCACTGCTCGACGCGGCAGGCAGGCCCGCACGCACGGGGGGTGATTTTTTTTGGAAGGTTGTATGATCCATAATTTCGAACGCCGCGCGTCATGTCCGGGCGCGCGCCCGACCGGAGGTTTGTCCTCTCGTGGCAATGTCCAAACTTTCACGCCCCAGGCTGATGCTGCCGGTGTCCCTCTTTCGCCAAGGCGCTTCATTCCGCGTCAAGGTCAGCGCGCTCTATGCGGTGCTACTTGCCGGCAATATCGCCGCATGGGCTTGGGCCATTGCGACTTTCCACCATTACCCGCTATTGATTGGGACATGTGGCCTTGCCTATGCTTTTGGCCTCAGGCACGCTGTCGACGCTGATCACATCGCCGCTATCGACAATGTGACGCGCAAACTGATGCAAGATGGTCAGCGGCCGACAACCGTCGGGTTGATGTTTTCCCTCGGCCATTCAACCATCGTTGTGCTGGCCTCGGCGCTGATCGCCGTGACGATCCATGCCATGCGTGGCGCGTTCTTCGACGATGCGCGCGTGTCGTACTGGCGCGAGATTGGCGGTGCATTTGGCACCGGCGTATCGGCGTTTTTCCTGATCGTGATCGCGATGATGAATCTGGTCATCCTGCGTTCCGTCTGGGCGTCATTCAAACGCGTACGTCACGGGCTACCCTATCGGGAGGCCGGTATCGATACATTGCTGGCGGGCGGTGGCTTTTTCGCACGTTTGTTGCGTCCGGCGTTCAAGCTCGTCTCGCGCAGTTGGCATATGTATCCGCTCGGTTTTTTATTCGGGCTCGGTTTTGATACCGCAACAGAAGTCGGCTTGCTCGGGATGTCGGCGAACGGCGCGAGTCAAGGCATGACGACGGGGGCGATCATGATTTTCCCGGCCCTGTTCCTTGCCGCAATGACTTTGGTCGATACGACCGATGGTCTGCTGATGGTGCGGGCCTATGGATGGGCCTTTGTACGGCCCATCCGCAAACTCTATTACAACTTGACGGTAACAGCCTTATCTGTGGTTGTTGCATTCTGCATTGGTGGCATAGAGGCACTGGCGCTTATTGCCGACAAGCTAAGCCTGAAAGGACCTTTTTGGGATAGCGTCGGCGTGCTCGGCGATCATATGGGCTGGCTCGGTTACGGCACCGTGGCGTTGTTTCTGGCCGGCTGGTTCGTATCGGTCTTGGTTTATAGGTGGCGTGGTTATGCGGAGTTGGACTGTGTGCGCACGGGATGCGCGGAATCCGACTGAAGACGAACGGATTGTCACGTTTTCCTGTTCGGGTAATAACAGTCTGCAGTCAAACACTTGTTCACCGCGATCGATGCGAATACGTCGCTCGGCTTGGAGGATTCTTCGTATATTGTCCGGTCGTGCCGCTGCAATGGCAGCGCTTTCCTTGGGGGGAGTGGGACTGCATGCGACAGTTGCCCACGCTGCATCGGACGATGCCGATGGCGTGGCCGGAGTGTCGTTGTACGGCGAGATCGATGCCGGCATCGCCTATCTGCATCAACCGGCGGGTGGCGCATCCTGGCGTGCTAGCCAGGGGCTGATCGATGGTTCCTATTGGGGGGTGCGTGGCAGTGAGCCACTGAACGGCGACCTGCGCGCGTTGTTCCGGCTCGAGCACGGTTTCTCGTCCACCGACGGTAGCCTTATAAATGATCATCCGATGTATGTCGGCCTTGCGAGCGAGCGTTTCGGCATGGTGACGCTCGGACGCCAGTACGATGGGATGTACGATTTCCTTGCGCCTTTTACGCTGACGGGGAACAGCGGCGGTACGGCATTCGCGCATCCGTTCGACAATGACAACGCGAACAATTCCTATCTCGCCTCGAACGCGATCAAGTACACGAGCCCCGAGATCGGCGGCGTCACCTTCGGCGGCATGTATGCATTTTCGAATGCGTCGGCCGGCATGTCGCGCAATCGCGCTTATAGCGTGGGCGCCCGTTTCAAGGCGGGCGATTTCCAGATCGGCGGCGCGTATCTGCGTGTGGATGGCTTGGGAACCACCGAGGGCGGCGCGTATGACGCGCAGCCGTTGCCTCTGACGCCGACGATGGGCAACGTAGTGAATTATGCCGATGCGAGTGCACGTCGACAAAATACTTTCGGTATAGGCGCCAGCTATACAATAGGCGCTTTTACGTCGGCGCTTTCCTACTCGCGTGCGGTCTACACCGGGGTTGCCGACGCGTCCGACGGATCGCCTGCTGCGTCGATCGGCTTCAGCAATATGGAGTGGAACGTCAGTTACCAGGCCAGCACCGCTTTGCAGCTTACGGCGATGGTGTCATACACGCATGCGTCGGCCAGCAGCCGATGGTTGACAGGAGGCATGCAGGCCATCTATACGTTGTCACCCCGGACAAACGTCTATGTTCAGTGGGTCGGACAGCGCGCATCCGACGGTCAACTGGCGGTGCTCAATGGCTTCGATCCGTCCAACGGGCGTCATCAACTACTGCTGGCCACCGGGGTGCGTCACAATTTCTGAGGACTGTACGGCGCCATGGCGCCGCTATAGGTCTTTGGAAGTGGGAAGGCAAAGCCGCTGCGTTTCGACGTGCGCACGCCCAGGCCGAGGAGCGCCTCGGCAAGCTTGACGGCGGCGGTGACGCCGTCGATGACAGGAACGCCCAGTTCCTGTTCCAGTGCTTCGCAGAAATCGACCATCCCCGCGCAGCCCAGCACGATGGCTTCGGCATGGTCTTCCTCCAGCGCTGCACGGCATGACTGCAGCACTTTCTCTCGCGCGGCCGAGCCCGGCTCCTCCAACGCCAATACCGCGACATCGATCGCGCGCACGTTGCGGCAGAAGCCGCGCATGCCATACCGATCCACCAGGTGCCAGGTCATATCCCTGACACGGCCGAGGGTGGTGACAATCGTGAAGCCGGGTGCGATAAGGCTGGCGACATGCATCGCCGCTTCAGCAATCCCCAGCACCGGCCCTTGCACGCACTCTCGTGCCGCATGCAACCCCGGATCGCCGAAACAGGCGATCACGTGCGCTTGCGCCCCTTCGGCCTCTCCTCGTTTCAGTTCCGAGAGCAATCCCGGCACGGCCATCGCGTCGTCATACCATCCTTCAATCGAAGGGGGGCCGGCGTCGGGATTGACCACTCGCAATGTTGTGCCGAGTGCCGCCTTGCGGCGTGCGCCGTCCGCGATGGTTTGCGTCATCGAGGCGCTGGTATTCGGATTCACGATATTGATTTTCATATGGGTTATCCCGTAACGGCGGTACGCATGTGACGTTTGCACATCAGTAACTTGAACAGCGGGCTGGTCATCGTCGTCGAGATGACAGCGAGCGTCACCAATGCGGCGTAGGCAAACTCCGATAACAGCCCCTGCTTATGTAGCACGGTGGCGGCAACGATTTCCATCAATCCCTTGCATTGCAAGAGGGTACCAATTCCCCAGCGCTCGCGTGCATCCAGGCCGGCCACCGGCGGCAGTATCCATAGCGCGGTCATTTTAGAGACTGCGGAAACCAGCAGCAGCAATAGGGCTGCCGACATGGCTGCCCAACCCATGACCCGGCCGTCGATGTTCAAGCCGCTATGACCGAAGAAGAGCGGTGCCAGGGCAATCAAGCTGATCTGCCCCAAGCGTTCGATATGGATGCGGCGCATCCATCGCGGCGGCAGCAATGCGCCTGCGGCAAAGGCGCCGATCAACTCGTGAATGCCCAGTCGTGCGCTGCACCAGGACCCGCCGACCAGGAACACGGCCGCGATCATCCAGGCGATGATGGGATGGACAGGTTTCTCATGACGTTCCGCAAGCCAGCCCATGGCGCCGAGCAATACAAGGCAGCCGATGGCCATTATCTGCGTCTTCCCCCAATGCAAGCTTGTACCAACGTTTGCCGCAAGTTGAATGGTGGCCAATCCCAGCCATAGCACCGCATCGTCTATCAAGGCGACACTGAGCGCGATAAAGCCTAGCGGTTGTTGCTCGGGCGTCAGTTCGCGTAGCAGACCGACCAATACGGGCAGCGCGCTGACTGCGATGCATAAGCCGATGGTGCAGGCGCTTATCCAATTATTGCCATGCGGCGGAACCCAGTTTGCCTGGTCGAGCAAATGAAAGCGGCTGACCAGTGTACCGGTCACGAACGGCAACGCCAGCGCCAGCGCGGCGGCGCTGGCAATGCGCAATGGTTTGAGAGGGGGCCGTGCAATGGTCTTGCTGCCACCATCCCGACCCGTGATCACCGGTGGGTGACGTGTTTCGAGCCCCGCGGTAAAAGCGAGCAGGACGACGCCGATAAACCCGATCTGGTCGCCTGGCACTGATGGGAGGCCCAGGGATTTCATCGGTAGTCGTGCGGTTGCCAGGATCAACCCGAGCAGAATTGGCACGACGGCCAAAGGCAAGGAGCGGCGCAACGCCACCCAGATCAGCCAGGGTATCCCGATAAACAGCGCGATGTCATAGAAAAAGGGTAATACGGATGGCATGAGTAAAAGGTTCGGAAAGGCAAACCGGCCCGTCTATTAAATTGATTTGACAAGTTATACCACGATGATAAAAGGCGATGGGAGGGATGGGCCCGACTTGGCCTGGATCTTTGGACAACACCCAAAGGATCTAGGGGAAAGCATACAACGCGGGAGAAGATCAAGGCCGCTTTGTAGCCCAGTTGCTCCGCAGATGTGAGGGAGCGGAAGAAGCAACTATCTGTATTGATGCAAAAGCAATGAAATGCGCGTCCTGGCGGCGCTGATCAGATGCAACGTTGAGATGTATCTCAACGCGGGCAAAGATAAAAGGCCGTCACGCGGCCGTTATGGACGGTCTTCCATCTGTTTTGTAAATTTTATTGCGCTTCCCCTCAACTATTGTTGGCTTATTGTTCGTAATGCGTTTTGTATTTTCGCACTGTCCTAAAGTAGTCTCATTGTTCTTTTATATAAGAAAAGGCGAGTAAATATCAGGAGCAATAGTTTCATGAATAAATTTTGCGTAAGAAAAATTTCATTAGGATTACTTTTTGCTATACCTTTTGCTATGACAGGTTGTCATAAGGGTGACAAACTATCCGACGCGGGTGATGCGGTAAGTCGGGTCGTTGACAGCGTGGTAGATAAGGGAAGACGAGGTGCGAGAGAGGCGGTGAGGGCGGACACAGGTGCGATGGGTCTTTATTCGCGTGAAGCAACCGCGAAGGCACGTCCTGTATTTTTGGCTGTTACCCCGCATGGCACCTTTGGCACGTTTGACGGTGGGGCTCGGATATTTTTTTCACCGGAGGTAATGGTGCGCACAGGAGGGGAAGGGCACCTTCAGCCAGGAAAAATGTCCCTTTTTGTTAATCCTCCGGAAGTCGGGCGCAAGCAATTTGTAGTGCAGCGGGATTATCTGGGAAGCTTCAAGGCGCAGCGTGAACTTCAGTTGACGCTGGCGGATGTCAACGGCAGTTTCTCGACAGCGCCTTATGTTTTACAGTATGAACCACTGTATGAAGAAGCGCTGACCTTGTTGGACATTGCGGGAGAGTATAACGGTCATCGCATGGAAGGGCAGAAAACTACGGGCCCCCTCACGGTGTCGATTGCGACCGATGGGACATTTAAGATGCAGGACGTGGACGGAAAAATCTTCAAGAAGGTACTGACCGCTGCAGCCGACGCCCGTTACTTTATCTTGTCTGACGATGCGTTGTCATCGGCAAGTGCCACGGTTGACAAAATAATCGCGTTAGTTTTCTTTGATAAGGACAAAAAGCTCACCATGATTGCAGCAGACCAGAAACACGCATTGGCCATCGAGGCACGGCGTATTGATGCAGGCGTGCCTGATCCTGCCGCTATCTAATACGCTCTGCCGCGCGCGGAAGCCTTGGTGGGTCAGGTGCCTGGTTACCTTGTGAACGATAATGTCGCTTGGCGGATGCGGGATGAAGACGCATGCCGCTAACTTTTCGATTTCCAGTTTGAAATAAGCGATAATTTCATCAATTCGATCAGATCCGATTACTAACGCTTTCGCGCCTGACACTGATGAAATTGATCCGAGGTAAGGAATTCACTTCGCCGCAAGCATGGGGCGCGGTCGAAATCGCCAATATGGACGGCACGACGGTACGCCTGCATTGGACCGATAAACCCTATATATGGCATGTGAATGACGGCGAAGAGGTTTTTGCTGTTCTGGACGGCACAGTGGATATGCACTACAGGGAGTCCGGCGTCGAACAGATCGCCGTGCTGTCCGTAGGCGATGTGTTTTTTGCTGGCGTCGGCTGCGAGCACGTTGCGCATCCACGTGGAGAGGCCCGGATATTGGTTGTCGAACGTGAGGGCAGCATGTGAGTCGTACGACGCTTTTCAAGACGGTTAAAGGCCCTTAAACGTCATTTTGCCATTTGATACCGTTGCTTTTTATACTGTCGTGGCGCGCCGATTCGTGACACGTCGCCCCGATTGGCTTACTAATAAGGGGGGGGGCTGGCAATGCGGCATTGTATCAATCGCCTTGCTTGCTCTGCGCCATGCGGGTGCGATATACGCGCGGTGCGGTGCCACGCCGTACCAACGCTTGAACGCCTGCGAGAAGCTCGATAGGTCGCTGAAACCAAGCCGATCCGCGATATTTGAGAGCGTCATGCGTTTTAGTGTGCCATGTCGACAGACGGCACCGTGCTGAATACGGTTAGTGCTTACCCGTTTGGATATTCCTCGGTAATTAACTGCAATCGAAGCGAAGCAAACTGATTTGCCATGTCATTCAAGAGGAATAGATCACGCCGTCGTCTTGTCGGTTGCGAAGCGTGGGGGTCGTAGTTGCGGGGTAGGGTTATGTCGTTTGGCGCATACGCAGTCATGCCGTGTGCGGTACAGGTTTGAATTGCCCGCTTGGTTTGGTCCCGATGCGTTATCACGCCCACGGTGCCCAGTGCTGCTGCGTTTGTCTTCAAGGCGAGGATAGCAACGGCGACATCGTCGAGCGTAGGGTACGTGACCTTGCCGCTGCTCGCTACGGCCGGGGGATGGACTGACTGGAGGTTGTTTGTGCTCATGCCATATTTGGTCGTGAGCACGCTCGCCACTTCTGCTTGTGCGTACACCATTACCGGCTTCAGTGTGTACAGCTGATTTACCGCGTCAGCGATTGCTTCGTTAATGGGGCCAGGTAGCGGCGTGGACGCGCCCGGACGATCTCCGAAACTGAATGCGATGATACTGCTAATCTGGGCTGCGGGGATGAATGGTAAATCCCACGAGAAAAAGATGTCGTGTAGATAAGGCACCTCGATGGCTGCTGTGTGCGCATCGTTCAGTTCCGTCGTAAGTTTTGCAAGCATTTGCTTTTTTAGATCGGCATCAAGTGTTGCAGCACTTGCCGCCTGGACGGTCTTGCTGATTCCTGCGGTTGATGCAATCACGGGAAGCGCCGCGGCAACGGATGTCGAACGAATAAATGTTCTGCGAGATGTCATAATAATGAGATAGCAAGAATCAAGGGGGCTTCCTACGGGGTTCGCGTGTGAAAAAAACTCAACCCTCGGGGCAGGCCTGGCTTGTTAGTGCCGCGCTTTTGGCCATCAATTGCGCATACATATCGTGTACGAGGTAAAGGTGGCGACGCCGCGTCCACGGTTGTCCCGATAGCGCATCGTAGTTGACCGGTAATGTTATTTCTTGGACTGCTGCTGCATTCATGCCGCGCGCCTGTGAAGTTTCAATACACCGTTTTGCGTGATCGCGATGTCCCACTACCCCGACGTTTCCGAGTGCCGCAGCACTTCCTGCGAAGCCGATGATTGCGGCCGCCACGCCATCGGTGCTGAGATACGTCACGGAGCCATCGCTTGCAATGTTCGGCTCGATCGATTGCAGGTTGGCGCTGGTCATCCGGTATTTCGAGGCAAGGAATCGGGCAATCTCCCACTGTGCGTACACTTTCGCGCCGGTCAGTAGATAAAGCTGATGAACCGCATCCGCGAGTGCTTCATTGATCGGTCCCGGGTCCGGGAGCGCCGCCTGCGCAGTTGCGGTGGCGGACGTGTTGCCGCTCGCGGCATTGGGTCGATTGCCAAAACTGTAAGCGACGATTGAAGTGACTTGGGATGCTGCTATTAATGGTAGATCCCACGTCAATCCAATATCCAGCATGGTTGGTACAAGGGTGCGGGCGGTGGCGGTGTCGTGCAATTCGGCCGATAGCTTCTCTTGCATTGCCGCTGTCAAATTTCTCTCAGAAATGTGGTCAGATGTGGCGCGCCCCCCCGCCGCGGATGCGGTTGATGCATCGGTCAACAAGGCGGTCGCGGCAGCTTGCGAAGCGTGCGATAAGAAACGTCGGCGGGAGGTCGTCACGGGCTGTTGGTGTTTTTTAAAATAGTATTTCTACAGATAGAACGTTACCTTGCAGTGACAACGCGTCATGATGGAGAATGGTTTTGTTGTCTGGGGTCTGTCGTAGCGTTCTTTGGCGGGGAAGTTATGATTGCATTCGACGTTGGCAGCCACCGTTTTCATTTTCGTGCCGCAGCGGTTATCACGCTGTCTGAACACATCTTATTACACCAAATCGAAGGTCAGAATTTCTGGTGTTTACCGGGTGGTCGAGTCGAGCCTGGTGAACGCGCAGAACAAACCGTGGTCCGAGAGATGCACGAAGAAGTCGGCGCGGATATTGATGTTGGGAATCTGTTGTGGACCGTTGAGAATTTCTTTTCCCATGAAGGCCAGCCACATCACGAAATCGGACTGTACTTTGCTGCCATATTAAAGCCGGGGTCGTCGATGCTTGACTTAACGAAGCACCACTATGGCGTGGAAGGAAGCAAAAGTCTCAAGTTCGTGTGGTTCGCACGCGAGCAGTTATGGTCACTTGATATCAGGCCCGCTGTCCTTGGCGAGCTTCTGGCAAAGGGCCAATTAGTGCCAGCCCATGTCGTTCAGGATGGAGAGCAATTCACAGTTCGCTGCTTGTAAATCGAGTGGCAACTTTTAAGGGTTGATGTCGGAGCATGCCGCGACCATCCCATAAATAACCCGGTCTCGACAGAATTGCTGTCAATATGCGAAATGATAGTTGCAGTGACAGCCACTATTGGTCGTTGGGTGGCTGATTCGGATGTGTCAGCGCTTATTCGTCGGCTTCATAGCGTAAAACGGCCGTTGAAGATTGAAGGCCAATGTCCTTTTCGGGGCAAATAAGCTGCCGACTGCAGGACCGCAGCGAACCTCCGAATCTCGGTCTGAGCAGGCGTTCGGCCGCGATTCGACGGCTGACCGCTTATGGGCAGACAGGGGGCGAGTGAGATGCATCACCTGTCGCGCGTTGGAGATTTCTGAGATCGTCCAGGAAAGGACAGCCATTGCGCCCTCTTAAATCGACGACAATCTACACTTCCATGAGGTATCGATGGTCGATCACTGGCGTTGTGTCGATGAAACTAGCTTTAGTCCCTTCAAATCGCCAGCCGTTTCGCTCGTAGAAGGCGATCGCACGAAGATTGCCTTCAAGTACATAGAGATGCATCAGATTCTGATTTTGTTTCCTGGTCCATCTACGCACGGCGTCAATCATTAACTTTCCCGCCCCGCACCCTTGATGGGTTGCGAGCACATGAAGGCAGTCAAGCAGTATTCCGTACGACGAGTCATCCACATTTTCGGCGCGAACGAAACCAACCGGCACTCCTTTGCACTCGGCCAACATGACAAGGCCGCGGGCTTTCGCCGGTTGCGCCATATAATTTTTCCAATGAGCCATATGCTCAGCCGGCACTTTTTCAAGAAGATACGCGGCGGGCAGGATGTGAGAGTAAGCTAGCTGCCAACTTCGGGTATGCAGCCTAGCTATGTGCAACGCATCGTCGGACGCAGCCTCGCGCAGTGAGATTTTGTTTTCTGCCATGTCGGTCAATTTCAGTTCTTGGCATCCATCGTAGCATTTTCTCTGTTTGCACAATTCCGCAGGCATACAATCTGACACGGTGGTGTGCGGCCGGTAGCCGACAAACGGAGGCCGCCCCGAAGCAGCTACTGCCGTCGAGTGCAAACTGTGTCTCATAGTGTTTGTTGGCGGCGGCTATTCTGAGCAAAAACCCGGTGTCCAGCGCAGTGCAAATTTAGTGATCATGCTCACCTGTAATGAGGATTATTCAACAGCCTTGCGATAAGAATCGCGCCGAATTGATTGATGCTGCCGCCGTCAAGTCCAAAGGGCCTGTGCCAGAGCCAGGGCGGCAACGTGTGCGTCAGCGTGGATGCTATGAATCCCTTCCGGCACCACACAGCCCGTAGCTCCGGGATTGACAACATAGCGACGAACCGCCTCCTCAAGCACGGCGCCAAGACACTCAGCCACCGGTCGGTCAGCACGGAGAAGCTCCGTCAAGGGTACGCGTCTGTGCGAGCGTAGCGTTCGAGGATGCAAGCGCAGAGGCCTGCCTTGTTACCAAACGCGGCGTAGAAAAATGCTGCCCCGAGCGGCATGACGAGCGGGGGGCGGCGTGGCGATGCATGCTTACCGCTCATTGCCGAATAAACCTGATCCCCTCATTCATGCCGCATTTGTACGAGATACGCTCACCGAGCCTCGTATAGGCAGGCAACTGAAACATGTCGGCGGTGAATATCACCGTCTTGTCCGGCTTGACTTGGTAACGTAGAAACTGCCACAGCGGTTCCCCGTTTTTCCCCACAGTCGGGTGGCTATCTGAAAAACTCAGCACGCCGTCCATGACAAGATAGCCGTTGATGGTCAGGCCGCCCTTGGCTTTTCCGGCACGCGTGGTGGCACCGTCGGGCTGGCAGCGGCTCAGGTCGAGAGAGACCGCCACGGTCGCGCCCTGGTCGAGCGCTTGCTCGATCTCGGCCAGGCTTGACAACGCTGTTGCTGGGGCTGCTTGGGCCAGAGTAAGCGGCATGGTTATGCAAAGCGAAATGACGGACAGCGATGCAACAGATAGGAATTTCATTACGGATGGTCCTTTCTCGCCAATAGAGAGTTATAAGCTTGAGCCGCCGAAATTTCCGCCCCCAACTCACGCTTCGTCACAAGGGTGTCCAGGTCAATCATCTTGCTGTCAATTTGGAAGACGTAATGCCAGTTCAGCAGGATGTGTTGCCTAGCAGCCAGTGACATCTGGGAGATGAGAGCAAGTAGTTCTTATCAAATCCAAGAATGATGCATTTTCTAGTTCGAATACGTTGACGGTGCACTGCGCCGAATAAAGGAGCGTCATTGTCGCACAAGCATCTCGGCGAGAAAAGTTAACGAGCGAAGAGATGACGAAGGGTCATTTCGTAACCCATAAGGAAAACTTGGTCGTAGACATCGCTGTTAATAAGCTAATCGTTGCACGATTTTTTATTGATTTGCTGAAATCTGCTTAGGTACTTACCTTCGGGAAAGGACTGATTAGCATGAAAATGGAAAAGCACATGGAGCGCAAAGGACTTACATGGAGCATATGGCGAAGCAATTCTGGTGCTACGTGAGCGAAAAAAGTTGCAATCTGTGCTTGGCGAGCAGGGCGAGAAGTGATCGCTTCAATCCAGCAGGGGCTGCAAGCTGACAGCATCGCCGTCTCGATTTTCAACCGGACATGCGCTGATTGCTCCTTTTGGCACGCTAGGTCGCGTGGGTGGCGCGTTAGCTGGCATCTCATAAGCCTTTTGAGCGGAGTCGGCTCTCAATGCTGTCGCGCTGGCCTTTGCAAAGGAACTCGCCTCAGTCAATATCAAGGTCGATGCTGTCGATCCAGGCTACATCGCCACCGATTTTAACGACCACTCGGGTTATCGTACTGTGGAGGCGGCTGCAGAAGGCATCGTCTGGCTTGCTACAAAAGACCCAACCGGAAAATCGGGGCGCTTCTACTTCGACCGCAATCAGATTGCTTGGTAATGCGTTTATCGCATGCTCGAATGGCAGCGCGAGAGAAAAGCGCCTCGTCGTGAAAGGTTGATCGATTTAGGATGGACAAGGGACCTGAAGTGTCACTGCCAATCGTGTCGCGATTTTTATAGCACGCCAATGTTATCGGCAACCGCATGGTCGCCGGAACAGGTCCTTGTACAAGCAGGTCGCCCGACAACTTTTTCTCATCCAGACAGGCAGCTATCGCGTACGTTTTGCGTAGGATGCGGCGAAACGATGTTCGGTACAAATCGCCTTGGTATGCGTGTCGTGCCGAACAACTTGATCGCCCAAGGCGCGAATGGCGAGTTGCAAGAGGAAATGCGGCCAACTATGCATCTGTTCTACCGGTCTCGAATCATCGATGTGGAAGACGATCTCACAAAATATCTAGAAGGTTGGGACGGGCCGACTACGACAGGCAACCTTACTGGATCTTGATGGCTGACCGCAGCGCGCCGAAGCAAAACCTGCTCTAGCACGATGACCGCTTTCCGCCTCTTTTGGGTCGCTTACTTAGAAGCAGGCGAGTGTCCCTTTCGGCCGAACCTGGGACGATCAGAATGAAGGAACCGGCTTCCGTAGCTCGGCCTAAGCGGACTTTCGACGTTAGATCTAGCAGTGTCCAAAACTGTCAGAAAAACGGTCGCTGCGCGTTGCAGGACATACGCATGCTCAATGCGGCACGCTAGAGCGCCGGCCGGGTTGTGGTTAAGGCGAGGGATATTCTTCGCGTGGCTCGCGCAAAAAAAACTTCTGATATCGTTGGCTGCGCGAGCCCGGACAATATGGCTTGTCCTGGAAATCGACGGATGAAACCTGGCTAATTTTCTGCTCGAATAGCATACGAGGATCGGCCGACCGCTGCGTGAACGAAAATGGACCTACCCATTGTTGTTCAAAAGTCATCTCGTCTTCTGACTCTTTACCCAAAAATACAGAAAATTAGCCAGCGATATGGCGAAATAGTATTCAACGCTCATTATAAGTCCCCAATTTTGCGGTGTGATGTGACGTCGAGAGACGAGAGGCACTTGAAGTCTCGCGTCTGTACCTTGACCGATTCAAAGGCGCGTGTGCGTTTTGCTCTCAGCATCAAATGCTGGCGTCGCTTCAATTGCTAGACGTGGACAACGCCTCGAGTTTGTCAATCGCACGCACGAATGCCGGTCGAGCCATTAGCTCGTCATACCATCGCTGTACGTTGGATGCGTGTGCGAGCGATACATCCGGAAATGCACGGCGCCATATCCATCCGAAATGGGCGATATCGGCGATTGAGAGTTCGTCACCAGCAGCGAAGCGTCGCTTACTGAGAACGTTATCTAATAAGCTCAATTGGCGGTTGGCTTCGCTGCTGAAGCGTTCGATGGCATGCGGCATCACTTCAGGCGCAAACTTCAAGAAATACCCTGCCTGACCAAACGCCGGACTGAGGCCGGATGCGTGTGCGAACAGTTGCTCAAACGTGCGTGCCCGCATCACCATATCATTGGACAGTAGCTTGCCGTGACGCTCCGCCAAATAGACAAAAATAGCTGCAGACTCAGTCAAGACGAAATCCCCCGTCGCGTCGGTCAGCACGGGCACCTTTGCATTGGCGTTCATTGCGACAAAGGCGTCACCCTTTTGCTCACCTTTTCGAACGTTGACAGCGTGTAGCTCATAGTCCAGTCCCATTTCCTCCAGCGCGATCGGCACTTTGACGGAATTCGGGGTGGCGAAAGCGTAGACCTTATACATGGCGAAGAACCTTTGGGTGCGTTGTGTTCGATGAACGAACTATGCGCCAAGTTGCGAAGTCCTTGAAGCCATGGGACAGTGATAAGCACTATTCCATTGAAGAATATTTGTGTGCGCTCGTTGTCGTCCTGATACGGTTACTCATCAGAGGAATGACTCTTATCACCTTCGTCGATCTACCCTCGTGACCGTCGAGTCGCGATCATGGCAGCAACTTCCACACTCAAGGATTTGTGATATGAACGCGCTTTTTTGCAACATTTTCCGTTGGTCGTTATGCATTCAAGCACCGCGTCGTGATGGCACCTCTGACACGCATGCGTACCGACACGGGCAATGTCCCATGTGACTTGATGGTCGAGTACTACAAGCAGCGGGCGACGCCGGGTGGATTGTTGATATCAGCTGCCACAGCTGTTTCCCCGTTAGGGATTGCTTATGTCGGAGCGCCTGGTATTTATAGAGAGGCGCAAGTGCTCGGTTGGCGACGGGTCACAGATGCCGTCCACGAGAATGGCGGTCGTATCTTCTTGCAATTGTGGCTCGCAGGTCGGCAAGCGCATCCAGCGAACACCGGCGGTGTAACGCCTATCGCTCCCTCCGCGATTCAGGCGTTTGAACACGCGGCTATTCTCAACGAAAATGGTGACGTGATCGAAGCAGCTCAGGTGATGCCACGCGCACTAGCTACTGCTGAAATCGCTTCCGTGATTGAGACGTTCCGCCACGGTGCTGAACTGGCAAAGCGCGCTGGATTCGACGGTGTTGAACTGTACACCGCGAATGGCTATTTACCGGATCAGTTTTTACAGGATGGCTCAAACCATCGAACCGATAGCTATGGCGGTTCCTTGGAGAACAGGGCGCGCTTTTTATTTGAGGTGATCGATGCCATCAATACCGTTTGGGGATGCCGATCAGATCGCGGTCCGCTTGTCACCAGGGAGTTCTTACGGCACGATGGCCGATAGTGACGCACGTGGCACGTTCATCTATGTGACGGCACGTTTAAATGGCTATGGATTGGCCTATCTACACGTGGTTGAGCCACGTGTTCGCGGTAACGACGATGTTACGGCAAGTGCCGGAGCACTCTCGGCGGCACAACTGCGTCGTGTATACAAGGGACCGATCATCGCTGCAGGCGGTTTTACCGCCGACAGTGCAAGTCACATTATTAACGAGGGCAGCGCCGATCTTGTCGCATTTGGCCGTTTATTCATATCGAATCCAGACCTCCCCGAGCGCTTGCGAGTAGGCGCACCGCTGAGTCACTACGATCGATCGACATTCTACGGCGGTGACGCGAAGGGGTATATCGATTACCCTTCGTATTCGGCAACGGAAGCGGCTTAAGGTAGTGACCTGACGAAAGCTGACAAGACGCCAGCCACGTGTGGATACACCCCGACGCCTGGCTGGCGTCTTTGCGCTTGTTTATTAAACACAAACGTGACACAAGGAGTGGCTGGCATGGACCGAATGGCCGCGATGGAAACTTACATCAGTGTCGTGGAAGCCGGCTCGTTTTCAGCGGCAGCAAAGCGACTCAAAATGGGCCAGCCTGCGGTGTCAAAGTCAGTGGCACAGCTGGAAGAGCGCCTCGGCGTACGTCTTTTGCTGCGATCGACACGCGGCCTAACCGCGACTGACGCGGGGCAGCGATTCTACGAGCACGCCAAGCGCGCACTCGAAGAGGTTGAGGCCGCCGAGCAAGTCGTGCGTGACTCATCGACTAGTCTCGCCGGTGTTTTGCGCGTGGGCATGGCGGTGACGTTCGCGCGCCTCCACATCCTGCCGTCACTCAAGGTGTTCATGGCACGACATCCCGATCTTCAGATTGATGTCGTCATGGATGATCGTACCATCGATCTTTTAGGGCAGGGCATTGATGTGGCGCTGCGCATGGGTAATCTGGACGATTCAACGATGACGGCAAAACGCCTTGCGCGCAGCCGCCGAGTCGTCGTTGGGACGCCCGCGTATTTTGCGAAGACGGGTGTCCCGAAGATGCCCGCAGATCTTAGCCAGCACCAGGCGATCGTTTATTCTCTACAAGGCGGTGGTGAGTCCTGGGCATTTAGCCAAAACGGCAAAGAGGTTGCAGTGGTCGTCGGAGGGCGAGTGAGTGTCAGCGCGGCCGAGGGTGTTCGTGCCGTCGTGCTCGGGGACTTAGGACTCGCCGTCGCATCCGAGTGGATGTTTTCCGATCAGCTGGCTGATGGGCATGTTCGCACAGTTCTCGACGATTGGGAGTTGCCAGCGATCGATTTATGGGCAGTGTTTCCGTCGGGCCGGCTAGTGAGTGCCAAAGCCCGCGCTTTTATTGCGTTCGTTGAAGAAATCATGGGTGCCGGTATCGATACCAGCACCCATCATTCGTCAGAAAGCCAGCTTGCCGATTGACGCTCCGCCGTCGACATACAGGGTTTGCCCCGTCATAAATGCCGCTTCTTCGGATAGCAAAAACGCGATCGTTGCGGCAATTTCGTCAGGCTTACCAAACCGGCCCATCGGTACGGCACTTAGATAGCGCTTTTCCCCGTCGCTTCCAGGTGGGCTGTTAGCGCGAAATAATTCCGTTTCAGTCGGTCCGGGTGACACGGCATTAACGGTGATACCGGTCTGCGCCAGTTCCAGCGCCCATGACCGCGCAAAACTGACCAATGCCGCTTTGGCAGCCGCGTAGGCGGTACGCTGTGCGATACCTAAGACCGTTAGGCTCGAAATATTGACGACTCGTCCCCAGCCTCGCGCGCGCATGCCAGGTAACAAGGCTTGGACTGCCTGCACAGCAGGATGCAGATTCAGTGCGAAGACGTCATCCATATCGTCTAGCGCAATGTCGCCCAGTCGCTGTGGTTTTACAAGCCCGACGTTATTAACGACGCCGTCGAATTCGTAGCGCGCGAGTAGGTCGCGCAACGCGGCATCCGTTGCGATGCGGTCCGACAGATCGACCTGCACCAATTCGCCAGGAAAATCGGACATCGCACGCGCGAGTCCCACGACCTGATGCCCGCTGTGCAAAAGCCGCTCGGTGAGCGCCAGTCCAATCCCCTTGGTCGCGCCGGTGACCAAAAAAGTACGCTGTGTCATTGCCATTTCTCCAATAAAAACGCCGCGCCACGGGCAGCGGGGCAGCGAGCGCGACGGCTTACGCCTTCGCAGTGGCCTTTTTCAGAACCGGGAACATGTCCGACGGGTCAGGGCGGCGCGTATAGTCGGGATTCACTTCTGAGTACAGTACCACACGGTCTTGTCCGATCACATAGCGCCCCGGCATCGGTAGCGTCCAGAGCGGGTCATTGTTGAATGCTGGCAGATCGTTCTTAAGGTTTTTGTACAGATCAACCAGATAGTCCGGCAGTGCAAAACGCAAGCCAAAATCCGCACCCGTTTGCCCATTGACGTCGCTCAAGACCGGGAAATCCAGCTCGTTAGTGCGTACGGCTTTACGGCTATTGACCGGCGTTTGCGGCGAGATTGCGACAACGTTGGCGCCGTATGCCTGAATCTGCGGCAACACCTCGTTTATCGCCTGCAGTTCGATGTTGCAGTACGGACACCAGACACCGCGGTAGAACGTGACGACCAACGGACCTTTCTTCAGCATCTCCACCGATGACACTTCGTTGCCATCCTGGTCCTTCAGCGTAAAGGACGGTGCAATATCGCCGGCTTTGATGGCACGTCCCGCTTGACCGCTGGCAATCAATTCTGCCGTCGCGCGCTCCATGATCGGATGAATTTCGGGCGGTGCAAAATAGGGTGCCTTACCGCCTTTGAAATCGGCTTTGAATGCGTCGAGCTTATCTTGTAATGACATGTCGGTTCTCAGTGAAGAATTGGGAGGTGTCTATTCAGGGAGTCCAAGCCGCTACGTCATGCAACTGCCGAGCGCGCAACTTCAGCCGCGGTGATGCCTTCGAGCGCCAGGCCATAGCCGATGCCTTCCTCGATCACACGGCGAAGTCGCTGTGTCAGGCCGATCCGTGTGTACTTCGTCGTGAGATACGGTTGCTTAGCGATGGTTTCGGCCAGGGTCCGCGCGCGGGTCAGCAAGTCGCCGGCAGCAACGACTTCATTGACCACACCGAGCGACTTCGCCTCCAGAGCATCGATTTTCTGTTGCGTCAGAACGAAATACCGACCGCGAATGCTGCCAAGCACTTCCGGCCAGAGCAGATGGACCCCGTCGTTCGGCGCGATACCGAAAGCTGCATGGGGCATATCCTGAAAAACTGTTTCCGGTATCGCAAGGACGATATCGCATAGCAGCACATACTCGGAGTGCAGCAGCACAGGACCATTGAGTGCCGCTATCATCGGCACTTCGATATCGAGGATATTCATCAATATCTTGCGACCCTCGCGGAAGATCTTGTCGTAACCGCGCGGCGTGAAGAAATCAAAACCTTCGGGCGAGATCGAATCCATGAAAGCATCGCCGCTGCCCGTCAGAATGACGACGCGGTTCTCCGGGTCCTCGCCGATTTGATGAAACATATCCGTGAACTGCTCATGGGTGTGACCGTTGAAGACGAGCTTGTCGCCGTTCGTGTGAAACTTCACCTCAAGCACGCCCGAGTCCGAGCGTGTCATTGAAGCGTTCGAGTAAGCGTCTTTGTATTTGGCAAAAGTGGACATTGCAGCGCCTGATATTTAATGATGGAACGGGACGTGAGGGAGAGCCGATGCAACTCTCCGCGGTAAGACTTAAGCTGCGACCATGGTCGGCTTGGTCCACTCGTTGCCTGCCATAAAGCCGTCGAGTTCGGTGTGTACGATATGGTTCGTGTAATTGCTCATCACCTTGGTGGCGACACCGAGGATCACCTCGAGGACGTTTTGGCGCGTGTAGCCAGCGGCCAAGAAGGCGTCAATGTCTGCGTCTGGTACAAAGCCGCGTTCGCGTACCACAAGCGTGGTGAAGCGATGTAGTGCTTCCAATTTGGCATCGGGCAAGGCAGTACCAGTGCGCAGTGCGGCGATAACATCTGCATCCATCTTGATCATCTTCGCCAGCGTGCTGTGGCCTGCCATACAATAATGGCAGTTGTTCTCGAAGTTTGACGTCAGATATACCACTTGCTGTTCATGCGCCGTCAGCGAGCTCTTCGAGAACAGATCCCACAGCGTGGCGTAACCCTCCAGTAGTGCTGGTGACTCGGCCATATTGGCTTGAAGATTCGGCACAAAGCCGAAAGCCGCTTTGGTTTTTTCGAGTACGGCCTTGGATGCTGCCGGTGCGGTGTCGATCGTGTAGGTGTTGAAGGTCGTCATTTGTTTGCTCTCTGTTGTGTGTGTCAGTGAGCAAATGATCGCGGCGAACGGCATCTCGAGGTAGACCGCTACCGGACATAACACCCATTCCTGAAAAGCATAAAGTGTGGGAGCTATCGAGTCGGTCTGTGAGAAGACATGCGCGTTTGTAGACGCTGTGGATTATTGCGGCATTTTTGACGAAGCCACTGCGTAGTAGAAGCTCAGCAACGGAACACCAGTGTTTTCGTCAACGCTGATGGCCAGCGACGGCTGCACTAGAACAGTCGCGACGGTATAGATAGTGACTTTGGCTGCGGGGAAGATTTCCACGCAACTCAACAATCCGGTCATGCTTCTGTACGATGGCCGTTACTTGATACCAAGCAGTCGGTCAGAAGCGCGACCCCAGATGACCGCTCTGGCCGAACCTGGGACGATCAGAATGAAGGAACCGACTTCCGTAGCTCGGCCTGAACGGTCATTCCTTATAATTTATAGGATGTCCGCTTACCGTATGGTTACCGCCGCTCGTCGGACCTCGGGATAGGATTCAGCTTCGCGCCGTATGAAAGGTGATCGCATAGCCATCAGGATCGCTGGCAACGAAGAAGCGCCCGAAGGGGCCGTCAGCGAGAGGGCTAAGGATGACACCGCCTCGTTCGACAATGAGCTGGTGCAGCGCGTCGCCGTCAGGGCAGGCAATCCAGAGCGTCATGCCAACACCAAGTGCGCCTGATTCCGGAAGCGGGCGCAGAGGCTCTCTCAGTGCCAAAGCGATCGGTTCGGTCTTAAATATGACCGCTCCCGGAGGACAATGCGTCGACACTTCGAATCCGAAGATTTCGACGTAGAAGTTGCGTGATGCAGCGAGGTCGCGCACCTGTAAGGCAATGAAGTCGGGGCCGATCGGCGTTGTCATTTTCAATCCGGTAAAGTAATATCAGTGTGCTGATATTAATGTAAGGATGCTGATATGTCAAAGGAAAAGACCGCGCCTCGAACCGGGGGCGACTGGATAGGCTACAACCTGAAGATTACGCAACATCGATTGAGACAACGCCTGGATGCTGAACTTGGTCAGTTGGGCATCACCGCACCTCAGAACGCAGTCTTACTTGCGGTCGCTAACAATCCCCGAATTTCGAATGCCGAGTTGGCGCGTGCGGCGTTCGTGACGCCGCAGACCATGCAAGCAATCCTCGTCAATCTGGAGCGAGGAGGCTTGATCGTGAGAAGCCCGCATCCAGAGCATGGCCGAGTCATCATGTCCGAGCTGACAACAAATGGGAAGAGGGCGGTCGCCGATGGCGCGAAAGCTGCCGATGCGGTGGAGCGTCAGATGCTTTCGGGGCTTTCGGCTGAGGAGGCCCAGATTCTTTGCGACCTGCTCAAACGCTGTGCCGCTGCCCTGGCGGACGCCCCGTCCAGCTAATAGTGAACACGGCACGAATGTAGCGGCACAATCGCATATGTCCGCTTTGGACGTCGCTACCAACGTTCGCTGGATTTTCGGCTACGGCCGAAACAGAGACGACCGCCGACCATAACGGACATAGCGGCAAGGCTGGTGAATATCCGCTCGGCCCGCTGAGAACGGACGGCGAAAGGAATGAACTTTATGCTGTCTTCACAATTTGCAAAATGATAATGCTACCGAAAGTGGCGGTCACTTTAGATATAAGGGTAGGCGCTGCTAACGCGAATGCATACCTACTCCGTCCCGTGTAGGTGGGCACGTACGTCCTCTTCCATTTTGCTCAAACCGCACTCTCGTCCGATTGCAATCGCGTCGTCTAATGACTCTCCTTGTTCCCACATAGCGCGTACCGCAAAAAGCGCCCCGACGCGATTGCCTGAAGCGCAATGCACGAGAATCGGCAGATTTTCTGAGTCGCTCACAATCTCGTTGAGTGCGCGAGCCGCCGCCCGCGTCAAATCCTGTACAGTTGCGATAGGTATAGAGAAATACCGTAGACCGGCCGACGCCACTTCTTCACTCTCGTTAAAGCCAACTTGTTCCGTAGCGGGGCGCAAGTTCAGGATGGCCTTGAACCCTTTGGACCTTGCCTGCCCGAAGAAAGCAATAGGAGGTTGGCCGCTGATTGCGACATCTAGTTTTGGCCGTTTTAAACCAGGAACCTCTGTTGTCATATTCCACTCCTATCACAGATGCTTGTTGCGATATCAGTATTGCGGTTGCGATAGCAGCGCAGTACTGAATGTGAACTACGGTGCGATATGCGGCAAAGCATCGGTTAACTGCCGGCGTTTATGCGTCAAGGGCCATCGTTTGCCTTTCAGGACAATGTTCCAGTACAGCCAAGGCAGGAAGCGACGCTTGAGCCACCAGAAAAATCTACGTGGCGAACGAGGGTCCACCGGGAAGGTCGGTGTGACCACGCCGTCATAGCAGAATTCGGCCAACATTACGCGTCCGGCAGAGGTCGTCAGCGGACACGAAGCATAACCGTCATAGGTCATGGACGTGCCGCGCCCGCGTAGCGCCGTCATCAAATTGGTCGCCACGACCGGTATCTGGTTCTTCACTGCCGCCGCCGTCTTGCTGTTCGGCGTACATGTGCAGTCGCCAATGCCATAGATATTGGCAAAACGAACGTGCCTCAGCGTGCTTTTATCCACTTCCACCCAGCCCGCCGCGTCCGCTAACGGGCTTTCCTTGATGAACTTTGGTGCACTTTGCGGCGGTACCACATGCAACATATCAAAGCGCGTGGAGACGACTGATTTTTCCCCTTCCTTTGTTATCTCGAAATAAGCGGTTTTGTTCGGGCCGTCGACTTTGACAAGCTTTTGCCCGAAACAAGGCTTGGCGCCATAGTCGGCCATCACCTGGTCCAATGCCTTCGAGAAAAACAGCACGCCAAACATAGACGGTCCCGGTGTGCAGAATTGAATATCTGCTGTCACATGGTGTTTGCGGAAATAGTCTGCAGCCAGATAGAGGATCTTCTGCGGAGCGCCCGCGCATTTAATCGGCATGGGCGGTTGCGTGAAGATGGCCGTACCGCCCTTGAATCGCCTGACGCACTCCCAGGTGTAAGGCGCAAGATCGAAGCGGTAGTTACTCGTGACATCGTTCTGCCCGAGTGTCTCGGTCAGCCCTTCAATCGCATCCCAGTCGAGCTGAATGCCGGCGGCCACGACGAGATACTTATAGTTCACCCGCGCGCCGCCGTCCAAAACGACGGCGTTGCGCTCAGGCTCAAACCCTGTGACCTCCGAGGCAATAAGGTCGATACCCGTTGGCACACAATCGCGCATCCGGCGACGCGTATCGTTGATTGCAAATTGCCCACCGCCCACTAAGGTCCAGGCTGGCTGGTAATAGTGGTACTCGGCCGGGTCGATGATGACGATGTCGAGCGATGGCTCCATTTTCTTCAAACGGGCGGCCGCGCCGATGCCTCCAGCGCCTCCGCCAACCACCACCACCGCATAAGACTTACGCACGTCCAGGTCCGAGGCCACGACTTTTCTCCGTTGACAAGGTGCGGTTCGAATATTATATTCGAATTTAGATATAAGCATATATAGAAAAGTAATAAAGTATGTCGAGCGAGGTTCTCCCGTGCTTTTCCGCCAATCGTTCGATATCACTTCGAGTACGTACACGTATGTTCTTGCCTCTCGGGCCGGTGGCGAAGCAGTCATCATCGATCCGGTCAAAGAGCAACTGGAACAATATCTACGTTTGATCCATGAGCTTGATCTTCGCTTGGTGCATGCGATCGATACGCACACCCATGCTGACCACATTACGGCATTGGGCGATTTACGTGATGTGGCCCACTGCACGACCGTCATGGGCGCTTTATCCAAAGCAAGCTGTGTATCGGAGCACGTCAACGAGGGGGATCTCATTAAGGTCGACGGTCTGGTGTTGCAATCGCTCTATATCCCTGGGCACACCGACGAATCGTTTAGCTTCGTATCGGATCTGGGGGGCACTCGAAGCAGTTTTCACAGGCGACGCCCTGCTCATCCGGGGCTGTGGGCGCACCGATTTTCAAGGAGGGGATGCCCATTGTTCATGGGACTCCATCGTGAATAAGCTCTTCTTGCTAGGCGACGACACCGTCCTTTATCCCGGCCACGACTACAAAAGGTGGACCGCCCCAGGTATTGGTGAGGAGCGGCGGTTCGATCGCCGCCTTGCAGGGAAGACAGACGCCGAGTATGTCGCGAACATAGAATCGCTGAATTTGCCTAATCCCAAAATGATGGACGTTGCCTTGCCTGCAAATCTGGCTCTCTGCAATGATTTTTTCCGTGGCCGCGTATATGCTGTATCACGCCTGGAGCGCACGATGAAACATCTCCTACTTCACCGGGCACAAAGCGTAGCGACCGCATTGATCGTTTGTGGGCTGTCTTGGTGCACCAGTGCATCGGCAGCGCAAACGATGAGCATCGCACCGCCCACAGTGGCGCATATGCAAGAGGCATTGCGGCGTAACCTCGGCCAGTCACTGACCGTGTCGAGCGTGAGTACCACGCCTTTGTCCGGGCTCTATGAAGTCGACGTCGACAAGCAGATTATCTACACCGACAGCGCGGCAAATTACCTGCTCGTCGGCCAGATGATAGAGGCTCGCACGCACAAGAATTTAACTGTGGCCCGGCTTGAAAAAGAAAACCATATCGATTTCGACGCGTTTCCCCTTGGCAACGCTATCAAGACGATCCATGGTCAAGGACGGCGCAAGATCGCCATTTTTGCGGACCCGTATTGCCCCTATTGCAAGAAGCTCGAACAAACCCTGCAGGGTCTTGATGATGTCACGATCTACACTTTTTTAGTCCCTATCCTGGCACCGGACTCCAAGCCAATGTCCGAGGCAATCTGGTGCTCAAGGGACAGCAACGCCGCATGGAACGCGTGGATGCTATTGGGCAAAAAACCTTCGTCAGCGAGCGCCTGCAGCGATTTACCAGTGGAAGCAAATCTGGCACTCGCCAAACGCCTAAGGATTACAGGCACGCCAACCATCGTCTACGGAAACGGTGCGCAACAGGTAGGTGCCCTATCCTTGTCGGCACTTAATGAAGGATTGAACGCAAAATGACAAAACCCGCCGCGAGCCCCATAGACATTTCCGCATTACCCGATTTCGGCAAAGTGCAATTTCCGGTCGACGCCTCATATGTTCCCGATGCCGGCGCCTCTTACAAAGTCGTGTTTTCGATATCTGGCGCATCACAAGATGACAAGGCACCGCATAGCGCTCTACAACGAGTTGCACGCGCGGTGAACCTTTACTGCATGTCCGGCGTTCCGCTCGATCACCTGGAATTTTCGGCAGTCATCCACGGTGCAGCGACAACTTGCATTCTTGCAGACATTGCGTATCAACGGCGCCATGGCATCGCGAATCCTAATGCAAAAATAATAGATGCCTTATTAGCAGTCGGCGTCGAGCTAACCGTTTGTGCACAAGCGTTCCATGGAAACAACATCCCTGCTGACGAACGAAGGAGCGGCGTCACCCTCGCTTTGGCGGCACTCACTGCTTTGCCGATCCTGCAGCAGGAGGGATACAGTCTGATGAACCTCTAGCCGGTCTCGCGATATTACGGTGGAACTCGACTATCTGGCGATCGAAAGACCATGAGCGCAGCTTGTTGCAAATAACGTTATCAAATATAACCACTTTAAATAAGATTAAACATCATGCATTTCAAACGACCGGTAGTGGCCCTGTTCTTGATAACCATGACGGGCACGGTCATGGCACAAACACCGCCAACACTGCACGTTTATGGACCGGGTGGGCCTGCTCCGGCAATGAAGGAAGCGGCGGCAGCGTTCCTCAAGAAGACCGCCATTAACGTTGATGTCACGGCGGGTCCCACCGGTCAGTGGATCGAGAGCGCAAAAGGCGACGCTGATGTGATCTTCAGCGGATCGGAAACCATGATGTCCGATTTTGTGACTAGTTTGCCGGATCAATTGACACCCCAGTCACCGCAGCCTTTGTACTTGCGCCCCATGGCAATGCTCGTTCGACCAGGCAACCCTCATCATATCCAGGGGTTTGCGGATCTGCTAAAACCCGGCGTCAAAGTCTTGGTCGTCAATGGCGCTGGTCAGAATGGCGTATGGGAAGATGTGGCTGGGCGCACCGGTGACATCCAGGCCGTGAAGATGCTAAGGCAGAACATCGTCTCGTATGCAGGCAATAGCGCGGTCGCCTGCAAGACGTGGATCGATCAACCCGATATTGATGTCTGGCTGATTTGGAACATCTGGCAAGTGGCAAATCCAAAGTTAGCGGATGTTGTTCCTATTGAAGCGCGCTATGCCATCTATCGTGACGCTGGCGTTGCAGTCACAAAACGTGGGACTGCAAACCCGGCATCCGCGCAATTCGTGGATTTCTTGAAGTCGCCTGACGGCGCGAAGATTTTTGCACATTGGGGCTGGCTCACGAAAGCTCCGCAAAATCATGAGCTGGGGGGGTAAGTGAGGAGAATCGTACTTAAAGGCGTCATTTCTTAAGTTGGAGATGGACGTCTTTCAGCGCAATATACGTTACGGATCGATCATTGTTCCACCGTCGTATGTTGCGGCGAAAAGATAAATCCCGCACTGTTTGCTGATGCTTGAAACGAGAGAGTGGTGCTCCCGACCTCCTCCCACTTTGCAAGCAAATCCGTCGATGTAGTTGGTCATTCTGTTGGCCGGGCGATTGCCATGCTGTTCGCCCATGCTTATCCCGCGTACGTCCGCAGGATATTCAATATCGAAGGAAACTTTACCTTGGGCGATGCGTTCTGGTCAGCATCTTTAGGATGGATGTGCCAACGCGAAGCTGGCGCCATACATATGACCAGGCCGCGGGCTTTGGCCGATTGCGCCATATAGTTTTTCCAATGAGCGACATGCTCAGCCGGCACTTTTTCAAGAAGATACGCGGCGGGCAGGATATCTGTAATGATGAGCACGTGATATGGCGTGCAGCGATCTTGCTAAGAACGTGAACTAAATAAGGTTGATGGTTACTCAATCTCATCTACTGTCCGTTTTTAGGAGAACGCAAAATGGATATCGCAAGAAATGCGCTTTCGAGCCTATGGCAATGGGTAACCTACGACACCTCGCGCGCTGATGAAGTACGTCCTGATCCTGAAAAAAACGTGCATCGAAGCGATGTGCCCAATCTACCGGATGAGCTTATTATTAATATCGCATCTTTCCTTCCGAAAGATGATTTACTTAATATAACCTCGACAAGCCAGCGATTTCATACTGAAGTATTGTTGCAGCGTCAATCTATTCTTATGATCCAAGATTTTTATGCGAGAGCCGCGGAATCATATGGGGATTTGGGGCATCGGATCCCATCACTCTTAGCAGATCTGAAACGTGGCCAAAACGTTGCGATTAACGCCATGCGCGCTGTCAACGTTTCAGCGATGCGGCCTTCGATACTACGTGATTTGCTGGTGACAGTACCCGTGACCGTGTTGGAAACAACGGTTCCCGGATTTTTTAAAAACGAGCTGACGTTACGATCAGTGTGTCTGAGATTCAACCGTCCTTAATACAAAAGGTGCTAAATACGTTGTTCTGGTCCGCACCGGTGGTTGCGGCTAAACGGGACGATCCGGTATTTTATCACCCGAACTCTGATAAAGATACGGTTGCTGAATTTGATGCTGATGCTGTTTGTAATCTGATTACCCAGCAGGAGAGCATGATAAATGTGCCTCCTGAATCCTTATCCGATGCACTCTCCTTGATGGACCTTGCAGTGGCACGGTGGGCTGTACGCCAGACTTTCGATGATTGTCGCGTGTCTCCTTGCGATCTGTTAAAGATGACAGATAAAGCGCTTTGGCCCGCAATGCTCGACTCGCTGCTGGCGGTACCTATACAAGTTGAGTATTTGCAAAGCGAAATCGGGCTATTCGCTAAAGAATATGATGGATCAGGCGGTCGTATCTCCGACAAGGTCAAGATTCATGTCGCAGGTTGGTTTATGGACCAAGGAAATTATAATAGTGATCAAATTCAGGATGCGATGCTTCGCCGATTTCATCGGGGTGACCACTGGTGGGAGAAATAATAACTTTAAAAATTATGCATTATTTTGCTTGAACAAATTTTTGCCGGACGTTGATAGGTGCTGTGGCCCTTACCGAGAACCGACCGTCACATCCGTATTTCAAATTTTTTGCAGCTACGCCCGCTTGGCGTCGCACATCGGTCACGGCAACCAAGTTGTTAAAGGTCACCTTTGGCCGACGCTGCTCCATCTGCCGGGTGTCAGGGTTTCGGCCCGAGCTGTCATTCTGTGATTTGTTGACGAATGGTTGAAGTATCGAAAGTACGGCCATTCCCGCGCGCTTCGCACGCGTTAGCGCGAATCAATTCCCTATGTTCTGATTTATTCAACAGCCTAGCGATAAGGATCGCGCCGAATTGATTGATGCTGCCGCCGTCAAGTCCGAAGGGCCTGTGCCAGCGCCATGGCGGCAAGACGCGCGGTGGCGATAAGCCGATTCAGGCTATGTCCGTTGCGAGCCTGGGTGGACATGCCCGCCATTGTAGTGCTGACGAAATCCGTTAGTTCGTCCGCCACATCGGGATGTCGGTCCGCTATATAGCTACGAATCATGTGTTCGGCAGCATTCTTAACGGCGCAGGCGGCAATGTGCGCTTCAGCGTCGCTGCTATGAATCCCTTCCAGCACCATACAGCCCGTAGCTCCGGGATTGACAGCATAGCGACGAGCCGCCTCCTCAAGCACGGCGCCAAGACACTCAGCCACCGGTTGGTCAGCACGGAGAAGGTCCGTCAAGGGTACAGCGCCTGTGCGAGCGTAGCGTTCGAGGATGCGAGTGTAGAGGCCAGCCTTGTTACCAAACGCGGCGTAGAAGCTCGGTGGATTGATGCCGAGAGCGGCGGTGATATCGGTGATATTGACTGCGTCATAGCCACGTGCGTGGAATAGCTGCTGCGCAACGGCAATGGCCTCGTCGAGGTCAAAACGGCGAGGGCGGCCGCGACGCTTTCCAATATCTGTAATCATTTTTACAAAAATCCTTGACGACGTTCCTGGCGTGTTTATTATGTAAATAATATTACATTAATTGGGGAGGAAACGTGATGTCCTCGTTCCAAGGGAAGTCCGTATTAGTACTCGGCGGAAGCCGTGGAATTGGTGCGGCGATTGTCCGTCGGTTCGCGGCCGGTGGCGCCACAGTGACCTTTACTTATGCAGGATCGCCCCAATCGGCCGAGCAATTGGCGAGCGAAACTGGAAGCACGATGGTTATGACCGATAGCGCTGACCGAGACGCGGTGATTGAGCGGGTCCGCACCACCGGTCCGCTGGATATTCTGGTGGTGAATGCCGGCATCTGCGTTTTTGGTGACGCGCTGGAGCAGGATCCGGACGCCATCGACCAACTGCTTCGGATAAATGTTCACGCACCGTATCATGCTTCCGTCGAAGCAGCGCGGCGGATGCCGGAAGGCGGCAGAATCATTGTGATCGGATCCGTGAACGGAGACAGAATGCCTGTTCCCGGCATGGCTTCCTACGCACTGAGCAAATCCGCCCTACAGGGCATGGCGCGCGGATTGGCGCGTGATTTCGGGCCGCGTGGGATTACGATCAACGTCGTGCAACCAGGGCCAATCGATACCGAAGTAAACCCTGCGGATGGACCGATGAAAGACCTCATGCATAGCTTTATGGCCATCAAACGCCACGGACATTCGGATGAAGTTGCGGCAATGGTCGCGTGGCTCGCCGGACCGGAGGCTGGCTTCGTTACAGGCGCGATGCACACGATCGACGGAGGTTTTGGCGCGTAGTCCCGCGCGTGCAGGGGCGGTTGGTCGCACTTCTCACCAAAGGCTCGTGGCGGTGAGGCACGAGGTCGACGCGTTGCAAATGCATTCCCTTCTTGCCTCATGGCACAGCGGTCCAGATCGACCGGCATGGTTTGAGCAAGAGCACCAAACGCGGTCTGCGCTGATCGCCATTGCGATGCCCTGCGCCACCGTGTAAAGAGGAGGCCTTGCTCCTTTTCTGAAACCACGATAAAAAGGCCTTGACTTAAACTGCACTCGAAGTCCCAACATCCCGAATGTCGATACGCTGAGGCAGCAATGAAGATTGGGGATATCGCACGCCACACCGGGCTGACTGTCCATACGATTCGGTATTACGAAAAAATTGGCCTGCTGCCGCTTGCTCGGAGGGATAGTACAGGGCAGCGGATTTATGAACCCGCCATTCTCGTTTGGATAGCGTTTCTCGGTCGCCTGAAGACGACGGGAATGTCGATTCAGGAGATGCTGCGTTATGCCCGACTACGGTCCGATGGTGTCCAGACCGAAAGCGAACGCGTGCAGTTGTTAGCGGCGCATCGGGATAGTGTCCTTGCCCGCATCGTTGAACTTCAAGCTTGCCTGCTCGTTCTCGACACAAAGATAGCTGGATATACTCACTCTCTCGGGATGAACGATAGTGCAAAACGACATAGCGCACCAGCAGATAAACTCAGAAAGCCGGTTAGAAAGAGGCCGTCGAGTTCTGTCGGAGATTGATGGCGAGGCTGGCGAAAAAGTGATCAGCGCGCTGGCCGATGTCGCGCCGGATTTCGCGCGATACCTTTTCGAGTTTCCCTTTGGAGACATCTACTCAAGACCTGGTCTTGACATCCGTTCTCGTGAAATTGCCACTGTAGCGGCATTGACCGCAATGGGTAACGCGCTGCCTCAACTCAAGGTTCACATCGCTGCGGGACTGAATGCCGGCCTGAGTCGTGGCGAGATAGTCGAAATTATTATCCAGATGTCGGTATATGCCGGATTTCCCGCCGCTCTAAACGGATTATTTGTCGCGAAGGAAGTATTCTCGAATTGAGTCCACGGCATCGTGTGATCTAGCCTGGGTCCTGGACGAGTCCCTTGATGCGGTTTGTAATGCCTTCCCAAGCGAAAGGGTCAACGGTTCCCGCTCCATCCGCCGTACGAAAGCGCCGTTGATTTATCGTCGAACGAAGCATCACCGTGCAGTGCATTTGTTACTTGGACACACCAAGCGCGAAAGTATTGTTCGATACCTTGGCATTGAGATCGACTATGCTCTCGACATGACATAACAGACAGAATTTTAGCTTCCGTTTGGTCGTCCAGTGTCCCGAATTTGGCCGAAAGAGCAATTTGGCGGAGATTCGGTGATCGGCCGAAATCGGATCAGCGTTGGACACTGAGGTGTTGTATCGAGAGTTAACGACCGCCCGGTATGTGCGTGATTTTGATACTCATCTGAGCGTGGCAACGGTTTCTAGCCGGAAGTATCCGATCGCCTTGTTCAGTTGACGTCCCTGATTCTCAAGGGAGGAGGAAGCCGCCGCTGCTTCCTCGACTAACGCAGCGTTTTGCTGTGTTACCTGATCCATTTGTGTGATGGCGTGATTGACTTGTTCTATACCGCGACTTTGCTCGGTCGAAGCCGCTGCGATCTCCGACATGATATCTGTCACCCGCACAACGGCTTGCGTGACCTCGGACATCGTCTTGCCTGCCTCATGTGCAAGAGATGAACCCGTCTGGATCTTTTGTACCGACGTACTGATCAAGTCTTTGATTTCCTTCGCGGCACTGGATGAGCGTTGCGCGAGATTACGAACCTCGCCGGCAACGACTGCAAACCCACGGCCCTGATCTCCGGCTCTTGCCGCCTCCACCGCTGCGTTGAGCGCCAGGATATTTGTCTGGAATGCGATCCCTTCAATAATTCCCGTAATCTCGGCAATCTTGTTTGAACTACCACTGATTTGGTCCATGGTTTCTACCACACGACCCACCACCGAACTTCCACGCTGCGCTACCTCTGAGGCGCTGGTGGCCATGGAGGTCGCCTGTTGTGCATTCTCGGAATTGTGTTTGACCGTCGACGTCAATTCCTCCATGCTGGAAGCGGTTTCTTGTAGCGAAGCCGCCTGCTGTTCTGTACGGGATGACAAGTCGGCATTTCCTGAAGCGATTTCGCCGGATCCCGTGGCAATGCTATCGGCGGCAATTCGGACATCACCGATCAAACGGACCAGGCTGGCCTGCATTACGCCCATCGACGACAGCACGCTGCCGTTTGGCGCGGCGCTGGCCCGCGCGACCGGACTTAGATCGCCATTTGCTATGCGTTGCGTTACTTCGCTGAGTTCTCCCGGTTCCGCTCCAAGCGCGCGCGTGAGGCCACGCGCAATAAGGCTTCCGGCTATCATAGCTGTGGCAAGCGCGCTGATACAGATAAAAATAAGAACGATTCTTTGTTTCGCATAGCTATCGTTATTTTCACGGACGAGGGCCTCCTCTCGGCTTGTCGTGTAACTTGCGTATGCGTCCGTGGCTTTGATAAGTTCAGCCAAAAGCGGCTGGCATTCATCGTTGATTTTAGCGATCGCTTCCTCCCTCTTGTTCGCCAAAGCCAGGGCAACGATGTTTTGTGCTACTACGCTATATTTCGCTTCGATCTGGTTGATGGCGCCGACGAGGCCGAGTGCCTTTTCTGTAACGTCGGCTCCGCTGGAAATCTGCTCGTTCAACTTCCGTAGGTTTGCCTGAACGTCGTCCTGGGCCTCTGCCTCAGCCACCCGCTGCGCTTCGAGATTCGCCTGCTTTGTAGCAAGGGCCATATTGCGTGCGGCAATCGCGCGTCGGTCAACTGCAGTCCGGACGTTGTGCACGGAGTCGGCGCGCGCGCTGATTCCGTTTATATAGTCGGTGAAGCGTTCATTTGCTTCACCTAATAATTTGAGTGCGATAACCGAAACGATTAGCACTGTCGCGCTAAGCAAGCCAAATCCTATGGAGAGTTTCCCTTTGACGGAGATCGTGTTGAAATTCATTTTTAGTTGGCCCATGTCAATCAACCCGATAATCGGTAAATACTACCCCTTGCGAAGACCGAGCCGGAGGGGGTAGGGCAACACCGGCGAAGTGGTTGCTTGTCACAAATGCTTTTACGGTACGATTTATTTTTACTGAAGCCGTCACCCAAGAATTCTTAGCCTGATTTTTGTAGATGTGACACCATCCTCATGTATGGGCCCAGTGTGATGCCGCCGCAGATCATGGGCGACGTCACATCGAAAATCGCTTGAAAACTTGGCTTGTCGACCTTACTGCCGCGCTACGATGAGGTCTAAAGCCTTTGCTTGGTAAACAGCTAACTCTGTCATCTGGCAAGTTGCTGTCTGGTCAATAAAAGTGCCATGATCCATAAAAAAAATCGGTTGCTTGCACATGGCTCAAGAAGTCGCCTTACCTCGGACGAATGTTTCGACGATTATGTGCAGGAAATCAGCTGGCGCGCCAAGCATCCGCATAGTTCAAGAGTGGAGGGTGGCGATAGTGGCGCCGCACTGATATCGATATCTCGGCGGTCCAGAGATTTCCAAGATCAAAAACTTCTGATCGTTAATACATGGTATTTCTTATTAATAAATGCGCCATCTCTGCTGCGAGATACCTGTAATGTTCTCCATGTCGGTCTAGTGTGAACATGGCGGTGTTGGCGGTAAAAAACTGAACTGATATTTCTTCGAGGAGCGGCATCATATTGCGCTTTCGAAGTTTATCGGTAGGCAAGGGTGTAATGCGCCGTTTTTAAAGTGGCGGATTCAACTGGCTTCGATCCGGCAGCATCGCCGTCTCGATTTCCAACCGGACACATGCTAATTGCCCGGCTCGACGCGCTAGGCCGCGAGGGCGGAGCGTTAGCTGGCGTAGCACGGCGAGCAGGCATTAAGGCTTTTGAGCGGAGTCAGCTGCAACATGCGAGCGTTGAGTAGCATGCTGCTCCTCCCTGACCAATTCCACCAACGCCCTGAGTGGGGCGGATGCAAATCTGTTCGAGAAGTACAACTGCGGTCCCTCGAATGTAGGCCACCAGTCATGCAAGACCGCAAGCAGCTCACCGCTTTCCAGATAGGGGTTTAGCCAGTTTCCGAATGTACCGATGACACCGTGCCCTTTGCGCGCGAATCCGATTGCCGCGGAAACACCATCCACGCCGACAATGATGCGGCCGGGCGGATCAATCTTGACTTTCTCCTTACCGCACTCGAATTGCCATTCGACGACAGCGCCGCTCGAAAAACGCAACCGTATACATTCGTGATTCAGCAAGTCGTTTGGATGTTTCGGAACGCCCCGCGACGCCAGGTACCCCGGAGCCGCAGCCCATGCGATTCTCTGATAACGCGGTCCTATTGGCACGGCGATAGTATCTTGCGCCAAATGTTCGCCATACCTGATTCCAGCGTCGCAACCTGCCGCCACGATATCGACGAGTCGATCATCCACCATGATTTCAACTCGCACTTCCGGATGCGCTTCCATGAAGCGGTCGATAATCGGCGGCAGGATATCGACCATCACGGCGCCCGTTACGTTGATCTTCAGACGTCCGCGTACGACATTTCGCGAGCTGGCTGCATCCCGCAGGGCGACGCGCGTTTCTGCTATTAGCGGAGCAATACGGGTAGCAAGTGCGCGCCCCGTTTCCGTCGGCATGACGCTTCGTGTGGTGCGGATCAATAGCGGCACGCCCAGTTGTTGTTCGAGCTGCGCGACCCGTTCGCTCACTGTCGAGGGAGACAGGCGCAGCCTTTGAGCCGCGGCGCGAAAACCTCCGGTATCTAAAACAGCGAGGAAGACCGAAAGCAGATCCAGATTGGATTCGTCATCGTTATTGTTCGGCATGGCGATCAGTCCATTCGATTTTTATGAGATTATCAGAAATTGCCGAACGAATTAAAGAAGCCGGAAACTTATTCTGGAAGAAAACATGAACACCACCAAAACTGTTGTGATCACGGGGGCGAACAGGAGCATCGGCTACGAAACGGCTCGGCAACTCGGTCGGTTGGGTCATCGGATCTGGCTCGGTTGCCGTGATGCGACACGCGGCGAGAAAGCCGTCAAGACATTATTGGCAGAGGGCCATGACGTCCGACTACTGCCGCTCGATATAACCAGGGAGGACAGCGTTTTTGCTGCCGTAGCACGCGTACGAGACGAAGACGGTCGACTTGATGTATTGGTCAACAATGCAGGCATTGCCGGTAATCAGCAAACAGCACCAAGCGAGCAACCGATCGACGATATCCGGGCTGTGTACGAGACCAACGTTTTTGGATCGATTCGTGTGACCCAGGCGTTCGTGCCGCTACTAAAATCCGCTGGGCGAGGCACAGTTGTGATGGTGAGCAGTGGGTTGGGATCGCTTGGCTGGCTGTCTGATCCAGCTAACCAGTTCTATGGCGTCAATTTTCTCGGATACAACACTTCGAAGTCGGCTCTCAATGCTATCGCGCTGGCCTTTGCGAAGGAACTCGCCTCAGCCAATATCAAGGTCGATGCTGTCGATCCAGGCTACACCGCCACCGATTTTAACAACCACTCGGGTTATCGTACGGTGGAGGAGGCTGCAGAAGGCATCGTCTGGCTTGCTACACAAGACCCAACCGGAAAATCGGGGCGTTTCTACTTCGAACGCAATCAGATTCCTTGGTAATGCGTTTATCGCATGCTGCGAATGGCAGCGCGAGAGAAAAGCGCCTCGTTGTGACAGGTCGATCAATTTTGGATGGACGAGGGACCTGAAGCGTCACAATGACGTCCAGTATGCTGATAAGCCGTTGCTTTTCGGCCGCACTATCTTCACGTAGATTAGCGCTCAATGGGTTTCGATGCTTTTTGTGGCTGGAAACAAGTGTCCAACAGGGGGCAACGTTGCCTGAGCGGCCGGCTCGTGCGAGAATCTCCGCTGAAAACCGCGAAAAACGGCTGTCGATCGTGCTGCTCTTGGGCTTCACTATTCATTCGATAGTCGCGTACACGTCACCAAAGCACATCGTGCAAGGTTGGCCAGCGTTTCCCCCGACCCACGTCGGACTTCCTATGAACCTTCGCACAGTCGGTGCGCATGTTCGTAGTTAATGGAACGCGCCATGAACCGCCACCTTGATTCCTTATCTTTTTCGCACCATCCCCGCATTGCGATTATTGGCGCGGGCCTTGGCGGATTGACGCTCGCACGCGTCTTGCACGTGAATGAAATACGAGCAACCGTCTACGAAGCAGAAATGTCGTCTGATGCACGAGCGCAGGGTGGTTTGTTGGACATCCACGAATACAACGGCCAGCTTGGGCTGAAGGCTGCCGGCCTCTACGACGAATTCCTTCGTCTTGCCTTGCCAGGCGAGGATGCCAAGCGTGTTGTTAACAGGTACGGCGACGTTTTGCTCGACAGGCCCGGTTCAAACAGCACAGTCAATCCAGAGGTGGACCGCGGTACGCTACGCCGCCTCCTTATCGCGTCACTTCCTGTTGATGCCATTCAATGGGGCTGCAAGTTCACGAAGGCGACCCACCTTGCTGATGGGCGGCACATGCTGGAATTTGCCGATGGTGCAACTGTCATGACGGACCTGCTCGTTGGGGCCGACGGTGCATGGTCGAAGGTTCGTCCCCTCTTATCTTCTGCAAAGCCGGCGTACACCGGGACGACGTTTGTCTCGATCAGTCTTTTCGACGGAGATACCCGCCACGCAGCCAGTGCAAAAGCGATCGGCAGCGGAACGTTGATGGCGGTTGAACCGGGCAAAGGGATCTTGGCGCACCGTTACGCGAACGGCACGCTGCATACCTACGTCGCGTTGAACAAGCACGAGGCATGGATAGAGGCCATTGATGTCAGCCAACGGACGGCTGCACTGCATCGCCTCGCAAAGGAGTTTGAAGGTTGGGCTCCTGCACTTCGGGCGTTGATTACGGAGGGCGACACTGTTCCCATAGCGCGGCCCATTTACGCACTGCCAATAGATCATCGATGGGCGCGTGTCCCCGGCGTGACACTCGTGGGCGATGCGGCGCATCTCATGTCCCCGTTCGCGGGCGAGGGAGCCAATCTCGCTATTTTCGACGGGGCCGAACTTGCCCAAGCGCTATGCGACCATCCAGGTGACATTGAGTCGGCGCTGACCGCGTATGAACAAGCGCTTTATCGTCGTAGCACCGCCTTTGCTGAACGCACTGCGCAGAATCATCGACGTTTCTTTGGCGATGACGCGCCTCAAGGTTTGTTGGAAATGTTCTCATCACCCTGACAGGTCAACACAGTAGATTCAACTGGTTGTCGCAACCCCTTACTCTCGGGGGGGGGCATGGGTCGTACGGGGAGTGACTTCCACAATTCACGGGGCGCGGCGCTTTGCGCTTGCCTGGTGCGCCGTTGCATCTGAAAGAGGTTGAGCGTTGGCTTGGGTCGCAGGTTGCAACTGGCATCATAAGTGAGAAGGACTGCCGCCGCGGTCGGGGTGTCGCAAGCCACGGGAACGCGCTGGTTTCGCCGACGTGGTGGAATGCCGCTATTTATGGCGCTCACCGCTTCTGTTCAAGTGGTGTCGTATTGTTTTATGAGATGACGCTTGCAAGGGGCTCGCGCGGCATCGCTTTTCAGCCGCTCCGGATTGTCATCATTTTGATTTGCAACGAAATATGACCCACTTGCAGTGCGTCGCTTAAGCTAGTGCGCTCGGCCTCGGATCGGTCGATGAATGAGCCGGAGTCCATTTCCCCTCGACTCGGCGCGCCCACTTCTGAGCCTGTTGCTTTGTATCGAAACTCCGATAAACGGGTTTGTACCCGCTCCGACGGATTTCCGCGCGCCCGTATTCACCGCGTTGACTGATGTATGCCATTCCAGACTCCTGCGAGAGATTGAGTTCGCTTGGTCTGAATTCTTGCGTTCCGGTAGATTTCCGGCAAACACCAGTTTTGGATGGCTCATCACGCCCACGCGAGACGAAAAAAAAGCACCGACGCTTCCGCGTAAGTGCTTGATTTTCTACAGATGAATTCGGTTGGTGGGGCGTGAGTGACTCGAACACTCGACCTACGGATTAAGAGTCCGCTGCTCTACCAACTGAGCTAACGCCCCAACAGAAGCGAGATTATGCACATGAATTTCGACGTGCGCAAGTCCCCGTGGTCAAAAAATTCTCCTATTCGAGATAATTGTTTGTGCGTGTGATATTCAAGCAACGCGTGTGGGGCGATCACGCGACAATATGCATTCCGCTCCCTTTCTACAGGCGTTTGCGATGACGATTCATTCTTACCGGACCCAGATCGTATGGACGGGCGACCGAGGTACAGGCACTTCCGCGTACGACGCCTACACCCGTGATCATGTGGTTCGCATTCCCGGCAAGGTGTCCATCGAAGGTTCCAGCGACCCGGCATTCCGCGGGGATCCTGCGCGGCATAATCCGGAGGACCTGTTCCTGGCATCTCTTGCGAGCTGCCATATGCTGTGGTATTTGCACTTTGCCGCCGTCAAGGGCATCGTTGTCACCGGCTATGTCGATGACGCCGAGGGCACGATGGACGAAGGCAACCTGCGCAAGCCGGGCTGCTTTACGGAAGTGATATTACGGCCACGCGTGACCATCGGCGTTGGTGGCGACGCAGCATTGGCCGCATCGCTACACAACGACGCGCATCACGCGTGCTTCCTGGCGAACTCTGTAAACTTCCCCGTTCGCTGTGAGCCCGTAATCGATCTATCCAACCTGTAGCCGGCATCGGTTCGCTTCACCGCATGGTGCGTCGCTGAATCATCGACGTCGCATCATCGCATCTGGATTGACGATGTTTTCGCTGCTGCCTTGCTCGAAATTCAGCAGCGCGCGAAACGCGTAGTCGAAGTACAGCTCATAGCTCTCGCGTTCGACGTAACCGATATGCGGCGTGCAGATGGCGTTCTCCATCCGTAGCAGCATATTGCCTTGCAGAATAGGCTCCGATTCAAACACATCGACCGCCACCATGCCCGGACGCCCTCGCTGGAGCGCCGCGATCAGCGCGTCTTCCTCCAATAATTCCGCGCGACTGGTGTTGACGAACAATGCGTCCGGCTTCATCAATGACAAGTCGTCGAGCGTGATCAAGCCCCGCGTTTCGTCGGTCAGGCGCAGGTGCACGGTCAATATATCCGCGCGTTCGAAAAACGCTTCTTTCGATGTGGCAATTTCCATTCCGTCCGCCTGTGCCGCACCCAAAGAGTACTCGCGGCCCCAGACCAGCACATTCATCCCGAACGCGCGCCCATAGCCGGCAACCAATCGGCCGATCTTGCCATATCCCCATATGCCAAGCGTCTGCCCCTTCAAAACGCGGCCCATGCCGAAATTTGGCGGCATCGACGCCGCCCGCAATCCCGATTGCTGCCACGCGCCTTGCTTCAGGTTCGCAATATAAAGTGGGATTCGGCGCTGCGCGGCCATGATCAGCGCCCATGTCAACTCGGCCGGTGCCGTAGGTGAGCCTTTTCCTTCCAGCACCGCAATGCCTCGCTCCGTACACGCTTCCAGATCGATATGGCTACCGACGCGGCCCGTTTGCGCAATCACTTTCAGCTTCGGTAACTTGTCCAGCAGCAACTTTGTGATCTTCGTGCGCTCTCGAATCAGCACCAGTGCTTCGCTGTCGGCCAAACGGCTCGCCAGGTGTCCAACGCCGCGCACGCTATTGTTATAGACCGAGACCGTATGGTCGGCCAGCAATGCAAAGGCATCGAGTTTGCGCACGGCGTCCTGATAATCGTCGAGGATCGCAATTTTCAAAACTCTGTCTCCAAAAGCTGCACCGCTTGCACGGCGCCATTTGTTGAACCAACGAATACGTAATTGATGCCGATTTTTGCAATCGATTCAACTTCTTTTACATGCCGTTGCGATATCCGGGTGCCTCGTCGTGGTGCGTCGTTTTCAAATAATTCCGCCTGATTGTCCTGCGAGTAATGGGCAAGCAGAGGGGGGCACTGCACGCAGATACATAAACGGGGGCAAGACCACATCCATTTTGAGGATGGTGACATTCGAATGACGCTTGGCGCGAAGATTGCGTTCCGGAAGCGATTCTTGCGCGGTCGGCCTACTTTCCGAGGATTTTTTCCTGGCTGCACCCGCGTGTCGTGTCCGCCAGCTCCCGTAAATGCGGGCGACGATGTAAAAAAAGCACGGAAATTTACGTCAATACCCGGTTTGACCGCGCCATCGCGATAAGTTTCTTGCTAAGCCAAGCAAATATTGCCGCGAAGGAGGACAATTCGTCTTGTGTTTCGAGGAAATCGGAAGACGCCGCGAGCGCATCCGTTGCGCGACGCTGAATCGGAGTGGTTATGGATCAATTGCAGTCAATGCGCGTATTTGTGAAAGTTGCTGATTTGGGCAGCTTTGCACGGGCAGCGACCCAGCTCGATATGTCCAACGCGGTGGTCACTCGCCACGTTGCGGACCTGGAAGGACGCTTGGGCACCCGCCTTATGAACCGCACGACGCGGAGTTTGTCCCTGACAGAAGCGGGGCAGGTCTACCTGGAACGCGCAAAACAAATTCTGGAAGAACTCGACGACGCGGAACAGATGGTGCTCGAGCGCACGCATGAGCCCGTGGGCACCTTGCGTATCGTCGCACCCGTCGTGTTCGGTATGCACAACCTCGGTCAGGTGCTGACCGACTACACCGGGCGCTTTCCTCGGGTCGTGCCTGATGTGACGTTGGTAGACAGAGGCGTGGACCTTGTCGAGGAGGGGTTCGACGTCGGCATTGCAATCGCTCGTAATATCCGTAGTGCGAGTGTTGTCAGCCGTCGCCTGACAACGGGTTCTCTCGTGGTCTGCGCGTCACCGGATTACCTGGCCCATCATGGCCAGGTCGACCATCCGTCGATGCTGGCCGGACGCGCGTGTGTGACGCTCAATGCCTCGGTCTCGGACGACGAGTACGTGTTCGAAGGCGCGGACGGTGAGACGCGCGTGCGACCGGCCAGTGTGCTGCTGGCAAACAACTACGAAATGTTGCGACAGTTTGCGCTGCGCGGTACGGGTATCGCCGTGCTGCCGAGCTACTTGATCGGGCGGGATCTGGCGGCCGGTACATTGACGGCGCTGCTGACTGACTACCGACTGGCGCCAATCGATATTCACGTCGTGTACCCCAGCCGCCGCTATATGCCGGCGAAATTGCGGACATTCATTGATCATCTGGTTGCGCATTTCGAGGAACCGGTCGAGCAGATCGAGAAATGGGGCGCGCCTATGCAAGGTGTGGCATCACCGCTGTCGAGCGGCGAAGAGGTGGGGACGGCGGCGCACTCTGATTTAGGCGGCAGGGGGGCATTCGACGCAATGCGACTCCACGCCGAAGCGGTTCCAGCGCAGTAAGACGAGGCGCGCCACCCTTCCTGAGTCACCGCAGGTTACCTGCTGGTGGGCCGAGCTGGTAACCCACCGGTACCCGTCCCCCCGTCAATCAGGCATCGCTGGTTGCTGCGCGCTTTGATGCCGCTTTCGTGGCAGCTTTCTTGGCCGAGGTCTTGGTAGCCGTTTTCGCTGCGATTTTCTTCGCGGCAGCCTTTTTTGCGGGCACTTTTTTAGTCGCCATGGCTACGCCGTCATCGTCGTTCGCCGGGGCGCCTTCTTCTGTCGATGTGCTCCTGGCGGTTTTACGCGCAGCCCCTTTCTTGGCGGCCGGATCTTTCTTTTCAAACTCGAAACCGACGGTGCCATCCTTCTGACGGACCAGGAAGGCCTTGAAGTTCCTGCCCGTCCGCGACGATTTGAAGTTCGTCAGTAAGTCGGTTCTGCCTTCCGGCCCCAGCAGTTTCGCCATCTGTTCGCGGCTCATTTCCTGCTGCAGAATAACCTTGCCGGACCGGAAGTCGCAGGCACGTGGTTGAGCGACGTATTTCTCGCACACATAGCTCATCCCGTGCTCGAACACACGACTACTGCATTTCGGGCAGGCACCAACCGGTTCCTGGTCGGAGAAATCAGGCGGTTCGCCACCTTCCTCGCCGTTATCCTGGCCGAAATCGAATTCAAGCTTGTAGTTCTTCGTATCGCTGTCTTCCACCAGCTTCAAGATAGCGGAGAACGGACGTCCCATCTTGCTGCGGAATCCCGACAGCGGCCCTATCTGTTTCTCGCGCAGCAATTCCTCGGCTTCTTCAATTTCAAATTGACGACCGCCGGGGATTTTCGAGATCGAGAATTCGCACTTCGTACAGGCAAAGCGGCGATAGTTTTCCTTCACCACGCCACCACAGTGCGGACAAGGCGTCGACAGCGTGGCGTAATCGCCAGGAATCGTATCCGAGTCGTATTCCTTTGCTCGCTTGACGATGGTCTGCGTCATCTGCGCGATTTCGCGCATGAACGCATCGCGCTTCAACAAGCCGCTTTCGATCTGCGACAGCTTATGTTCCCATTCACCCGTCAATTCGGGCTGCGTCAATTCCTTGACGTCCAGGCCGCGCAAAAGCGTGGTCAACTGGAACGCTTTTGCCGTGGGGATCAAGTCCCGGCCTTCACGGATCAGGTATTTTTCCGCGAGCAGGCCTTCGATGATGGCCGCGCGGGTGGCCGGCGTGCCCAGGCCCTTTCCGGCCATGGCTTCACGCAGGTCTTCGTCCGTCACCAGTTTTCCGGCGCCTTCCATTGCCGAAAGCAGCGTCGCTTCGTTGTAGCGCGCCGGTGGTTTGGTAACCAGTCCTTGCGCGGTAACGGAGTCCGCTTTGACCTTCTCGTCCTTTGCAACGGGGACCAGGTTGGCGTCATCGCCCTGGGCTTCCCGGCCGTAGATCGACAGCCAACCTGGCGACACCAGAACCTTGCCTTCGGTCTTGAAGCGATGACCGGCAATTTCGGTGATCCGCGTGGTGACCTGGAATTCGGCGGCGGGAAAGAATACGGCGAGGAAACGTTTGACCACCAGGTCGTACAGCTTCTGTTCCGGTTCCGACAGGTTCTTCGGCGGCTGCGTGGTCGGGATAATCGCAAAGTGATCGCTGATCTTCGAGTTATCGAAAATCCGCTTGTTCGGTTTTACCCAGCTCTGATCCAGGATCTTGCGTGCATGCGGGAGGTAGTTGTTGTCCTCCTTCAGCATCTCAAGCGTGGTCTTGACCGTAGGGATATAGTCTTCCGGCAGTGCGCGCGCATCGGTACGCGGGTAGGTCAATACCTTGTGGCGTTCGTACAGCGCTTGCGCCAGACCCAACGTATTCTTCGCTGAGAAACCAAAACGGCCGTTTGCTTCCCGCTGCAAGGTCGTCAAATCGAACAGCGCCGGCGACATCTGTGTCGACGGTTTGGCTTCCTCGGTCACGGTGCCGGTGCGATCACGACACGCCGCCACCACCGATTCCGCCGCAGCCTTATTCCAGAGTCGCGAGTCGCGTTGTTCCGGGTCGAACTCGTCCTTCTTGAACTTTGGATCGAACCAGCGCCCCTGATAGAAACCGGCGGCGCAGACGAATTCCGCATGCACTTCCCAATAGTCGCGCGGGACGAAACGACGAATCTTTTCCTCGCGTTCGGCGACGATCGACAGTGTAGGCGTTTGCACCCGGCCAACGGTGGTAAGGAAGAAGCCGCCGCCTTTGCTATTGAATGCGGTCATGGCGCGCGTGCCGTTGATGCCAACGAGCCAGTCCGCTTCCGAACGGCAACGCGCGGCATCGGCCAGTGGCATCATCTCTTCATCGGTGCGCAGCCGGGCAAACCCCTCGCGTATCGCCCCTTGCGTCATCGACTGCAGCCAAAGCCGTTGCACAGGCTGCTTCGCCTTTGCATGCTGCGCGATGTAGCGGAAGATCAACTCGCCCTCGCGCCCGGCATCACAGGCATTGATAAGGCGGTCCACGTCCTTGCGCCGTATCAACCGCGACAGGACCTTCAGACGGGACTCGGTCTTCGCGATCGGATTCAAGTCAAAGTGCGGCGGAATCACCGGCAGGTGCGCGAAGCTCCATTTGCCGCGCTTGACGTCGTATTCCTCGGGAGCGGCGATCTCGAGCAGATGGCCGACTGCCGATGACAAGACAAAGTCATCGGATTCGAAGTACTCATCATGCTTTGTGAAGCCGCCAAGCGCCCGCGCGATGTCATTCGCGACAGAAGGTTTCTCGGCAATGATCAGAGCTTTGGACATGATGGACGCTATTCTATATACAGGGCTGACGCCAGGGGTAACGTGTCGGACCGCGAGACTCCGGTACCGTAACGCCATGGGGTCACACCGTTTCGACGCTTTATAACACAACCGACGACGATCAAAACATTCACCGCCTCAATCTTCCTTGCCGTTTGCGGTTCCGCTTTACGCTTGCGGGCCGATCCGGCCTGCCTGCACACCGGCGAAATCGACAGGTGGTTGTTGGGTTTAGACTGCCAACGCAGCGCGCAGCGTCGGGGCCGTACCGTTTCCCGGCAACTGCGGCACTTCGTTCAGTAGCCGTTCGAGGATACCGCGTTGCGGCAACAGTGTTCCGGCAAACCGAGTCGCAACCGCATCCTCAATGACGATCGTCGGGAAATTCTCGACATCGAATGCGTCAACCCGATCTGCCTGATTTTCAACATCCACCCACAGGAAACAATACTGTGGGAACGTCTTCGCCAGTCCGGTGAAGACATCGCGATAATCGCGGCAGGATCCGCACCACTGCGCGCACAGGCAGGCTACCAGGGTCGCTCCGGCGTCAAGCCGGGCGCGGATAGTCGTCTCGTCGTCCGTATTGTCCAGATCAAATAGCACGCTCGTCTGCCTCGGTCTGTCTTGGGGCGGAATCTGCCGCCGACTCTACCACGTTTCCCGTGGCTGCCTGAATTGCGCCAACGCTGGTTTCGCGGGCGTGCTTCGGGGATGAGGTTGATTTCAGCACGTTCCGCTGTACCTTGCATCGTCCGGGCGCGTGCAATCGCGTAAAGCGCCCGCCACTGTGGACGACGATGCCATCGATCTCATAGCTGGCCAACGTCGCCGCGACCGCTGCTGCCGGCAGCCCCGTGCGAAGGCAGAGCATATCGAGCGTGACGGCATCATGCCCCAACGCTGCCAGCACGGGCTCGTCGCTCGGCCATGCATCGATCGTCCGTGCGGCAAGGACGGTGCTGGCCCGGTGGTGTGCCCTGACCGCCACGTGATCGTTGTTGGCATCAATGCCGACCACGCTAACCGTTTGATCCGCACGAGCCGGAGGGATCGAGCGGCAATGCATTTGTACCGGGCTGCCGTTTGGGGTGTGCGCCGGTGATGCTGCTGGAGTGGATGTGGGCCGCGGTAGCGTTCCGCTGCTGAAAGCCTCGGCGATGGGAGGCAGCGTGTCGATGATGTCTTCGACGCATTCGACGAGCGTGGCGCCGTCCTTAATCAGGGCGTGACAGCCCCGCGCCTGCGGCGAGAAGATGGAGCCAGGCAGCGCGAAAACGTCACGGCCCAGCTCATTGGCCAGTCGGGCCGTGATCAACGATCCGGATCGCAACGCCGCCTCCACGACCACGACACCATGCGCCAGTGCGGCGATGAGTCGATTTCTCTGCGGAAAATGGGCGGCTTTTGGTGGGGTGCCCAATGGCCATTCGGACAGCACCGCGCCATGCTGGCCAATCGACTCGCTTAATGATCGGTGGCATGCCGGGTAGGCCTGGTCAATCCCCGTCCCGATGACCGCGATGGTACTGATGGGCACCGATTCCGGCATGTCCCTGCGATACGTCGCAAGGTAGGTGCTGCCGGGCAATACCGCTCGGTGGGCGGCGGCATCGATTCCCTCGGCGAGTCCGGAGACGATGGACCACCCGCGCGCGCCGAGCGCTGCCGCGAGAAACGCAGCTGATTCATTGCCTTGGGCGCTCGCGCGACGGCTGCCGACAATGGCGATCATCGGCTGATGCAGCCAATCGATATCTCCCAGTACGTACAGCAATGGAGGCGGGTCTTCCAAATGGCGTAAGCGCGATGGGTAATCGTCGTCGAGCAACGTCAGCAGGTGTCGTCCCGGCGCGCGCAGCCAGTTTTTGAGCGTTGCAACGCGCGACATCGCATCCTGAGGCAGCGCCGGGTGTGCCGCGCCAGCGCTTATCGCTAATGTTCCTGCCATTGACCGCACGGTGCGTGCGATCCACTGCTGGGCAAAATCCGTAGGCCTGGGCTGTGCCGCCGCGTCGTGGACCGCGCCGATGGTGCGTTTTTGGCAGTCAGCGGCGAATGCCCGCCGATAGCGCAAAGGAAGCGCGGCGATGTCGAGCCAGGCGGTAATCTCGCGGTCATCAGCCCAATCCAGCAAATGGCCCTTGTGCGCCACCCGTGACGAGGCGAGCGATTCTCCAGGATAGGGTAGGCTATCGGTGCCGGGCGGGCGCGTAGAGCCTGGTGACTGTGCCGCGGTGCCATCGGGTGCGTCAATTGTGCCGCCCGCATTGCATAGCGTGCGTGCTTCCTTTTTCATATCGACCTCCCCCATCGGCTCCCGCAGCGTTCTGTTCGGTGGTGGGGTCCCTTACGAGGGCAGGAGCGTCGTGTCATGGCAGTGTGTCCTTGGCGGCCGTTGTCTCGATTGGTTTGTTGGTTGGTGGTACCCGCCTGCACCGTTTCCTCCTGAGGCTCTCTGTTTGAGCGGCAGGCTGATCGACGCTTGCGTGCGCCTGCTCCCGTGATCTCTGTGGCGCTTGTCGTCACGTTGCCTGCGAACATCGCTTGCGGTCCAGGCTGCGACCCAACGCAGCCCTGCGTGATGATGCCTTGTACAAACAGACTGTTGCATGAACGCGACGGCAGGCATGCTAAACTTGTCGATTCGAAAGGTAGGCAAAAAGCGCGCGCCGTGGCTTGTATGAACGCCGTAATTACGCGGCAGTCGACTCGAGGCAATAGACCGTTCAGGTTATGGCTGATCGATCGCATGGCGCGCACATTGCCGAGGCAGGTGACATCATGGCGTTGTTGAACATATTGAAATACCCGGACAAGCGACTGTACAAAGTGGCCAAGCCGGTTGTGGCCGTCGATGACCGGATCAAGACGCTCATTCGGGATATGGCGGAGACGATGTATGACGCCCCCGGCGTTGGTCTGGCGGCGACGCAGGTCGACATCCACGAACGTGTTATTACGATCGATGTGTCTGAGGCACGGGACGAATTGATCGTCCTGATCAATCCCGAAATCATTTGGGCGAGCGAAGAACGCAAGCTGAATGAAGAGGGTTGCTTGTCCGTGCCCGGCATCTATGACAATGTCGAGCGTTCCGAGCGGGTACGGGTAAAGGCACTCGACGAAAAAGGCCAGTCGCGAGAAATCGAGGCGGAAGGTCTGCTGGCCATCTGTATCCAGCACGAGATGGATCACTTGCTGGGCAAGGTGTTTGTAGAGTATCTGTCGCCGCTGAAGCAAAATCGGGTTCGTACCAAGCTGAAGAAACAGGCTGCGAACGTCTGACGTCGCGCTCGCGCGATTTTCGGGCGATGTGCCCATTTTGCCTTGCCCGGATGCCTGTTCCATGTCTCATACGTCTCCTTCTCCTGCTCCCGGGGATCTCGATCAAGCCCCGTCGATGGGTGCGCCGATAAGTACCGGGCTCCGCGGGGTCGACGCTGCCAAGCATGCGTTGCGCGTGATCTTTGCCGGAACGCCGGAGTTCGCCGCACAGGCACTGGTGGCAATTCACAACGCGGGTTTTACTGTGCCGTTGGTACTGACACAACCCGATCGTCCGGCAGGGCGGGGCATGAAGTGTCATCCCAGCGCGGTCAAGCGAGAGGCGTTGGCGCGCAGGTTGCCTGTCGCGCAACCGACGTCGTTGCGCCTCGACGGGCGCTACCCCGAGGAAGCCGCCGCCGCCAATGCTTTGTTGAACGCCACGCCGCACGATGTCATGGTCGTGGCAGCGTACGGCCTGATTCTGCCGCAATGGGTACTGGACCTGCCCCGGTTCGGCTGCATCAATATCCATGCGTCGCTGCTGCCCCGTTGGCGCGGCGCGGCACCGATACAGCGCGCGATCGAGGCAGGGGATGTCGAAACCGGTGTCACATTGATGCAAATGGATGCGGGCCTTGACACCGGTGCGATGATTTCGCGTGTCACGGTGCCGATCGGTGCTCGCACGACCACGGCGTTGCTTCATGATGCATTGGCGGAGGCCGGGGCGGCCGCCATTGTCGCGACGCTTTCGGAACTTGAGAGGGCGGGGCACCTGAACGCCACGCCGCAACCTGGCGAGGGCGTCACGTACGCCGAGAAGATCTCGAAGGCGGAAAGCGCATTGGATTGGGGGCGGGACGCTCATGCGTTGACTCGCCAGATATTGGCATTCGATCCGTTTCCCGGTGCGACCGGCGTGCTTGACGGTGTCACGCTGAAGATCTGGGCCGCCGAGCCTGCCGACGACGTTGCAAACGCCGCCGCGGAGCTTCCAGGCACAGTGCTGCGTGCAGACGCTTCCGGGCTGGTGGTTGCTTGCGGCGCGCAGCAGGCAATTCGATTGTTGGCATGCCAGAAGCCGGGCGGCAAGCGCTTGGCGGTACGGGAATTCCTCACGGGCTTTCCGGTCTCCGTTGGTCAGCGATTCATAGTGAACCCATCGTAAGCGGGCCTGTCGCGTCGTAATAGTCGGCCAGATGGCCGAATTGCCGCGGGGCCATCATCACCGTAGAATCGCGTTGACCAGTCAGCCCCGTACTGCGTCCGTGGAGAAGTCATGTTTGGCATCACGCATTTTTCATTGTTCATCCTGTCGTGCATCGCGTTGTCGGTCACGCCCGGGCCGGATTCCGCTTTCATCGTCGCGCGTAGCATCAGCAGTGGTCCGCGGGCCGGCCTGGCCTCGGCATTGGGCATCATCACCGGTTGCTGTGTCCATTTGACGTTGACCGTCCTTGGTTTGGCCGCATTGCTGGCCGCATCGGTGCAAGCCTTCACGATCGTCAAATGGGTCGGGGCCGCTTATTTGATTTGGCTCGGTATTCGCATGTTGATGACGCGGCAAGCGGTACGTGGGCAATGGCGAGTATCCACCCCGGCAGGCGATGCGCCGCCGCACCTGCCCGGTCAGTCCGCTGTCCCGGTCCCGTCAGCCGGCGTACAAGGCAACGATGTCCCGGTGCAAATGCATCGCCTTTTCTGGCAAGGCTTCGTGACAAACCTGTTGAATCCCAAGGTCGTGTTATTTTTCGTCGCCTTTTTCCCTCAGTTCGTCGAGCCGACGCTTGGCGATAAGCGCCTCGCGTTCCTGGTGCTGGGGCTTGTCTTTATCGCGATATCACTGATTTGGAATACGGGACTCGCATTGGTTGCAGGACGACTCACGCGCCGCGTGGCGTCCAATCCCTACATCAAGCGCTGGATTGATCGTGCCGTCGGTAGCCTTTTCGTCGGCTTGGGTGTCCGGCTCGCATTGATCACGCGCTGAGCGCCCGTCACCTCGTTTCAGCCTCCCACCGAGGACCTCGCATACAAAATTTCCGCGACAGCGTTTCATACGCGTGTTGCGGCGTATTGCTCGGTAGCGTAAGGGATTGAAATTTTCTATTTCGCCCTTATCTAACAAAAACCTTACAATACAACGTCGGTCAACATGCCATATCTTCAGTGATGTGGCGGGTCGATCGACAGCGAGCGCCCGCGGGGCGCCTATTTCGGAGTCGAACAATGTTCAACTGGGTGAAGACTGCAGCGTTGATGGCGGGCATTACCGCGCTGTTTGTCGTAGTTGGCGGCGCGATTGGTGGTCATCGTGGCATGGTCATCGCGCTGGTGATTGCCTTGGGCATGAATTTCTTCTCTTACTGGTTTTCGGATTCCATGGTGTTGCGGATGTACAACGCCCAGGAAGTCGATGAATCCACGGCGCCAGAGTTCTACCGGATGGTTCAGGAACTGGCGCATCGCGCCCAATTGCCAATGCCGCGTGTGTATTTGATCAATGAAGATGCCCCGAATGCTTTTGCAACCGGGCGTGATCCCGAGCATGCCGCTGTCGCGGCCACCACCGGCATCCTTCGCGTGCTGTCCGAACGAGAAATGCGCGGCGTGATGGCGCATGAGTTGGCGCACGTCAAGCACCGGGACATCCTGATTTCAACGATTTCCGCGACGATGGCCGGTGCCATTTCGGCGCTGGCTAATTTCGCGATGTTCTTTGGTGGTCGCGACGAAGAAGGACGACCGACGAATCCGATCGCGTCGATTGCGGTGGCGATTCTCGCGCCGATCGCGGCATCGCTGATTCAGATGGCGATTTCACGCGCCCGGGAGTTCGAGGCCGATCGCGGTGGTGCGGAAATTTCGGGCGATCCAACCGCCTTGGCATCGGCACTGGAGAAAATCCACGCCTATGCGAGCGGTGTGCCGTTCCCGACGGCCGAGGCACATCCGGCTACCGCACAGATGATGATCATGAATCCATTGTCCGGCAGTTCCGTCGCCAAGCTGTTCTCGACCCATCCGGCAACGGAGGAGCGCGTCGCCCGCCTGATGCATATGGCGCAGACGGGTCAATACCCGGCCTGAACGATACCGTCGGCCTGTTCGGCAATGCCTGGCAAATGCGTCGCGTCCCATGTTGGTACGCACCGTTTGTAATATTCGTGGGTAGTGCCTTATCGTGGGGGAAGGGCATGGTGGACGGTGACCGGAGTAGAATGCGCGGTTCCAGCATCACAGACTGTCGCTTCCGATGACCGAACGTTCCTCTGCCTCGCCAAGACCTGCACGTAAGACATTGGGTGCCCGGTCTGACCGGCCATCCAATCGTCGTGCTAATGCAGATCGCGGCGCGGGTGTCCGCTCGCCTAAGCCTGGCGGGAAAGGGCCCGCAGGCCCTGCCAGGCATAAAGGTGCATCCGGTGCGACGCACGGTGCCGTTCCCTCGCGCGCGCCCTTATCGACGCCTCCAGTCGCACGGCAAATGCATGCGGAAGGTTTGCCGGTGGATTCCTTGGCGTTTGCACTCGATGTCGCGGCCAGCGCCGTTGGTGCTGTTCGTCAAGGCGCGTCACTGCCATCTGCCTTGCAGACGGCCTTCCAGGCCCGTGCCGCAATGACGGCGCACGCTAGTGTATCGGCGGATCATGCGTCCAGCGATTGGCGCGGTGCGTCGCAAGATATCGCCTATCGCGCCATTCGCGCATTGGGCTTGACCGATGCGCTGATCGCCGAAATGGTCGCAAAGCCCCCCGCGCCGCCGGTGCGGGACTTACTGGCGTGTGCGTTGACGTTACTTGTCGCGGCGGACGATGCGTCCATAGCCGTGGCCGGTGACCAATCAGTCGCTCCCGTCCATGCCACAACCGATGAACGTGACGCGGCATCCACCGTGCTTGCTACATCCGAGTCATCGTCATTCGCCTCTCTCGAGACGCCGCGGGCGCAGACCGCCGCGCCGTTCGGGCGAGCGGCGCCGTACGCTGCCCATACCGTGGTCGATCAGGCGGTCACTGCCGCGGCGGCGGCGGAAGATACGCGCTTTGCACGCGGTATGGTCAATGCCGTGTTGCGGACTTTTTTGCGAGAAGCCCCCGTTCTGCGCCAGCGTGTGGCGCAGCAGCGCGTTGCGCGTTGGAGCTATCCGGAATGGTGGATCGACGCGGTGCGGCGCGCTTGGCCGACGCAATGGCAAGCCATCCTGGAAGCGGGCAATAAACCCGCGCCGATGACCTTGCGTGTCAACACGCGCCAATCCAGTCCGGACGCGTACTTGGTCACGCTGAGTGAAGCCGGCATAGTCGCGTACCCCGCGGCGCCCTCGGGTGTAAGGCTTTCGCGTGCCGTGCCGGTGAATCGGCTGCCAGGATTCTCGCAGGGTGCCGTGTCGGTGCAGGACGCGGGCGCACAGCGCGCCGCATTGTTGTTGGATGTGCGTGACGGCATGCGCGTTCTCGATGCCTGTGCGGCACCGGGCGGCAAGACGGGCCATCTGCTGGAGCTGGCCGATATCGAGCTTGTGGCACTGGAGAGCGATGCGGGCCGCGTGCCACGGATCACTGAGAACTTGCAGCGGCTGGGCATGCACGCTGACATCCGCATTGGCGATGCCGCCCGCCTTGAGGATTGGTGGGATGGTCGTTCGTTCGACCGCGTTCTGGCCGATGTACCCTGCTCAGCTTCGGGGATCGTACGCCGACACCCGGACATCCGCTGGCTTCGCCGCCCGGCTGACATTGGCGTATTGGTGCAGACGCAGCGACGTATTCTTAACGCCTTGTGGCAGACTGTGGCGTCGGGCGGCGAATTGCTCTACGTCACATGCTCGATATTTCCGGAAGAAGGCGAGGAACAGGCGCGTTGGTTTGAAGGGGGCCGCCAAGATGCGGTACGATTGGATGCCCCAGGGCAATTGACGCCGGTTGTCGCGGCATCCGGGTCCGACGCGGATCATGACGGTTTTTTCTACGCGCGTTTTCGAAAACGGTGACTTTTTTCCGCGTTCTCCTTCGTCAAGCGCGGTGCGCTCGGCGCGCCTTCGCAGCACTGCTTGCCGTGCCGCTGCCCGCGCCGATCCGCGCCGTGGCGCCGTCGCATGCACGGCGCAAATGGCTCACGCGTGCCGTACCAGCGATGATGTTTGCATTCTGCTTCGTGTCGCTGGGCGTTGGTGTCATGACGCCCGCCTCGGCGCATGCCGGTACGATCGCGGTCCAACGGGCCTCATTGCAGGCTGATGCGGCGGGCGGCTGGAACCTGGACGCACGTTTCGATTTCACGTTGAACAATAGTTTGACGGATGCGGTCAGCAAGGGGATTCCGCTGTATTTCCGCACCGAGTTCACGTTGACACGTCCGCGATGGTATTGGTTCGACGATCAGGCGGTTACGGCCTCACAGACGGTACGTCTGTCCTTTCAACCGTTGACGCGCGAATATCGTGTTTCAACCACCGGTGACAGCTTGTATCTATCGTTACCAACGCTTGAACAGGCGTTGGCGGTGATCAAGCACGTGGTGGCCTGGAAGGTGATCGACAAGCACGATGTGGCACCGGGCGAGCACTACGTCGCGGCAGTCCGAATGGAGCTGGATATCTCGCAGATGCCAAAGCCGTTCCAGATCGATGCGGTCAACAATAGCGACTGGACCTTGTCTTCGGATTGGTCCCGCTTTGATTTCAGTACGGCCGATCATGAAAAGTAGCGTCGATCTGCGGACTCTGCTGGTTCGGGTGCTGGTCACGACGGTTGCGTTGACCGCTACGCTGCTGCTCGTGCTACTGGCACTCGCGAGCGCGAACACCGAATTCTTCGATCGATACTATTCGTGGCTCTACACGGCAAACGTCGCGGTCGCCTTCGTCTTCCTGGTGGTGACGGTGGCGCTGGTGTGCCTGATTGCCGTACGCTTGCGGCAGGGGAAATTCGGTACCCGCCTGCTGGCCAAAATCGCGATCTTTTTTGCACTGGTGGGTGTCCTGCCAGGTGGCATCATCTACCTTGTGTCATTGCAATTCGCGTCGCGCAGTATCGAGTCCTGGTTTGACGTCAATGTAGAGACCGCGCTCGATTCGGGACTGGCGCTGGGGCGCGGCATGCTGGACAACTCGCTGAGCGATCTGCAGGCAAAGGGCCGCACGATGGCGGACCAGTTGGCGGCTGCCGGCGAGTCGAACACGACGTTGACGCTGCTACGCCTGCGGGATCAATTCAATATTCAGCAGGCGCAGGTCATCTCACGCGCGGTGCCGATGTCCACGCCGATGTCGACGCAGCCCCTGTCCCTGCATTATGTGCAGCAACCCGCGCTGCGGATCTTGGCCGAGGCGAACCAGACGATCCAGCCGCCGCGCATTGATGAATTACCGAACCAGCAAATGCTGGCGGTGGTGAGCAGCGGCAAGGTTTACGCGGCCACCGAAGGCGACATCGATGCGGCCAGTGAAAAGGGCGTGCTGCGGATGCGCGTGTTGATGCGCATCCCGTATTATCAGCGCCAGACGCAGGGGGACGACCGATATCTGCAACTGATCCAGCCGGTTTCGCCTACCTTGGCACGTAATGCAGAAGCGGTCCAACGAGCGTATCGGGAATATCAGGAAAAGTCGTTGGGCCGTACCGGCTTGCGCAAAATGTATATCGGCACGCTGACGCTGGCGCTGTTCCTTGCCACCTTTATCGGCATCATGTTGGCGCTCGTGCTCGGCAATCAGTTGGCGCGCCCCTTGTTCCTGCTGGCGCGGGGTACAGAGGAAGTGGCGCGCGGCGACTACACACCGAAGCATGAGATCAAGTCCAACGACGAGCTGGGCTTTCTGACACAGATGTTCAATGCAATGACACGCCAGTTGTCGGAAGCGCAGGGGGCGGTCGAGGCGAATCGTCTCGCGCTGGAGGAGTCCAAAGCCTATCTGGAAAGCATCCTGGCGAACCTCACGGCCGGCGTATTCGTGTTTGATTGGCAGTTCCGTCTGACGACCGCCAACCCAGGCGCGGATCGTATTTTCCGCAAACCCTTCCAGGAGCAACTGGGCAAGACGCTGTTTGAGATCGAAGGTCTGGCAGACTTCGGCGTGATGGTACGCAAGGCGTTTGCTGATCGCGAGGCGGCGGATCGCGTGGCGATGGAGCGCGAGACCGGCAATGATGGCAATCACGATGGCAGCCGCAAGGACAAATACGGCGATAACCGCGACGGCGTCGAGATAGATGGCCATACCGCCACGGCGGAATCGGATGCGGACGGCGGCCAGCTTGGCGGTGATCACCTCGCCCAGGCCGCCGCGGCAGTCGCGGTGTCGATGGCGGCAGAGGATCGTCCGCGTGTGGGATTGGACCCGCGTGGTCCCGTTGGCCACTGGCAGCAGCAATTCGCCATTCCGGTGGCCGGGGAAACCGAGCCGTTGACGCTGCTGGTACGTGGTACGCGTCTGTTGAGCGCGTTGGGTAACGCCGCGACCGCCGGCTATGTGGTGGTGTTCGACGATATTTCGGACGTGATTTCGGCACAGCGTTCCGTGGCATGGGGTGAGGTCGCGCGGCGTCTTGCACATGAGATCAAGAATCCGTTGACGCCCATTCAACTGTCAGCCGAGCGTTTGCAGATGAAGCTGTCGCCCAAATTGGATCAGACGGATGCGGACGTTTTGAAGCGAGGTGCCACGACAATCGTCAATCAAGTGGCTGCGATGAAGCGCATGGTCGATGACTTCCGCGAATACGCACGTACCCCACCGGCTGTGTTGCAACCGCTTCAATTGAACGATCTCGTAGCCGAAGTCATGACGCTCTATGGCGTTGATGATGGCAAAGGCGCCATCACGGTTTCGCTGGAGCAGTTACCTGCAATTAAAGGCGACGCAACGCAGCTTCGGCAAGTGATTCATAATCTATTGCAGAATGCTCAGGACGCGGTGGCGGATGCCCCACGGCCGCAAGTCACAATTGAGACGCGCCCGGTAGAATATGGAGACGCGGATGAGCATGGCAACCGCAGAATGGCCGTACGTCTTGCCGTATCGGACAACGGTCCCGGTTTCCCTGCGCGTATCCTGACGCGTGCCTTCGAGCCCTACGTGACAACGAAGGCAAAAGGCACGGGTCTTGGATTGGCGATGGTCAAGAAGATCGTCGATGAGCATGGTGGCCGTATCGATATTCGAAATCGTGGCCGCATGGGGCAAGAAGGCGTGGCTGGGGCGCAGGTGTCGATCCTGTTCCTGCAATTGGACGACGCGGCGTCTGAACCCAGGCAGCATGGCAGTGAGGATGGGCATGCATCGCAGGCGAAAGCAATTGCGCATACAAGGGTAGGGTAAATGGCAACCATTCTGGTAGTGGATGACGAAATGGGTATCCGGGAATTGCTCTCGGAAATTCTTGGCGACGAAGGTCATGCAGTAGACCAGGCCGAGAATGCTCAGCAAGCACGTTTGTATCGGCAAAAATCGACGCCGGACTTGGTGCTGCTGGACATCTGGATGCCCGATACGGATGGCGTGACGTTGCTGAAGGAATGGGCGGCGCAAGGGCAATTGACCATGCCGGTCATCATGATGTCCGGTCACGCGACGATTGATACGGCCGTGGAGGCGACGAAGATCGGTGCGCTGAACTTCCTCGAGAAGCCGATTGCATTGCAGAAGCTGCTGAAGGCGGTGGAACAGGGGCTTGCGCGGGGTGCCGCGCCGACTCCCGCGCCCGCTTCGCCTACGGCAGCCCCGACGACGGTGCCGTCCTTTGCACCAGCGTCGCCTGCATACGCGTCGGCATCGCCCGCGCCCGCTTCTGCATCGCTGGTCGGCAACGGAACGATTGGCTCGGGGCATGCGTTGGCGTCCGGTGCATCCGGGCAGACACCGGGCTTGGGTGGCACCTCGAGCGGGACGCCTCTGTTGCAGGGCGAGCCGCTGACGCCACAGCAGACTCGGCTCGCGGCCATGACGTTCGATATCCCGTTACGGGAGGCGCGCGACGCGTTTGAACGGGCCTATTTCGAATATCACCTGGCTCGTGAGAACGGCAGCATGACGCGCGTCGCCGAAAAGACCGGTCTGGAGCGAACACACTTGTACCGGAAGATGCGGCACTTGGGCGTGGACCTGTCACGGAACAAGGGCGGCGGTCAGGAGTGATGCGCGGAGCACGCAGGATTGCCTATGCCGCGACAAGCGCCGCATAGGCAATCCGGACGGCATTTTGCATGGAATTACTTGACGGTTACGGGTATTGCGCATATACTCTTTTCTCTCGTGGCCCGGTAGCTCAGTTGGTAGAGCAGCGGATTGAAAATCCGCGTGTCGATGGTTCGATTCCGTCCCAGGCCACCACGAAATTTCTGATGCTCTTTTCGAAGGGCGGATGGTAAAAAAGGCGACCCGAAAAGGTCGCCTTTTTGTTTTCAGCAGGGCGTCGATGTCGATGTCGATGTCGATGTCGATGTCGATGTCGATGTCGATGTCGATGGCAGCAGCCGTCGCTGCGCCACCTCAAGACTTCGTTCCCGCCGCCACCATTTCCCGAATCCGCGCCATGAGTGCTTCGACCGTGAACGGCTTGGTCATCACTTGCATGCCGGGCTCCAGGTGACCATTGCCAATCACCGAGTTCTCCGCATAACCGGTGATGAACAATACCTGCAGATCAGGACGCGATTGACGCCCCGCGTCGGCCATCTGCCGGCCATTCATGCCACCAGGCAGGCCGACATCGCTGACCAGCAGATCGATACGGACGTTCGACTGCAAGATCTTCAGACCCGCCGCACTGTCCGCGGCTTCGATAACCGTATAGCCGAGGTCGTCGAGCACATCGGTGATCAGCATGCGAACGCTTGGTTCATCGTCGACGATCAACACGGTTTCTCCCGCCTCGGCCGTTTCGATCGGCTCCGTCGTGGGCGTCACCGTCTCATCAAGCACATCGCCATAAAAGCGTGGCAGATAGATGCAGACGGTCGTGCCTTGCCCTACTTCCGAATAAATCCGGACCTGTCCTCCGGACTGCTTCGCAAAGCCGTAGATCATCGACAAGCCGAGGCCGGTACCCTGGCCGATCGGCTTGGTGGTGAAGAACGGATCGAAGGCCTTCGCCATCACATCGGGCGTCATGCCGGTGCCGGTATCGGTCACGCACAGGGACAGGTACTGACCCTCCGGCATGTCATGCGTCTGCGCGGCATTGCGGTCGAGCCATTTGTTGGCGGTCTCCACGGTGATGCGGCCACCTTCCGGCATGGCGTCTCGCGCATTGATGCAGAGGTTCAGCAACGCATTTTCCAACTGCCCGGCGTCCACCAGCGCCGGCCACAATGCCGTGGCGCCCACCGCCTCGACAATGATGCCGGGACCCACGGTACGTTGGATCAGGTCGGTCATGCCATTGACCAGCGCGTTGACGTCGGTGGGCCGTGGATCGAGCGTCTGTCTGCGCGAGAAGGCCAGAAGACGATGCGTCAACGCCGCGGCGCGGCGGACCGCACCTTGCGCCGCGACCACGTATTTGTCGACATCCGCGAGGCGGCCCTGGCTTAATCGTATCGAGAGCATCTGCAATGAGCCCGAGATGCCCGCTAGTAGATTGTTGAAGTCGTGCGCAAGTCCGCCGGTCAGATGCCCGACCGCTTCCATCTTCTGCGACTGGCGAAGTTGTTCCTCTGCCCGCATCAGTTCCGCGGTGCGCTCCGCCACGCGTTGTTCAAGCGTTTCGTTCAGCGCACGAAGCGATGCCGACGCCCGATCGCGCTCTTCTTCCACCGCACGCCGTTGCCCGACGTCCAGCAACACGCCCGGAAAACTCAACGGCGTGCCATCCGGCCCGTGATCCACGCGCCCGTTCGCCTCGATCCAGTGATACTTTCCATCGCGACGCCGTACACGGTACTGATGGGCATAAGGGCCGCCGCGTCGGATGGCCGAATTGATGGCGTCGGCAAGGCCGGTCTGGTCATCGGGGTGTACGGATGCGACGATCTGCGCACGCCTCAGGCCGCTACGGCCGAGCGCCGGATCCAGACCGCAGGCCTCGGCAAATGCCTGGTCCACGGTGAAGCGGTCGTTCGGCAAATCCCATAACCAGGTGCCAATGATCGCGCCGGCCGACAGCGCCAATTGCACGCGCTCGATGTTTTCCCGTGCAATGGCCTCACTTGCCCGCAGCGCCGCTTCGCTTTGCTTGCGTGCGGTGATATCGCGAAATAGCACCGACACCTGCTTGTCGCTTTCCGGTTCCACCCGGACCGCCGAGACTTCGATATGTCGTCCCGCTGTCTTGAAATATCGCTCGAAGCGGATCGGCGTGCCGGTACGCAGGACGCCGCCATAAAGTGCAAGCCATTGATCGGCGTCGACCGGGTCGATTTCGCGTAGCGTCTTGCCCAGCACATTGGCAATGCCGGTGTGCCTTTCATAGCCTGAGTTCGCCTGCACGTGCCGGTAGTCGCTCAGTGGGCCATGCGGTCCATCGAAGAATTCGATGATGCAGAAGCCTTCGTCAATCGAGTCGAACAAGGCCCGATAACGCGCCTCCGCGAGATCGAGCGCTTGCGTGGCGGTATGTTCGGTCGTTCGGTCACGCAGCACCTTGACGTAACCGTGATGCTGCCCGGTGTCATCACGTAGCGGCGAAATCTCGCCGCTCGCCCAGAAGCGCGTACCGCCACGCCGCTCGTGCCAGCGCTCGTCCTTGCCGCTGTCCTGGGCAAGGGCCGCACGCATTTCTCGTTCAGGCGTGCCTGCCGCGCGATCCTCTTTCGTGAAGATCATCGCAAGCGGCTTGCCGATCATCTCGGCGCTGGTCCATCCGAAAACGGACGTCGCACCGGCACTCCAATCCGTGATGGCGCCGGAAAGATCGGTCACGATAATCGCGTAGTCGCTGGCACTGTCGACGATCGCGCGATGACGTGCGCGTTCCGCCGCGGCGCTCACCAACGCGCGGTCCCCGGATGTCTCGGTCCGTGTGTCCGGCGTGTCGCGCTGCCCGGCGAGGCGTGCCGTCTCAATATCGAATGCGTCTGTCATTTATTAGAATAGGTAATGGGTACAGCGCGCGAACGACGAAAAGCGCCACCTATCCTAGTGTACTGGGAAACGTATGGCCCACGCTGGTCAAGGCAGCAGGCATCCGATGATCGATGCCGGGTGGACGTCGCCTCTTTGCAAACGCGCCTCCAATGGGCGCCACAGCAAGCCGATCAGTTTTGTCAGCCGCGCGCTGGTCGACCATCGCGCCGCGAAGAGAGCCACCGGCGCACGGTCCGGTGCGTCCGGTGCCATGCATATCGCCGCCGCCGGACCTCCCGGCGCATCGCAAAGCCACGAACAGACGCGGTCCGGCTCCCAGCCGCGCGAATGCGTCTCGTAAAAAGCGTCGAGTTCCGCCGGCATCAACGCCAAGCGATAGGGCAGGACCGCTGCGTCGGTGGAGGCGATCCCGCGCCCGTGGTCCGAGTGGTGCGTGCGAAACAGGCAAGCGGCCTGGTTTTCCGCCGCCGTCGCGCCGTCATGCCGGCCAAATCGGTCGGTGTTACCCTCTGCGATGCCGTCTCGCATCACTCGTTGGGCGGCGGCGTGGCACGTAAAGTACGCCGGTGCGTGACTGAAGCCCTGGAGCAACGTCGGCAACCCCGTGCCATTGGAGAGTGACGCCATATCGGCGGTACCGTCGCGATGCAGCGCACCGTCGAACATGGCCCACCATCGGCGCACGAAAGCGCTATTCGCAGGGGCTGCCAGAAACCAGTTCTCCAGCATCGGAAACGCCGCATCCTGTGTGCGTTCGCGATTGAAATAACCGATCAGGTCTGGTCGATGCCGCGCGGCAAGCGTATCGATGAAATGGAGAGGCGCGTGCATCAACGTGCTGGCATCCAGCCATACGCCGCCATGCGTTGCCAACACGGCGAGCCGCACCCAGTCGGACTGTACCTGCGGCGGCCAGTGGCGAAATCCCTCCGGTAATGCAGGCAGTTCGTCCGGCAATGTATCCGGATGCAGTATGGTGATGCGCTTATCGGGATGGTGATGACGCCAACTTCGCAAGCACGCCTGGACCACGAGCGGCAACGACGCGTCATGCCAATAGGTCCAGAACAGCGGGGGAATGGGGGCCGTGTCTCGCGGGGGGCTGTCGTCGTGTTCCGATGACCACAGCAGCAACGGTACGGTAAGCGGGGCGCGGGTATCCGTCGCGCATGTCGTTGTCGCCCGAGGCGCGCCGCGCACGTTAGCCATGGTCCGACGGCGGCGTCTCCACCGCGTGCACCACAGTCAGGCTGCCGTCACGATAGACAAGCCACTCATGCGCCGGCGCGAAGAATTCCGCGCGTTGATTCGGCTGCAACGATTGCGCCAGGTCCAGCAGGCAGGTGGGATCGTAATACCGCAGTAAGGAAATGGAACCATCAGGCAGCGCGACGTCGAGACGTGATGTCAGGTCTTCTTTCAGGTCGGCGAATTCGCGTGCACTGATCAGCCAGACCAGGCCGATCGCGGTTTCACCGAGTTTTTGCAGCAGCGCGATATTCGGCGCCGATGCCTGATCGATTTTCAGCAGCCAGGGTCCGGCATCGGCAATTGCCGTGTCAACTGTCTGATCGAACAACGCCACGCTACCTGCATCGTGCACCGGCACGCTGCCCGTGACTTCCTGCACGCTCGCGCCGGCGACCAGCGCATAGAGCCGGAAAGTCCTTGGGTCGCGGGAGTACAGAGCGAAAAGGCGCTGATTGATCGCGTCTAGCATGGTTCGTTTTCCTGAGCGGGCAAGGCGACGTCCCGGCGAGATCCACAATTAATCCAATGTAGCATAGTGAGATAACGCAGCCTTGCTCACGCCGCCTTGGGGAAGACTTTAAAGGGGGGATGGATACGGCCCATGATCCCTTAGTCCCGCGCCAGTCCGTTGGCGAGACGTTGCAGGAACACGCAGCAGGCTTCCATTTGCGAGATGGCGACAAACTCGTCGGCCTTGTGCGCCTGGTCGATCGAGCCCGGTCCGCAGATCAGTGTCGGCACGCCGATCTCCTGATACAAACCGCCTTCGGTGCCGAACGCAACGGTGTGATCGGCGAGCGCCGCGAAGCCGAGCGCATGCGAGCACAAGGACTTCAACTGGCGCGCCGGCGCATCGTTGTCGTTACGCAAGCCAGGGTAGGCGGACAACTGCGTGAAGGCGATATCGGCCCCGTTATAGGTGGCCTGCATGTCGGCCAGTAATTGCTTCAAAGCGAATGCCTTCAGCTTGGCGACATGGGTATCGGCACTGTCCTCGGGCAAGTAGCGGATCTCAAAATCGAAATCGCATTGGTCGGGTACGACATTGACAGCTACGCCGCCGCGGATCGTGCCGGTCTGGATCGTTGTGTAGGATGGTGCGAATGCGTCGTTGAACGGCCCGTCACGCCGGATGCCGGCGCCAATGCCGCGTAGATGACTGACCAGTTCCGCCGCGTATTCGATGGCGTTGACGCCGGTCTCGGGTTGCGACGAATGTCCGGCCAGACCGCGTACGCCGCAGCGATAGCTGTGTTTGCCCTTGTGCGCCATCGCAACCCGCATGCCGGTGGGCTCACCGATGATGCAACCGATCGGTTTTGCCGCATCGACGGCCAATTCCGCCAACAGGTCGCGAATACCGACGCACCCGATCTCCTCGTCATAGCTGACTGCGATATGCAGCGGAATCGCGTTGATCGTGTCCTTGAAGAACGGCACGCATGCCAGCACGCAAGCGATATACCCTTTCATGTCGGCAGCGCCCCGTCCGACGAGCAGGCCATCGCGTTCGATCAGCGTGAACGGGTCGCTCGTCCAGGGCTGGCCGGTGACCGGCACCACATCGGCGTGACCCGAAAGGCAGATGCCGCCGCGGTCGGTCGGTCCGATTGTCGCGTATAAATTCGCGCGGGTGCCGTCGGCATGCGCCACGAGGCGGCTGGTGATGCCCTGGCTTTCCAGGTAGTCGCGGATATACGTGATCAGCGGGAGATTCGGCTGGCGGCTGATGGTGGGAAACGCGACGAGGTCACGCAGGATGCGTTTTGCCGTGGCGACAATCTCGGCGGTGCGTGCTTGTATCGCCGGGGCGTGCGATGCCACGGGTGCATGCGCGGCATCGATGGTCGTGGACGTACTGTCGAGGGAGGAATGCATGGCCTGGCTCACGATGGTGTGGAAGCGGGATGGGGCTTGCCGGGCGTTTGTGATTCGGCAAACGCGCGACGCAATTGGTCGAGTGCATCGGTATCGGTGCGCTCGAAACGCAAAGGCGTGACCGATACATACCCCTCGTGTACCGAGGCGGTTTCGCTATCGGGCAGCGCGTCCTCGCCGTTGCGGCGGAAGCGCAGCCAATAATAAGGGACGAGGCGTGGGTCCTCCTTCACCTCTACTTCCATGCCGCGCACCAGTCCCGCGCCCTGGCGGGTCAGGCGGATGCCTTTCGCCTGCTCGGGACGCACGGCCGGGAAGTTCACATTCAGGCACACGCCAGGCTGCCACGGCAATGCCAGCAACTGTCGGACGACATCGGCGCCCAAGGTGCGTGCCGTGTCCCAACTCAGCGGATTCGGTTGCCGATACGTCTGGCTCATTGCAAAGGCGCGCAGACCCAGTAGCGTCGCCGTCATTGCCGCGCCCACGGTGCCGGAAAACACCGTCTCCACACCAAGGTTGCCGCCGCGGTTTACTCCCGACAACACCAGATCCGGTTTCACGCCGCCCATCAGCGCCTGTGCCATCACCACGCAGTCTCCTGGCGTGCCCGTCACGCCAAAGCGCCGCTCGCCGCGCGGGATGGCCCGCAACGGCGCATGCAGACTGACCGAGTGCGAGGTGCCGCTCTGATCCGTTTCCGGGGCAACCACCCAGACCTCATCGGCGATCTGCGCCGCGATATCAGTCATGACCGCCAAGCCAGGGGCATCGATGCCGTCATCGTTCGTCAACAGGACGCATTTCAGGCGAGGTGCCGAGGACAGGAGCTGCTGGGTGCGTGATGTAACGAAATCGCGGGGGACGTCAAGCGGCTGAAACGTGTCGGGCATGGGGCGAGCCTTATCGGAAAACGGTGGCCAGCGCGGCAATGCGAGCATGAACGGCAGGCCCGAAGCACTGGGATGATGTCGACATTTTACCGCAGTGGTGTGCCCCTCAGTCCGTCTTACGACGCTAAACATTTGAAATCAGCCGGGATTTCCCTATAATTACAGGTTCGCCTCGCGTGCCATTCCTCTCGAACGTCCTGCAATTCGTCCACCGATCGCGACGACATTGCCAGCCCTTCCGCCATGGTGGACCGTGGGCCGGACCGCCAAATAAAATCGATACCCATGCCGAAGACTGACACTGCTCCCGCCCCGCGCCGGTCCGATTCGTCCGACGTGGCCTTGCGCCCCGTTCGGGGAACCGATGGCCTCGCAAACGAGGGGGCGCTGGTGCTGTTTTCCGGTGGTCAGGATTCGGCAACCTGCCTGGCCTGGGCATTGCAGCGCTTTGCCCGCGTGGAGACGATTGGTTTCGACTACGGCCAACGCCATAAGATCGAACTGACTTGTCGCAGCGCCTTCCGGGCCCAATTGCTGGCCGCCGGCGTGCGTGAAACGACCGCCGGCGATGTGGAAGGGGCGGCGAAAGCGGATGCGGCAACGACGACCGCCGGTGGCGGGCTCGATACCGCCAGCGCGTCCGGCTTGAACAGCATGACTGGATCCAACGCGGCGGCATCCGTCGCCCCGGTCGCCATGAGGGCGTTTGACGGCTGGACCGGGCGCCTGGGCGTTGACCATATGATCGACTTGTCGATGCTCGGTCAGATCAGCGACACCGCGATGACGCGGGACATCGCGATCGAGGCCCGGGATGACGGCTTGCCGAATACCTTCGTGCCAGGACGCAACCTGCTGTTCTTGACGGTGGCGGCCACGATCGCCTACCGGCGCGGTCTGCGGGTGCTGGTGGGCGGCATGTGCGAGACCGACTACTCCGGCTACCCCGACTGCCGCGACGATACGCTGAAGGCACTGCAGATCGCGTTGAACCTGGGCATGGATCGCCGCATGGTGCTGCAGACGCCGCTGATGTGGCTCGACAAAGCCGCCACGTGGGCCCTTGCCGAGCAGATGGGCGGCACGCCGCTGGTCGAGCTGGTGCGGGATCATACGCACACCTGCTATGTGGGGGACCGGACGCATTTTCATCCGTGGGGCTATGGGTGCGGCAACTGCCCCGCGTGCCAGTTGCGCGCAAACGGTTATGCGGCCTACCAGGCCGAGCGCGCCGTTTCACGACAGGACGGTCAGGGCCATTAAATGACGTACTCGGTCAAGGAAGTTTTCCATACCTTGCAGGGCGAAGGGGCGAATGCCGGTCGTCCGGCGGTGTTCTGCCGTTTTTCCGGCTGCAATCTCTGGACGGGCCGCGAAGCGGATCGCGCGGAGGCGGTCTGCCAGTTCTGTGATACGGATTTCGTCGGAACCGATGGCGAAAATGGGGGCAAATACCGCACGCCTGCCGATCTGGTCGCCGTCGTTGCCGGGCTGTGGCCCGAGGGAGAGGGGCAGCGCTTTATCGTATGCACCGGCGGCGAACCGCTGTTGCAATTGGATGCCGCATTGATCGATGCATTGCATCAGGCCGGTTTTACGATCGCCATCGAGACCAACGGCACGATTCCGGTGCCTGACGGGATAGATTGGGTCTGTGTCAGCCCGAAGATGGGATCGACCCTGGTCGTTACGCGCGGCGATGAGCTGAAAGTGGTGGTGCCCCAGCCGAACCAGGTGTTGGCGCAATACCTGGCGCTGGATTTCACCTATTTTCTGGTCCAGCCGATGGACGGGCCATCACGTGACATGAATACGCGTCTGGCAATCGACTGGTGCAAGCGACATCCGCGCTGGTGGCTGTCGATGCAAACGCACAAATACTTGAATATCGCCTGAGCGCATGCTGGCGCGGCGAATCGACGGATACCCATTGTGATACGAATTACACGCCGTTTGGAATTTGATGCCGGTCATCGGATTCCGGATCATCGCAGCCAGTGCCGTAATCTGCATGGCCATCGCTACGTCCTCGAACTGACGCTGGAAGGCGAGGTCGTCGAGGAAAGCGGGTCTCCGGAATGCGGGATGGTCATGGATTTCGCCGACGTCAAGTCATTGGCCAACGCGCATCTGGTGGACCGCTGGGACCACGCTTTTCTCGTCTACCAAGGCGACGAGGCAGTGATGCGGTTCCTCGAGACGCTGCCCGGTCATAAGACGGTGGTCATCGATCGTATTCCGACGGTCGAAAACCTGGCGCAGTGGGCCTATGAAACATTGGCACCGGTCTACGATGGCCATTACGGGCGGGCACTGCGCCTGATCCGCGTGCGTCTCTATGAAACGCCGAATTGCTGGGCTGACGCCGGACCGAAGCTGGAGGGTTGATCGCCAGACGGCTTCCCTGACGCATTGCCCCGTCAGTTGATCATGTGGTTCAGATAGTGGTCCATGGACAGTCCCAGGCCGGGCGCGGTTCGACGAGCGTATTCTATTTGGCGGGGTGATCGATTCCTTCCATGCCGGGCACGCGGCGTGCTTGTTTAAGCAGGCCCACACATGGAGGCAATAATGACCTACGCGACGACGCAATCGACGAAGCAGGATCACGCCCGCAATATAGCCGCGGCCTTGAAGAAAGACGAAATCGACCCGAACAAGCATGAAAACCCGGATCGCGACAATCTGAGTACAGATCACCGCTTGGATAAGGACTTGGAGGAGACGTTCCCGGCAAGCGACGCCCCGGCCACGGGTGGCGTGACCAAGATCGGCACCGATGGTGAGGAAACCGGCAAGCCGCGCCATCAGGACGAGAAAAAGGCTGGACGGAGCGCGTAATGGGCACGACGCATTCACACTCCAAGAGCGTGCCGTCCGAGCTGCCGGAGGACGTCGTGCCACGCGGTGTCGACCTGGACAATGATGTCGGCAGCGACAGCACTGTCGACACGGATGGCAAGAATCGCGACGCACGCCGCCAGGCGGCTGACGCGGCGTCGGGAACGGGCGGCGGCCTGGACCGCCAGCATGATAACGAAGTGGTGAGCAACGCGACGTTGCAAAACGCGGTGCGGACCCCGCCAACAGGATTAGCGGGGATCGATAGTCGTCCGGATGGCGCGTCTGCTGGCGTGCTCGCGGCGCCTGGTAGCCATGTGGTGGACGTTGGGTTCGTCGAAGCGTCAGGGTTGTACGAAACAGCCGGTGATGACTCCGATACCGATGCAACGGAAGGCGCGAGGAAGCGTCTCGAACATATCCCGCAAAACCATACGCGCGTGGGTCACAACATCAAGTTCGAGCCGGACACGGACGTGAAGTCGCCCCGCTCGGAGCCGTGACGGGTGGCATCTGTTGCGGCCTGCCGGACCCGCAGCCGCGCACAATTGCGCTAGGTCTGGGCGGCGTGCGTTTCCGTCCGCGTCGCTTGGTGCCCGTCTAGCGCCGGATGTTCTTGCGCTGATTGGCTACGCTCATCACCATGCCGACCGCAACGCCCAGCGTGACCAGCGCCGTCCCGCCATAACTCATGAATGGCAGCGGCACGCCGACAACCGGCAAGATGCCGCTTACCATCCCGATATTGACGAAGGCATAGGTAAAGAACGTCAACGACAGCGCCCCGGCCAGCAATCGTCCGAACATTGTCGCGCCACGCGAGGCGACAATCAGGCTTCGGACGATCAGCAGGGTGTACATCGCCAACAGCAGCAGACCACCAACCAGGCCAAATTCTTCCGAATACACGGCGAAAATGAAGTCCGTGTGTTTTTCTGGAATGAACTCCAGATGCGCCTGCGTACCCTTTAGCCAGCCTTCCCCGCGAGGACCGCCCGAGCCGATGGCGATCACGGCCTGGATTGTGTGGAAACCCCTGCCAAGCGGATCGGACGTCGGATCAAGCAGCGTACAGACACGATGTTTCTGGTAGTCATGCATCATCGGCCAATTCACACCGGGCTGGCAGATACGATCCTCGTTGATCAGTACTGCGCCGATGGCAACGACCCCGACCAGCATCACGGGCAAAATCAGCTTCCAGCTCAGTCCTGCAAAGTAGATGACAAACAGGCCGGCTGCAAAGACCAGCATCGCCGTACCCAGATCGGGCTGTTTCGCAATCAGGCCGACCGGTAGCGCCAGCAATAACAGCGCGACGCCGTGATCCCACCATCGGATGGCCCCCTCACGCAATTGGTAGTACCAGGCCAGCATCAATGGCATGCCGATCTTCATCAACTCCGAAGGCTGAATCACCACGCCCACGTTCAACCAGCGTTTTGCCCCTTTGCGGGTTAGTCCGAACAGGGCCACGGCGACCAATAAGGCGACCCCGAACGTATACAGCGGTACCGCGAAACGCATCAGTGTCTGGGGCGGTACGTGCGCAATCGCCCACATCAGGATAAAGGTCAGCAGGACATTGCGGACCTGGTCGGTGACACGCGACGGCATGTCGATACTGGCGCTATAGAGGGTGATCAGACCGGTGCATACCAGTAGGAACACGAACAGTGCCAGCGGCTTGTCGAAGGCCATCAGGGACCGCCAACCGCGGTCGAACCAGGCACGAACTTCGGGAGACATGCGCGAAATCCTCTCGATGGGCGAAGCGATGGGCCTCGCCGGAATGGTGCTTAGTCGGCAACGCCTTCGGGTTTTTGTTCCGCCGGCTTCGGCGGGGCGGGTGGTGGCTCTTTCTGCGGTCGATCCACGTCGTGCTCACCCGCAGCGGAGGCGGCTGATAGCGCCGCGGCATCCGATGCGGCATCCAGGTTGAAGGCGGGCGAAGCCGCGGCGAGCGAGGCCGGCAACGCCGCGGCTGCCGGCGACTCTTCCTGTCCGCCGATGACAGGGGTGGTCCCGCCGACGGTCGCGGATGCCGCGGCGACAACAGCGGCCGCCTCGGCACCCGGCTTGAAGCGGTCCACCATATAGTAGTCCAGCACCTTGCGCGCCACCGGTCCCGCCGTTTGCGCACCCCAGCCACCGTTCTCGACGATCAGCGCCAGCGCGATCTGCGGATCCTTGGCAGGCGCGTACGCCACGAACAATGCGTGGTCCCGTAGCCGTTCCGGGACCATATGCGCCTTGTACTTCGAATCCTGCGCGACCGTGAATACTTGCGCGGTACCGGTCTTTGCCGCCACGGTGTACGGCGCGCCCACGAATACCGCCTTCGCCGTCCCTTCAGTGACCACGCCCTGTAGCGCGCGTTTGACGATATCAAAGTCGGATTGCGGCAGGTTGATCTTGTAGCTCGGCTTGGGCACCGTCAGCGTGACCTGATGCGTGATGGGGTCCTCGATCTCTTTCACGAGGTGGGGTTTCATCACCACGCCGTCGTTCGCCAGAGTCGAGATGGCATGGGCTAGCTGCAGGATCGTGAACGAGTTATAGCCCTGGCCAATGCCCAGGCTGACCGTTTCACCGTCGTACCAACGTTGCTGCGCTGGCTTTCGGTAGGCTTTCATCTTCCAGTCGGTGGAGGGCAGCACGCCAGTGGCCTCGCCTTGAATATCGATACCTGTCTTCTGGCCGAAGCCCCACGGTCGCATGAAGTCGGCGATCGCGTTGACGCCCAGGTCATGCGCGAGCATGAAGAAGTACGTATCGTTCGATACCACCAGCGCGCGATACATATTGACCCAGCCCTGGCCGGTAATCACGTCGTTGCGGAACTTGTGGCCGCCCAGCATGTAAAAGCCGGGGTCCTGGAACCCCCAGTCCGGCGTGCGCTTGTGCAAGCCCAGCGCGGCCAGCGCCATGAACGGCTTATACGTGGAGCCCGGCGGGTAGGTCCCGCGCAACGGCCGGTCGAGCAAGGGATGGTCCGGCGAATTGTTCAGTTCGTCCCAATTCTGCTGATCGATGCCATCGACGAACAGGTTCGGATCAAAACTCGGTGCGGAGACGAACGCCAGGATGTCGCCGGTTTTGGGTTCGATGGCCACCAGTGCACCACGCCGGCCGGCGAAGGCCTGTTCGGCCACCTGCTGCAGGCCGATATCGAGTGACAGCACCAGATTGTCACCGGGCTTTGCCGGCGAACGCGACAGCGTGCGCACGGGGCGGCCGCCTGCTGTGACTTCCACTTCCTCGAAACCGGTCGTCCCATGCAACTGGGTTTCGTAGCTTTGCTCGACACCGATCTTGCCGATGTAGTCGGTGCCGCGATAGTTGTTCGCATCAAGCCGCGGATCGTAGTGATCGGGGTCGTTGTCATTCTCCTCGCTGCGCTGTTCGATCCGTTCCTGATCGCGCTGCGAAATGCGGCCGATATACCCGATTACATGCGCGGCGGTGGGCCCGAGTGGATATTGCCGGAACAGCCGCGCGCGCACCTCGACGCCGGGAAAGCGATAGCGCTGCGCCACGAAGCGCGCGACGTCGTCATCGCTGAGCCGAGTCAGGATCGGTAAACTCTCGAAATTCTTCGAGTCTTCCTGCAATTTACGGAAGCGTCTCCGCGCCCGTGCATCGATCGGTTCGAAGGCAGCGAGTTCGTCAATGACCTCGGGCAGCGGCCGATCCAGCTTCGATGGCGTGATTTCCAGCGTGTAGGCGGAGTAATTGCGCGCCAGGATGACGCCGTTACGGTCCGTGATGATGCCGCGGTTAGGCACGATGGGCGCAACCGAGATACGGTTTTCCCGTGCCTGCAAGGCGTAATGCGGATAGCGCATGACCTGCAGGTAAAAGAAGCGGCTGGCGAGCAGGCCGAAACAGATCAGCACGAAGGCCGCCGCGGCGAAGATGCGCAAGCGGAAACGTCGGGCTTCGGTTTCGGCGTTATGAAAGTCGGTCATCCCGCTATTCCGTCAGATCGGCCGGGTGTCGTCCGGATCGACCGCCCGCTTTTGCGGTGCGATCAACAGGATGCTCACGATCGGCCAGATCAGCGCGCCCACCAGGCCGTTGCTCAAGTACCCCCAGGCGGGCAGCTCGCCGGTCATCACCCAATGGGCAATGAACGGCAGCAGTTCGACACCCAGCAGCAGCGGCAGGATATAAAAGGTCTGCGACCACAGCGGATAGGCCAGGATGCGCCGATGCAGCGTGATCGCCGTGTAGGACATCACCGTATAGGCCAATGCATGTTCGCCCACGAGGCCGGTGTTGTTGACATCCACCAGAAGGCCAAGCAGAAAGGCCGAGCCGATGCCGACCCGCCGGGGTGCGCGAATATTCCAGTAGAGCAGTGTCAGCGCGAGGAAATCGGGCACGCCCGGCAGGCGTCCCCATGGCAGCATGTCCAGGAACAGCGACACCACCAGACTCATAACGATGAACCAGGGGCGAACTGGCTGCAGGATGTATTGCGGAGGATTCATCGTTTATGGTTCGTCGTGCCGGGGGCCGCATCCTTTATCGCGCCATGGCGTGCCGCTGCCGCCGCTGGAGCCGAGGCTTCCATTGCCGGCGCCGCAGGCCGCCCGGACGCCGCCAATGCCGCGGCGGTGGCCTCGGCCGGCGTCACTTCCGCCGTGCTGGCGGCGCTGGCCGCGTCAGGCGCCGAGGCACTCTCAGTCGCGCCCGCTTTCGTGGCGCTGGCCGACTTGCTCTTCTTCGCGCCTTTCCCATTCTTCGCCTGTTCGGCTTTTTCCTCTTCCACCGGATTGGTAGGAAGCGCCTCGCGATAATGCAGGACCAACAACTGCCGCACGCCGCGGATCTTCGCGATGGGTGACGCCCAGACCTTCGCGAACGCGGAATCCGACTGTTTGTCGACGCGAACGATCCGCGCTACGGGCAAGCCAGGCGGATACAGCCCATCGAGTCCACTGGTCACCAGTTCGTCGCCCGGTTTCACATCGGCGCCCGATGGCACGAAACGCATGTCAAGCATGCCGGTGTCCGCGCTGCCATAGACGACGCTGCGCACGCCGGTACGCACGATCTGCACCGGCACCGCTTGATCGCGATCGGTCAGCAGCGTCACTTCCGATTGCAGTGGGAAGACACGAGTGATCTGTCCCATCAGGCCATCTTCGGTAATGACCGGCGCACCATTTTCCACGCCGGCTTGCAGGCCGTGGTCGATGATGACTTTCTGTGAGAACGGGTCGCGGGTGTCGTACTGGATTTCCGCCGGAATCGGCGTGATCGGCGCGCGTTGCGTCAATTGCAGCAAGCTGCGAAGGTGGCTGTTTTCCACCTGCATCTCGGCGGCACGCGATGCTTCCAGACCCAATTGCAGGTTGCGCGCCTGCAATTGCGACACCTGCGCGCGCAGTGTCTCATTCGAGACGGCGAAGGAAAACACATCCGCGATCAGGTCGCGTGGTGCCAGCGCGGCGCGTTGCAGCGGGTAGAGCGCGGTCACGATGACCTGCCGGAACAGCGTCAGCGTATGGAAATGCGCATCGGTCACCAGCAGGCCGATCGCCAGCGACATGCAGACGATCAGGCGGACCAGCGCGGAAGGACCTTGCCTGAAGAGCGGCGGTGGACTGTGATCCATGAACGGCGTCCCAGCCTAGAAAAATACGAAAGGGCTACGCTACCCTGGCGGGCAGCGCCGCGCCGCCGAGAGGCGTTATTCGTAGGAAAAAATGCTGCGAACCTTGTCCACACGCTCAAGCGCCATGCCGGAACCGCGCACCACGCACGTCAACGGGTCCTCCGCGACGAGAACCGGCAGACCGGTTTCCTCCGCCAACAGGCGATCCAGGTCGCGCAGCAGCGCACCGCCACCCGTCAGCATCATGCCACGCTCGGCGATATCGGCGCCCAGTTCCGGCGGCGTTTGTTCTAGCGCGATCTTCACCGACGACACGATCTGGTTCAGCGGGTCCGTCAATGCTTCCAGGATTTCATTGCTTGAAATCGTGAAGCTGCGGGGGATACCCTCCGACAAGTTACGCCCCTTGACTTCCATTTCCTTGACTTCGGAACCGGGGAACGCCGAGCCGATTTCCTTCTTGATCGCTTCCGCCGTCTGTTCGCCAATCAGCATGCCGTAGTTGCGGCGAATGTAGTTGACGATGGCTTCATCGAACTTGTCGCCACCCACGCGCACCGAACCCTTGTAGACGATCCCGCCCAGTGAGATCACGCCGACTTCGGTCGTGCCGCCGCCGATATCGACGACCATCGATCCCGTGGCCTCCGACACCGGCAGGCCCGCGCCGATCGCGGCCGCCATGGGCTCTTCGATCAGATAGACCTGGGAGGCGCCGGCGCCATGCGCCGCTTCCTTGATGGCACGACGTTCCACCTGCGTGGAGCCGCACGGCACACAGACGATCATCGCCGGCGACGGTCGCAGCATCCGCGACTGATGCGCCATCTTGATGAACTGCTTGATCATCTGCTCGGTGACCGTGAAATCGGCGATCACGCCGTCTTTCATCGGGCGGATGGCCTCGATGTTACCCGGCACCTTGCCAAGCATCTGCTTGGCTTCCTTGCCTACTGCCTGGATCGTCTTCTTGCCGTTCGGACCGCCTTCGGTGCGAATGGCGACCACGGAAGGCTCATCGAGGACGATGCCCTTGCCGCGCATGTAGATCAGCGTATTGGCCGTGCCCAGATCGATGGCGAGGTCATTGGAAAAGTAGCTGCGAAAAAAACCGAACATTCAGGATCCTGTCGCTCAGCGCCACGCGGCGGTCAGCCGGGGCAGCGAAAAAATAACAGCCTCGCGTGCGGCCGCCGGGTTCCAACCGCGAAACCACGAGGCGACACACAAATTTCCGCACACGAAGCTGCCTGGAGGAATTTGCAGTTGGTCGGCCGCGGCGTTGCCTTGCCACGCTACATGCACGCGCATGTGTATCACGAAGGTCAAGGTACGGGCAGCGCGACGGCGGACGATCAACCCAGATTGGGTCGAGGCGTAATGATACCTTATAATTCACGGGTGCCAGCACCAAAAACGGTGTTACCAAACGTGACGGCGTGCTGTTTCAGCGCGTTGTTTTAGCGCGGATTTTCGTTCGACCATGCGAAAATCGCGCGCTAACCCAAACGGTACGGCGACATACCCGCTGCACCGCGGCTTGGCCGCGTGTGCCGCGGTATGCGCCCTGCAGCGATTCTTGCGGATTCCGCACGTTGACGCGACTGCCTCGCTACGCGGCAAGCCGCGTATCTGCGCCTTTTCCGTCCTTTTTCCGTTTTTTTGCAATCGCCCCTAGCCAATGTCCCTGACCCTGACCGATGTACAACGGATCGAGCACCTTGCGCGGCTCGAACTGGCCCCCGATGCGCGCGAGCGGATGGTGACGCAGTTGAATGAATTCTTCGCGCTGGTCGAGCAGATGCAGGCGGTGGATACCTCCGGCGTGGCGCCGCTTGCCCATCCGATCGAAGCGATCCAGGATGTGGCGTTGCGACTGCGGGACGACGCCGCCGCTGAAACGATCGATCGCGAAGCCAATCAGCGTTCGGCACCGCGGACCGAGGAAGGCCTCTACCTGGTGCCGCGCGTGATCGAATAAGCGATTGCGCCGCGTGAACCGTTGTAGATCCGATCGAGCGAATTATTCGGGAAAATCCCTGAGATGCATGACAAAAGCCTGACCGAATTACGCGCCGCACTGGATGCGCGCGAGACTTCCGCCGTGGAATTGGCGGAGCATTACCTCAAACGTATCGAGGCGGCAGCGACATTGAACGCGTTCATCAGCGTTGACCGGGAGGTCACGCTGAACGCCGCCCGTGCCGCCGATGCCCGGCTGGCAAATGGCGAGGGCGGGGCGACGCGTGCGCCGCTGCTCGGTATTCCACTGGCGCACAAGGATGTGTTCGTCACGCGGGACTGGCCATCGACAGCCGGGTCGAGGATGTTGGAAACGTATCGCAGCCCGTTCGACGCCACCGTTGTCGCTCGCCTGGCCGACGCCGGTGTAGTGTGTCTCGGCAAGACGAACATGGATGAATTCGCGATGGGCTCGTCGAACGAGAATTCGTTCTTTGGTCCCGTGCGCAATCCCTGGGATAGGCAGACGGTACCCGGTGGCTCGTCGGGGGGCTCCGCGGTTGCGGTGGCCGCCCGTCTGGCGCCCGCCGCAACCGGCACCGATACGGGCGGCTCGATTCGCCAACCTGCCGCGTTGACCGGCATCACCGGCATCAAGCCGACCTATGGTCGCGTCTCCCGCTATGGCATGATCGCGTTCGCGTCGTCGCTCGATCAGGCGGGCCCGATGGCGCGTTCGGCCGAGGATTGCGCGCTGCTCCTGAACGTGATGGCCGGCGCAGACCCCCGCGACGCAACCAGTCTCGAACGCGACGCCGAGGATTTCACGGCGCATCTGGGCAAGCCGTGGAACGCTTCGACGAGCGCGTCCGATGCGGGAGACGCCGCCCTGGCCGGCTTGCGCATCGGATTGCCGACGGAGTACTTCGGAGAGGGTCTCAATGCCGACGTGCGTCAGGCGATCGATGCGGCGCTGGACGAGTTCAAGAAGCTCGGCGCCACGCTGGTCGATGTGTCGCTGCCGAAGACGCAGTTGTCGATTCCGGTCTACTACGTGCTGGCACCGGCCGAGGCGTCGTCGAACCTGTCGCGTTTCGACGGTGTGCGTTACGGGCACCGTGCCGCGTCGTACAAGGACCTTGCAGACATGTACAAGAAGTCGCGTACCGAGGGCTTCGGCGATGAAGTACAGCGCCGTATCCTGACCGGCGCCTATGTGCTGTCGCATGGTTATTACGATGCCTACTACCTGCAGGCGCAGAAAATCCGCCGCATCATCGCGCAGGATTTTCAGCAGGCGTTCAGTCAATGCGACGTGATCATGGGGCCGGTGTCGCCGAGCGTGGCGTGGAAGCTGGGCGAGAAGACCGATGATCCGCTGGCGATGTACCTCGCGGACGTCTACACCTTGTCAACGAGCCTGGCCGGTCTGCCAGGCATGAGCGTACCGGCGGGTTTCGGCGCGTGCGGTTTGCCGGTGGGGCTGCAGATCATCGGCAATTATTTTGACGAGGCGCGAATGCTCCAGGTGGCGCATGCGTTCCAGCGAGCGACGGATTGGCATCTGCGCGCGCCGACGGGAGTATAAGAACATGGCCCATCACACATACACGGGCTGGGAAGTCGTCATCGGCTTGGAAACCCACGCGCAGTTGTCCACGGTATCGAAGATTTTCTCCGGCGCGCCCACGTCATTCGGCGCTGCGCCGAACACGCATGCCGCGCCGGTTGACCTGGCGCTTCCCGGCACGCTGCCGGTGCCGAATCGCGGCGCCGTCGAGCGGGCTATCCGTTTCGGCTTGGCGATTGGCGCCACGGTGTCGCCGCGCAGCATTTTTGCGCGCAAGAACTACTTTTATCCCGATCTGCCCAAGGGCTATCAGATCAGCCAGTTCGAGATTCCGGTGGTGGTGGGCGGCAGCTTGACGGTGCTGGTGCCGGGCATCGGCAAAGACGCGTCACCCTATGAAAAAACGATCGAATTGACGCGTGCCCACCTCGAGGAGGACGCGGGCAAGAGCTTGCACGAAGACTTCGCCGGCATGACTGGCATTGATCTGAACCGGGCCGGCACGCCGCTGCTGGAAATCGTCACCGAGCCGGTGATGCGCAGTTCCGCTGAAGCGGTGGCGTATGCCAAAGCGCTGCATACGCTTGTGGTCTGGCTGGGTGTCTGCGACGGCAATATGCAGGAAGGCTCGTTCCGGTGCGATGCCAACGTATCCGTGCGTCCTGTGGGGCAGGAAGCTTTCGGCACCCGTGCCGAAATCAAGAACCTGAATTCGTTCCGCTTCCTGGAAGAAGCCATCGAGTACGAGGTCACGCGTCAGATCGAGCTGATCGAGGACGGTGGCACCGTGGTCCAGGAAACACGCCTGTACGATCCAGACCGTCGCGAAACGCGATCGATGCGGAGCAAGGAAGACGCGCAGGATTACCGTTATTTCCCGGACCCTGATCTCATGCCGCTGGTGATCGAACCTTCATGGATCGAGCGCGTGCGCGGCGAGTTGCCGGAATTGCCGGAAGCCATGCAGGCCCGCCTCACGACGCAATATGGTCTGCAAAAGCAGGATGCCATGACGTTGACGTCGTCGCGGGCGCTGGCCGCTTACTATGAAGCGATCGTGGCGCAAGCCGGGGAAGCGCAGGCCAAGACCGCGGCGAACTGGGTGGTGGGTGAACTGGCGTCGCAACTGAACCGCGACGGGCTGGAGATCGCACAGGCACCGTTGACGCCGGTACAGATCGCGCTGTTGATTTCCCGCATTGCCGACGGCACGCTGTCGAACAAGCTCGCCAAGGAAGTGTTCCAACTGATGTGGGAGACGCGGGCGACCGATGAGCATGCGGCCGATCGGATTATCGAAGAGAAGGGGCTGAAGCAGATTTCCGACAGCGGCGCGCTGGAAGGGATCATCGACGAGGTGCTGGCCGCCAACGCCAAGTCCGTCGAAGAGTTCCGGTCTGGCAAGGAAAAGGCGTTCAACGCGCTGGTGGGGCAGGCCATGAAGGCGACGAAAGGCAAGGCCAATCCGGCGCAGGTCAACGACCTGCTGCGCAAGAAACTCGGCGATCGGTAATCAGCCAATATCTCCTTAACAAGCGACCACGAAGCGGTCAACAAAGGCGGCAGACGATGCGGGTTATTTCGGCGAACCTGAACGGTGTGCGTTCGGCGGCGAAGAAAGGTTTCTTCGAGTGGATGGGCAAGCAGGACGCGGATATCGTCTGCGTGCAGGAGTTGAAGTGCGCGCAGGACGACATGACGCCGGAGTTGCTGGCGCCGCACGCGTTCACCGGCTATTTCCAGCATGCGGTGAAAAAAGGCTATAGCGGTGCCGGGCTCTACACACGTCATACGCCCGATGAATTCATCATCGGCTTTGGCAGCGAGGAGTTCGATGCGGAAGGACGGTACGTCGAGGTGCGTTACGGCAAGCTGTCTGTGATCTCGGTCTATGTGCCGTCGGGCTCGAGTTCGGAAGAGCGGCAGCAGGCGAAGTTCCGCTTCATGGCGGTCTTCATGCCGCATCTCGCCGCGCTGAAGGCGGAAGGGCGTGAAGTGATCTTGTGTGGCGATGTCAATATCGCGCACAAGGAAATCGACATCAAGAATTGGAAGGGCAACCTGAAAAACTCCGGTTTCCTGCCCGAGGAGCGCGCCTGGCTGACGACGCTCTTCGATGAGGTCGGCTATGTGGATGTGTTTCGTACGCTCGATGATCGGCCGGAGCAGTACACGTGGTGGAGTCAGCGCGGACAGGCGTATGCGAAGAACGTGGGCTGGCGCATCGATTACCACCTGACCACGCCGGGCGTGGCGGCCACGGCGAAACGGGTCGAGATCTTCAAGGACATCAAGTTCAGCGACCATGCGCCGCTGACGATCGACTACGACTACAAGCTTAAATAACGGCGCATTGCCGTTCGGCGACTATTTGAACAGTTCGGCAAGCCGGTGCGGCAGGCTCGACAGAAAGGACAGCGGCGATGCCGTTGCCGGTTGTTCATGCCGCGCCTCGCGCAGCGGTGCGTTTGCCGTTGCGTCATCATCGCGCGAATGCTGCAGGCGCGGCGGATTCCAGCGCCCCGGCCGGTACGGCGGCAGGTCGTCCACTGACGCATCGAGGGCGCGGGCATACAGCGGCAGCATATCCTTCTGCCGCTTCTTCAAATCGGCCAACCGCTTGTCGGTAATGGGATGTTCCTGCACGAAGGGCAGCGAGGGCTTCCAACGTGCCATCGCCGCGATTTTTTCCCACAGCGCCAGCCCGGCACGTGGATCAAAGCCGGCGCGTGACGCCATGTCCGCGCCAATCACATCGGCCTCTGTTTCATCGGCCGCTTCATAATGCAGATTCAACAACGCCGGCACCACATTCAAGCTGGTGCCGGACAGCGCCAGGCCATCGACCGGCGCCGCACCGGGCGCGCCGATGATGGGGGCGCCCGGTACGGCGCGCTGCGTGTCATTGGCGTCAATGGCGTGGGTGCCGTTGCGCGATGATGACGATACCTTGCGTGGCGTGGCACCGCCGTCTGCCGGATCCACCGGCAGGCCGTCGCGGGTGTCGGCCTGGGCAAGACCGGAAGAGCCGAAGAGGGAGGTGTCGCCGGGATCCCTTGCCGATCGGGCACCGGGCGACGGTGCCGCCGCGAGCGCCTTGGTCCCTGCGACGGCGCGGCCGGTCTTGCCGACACGGGGGTCCGCCTGCCCCAGTTGTTCACCAATCTTCGAGCGTGCGTGCTCGCGCAGCGCATGGGCGATCAGATGGGCGATCAAGAGCGCGGTCTCGTTTTCATTGAGGCCCAGGCGCTCGATCATGCCATCGTTGATCAGCACCTTGCCGCCAGGCAAGCAGACGGCGTCCAGGTCCGGCGAGTGGATAATGCTGAGTTCCCACTTCCACCCCTTCGCGCGATCGTTCCATTTGAGTGCGAACGGTTCGAGCCTTGCGAGGATCGCCCGCGTTCGAACGACTGTCGGATTGTCGTCGGGCAGCGATTGCCCTTGCTGCGCCGCAATAGCCAGTGCATGCTCGTAGGCAAGCTCTCCCTGGATTTCCAGCCAGTCCGAGGGCACCATGGCACGGAATGTCAACGGGCCGCCAGGGGCGCCGGCAATGCGTGTGCCTTGACCGAAGGTCCCGCCGGCAGTCAGTGCCGCCGAGCCTGGCAACGGCGCCGCCGGATCGCCAATCGCCAGCTCCCCTTCCTGAACCGGCGATGACCCCTCGGCCATGCCCAGCGACGAGCGGTTGCTGGCGAGCACCGGCGCGCTCGCCCCAGCGTGACTGGCGACGAACGTCAGCGTAAGCGACAAGGCGGACACCGCGGAGACGGCAACAAGCGCGGCAAAGCGGGTCCTCTCGGAGGGTGTCATCGTGTTCGTGTGTTCCAGGGTGCCACTTTCAGCAGCAGCGCCATGCCAGGGAGCGCCAGCACCGCGCATACCAAGTAAAAATCAAACCATCCGAGCGTGTCGACGATCCATCCGGTCCCCGCATTAATGAATACGCGTGGTACCGATGCCAGACTCGTGAACAGCGCGAACTGCGTCGCGGTGTATCGCGGGTCCGTCGTTGTCGCGATATACGCCGTGAACGCTGCGGTTCCCAAGCCGGCGCCGAAGGCCTCCGCCGCGATCGCCCAGCCGAGATCGAATGTGCTCGCGTGCGTGCCAAGTGCCGCGAGCCACGCGAACGTCAGCGTCGATACGATTTGGGCGATGCCGAAAACCCATAGCCCGCGGGCAATTCCCAACCGTACCAGCCAGATACCACCAAGGATACCGCCTGCAACGCTTGCCCACAGGCTACTCACCTTGGCGACCAGTCCGATCTGCGTTTTGGTAAAGCCGAGATCGAGGTAGAACGGGGTGGCTAACGCCGTGGTCATACTGTCGCCAAGTTTATACAGGAAGATAAAGGCAAGAATTAAGATTGCGTGTCGCCAGCCGCTTCGCGCGATGAATTCCTTGAAGGGCAATACGATGGCATCGGTCAGGTTACGTGGCGCCAATGCGGCCACGGTGGGGGCGGGCGCGAGAAATGTCAGGATGATGCCTGGCAGCATGAACGCCGCGGTGATCGCAAACACCGTGGACCAAGGCAGGTGGTCGGCCAGCACGAGGGACAGTGAACCGGGGACCAGTGATGCGATCTTGTAGGCATTGACGTGAATGGCAGTGCCCAGCCCCTGTTGCGCGTCCGACAGCAATTCGCGACGGTAGGCATCGATGGCGATATCCGCGCTGGCGCTGAAGAACGCGAGTGCGAAGGCAAATGCGGCCACGGTCCAGAGTTCCAGCTGCGGTTGCAGCCAACCCATCGCCGCGATGCCCGCCGCCACCGATAATTGCGCCACCAGCATCCAGCCGCGCCGCCGCCCCGGTTGCCAACGGCCTATGCCCGGGGAAAAGCGGTCCAGCAGCGGTGCCCAGACAAACTTCCAGGTGTAGGGAATGCCAATCAACGCGAACAGGCCGATCTGCTTCAGGTCCACCCCGGATGAACGCAACCAGGCCTGGACCAGCGTGATCAGAACGTAAAGCGGCAGGCCCGATGTGAAACCGAGAAACGCGCAGACCAGCATCCGCGTGTTGAAATAAACACGCCAGCCCGATACCGCGAGTTCCTCTTTCGATGTACGCATTTGCTCGCCATTCACCGCTTTTCCACTCGATAAACCGCAAGACTACCACGCCAGTTCGCCCCCCAATGGATCGGGCGGCCGCCATGCAGTACCACGCGTTCGCAAATACGGATGCCGACTTCGGGTGCCAGTGCCTCGAAGTCCGCGATTGTCAGGACGCGCACATTCGGTGTGTTATGCCACTGATAGGGCAACGATGTCGACACGGGCATGCGGCCTTGCAACACGGACAGCCGATGCGGCCAATAACCGAAGTTAGGGAACGAGACAATGGCCTGTCTGGCCACGCGAACCGTCTCGTGCAGGATGGCCGCCGTTTCGTGGATCGTCTGGAGTGTCTGTGACAGGATCGCGAAATCGAAGCTATTGTCATCAAACAGTTTCAGACCGTCTTCCAGATTTCGCTGGATGACGTTGACCCCGCGTTTCGCGCAGGACAACACGCCGGCATCGTCGATCTCGATCCCATAGCCTTGCACTTCCAACTCGTCTGACAGGAGCGCGAGCAACGCGCCGTCACCGCACCCGAGGTCGAGGACGCTGGCACCCGGTTCCACCCATCGTGCGATGGCCCGGAAGTCCTCGCGCCCTGACAGGTGGTCAGCCAGCGAGGCGGAGTGCGTATGCAAGGCCGGCGCAGCGCGGGGCGGTCGCGCCGCGTAGGCCGCCGCGGTGGCTGCCGCGGCGTCGCGCGGCGCGTCGATCGCACGGTCCGCGTGTGCCTCCGACGGAGGGGGCGACGGCTGCGACGGGATGCGGCTGTCTGGTTGCACGGTCTTCATGCCTGAATCTCCTCGGCGATCCGGGCGAAGCGTGCGCGAATCAGATTGTGGTAGCGGACGTCGCTCAAGAGGAACGCGTCATGGCCGTGCGGCGCATCGATTTCGGCATAGCTGACGTCGCGCTTCAATTTGAGCAGGGCCTGCACGATTTCACGCGACCGTGCCGGCGCGAACCGCCAGTCCGTGGTGAACGACACCACGAGGAATTTGGCGCGGGTGGCGTCGAGCGCGGCGGTCAGGTCGCCGCCGTGCGACTTTGCCGGATCGAAATAATCGAGCGCACGGGTGATCAGCAGGTAAGTGTTCGCATCGAAGTATTCGGCAAACTTGTTGCCCTGGTACCGTAGATAGGACTCCACCTCGAACTCGACATCGAAGCTATAACGATAGGCCGATGCTGCCGCCGTCGCGGCGATGGCCGCCGCGCTCTCGGGGCTGACGGCGGCCGGATCGATTTCGGCCGCAGCCGTGGCCACCGCCGCGATCGGAGACTGGCCCTGGTCTTCCGCGCGACGCAGCGCCCGGCCGAACTTGTTCGCCATGTCGTCGTCGGATAGATAGGTGATATGACCGATCATCCGCGCGACGCGCAGGCCGCCGCGTGGTTTGACACCATGCGCGTAGTAATCGCCGCCATGGAAATCGGGGTCCGAGCGAATCGCCGAGCGCGCTACTTCGTTGAACGCAATGTTCTGCGCCGACAGCTTCGGTGCGGAGGCGATGACGATGCAGTGCCCGAGTCGATCCGGATAGAGAAGGCTCCATGCAAGGGCCTGCATGCCGCCCAGGCTGCCGCCGATCACCGCGGCGAAGCGATAAATCCCGAAATGATCGGCGACCCGTGCCTGGGTACGCACCCAGTCCTCCACCGTCACCAGCGGAAAGCGCGCACCGTAGGGGGTACCGGTCTCGGGGTCGAGGCTCATCGGTCCGGTCGAGCCGAAGCACGAACCAAGATTGTTAACGCAGATCACGAAGAAGCGATCGGTATCCAGCGGCTTGCCCGGGCCGATCATGTTGTCCCACCAGCCCACTTCCTCTGTATCCGCGTGGATGCCGGCCACATGATGCGATGCATTCAGCGCGTGGCACACCAGCACCGCGTTCGAGCGGTCGGCATGCAACGTGCCATAGGTTTCGACCAACAGGTCGTACGCGCGAAGGGTTTGGCCGCTATCGAGGGCTAGCGGGTGGTCGAAGTGCAACGAGACCGGTGTGACAAAGCCGAGCGATTTCATGAATCCACCAAGGGTGGCGAAACGGTCGGCATGGGCTTGTCGTTGCACGGTACATCGCGGAATGGAAAAGCCTTCCGCCGGGTACCGGGACCGCCTGCGCTGACGACCGCTTTAGCCGGATTTATAGTGAACCGGCACCAGGTTGTCCCCGCGGCGGCTTATCCTGGCATCGCACATACCACGGGCGAACAGGACAAGACGCCACGGAGGCATTCCGGCGCCAGCTCGCGCGCCCGCAATCGAGTCAGCAAATCGGCGCGTGAGAAAGGACGCCAGTATAGCACCGCACCGCGGCGACCGAACAGCGTCAATGCCGGCGCAATCGTGCCAACGTCCGCACACGGTGATCGACGTAATGGGGGCGGCTTGCCGTGATCCGCGCCGGTGCGACCATATGCTGCCGCAGCGATGCCTCGCTGCCCGCGGAGGGCGTGACGGGATACGTGACTGCCGTGCCGTCGGCGGTTGCGTCGGGCGCTGGCCGCGCCAGCAGCAGCGCTGCCTGCGATGCGCGGCGTGCCGGCGTATCGCGTACCGGGATGAAGCCGGTGATCCAGACGGTGCGGATGCCGAGCCGGCGATAGCGCTTCAGATGTCCGTGCGTATCCTCGACCAATGTCGCCCTTGACGCATGCGCGAGCGGCACGCCTACCTGACGCAACACACGTCGCATGACCGTGCGTTCCGGCTTGGCCTGCCATTGATTGCCGCGTCGCATATCCTCGATGGCAATGACGCGCTCGAAATAACCGCGAATGCCCAATGCCGCGAGAATCGTCTGTGCGTAGGCGGAAGGGCCATTGGTCAACACGATCTTGCGCCCTGGCAGCGCGGACAGCGTGCGGCGCAAACCCCGTTCACCGCGCACCATTTCCATCAGGGTGTCGGAAGGATGGACCTCGCGCAGGAAGGCATGCGCATCGATCCCATGACGACGTACCAATCCCAATAACGCTGCGCCGTAGCGCCGCGTATAGGCCACGCGCAGACGGTTTGCCGTTTCACGGTCGACGGCCAACGCGCGCTCGATAAATGCCGTCATCTCGCGATTGATATACGGGAAAATGGCGTGCGATGCGTGATGGAGGGTGTTGTCGAGATCGAACAACCAGACCGGCCCTGCGCGAGGGCGCCCGATCGTGCCGGTACCCTTACGCGTCCGGCGGCGGCGGGTGTCGCGAAAACGCCCGGACGCCTTGGCGCGGGCAGGATCGAGGGACGCGTCCAAGCCGAGTGGCGAGGGCCGCCCGAGGCGGCGAGGGGCCATCAATACGAGCGGATCATCGTGCCGAACGGTTGTTCGGTCAGGATTTCAAGCAGCACCGAGTGCTCGATACGGCCGTCGACGATGTGCACCGAGCGCACGCCGCTCTTTGCCGCATCCAGCGCCGATGCGATCTTCGGCATCATGCCGCCGGAAATCGTGCCGTCCTCGAACAGCGAATCGATTTCGCGGGCGGTCAGATCGGTCAACAGCGTGCCGGCCTTGTCCATCACGCCCGGGATATTCGTCATCATCACGAGCTTCTCGGCGTTGAGGACAACGGCGAGCTTGCCAGCCACGAGGTCGGCGTTGATGTTGTATGACTGGCCTTCGCTGTCGAAACCGATCGGCGAGATTACCGGAATGAAGGCGTCATCCTGCAACGCTTTCACCACCGCCGGATTGATCGCCTCGACTTCGCCGACATGACCGATGTCGAGGAACGCGCCTGGGTGCTCGCGATCCGGGATCATCATCTTGCGGGCGTGGATCAGGCCGCCATCCTTGCCGGTCAGGCCCACTGCCTGTCCGCCGAAGTGATTGATCAGCATGACGATGTCCTGCTGGACTTCACCGCCGAGCACCCACTCGACCACTTCCATCGTCTCATCGTCGGTCACACGCATCCCCTGGATGAACGTGCCTTGTTTGCCGATCTTTTTCAGGGCCTGGTCGATTTGCGGGCCGCCACCATGGACGATCACCGGATTGATGCCGACCAGTTTCAGCAGCACCACGTCGCGCGCGAAGCCTTGCTTCAATCGCTCTTCGGTCATGGCATTGCCGCCGTATTTGATCACCACGGTCTTGCCGTGATACTGGCGGATATAAGGCAATGCCTCCGAAAGCAGTTCGGCCTTGAGAGAGGGGGCAAGTTGCGCGATATCGAGGGAGTCGGGCATGGCGGCCTGAAAATCCGGAAACGGGGTGCAAAAACATCGCCGCAAGAGTCAAAGGGCTGGCGGCGGTGGCGACGGTTTTTGGCGCTGATGAGCCAGCGGTGCGCTGCCTATGCATTAATGCATTGCTAACGCGGAATTGTACAGGAACGCGCTACACTCCTGCCCATGAACGACATTTCTCAAACTGGGCATTTGAACCTGAGCCATTTATTCTGGCTCCGTTGTGTTGCAATTACAGGACAAGCGCTGGCGATCATCGTCGTGGATGTTGGATTAGGCATCCGGCTGCCGCTACTGCCGATGGCTGCCGTGATCATCCTGGAGATCGCATTCAACGCCGCCACGCTGATGCGCATCGCGCGTCCCGGCGAGGAAAGCAACGGCGAATTGTTCGGGCAGCTCTGTGTCGATCTGGGTGCGTTGACCGCGCTCCTGATCATGTCCGGCGGCACGATGAATCCATTTTTTTCGTTGTATTTGCCGGCATTGGCGATTGGCGCGGCGGTACTCCCGTGGCGGTCGGCGCTGGTGCTGGCCAGCTTTGCGGTGCTCGGCTATCTTTTGCTGGCCGTCTATTCCTGGCCGCTGGAAGCGCGTCATCCGCGCGACCTCTTCGACTTGTACCGTACCGGCAACCTGATCAATTTCCTGATCAGCGTGGCGCTGATCGCCTGGTTCGTTGCGCGGATGTCCCGGGCATTGCGTCGCAGGGAGGCCGCACTGGCGGAGGCTCAGCAGCGTTTGCTACGCGACGAGCGTGTCGTGGCCCTTGGCGCACAGGCTGCGAGTATCGCGCATGAAATGGGCACGCCACTCTCGACAATTGCGCTTTTATCCGAAGAGTTGCGGGAAAGCGCCGCAGCCGATCAGTCGTTGGCGCCCTATCGGGGCGATTTCACCGTGCTGGAGCAGCAGATCACGCTTTGCAAGGAAGCGCTGAAGCGGCTACAGTCGCGAGCGGCATCGCCAAATCGCAGACGCTTGAAGCCATGGTTGGAAAGCTTTATCGAGCAATGGCGGCTGCGTCATCCGCAGGCAGGTCTGGAGACCGGGTCGCTGGGCTCCGAGTCTATGGTCATCGAGGATACGGTCGCGGTAGGCCAGATCCTGACGATCCTGCTCGACAATGCCGCGCGTGCTAGCCCGGGCCACATCTCAATCGAGGTGCGGGATGGCGGGTATGCCGCCGATGGGGCGGCGGTTTCGGCAGGCGATGGCCGGGAGGGGGTGATCGCGTTCACCGTCTCCGATCATGGCCCCGGTATTCCTGCGGCGCTGCGTGGCCAGATTGGCGCGACACCGGTACGGAGTACTCAGGGTGGCGCGGGCGTTGGTTTGTATCTGGCGTTCGTGACAGCGGCCCGGCTGAATGGCACGATCGACATTGGCGATGCGCCGGGGCGTGGCACCCGCGCTATTTTGACACTACCCGCGATGCGGGCCGAGGCTCCAGATGAGTAACCAGCATTTCCTGATCATCGACGACGACACGACGTTCGCCGATATTCTCGGGCGTTCCCTGACACGTCGTGGGTATACCGTTCATCAAGCGAATGACGCTGCCCGCGCGCTGGAACTGGCGGACGAGATGGATTTCGGTCGGATTACAGTCGACTTGCATCTGGGCCAGGATTCGGGCCTGACGCTGATCGCGAAGCTGCGCGAATTGCAGCCTGACGCGCTGATCCTGGTACTGACCGGCTATGCCAGCATCGCAACCGCCGTGCAGGCGGTCAAGGACGGCGCCGATAACTATGTATCCAAGCCGGCAAACGTCGAGACGATCCTGGCTGCGATGAATGAGAACGCGACCCTGGAGCAAGCGGATGCCGCGTTGGAAAATCCGGCGCCGCTGTCGGTTGCGCGACTCGAATGGGAGCATATCCAGCGCGTGCTGGCCGAGCATGAAGGCAATATTTCCGCGACCGCTCGCGCGCTGAACATGCACCGCCGCACGCTGCAACGGAAATTGAGCAAGCGACCAGTCGGACGCTGATCTCCGGAGCGGGTTACGTACCCGCTGCCTTCATCAAGAGGGCTACAAGACGTAGCGCGACAAGTCTTCGTTGCCTGCCACTTCGCCCAACGCCGCATCGACATAGCTGCCGTTGATTTCCACGGTCGGCTGATCGGTGGTACCAGCGGTGAAAGACACCTCTTCCAGTAGCTTTTCCATGACCGTGTACAAGCGGCGCGCACCGATATTCTCGGTCTTCTCGTTGACCGAAAACGCGATCTCGGCGAGGCGTCGAATGCCGTCGTTCGTGAACGTCAGCGTGACCCCTTCCGTTTGCAGCAAGGCTTGATATTGCTTGGTCAGGCTGGCGTCGGTGCTGACCAGGATCGATTCGAAATCGTCAACGGACAGGGAGTCCAGTTCGACGCGGATCGGCAAGCGCCCCTGCAGTTCCGGGATCAGATCGCTCGGCTTGGCCAGATGAAAGGCGCCGCTGCAGATAAACAGGACGTGATCGGTCTTCACCATCCCGTATTTCGTATTCACGGTCGTACCTTCCACTAGCGGCAGCAAGTCGCGTTGCACGCCCTGGCGCGACACTTCACCGCCGCCGCCCTCGCCGCGGGAGGCGATCTTGTCGATCTCGTCCAGGAACACGATGCCGTTCTGTTCGATATTGGCGATCGCCTTCGTTTTCACCTCATCCTGGTTCAGCATCCGCCCGGCCTCTTCATCGATCAGCAGCTTATAGGCTTCCTTGATCTTGACCTTGCGCCGGGTCTTCTTGCCGCTACCGATATTGGCGAACATGCCGCGAATCTGCTCGGTCATTTCCTCCATGCCGGGTGGGCCCATGATGTCCATCGATGGTGTAGGCGCATCGATGTCGAGCTCGACTTCCTTGTCGTCCAGCGTGCCTTCCCGCAGGCGCTTGCGAAACGTCTGCCGTGTGGCCGTGTCCGTGCTGCCCTGGGTCTCGTTGTCCGCTGAGTAGGCCGTGCGTGTATTCGGCAACAGCAGATCCAGAATCCGGTCCTCCGCGGCATCCTCGGCCTTTGCCCGTACTTTGCGCATTTCCGAATCACGCGTCTGCTTGATGGCGATCTCGGCAAGGTCGCGAATGATGCTATCGACGTCCCGGCCGACGTAGCCGACCTCGGTGAACTTCGTCGCCTCGATCTTGATGAAGGGGGCGTCGGCCAGCTTGGCGAGGCGGCGAGCGATTTCCGTCTTGCCCACGCCCGTCGGACCGATCATCAAGATGTTCTTCGGCGTGATTTCATGACGCAACTGTTCATCAACCTGCTGGCGGCGCCAGCGATTCCGCAACGCCACCGCGACGGCGCGTTTTGCCTTGTGTTGACCGATGATGTGCTTGTCGAGTTCCGAGACGATCTCGGGTGGGGTCATATTGCTCATGTCTTGTCCTGAAATCATTCCAAACCAATCGTCTCGATAATGCGGCTGTGATTCGTGTAGATACACATATCACCCGCTATCTTCAGCGATTTCTCGACGATGTCGCGCGGATTCAATTCCGTGTTTTCCGTCAAGGCGACCGCGGCGGCCTGGGCATAACTGCCACCTGAGCCTATGGCGCAGATTCCGTCCTCGGGATCGAGCACATCGCCGTTCCCGGTGATGACGAGCGTGGTTTCCGCATCGGCGGTAATCAGCATGGCCTCCAGGCGCCGCAGCATTCTGTCGGTGCGCCAGTCCTTGGCCAGTTCCACCGCGGCGCGTGTCAGGTGCCCCTGATGCTTCTCCAGTTTGGCTTCGAAGCGATCCAGCAGCGAGAAGGCGTCCGCTGTACCGCCGGCAAAGCCCACCAGCACCTTGCCGTGGTAAATCCGGCGGACCTTCCGCGCGGAGCCCTTCATCACGATATTGCCGAGCGTCACCTGGCCGTCGCCGCCCAAGGCGACCGATTTGCCGTCCTTGCTGCGCACCGAGACGATGGTCGTGCCGTGGTATTGCTCCATACGATTCCTCTAAAAGTCAGGGGGGCATCCGCACGGGACGGCGTCAACCGTTGCGGAAACGACGAACGCGGACGCTATTCGTTCTTATATGAGCGCGTACTGACAGAAATCAAGGTCGAAAGCGAAATTGCAGCGGCAACGGTAGGCGTGCGGCAAAAAACGGGTTTGGCGGGGGTGATTCAGGTAAATAGCCGCGACGTAATGGCGTCGGCAGCCGGGAGGATCGGAGCGGCGGCGTGGCGAGAGCGCCCGAAAGGGCATGGGGAAGCACACCGGTGCCGCAATGGCACGTATCGTCGGGGCGCCGGAGTCGGCAACCCGGCAGGAGTAGCCGCGGACAGCCTGTCCCGCCGCGGTGGCGGCGCAAGGACCCGGGCGCCCACAAGGCAAATCAGTCGCCGAACAGCTTTTGGCGCAATTCGCGGCGTTGCTGCGCTTCGAGCGACAGCGTAGCCGTCGGACGGGCAATCAGACGCGGTACGCCGATCGGCTCGCCCGTTTCCTCGCACCAGCCGTATTCGCCGCTTTCGATCCGCGCCAGCGATTGCTGCACCTTTTTGAGCAGTTTGCGCTCGCGGTCACGCGTGCGCAATTCCAGTGCGTGCTCTTCCTCGATGGTCGCGCGGTCTGCCGGGTCCGGCACGATCACGGTTTCACGGAGGTTTTCGGTCGTCTGGCCGGCGTTATGGAGGATTTCCGCCTGCAATTTTTCGAGCCGATCCCGGAAGAACGCGAGCTGCGCATCGTTCATATAATCCTTGTCGTCCGCGGCAAGGATTTCTTCTTCAGTCAAGATTCGTGTCGTCGTCATCTGGCGTACTGTCTTCGTGGCGGGAGGGGGCTCCCGACTGCTGCAAAACGGCTGTGCAGATCCGGGTGGCGCTATTGGGTCGATATGTCGTTTCTAGCGGCGAAGTATTGTAACTGAAACGTCGACCCGCTCCAGTGATTTGTCACTCAGGCGCGTTATCTTTTTCGATTCAGTGACATAGCGCGCGCGAGCGGCCTGCGAGTGAACCAGGGTCCGCAACCACTCCACGGCTGACGCCGGCAGCGGATGCGTCTTGTACACTAAGCACTCATGTAGTGTACGGCTTTACACCAAACAACGTTCCAAGCCATCCGTAATCAAATCCTGCGGCAAGTCTATACCGATGAAAACCATCTTGGAATGCTTCTTTTCAGACGGCAGCCAACGTGTGGCTAAATCGGTTCCCATCATCTGGTGGACGCCCTGGAATACCACCCGGCGGTCCACCCCCTTCATCCACAGCACGCCCTTGTAACGGAGTAATTGCTCGCCGTAGATCTGCAGGACGCCGCCCAGGAAGTCCTCCAGTTTCCGGGGGTCGAACGCCTTGTCGCTGCGGAACGCGAAGCTTTTGATCTTGTCGTCGTGGTGCGCATGATGATGATGGGCATGACCATGGTCGTGGCCGTGATCGTGCGCATGATCGTGATCATGTTCGCAATGGCCATGATCGTGGTCGCAATCGGCGTGATCGTGATCGTCTTCTTCCAGGAAAGCCGGGTCGATCTCCAGCTTGTCGTTCAGGTTGAAGCCGCGCAGATCGAAGATCTGCTTGATCGAGGCTTCACCGAAATTGACTTCGGCGATCGGCGCCCGGGGATTCATCTGTACCAGGCGATGCTTCAGCGCGTGCAGCACCTCGGCATCGACGAGATCCGCCTTTGTGATGAACAGGCGATCGGCAAATCCGACCTGGCGCTGCACCACTTCGTGCGTGTCCAACTGCTGGTTCGCATGCTTCGCGTCCACCAGCGTGATGACGGCGTCGAGCAGGAAATGCTCCGCCACCTTGTCATCCATGAAAAACGTCTGCGCGACCGGACCCGGATTCGCGAGACCCGTGGTTTCAATGACCACGCGGTCGAAATGAATCGCCTTGGACTTGCGGCGCTCGGCGAGATCCGTCAACGCATTCGCCAGATCACCGCGGATCGTGCAGCAGATGCAGCCATTGCTCATTTGCACGATCTGTTCGCCGGCGTCGCGAACCAGAATGTCGTTGTCGATATTCTCCTCGCCGAATTCATTTTCGATAACGGCGATTTTCATGCCGTGCGCATCGGACAGGATGCGATTCAGCAGCGTCGTCTTGCCGCTGCCGAGGAAACCGGTCAGGATGGTGACGGGAATCTGATTCATGATGATGCGTTGCCTCTATCGATACAGTTGAGTGCGCATCGCGATGCGGGGCACCCCGCATGCGGCGAATCGCCCATTGAAGCACAAAATGCGCCCAAGTGTCAGCGAGCCCCGCAGACCAGACTTTCAGTCTGGTTTTTTCCGTGCACGCGGGTGCGCGGCATCATATATTTTGGCTAAATACTGAAAATCAAGTGATGTATACACCTGCGTTGCGGCAATGCTCGCGTGCCCGAGCATTTCCTGCACCGCGCGAAGGTCGCCGCTGGATTGCAGCACATGCGTGGCAAATGAATGTCGCAACACGTGCGGATGCACATTCGTCGGAATGCCCGCGCGCAATGCGACGGCTTTGACGACGCGCCGCACTAGCGTGGGCGATACCCGCGCGCCGCGGGCCGACAGGAAGAGGGCGTTCGCGTCGTCCTTGACCCACTGCGTGCGGACCGCCAGCCAGTCTTGCAATGCTGCCAGCGCCTTGCTGCCAACCGGCACGGCTCGCCGTTTGCCGCCCTTGCCCGTCACGATGACTTCGGATTCGGGAAGATTGAGCCAACTGATCGACCGATAGCCCGGCGCTTCCGCGTATTGATGATCGAGACTGATCAACTCCGCCAGGCGCAGGCCAGACGAGTAGAGCAGTTCGAGTATGGCGCGGTCGCGCGCCTGCGTTTGCGGGTCTTCTGTCGATGGCACGGGGCTTCCGTCGCCCAGGGGCGTGGCGGCGGAAGCGGGGGCGGGGCGCCGTGCCCTGGCGCCCCGCGGGGTCGCGTCGGCCTCGGCGCCCCGCGGCCTGGATCCGGCGTGCGTCGTGATGGTGGTTGCGCCGTCAATGTCCGCCGGCGTGGCGGATTGCTTGGCGCGCGTCGCGCCGGGGGGCGGCACCGCCTGCATCAGGCGCGCGGCGTCATCGGCGGACAACGCTTTTGGCAACGTGTGGGCTTGCTTGGGTGCGCGGATGCCTTCGACTGGATTGAGGTGGAGGTCGCCGTCCAGCGCGCGCCATTTATAGAAGCCGCGCCATACGGACAGCAGATGTGCGATTGACCTCGGGTGCAGGCCACCGGCATGCGCACGAGACACGGCGCCGCGGATATCGGTTGGTATCAAGGTGCTGAGCAGCCTGCCGGCCGATAACGTCGCGAGTGCGTTCAACGCGTGCTGGTAACCCCGTAGCGTGTGTGGCGAATATTGGCGCTCGCGTGCCAGCATGGTCACATAGCTTTGCAACGCCGCCCGGTCCGACGGCGCGGCGGCGGCAAAAGGCGCTACCGGTTCAATGTCGACGCACGGCGGTGCGCCGGTCTCGGCCTTCGCCGTCGCGTCGACGTGGTCAGCGGACGTCGACACGGCTCAGCGCGGCGCTTGCGAGCGCGCCGATGCGGGACAGTAGATCGGTCGCCATCGCCGAGTGAAAGCGCTGCGGGTCGGGCGAGCCAAGCACGATCAGTCCGAATGCCTCGGTATCGGGGTCGACATAGCCGTCGGCATTCGGCACCCGCAGCGGAATCATCGCGATCGACGCAATGCCACCCGGCGCCATCGCCACTTCGCCGGGCGGGGTCGATAGCGGCGCGTCGGCGCTCCCATTTTGCGTCGCGGCCTCATTCGGCGCGATGCTGCGCAAAAGCGACCCTGATGGGGGGGGCCGATCCATCGCCTGGCGCGAGGCGTCATCCGCCGTCATTGCGCCACTGGTCGCCACAACGGGTTGCAGATAAGGACTCGTCGCCGGCACCGATGGCGCCGACGCCGGTGCGGCGGGCGCCACCGCATCGAGCCAGGCCGCCGCCGCGAACCCGGTGTTCTTGCCGCAATATGGCTTGCCTAGTCCGGTTGCGAATGCCCGGATCGTGTTGTCCACCGGTGCCGACCACCCGGCGGGCAGATGAAAACTGCTGTAACCGGTGACGGTACCATCCGCGGCAGGTGCATCGCCGGTGCCGCCAATGGGCTGGCGGGGGGCAGCGGTGCCGGACGTTCTGCCATCCGGTGCGTCGGCACTGCTTGAGACGGCCTGCGACGAAAAAACCGGCCAGATACGCACAGCCACCGACGGCACGTCGAAGCCGGTACGCAATCCGTCGCGGACGATATCCGGCAACGTGTTTGCGTCGTCGGTCAGCAGTAATTGGCAGGCCAGGCGATCCAGCCGCGCCGCATAGCCGTCGTTTTCGTGCCCATAGCGGACCAGTTCGTTCAACCGTCGTTCCAACTGCCGGTTCTTCTCACGGACAATTTCGATCTGCCGTTGCGGGAGCGAAACAACACGCCCGCCGTGCGGATTCCCGAGTTGCTGCCGAGCGAGCACGTCCGGGTGTCGTTCAAGGAACTGCGGATTGGCAAGCAGGAAATCGGCGACGTCTGATTCGTTCATCGGCATACCAGGTTCAACATGGACTAGTCGGCGCGCACGGAGGACGCCGCGGCATCATCTGTATCGGCGTTGGCCGTCGCAACGGCATCGTGCGCGTCCGGAGCGGGTGTGAAGACATCAAGTTCAAGCTCGCCCTGGAATACGGTGACGGCGGGTCCGGCCATGAAGACGTGGGCATTCTGGACGTTCGGACCTTCCCAGCGGATGGTCAACCTGCCGCCGTGCGTAAGCACGGTAACCGGACTGTCCAGCAGCCCTCGCGAAATGCCCGCGACAACGGCGGCACAGGCCCCAGTACCACAGGCCAGCGTTTCGCCCGCACCGCGCTCGTAGACCCGCAGCCGGATCGAGCCCCGATCTATGATCTCCATGAATCCCGCATTGACGCGCTCAGGGAAGCGTGGATGGGATTCAATGACTGGCCCATCTTTTTCGACGGGCCAAGCCTCGACATCTTCCACCAATTGCACTGCATGTGGATTGCCCATCGATACGACGGACAGTTCCGCCTCACGTCCATTGATCTCCACGGGCCACAACACATCGTGCACGGTCGGGCGCGCCAGCAGGTCCCGAATTTCGAACGGGACCTCGGCGGGGTGGCGTTCGGGCACGCCCATGTCCACCACCACGTCGCCATTCTCTTGCATCGTCAATACGATCACGCCGCGCCGCACCTGAACGCGAACCTGGTCCTTGTCCGTCAGGCCATGGTCTTTCACGAAGCGATAGAAGCATCGGGCACCGTTGCCACAATGCTCTACTTCGCCGCCGTCGCTATTGAAAATGCGATAGCGAAAATCCACGCCATCGATGGTTGGTTGTTCGACGAACAGAATCTGGTCCGCGCCCACGCCGAAATGCCGATCCGCGATGGCGCGAATTTGTGCCTCGGTGAGAGATAGCGCGTCGTGAGTCGCATCGAAAACGACAAAATCGTTTCCGGCGCCGTGCATCTTGCTGAAAGGCAGTTTCACGATGATGAGACGAAAAAGGAGCGAAAGACGAGTGGGATGGGCTGCATCGGTGGCGTGCCTGGTGCGACAGGAACGTCATCGACGTGCGATACCACGCAAGCATGGCCGAAATTACAGCCGATTCAGGAGATTGTACGCCAAACCACGCTGCGGGCGTGGCGCGTTGTCGGCAAACCTCGTCCTCTCGGTTAAATCGTTACAAGCACAATGAAGGGTCTCGTGGTGGTGCCTTACATTCAAGGTTGGTCAACGCGGGAAACTGACAACCATGCATCAGAACATACGCTCTCCGGGCACCGGGGCGCTGACGCGAACGTATCGGCCTGACACGGTGCGCCATCTATTTGGCGGACCACCGCCTCAGGAGGATATGGATGTCAGTCCCGAACAGCGTGTTGGCGCGGTGGATCGACAGTGGCATGACGCCTTGCGCGCCGCTGATCGCGAGAAATGGGATATTGGCGCGGTGCAGTCCAAGCAATGCCGTAAGTCCGATGAGCGGCGTGCGCCGCCAGCGCAGCCACATGCTCCCGTTGCGGCGTATCTGGCGCGCGTGCGGCGGCGCGTTCCAGCTAATCGAGACGTAGCGCCTTCGTCCACCACTACCGTATCGTATTTGGACGTGGTCTCCCAGGCCGTCCCACGAGAATGGCGCTTCCAAACGGAGTACAGCCTGACGGAAGTGTTGCGCGGTCTGAGCTCTTGCAGTGCGCCCTTTACGCACGCCGCGCAGATTGCTGACGATCTGTTCGCGGTATCCGAGCATCCGCGGTTCACGCCGGCGAACCGTGAAATGCTGCGCAAGATTGGCAGTATGACGGATCAACTCGCCGGATTGGCAACGAATGCTTTCCGCATGCAAAGCGTCTGCAAGATGTTTGGCATTGCAGCCAACCTCCTGGAAGGCAAGCCGATGTTGCCCGGCGATGTCATTGACATCAATACCTTGAGCCGCAGCCTGACCTCCATCGAGCGAATGGCATCTCCGCTGTATGCCGGTGGAAATGAAAAAAGCAAAGGCACGACCACTGGAGCTGAAGGATACACGGCACAGCTTGCGGGTAAAGCGCGGGAAGTCCATCCCGTGAAAACGCAGGGCAACGGTCTGGCTACCTGGGATAACGCAAACGTGCCGGACGTGGAAGCGGGAATCACATCATTGGATCTGTTCTATCGCGAACCAGGAGAGACGTTGCTGACCGCGCCGGTCGCTGGTGCCGAGGAGCCGCATGTGATCAATGATCCGGATGCCGAAGAACCGCCCTTCGACGACGAGCAAGTCGACGAGTCAGTGCATGAGGAGCATGAGGAGCATGAGGAGGAACCGAACGAGCCAAGCGTCGCTTCGTCCTATGGAGGGGAACGCGTACGGGGAGGCGCGCCTTTCGGACGAAACGATCCGTCATCATCCTTCGACGATGTGACGGACGTCGTCACGAGGGAGATGCAGGTCATGCGCCGTATCTCCGAAAGTGTTCGCCCTGCGGTCGTGCAATGGACCAGCGTGCAATCGGTCCCCATGCGTAGGGGCGTGGGGCCCAATCCGCAATGGGAAATGTTCTCTCTGATTGACTACGTTGCACATGGCGTAGATCCGCGTGGGCGGGCCGAAGGTGAGTTTTTTACTGAAAATGGCAAAACCTATCTTTTACTGTCGGGGTATGCGATCGCGGTGAGGGAGCTGCTTCCAGGGGAGTGGCGGGTTGTCGATAATCATTGGCACGCGGAGTCGTCGGGGCGTGCCGCAGACCGATTTCCCCCTTTGCCATTGCGCGAGGTTGCCGGTCGATGGGCGCTGGAACAACCGGCAATGCAGGACGTTCAGGCCGCGCACGATGCGCCCGTTGGCGACGACGGGTATATCCGGTATCAGGGGCGAAAATTCATTGAAATGAATGGCAAGCGGATAGAGACATCGCTCAGGCGTATCGATGGTGAATATGGGATTGCCGATTTCGCGCGCAACGTGCCCGACGCCCTGCCTGGTGCTGACGCAATGCAAATAATACGATTAGCCGATGGGACTTGCTGGATAGAAGGAGAACTCGGCTATTACCAGTTGCGCTTCGATCTCGACATTAGCGAGTTCTATGTAATCGCACCGGACCGTTCGTCGGCAGGAGCGCCGCCACGCCGCGCCTTGGTCGATTTCGATGTGCACCGGCATCGATGGACGGCTTATGTGGAACGACGAGAGGTTGGTTACGAAGATTTCCTGACCACGCGCTATTTGCAAGTAGAGGAGCGCTCGGAAGGCACTGACGAAGTCGAACCGGATAGGGGGGATGCAAGCGCACCGTCTTCCTTTGAGCAATCGCTTGGCGCACAAAGCTCGCCACGCGACCGCAGTGGGCATGACTCGTTGAGTCGATCGCCCTTTCCCCTTTACGTTTCCAGAGAAACGGGGCTCGAAAGGGAGTTTGCTTTATTTGGACACTATGCCAAGCATATAAAGCGCTTCCCATTTTTCTCATCGCGAAATCCACGCATGGCAGTCCAGATACGGCGCAAATTACGGCGGGCATTACGCGACACCTTCGATGGCTTGAAAGCGACATCGATGATTGCGGCAAACCGGATGGACGCGGATGTCAAAGCGGAATTAACGCCTTTGGTACTGGGGTTAAGGCGTCGGCTCATCGGCCTTTATCCATCGGCCGAGCGTTGGTACAGCATGACGATTCAGGAAAAACAGTTCGAAGTTGCGGAGATGGTACGCGTGGCTTATAAAAAAGCAGCGGCTGGCATGTGGCCTTGCCTTACTGGATATTGCAACGAAATTGCGGATGTGGTGTTGAGTTCGTTGACGAGGGTCAGGCCGAAGCTTCGTGAAAACTTGATGCAAGTGGCCTTGTACGATCGAAGCCCGGCACGAAATACACACGTCATGCTGGTCTATGCCGACGATCCTGCCTCGCTAAGTGTATTTGGCGATCTTGCGACGCGGGACGTTCGCATCCAACGGCTAAGGACTGAATTGAATGAGGCATTCTTCTACGATTGGTTGCTGGCGCATAAGGACGATGTTTTGGTGATCGATGCATGGGCGACAAACAAGCTGCTTGATATCAGTGAAGCGACTTCGGCCGCAGTGGTGCGCAATGAATTGCTGCCCAATCTAGTGGAAGCGGGATTTGACCCGCATTTTCGGCCGCCAAATTTTTATGCTAAAGCGGTATTGCCGCTGCGTCCACTTGACATGCCGAGACCAAAACGTGCGGTTGACAGCGATCGTGTATTACCTGCCGCGCACGCGTCGTGGGAGCTACTCGCGCAGTGGGCGGTGACGGGACAGATACCCCAGGGGGCGTCAGCCGCGGCATTGAGCGGCGATTTGCGCGCCGCCGGCGATATTCCCGCGCTGGATGGCTGGCGACGGACGCAATTTCGTACGCTGGCGGCGGAGATCGACATCGGTTCCCGAAATGGGACAGCGGTTCAAGGCATTGATCGCAGGAGGTTGAAGATAATCGGGCACGCGGCGCTGGCGCTGCTGGCGTTGCCTAAGCGGGCAGGTATCGCTACCACGAATGCCACTGAGGCCACTGATGCGACTGATGCCGTTGATGCGACTGATGCCACTGATGCCACTGATGCCACTGATGCCACTGATGCCACTGATGCCACTGATGCCATCGATCCCCAATTGCGTGCGTACAAGCCTGCCGTCGCCCCTGATGGGAATGATCATTCAGCGATTCCGTTTTTCGGCAACCTCACTCGCGTGTGGATGCCCGACGGTCTGTACTATGCCGTGAGAGAGATTACGCCTGGACGCATTTTCATAGTCGATCCAGACGAGAGTCCTTTTGGTCGACCCCCTTTGCCGCCAATTCCGCTCGAGCGGAATGGCGCATTGTGGCGCGTTGCTTCTCATCAACCACGTGGCAAGCGTGGCGCTTCCGCAATCGTGGACGGCTGAATCTCTTTAAACGGAATGCATCGTCGATGCAGAGCGGACTCAGAGACATATCGCAATCCATCATTCAGAAAAGGTCGTTCAAACGAAAATTGACGCCGACCGTAGCGGTACATGACAGACCTCATACATTAAATGTCTTTGCATCGACGTAATGTGACGTAGGCAAATAAGATCATCAGATGCGCCGAAATAAACACAATGGCAGCGGCGCATGTCGGCGAGGTTGGTCGAATGGTCGATAGCTTGGGGCTCGCTTTTCCGGCAGGCTTTTGTTGGTGGCGTGTATTCCTTACGTGAACGGTCGAGATGGCATGCGGGCTGCGGCATGACTGTTGTTCAACCGAAGCCGGTGCCTCCAGAGGCAGCCAAAATAAAAAGCATTCCTTATAACCTTCGGTTAACTGACGCGCCGGCTTTGATTTCTATATTGTTATTCCGTGCACTACGGCTCCTTCATTGAATGGCGATCACGCGGCGGTTTTTGCAGTAAAGCCGATATTGGTGAGTGACGTTGAAAATTTTGTTATGCAAATTGAATGCGAAAGAGATTCAGAAATACCTGCATGGCAGGGAAATAGGAAAAAACTGTTAGGAGAGAACGGATGAGTGCAACGCAGATGGACATTGAAAACCAATACCCTATCCCGCTGTATCGCTTCAAGGTAACCGTCGGCGATCTTGGTGACATGGCCTTTGCAGGCGTTTCCGGCCTGGAATTGGCGTTCGACACGATCGAATATCGCGACGGTGCGGGGGGGTGGTTTCGGATGCCGGGTCAACGGCAAACTATTAATTTGACATTGCGGCGAGGGTTGTTCAAAGGCGATAAGAAGCTCTACGACTGGATTAACAGCATCACGCTGAATCGCGTGGAAAAGCGCGACATCTCGGTCAGCCTTACCAACGAGGTGGGAACCGAGATATTGGTGGCATGGAACGTAGCCAATGCGTTTCCGACCAAGCTCAGCGCGCCGAGTTTCGATGCGACAAGTAACGAAATTGCGGTGGCTGAGATGTCTTTGATGGCGGATCGGGTAACGATGTCAATGCCCTGACGCATTGCCTCAGTAATTTCGCCTCTGCCGCCGCGCAAATGCGGTGTGCCTTTGTAATATCGCTGAAAAAGCGTGCGCCACGTTGCGCGTTCGCGTGATGAAAAAAATATTTTTATTGAGGGAATATATGGATAAGTACTCGACGCCTGGCGTGTTTGTCGAAGAAGTAAAGAACCTGTCGCTTTCAATCGCAAGTGGTGAAACGGCGATCCCGGTCATTGCGGCATCTACTGAAGACTTTACGCTTTTAGAAGCGGGGGCGGGGATCGATTACTTTGAGGTGAACAGTTGGCTTGATGTTACCGCGCGCGCGGGCGGTAATGCGTCGGCGGTGCGCGTTGCAATGGCGAAGGTGGAAGCGGGGAACCCGGCATCGGGGCGTGAAATTGACGCGGTAACAGAGGCGGGCGAGAAGTACATTGCGTCTGTAGCGACGCGCCAGTTGGGGCAGGCAAACTGGGCGGAAAAGGTTAAACCGGCCAAGGACTTGGCTAATAAGGCAGCCGCGACCGAGGATGGCATTGCAGATTTGAAAAAGACCACGCTCGGGCAGTCTTTGGAAGCGTTCTTCGTCAATGGCGGCGGTAGGGCCTATGTCTGCAAGGCAGACAGCGTGGGAACAGCTGTAGGTCTCTTATCCGACGTAACGTTGTTAGTCGAGGCAGGAGCGAACCTGAATAAACAGGTTGTCGCGCGAGTCTGCACCGAGAAAAGCGGAATTTTTGGTGTGCTTGATGCGAGAAATGTCCCGCCTTCCAGCGACGTCACTAGTGTTCTACCAACCGACATAGGCGAAAACGATAACGTTGCATTCTATTATCCATGGTTTAAATCGGCCTCGCAGCACGACACGGCTCCCAGCGCCGTGATGGCGGGCATTTACGCGAAAGTGGATGCCGAGCGAGGCGTGTGGAAGGCGCCGGCGAATGTAGCGGTTCAGGGCGTCGTGCCTAAATACGTCGTCACGGACAATCAACAAGCGAAACTGAATGACCACACGACGCCGATCAATGTTATCCGAAGCTTCGGCGCAGGCACGCCGCTGGTTTGGGGCGCACGGACTGGGAAAAAGGCGTCTCCGTTCCGCTATATCCCTGTGCGGCGACTGTTCAATGCCATGGAGCGCGACATCAAGAAGACAATGAAACAAGCCGTGTTCGAGCCCAATACGTCTGCCACTTGGGAGAAAGTGCGCTCGGCCATCGACAACTATTTGCATGAGATTTGGCGCCAGGGCGGATTGATGGGCGAAAAGCCAGGCGACGCTTATCGTATCTCGATTGGAGAAGGCGTCACGATGACCGCCACGCAGATTCAACAGGGCCAGATGATCGCGGAAGTTGCCGTTGCTCCAACGCGTCCAGCAGAGTTTGTCGTTCTGCGCTTCAGCGAGAAGATGCAAAGCATTTGACGGATTGAAAGATTTTCTTTCTCTCAATATTTTTTTTATGATAAGTCATGCTAAATATACTGAATGTATAAATAGCAAAAATGACATGAAATATCGAAGCGGGATATTTTCGAAATTTTATAGCTGGAGTGATGTATGAGTGCTACGCAGGACGATATCGAAAATCAATACCCCATTCCACTTTATCGATTCAAGGTAACGGTAGGCGACCTGGGGGATATGGCGTTTGCCGCAGTGTCCGGTTTGGAGCTGGCCTTCGATACGATTGAGTACAGGGACGGTACCGGCGGCTGGTTTCGTATGCCCGGGCAGCGTCAAACCATCAACATGACATTGCGGCGCGGTCTCTTCAAGGGCGATAAGAAGTTATACGAATGGATCAACAGCATCTCTCTGAATCGCGTTGACAAGCGGGATATTTCGGTCAGCCTGACCAATGAAACTGGAACGGACGTGTTGGTGACGTGGAACGTGGCAAATGCGTTTCCAACCAAACTGAGTGCGCCTAGCTTTGATGCGACGAGTAACGAAATCGCCGTTGCGGAGCTGTCGTTAATGGCCGATCGACTGACTGTGCAGGTTGCAAACTGAGGCTTTTGGCAGCCAGTGCGACGACGATCGGTTTCGCGCATGCCATGCATGCTATTGCATGCATGTCCGTGTGACATTCGGGCACTGGGTCGATGAAGATGACATACCTTAAAGAGATGACGAGATAAGACATGACCAATTACAAGGTGCCCGGCGTATACGTCGAGGAAATGAAAAGCGTATCACTGAGCGTTACCAGTGGTGAGACTGCAATTCCGGTGTTTGCGGCGAAAAGTGAGGATTTTAAATATTTTAAAAAAGACGCAGACGGTGGGGATTCGTATTTCGAGGTTGAATCCTGGCTGGCTGTGGTGCACAGGGCGAACACTTTGGCGGATGGTGCGTTCCCCACCGCGATGACGGGCTCCGCTGCCGCGAGGACTGTCTTTGCGTCTTTGCTGTATAGGAGCTTGCAAGCATATTTCGCAAACGGTGGCGGGCGTGCTTACGTGTGCGAGGCTTCTAAACTTGAGGCGGTTGTTCCCTGTTTGCCAGATGTTACGCTTTTGGTGCAGTCCGGCGTAGGAGATGAGTTGAAAGGGGGGCAACTCACATCCGTACTTAAAGAATCCGTCGGTCTCTTTGTTATCCTGGATGCCGGTAATGGCGCCATTGATATGGCTCCGATAACGAGAGAAAAGATAAATTCGGAGTTGACCATGTTGGGGCTGACGCCAGTAAAGAACGAAAGCGCCGCATTCTATTACCCCTGGTTCAAATACGGTCCCGATTCGAGCGCGCTCGTCCCACCTAGCGCGGTCATGGCGGGCATCTATGCAAAGGTCGATGGCGAGCGCGGCGTGTGGAAGGCCCCGGCAAACATCGCGGTGGAAGGCCTCAGTCTGGCGCGGGACGTGTCCGACCTGGATCAAGCTCAGCTGAACACCCATACGACCCCAGTGAACGTCATCCGTCGCTTTGGTAACGGTGCACCAACCGTATGGGGCGCCAGGGTAGCTGACAGCACCTCCGAACTGAAGTACGTGCCAGTACGCCGTCTATTCAACGCGTTGCAGCGTGATATCAAACGCGCGATGAAGCTGGCCGTGTTCGAGCCGAATACATCCGCCACGTGGGAAAAGGTCCGTTCTTCGATTGACAATTATCTGCACGAGATTTGGCGGCAGGGCGGTTTGATGGGCGTCAAGCCGGAAGACGCATACCGTATTTCGATCGGACGAGGCATTACGATGAGTGACGACGATATCAAGCAAGGGAAAATGATTGCCGAAGTCGCTGTAGCACCGGCCCGTCCGGCTGAGTTCATCATTCTGCGGTTCAGTGAAAAGCTGCAAAAGTCCTGACATTCAGCTCGAAAGCGTTGGAAAACGTGCGCTATCGAACGACACGTCGGTGTATGTGGCGTGCTGCGGACGCAGCGGCACGCGGTTTGCGTGATTCCCACGGCACTCGGCCATGGTAAGCGAAATACGAGAGGAGTGAAGGCAATGGCCGAAGACCACGGTAGTAGGCATCACAAAACTGTGGTGCCTACTATGGCGAATATACGCACGCAAGCCGGGCATGGCGAGTCGTGCTCGGTCCCACCTATCGATGAACGGTCCGAAAAAAAACGGAACGATTTTCTGATGCCTCCAACCCGATTTTAGGCGGGCGAAAACGAGATCAAGAGAACGTCGCGGCGCTACTGCGATATATCGAACCGCTGGATCTGCTGCTGCAGCGCGCGGTACACCGCGTGGATGCCGCGCCGGACGACAAGTTGGGCCTGCGGACGATGGTCATGCCGCCACATATCGTCGATCAACAGTTAGTCAAGCTCAACGGTTGCCCATTTTGGGCGCGACAACTCGGCGATGGTCTGGATGCGCCGAAGCACGATCGCTTTAGTTCGGTACTGTCGCAAGACGCACTGAGTTCGATCGACCCAGACACCCCGCTAGGACAGTTGGTAAGTCGCTTCAGGCTTGATGCGTTACAGGTTAACTTGCTGTTGCTTAGCGCGATGCCGATGATCGACAGACGTTACGCCGCGTTGTTCAGTTTCGCGCAGCAGGACAAACCAAATCTGGAATGGCCCACCTTGGATTTGGCCCTTACGCTGTTAGGTATTGAAGGTGAAGCCCGTATTACCGCACGTACTTCACTGGGCGTGGACGCACCCATTTTTTTGCATCAACTCATCGTGGGCAGCGCACCGAAGAGTGCTGCCTGGGCGGTGGAGTTGCGTTGCGATCCGGCTGTTTTTGCGTTCCTTATAGGTGGCAAATCCACATGGCAGGACCCGGCGGCGAGCTGGCTCGATGCTGCGCGTTATAGATACGATGATTTTCACCACGGCCCCATGGTCGCGCGTATGTCCGAGGCCATGGATGTTTCCAGAGACGCCAATCAGGCAAGCCCGATACTCGTATACCGCGGCGACCTGCACCAGGACGCATGCGCGGCATGGATCAAAGCTGCCGAAAGGGCTGGTCAGCGTGCGCTGGCGTTGGATTGTGAGTTATTGCCTGAGGGCGATCTCGATCTGGTGCGTCTGATAAAACAATGCTGCCGTGAGGCGACAATGTACGGCGCATGGCTGTGGGTACGAAATGCCGATGTACTCGAGAACAGAAAGCCAGGCAACTGGCAATACGCGGCGCAAGGCTTGGAGCAATACGCAGGACCGCTAGCGCTTTCGCTTTCTGCTAGCGATAGCCTTGTGTGGTTGGGACAACGTCCACATCAAATCGAGGCACTGCCGCAAGTAGAAGTGGTTGACATCGCGCGCATGCTTGAGCGGACGATTGCGGCGGCGGCTGGCGATTGTCCGGTGTCCGAGGAAACATGTATGTCATTGGCCGCGCGTTTCAGGCCTTCGCCGCAGACCGCCGGGCCAGCGGTTCAAGAGGCATTGCTATATCACACAAGAGAAGGCGCGAAAACGCCGTTGACGACAGACGCGTTGCGGCGCGCGTTTTCCTTGCGTTCACAGCGCCATTTTGGAAAGCTGGCGCAGCGTATTGTTCCGCGTCTTGGACTGTCGGAGGTCATGCTGTCGGTGGACGTGCGCCAGAGAGTGGAGGAGTTGCTATGCGCGGTTCGTCAGCGCGAAGCAGCGTTGGCAAAAGGGTTCGCGCGCAAGGTTGGTCGAGCAACCGGGATTGCGGCAATGTTCCACGGCGGCTCCGGCACGGGTAAAACATTGACTGCGGAAGCCCTGGCGCATCATTTGGGTGTGGACTTGATAAAAATCGATTTGTCGACGGTGGTGAATAAATTTATTGGTGAGACGGAGAAGAATCTATCGCGCATTTTTGATTTGGCGAGCGCTGATGCAGGCGTGCTTTTCTTCGATGAAGCTGATGCGTTATTTGGCAAACGTTCGGAAACAAAAGATGCGCATGATCGACATGCAAATATTGAGGTTTCCTACTTATTGCAGAGAATGGAAAGCTTTCCTGGTCTGATCGTGATGTCGACGAATCACCCCGACCATTTGGACGAGGCGTTTTCTCGGCGAATAGCGTTCATGATCGAGTTTAAGCATCCTGATAGAGAAACGCGCCGTCGATTATGGGCGTCAGCCTGGCCGGCAGGCGTGACGGTGTCCGACGAGGTTTCGTTTGATGAGCTAGCGGACATAACCGATCTAGTCGGCGGGAATATCAAGAACGTTGCATTACTGTCGACATGGATGTCGATGGAGTCTGGCGCGCCTTCGGTTGGGCGCGATGTAGTGTTCACGGCGATTGCTCGGGAGTTCGAGAAACTCGGACGGCTCTGGTTCAGATAGCACCGGCATGCTGCCTGGATTGGGAGCGCTGCGTATCCGAAGCAGTTTTTCCAGACGCGCACGATGCAAACAAGATGGAACGACAGGAGAGCTTGAGCAATGATAAAGGAAAAAGTAGACCCATTGGGGGGGGCATCGGAGAATTTGTTGTCGTCAGTGAGTTATCGCCTCGCCGATCGCGTGATACGCCGAATGAAAGATCAACTGAAAAGCGATTTGTATGAGGGGCGCGGTGATAGGCTAGCGGGCGCCACGAATACTGAGATTAAATATACATTCGAAATCCCAAGTAGCAAGGCACAAGGCAAAAACACGCTGATTAGTTTGTTTTTGTACGATGTTCATGAAGATAGCGCGTTGCGCCATAGTGCGATGCCGATTGGCCGTACGCGATATCCTCTCTCGGCGGGAAAGCGGCCAATCAGATTGTGCTATTTGATCACGTGTTGGTTTCCCGTGAGCATCGAGAATGCTCAGATCCAGTCCGATGAAGCGTACGCGATGCGCATTAGCGATGCGCTTTTGACCGCGCTGATCGGCTTGCGCGGTGATCCGCTGATTCCCGACGCCTACTGTCGCATTCTGCCACCTTCTGAAAAACTGTTCAGCCTTGGCCAATTTTGGCAGGCGTTAGAGGATTCACATCCGCGCTTGACGTTCGGCCTGACGATTACCGTGCCGTATGCACCCGCGCAGCAGCCGGCGACGCCGGGCGAGGTTGGTCAAATCGTTCTGAAGGGCATGACGGAGAATGGCCTGACGCCGCAAGTGACTGCTGAAGCGGAATACACGGCGCGCTTGATTCTGAATGTACTGGAGTTTTCTAAAAATTCCGGGTCTCATGACATACAGAGTGACAAACGTAATCTGCCGTTTAAAACTGCAACTACCCTCAAAGACGCAGAACGGCAATTGCTGGACGTTTTGTCCCAGGAGGCAAAGCAATGGCGTGATCCTTCTGAGGCGCACAGCTTGCTTGGTCTCCGTTCTATTTCCCTGAAAGACGCGATTGATTACGACGCGTTTATCCGACATTTGGAAAACCGTGCCAACACCGTGCGATGGCGCAATTCGGATGTCGAAGGCGTGTTGCCTTGGGATGTTGCGGTAAAACGGGCGCTTACCCGCGTTGGCTTGCGGGCGGCGGATATCCCCGAGGTAATTACACCGATATTGTCGAATCTGGCGACGCACGCCTGGACAGCGTGGTGTCAGGGGCGTGCTGACCGTATGCCAGCAGACGTCGACGGGGCGATTGGCGAGCCCACTTTAGCCGCCGGGTCTACCGTGCGAAACGACATCGTTTCCACGTCCGACAATGTGTATTTATCCGCTCTTGACGTTATGGCTCTGGCTGGTTTGTTCGGATGCGTGGCACTGGCGCAAAGCTTGGGCGTGCCGTTGGGTGAGGCATCGCGTCTGAACCAGGAAGGAGGCCATTGATGGCGAACAATGTGATGGGCCGGGCGTTGACGACAGTCACGAAAGCGGTGGAAGAAATTATCAATTCGGCGTTAGCCGAAAAGAAAATTGTGTGTCATTCCGACAGTTGTGTGACCTTTCGCGTCCCTACTACGGTGACAAAGCAGAAAGTCAGCGTATTTCTGTATGACGTGCATGAGGACTTGGATGTTCGTCTCGGTGAGGCCCGAGAATCCGAGGGAAGTACAACCCACTGGAAGCCTTCCCGAATATTCCTGCGATTTTCTTATCTGATTACCTGCTGGCGGACAAAAAACGATGAAGGGGGCGTGGAGCTGGACCCTGTGGCGACGGATCGCGACTCGCCCGCACTTCGGATTCCGCAAATCGTGCTCGATGCATTGCTACGGCACAGAACGCTCAAGACAATACCGGGTGCATTCTGCCGCGTACTGCCCCAGTCCGAAAATCTCGATGCACTCGGGCAATTCTGGCAAGCGCTAAAAGGCAATAATCCTCGCCTGTGCATGAGCTACGCTGTCACCGTACCGGTGGAGATTCCTGTCGGTGCCGCGGCAGAACCGGTCTGGCCCGTTGTCGAGATCGATGGCACCGTTAGCATCGACCGACCGTTCCTTGCTGCCTGGGAGCGAGCGCTTGAGACGGTGGGTGCGCGTTTGGGCATCGAGGCCGGATGGAAGATGGGCGCTCCTAGGCGCTTCGACAAGCGCGATTTTTTGCGAATCCGTGATGCCTTACGTAACGACGAGGGGCCGTTTGCCGGCATGCTTGCCTCGCTGACTGTGCTAATGACTTCCTTTATTGCCCTAGCCAGGACGATTGATCCAATTGCGCTGAACGACGGATGCGAACAGATTGCCGACCCCCAACCGCTGGCTGAAAGGCTATTGCAATCAATACGTCAATTGCATCTTGACATGGCTGAGAGCAACACGCCGTCCCCCACGCACAACATGGCGGATGACGCGCTGGTTGCGGAAACGGATTCCAACGACGATGCGGATTACGCTATGTTGCTTTTTGCCACCAAGCTCATTTCCGTTTTTAAAAACGAGCGTCCTCGTAGGCTCCTGCTCACGCAGGCGGAGCGTTCAGCGCGGTTGAGGAAGGGGCAACCCGATAAGGAGTCGATGCTGGCCTACCTGTTGCTGGCGACCTGCCGTACGAAATCCCAGGTTGCTGTAACCGTGGCACTTGTGGTGGCCTGGTTGGAGGAGGGCGAAGATGCGCCGACGGATACTGACGGTTAAGAGATACGTCTATGGCGCAATCTCAAACGCGTCGTATTATCACATGGCCGAATGCAAATTAATAAAATCCGGGCTCGCCGGGCGGGCGCGTCTTGAAGCGTTTGTGCACCCAGTAATATTGTTCGGCCATGGCGGGAATGTGTTCCTCGAGGAACGCATTCATCCGGCGGGCATCCGCTACATCGTTATCCGTCGGATAATTCTGCCACGGCGCGAAAATTTTGAGCCGGTAACCGTGGTAGTTCGGCAACACCTCGCAAATAAACGGCAAAACCTGCGCATGGCCTGCCTTGGCCATCCGGGACACGCTGGTGAGCGTGCACGCCTCGACACCAAAGAAGGGTACGAACGCCGAATTCCGCTCGCCATAGTCCATATCCGCCCCGAGCATGACCGGCTTCCGAGCGCGGAGCATCCTCATGACGGCACGCGCGCTATCGGCGCGTGACACCATTTCCGCGTTGAAACGTCCGCGCGCTTCCTTGGCGATACGATTGACCTCTGGATTTGAGAGCGGCTGATAGAGCGCCCCGCATGGGCGATTAAGCGCGTGATTGAGGAAAATCGAACCAGCCTCGATTCCGACGAAGTGCATCCCTAAAAAAATCGTCGGTGGCATGTCGGGATTGGCCAAATCGATGGCGCTGTCAATCTGAATTAATTTCTCCAGTTTGCGTGCACTGCCGAACCACTGCACGCTCCGCTCGATATAGCTTCGGATGGCATGCTGAAAAGTTTGCCGCGCGATACGTTCCCGGTGAGCGTCATCCCACTCCGGGAAGCACAATTTAAGGTTGATGTGAACGACTTGACGCCGGCGGCTCGGGATCAGGTACAGCAAAGTCCCCAGTCCAGCGCCAAATCGGGCGACGAGGCCATATGGCAATACGGCGAGAAAGCGAAGCAATCCGATCGCGAATGAAGTGCCAAGGCGTGTAAACATAGTGGCAAAATTGGTGACCGTCCGGCCTGCGGGATAATTAAGTCAGCCGGATCGAGCGCAGAAAAAGCAAAGTCGCTATAATAATGCCTAACACCATCTTCGCCGAGTTAACGGACAACTTGCGGGGCGAAGGCGGTCCATGGGGTCGAGCAATGTCATATTGTCGGCATCCCACGGATCGCGAAAAAACCGCTAAAGCGTCGCCGCTTTGCAGCCTCACGAGGATTTAGCTCTCTCGTAAAGTAAAAAAGTCGGCTACGTGATGCACCAAATGTCCTCTCGTAACCGATTAATGCTTTATGGAGCGTTGCAAAGTGTCAAACGATTATCTGTTTACTTCCGAATCCGTCTCTGAAGGTCATCCCGACAAAGTTGCCGACCAGATATCCGATGCGATCCTGGATGGCATCCTTGCACAGGATAAATACGCACGCGTTGCTGCGGAAACGCTGTGTAACACTGGTTTGGTGGTCCTTGCCGGCGAAATTACCACCACGGCTAATATTGACTACATCCAGATTGCCCGCGATACGATCCGAAAGATTGGTTACGACAATACCGATTTCGGTATTGACTACAAAGGCTGCGCGGTGTTGGTTGCGTACGACAAGCAATCCCCGGATATTGCCCAGGGCGTGGACCGGGCGCACGACAATAACCTTGATCAAGGCGCGGGCGACCAAGGCTTGATGTTCGGCTATGCATGTGATGAAACCCCGGAACTGATGCCTTTGCCGATTTATCTATCGCATCGTTTGGTCGAGCGCCAGGCGGACCTGCGTCGCGATGGTCGGCTGAACTGGCTCCGCCCGGATGCAAAGTCGCAGGTTACCGTGCGTTATGTCGACGGCAAGCCCCACTCCATCGATACGGTTGTGTTGTCGACGCAACACTCTCCAGACATCGAGCTCGGTCGTCTGAGAGAAGCGGTCATCGAAGAAATCATCAAGCCGGTCATGCCGAAAGAATTGATCAAGGGCGATATAAAGTTCCTGGTTAATCCAACCGGCCGTTTTGTCATTGGCGGTCCGCAGGGCGATTGCGGTTTGACCGGCCGTAAAATCATCGTGGATACATACGGTGGTGCGGCGCCCCATGGTGGCGGCGCGTTTTCCGGAAAGGATCCGTCGAAGGTGGATCGCTCGGCAGCGTATGCTGGCCGTTACGTGGCAAAAAATATCGTTGCCGCAGGCTTGGCGTCGAAGGCTTTGATCCAGGTATCGTACGCGATCGGTGTGGCTGAGCCGACGTCGGTCATGGTAAATACGTTTGGGACAGGCAAGGTCGCTGACGAGATCATCACGAAGCTGGTGCGCGAGCACTTCGATCTGCGTCCAAAGGGTATCGTCAAGATGCTCGACCTGCTGCGACCGATTTATCAAAAGACCGCCGCGTATGGTCACTTTGGACGTGAAGAACCGGAATTCACCTGGGAAGCAACAGACAAGGCAGCCGCTCTGGCGGAGGCCGCAGGTACCAAGCGCTGATTTTGTCATGCGGTTTTGTTCCCATCGCAGGGGCGGCGGGAATGTTTGTGCGCCATGTGACTATTTAGCATGGCGCATTTGCTTTAAGGGGCAGGGGCGACGATCGGGCTGCCGCTGCCCACTTTGGGGATCGCCTCAGCGACGCACCGGAACAATCGCCTGGACACGGAAATCGTGATGCGTTCCCACGGTGAATCCGGCTAGACGCAGATTGTCTTCCAACGCTGTTATCAGAGCACTTACCGATGGAAAGCTTGCGAGATCCAGCACCCTGGTATCGCCCCATGGTTCCAACAATACCGATACTTCGCGGTAATGCCGGAGGTATTTCCCGAACGCCCTCTTACTCATATGAGTCAGGTCTTGCTGGCTGACGCCGTGTTCGGACAGCGACCCAAAAATAAGACAATATTCTGGATCCTCGGCGTACAGTAAGGTGACATGAACGATGCCTGTTCCAGGCAGATCAAGCACTGCTAACTGCAGCACATGCCCCTGCAATGCAGGGTCAGATCATTACTTTATTATTGATGATAAAGGCATCCTTATGACCGTATCGTCGGGCACCTAGCCATGTGGACAGGATAAAAAAACGACTCGCGGAACACGCGCAGTGTGACAAGCCTGAGCGCTGTCGTACTGTTCAGGCAGCGTGAGTCAAGTCATCGACGGCCGATATGTGCGCGCTTACGTGCATAGCCGAAATAAACGAACAGCCCCGCTAACACCCAGATTGCAAAAGCGATCCAGGTCAGTGTCTGTAACTGCATGAGTAAAAACAAGCACATCACAATGGACACGCCGGGAATCCAGGGCACGCCTGGGCATCGGAAGCCGCGATGAAGATCTTTATGCGTATGGCGCATTACGATGACTGATACGGATACCATTGCAAAAGCAGACAACGTACCGAAATTGACTAACTCAGCAAGTTTTTGCAAAGGCACTAGGGCGCCGATGAGGCCAAACACAAGACCAACAAGCCAAGTTGCCAGATAGGGCGTCTTAAAACGGTGGTGGACTGTCGAAAGGGCCGGCGGCAGCAGTCCGTCGCGCGACATGGCGAATAACAAACGGGTCTGTCCGTAAGCCATGACCAACATGACTGTCAGCATTCCCACGACGGCGGCTAAATCGATACATCCGGCCATCCAGTTCACCCCGATTTGCTGAAAAGAAAGGGAAACCGGGTGGGCAATGCCAGCAAAATTCTGCCAAGGTGTGATGCCTGTCAGGACTGTGGTAACTCCGATGTATAAGATCGTGCATACGAGCAGCGATCCGATGATGCCAATCGGCAAGTCTCGTTTCGGGTTTTTTACCTCTTCCGATGCACCGCTTACCGCATCAAATCCGATATAGGCAAAAAACATGATGGCAGCGGCTTGGAACACCCCGGAAATGCCCATGGGCAGGAACGGGCGCCAGTTTTCAGGCCGCACATGAAACGCGCCAACACCGATCACGAGCAGTACGACGCCGATCTTTATGGCGACCATTACGTTGTTGACTTTAGACGTGCTATGGATACCAATAGCTAATAGCGACGTAATCAACATTACTACTAGAAATGCGGGCAGATTAAAGAGTGTCGCTACACCAGGGATTGACCCCGGTGCAGCCTGCAATGCGATAGGCACCGAGATACCAAAGCCGCTGAGCAAGGATTGGAAGTAGCCGGACCACCCGATTGAAACCGCTGAGACTGCGAGGCCATATTCTAGTGCAAGGATCCAACCCATTAGCCAAGCAGCCAATTCTCCTATGGCGATATAGGTATAGGTGTAGATCGAGCCCGCTACCGGAATCGAAGACGCGAACTCAGCGTAAGACAGTGCCGCCAAGCCGCAAGCCAATGCTGCGACAATAAATGAAAGGCTTAGGCCCGGACCGGCCATCATCGCACCGGTACCTGTCAAGACGAATATCCCTGTGCCGACAATGGCACCAATGCCAAGCATGACAAGGTCAAGCGCTCCAAGGGAGCGCTGCAGGCAAGGCCGCGCCGCGTTGTTTGGGTGTTGATGCCCCGATGCCTCTCCAACAGGCTTTGTCCTGAGCAGTTGCGACAAAAAATACATTGCACTCGCCGTTAAAGAATGAAGTGGTGGAAGGAAGATGATCGTCGCTTGGAAGATTCTAAGTGTTTCGCAATGCATATTACATATTGCATCTTGCATCTTGCAAAGCGAGAAAGATAGCGGTCGAAATCCGGATCATCGAATCCATCGTGCTCCCCTATTGATTAAGTCATTGTCCCGTTGTCCCTTACTGCAAAGCGCAACGTTGCAAGATCAAATGTTAGGTCATGCGGACGACTGTCGGATTGCGTCTGGATTGGTTATTTTTAGGGAACGGAATAAGGGGTGGCTAGATAAACGGAGGGCGAGGTGAGCTGTCGAAATTCTGCTACAAATGGAAGTTGCGAAAAGTGCGAGGAATGTACTGCAGCCAGGATTAAGGAATACGATTGGAATGTCGACAATGATGCCGCCTTGCTTCAACTCGAGGCAAGTCGTGCGTGGCGCCATACAGGGATGGAATGGAAGGAGGGCGATGGCCGCAGCAGGTTTTGCGATTTCCTGGATCATATCGCAGCGTTTCTGGACGCCGCCGGAAAAATAAAAGACGCTGGTGGTCCACCCCTCGATAAGTTGATCGAGAGATTGACGCAAGCCACGTGGGATATGCACGCACCGACGCCGCTCGCCGAGCCTGCTCAGATCGCGGAGGCCACACGGATTCTCGACAATGAGATCGTACCGACGGTGAATGGAATTGCAAGTACCGTCGGCCAAGTTGCGGCGAAGCCTTTAAAGACGGCCGCTATGAAGGTCGCAGCGCACCGGCGGGATATTTTGAACGATCATAAAGAAATATCTTCCGAGTTTCAGCAATACCGTGCGAGGGTGACCGCGGCGCATATGCAGTCTGCCGCCAGCGCGGCCCTGCCAAAGTTTGGGCGCCCGAATAGCGCCGCTCGGGCAAGACGCGCCCAGCAGCGCGCCAGCGCGACAGCGCCGCTGAGTGGGCAAAAGGAAGGGGGGGCGTCAACGGGAGCGATACCGAAGGTGCGGCGCCATGGACGCGGGAGCGATGGCCATGACGTGGGTCGGTATCGGGAAGATATGAGCGGGTCCGGGTATCAGGCAGATCATCGATCCAGGTTCAGCGCGGCTGAACGGATCTCCGCGCTCGTTACAGGTCGGGGGCGCTACGAATTCGGTTCGTTTAACGATTCGCCTTTCGAGGGCACGCCGTTATCTTATCCGCGGCTAAATCTCGGACTTGATACCCGATACGGACAAGATATGTTTTCAGCGCCAAGTGATCATTTACGCGCGCACACTTTCTCGAACATGAATTCGACAACAGACGATTCACGGAACGTCTATGTGGAAAGCCGTTCGGGGCGAGCAAACCATGCGAGTCTCGCTACTCGACGTTGAATACGGCATGCGATGTAGCGCCGGACATGCGGTCTCGATAATGAAGCAGGGCGACAAGATAACCATGTGTTTCTGCGAAACGGGATGTGGAAATGCTTATTGGTGACACCGTTCGATGTTTGTCGTCTTATTTCGGAAAGTAAGTGCTTTGGTGGGGGCTGATGTATAAGACGTATTCCGGGAGTGAGACACAAACGCTGTTAAGGCGCTGTGAGAGCGGCAGTGGACATACGGAGATTGATACGTTGCCGATGCCCGATTCTGGTGTTTTCAGCGGGCTGGCGGATGATGTCTCCAGTCGAGATGGGGTAGAGGAGTCAGTTGAGGCTGATCCGACGTGGGACGATGTGAAGCAGTTTCTTGATAAAAACGGCGTGCATGTTTCCAATACTGGTTCAAACGTGTTTACCTTGGGCATCGAGGATTTACTGCGCAAGACGCACCGCATGACAACGCCATTGGTATTTGATTCATTCGAGGACGATGAGGTGTCGCGCTACTATCTTGGGTTGCGAGTAATCGCGGCGTATGAGGCTGTGTTTTTTCGTAACTTGGATAGCGATCTCGCGGTTTTTCTTACATCAAAGCCAAAGCCGAACTCAGGAAGCAGAAAAATAAGCGCGGACGAAGTCGACGCTTGGTTGAATGGCTGTTTTTTCTTGCGGTGGATCCGCAGGTGAGGCTGATTCAGAGGAATATTTCATCTCGCAAATTCCTGTGCGCTATCGTTTGGGCCTAAAGCGCGCTTTTGGTGTCCTTCTGCTTGATCACGATTTAACGTTGTCATTGATTGCCTTTGAGCGACTAAAAAATTACGCTTTTCATCATGTCGAGGATCATGCCAGACGACGCGGAATTTGCCGGGTTGCCAAAGATAATGTGGCTAAGGCTCGGTCGACACACCCAGAGACTGACTATATGGCGGAGTCGGATTTCTATGCGTTGTCGCGTTTTTCCGTCAGCATTCCGGCAGAGGCTGGCGCAATCCGTCTGCGTGGTGTTGTTCAAAATGATTGGCTATGTGTGCCGCGAGCCTTGGGCAATGATCCTCTCGATTTTTCGGCCATGTATGCTGACGCTTTGGAGCAGCTGAAGGAAAGTATCGATACGGACAAAGATTGGCCGATGTTAAAGATTGGCTTGATTGATAAAATATTCCGTCGATTGCGTGACCTTGCGAAAGCGGAGGCGCGGGGAGCCAATGATGAAGAGGAGCACGCGTTCGATCGTTATTCGTCGCTACGCGAACACGCGATCACAACCATTTTTAGTCTGTTTAATATGGCATTCATCGCCCGATACGGCGAGAAGGAAAAAGAGATTGCCGATGCCATCGAGAGGCTGAGGCAAAATAACGAAAAGACTAAAAACCAGGGGAAATCGACGTTTTCGTCACGGGCCATATTTAACGAGGAACGTTCGACAGAGTGTTCGTACAGGGAGTTCTTGGTCGTCGGCGCGCCTTTGCGTTATATAGACGGATTGCTTCCACTTTCGCGACTCGGCATCAGTGATCCCTGGGAGTTGGCGAATTTGGCGTGTGCGATCCTGAAACATCCTGCCGATATTTTCGCCACGAGATTTCGAGCCGACTTCAAATACGATCCAGCGCGTTATGCCGCTACTTACGAAAAAAGGCCTGATCAGCGCGAGGAATACGATAAATTCAGGAAAGAACAAAGACGTGACGAGCAACTGTGGTCGATCTGTTTCGTGTTCGGCGCAGTGATAAGTAGTGTCGCGCCAAGTCGATCGCAGTATAAATATGTGGTGGCGGAGGCGGAAAAAGCCGCAAGGCGTGCCGCCTCGGATCACGCGCGTGAGGAAAGCCGATATCGACGGGCGGTGGGTATAGCGACTTTCCACGCAGTACTCCCCTTCCTCGGCGACATCGTTCATGATCTGACAAAAGTCAAGCCGCGCTTCACGAGCGATACGATTTTCCAGTGCGCCTACTGGAAGAACGCGGTTGACATCACGCTTAGGCATGTCCAAACAATGCAGTTTGAACATCGATATACCCACGCTGTCATCAACCGCACCAGGATCGATCAACGAAAACGAATGCCCGGGGGTGAATGGTCGCCGTCCGAGCGTATCGCGGGACATAACCTCCTTCCTCCCGGCACCAATAGGGAAAACGTCATTTTTAGCCATGGACGCAGTGACATAAGCGAACACACGCGATACCGGAATGGTTTGATGTCGGAGCGGCCACTCTCCAGTCGCGCAATATTGCCAGAGGAGCCGCCGTATCAGCCAGGTCCAAGTGGTCGTTATCCGACGTTAACACTTAGTCGGCCCGCACCTGAATAAACGCTTTCGTCACAAAAACTTTGCTACAATCGGGGACCTTCCGAGGAGCGTTGCGACGGGTTTTGCCCGCCAGGCTCGGAAAACGGGGTTTCCGGCCCGGCGGCACTCTACATGGTGCTGCCTATACCGCCCGGGTCAACGGCCAGGAAATGGCCGCAACGGCGCTCACGTCTTGATTTCTATCCACTTTAGAAAAGGAGGCGTGATGAACGCTGCCGTATTGAAATCCTCCCCGAACACCGAAGCCGTCATTGCCGATATCGCACTGGCCGGCTGGGGCAAGAAAGAAATCGCGATCGCCGAGACAGAAATGCCCGGTCTGGTGTCGATTCGCGACGAATTTCGCGGCGCGCAGCCGTTGAAGGGCGCACGTATCGCCGGCTCGCTGCATATGACAATCCAGACCGCGGTCCTGATCGAAACGCTCGAAGCACTGGGCGCGGATGTCCGCTGGGCATCGTGCAATATTTTCTCGACGCAAGATCACGCCGCCGCCGCTATCGCCGCGAACGGCACCGCCGTGTTTGCGGTGAAAGGCGAGACACTCGACGAGTATTGGGATTATGCGCACCGCATTTTCGAATGGCCGAACGGTGAATACGCGAACATGATCCTCGATGACGGTGGCGACGCCACGTTATTGCTGGTCCTGGGCACGCGCGCGGAAACGGACCCTTCGGTGATCGCCAACCCGACGAATGAAGAAGAAACCGCCCTCTACAAGTCGATCAAGACCTGGTTGGCGAAGGATCCACACTGGTATTCGGTGCGTCTGAAGGCCATTCAGGGCGTGACCGAAGAAACCACGACGGGCGTACATCGTTTGTACCAGATGGAGCGCGAAAACCGTCTGCCGTTCCCAGCGATCAACGTCAATGACTCGGTCACGAAATCGAAGTTCGACAACCTGTATGGTTGCCGTGAGTCGCTGGTCGACGGCATTAAGCGCGCAACCGACGTGATGATCGCCGGTAAGATCGCGGTGGTGGCCGGCTACGGTGATGTTGGCAAGGGGTGCGCACAGTCGTTGCGTGGCTTGGGCGCCACGGTCTGGGTGACGGAAATCGATCCGATCTGCGCACTGCAAGCGGCGATGGAAGGCTATCGGGTCGTGACGATGGACTACGCGGCATCGCGTGCGGACATCTTCGTGACGGCCACCGGTAACCTGCACGTGATCAACCACGATCACATGAAGGCGATGCGCAACCAGGCAATCGTCTGCAATATCGGTCACTTCGATTCAGAAATCGATGTGGCTTCCACGCGTCAGTACGAGTGGGACAACATCAAGCCGCAAGTCGATCACATTGTGTTCCCGGACGGCAAGCGCATCATCATGCTGGCCGAAGGTCGCCTGGTGAACCTGGGCTGCGGCACGGGGCACCCGTCGTTCGTCATGTCGAATTCGTTCACGAACCAGGTGCTGGCACAAATCGAATTGTTCACGCAAGGCGACAAGTACGAAAACAAGGTGTACGTGCTGCCAAAGCATCTGGATGAGAAGGTTGCTCGTCTGCACCTGGGCCGCATTGGCGCCGAATTGACGGAACTGTCGGACACACAAGCGAAGTACATCGACGTGTCGAAGGCAGGGCCGTTCAAACCGGCGCACTATCGCTACTAATCCGCGTTGCACGCGGGGAGCGTGTGCGCCGGAGCAGGGTCGCCTCGTCGTGATCGGCAGCGATTCAAGTCGGCGCGTTCACCGAAGGAGTTTTACATGGACTGGCTGCTGGCTTGGCTGATCAATGCAGTTTCGCTGTTGATCCTGCCGTATGTGATCCCCTCGATCAAGATCCGGGGATTCGGGACCGCATTGGTCGTGGCGCTGGTGCTGGGTCTGATCAATATCCTGCTCCGTCCGATCCTGGTCTTGCTGACGCTACCGGTGACCTTGATTACGCTGGGTTTGTTCATCCTCGTGATCAACGCCTTGCTGTTCCAATTCGCCGCCTGGTTGCTCAAGGGCTTCGAGGTCAGCGGATTCTGGTCGGCGTTTTTCGGCTCCCTGCTGTACAGCATTATTTCGTGGCTACTGTCCGCGCTCGTTCTCGGGCATGGGTTGAGCTGGGGCGTCAGCAATGGCGCTTCGGGTTCGGGCTTCGTCTGACCGCGGGCGCGGTCTTCTGACAGGTGTCATCGATGGCTGCCATCGAAATTTCGTTCGAGTTTTTCCCGCCTAAGTCCGAGGAAGGGGTGGCAAAGTTGGCCGCCACTCGCGCAGCCTTGCGCGAATTCCATCCTCGTTTCATGTCGGTGACGTATGGCGCGGGCGGGTCCACGCAGCAAGGTACGCTGGATACCGTCAAGGCCATTGCCGCCGAGGGTGTCGAGGCGGCGCCGCATCTGTCTTGTGTGGGCGCGTCGCGCGAGAGTCTGACGCAGACGCTGGATACGTTCCGTGCAGCCGGTATCCGTCGCGTCGTCGCATTGCGTGGCGACCTGCCGTCAGGCATGGTCGACACGGGCGAGTTCCGCTATGCGTCGGATCTGGTTGCCTTCATTCGCCAGCATGCGGGTAACGCATTTCACATCGAAGTGGCGGCTTATCCGGAATGCCATCCGCAGTCTCGAAATGCCCGGCAAGACCTGAAGCATTTCATGACCAAGGTCGATGCGGGTGCGGATTCGGCGATCACACAGTACTTTTTCAACGCGGATGCGTATTTCCGCTTCGTTGATGATGCACGCGCGGCGGGTGCAACGCTGCCGATCGTACCGGGTATCATGCCGATCACCAATTTCTCGCAATTGGTGCGTTTCTCCGAGATGTGCGGTGCGGAGATTCCACGCTGGATCGTGCGACGGCTGGAATCGTATGGTGATGATCTGCCATCAATCCGGGCATTTGGCGTGGATGTCATCAGTGCGATGTGTCGACGTCTGATTGACGGCGGCGTCCCGGGCTTGCATTTTTATACGTTGAATACCGCCGCGGCAACCAGTGATATCTGCAGGAACATCATTTCGGCCTGATATCGTCGGGTATCGCCTAATAAACGCAGGACGCTCAACCGAGCGCCCTGCGTTTTTCCATTGCCTGCCCCGCTGGGCAATCACTTGACGCGCTACGTTGTTATCTGCTCGCCCTGCAAGGGAACGCGTCAGCGTGAGAGCGTTTTCATCGCGTGAGGGTGATTTCATTACTATAACGGCCGCAGCCCGCAGCCCGCAGCCCGCAGCCCGCAGCCCGCAGCCCGCAGCCCGCGTGTCGCGGGTTTATCGCTACTTGTCCAGCGGTCGCATACGCCGATAATCGTCCATTTCCATCACTCCCTGCATCAACATGCGCGACCGAATCGACGACGAGATTACCTTTCGCAAGCTTGAGTTCCTGCTCGCGTTCATGAAGACTGGAAGCTTGTCGAAGGCGGCCGAAGCGCTGAATGTCAGCACGGTCAGCGTGCATCGCGCGCTGCACTCGCTCGAACAGGGCGTACGATGTGCGCTGTTCCGGCATGAAGGCCGCAATCTCAAGTCGACGGATGCAGCGCGAATGCTGGCCGATGTAGCGCAGGAGGTGCTCACGCTGATGTCCGCCGGCATTCACGCGACCCGTGAGGCGGCGGGGTATTCGTCGGATCGGCTGAAGATCGGCTCGCTGTACTCGCTGACTATCAAGACCGTGCCTGACATTGTCGTCGACCTCAAGGTACGGCGACCAACGCTCCAGGTCGAACTCGTGCTTGGTTCGAATGCAGAACTGCTCGACAGGCTGAGGCAGGGCACCATCGATGCGGCTCTCATGGCATCGCCGGACGCCGAGCCCGAAGTCGAATTCATCCCCCTTTTCGAAGACGACATCTTTTTCGCGGCGCCCGCCGATTCAGTGTATGCGAACCAGGAAGCAATCGATTTGCGGCACTGCCGCGACCAGACCTTCGTTTCCCTTGGCGAGGGATTTGCAACCTATCGGGGCTTCATGGAAGCGTTTCGGGTCGCGGAATTCACGCCGAACGTCACCATGAAAGTCGGCGATATTTTTTCACTGATGAATCTTGTGAGTGGTGGGGTCGGATATACGCTGTTACCTGGCCGCGTGCGCGGAGTGTTCGGCGACAAGGTGCAATTTATTCCTCTCAAGCCGCAATATCTGATGCGCCAGTCGATCGGTGTCAGCTTTTTGCACGCGCGCGAGCGTGACCCGAACCTGTTGGCGCTGATGGCTGTCTGCCGTCTTTGCACGAGAAGGGCTGGCTGAGTGCCGGCCCTTTCTCCCTCACCTGTTACCGTTCAATCAGCGCGGCAAGGTTTGGCAGTGCCATATTGCTGCAATGCGTCACGATTTCCCTATAAATCACGCTGGTCAATCGGGTGTAGCCCGTTGACCGGCGACATCTCGATGGCGAGGCGAGCCCTTCTGGCGTGACGCTAAGACGGATGCGCTCGCGTGCCATGTAAACCGTAGACAAAAAGCGGATACTTCCAGGCGTATCAAGCGCCCATCAAAGCCTTCGTCGAAAAAACAACAGCGAAGGTCCGAGCAAGCAGCCAATGCCGGTATGGAACGTCGCGATCAGCGCCCCATAGGGCACGAGCCGACGATCGGTCGCGGCGAGCCCCGCGCTGACCCCGCTCACCGTCCCCGCAAGGCCGCCGAAGATCATTGCGGAGCGCGGCGTCTTCAGTCCCATGAAACCGGCCGCGAGCGGCGTGCCGATCATCACGATGATCGCTTTGATCAGGCCTGTGGCGATGCTGAGCGCGATCACATCCGAGCTCGCGCCGATCGCCGCGCCTGTTACCGGTCCCACGATATAGGTGACCGCGCCCGCGCCGATGGTCGTCATGCTGACGGGATCGGTATATCCGAATGCGTAAGCAATGCTTGCGCCGACGATGAACGGCAGCAAGGTACCGAGCAGCAACGACACCACGCCGATCATCCCCGCCTTGCGCGCCTCGGTGGCTTGTACCTCGAACGCGGTCGCGACAATGGCGAAATCACGCAGCATCGCGCCGCCCATCAGGCCTATGCCGGTGAAGAGCGGCAGGTCGGCGATACCCTTCTGTCCGCCGGTGAATGCGCCGCCGACATAGGCGAGCACGAGACCGATCACGATTGCGATTGCCGAGCCGTGCACGCGCCCGAAAGTCAGTTTGCGCGATAACAGCGACGATGCCCACATGATCAGGCCCACCAACGCGAACGCGGTGATGAGGCCATTTTGAACCAGGTTTTTATTGAGAATTTCCAACATGATTCACTCCTGATTCAGGTTTCTTCAAGGTGCGGAGCGTTCGCGAACGACGTGTTGTCGCGACCGGTGCGGGAGAGAACGGCGATGCAGCATGCGCAGACGGCCACGGCGGCCAATGCAGAAAGCAGGGCGACGGGGCCGCCCTTGAGTGCAGCCACGACGTTCTGGTTGGCGGACATCGCCACCACGACAGGAATGTACATCGCGCCCCAGAAAGCCACGCCTGCTTCCGTCTCCTTCGGCAACAGTCCTTTCTTATGCAAATAGAGCTTGAGGAAAATCAGCAGCAGCATCGCGATGCCGACACCGCCGACGTTCGTCTTCACGCCTATCGCGGCGCCTAGCAGGTCGCCAAGAAAAAGTCCCGCGAGATGACAGAACGCGAGAAGTGCAGTTCCATAGATGATCATTACTGTCTCCTTTAATATCTTTATCGGCTTCTGACGAGCCGGCTTGAGAAGTGAGGCGCTACCGCCATTGCTCCCGTAGCTTGCGGCCAACGGTTGTGGAGGCCGCGCGGTGCCTGCTGCCGAGCTGATGTTCCAGACCGCGCGACGGGTCGTTGTGGATGTCGTCGAAAGCGGCGCGCAGCGCCTTCTCAACGGTAGTCTGATCGGCGCGGGTCGGTGCATCGGCGGTGGTTACGCTCAGGAGCTTCCAGAGTAGCCCGAGTGATGCGTCATTGTCGATGTTGTAGGCCATCGGCGGGACTCGCGCGGCGAACGCGTCGAGATCGGCAAGCGAGCGGCGCGTGGCCCGTGCCGCCAATTCCTTGCCCATCGCGTGGAGCATGACTGGGCCTGGCTCTTAATGGACATGAGGCAAGTCTAGGGAGCGAGGTACGCCATTTCAATGACGCTCGGGGTGTATCCGTTATCACGAGAGTAATGATCGTTCGACGTGAACGCCGACACCGTGATGGGACCGGGCTGGAGTGCTGGACGGGGATATCCAGGGGTTTTCCCTGCTTCGCTGACCGCCAGGCACCAGGTCCTACCGCGTGACGGTTTTGAAACGCCGTGTGAACGGGGCCAAGGGCGTGGTGGCTTGGCCGAGTACGCGTAACTATCCCCGCGGTGCCGATGGCGTGAGAGCGGGGCCGGTGCCAACCCGCATCACGCTATTTCTTCAGCGCGATGACATGCCACTTGGCGACCGTCCACGGGACGTAGTATCGGTACCTCGCTACGGCACCGTTCGACCGCATAAGGGCAGCGCCGATGGAAGGTGCAGCCTGGCGGGGGCGCCAGCGGCGACGGCAATTCGCCTTCGATGGCGATCCTGTCGCGTCGGTTTTCCGCGCGCAACGCCGGCGTGGCGGACATCAGTACGCGGGTATAGGGGTGTCGTGCACGACTGAAGATACGCGATTTCTCACCTGTCTCCACGACGGCGCCCAGATACATCACCATCATGTCGTGTGCCACGTGCTCGATGACCGACAGGTTGTGCGAGATGAAAACGTAGCTCGTCCGGAACTGCTCCTGCAGATCGAGGAACAGGTTCAGAATCTGCGCCTGCACGGAGACGTCGAGCGCCGATGTCGGCTCGTCCGCCACGACGATCGAGGGCTCGACGATCATCGCACGCGCGATGGCGATGCGTTGACGCTGGCCGCCGGAGAACATATGCGGGTAGCGCCGCAGATGCTCGGGACGTAATCCCACCGTTTGCATCATGTCGCGAATGCGCGAGAGCCGGTCCGTCGCGCTCAGGTCGGTGTTGATCCGAAGCGGCTCGCCCAAGGCTTGTTCGATCGTCTTGCGCGGATTCAGCGAGGCATACGGATTTTGGAAGACCATCTGGACGCGTCGGCGTAAGTCGGCATCCTGAGTGTTGGATAGACGTTTTCCGTTTTCGGAGATGGTGCGACCGTCGATGACGAGACGGCCATCCGTCGGTGTCTCTACCATCGTCAACTGGCGCGCCAACGTCGACTTGCCGCAACCGGATTCACCAACGACCCCCAGCGTCCGACCCCGTTCGAGCGATAAGGAAACGCCGTTCAACGCACGTAAGGTCTTGTTGCCGCCGAACCAGCCACTGCGCACCGGGTAAAGCTTCGATAGCGCGTGCGCTTGCAAGGCGATGTCCAGCGCATCGGCGACCGTGCCTTGCGTGCACTCCCCGTCAATGGACGTTGCGTGAGGGCTTTCGATCATGCTGCATCTCCTGTGGCCCGCACCGGCAGTGGTTTGATGCATCGGACCAGTGGCGTCATCGGATCGAGTCGGTTTGCTTCCGCCTCGGTCGTAACCGACGCGGACGGCCGCGCCGGTTGCGTTGCCGCAGCGCCTACAGCGACGTTCGATGCAGACTGCGAATGCGGACGCGAAGCAAGCGGTGCAGCAGTCTCTGACACGGGCGGTACCTCGCCCTGCAACGTTGGCGGTAAAGCACGCTGTGAATCCGGCGGCAACAATGCCGGGCGCGCCGTTTGGCAGGCCGGTTCGACAAAGGCACAGCGCGGCGCGAATAAGCAGCCAGTGGGGCGATCGTCCTTGCCGGGCACCGTGCCGCCTAAGGCCGTTAGGCGCAAGGCACCGCGATTATGCTCGGGGATGGCGGCCAATAACGCCGAGGTATAGGGATGTCGCGGCGCCTGGAAAATCGCCGGCACCGCCTGCCGCTCGATCAGCTCGCCTGCGTACATGACCGCGACGCGGTCAGCCATTTCGGAAACCACGGCCAGATCGTGTGAGATCAGTACCATCGCCATGCCACGATCGCGTTGGAGGCTGCGCAGCAGGCTCATGATCTGCGCCTGTACGGTGACGTCGAGCGCGGTCGTGGGCTCGTCGGCAATCAATAGCCTGGGATTGCAGGCCACGGCGATCGCGATCATGACCCGCTGGTTCATTCCGCCCGACATCTGGTGCGGATAGGACTTCAGCCGGTTCTTTGCATCCGGGATTTCGACCTGCTCCAGCAGGGCGAGAATCCGTTGCTCCAAGGCCCGGCCTCGCAGGCCCTCGTGTCGTTTCAAGACCTCGGCAATCTGAAAGCCGATTGTATAGCTTGGATTCAGGCTCGATTGCGCATCCTGAAAAATCATCGCCACATCGCGACCGATGATCTGCCGTTGCTGGCGTGCCGACATTGTCAGAAGGTCCTGACCGTTAAACGCGACCCGGTCCGCCGTCACTTTGCCGGGCGCATCGATCAGCCCCATCAAGGCCAACATCGTCACACTCTTGCCGGAGCCGGATTCTCCTACGACACCGACGACTTCGCCAGCGCTGACCGTGAAGTTCACCCGTTGCACCGCAGGTGCGCCATCGAACGCGACACTCAGGTTTTGGATATCGAGCAGTGTCTCTCCTGTACCGCCCGTGCCGACTCGGCCGTCCTGCACGTCAAGCAATGAATTCAACGCAACCTCCGCAATTTTGGATCGAGCGCGTCACGCAAGCCATCGCCGAACAGGTTGATTGCCAACACGGTGACCAGAATGGCAAGGCCTGGCATCGTCACGATCCACCATGCGCTGTCGATGTAATCGCGTGCCGACGAAAGCATGGCTCCCCATTCGGCGGAAGGCGGTTGAACGCCAAGGCCGAGGAAACCCAACGCCGCGGCATCCAGGATCGCCGTGGAAAAACTGAGCGCGGCCTGCACTAGTAATGGTGCTGCGCAGTTCGGCAATACCTGCGAGAACATCAGGCGCAATGTGCCCGCGCCGGCAAGACGCGATGCCGTGACATAGTCCTTCTGCAGTTCCGACTGTGCGGCTGCACGTGTCAGTCGGGTGAAGGCTGGCAAGCCGACGATGCCGATCGCCATCATCGTATTCACAAGACCGGGGCCCAGCACGGCGACCACGGCAACGGCGAGCAGCAGCGACGGCAGTGCGAGCAAGATATCCATCAGCCGCATCACCGGCGCGTCCATCCAGCGCGGATAGAAGGCGGCGATCAAGCCCAGTATCGTTCCGGGAATCATCGCCATGAATACCGATAATAAGCCAATCAGCAGGCTGAGCCTGGCGCCATACAGCAGGCGTGAGAGGATATCGCGGCCTGCTTCATCGGTGCCCAGAAGGAAGCGGGTACTGCCATGCACCTCCCAGACTGGGGGCTGCTGGATCGCTTCTCGATATTGCACGATCGGATCATGTGGCACGATCCATGGTGCAAACACGGCGGCCAGCACCAATAACACCAATAGCAGGCAGGCGACGACTGCTCCTCGATTGGTCGAGAACTGCCGTACGAAATCCCGCGCGCGCAAGCGCAGGCCGCCTTGCTCTGCCGCAGGAAAGGCAGCATCGACGCTGGGTTGTAATCGACTCATCTTGGTTCGCTCCTAGCGGTGGTGACGGATGCGCGGATCGAGCACGCCATACAGCAGATCCACCACCAGGTTGACGAAGATCACCAACAACGCGATCAAAAGAATCCCGCCTTGTACGACGGGATAATCGCGGCGACCGATCGCATCGATCAGCCATTTGCCGATGCCAGGCCAGGAAAAGATCGTCTCCGTAAGCACCGCACCGGCCAGCAGCGTGCCTACCTGGAGTCCGATGACCGTCGAGACCGGAATCAGCGCGTTGCGCAGTGCGTGCACGACGATCACCCGCGTTCGCGACAAGCCCTTCGCCCGAGCTGTACGGATGTAGTCTTCGCGCAGCACTTCAAGCATCGACGAGCGGGTCATGCGCGCTATTACCGCGAGAGGAATCGTACCGAGAACGACGGCGGGCAGGATCAGATGGCTGACGGCGGAGCGCCAAGCGCCTTCGTCGTCGGAGAAGGCGGCATCGATCAACATGAAGCCGGTAATGTGCGGGATATCATATTCAACCGCTATGCGCCCTGATACCGGTGTCCAGCCCAGTTTGACGGAGAAAAACATGATCAGGATCAGTCCCCACCAGAAGATCGGCATCGAGTAGCCGGTCAGCGCCGCGCCCATCACGCCATGATCCAGCGTCGATCCGCGCTTCAACGAGGCAGCGACGCCGGCGGGCAAGCCCACCAGCAAGGCGAAGATCATGGCGCAAATAGACAGTTCCAAGGTAGCCGGAAAACGCGCCCAGAATTCCTGTAGGACTGGGGTGTTTGTAACGATTGACAGGCCGAGATCGCGGCGCACTGCGTGCGAGACGAAGTGCCAGTACTGCAGTGCCAGCGGTTGGTCCAGCCCAAGCCGGTGCAACGCGGCGGCGTGCGAGGCTGGATCGATGCCGCGCTCACCCATCATCACTTCCACAGGATCGCCGGGTATGAGATGGATCAAGGCGAACGCCAGCAAGGTGATGCCGATAAAGGTGGGGAGCAACACGCCTAACCGTCGCAGCAGATATCGAACCATAGGATGGGGTAGCAGACGTTATAGGAGTCGATCATACCGCTTCCCGTGAATGGATTTACGGCATGTGAGACTTAGCATCGTACCAAGTCTCAAATATTTTGTGTCATCGCATCCGTACAAGAAAGTCGGGCGAAGTAAGCGTTGGGGTGGCGAAGCTCCTAAGTAGTCTCTGGCGTTTAGGACGGTTCCGAGTGGGAATGCGAATGGCAACGGTCTATGATCTTTTAACAGTAGATGGTCTTTATAAACCAAGTGGCAGCGCTTACGGAGGATGACGGCCGATCCCGCAAGCGCACCGAGTGCGACCACTTGATTCTGCATGTCGTATAGACCGGCGTCCTTTTGGGAGCATAGTATGTCAAATAGTTTACAGAAGTGGGTAGGACGTAATCGTGCACCACGCGTTCAGATTACTTACGACGTAGAAGTTGGCGATGCTGTGGAGCGGCGTGAATTGCCCATGGTGGTCGGCGTGATGTCTGATTTGGCCGGTATGCCGGAGAAGCCACTCCCTAAGTTAAAGGACAGGCGTCTCACTGAGATAGATCGAGACAACTTTAATGATGTGATGGCGCGTGTGGCACCGCGCTTGATGCTGTCCGTGCCGGACACGATGAAGGGAGAGGGTAGCCTCGCGCTGGAACTGCACTTTTCCCACATGCGTGATTTTCATCCCGATGCGCTCGTCAATCAGGTGCCCCGTCTGAAAAAACTGTTGGAGGCGCGTCAGCAGCTGCGAGATCTACTCGCGAAACTCGACGGGAATGACGAATTGGACGCCTTGCTTGAGAGTGTCATTAGTAACGATGACGCACTGAAGACGTTGCGGCACGACGCGGGGGCGAAAGCTGACGCCGCGGATTCCGTATCTGACGTTGAAAACCAATCGGAGTAAGGCGATGAGCGCTGAAACACACACAAGTACCGCCGCCGTACAGACAATGGACGACGCATCGGAACCGACATCGTTGCTTGACCGCATCGTGCTCGAAGGCAATATGGCAGTCGAGCCTTCGCAGGGTGGCTATGCCCGGCGACTGATCGGGCAACTCGCGTCGCAGATTCTGGACGAAGGCATGCGGGCGAGCCCCGATAAGGGCGTGGTTGCCATGATTAACGAACGCGTCGCGCAGATCGATGCGATCTTGACCGATCAATTGAACGCCGTCATGCATGATCCTGCATTTCAGGCGCTGGAGGGCTCGTGGCGTGGTCTATCCGATCTTGTGCACGGAACGGAAACGAGCGCGCGATTAAAGCTGCGTGTGTTAAACGTGACAAAGGCGGAATTGCTGAAGGATCTTGAGAGCGCGGTCGATTACGACATGAGCGTGTTGTTTAAAAAGCTATACGAGGAAGAGTACGGCACGTTTGGTGGTGCACCTTATTCCATGTTGATTGGCGATTATCAGTTTGGGCGTCATCCACAGGATATTGCGCTGCTCGAGGGCATGTCCAAGGTCGCGGCGGCAGCGCATGCACCATTTATTGCAGCGGCTGCGCCTTCGCTGTTCGATCTGAAGTCCTACACGGAACTGGGTGTTCCGCGCGATCTTTCGAAGACTTTCGAGAGTGAGGAGCTGGCGCCTTGGCGCGCATTTCGGGAAACCGACGATTCGCGCTACGTTGCGCTTGTCCTGCCCCGCTACGCGGCCAGGTTGCCTTACGGCGCGAAGACGCAACCGGTGGAAACGTTCCAGTTCGAGGAGGACGTGGATGGCAGCGATCACAATAAGTACCTGTGGTCGAATGCAGCCTATCAAATGGGGCTGCGCATTACCAATGCCTTCGCGCAGCACAGCTGGCCAACTGCCATTCGCGGGGTGGAGGGCGGCGGCAAGGTAGGCGGGCTCGCAGCACACGTTTTTAAGACCGATGAAGGCGATATGGCACTGAAATGTCCAGCCGAGGTCGCCATCACTGATCGCCGGGAAAAAGAACTAAGCGACATGGGATTTGTGGCGCTTGTCAGCGCGAAAGGCGAGAACTCCGCAACATTTTTCGGAAGCCAGACAGTAAACAAGCCAGCGATGTACAGCACCGATGCGGCCAATGCTAACGCGGCGCTTTCAAGTCGACTGCCCTATGTCATGGCCGCATCCCGCTTTGCGCATTATATGAAAGTCATGATGCGCGACAAGGTGGGAAGTTTCCAGTCCAAGGAGGCCATCAGTCGCTATCTAAACGATTGGATATCATCATTTGTACTACTAAATGAATCGGCGCCACAGGAAATGAAAGCGAAATTTCCGCTTAGTTCTGCTCGGATCGATGTAACGGAAGTGCCGGGGCGGCCGGGAGCCTTCCGTGCAACGTGCTTTATCAAGCCGCATTTCCAGATGGAGGAGATGACGGCGTCGATGCGACTCGTGGCAGATTTGCCAGAGTCGGCCGCGTGAAGCGGATGAGCCCGGAGGGCGTGAAAACGGTCGGAGTACGGGGTCGTTTAGTCCATAGGCTGCCAATGTTGGAGGGGGAATTTTACAGCATCCACTTTTCCTTTTTTTACCAAATGAATGTGCACTGATATGTGCTGCAAGGAGAATTAAATATGGCGATTTTACTGAAATTGGACGGCGTAAAAGGTAACAGTACGATGGACGGTTTCGCCGACACGATCGAGCTCGAAGCGATATCCTTCGGTATCTCTAATCATGGCAATGTGGATCCGTCGAATTCTGGGCGTGGATCGGGAATCCCCAGCGGCAACACAATCTCGATCACGAAGCGGATGGACATGTCGACACCCCCGTTGTACCAAGCCTGCGCGGACGGCAAATCACACGCGGAGGCGACGATTAGTATTGTGCGTAACGCGGACAAGCCGACCGCTGATATGGTCTATAAGTTGACGAATGTGATAGTCGTAAACGTAGGGTGCAACGCAATGGATATGGAGGGATCGGATTCCATTCTGCTGAGCTTCTCTGCAATTGAGATTACCTATAAGACGCAGAATAAAGATGCGACAGGTAAGGGCAACACATCAGCTAAATGGGACTTCACGACGAATAAGGCATCCTAGGCGAAACAGGTATGTCGATCTCTCGGCGCACGGTAGCCCATTCAGAATGCCCTGCGCAGCGGCGCGGGGCAGAGGGTGACGGCAACGCACCGAGGCTGCTGTTCGATCGGCTTGTGTCTGAAGACCCTGGCGACGCGGGGCGGCTGAATTCGCGCAATGGCGATCCTCTTATCGACGACATGCGCACGCCTGAAAAAGTGCGTAGTAGGGGTGATCGGCCGTGCGTCGAACCATCACAAGCGTGGTGTGAATCAATTGCCAATGAGCTATCCGATCTGTTTCAGACCACGTCGCGTGTGCCGATTCGGCATTACGAAGCGCGATCATTGGATTTGCTCGACTATGGACTACCTGATATACGGGGCTTGTCGATGCGGTCGGAGCCTGATCGGCAACTGCTCTCCCGTGTGATGGTTCTCGCGATTACCCGCTTCGAGCCGCGTTTGACAGATGTGCATATTACGTTGCACGCGGACCCTGCGGGAGGGGAAGCGCTTCGCTTATCTATCTATGCCAGGATTCGTACAGGGACTGCGCGAGAGGATGTCCTTTTCGTCCTGACACGCTCCTCTCAGGGGCTATCGCGCGTATTGCCTGTCACGCTAGAGTCGGAAGACGATACAACGTGCAAAGGGAGTGCGCGCGGCCCGACGGGTTTGACTAACTGAATAAGACGAGGTGGCCCCATGTCCGACGACGTTTTGCAATACTACAAGCGCGAGATGGGCTACCTGCGCCAGCAGGGTGCGACGTTTGCCGCGCGGTACCCCAATGTGGCTGCGCGGCTGTCGCTGTCGGGAACAGAGTCGCAGGATCCGCATACCGAGCGGCTGATCGAGGCGGTCGCCTTCCTGACTGCTCGTGTCCATCGAGATCTGGATCAGGCCGCGCCCGAACTCGCGACTACGCTGCTTTTTCAAGTCTGCCCGTCCCTTGCACAGTCCCTGCCGTCCATGGCGATCGTGCGGATGTCACTGGACCCAAGGCAGGGGAATGTGACATCGGGCTATCGGTTGCCACGTCATACCGCGTTGCTTGCTCGCACTGTCGACGATATAGCCTGTCATTTCCGTACTGCCTGGGATACGACTTTATTGCCGTTACATATTAGTGCGGCGTCGAAAACCCAAGATGACACGATCACCTTAACGTTGGAAACCACACCGGGTATCACATTTCCACAGTGCGATATTCGACGTCTCCGTATTCATCTGTGCGGTGACTGGACCGAGGTGGTGCCGCTGTATGAATTAATGGTAGCGGCGGTGTCGCGTGTGACGGTGTCCACCGATGCGGGCATCACGCAGCACTTGGCGTCAAGCGCATGGCGGGAGGTGGGGTTCGACGCGGATGAGTCGTTGCTGACGACATCCGCACCCGCTTATCTGCCGTATGTGCTGCTGCAGGAGTATTTTGCTTTTCCCAATAAATTTCACTTTTTCGATCTGTTCTTGCCGCCTGGTGTGTTCGGTCAAGGAAACAAGGCGCGTCTGACGTTCCAATACAGCCGCTCTATAAAACATCTCCCCGCTTTACGAACTGATCATTTCGATCTCGCTTGCGTGCCGGTGGTCAATCTTTTCGAGCGCACCAGCGAGCCGGTAACAGTGAAAGGTCAGCATTATGAATATCCTCTAGTTGCAGACCATCGACACGATGCCCATACAGAGATCGTTTCCGTGGACACAATGTGGTATGTCGATGGCACCAGTGGTCGCACGGTACAGATGCCGCACTATGCGATGGGTGCGCAACCTGCGGACGTGGCGCACTCCGATGATTTACACACCGGGAAAGAACCGAAGCAAGCAGCGGATACGACGGCTGATCGCGTGTCCGGATCTCGCCCGTTATATGACGATACGTTGTTCTGGGGGGCGCGGATCGAACGGTCGATCCGTCCAAACCGCTCAGGTACGGATACCTATATCTATTTCATCGATGCCGATGAGGGGCGCGCGCAGTCGTCTGGCTGGACGGTATATGCGCGGGTCCTGTGTTCGAATCGACGTTTGGCGGAGCGAATGCCGGCAGATGCACGGATGACACTGACGCGCGGATCGCAGCACGTGCAAGCGCAAAGCCTGACCTCGCCTACTGCCGCGCAGTTGCCGCCACTCGAAAGTGAAGCGTTATGGCGCCTTGTTTCTCTGTTGACCTTGCATTACCAAACGTTTTCAGCGGGGAATGCAGTCAGATATGTTCATGATCTTCTCACGGTGTTTTCACATGGAAGCGCTCGGGAGAAAGCACAAATCGATGGCGTGCGTGCCGTCCGTTCCGCGCCGATGACAGGACATATCGGTAACGATGGGTGGCGCGGCTTCTGTCGCGGCACGCGTATCACGATCGAATTCGACGAAGCGGCGTTCGCGGGCACATCGCCACTGCTGCTCGCTGCAGTACTGTTCCGGGTATTTGCAATGTACACGTCGGTGAACACATTCGTGTGTCTCGTGGTAAATAAGGGAGGGGAGACATGGCATCAGTGGGCACCAGCCGCCGGGACCTATCCGATGATGTAGTCGCGCGTCTGCAGGATGCGCCGCAGTGCTACAACCTGTTTCAAGCGATTTGGCTGATCGAACGTGCGGCTCTTGGATGCGTGCCGCTGGGAAAGGGCGATGGCAGGTTTGAAGCCCTGCGCCTGGGCGCGATAACATCGATGAAATTCGAGCCGCGGGACATCACCTCGGTCGAACCTGCTGATGCGTTGCGCGATAGGCCCTTGCTACGTACACCGATTATGGCGCTGGCCGGCGCGCATGGGCCACTGCCCGAGCCATTTGCACGCCGACTGTTTGAACGTGCATCCCGCAGAGATTACGCGACGCACGATTTTCTCGATATTTTCCATCATCGCTTGCTCACCTTGCTTTATCGCAGCAAAAAGCGACGGTTCGGGGCGCTCTCGGCCTTGGGTGATCCCGATGGCCCTCCACTGCAGATAGTGCTTCGCGCGTTTATGCGAGACGGTGCGTTCGATGCGCGGCACAAAGGTGTTGCATCGCGTAACGCCGTTGTAGCCGCACATGACGACGCATTGCGATCGGTGCGGGTTGGTGCGTCTCCGCAGCCGGAGGTAGCGTGGTTAGCGCATGCCGGATTGTTGGCTGGAGCGCCGCGCTCGTTGCGAGGTCTTGAGACGCTGATGCAACATCGGCTGGGTATTCGCGTGGACGCGCAGCAATTTATCGGCACTTGGTTGCCGATTGATGTAGGGCAGCGGTGTCGGCTGCGGGAGCGCGACGGGCGAGGCGCACGATTGGATGGGCGGTCGGCGCTTGGACGGCGCGCATGGGATCAATCGGCTGGTATTGGGTTGCGATGCCGCATCACAGGGAATGCGGCAATGCGTGACCTGCTGCCAGGGGGGCGTGCCCACGCCGTGCTGGTCAACATGTTACAGCGTTACCTTCCATCGCGCCCCTTTGTGCAAGTCACGTTGCAGCTGTTAGGGGAAAGCGCTGCGCCGGCGCGCATATCGACAGCGACGGCACGATTGGGGTGGACAACGCGATTGATGGCCAATCCATCGCGTCGCGGCCATGCGGGTGCCGCATCCCTTGGCACGGTTAGATTTTCAGTGATGCTTAGTGATAGCGAGATGGAGAAGCGTTAGGCAATGAATCGGACCGGTCTTCGAGTCAGCCAAGTTGACAACGGCGGTACGGTGCGAGAGCGGCGCTGAGGTGATGCCTAAAGGGGTTGCCTTTCTTTAACGAGTTCGAGAACCGAAAGCAATGGACACCAATATCCGTACTTGGCTGAGCCGGCTTGACCCGCGGTGCTTATCAGCGATGGAGCAGGCCGCCGCATTATGCGTGCAGCAGACGCATTACAGCGTGGAGCCCGAGCACTTGTTAATGCAGTTCGCCCAGGCACCGGACGCCGCTTGGCGAGGTGTGCTACAGGAGTGTGGCGTGGACGCCGATCTTGTGGCGCGCCAGTTGCAAAAAGCGATCGATGGCTTCACACGTGGAAATGCCAGGACGCCCGCGCTGGCGCCGGACTTCGCTGATTGGTTTCGTGAGGGCTGGGTGTTGGCAACCGTCACGTGTGGTCTTCAAAAGATTGATGCTGGCGCGTTGCTGCTCGCGCTGCTTGCGCTGAACAGTTTGCGGGGCCGTCTGATCGACGCTGCGCCGGCGTTGTTGAATATTTCACGCGATGCGGCATCACAAGCAGTAATGGTTGCACAAGGCGCGGACAAATCCGTCGGCGCGCGGGATCTGCCCCTATTGCAGACAGACCATAGTGACAACGGTCTGTCCTCCGGCGGGGGAACGCCGGCGGGGTTTTGGCCAACGTCTGATCGTTCCACTGACGGCCTGGCACGCTTTACGATCGATATTACGCGCCAGGCTCGGGAGGGCCGGCTGGATCCCGTCACCGGGCGTGATCCGGAAATTCGGCAACTGATCGATGTGTTGATGCGGCGGCGACAAAACAATCCAATCCTCACCGGAGAAGCGGGAGTGGGGAAGACCGCCGTCGTCGAAGGATTCGCGCAGCGTATTGCACGAGGGCAGGTTCCGGCTGCGCTACGCCAGGTTCGATTATTGTCACTGGACCTGGCGTTGTTGCAGGCGGGAGCGGGCGTCAAAGGGGAGTTTGAAAACAGGTTGAAAGGGGTGATTGCGCAGGTACATGCGTCGCCGCAGCCGATAGTGCTATTCATCGATGAAGCGCACCAGATCATTGGTGCAGGTGGAGCGGAGGGGCAAGGCGATGCGGCGAATTTGCTGAAGCCGGCACTGGCGCGCGGTGAACTGAGGACGATCGCGGCAACCACCTGGGCGGAATACAAACGCTACGTCGAGCGTGATCCGGCGTTGGCGCGGCGGTTTCAGGTCGTTAAAGTGGACGAGCCAACAGAAGAGGCTGCCATTCAGATGTTGCGCGGTGTCGTGCGCAAACTTGCCGAGCATCACGGGGTCGAGATCGGCGACGACGCCGTGCGCGACGCGGTTCGTCTGTCACACCGCTACATAACAGGCCGACAATTGCCGGACAAAGCAGTGAGCGTACTAGACACGGCCTGCGCGCGCGTTGCGGTTGTCCTCGCAGGCGTGTCGCCGCGTATCGAGTCGTTAGATCGCGAAATCGCGCAAGATGAACATGCGTTGGGACTGCATCGGTACGAAGCCGCCTGCGCACCGGCTAGTGACGCACTCGCCCATACGGCGCTTGCAGAGAAGATGGCAGCGCTTGAGGCGCAATTGATCGAACAGCGTGGCGCGCGCCGGAAGCTGCAGGAGAAGCTGGAAACGGAACGCGACGTGGCCGCGCGGATCAATGCTTGCAGAGCGCGCATCGCCGCAGAGCTGCAGAAGGGTAAGGATGGAAGCGATGGGCAGGACGCCTCCTCCTGCGGTAAGAGATCGGCACAACGCGATGCGTCTCCAGTGGCTTCCGCCTACCCGCCGGCGGAATGGGCCGACGATCAGTTTTGCAGCGACCGAGCACTGCTGCAGCGGCTGGAGAAGGGGCTTGAGGCAATTCAGCAGGATGATCCCTTGGTGTCCGTCCGCGTCAACGCCTCTGCCGTGGCAGAAGTGGTATCCGGCTGGACCGGTATCCCGGTGGGACGCATGATGGCGGATGAGATTCATTCCGTGCTAGATCTGAAGGCGCGGATGGGACAGTACATCGTGGGGCAGGATGCGGCGCTGGATGCACTGGCCCGACGGATACGAACGTCGCGCGCTGGATTGGAAGACCCGTCGAAGCCGATTGGCGTATTTCTACTGGTCGGACCGAGCGGCGTCGGAAAGACTGGCACCGCTTTGGCCCTGGCAGAACTGCTTTATGGCGGTGAGCGCAATGTCATCACCGTGAATATGTCCGAGTTTCAAGAGGCGCATACCGTCTCATCGTTGAAGGGCGCGCCGCCAGGTTATGTTGGATATGGACGCGGTGGCGTCCTGACCGAGGCCGTACGGCGCAAGCCCTATAGCGTCGTCCTGCTTGATGAAATGGAGAAAGCGCATCCCGACGTTCTGGAAGTGTTCTTCCAGGTGTTCGACAAAGGAACGTTGGAAGATGGCGAAGGCGTACCAATCGATTTTCGCAATACGATCATCCTGATGACGTCCAATGCGGCGCAAAGCGTCATCACGGACCATGAAGAGGTCATGCGCAAAACTGTGCGGGTCGCGCCTGAAGAAGACGGGCATATCCAGGGCAGACCGGAGGCGTTGCAGGATGCCGCGTCTCTGATGCCCGTGCTGCGTGATGCGTTGTTGCACCGGTTCAGCGCTGCTTTCATTGGCCGTACCGTCATCGTTCCTTACTTTTCGCTGACCGATAAACAAGTGCGGCAAATCGTGACGATGAAGTTGTCGACGTTGGCGGATCGGATCAAATTGCAGCATCGTGCACGCTTTCAGTGGTCTGACAGTGCCGCGCAGACGATCGCGGCGCGTTGCGTGGAGGTGGAAAGCGGCGCGCGCAATATCGATCATCTCTTAACTCAGACCGTTTTGCCGGACCTATCGCAGTGCATTCTTGAGCGCGTTGCCACGGGCATTGCGCTGGCATCAATATGGATGGACGTCGATCAAGACGGGAATTTCCGATTCCGTTTCAGTGACACGACAGAGAATGTTGGCGTGGAGATCTGCAATGTCTGACATTGGAAGCGACGCCGCATTCACGGCCATGCTTGCTATCGAAAGTGTCAATCAGCACCTAGTGTTAGAGACGCTGGATGGTGAAGAGGCAGTGTCGTGGCTATACGCATTTTCGATTGCTTTCACGGTGAGTGGCGCGCCGCTGGACGCGGTGACACTGACGGGCAGGGTCGCGTCCATCACGATGCGCTTTGAGGGACAAGCCGACCGCATCTTGCGCGGCATTGTAAGTGAGATCGTCGAGGAAGACGAGCGGACGGCTCCGGGCAACGAGCGTGATAAGGTGCATTGTTATACGGCTAAGATTGTACCGAAACTATGGCTACTGACGTTGGATTCAGACCGCTCCATCTATCAGGCGCAGAGTGTGCCAGCCATCATTGAAAGTGTTTTACGTGGACATGACATCACTTATGAAAATCGTCTGACCGAAACGTATCCGGTTCGTGATTACTGCGTCCAATACGACGAGAGCGCGTTTGCTTTTATCGCGCGTCTGATGGCCGAAACGGGTATTTTCTTTTGTTTCGATACGGCAGCGGATTCCCTGCCAGTGATACTTGCCGACGCGGCTTCTTACGAATTGCCACGCAGTACGAGCCAGGTATTGCGTTATGCGCGGCGACCGACGGAACGAGCCGTGTTTGATACCGTTTGGCGACGTCAGTTGTTGCGTGCGGTCGTGCCTCGGCAGGTCATTGTGAATGACTATCACCCAATGACGTCGGCAACGCCGGCACTGGCGCAGTCTGGCGACGCAGCCGTATGGGGAACGCGTTACGTCTACCCCGGCGGACAGCATGACGCAAATGAAGGCAAAAATTTGGCGCGACGGTTGTTAGACGCGTTGGGCACGCAGGACGCTACGATGTCCGGACTGACCCGTTGCCATGCATTATCGGCGTGGTCGTTATTGGAAATATCCAGCGATGATGACGCGACGGATACACAGGCGGGCGCACGGTACCACGTCCTTACGGTTCGCCATCGCATTCAGGACGGTCAATACTGGGCGGACTTTTCGTCGTTGCCGGCAGATCGCTCGTTCCGCCCGAAAGCCATCGCCAAGCCGCGTTTGGCCGGTCCCCAAACGGGGACCGTCGTTGGTCCCTCAGGCGAAACGGTGTGGGTGGATGAACACGGTCGTATTAAGGTGCGCATGCATTGGGACCGAAAGCGCGCGGCGGACGAGCACGCGTCGTGCTGGATGCGGGTGGCGCAAGGGACGGCCGGACAGGGGTGGGGGCAATGGTTCCTGCCGCGAATCGGTCAGGAAGTGTTGGTGACCTGTGTCGAAGGAGATCCCGACCGGCCTGTCGTAACGGGGTCGGTCTATAACGACGTGCAGACGCCGCCGGTAACGTTGCCGCGTGACCAGACACAGACAGTGCTACGTTCGCGCACTTTCGGACAGAACGCCGTTGATGGCAACGCGTTGGTATTTGACGATAAGACGGACGCGCAATTGCTTGCGCTGCAAGCCAGCAGGGCAATGCATATCGATGTTGCCAATTCGATGTCAACGACGATCGCCGAAGGTGACGAGACCCATAGTGTGCGCAAGGGGAACCGGCTCTTCGAAATTGCCGAAGGCAACGATACGCAAAAAGTGAAAGGCAAGCGAACGGAAACCGTGTCAGGCGATCACGCGCTTTACGACGAAGCGACATATCGGCATAGTGTATCGGGCGACTATACCCTGCAGATCGACGGAAATCTGACCATCAAGGTGGGGGGCAATATCGCGCTACATGCGGGTGGCACGCTTTCAAACGAAGCCGCCACTGCATTGACAAATAAGGCGGGTACAGATCTTACGAATGAAGCGGGCATGTCGCTGACCAATAAGGCGACTACGACATTGTCAAACGAAGGATTGTCGGTGTCGTCGAGAGCATCCACCACGCAGACTGTGGATGGTGGTGGCATGCTGACCTTGAAGGGGGGCATGGTGTCGATAAATTGACGATGCGATTCGCGGCGGATAATCGCATGCATGACGTTGAAGGTGGCATGACCGGCGGTGCTAATTGCCCATTGATCGGTGCGCCGGCGCACGATCAGGTCAGTGGCGATTGCGCAGCGCCTAATGCCACGCACGTGACGCTTGTGGCAGGGCGTGTCGAGGGTGTCGTGCGGCAATTTTGGCCAAATGGAAACAGGCAGTTGCTGGCCGCTTTCGTTGACGGGCAGCCCCATGGTGAGATGCGGGTTTTTAACGAAGATGGTGTTATGACAATGCGCGCAAGCTACCAAAGCGGACTGTTGCATGGCCCTTGCCTTCAGTTAGTCCACGGTCAAACCGTGTCGATATTGACCTACCAGCAAGGGAAATTGCACGGAAATGCGTTGTGCTTTGATCAAGTGAGCGCCCGTGCCGTTGCACTATTCCATTACGAAAATGGGTTGTTGCATGGGTGGACACGATATTGGCGTCCGGACGGCTCCCTCTTGCGCGACGAAAAATGGCACGCTGGCGTGTTGCAATTCGTCGAGGAGCGGTGATGACTTTTCTCGCGATAGCTGGAGCGCCGCTGCAATGCTCGTTCGGCGCGGCCCCTTCTGTGTTGAACGTCATTCCAATAAAACGTGTAGTCGCGGGTACCCCGGTCGCCACCGTGACTGACAATTTGCCATTCGTGAACGTGCCGCCATTTGGTGTCTGTTCTTGTCCGGCGAATCCAGTGGTCGCTGCTGCAACCGCCGCGGCATTCGGCGTACTGACGCCCATGCCGTGTGTGCCTGTTTGTGGCGCGCCATGGATGCCGGGGGCATTGCGAACGATGATCGGCAACACACCAGCGCTGGATGTAAGCAGTAAATTAATGTGCCAGTGGGGAGGCATCATCCAGGTTGTTTCTGCCAGCCAAGCCACCATTACCGTGGCCTGAAAAAATGCCGCCACGTTATTGCGACGTTCATGAGTTAAACCGTTAGATGAAAGGGGGCGCATAGTGAGTCGAATTGCCGTGACCATTCCGCGCGCCATTCTTTCGATCGTGCTTCTGGCGCTGGCGGCGCTCGTCTGTGGCTGTGCAAACAGCAATCCACAGTATCGGATTCATTGGTCAGGCCTGACCTTGAGTGCCACGTCAGATGCAAATGGCGATAACCCTGTAGCGGTGGATCTGGTTCTGAGCAGTGACGTGGCAATGACTGAGCGGATCGCGGCTATGTCTGCGGCGCAATGGTATGCACAGCGTGAAGCCTTGCAGGCACTGTTCCCGGATCGGCTTCATTACTTCAGTTGGGAGATGGTGTCTGGACAGACGTTGCATATGCCGCGCTCGGTGATGGCGCCACGGCGAGTCAATGCGGCGCTCGTTTTTGCCCGCTATGGCACCCCTGGCGTTCATCGCGCACGGATTACGGCACGGAAAGGGCCGGTGACGATCCGGTTGACGCGGGAAAATATTGAAATCGTAGGAGACCGTTAGCGTGCACGATGAACAGGAATTCGAGGGCACGCACGAGCGCGTTGAACGGATATCCGAGCGGGTCGAGTGGCATGAGGGTATGTTGCTGTCGCCGCAGCACTTTCAGTTGTTAGATGCTCGCTTGGAACAATTGGTGCGCTGGCATTTACTACGCACGAATCCTTACGCCTGGGGCGTCTGGTCATGCCATTTTGAGCGAATGCAATTCGCGTCGGGGCATATCAGGGTAACAACACTGGAGGCCGTGATGCCCGACGGCACCGTGTTGACCTATGACGCCACAGATTCGCTCAACGCGCCACTCGAACTGGATCTGCGACACCATGCGGCGCTGCTAAGCGGTGCGGAAGTCGATTTGTACCTGACGCTGCCGTCCATTCACACGATGCGAGGCAGCGGCGTCCAAGGCGATCCGCAAGATCGTCCCGTCCGGCGCTTCTGCTCCGTGGCAGGTCCGCTGGTGATGGATGCCGTCTCCGGTAGCGACGCCATCGCGGTGCCGCGGCAGGTCCCGCAACTCGGCTTGGCCGTGGGGGCCATTCCCGATGCACGTTATGACGTATTGCGCATCGGTACACTGCGGCGGAACGCCGATGTCGTGACGCTCGCCGAACGTTTGCCCCCGTCGCTGCGCCTGCGTGATCAAGGTCGCATCCTGGTGCGCGTGCGCGGGATTGCCGTGCAGATGCGGGCCAAGGCATTGTTTCTAGCACGGCAATTGCTGTCGTCGGGACCGATGGGGCAGGACGTTCCGGCAACCATTCACCCGGAGTGGATCGACAGCAAAGACGCCAACAAGGCGCCGCTACATCGCTCATCCGACGATGGCGGGCTCGCGCGCTTTGCGATGCGGGAAAAGTTGCGGTGTCTGACCTTGGCGTTGCCGCAGCTGGAGGCCGTACTACAAACGCAGAACGTGCATCCGCACGCGCTGTTCGTCGCGCTGGCCAGCGTGCGCGGCGCAGTGGCGCTGCTGCGCGAAGACATGGTACCCGGATTGTTGGACCGCTACGACCACAACAACCCGGAAGGAGCACTAAGTCCACTGCTCGATGATATCGATCTCGCCATGCAGAAAGTGAGCTTGCGCTATCGTGAACGCTCATTCGTCTTCACGGAGGGACGCTACGAAGCCCTCTTGCAGCAAGATCTTCGGGACATTTGTTTCATCGTCGCGCAGGGTGGTTCGACGCAAGCACTCGAGGCGTGGATGGCAGGCGCGGTGATTGGACGAAAGGCCGACTTGCCTACTCTCGTCTCGCGCCGCGTCCTTGGGTTGGCGCGCGAGCGCGTCAACGGAGCGGCCGCACGTATTGGCGGAGACGGTGAGAATAGCGTGGTGTTCCGCATCGATGCACGTAATGCGCCGCTACGGGCCGGGACCCCGTTGGTTGTTTATAGTCCTCGCGGCCCAGGTCAGGCGTTATGCAATCCAACGCTTGTGCTATTGGAAGATACCGAAGTCCGCAGCGAGGAGGCGCCGGCGGGGGGCGCGGCTGAGGTGTACAGGGCAGGACGGGACGAGTCGAAACAGCGGGCTGAAACAATGCGACCGGTCGACCCGTACTGGCGCGCTAACGGCGAGGATGGTACGCCGCTATGATGAGTATTCCTCACTGGCAGGAATCAGCGGTGTTTGCACCGTTTCGCGCGTTTGTCGCGGAGATTGACGCAGCGTTGCGGTCGATGGCGCCCCCTTCGCAAAGCCCATTGTCTTCCTTCGGCGGTAACGGTCGGGCGATGCAACCTTCCGATCATGTTGGTGCGGCCTATCCGCGGACGACGGGCGAAGCCTTTGTTGTTCCCACGCTGCCTGATCAGGCACCGACGGTGGCGTCGGCGTGGCGCCAGTTTAGTGATGCGGCCGTTGATTTGGGCGCGCCCTTGGAAGATCGACGCGCGGTGTCTGATAGCGGAGCGGCTGCCGGCCCGTGGCTGCAGGGCCCCCTGGCATCTGCGGGGAACGAGCCGTCGACCGTGGCGACGCGCGCGGAACATCTTGCGCGGGCGGAGGATGCGGCGCGAGAGGTCAGCGATCGACTGCTGCGACAACTGCGTGTCTACGGTGCACGGTGGCAAATGAGCGCGTATGCCGAGATCGGGGAGGCCAGACAAGAGCTGCTTTACCTGTTTGCGGCGTTGGCCGACGATCTATTGCTGAATACCGAGTGGCTTGGAAAATCTGCCTGGATCGGCTACCTCCTCGAGGCACGACAATTCGGCAGCCACGTTGCCGGCGACGCGGTCTTTGAAAGTATCGAACGACTCGTGTGCTCACAACGCCGGGCGAAGCCGATGTTGGCCCGAGTCTACCTACTGATGCTGGGAGTGGGCTATAGCGGCCGCTATCACGGGCAGCCATTGCAACGCGACGCAGTGGACGCCTATCGCCAGACCGAACGCGAACCAGAACCGTCAGAAACCAGCGCGTCGGCGCAACGCCTGACGCCCAATGGCCTTAGTGGGCAGGAACAGCTTACGCGTTATCGGAGGCAACTCTATGAGGCGGTGATGCAACAGCCGCTTCCTGAAGGCTCGGCAGCACCGAGCGTCGTGGATCCGCATGCGTATGCGCATACGCTGAACGCGATAAGGCCGACAAGCTTTCGCCGGCCCGCGCGCTGGGCCGTTATCGCGCTCCTGTGCGCGGGCGCGCTCCTGGTCCTTTCACAGTTTGCCTGGTTTGCAAGTAGCTGGCCGGTGCGCAAGGCGCTGCGCGAAACCATGCAGCCATCTGCTCAGACATTTGAACGCAGTGCGGATGAGTATGAATCGCGCGTTCCGCGTATTGCGGTAAGGCGGCAATAGGTTGAAAGTATATCGGGCAGAGGGATATGAATAGCGTAAGCGCCGTGCCGTTGCTGTCGTCGTTGCCGGGGGTATCACACACCGTAGTGATCGGGGCGGTCGTCAGCGGCATTGTCTTGCTCGCTGCAGTGATCGTGGCAATGCTCGCGTATCGTAAAAAGCGGCGTGAAAGCCGTGCCGCGCAGAAGGTGGAGGCGGCACCAAAGAGGGAACCTACACCCTCTGAGGGGGAACGCCCGCCCGCCGCCGCGGGGAGCAAGCCTGGTGAAACACCGCTCGCGCATGTGCTTCGCGGACTGCGACGGGATTTTCGCGCTCGCGCCGGTACGTTGGACGCCCGCACCGGCACGCCTTACATGCGCTATGACGTGCCATGCCTCGTGGTGTTGAATGCCTCCCCGGATGCAAAGCCGTTGCCGCTGTCGAACCTGGATGTAACGCCCTGGGTGCCTAACTCGGCAACTGACCCGTTGGCGGCTGAGAACGTCAGCCTTTCGTCCCGCCTGCTGTGGCGTTGGAAACGCTGGCAAAGGGCAAAGGCGTTCCGAGAAGGCCCCGAGACGCCGGCCCTGCCCGGCATGACCTGGACCTTTGCGGACCGTGGCGTGGTGATTGAACTACGTCAGCCCCTGATTGATTTCGTGCCGTCTTCCGGCATGCCGGGCCAGCCACAACCGGTCTGGGACACATTCCTGCGTTGTAGCAGTCGCTACCGGCCACGGCGTCCGCTAGATGCCGTCGTGCTAGTGCTACCGGTGCACCTGTTACGCGATGATTCGGTGCAGGGGCATCTGGCCCTTCAAGAGGCGGCGCAACTCGCCCATCAACGGCTATGGCATCTGCAGCGCCTGTTTGCGATGCGGGTAACCGTGTATGTGGTTATCAGCGAATGCGAATCGATCCCGGGATTTGATGCTTTCGCGCGCAGCCTTTCGGAACCGGCCCGGCAAAGCATGGTGGGTTGGTCGTCCCCCTATTCCCCGGACAGATTGTGGGACGAGAAATGGGTGGACGAAGCGTTGAACCATCTGGGTGACGTGGTGAATGCTTCAGTAGTGGCGCATTTTGCCGCTTCCATCGACCGTGGAGAAATGGAGCGGATCGTCGGCGGCTGTGACAGGGCGGCGGTGAGATGGCTCGCGCTGTTGGACGCGTTGTCGGCGTTGCGTCAGCCGCTGCACCGTTATATGGAAGCGTTGATGCGTCCCAACGCTTACCACGACCCCTTCTTGTTGCGCGGCCTGTATTGGGGCGGCGACATTGCCGGCGACGCGGCCGGCGCGGAGTCGGATAATGCTCGCTCCGAACCCGTTTTCTACCGGGATCTCCTGCTCAGGAAGGCGTTTGCTGAAATTGGCCTGACACGCGCCTCCGCGACGGTAGCGCTGAGGTCGCGATCGGGGCACCGTCTCATGCGATGGGGTGCGACGGCGTTGCTGTGCGGCTGGGCGGCCGGTTTGGGCGTCGCGACGTGGCAAACGGCGGCGCGTGGGAAAGTACTCGCGGACGTGTTGCGAGGCTTGCGAGGCGATCAGCGGATGATGGCGGCGGCGGCGCAACGCCAGGAATGGTTGCCGGTGGGCTGGTACTCAAGTAAGACGCTTTCCTTGCTGGCGTTGGATGAGACGTTGGCGGGTCCGCTAGCGCGGGTGACGATGCCCGGCGTATGGCTGCCGTTCGATCGCTTGGACGCGCGGATCTCGGACCGCTTTCACCTGGTTTTTGGCGCGATGGCGGTGGTTGCGTTCGAACGAGAGCTGGGCCGCAAAGTGCACGCGTTGACAGGCGCCCCGATGGATCCTTTAACCGGGGAAATCCTGCCAATGGCACAGGCGACGCGATGTGATGCGTCACTGGATGCCGGTGACATGGTTGGCATGGCGTCAGCATGCAACGCGGCGCTACCCGCAGTCGCCGCCGCCACGCTGGCGCCCTTCGACCGGCCCGCGATGCGGGACTTGTTGGCCTATTTGAAGGGCGTCGAGGCATTGGAGCAGGCGTTGGGTGCCTGGAAGCGGCTACGCATGGGCGATAATGCCAGCGAGGATGCTGACGAGGATTTCCGTTCAGTCATTCGCTATCTGATGAACGTTGAGGTGCGCGGTGATGTCGCCCATAGTCTGCGGCGCTTCAGTCGATACTCGAACAAGACCCAGTTCGTGCCGTCGCTGAAAAACCCCGCGTTGCGGGCGGCCGTGCAACGCCGCTGGCAAATACACGCCGTGACGGTGAGACACGACTTGTTGTCGGCAAATTGCTTGTTGTCGACCGATAAGCGGGTTCAGGCAATGCTGCAAGCGCTTGGTCAGGGCGTGTCTCCCGACGGCGGGCCGATCAACTGGCCCGTACAGTACGCGCACATCGTCTCCCTACTGGACGATGAGGCCACCATGGTGGCCGGGGGGGGCTGGCGCTGGATCCTCGATGATGCAGGCCGAGCGGGGCAACCGATCTCCTCGGGCGAGTCGGCAAACCGGACTGGACCGGGCAGTGCCAACGAGCAGGGCGAGACGCTGGCCTTACCGCCCGTTGGTGTGCCCCGTCGGATGTCCGACGAGATCGATGAGATCGCCGGGCGCGTGTCCGCTTCTACGATGTTAGGGGCGGCGACGGCGTCTGCATGGCGCGATGATTGGTGGCGGGCGCAGCGCGGATTGCAGTCGGATTTGAGGCAATGGTTGGCGAACCCGAAGAGCGGCCTGTTGTGGAATGCAAGCGATGCGACATGGCATCTGAAGCCCGCACGTATTGCATTACGGGGCGCGCTTGGGAATTTGATGGAACAGTCGTTTATGACATCGGTGCCGGCGCGTGACCTGCCGGCGCCAGCGCCAGGACAGGTGCTGCGGTGGCGCTTGGATAGGCTGGCCGGACCCGAGGCGCTGGACGACGCACGTAAGCAACTCCTCGCAAAAACGGTACTGCCCCTGTCGCCCGACCTCGCGCAGGACGTTACGCGCGGCGCTGATAAGCAGCTCGCGGCATTGTTGTTGCGTCGGTTAGCTGACGCCGCGCAGCTCGTGCCGGTTTCCGTGATGGCCGACCCCGCCAGCGCGGCGGGGCGTTCCTCGGCGCCCGCGGTGCAGATCGCGCTGAAGCAGATTGCGGATTCACTCACCTTGCTGGATGCAACACCCGCTGTGCAGCAGTTACAGGAGCGCTTGTCGGCAGATGCAATGAGCTGGCTGCAAATGCTCGATCAGCGTTTGAATGCATCGGACTTGTATGCCGTGGCGCGTGTGACAGCGGCGGACGGCCCGTGCGGGCCTATGAACGCGCGCGTCGAGAGCGATCGCGTCGTGCCGGTGCCCTCGATGGCCTGTGCGTTTGCCGTGCGTACGCAGTCGGCATTGGCATCCTTCGTGGGTGAGCAGTCCGCAACGATAGTCGATTGGGGCGGGCAAGCGACGACGCTGTTGCCGCTATTGACGACTGCCGATGCGAACACCGCGCTGGCGCGCAAATGGCGCGGGATCGTCGAGGATCTGGCCCGCTATGCAGTGCGCAGCCCGATGTCGTCGCTACTCCAACTCGAGCAATTCATCCTCGCCGCGGGGCCGCCTGGGGCGGGCGCCCCGATCGATGGGGGCGCCTGTGCGCGCCTCGCCTCCACCGCACCCAGGTCAGCGTCGCAAGACTATTTCAGCGAAACGCAGTGGCGACTTTATCGCTGGCTATCCACACAATGTCAGGCCGCTTCCTCGATGCGGCGCCGTGCCGATTGGCGGGCTTTTCAAACTGTTTTCAATACCTACCTCGCAGGGCATTCGCCGTTTGCGTCGCCGTTGCGAGGATCCGGGGAGCGGCAGCCAGAGGCGGCGAACCCGTCACAGGTGGCGCAAGCCCTTATGCTTTTCCGGCGTTTCAAAGGGGCGACCGTTTCAGCCGGCGCGGGAGTGTTCGATGGCAATCGCGGTTCGTCTGTCATGCCTTCCTCGGTGAGCGCTTTCGCGCGGCAGTTCGACATGATGTCAAGGATACTCACGCCGTTGACGGGGGGCGCAGAGTCGAAGTCGTCCGGTTCCGGGCTCCGTGGGAAAGACGGATTACCTGCCAATGACGGACCGCGGGAACCATCGTTGGCCAGCGCTGCCACGGCGGGGGGCAACGATATGTCCGCATTGGTATCGGCAGACACCGGCACGCCAGGCGGCCTCGGCCTGAAGGTAGCGTTTCGCGTGAACAAGCAGTTGGAGCAGTACGGTAACCAGATCATAGACTGGACGTTCGCATCTGGTGCGCAGCGTGTGTCCAAACAACGTGATGCCCTTCCAGCAAAGGCGTCCGCCTCGCTCGCTTGGCGACCAGGTGACCCCATCGTCTTAACGCTACGATTGGCCGACGAGGCGCAGATACGGATAGGCGCAGACCCTCGTCAATCGGCGATGGCAACCGATGGCAGGACCGTCATCTTCCGTTTCGACGACACATGGGCGCTGTTGTCGATGATCGATCGCCACCGTGCATCCACCGGGACGGACGGCATCACATTGGCATTCAGTTTCCCGGTGACGCCCTGCGTGCGCGACGAGACGATGGGCTGCCGTGCGCCGCTGTCCAAGGCCGCATTGGCGGCGGCGGATGCGCTACGGCAAGACGCGCCCTCCGGGCCTTCATCGGTACTTAACGCGCGCGTCTTCATCGGTTTGACGTTGTTGCAAGCGGGCGGACTGCCGCCGGATGGCTCAGGGTCCATTGCCGGACTTCGCGCAGGCGATGGATCGCGGTCCGTAGCAACGCCACGCGCTGTCGACTGGCCAGCGCAGCGTCCATCACATGCACCGGCATGGTGAAGGTGCGCCTATGCGGGGCGCGTCATCGGAGCGGATCGTGGAACAAATATCGGAATCAACAGTGGAACCGACCTTGCCGCCTAACGCGTTGCAGGACTGCGTGACACGGATGATCGCGGCATGGCACGACGATGAGGCGATTGCGCCTTTTGCCGCTGCAATGGCGGCCGTTGTCGCTCCACTTGGCGATGGTGCGCCGGCTGGCGTGTCTTTACGCTACCACCCGATCTTTCGCGAGATCAATGTGGCGCGTGCTTCGGATGATCCGTCGTTACCGCAGGGCGAATGGGTGAGAGCGCTAAAGAAAGCGGATTGGGGCAAGGTGGTGACACTGTGCCAGCGTGCGCTCGGCGAAACTGGAAAAGACTATCAAGTGGCCGCTTGGCTGTGCGAGGGGTGGTTCCATACGTCGGGCGTTCCTGGATTGCAGGCCGGTATCGCGACGATGACGGCGCTCGTATCGCGTTACTGGCGCGACGCGTTTCCTACCATTTCGCGGGACGATTGCGACGCGCGGTTCAATGTGTTCGATTGGCTGGACGAGGAAATGGCGCGTCTGTTGCGCAGCGAACTGACATTGCGTCCTGCGATGACGTTTTCCGTAGACTTCAAAGACGACACCGGGGGGGCGGAGAGCGACATGGCGCGTGAGTTGACCGCGCAGCGCTGGCAGCAGGTAACTGCCGGGGAGGGCGGGGCTGGTATGCCCGATGCGGCTACATGGCGGGCTAAGACCGATGCTGACGGGGTTGATGCGCTACACCGGCTTCGCGCGACATTAACGGCGCTTGGTAAGCATTGGCAGGCGTTGCGTGCGGCGCTGGACGTTTGTGTCGCGGCTCATGCGCCAGCAGATGCGTCAATGCAGGCGCCGGCATTGCGTCAGGGAGAGCGTGCCATCGAGGCGGTTTGTCTCGCGATAAGCGGTATTCTCGACGGCCGTCACGCCTCGTGGGAAATGATGCATGCGGAGGGCATCGATGAGACTGTACGGGCTGAAATGGCGGCGGGATTGTCCATGGAGGCAGAATCGGGCGGTGTGGCCGCGGACATTGCCGGGTTACATGCATCGACGGAACCCGTGGCTTCCATGCGCACGACACGGAGTGAATGGACGCGGGCGGGCGCCTACCGCATGCTTGCGGAGATTGCGGCATTCCTGCGACGCCAGGAGCCTCATAGCCCGGTCCCTTACCTGATCGAGAAAGCGGTTCGCTGGGAGAACGAGCCGCTTGACGAAATCATGAGTGAGGTCTTGCGCGACGACATATCGACACGGCAGTACGCCGCGTTGCTTGGTATTAGCTTGGAAGGCTAGCACCGTAGTTTGCTGCCAGCGCCTGAAAGCTTGGGGGGATGGCGTCGCCCTTTCGCCGGGCGTCGCGTTCCGTAAAGCTTTTAAAATAATAAATGCGCGTGCGTAGATATTCGGCCCCAAACACTTTCAGTTCCGAGAACCATTTCGACGCCTCGTTATAAACATGCGCACTAATGAGTTGGGTATTGTTTTCGTTTTGCGTTTCTATGCGGGTGAATAAAGGGCCGGCAAGAGCGCTGTTGAGGATAAGAAAGGCCACTGCGGGACTGGCCTTGCATGCCTCTGAGAAAAACTTTGCAAACGCATCGCCGTCGTTGCTGAGCCCACCGCTTGTTCCCGGTTTATATTCCGCGTGTTCACTCTCACGAGGTTCTTCGGCGAAGCGAGCTTGCGCTTGGCGCAGGAACGCGCGAATTCGACGGGCCTCTACCATCTGCGCGGCAACGTCGCACAGTAACGTGATAGCCTTGCCAATGCTGGCTAGCAATCCGCCGAATCCGGGAAGGGCGATACTACTTGCAATGCCAATGGTATGCCAGCCGGCACTGGCAAGGGGCGTCTGTAGCTTCGACCATTTACGCAAGCTGGCGCACACATTCGCCAGCGTAGTCGAATACCCGGGCTTTAGTCTGAACGTGGCAAACTGGGCCCGCTGCGCCAGGGTATTGCACGTTTCCTTGATCACTGCGTAAATGTCCTTGACGAGTTCGTAGCTGTCTTTCAGAAAAGGTATTGCATGGCCGGCGATCTTTTCAGCGATATAAAACACCAGCGCACGCATTTCCGCTACGACAAAATTAGCGCACGCTCCAGGAATGTGCTTGATAAACGCAAGCAACTGGTCCCAGATGTATTTAACTATTTTTTTAAAAAGAGATTGCCCTGAAGGGCGCTCCTGTGCGATTCGGCTCTTCCGCAGTATATCGCTCACGGGGTTTTCTATGGTGGATAGCAGCGCGTCAGCAGCGAGTTGTTTTTTCAGCTTTGCTGATATGAGATTTCCTGCCGATGATCCATTGCTGTGAACTAGTTCGGCGATGAGGGGCGTCTCGATTTGATTGGAAGACCCCAGGAATGCCGGTTTCGGCGCTTGCCACGACGAAATGTTGAATCCTTCCAAGACAGCATTTCCCGCCGCCATTGAACTTTTGAAAACGGTTTGGATAATGGAGGCTGTCGAGTAACGTATGTCGGTGTCTTGAAGGAGATACAGAATGCCAAATCGTGCGTGAACGGTGTCGCGCTCGATTGCGTTGTTTATTCTGTTTACGTCGACAGGGCGCAGGTGAAGATCCAGCACATCAGTCAACTTTTTGTAGAGGTCTGTCACGAGACCTTTAGAATCGCGCTTGATGTTCGCGAGATGGCTATCGCGCTTCTTGCGCTGATTAATATAGATTTCGAGTTTTCCGTGCAGTTCGATGGCCCGCGACCTCAGGTCTCCCTCTGCGGCAGCACCCCGATCGGCCGCTATCAGCGCGCCATAGGCGTTGTCGACCACCCGCAAATCGTTGGGGCGAGATCCGAATGAAACACTGGTCTCACTTAACCATTGCGCGAGTGGTTTCAACTCGTGGACAAGATCAACCAATGGCGAAGAGCGAAAGAGAGCGCTCGAAAGAACCGTGCGGTTTGAGCCGAAATCTGACATGAATCGATGGCCTTTGATGACGCTGGATGTTTGTCGTAGTGAACATTGCGTAAAACTGGCGTGCTTAGGTTAGGACAGGCATCAAGGTGCCTGGAGGACCGAGGCTTACATAGCACGCACTGATTCTGGTTTTCCCCCAATGCCCTACCATGAGGATAGCGGAGCGTAACGACGGCGCAATGAGATGTGTCGCAATGCGTCCCGCCGCGCCGTTGCAATCAGTAACGAAGCGGTGAACGTGGGGCGATGCGCGAACGTCTGGGCGGAAAGAGGGGGCGCCTGTGAGACCGGCACAGTCAACGCGTCCAACGAAATCGACAGGCACAACTGCCATTTCTGGCTTGAATTCACCGATAATAACGTTGCCGCTCAGTTTGTATCGCATCCAGTGGTATATCGAATGCATCGGTGGGTAATGTGACCACGCGGGTGGCGTCCAGCGCAACGCCTAAGGTGGCAGGTCGACAGGCGGCGCTCGCCAACGTCCGGTCGTAGTAGCCGCCGCCATAGCCCAGTCGAAAGCCGCGCCCGTCAAAACCGACGCAGGGGATCAGCAGGGCATCGGGCGTCATGTTATTTGTCGAGGCGTCTTCTGTGCCGCTTTCCGGAACGGCGATGCCGTACCGGCCCTTGCGCATGGCGGTTTCTGGCGTCCACGCCACATATCGCAACGCTGTCGCGGCGTGTACGACCTCAGGCAGGGCGGCGCGGCGATCAGTATCGGCGGCGAGCCAATCTGTCACCGCGGCACGCACATCCGGTTCGCCCGCCAACGGCCAATAGAAGCCAACGCAACGCACCCTCTGTTCATCGAGCCATGCCCGCACGCCTGCGGTGATTGCCCGCGAAGTTTCCGGATTTGACGACAAGGCCTGTTGTCGCAAAGGAAGCAGGCGCGCACGTAGCGCCTGTTTTTCAAGGTGGACGGTTTCCGCACGAGTGGGCCCGGCACTCCCACGTGCGGTCGGTGACGGCGTGTCGGCGGTCATGTCGTCGGGCACGACATGCCGCGCGTGCGCGCGAGCATGGCTATAGGGGCAGGGTCGCGTGATATGCTGTTCATATTCAAAAGAACACAAGATGGCAGAGATAATGGTGCGAGTATATCGCGCGATGGCGGCGGGTCTCGTCGCGGTCGTGTTGGCGGCATGCAGTTCTCCAGGGGCGGTTCGCGCGCAGTCCGCGACCATGACGCCGGACGTGGCGGATAGGATCTTCTTGCAACTGCGTGATGCGGCACGCCGCAACGACGCCGCGGCGGCGGCGCAATTGTCCGCGCAGATTCCGGATTATCCGGTCCCGAGCTATGTAGCGTATTACCGGATCAAACCGCAGATGTTCGATCAATCGGGCAAGGCGCGTCTCGACGCACCTGACGATCAGATCCTGGCGTTTCTGCAGCAATACGACGGTACCGCGATCGCGGACCGGCTTCGCAACGACTACCTGACCGTACTGGGCGCGCGCCACGATTGGCGGACGTTCATGGCCCAGTATCCGCGTTTCGCGCTCGACGACGACACGCAGGTCAAGTGCTATGCGTTGGAAGCGCGCGCGTCACGTAACGAGAACGTCGCCGATGCCGCGCGACAACTGCTCACCAATCCGCGCTGGTATGGCGATGGGTGTGTCGACCTGATCATGGCGCTGGCGTCGTCCGGGCAGTTCACTTCCGACGATGTCTGGGCGCAGATGCGCCTGGCCTACGAGGGCAATTACACCTCGCTGGGCCGCCGCATTGCCGATGCGCTGGGACCGGTCAAGCCAAGCGATCAGACTTTGTCGATGGCGACGGACAAGCCGCCGATTTATCTCGCGCAACCAATCCGCATCAACGACCCGGCGCATCAGCTCGCCTTGCTGGCCATAATCCGGATGGCGGCGAATGATCCGGCGCAGGCGGCGGTCGCGTACGCGAACGTAGAGCCGCGTCTCACGGCCATCGAACGTGGCATCGGCTGGGGCGCGATTGCCTACCGGGCGGCGTTGAAGCAGATGCCGGCGGCTGTCGATTGGTATCGGCTGACAGCCAACGCCCCGTTGACGCTGGGTGAGTACGAATGGCGCACCCGTGCGGCGTTGAGCGTGCAGGATTGGACAATGGTCCGCTGGTCGATCGAGCAGATGCCGCCGGTGCTCCGGGATCAGCCCGTATGGGTTTACTGGCGTGCCCGTGCAATGCAACAGGGCGGCGATGCCGCGAGCGCACAGACCTTGTATCAATCGATCTCGAACCAGTACAACTTTTACGGTCAGTTGGCGACGGAAGCGCTGGGCGGGCTGATTACGGTGCCGCCGCGCACGGTTGTCAGCGCGCAGGAGATCGCCGATGCCGGAAAGAATCCAGGTTTTGCACTGGCGCGCCGTTTCTACGATTTGAATATGCGTTTCGAAGGCAACCGTGAATGGAACTGGCAGTTGCGCGGGATGACCGATCGTCAGTTGCTGGCGGCCGCGAATTACGCGAATTCGATTCAACTGTTCGATCGTGCCGTGAACACTGCCGATCGGACGCGTGTCGAGCATGATTTCACACTGCGCTACCTCGCGCCGTTCCGCCCGATTGTCGACCGCTATGCAGCCAGCACGGGCCTGGACGTCGAGTGGGCGTACGGACTGATGCGACAGGAATCGCGCTTTATCTATGACGCGCGTTCAGGTGTGGGCGCATCGGGATTAATGCAGTTGATGCCGGGTACCGCGGATCTGGTGGCACGAAAGCTGGGCATGGGCAAGCTCACGCGTGCACAGGTCAATGAGCTCGATACCAACATCAAGCTGGGTACCAATTACCTGTCGATGGTATATAACCAGTTCGACCAATCGCCGGTGCTGGCGTCGGCTGGCTATAACGCCGGACCGGGGCGTTCACGGCAATGGCGCGCGGCGTTGACGCGGCCGGAAGAAGGCGCGATTTTTGCGGAGACGATTCCGTTCAACGAGACGCGCGATTATGTGGAGAACGTGTTGTCGAACACCGTCTACTACGGCGCGTTGTTTGAAAACCGGCCGAAGTCGTTGCGCGAGCGCCTGGGCATCATCGCGCCCTGAGTGCCGCGCCCATGCGCTGCGTCTGACAAGGAGAGGTGACATGCGTTATCAAACGGTCGCGGTCATTGGGGGAACCGGCTTTATCGGCCGGTCGTTGATACCCAAGCTCCTGACGCTTGGGTACGCGGTGCGCGTGGCAACGCGCTATCGCACGCGGGCTCGTCCGATTCAAATGTTGCCGATTTCGATCACCGAGTGCGACGTGCACGCGCCCGCGCAGCTATCGGCTTTTCTCGATGGTGCCGATGTCGTGATCAATCTGGTGGGCGTGTTGCAGGACAAGCGGGCGATGCCATACGGTCCCGGCTTCGAACGTGCGCATGTCGCGCTGCCGGAGAAGATCTGCACCGCGAGTCGCGCCCTTGGTATCGAGCGTTTTCTGCATGTCAGCGCGCTGCATGCCGATTCGAACGGGCCCAGCATGTATCTGCGCTCGAAGGGGGACGGCGAACAGCGGATCAATGCTGCTGTCGCGGCCAGTCAGGCCGAGGGCGGTGCGCCGTTCCGGGCGACGATTTTCCGACCATCGGTGATTTTCGGGCCGGGCGATCAATTCCTGAACCTGTTCGCGCAGGTGCTGAAATTCGCACCGTTCATGCCGCTTGCGTGTGCGCATGCGCGCTACCAGCCTATCTATGTCGAGGACGTCGCTCAGGCGCTGGTCAATGCGATTGAACTGGATGCGCCCACCGTGCCGCGGGTTTTCGAACTGGGCGGTCCGCATGTCTATACGCTGGCGGAGTTGGTACGCTTTGCCGGGGAGGCCAGCGGACATCGCCGTCCGGTCATCGGTTTGCCTTACTGGGCCGGCCGTTTGCAGGGTGCCATCTTCGAACATCTTCCCAACCCGCCGATCACCCGCGACAATATTGATTCTATGCGAGAGGATTCCGTGCTCAGCGGCCCGCTCGATCCGCTGTTACGGCTGACGCCGGCCTCGCTGGAATCGGTTGCCGGCGCGTATCTGCGTGGGCTGCCGGTGGGACAGCGATGGACACCGTCCGCCTGAGCCGCGGGGTGAATCGCCTATATACATCGGGGAGCGTGGTGCAATGATGCAATTGGTAATCGCCAACAAGAATTATTCGTCCTGGTCCATGCGGCCCTGGGTGCTGATGACGCACTTCGACCTGCCGTTCCAGGAAACACTCGTGATGCTTGCGAAGCCGGATACGGCCGAAATCATCCGTCGCTACTCGCCAAGTGGACGCCTGCCCTGTTTGATCGACGGACGGATCACCGTTTGGGATTCGCTGGCCATTTGTGAAACCCTTGCCGAGCGTTTTCCAGAAAAAACGTTGTGGTCGACCGATCCGGTCGCGCGCGCGCGGGCTCGATCGATCAGCGCCGAGATGCATGCCGGTTTCGCCGCGCTGCGCAACAACATGCCGATGAACATCCGGGCACGTGCCAGTGCGGATCGGCTGCAACGTCTGGATGCGGATACGCATGCCGACATCCGCCGCATCGATGCCATCTGGTCCGAGGCACTCGCGCATTCGGGCGGTCCTTTCCTGTTCGGCGAGTTCAGCATCGCCGATGCGATGTATGTTGCCGTGGTCATGCGCTTTCAGACCTATGGTCCAGTGTTGTCGCGGGCCGCGGCCGACTACATGGCGCGGGTGATTGCATTGCCGGCCGTGCAGTCATGGATTGCCGCCGCCGAGCAGGAAGAGGGCATCGCACGCTACGACGAGGTGTTGTAAGTGGAAATCTACGCCGTGGGCGGCGCGATCCGTGATGCGTTGCTGGGTCTGGAAGTGAAAGACCGCGACTACGTGGTGGTGGGGGCAACCCCGGAGCAGATGACGGCGCAAGGTTTCCGGCCCGTCGGCAAGGACTTCCCGGTGTTTCTTCACCCACGGACGCAAGCGGAATACGCGCTTGCGCGGACCGAACGCAAGACCGCCGCCGGCTATCACGGCTTTTTATTCCATTACGCGCCGGATGTGACGCTGGAGCAGGATTTGGCGCGTCGTGACTTGACGGTCAATGCCATGGCGCGTGCGGTTGCGCCGGACGGTACCTTGACCGGCGAGATCGTCGACCCTTACGGCGGGCGCCGCGACCTGGCGGCGCGCGTGTTTCGGCATGTCGGGCCGGCGTTCCAGGAGGACCCGGTGCGTGTGCTGCGCCTGGCACGCTTTGCCGCACGTTTTGTCGATTTCACCGTGGCCGATGAAACGATGGCGCTGATGCGCGACATGGTCGCCGCGGGTGAAGTGGACGCGCTGGTGCCTGAACGTATATGGCAGGAGGTGTCGCGCGGTTTGATGGAGGCGAAACCATCGCGGATGTTCGCGGTATTGCGCGAATGCGGGGCGTTGGCGCGGATACTGCCTGAGGTCGACGCGCTGTTCGGCGTGCCGCAACGCGCGGACTATCACCCGGAGATCGATACCGGTGTGCACGTGATGATGGTCACCGACTACGCGGCGCGTGCGGGCTATGCGTTGCCCGTGCGGTTTGCCGCGCTGACGCACGATCTCGGCAAGGCGCAAACACCGGCGGATGTGTTGCCGCGTCATATCGGTCATGAGGGGCGGAGCGTCGATCTGCTGAAGCCGCTATGTGAACGCCTGCGCGTGCCGAATGAATGCCGCGACCTCGCGCTGATGGTTGCGCGTGAACATGGCAATATCCATCGTGTCGCCGAGTTCGGCGCGGCGGCGTTGGTGCGCTTATTGGAGCGCTGCGATGCATTGCGCAAGCCGGCGCGTTTCGCGGAAGCGCTGCAAGCGTGCGAGTCCGATGCGCGTGGGCGATTGGGTTTCGAATCGCATCCCTATCCGCAGGCCGAGCGTCTGAGATTGGCGTTGGTCGCGGCGCGCAGTGTCGATGCGGGTGCGGTTGCGGCCCACTTTGCATCGCAACCGGCGCGGATCAAGGATGCGGTACACGACGCACGCGTCGCCGCCGTGGCCGAGGCGCTGAAAGGTACCTGACCGCTGACGTGCGCAAGGACGCGGAAGCGCCGGTCATGCTGCCAGGTCCGCTTATGTGGTTGCGTCTGTGTGCGGGTGCCCATCATCGGCAACCGTGTCAGAGTATTCGCGCCAGCGCGAAGCCGATCGCGGTGATCACGATCGACGACATGAAGGGAAATGCGTACTCGCGGCCGAACGCCCGGACACGCAGATCGCCGGGCAGACGCCCCACGCCAATCTTGCTGAGCCAGGGCCAGCACCCGTTCAGTAACATCGTCGCGATAAATGACGTGATGAACCAGCGGATCATGATGCATCGTTCCGGCCATCGCCATCGCCATCGCCATCGCCATCGCCATCGCCATCGCCATCGCCATCCGGCAGCAGCGTCCAGGAGCGGTCGCCGGTCAGGAAGGCATCGGGAATGTCGTCGAGTGCCCGCGAGAAGCCGATGACCTTGAACAGCTCCCCCATCTCCGCTTCGGACAACAACTTTTGCATGGCGCTGGCCTTTGGTAGATAGGCGGCAGGGTGTTCCGGGCTGACCTGGCGCGCGAGGATGTCCGCAATCCCGCAATTGATCAGGAACCGGCCCTGCGACATATAGCCGAGGATATCGGCGCCAGCGTCGATCCCGGCTTGCGCCATCGCGCTGAAATCCACGTGCGCGGTGATGTCCTGCAGTCCGGGATACAGCAGTGCGTCGCCGTGCGTCTGGTGACGGTAATGACACATCACCGTGCCGGCCGTGCGTTGCGGGTGGTAGTACTCGTGCGCGGGAAACCCGTAATCGATGAAAATCGCCGCGCCTTTCGTGAGCATTGTGCAGACGGTGGCGACAAAGGCACTGGCGGCGCCGTGCGTTTCCACCAGGTAGTCTTGCCCCATCCGTCCGACGTGTTCAAAGAGCGCGCGCAATGCGGGCGCGAGTGTGTCCGGCGCGGCGCAGGGGCGATCGCGGTGCACCAGATGCGCCCCATCGAGCCCCACGCCGCGTTCGTGCCAGCGTCCCTTCGTGAGCGGATGCAACGTTATCGGCATTGCGTCCAGGACCTCGTTGCCGATCACGACACCGCTGAATGTCTCCGGGAGGCGATCGATCCAGGTCACGTGCGCGTCCACCCAGCGGCATACTGCGTCCGTTTCGGCCGAAGCGGCCGGGCCACCGGCGCCGGCACGGGCGATCAAGGTGACCAGTGTGTCGTGTTGGCGGGCGCGGAGTTCACCCGACAGCTCAACGATCGTATAACGGCTGCAGATCGGTGTGCCCGCATTGTCATCGTTCGACATGCCATGCAGCGCCAGTAGCAGATCGGCGGCCAGTTTCCCGCTGCCAGCTCCGAACTCCAGCACGGCATCGGCATCGGCCATCCGCAGCGCCTGGGCAACGGGACGGGCCAACGCCTGGCCGAACAGCGATGTCAATTCTGGCGCGGTGATGAAGTCGCTGCCGTCGGCGGGGCCGCGACCGAACTTGACGTTGTTTCCGCTGTAATAACCAAGGCCTGGCGTATAGAGCGCCAATTCCATATAGCGCGAAAAAGGCAGCCAGCCGCCGTGCGCGCTGACCTCCGCGGCAATGCGCGCGCGCAACGATGTGCTGCGGGCGAGGGCGGCGGCGTCGGGAACAGGTAAACTGGCAGGATGATTGGCGTTCATCGCGACATTGTAAATGACCTGCGAATCTTCCCGCTCCCCCGTTTTATCGACCCACGCACACGGCTCCGACAGCCCGGGGGCTACGCCTTTGCCTGCTTTATCCGCATCGCGAGGCACCAGCCGCGCACCGGTGGTGCTCCTGCCTGCGCGTATCGGTGTCGATTGGGACGCCGACGAGCGCTGCCCCGCATCATGGCCTGACAAACCGGATGGCGACGGCGGCGCTGGCGGTGGAGGTGCCAGGCGCGGCATTGAGGCAGCCAATGTCATCGGCGCACGCGCGGCGCGCGTGGCGGGGGCGTTCGTCGAGGCCGGATGGGATGTCGGGTTCTACGGTACGCCGCTCGCGTCGGCGGTCCCGGCCGTCGCGTTGGCTGACTCGCCGCGTGGCGCGGCGCTTCTCGCGCTGGCCGAACGGACAGGTCATCCATGCCAATTGCGCTACTTCGGATTGGATTCAGGCGGCGCCTCCGCCAATGCGGCGGCGGCCGGGACGATCGGCGCCTGTACCGCCGTCACGGGGTTTGGTGCGCCGGCACGTTGTCTGATCGTTGCCCCATCGGCGTTTGTGGACCCGCGGCACGCGGTGGAACAGGGCGGCCGTCCCGCATCCGCAGGTCCGCGTTCCGACACCGCGCATGGCACGGACGGCGAGGAAGTAAGCCGCTTTCAAAAGGCGAACTTGACCATCCCCTTGTGTCTGATGAGCGCGCAGCACGCGGCGTGGCAGGCTTGGCGGGGGCAAAAGTCGCCTCCGGCGGACGCTGATGCGGAGCGATTCGCGGTGGAGGATGCGTCGATCCTGGTGCTGCTCGATACAGCCGGGTTGCAGCGGCTCGTCGATATCGAGACCGTGCCGTACGCGGCGTCGCAAGCCGGCTTGCATGCGACGGTGCCGAGCCTGGCACGGGCATATGCGCCGGGGATGCGCGTCAGCGCGGTCAGTGCGCCGTTGCATGATGGTGGTGATCGCGACGAACGGGCCGGTGCGGACGCGGCGTTGGCGCAAGCCTTGTACTATGGCGCGCAAGCCAGCACGATCACGGGTGCAACGTTGCGACTAGGCGGCGTGCCAACCCAAGTTGCCAGGAGCGAGTAAACTGGCGGCCCGGTGTCCCCCGGCGTGGTTGCAAACGGGTTTTGGCTACGCCGCGTGATGCTACGCGAATGTTCCTTGATGGTGCTGCGGTTGCCAGACGCTCGCTGGCGCTTCCAAGCGGCGCGCTGTGGTGCAAACGCGTCAGCGTGAAGCGTCGTCTGGTGCAATCGCTTCGATTCAGATTGATTTACCGCGGCGGCGGCCATGCCTGTTTGCCGAAATGCGGTTGCGATTGATATTATTGAAGTTTTTCGTTTTTACGCTGGATGTTTCCGATCATTGCCGGCCTTCGGCTTCGTGGTCTTACGTCCGCCGCCGATAAGTTTCCTGTGGAGCCGCGCGATGACCAGCGTGCTGATCGACCCTCGTCTTGCCGACTGCCGCCGCTTGTTCGTTCGCGACTATGAAGTCCGAATGCATATTGGCGCCTACGAGCGGGAAAAGCACGGACCGCAAAAGGTTCGTTTCAATGTCGAGCTGTTTGTGCCACTGGCCATCTCAACACCACAACGCGACGCGCTCGAAGAGATCGTCAACACGGACATCATTCGTGACGCCATTACCGAGGCGATCGGCGACGGGCATGTGCATTTGCAGGAAACGCTGTGTGATGGACTGGCGGCGCGATTGCTGGCCGATGCGCGTGTGCGCGCGGTGCGTGTCATCACTGAGAAGATCGACGTCTATCCGGACTGCCAGTCCGTGGGCGTTGAGGTATTCCGATTCAAGGAGGCGTAAATGCCTGACGATATTCCCGCCGACATGACGGTGGACCAGACCACGCCGGACGCTAGCCCCGGTGCCGTGATTCGTGCAGAACGTGCGGCCACGCGGCGCGAGGAACGCGACGCGTACGAGAACAACAAGCTCTTCAAGCGTCTGGCGCGTCAGGTCGGCCAAGCCATTGGCGACTACAACATGATCGAGGACGGGGATCGGGTCATGGTGTGCCTGTCCGGCGGCAAGGATAGCTATGCGATGCTCGACATTCTGATGCGGCTGCGTGAGCGCGCGCCGATCGACTTCGAGATCATCGCCGTCAACCTTGACCAGAAGCAGCCTGGTTTTCCGGAGGACATCCTGCCTGCGTACCTGACGCAGCGCGGTGTGCCGTTTCACATCGAAAACCAGGATACCTACAGCATCGTCAAGCGGCTGGTGCCGGAAGGCAAGACCACGTGTTCGCTATGTTCGCGACTGCGTCGAGGCATCCTGTATCGCGTGGCGGGCGAACTGGGCGCAACGAAGATCGCACTCGGCCATCACCGTGATGACATTCTGCAGACGATGTTCCTGAACATGTTCTATGGCGGCAAGCTCAAGGGCATGCCGCCCAAGCTCCAATCGGACGACGGCCGCAATATCGTCATCCGTCCGCTCGCGTATGTGAAGGAAGTTGATCTTGAAAAATACGCGGTTCTGCGTGCGTTCCCGATCATTCCTTGCAATCTGTGTGGCAGCCAGCCGAATTTGAAGCGCGCCGAGATGAAGGCGCTGATCCGCGATTGGGATAAACGTTTTCCAGGGCGCGTCGACAATATGTTCAACGCGCTGTCGAGCGTGGTGCCATCGCATCTGATGGATCGGGATCTGTTCAACTTCACCGGCTTGCGTGCCAGCGGCAGCCCTGATCCGGATGGCGATATCGCTTTCGATGAAGATCCCTGTGGCAGCGACGTGGCGCGGCCCTTGATGCTTGCCGATGATGAAGAGGATGCTGATGTTGACGCCGTTACCCGCGCGACGAACGAGGCATCGATACGCACTACCCCGTCGTCTGGGCTCCGTGAGCAGGTGATTCGCTTCGGCAAGCGAGAGGGTTGACGGTCTTTACAAGACAGACCGGTACGTCTCGATGCGTTTAAAAAAGCGTCTCCATCGATGATGGCGGCGCTTTTTTCTATCCATTTTCGGCAAGCTTTCCACTAAATAAAAATACGATAAGGCGATCGCGCCGCCAGCGTGTGATCGCGGCATTGCATCGATAACGACGCCCCGGCGGCGCGGCATGATTGATATTAATAGTTGGTATGACGGAGGTGGTGCGAAATCGGTAAAAACCGCTTAATGGCTGGTTTTTTTTCGATGCATCGGCAGTGAAAGCCCCGGCATGGCTAAATAAATATCGCTCAAGACCTTCAGTAAGCTTTCTGGCGGCCGTTCACCGTACTGCATACTCATGGAGAGCTGTCGTGAAGTTTCTGAGCAACTTGAAGATTGGCGCCCGCTTGGGATTGGGATTCGGCATCACGCTGCTGTTGATCGCGTTGATGGGCGTTTTGTCCTATATGCAGACATCGCGTGTGTATCGCGGCACGGAGAGCCTGGCAAAGGATTGGTTGCCAAGTATCCAGGCGCTGGGAACACTTCAGAATACCGCCAACACCGTGCGTCGGACGCAGTTGAAGATTTTGCTGCAAACGAGTGACGCCGGGCGCGCGAAAGACAACAAGACGCGTGACGCTTCACTCAAGGCGTATGACAGTGCCTGGGCAGACTATGTAAAGCTCTCGGCCAACGGCGACGAAAAAGTACTCTCTGACAAGGTTCAGCAGGCGTGGACGGTGTATCGCGAGGTCGACAAGCAGGTCGCCGATCTCGCTGCTACCGGTGATGCGGGGATGATGCAAGCCCGTGAATTGGCGCTTAATGGCGCGACAGTGGCGTTTGGCACCTTGGTCGACGCTATCGCTGAGGATATCGAATTCAACCGGAAGGGCGGCGATGCCGCCGTCGCGGACGCCGAAGGTGCGTTCAGCGAAACGCTGACGACCACGGTGGTGATCGTCCTGCTGGCCTTCCTGGGCGGCAGCGTCATTGCCGTGCTGATCACGCGCTCGATCACCGCGCCGGTACGTGAGGCTGTGGACGTGGCGGAGACCGTTGCACGTGGCGACTTGACCCGGCGCATCGAGGTGCGCGGCCGTGATGAGATGGCGCAATTGCTTGGCGCGCTGTCGAACATGAACGAAAAGTTGGCATCGATGGTCAGCCGTGTACGCGATAGCAGCGAAAGTATTGCCACCGGTTCTTCGGAAATCGCCGCGGGTAACAGCGACCTGAGTCAGCGGACGGAAGAGCAGGCCTCCGCATTGGAAGAGACCGCGGCCAGCATGGAGCAACTGACTGCCGCCGTGCGTCAGAACGCGGAGAACGCGAAGCAAGGCAATATGTTGGCGCGTGATGCATCGGAAATTGCCGAGCGCGGCGGTGACGTGGTCGAGAAGGTTGTGGGTACGATGCGCGGCATCACCACCAGTTCCGAGAAAGTTGCCGAGATCATCTCGGTGATTGAAGGCATTGCATTCCAGACCAATATTCTCGCCTTGAACGCGGCGGTGGAAGCCGCTCGTGCCGGCGAGCAGGGGCGTGGCTTTGCGGTGGTGGCCGGCGAAGTGCGCACGCTGGCGCAGCGTAGTGCCGCGGCCGCGAAGGAAATCACCGGGCTGATCAACCAATCGGTGGAGGGCGTGAAAGCCGGCTCGGCGTTGGTTGATGAAGCCGGTGCGACGATGAAGGACGTCGTGAAGTCCGTGCGGCGCGTGACCGACCTGATGGGCGAAGTCTCCGCCGCGTCGACCGAGCAGCAAACGGGTATCGAGCAGGTCAACCAAGCAGTGGCGCAGATGGACGAAGTGACGCAGCAGAACGCGGCACTGGTCGAGCAGGCATCGGCGGCGGCGCAGTCGATGGCCGCGCAGTCGAGTGCATTGAAGTCGCTCGTCGCCACGTTCAAGGTCGATCGCAACGTCGAGGTTGCCGCGAAGGTGCTGGCATCGATACCTGTGTCGTCATCGCCGGTGGCGATCAGTAGTGCGTCGCGCCCGAAAGCATCTGCTGCCGGGACGACGGCAACGCGCGCACGGAAAACGCCGGTGGGTTCACGGTCGAAAGGCGTGAACAAGGCCCCGGCGCGAACCGCGCCGCGCACATCGATGGCGGCGGCCGCACCGGTGGCGGCAACGGCGTCCGTTGCCGTGGCGGAGGAAGTGTTGCGCACGCCTGCGCCAATGCAGACGGGCACGCGTTCCGTGGCAGTGCCGAAGCCGGCTTCGGCGGATGAGTGGGAAACCTTCTAAGCCGGATTTTGCATCGTTCATTAGTGTCTTAATTTCTGTTTTCAGATATAGCGTGCGTGGCACGCCTCGGAAACCTGCCGCCGCATGATGTGCGATATCAGGTTGCTGGCGGCACCAGGCGCATTTCAAGGCGGTGGGGGAGAAAAGCATGGATACGACGCAACAGGACATCGAACAACGGGTCCGATTGGCCGGTAACAATATGTTCGAGCTGCTGCTGTTCCGGCTTGGCGAATCGCCGGGCACGGATCAGCGCGAGCTGTACGGCATCAATGTGTTCAAGATCCGTGAGATCATGGCCATGCCGAAGCTGACCGCCCTGGTGGGGGCCGGTCCCGAAATGCTCGGTGTTGCCGATATCCGTGGCCAAATCATTCCGGTGATCGATCTGGCGCGTATCACCGGATGCGAACCGCGTAATGGCTTGAAGATCTTGCTGGTGACCGAGTTTGCGCGGACCACGCAGGGCTTTGCGGTGGAAGAGGTAGACGATATCGTGCGCCTGGAATGGAGCAACGTGTTGTCGGCTGAATCACATTCGCGCAGCAAGACGGTGACCAGCTTCGCCCGCTTGCCCGGCGATCAGAATTTGCTGGCGCAGGTGTTGGACGTCGAGCAGATTCTGCGTGACGTGATGCCGGAAGAACGTCCGCCAATCGACCAGCAGGAGACCGGTGCGTTGAAGCTGCGCAAGGGCGCGAAGGTGCTGGCGGCCGATGATTCCGCCGTGGCACGTGGTCTGTTGGAACAGAGCCTGACCGCAATGGGCGTGCCGTTCATCATGACCAAGACCGGGCAGGAAGCCTGGAACGTGCTGGATGCGATGAACCAGAAGGCGCGCTCCGAAGGCCGGAATATCAGCGACGAAATCGCCCTGGTCTTGACTGATCTCGAAATGCCCGAGATGGATGGTTTCACGTTGACGCGCCGTATCAAGGCGGAGGAAGGGCTACAGCGCATTCCCGTGGTCATCCACTCGTCCTTGTCTGGATCGGCTAATGAAGAGCACGTACGCAAGGTAGGCGCGAACGGCTATGTCGCGAAATTCGTTGCGGCGGAATTGGCCGAGGCGATGCGCAGTGCGATCAAGCAATGCGCCTGATCGATTATTGACTGGTGCGTGACGGGTTCGCGGCGGTTGGGCGAACCGTTGTTTGCACCGCGATTTGCGGGTTCGAGGGGGCCGGTTTGGGCCCCGCCGAACGGTTTTGCCATCCCCTTCGCGTGCTAGAATGGAGCGCTCATTCTGACCGAAGGGTGCCACGTGAACATCGTGATTCTGGCCGCGGGTTCGGGTAAGCGGATGCGTTCCGCCTTGCCGAAGGTCCTGCATCCACTGGCGGGGCGACCGCTGTTGACCCATGTGATCGACACGGCACGCACGTTGCGGCCCACGCGTATCGTGGTGGTGGTGGGGCACGGCGCCCCTGTGGTACGAGACGCCGTGACCGCTTCCGATATCGTCTTTGCCGAGCAGACCCAGCAACTGGGTACCGGGCACGCTGTAAAGCAAGCCCTCGATGCGCTCGATCCTTCCGTTCCGACACTTGTTTTATACGGTGATGTGCCGTTGACGACCGGCGCTACGCTCCAACGTTTGATTGATGCCGCCGGACCGCAAGGCTATGGGCTGTTGACCGTCACGTTGGACAACCCCACGGGGTATGGTCGTATCGTGCGCAACGCATCCGGTGCCGTGACGAAGATCGTTGAAGAGAAGGATGCCGATGCGGCAACCAAGGCCATCCAGGAAGTCAACACGGGCATTGTCGTGCTGCCTACTGCAAAGCTGGGCGGCTGGCTCGAGGCGCTGCGCAACGACAATGCGCAAGGCGAGTATTACCTGACCGATCTTGTCGAATCCGCCATTGCCGATGGCTTGGCTGTGCACGCCGTGTCCTCGTCCGACGAGACCGAGACGCTTGGCGTCAACAGCCGTGCGCAGCTTGCCGTGTTGGAACGGGCGTTTCAAGCGCGGATTGCGGCTACGCTGTTGGACGACGGTGTGACGCTGGCTGATCCGGCACGAGTGGACGTGCGTGGTGTCTTGAAAACCGGCCGCGATGTATCGATCGATGTGAACTGTGTGTTCGAAGGCAGCGTGGTGTTGGGTGATGACGTGCGTATCGGGCCGAACTGCGTGCTGCGTGATGTCGAGATTGCCGCGGGCACCCGCATCGATGCGTTCTGCCACCTGGAAGGTGCAAAGATCGGTGCGGGAGCGGTTATCGGACCGTATGCGCGTCTGCGTCCCGGCGCGGCATTGTCCGACGATGTGCATATCGGCAATTTTGTAGAAGTGAAAAACGCGACCATCGCCAAGGGGTCGAAGGCCAACCATCTGACGTATATCGGCGATGCGGATATCGGCAGTGGCGTGAATGTGGGCGCGGGTACGATCACGTGCAACTACGATGGTGCCAACAAGCATCGAACCATCATCGAGGACGACGTCTTCGTGGGATCGAATGCAAGCCTGGTCGCACCGGTACGGATTGGCAAAGGTGCCACGCTGGCCGCTGGAACGACGGTGTGGAAAGATGTGCCCGCCGCGTCGCTGACGCTGAACGAGAAGACGCAGCTTGCGAAGGCCGGTTATCAGCGGCCGGTAAAACAGAGGAAGGCGTAACGCCGCCCGCTTCCGGCATGCGGGCCATCGGCTTGCCGCGGAAGCGGATTGACGTGTGATATCGAGGACAAACCATGTGTGGGATTGTAGGCGCGGTAGCGCAGCGGAATATCGTCGATGTACTGGTGGAAGGTCTGCGGCGGCTTGAATACCGCGGTTATGATTCCTGCGGCGTGGCCATCATCAAAGATGCGCAACTGGCCCGTGCACGCAGCACGGCGCGGGTTGCGGAACTCGATGCACAAGTGCGCGAGCAACATCTGCAAGCGGAAACGGGTATCTCGCATACGCGATGGGCGACGCATGGTGCACCTGTCACGCACAACGCGCATCCGATTTTCTCGCATGACACGGTGGGCGTGGTACACAACGGGATCATCGAGAACTTCGAGCCGCTGCGTCAGGATTTAATCGCGAAAGGTTACACCTTCGTATCGCAGACGGATACGGAGGTCATCGCGCATCTGGTGCATCTGCATTATGCGGGCGATCTGTTCGCGGCTGTGCGGAAAGTAGTGAAGCTGCTGCGCGGTGCTTATGCGATTGGTGTGATTCATAAAGACGAGCCGCATCGGGTCGTGGGTGCGCGTGCCGGATCGCCATTGGTGGTGGGTATTGGCGCGTCAGGGAAGCATGAGAACTTCATCGCGTCCGATGCGCTGGCGCTGGCGGGTAGTACCGATCGCTTCATCTTCCTGGAAGAAGGCGATGTGGTCGACGTGCAATTGAACGGCGTGACGATTGTCGATGCGCACGATCAAACGGTCGAACGGGAAGTGCGTACGGTGGCAGCGTATGGTAGTGCCGTCGAGCTCGGGCCGTATCGCCACTTCATGCAGAAGGAAATCTTCGAGCAACCGCGCGCGATCAATGACACGATTCCGGCCATTGATGGCTTTGATGCCAAGCTGTTTGGCGAGGCCGCTCCGGCGATTCTGTCAAAGATCGATCGGGTGCTGATTCTGGCGTGTGGTACCAGCTATTACGCCGGTTTGACGGCGAAGTATTGGTTGGAGTCGGTTGCGAAGATTCCCGCGGATGTGGAAGTGGCCAGCGAATATCGCTATCGTGAGTCCGTGCCAAATCCGAATGCGCTGGTGATGACGATCTCGCAGTCGGGGGAGACGGCCGATACGCTTGCCGCGCTGAAATACGCGCAGGAGCTGGGGCATCAGAATACGCTGGCTATTTGCAACGTTGCGTCCAGCGCCATGGTGCGGCTGACGAAGATGAAGTTCCTGACGCACGCGGGCACCGAGATCGGCGTGGCGTCGACCAAGGCATTTACGACGCAGTTGGTGGGGTTGTTTATTCTCGCTGCGACGCTTGGCAAGTTGCGGGGTCATGTGGACGCTAAGGCTGAGGCGAAGTATCTGGCGCAATTGCGTCACTTGCCGGCGGCGCTGAATAGCGTGCTCGCGCTGGAACCGCAGATCATTTCCTGGGCGGAAGAGTTTTCACGTAAGGAAAATGCACTGTTTTTGGGGCGTGGTTTGCATTACCCGATTGCGCTGGAAGGGGCGTTGAAGCTGAAGGAGATTTCTTATATTCATGCTGAAGCCTATCCCGCAGGAGAGCTGAAGCATGGACCGCTGGCGCTGGTGACCGAAGCGATGCCAGTGGTGACCGTGGCGCCGAATGACTCGCTTCTGGAAAAGCTGAAGTCGAATATGCAGGAAGTGCGCGCCCGAGGCGGGCAGCTTTATGTGTTTGCCGATGCCGATACGCACATTGAAAGCGATGAGGGCGTGCATGTGATCCGGATGCCGGAACACTACGGGCTGTTGTCGCCGATTCTGCATACCGTGCCGCTGCAATTGCTTGCTTATCATACGGCGTGTGCTAGAGGGACTGATGTGGATAAGCCACGGAATCTGGCGAAGTCGGTTACGGTGGAGTGAAAGGGGGGGCACTTCACGAGGCGTGTGTGTAGGCCGGAAATAGAAAGCTTTTTAAAATAGCTTGGATGGCTAGATTGGGGGGGAGATTTCCGAAAACCCCAATAAAATAAGTGGTTAAAAAATATCTGTTTCCGATGGTTTTTGAAAATCGGCGAGAGGCGACTAGCCCCCAATTTCGCGTCGCGTTTTTTCAAAATGTCCGCACGAAGGTCCTACTCTAGGACCTTCCACTTTGCTTTAATGGCACATCCGGTCGGGCGATGTCTTGTCGATTGCTGCGTGCCGGATATGCACGTGCGGGAGCGGCTTCAGTGTGGCCATACGCAGGTCATCTGCCACATCATGACGCCCCTCGGATCATCTCCCGCTTGCCCCATATAATATTTCCGCTTCGTAACGTTACTTTTGAAGATTGTGAGTGACGCAGTACCGTTCTCTATGACGGTTTGGCTACGCGGGCTGTAGCATTCTTGAGGGAGCACGCCGGTCGATTAAGTGCCGAACATGGTTGAGATAAATCGCTCTGCTTCCTCGTAGGTCACATGCTCGAATGGTGCATTAGGGGGAGCATATAAGAATTGCGTTCCTTTTCGGTCGGTCAGCTTCACGGATAGTCGAAACAGCGAACCAGCGGGATGCTGTTGTCGCATTGAGCGACTGCACTCTACTTTGAGGCTTGGGTCTACGCCCTGACCTGGAAGGGGTCTGACGCGCAAGCCCGCCGATGAACGTTCCCCAAACGGCACATACGTCTCAACGATGATTTCCAACTGATGGCTCCGCTCAGGTAGGCATCTGTCAATGTGCGACCGAGGTAGCGTTGCAGTAGTCCATTTCGATATTGTGTCTGCTATTGTTTCAGATACAAGGCATGCTGAACCCCGCCGGGATTTGTGGAGGCGGGTTGGTTTAAGTTAACGCTGCCTCGGTTACGTTAATTTTGCCGTGGCGGTGATAGTTTGCCTCAGCTTCGGCTGGAGGGATATATCCGAGTGGCCCCATCAGACGACGATGATTGAACCAAACGACCCATTCCAACGTGGCGACTTCCACCGATTCGCGCGTTTTCCACGCGCTGCGTCGGTGAATTACCTCGGCTTTGTACCATCCGTTGATGGTCTCGGCCAGCGCATTATCGTAGCTATCGCCGCGACTTCCAACAGACGGCTCGATGCCAGCAGTGCTCAGACGCTTACTGTAGCGAATCGAAAGATA
>NZ_LAQU01000002.1 GCF_000970345.1 Robbsia andropogonis | reverse complement strand
ATGATCTGACTCAGTGGCGAGCACAGGCCGAGCAGGCCGGAATATTTGCCGCGTCTGTCAGCGCTCGCATGTTCGATCGCCATCAGCTGAGCGCCTGTCGATTCGCCGCCTAACGCAAAACCCTGCAGAATACGCAGCAATACGAGCAGGAACGGTGCCCATACGCCGATGCTGGCGTACGTCGGCAACAGTCCCATCAGCATTGATGAAAGGCCCATTACGGAGACCGTCGCGAGCATCACATTGCGGCGCCCCAGCTTGTCGCCAAGATGCCCGCAGATGATCGCCCCCAGTGGTCGTGCGGCGAGCCCGACGCCGAATGTCGCAAGCGACGCGAGTAACGCCGATGTCGGGTCCATCGCCGGAAAAAACGATGTCGGAAGCACCGTTGCGGCCAAGGCGCCATAAAGCGTGAAGTCAAACCATTCGAGTGCCGTGCCAACGGCGGCCGCCGTTACTGCACGGGTCCGCATCGCCTGGTGCTCGGGTGCATGCACATGCGTGTTCATCATGTCTCCTCCGTCGATCATTGCAAAAGCAATAACTACCGGGAATGGTGTGTGTCGACGCCACGTCGTGCGTCGCGCTGTATTTACCCGTCACGCCACCTTGGTGCATCGCGTCACGAGTTGGAGCAAAGCGTAACAGCACGCTCAGGACGGTGTTCCAAGGTGGAATTTCATACCGCATTGTGAAATGATGATAAAACGCGCCGACATAGAGGAGTTGCGCACCATGCCTAGCGTGACAGATCGAACCATGGCCATTCTCGAATTCCTGGCAACCCAGATGGAAGGAACGCCGTTGGCATTGATTTCGGACCAACTCGACATTCCACGCAGTGCCTGCCACCGGCTGTTGGCGGATCTAAAGCAATGCGGCTATGTGCGGCAAATACGCGAACACGGAGACTATGTACTGACGACGAAACTGGTCGGGCTCGGGCTCGGTTACCTCGCCACGTCGGGGATCGTCGATATCGCGCAAACCATTCTCGACCGACTTGCGGAAAAATCAGGCGAATTAGTCCGATTGTCCATCGTCGACGGCGACCGCATTACATGGGTGGCGAAGGCGCAAGGCGCGCTGAAGGGACTGCGTTACGATGCCGACATGGGTATGGATACGGTTTTGTCGTGCAGTGCGACAGGGTATGCATGGATGATGACGATGACCGATGAACGCGCCCTGGCATTGGTGACACGCCAAGGTTTTGGCTCGCCAAAACAGTACGGGCCGAAAGCCCCGACGACGATCAATGGATTGCTTGCATTTGTCCACGCGGCGAGGGACCGGGGCTACGCCACGATCAACGAGGTATTCGCGCCCGGAATGACGGCGATGGCGGCGCCAGTGCAGCGTCGAGGCTATCCGGCAATCGGTGTGATCAGTATCGCGGGCCCGCTGGTTCGCCTGACCGAGAAGCGGATGGCGGAGCTGGGACAACCATTGGTCGCGGCAGCAAATGAACTTGCCGCCGCGAGTCTCGCGTCACCGCTGTTTGCACGGGTTCGGTAGCCGCCAATCATCGCTTCATTGACGTTATTCGGCGCCAAGCGCCGCCAACGGCACTTATCCGGAAACCCGGAGTACACGATCCGGGCCATTTTTTTCGCTATGGGAACCTCACGTTCGCGCCACCCCAACCATGGCGCACGACGGTCAGCCCTACCATGCGGATACCCGGGATCGACAACAAAACCGATAAACGCTATCGCACAAATAAATGAACCGCGATCACGGGCCGATATCACACGATGATGTCGTCGGGGTGGGGATAGTGCGCGGCACACGGGGGGCGTGCGGAATCGAATGACTTACCCTGGATCCTACGTACCCCATCATCCTGAATGTGGACATCTAGATTGATATGAAAGTGCTATCAGGTACGGTGGTTGGACTCCCTCGCCATGCATCGATTTCAAGCAAAACCGTTCGTGACCGGGCAGCGGCCATGACGGCGGCGCGACCCGGCACGCCAAAACAAACCGGTACCGCCGCACACCTCACATTCCCCGCTCTGAAAGCACGCGTTAAACGAGACGAACGGGCGCTATCGCGACGTACGTTTTCCATGGGAGCCCATAATACGCAACGCGACACGACTGAGGACTACCGACGTAGCCGCCGTACGCTTGCGAACCTTCGCGCCTTGTTGGACGATGCCCGACCGCGACACGCCTCCGGCTTCGGTACTACCAGACAGGACGTCTCGGGCATCATTGTCCACGGTGCGGCCAACCCCGCGCAAATCAATTTGGTCAACAAGCTTCAATCAGTGGAAACGCCAAGGGAAGGGTCGTCCGCACCGGACACGATAAAAGCCTTCGAGGAAAACTGCCGCGATGTGCTGGAATGCATGCGCATGTGCGCAGGGGAAGCCTATGCGGTCACGACGAATAACGTTGCGACTGTAGAGGGACTGACTCTTTGTACCAACCACTCGACCACGGCAATGAAAGTATGGGAGGTGACCACGCACCCGGACACCCTGGTCGTCGTGCTAGGTTTTGCCGGCACACGGATGACGGATATGGGAGATATCCGCTGCGATTTCAACGGCCAGATCCCTCAGACACATAGCAATCCGCTAGGTGATGATTTACCGAGCTTGGGCGCCATCGGCGGTGGGTGGTTGCAACGCTGGCATACGGAGGCAGGGACCATCCGTCCCGGAGAAAGACAGATTGCCGCGTTTCTCGAACACTATGCGCACATGGCGAGGAAAGATGCCAAGACGCTACGCATATCGATAGCGGGACACAGTCTAGGCGCGGTTGTCGGAACGCTGGCCGGTTTTGATATAGCGACATTTCTGCGCACTAAGGGTGTCAAGGGATCTGTGTCCGCTTACGCATTTAATCCTCCACGCCTGGGTCCAAAAGGGATTGCGGCAACCTATCGGAACGCATGGACGGAAGCGGGTGACGGCACAATGGACTTCACGCTGCGCCAGTTCACGCGATGCCTCGATCCCATTCAATCATTGCCGATGCTCATGGAACATCCGCACTGGAGTGGTGACGCTGGCGGTATGATCGCCAAGTACTCCGCCAAAGGACTCATGTTGTACACCTATAACGACCGGGCGATCGACCGTCTGAATGTGGGTGCCAACCACGACATCGGACCGTGGCAAAAAGTCATTGCATCCGGCATGAGCGGAGAGGCATTACGCGCCCTGTTCGGTCGCCCACATCCGGATATCGATCGCGGCGAATAACAGCCATCACATTCCCGTTCGACGCATACAAGCGGTAATGCCGCGCAACCAGTGACGGCGGACAAAACAGGGTATTACTGGCATGGATACTGACATTGCCGTGCTTGCCTGCGCGCGCCTGCCAGCGCCGCGCATGCATGGTATGCTGCCGCCATGAGCGCTTCCACGTCCGATTCCGCATCGCCCTCTCCACGCGCCGGCCCGCAAGGCGATGCGCGCACTGCCAACGCGAGCGCTGATCATTCGGCGACCTCGGGTAAGCACCGCCGCGCTGCGGACGACCGCGATGCCCGGGCCACCGATGACGCCATGCCATCGCAGGCAATCGACCCGCACGTACGCTTTCGCATGCGCATCCATCACGACGGCAGTATCGCCATTGGTCCTGGCAAGGTCGCGTTGCTCGAGGCCGTTCGCGAAAGAGGATCGATCTCCGCCGCCGCACGGCATCTCAATATGTCCTATCGTCGCGCATGGATGTTGATCGACGAGTTGAACCGCTCACTGGAGATGCCGGCCACCCATGCTGAAATGGGAGGTCAACGTGGTGGCGGCTGCGTGCTGACGCCCGTGGGGGAATCGATCGTCGCGCTATATCGCGGTATCGAAGAGACCGCTTACGCAGCCTGCACGGCGCAGATCCATGCGCTGGATAAACTGCTGAAGCGCTGAGCAAGCGCGATTCACTAGGAGCATCCGGGATGACCGACCTGCATGAAGTGCCATTGCGGCAACGACTCGATGACGCGATCGACGCGGCGTTGCACGACGATCGCGTCGTGGGCGCGGTCGTCTGCGTGACGCAACACGGCATTGCGCGCTATCGTCGCGCCGCCGGTTGGGCAAATCGCGAGGCACAACGTCGGATGCAGTGGGACAGCATATTCCGGCTCGCCTCCGTGTCGAAGCCTTTCGTTACCGTCGCCGCGTTGCGCGCTGTCGCGGCAGGTATCGTGGCGATGGACGCACCGGTCACACGGTGGTTGCCCTTCTTCACGCCATCACGACCCGATGGCACACCGGCACGAATCAATGTCTACCATTTGTTGACGCATACCGCAGGCTTGGGGTACGGCCTGTCACAGGAAAAGAACGGCTCGTATCAGCAACACGGGGTCTCCGATGGGCTGGACCTGGCCGACTGTGATCTCGAAACCAATCTTCAACGTCTGGCCCAGGTACCGCTGACGTATGCGCCTAGCCATGGCTGGGCCTACTCGCTGGCGATTGATGTCCTTGGCGCGGTATTGGCACGGGCAATGGACATGCCGTTGCCTGCGGCGATCGACAAGCTGGTGGGTAAACCCCTTCGATTGAAAGACATCGGCTTCGGCGTTGACGCGGGTCGAGAACACCGCTTGACGACCGCTTACGCAAATGGAGCGGACGGCACGTTCCCGATACCGGATGGTTTATGGTTACCCTTCGACGATGCGCCAGAACAAGGCGTTCGCTTCGCGCCATCACGCATCACGAATCCCCATGCTTATCCATCGGCGGGCGCCGGCATGTCCGGCAGCGCAGCCGACGTGCTGACGTTGCTGGAATCGCTGCGAGCCGCCGATCCCGGCTGGTTATCGCCGCCTATCGCACCCATGCGTTGTGGCGATCTTTGCGGCATCGACGTTGCATCGCGCGGCCCCGGCTGGGGCTTTGGCTTTGGCGCGGGCGTTCTCGTCGACCCGATCCTGGCTGAAACGCCGCAAAGTCCGGGCACGCTTTCCTGGGGCGGCGTCTACGGACACCACTGGTTTATCGATCCGGTGCATGACTTGATCGTGCTGGTGATGACCAATACGGCCTATGAAGGAATGAACGGGCGTTTGACCATCGACATACGGGACGCCGTCTACGCTGCCTTGAATTGACGCTCAACGCCGCGGCGCGCGACACACCGTCGGCTCCCCCCATTCGGCAAGTCGACATAAAGGCCCGCGCGCTCCCCGGCGACAGCGCCGGTTTCTTGCCACGCGCGTCACCATCAAGCACGCCATTCATTATTCTTAACCAATCCCAAAGTGGTGAAGGCATACTGCGCAGCATCGACTAGTCAGTCTGCCCGCGCGGCAAACTATTAATAAGAGGCATTGCAATGTCATTGTTTCGCACCAAGCGCTTTTTGCCGCTGTTCGTTACGCAGTTCTGCGGCGCGCTGAATGATAATTTGCTGAAAAATGCAATGATCATGCTGATTACGTACCGGATGGCAACCGGTGCGCATGACGCGCAATGGCTTGTAACCGTCGCGGGCGGCCTGTTCGTTCTGCCCTTTTTCCTGTTTTCCGCGATGGCGGGCCAGATGGCCGACAAATACGATCGCGCGGCGATGACCCGGGTGATCAAGCTGGTCGAAATCGGGATTATGGCGGTGGCTGTCGCCGGCTTCTATCTGCATAGCATCGGCATCCTGCTGGCGGCCCTCGCGGGCATGGGCGTGCATTCGACCTTCTTCGGGCCGATTAAATATGCGCTACTGCCACAGCAACTGAAGCCCGAGGAATTACTCGAAGGCAACGCGCTCGTTGAAGCCGGAACATTCCTTGCCATTTTGATGGGCACGATTGCCGGAGGCGCATTGGTCTTGCGTGCGAACGGCGAAACCCTTGTCTGCATCGCCTTGGTCGCGGTGGCCGTCATTGGCTATCTGAGCAGCCGGCACATCGCCGCCGCGACACCGAGTGACCCCTCGCTACGGATCAATCGCAACCTGTTCAGAGAAACGATCCTGATCGTCTCGCAAAGCTTCCAGGACAAAGCGATCAAGCGATGCATTCTGGGCAGTTCGTGGTTCTGGTTCGTAGGTGCAACGCTGCTGGCTCAATTCGCTCCCTACGTAAAAGACGTATTGCATGCAGACCCAGCCGTGGTCACCTTGTTGCTGACGGTGTTCTCGGTAGGCGTCGGTCTGGGCTCGTACGCCTGCGATAGGTTGTTGCGCGGCGAGGTGCAGGCAACGTATGTACCCCTGGCGGCGCTCGGTCTGACGCTGTTCGGCATCGACCTCTACTTTGCCAGCCAACACGCAACGGCTGTCGTCGCGACTGCGGCCACGACGGAGTCGCTGCAATCGCTGCGAACGTTCCTGAGCGTGCCCGCCAACTGGCGCGTGCTGTTCGATCTCGGCGGCATGGCCATATGCGGCGGCATCTATATCGTGCCGTTGTACGCGATCATGCAGCATCGCAGCCAGCCCGCGCACCGTGCGCGGGTGATCGCCTCAAACAACGTGATGAATGCGCTGTTCATGGTGGTATCCGCTCTCCTGACCATCGTCATGCTGGCGCTGCACTTCACTATCCCGGAAATCTTCCTGAGTGTAGCGGTGGCGAATGGCGCGGTGGCACTTTATATCTGCCGCCTGCTACCGGACGCATTGGTGCGCTCGGTGCTCCGTTCCGTACTGACGCTGCTGTATCACGTCGAATTGCGTCATCCGGAGCGCTACACGGACGCCGGCAGCCGCGTGCTGATCGTCGCCAATCACACGTCGTTCCTCGACGCGGTACTGATTGCCGCGTTCCTGCCTGAAAAACTGCACTTTGCCGTCAACACGCATGTCGCGCGTCAATGGTGGATGAAGCCGGTGATGGCACTTGTCAATGCCTTCCCGCTCGATCCGACAAATCCGTTGGCCGCCAAGTCCTTGATCGACCTGCTCAAGCGCGACGAGAAGTGCATGATCTTCCCCGAGGGTCGTTTGACGGTGACCGGTGCGCTGATGAAGATTTACGAAGGACCAGGCATGATCGCCGATCGCTCGGATGCGCAACTGTTGCCGATCCGAATCGATGGGGCGCAATATTCACCGTTCTCGCGGCTCCGCGGCAAGGTGCGCATCCGGTGGTTCCCACGCATTACGATGACGGTACTGCCACCACAACGGTTCGCGATACCTGACGACATCAAGGGGCGCGCGCGGCGCCAGATGGCCAGCGCGCAACTATATGACGTAATGTCGGAAATGATGTTTCGGAGCGCGGGCACGCACAAGACACTGTTCCAGGCACTGCTCAGCGCCAGCGAGGTGCATGGCCGTCACCGCCCCATTGTCGAGGATATCGAACGCAAGCCGCTCCGCTATGGCGCTTTCCTGCTTCGCGTATTCACCCTGGGGCGCGTGCTTTTGCGTGGTCATCTTGAACCTGCCGATGCGGCGCAAACCGGGGAGCACACCGTGTCCCTCGAACCGGTCGGCGTCATGCTGCCAAATACGGTGGCCGCCAGCGTCGTCTTCTTCGCGCTACAGTCGATCGGTCGCGCGCCGGCCATGTTGAACTTCACCAACGGGGCGGCGCAAACCGCGCAAGCCTGCAACACGGCGAAGCTGGAGACCGTGCTCACATCGCGCCGTTTCGTAACCATGGCGAAGCTCGAAGCGATAATCGATGCGCTTGTCGCCGCTGGCGTGAAGATCGTCTATCTCGAAGATTTGCCGACCACCGTGCGCTGGCATGACAAGGCGTATGGCCTGCTGGCGTCGCGCTTCCCCCATTGGGCGTATGCACGCAATCTACGCGGCGCGGGATACGTGGCAAAACCGACCACCGATGACGATGCGCCCAGCAACCATGCGTTGGCCGACACCACCGCGGTCATCCTGTACACGTCTGGCTCCGAGGGCAGCCCGAAGGGCGTCGTCCTGAGCCACCACAATATTCTGGCAAATTGCGGCCAAATTGCCAGCCGCGTCGACTTCGGGCCCCAGGATATCGTGCTGAACGTCTTGCCGATGTTTCATTCCTTCGGCCTCACCGGTGGCACCCTGCTGCCAATTCTGTCGGGTATCAAGGCGTTCTACTACCCATCGCCACTGCATTACCGGATCGTGCCGGAACTGATTTATGACACAAATGCGACGATCATGTTTGGCACCGATACATTCCTGTCCGCGTACGCGCGTGCCGCTCATCCATACGACCTGCACAGCGTCCGCTATATCTTTGCGGGCGCGGAGAAATTGCGTGAAGACACGCGTCGGGTTTATGCGGACAAATATGGTGTGCGGATTTTCGAAGGGTACGGCGCCACGGAAATGTCCCCGGTCATCAGCCTCAATACTCCGATGCAGAATCGACCGGGCACCGTCGGCCGCTTGCTGCCGGGTATTGCCAGCCGTCTCGAGGCAGTCCCGGGTATTGATAACGCCGGCTTGCTGTTTGTGAAAGGCCCGAACGTGATGAAGGGCTATATGAAGGCCGATGCGCCCGGCGTGCTGCAAGCACCGCCCGATGGATGGTATGACACCGGCGATATCGTCTCGATCGACGAGCATGGTTACGTGACAATTCAAGGGCGGCAGAAGCGCTTCGCGAAGATTGCCGGAGAAATGGTCTCGCTGACGGCCGTTGAGTCGACGATATCGGCGCTCTGGCCCGACCAGCAACATGCCGCGGTCAGTCTGCCGGATTCACGGAAGGGCGAACAAATCGTGTTATTGACCACACGCGAGGATGCCAGGCGCGACGCGCTGCTGCAGTGGTTCCAGCAACGTCAGGTCAGCGAGCTGGCACTACCGCGACGCATTATTCATCTGCACAAGCTACCGACGCTCGGCACTGGCAAAACGGATTACCAGCGCGCGAAGCAACTGGCGGCACAAGCCGATCCGGTCACTGAATTGGCCCTGGAAAAAACAAGCGAATGATCCGCGCGGTCGGTCAGCTTCGTAGCGGCCTCGCTGGCAATAAAAAAAGCGCCACCTCTCTCGATGCAGCGCTTTTTTCAGCAGACCTGCCCTGACGGCTCGAGCCTGCCCGAAGGTTGTCAACGCGGCTGGATTACAGCGCGGCGTCCTTCAGCTTCTTCAGTGCACGAACCTTGATACGCACCGATGCCGGCTTGGCCGCGAACTCGCGCATTTCGCCGGTGAACGGGTCCTTGCCAACGCGCTTCTTCTTGGCCGGAACGTCTTGCACCGTCAGCTTCAGCAGGCCGGGCTGCGTGAATTCACGCACGCCTTTCTTGTGGACAGCGCCGAGGATCGTGGCTTCCAGTGCTGCCAAGACTGCCTTGACCTGCTTCGGCTCCACTTGGGAAACCTCAGCCAGATGCGTTGCCAACGTCACCTTGGTGAAGGTGTCCTTGATCGGCGCAGCGCCCGACGTCTTTGCTGCAACCTTCTTCGTCGCTACGGCCTTCTTAGCTGCCGGCGCCTTCTTAGCTGCGACCTTCTTTGCCGCTGCCTTCTTTGCTGTTGCCATTCGACTCTCCAGTTGTCGACCGTTATTGTGTCGCCGACCCTTGCGGCGATCGCCTATTGTATCGATACCAAACGCGTTTGTGACGTGTTTGTGATGCCTTTATAGCGTGTTTGATGCATTCTGGCAGCGATATTTCATTAAATTTCGTTTCAGAAGCGTAAAACACGGGTCGTAACGCATCACATTCGGCGATTTCGCATGGTTGGCCGAGCATTGAATGCACGTTTCGCAGAGGTGCGCGCGCCTTGTCGCATATACTCGACGACGGAGGCACTGGACAATCTGTCGCACCGAATATTCGCTATGGCAACAAGCAATCGCCCCGGTTTCATGCCTCGAACACCACCGTCGGGAAACACGGAATGACCTCTCACTACTTGCCGCGCGTGTCGAAAAGCGTTTTATTGCTGTATCGTGATACATCCTGCGTCACCTTGTAGGTCCCGAGGACACTGCTTTCTTTGCATGCCCATGCCACTCGGAAATCGTTTCTCGATCGCAGGGCGCAAGTTTTTCCATTAGCAGGAGGCCTCCAGCATCATGAGTCCGCAATTGGCCGCCGCATGGAAACTGTGGTTATCCCCTACAGCAGATGCCGCCGATGTAATCGACATCGGCTGACCTATGCCCTATTTTCCGTTGTCGGAAGGAGATCGCCGGATTGAAAAGTAGTCGAGCAACAAGAGATGAGGGTCCGGCGCACCCCTATTTTTAGCGATGAACCGCATGGCGGCAAGCCAACGGGATCCCCACGGCCGCTGAATAACAACACATCAAAGACCACTCGTACCGCCCGCTAGTGTCAAGGAGATGTCCATGCTGACCTTGCATCATTTGAACAATTCACGCTCGCAACGCGTTTTATGGCTGTTGGAAGAACTGGGCGTGCTGTACAGGCTCCAGCTTTACACTCGCGATCCGCGCACCATGTTGGCACCGCCGGAACTTGCAGCCGTGCACCCTCTGGGGAAATCACCGGTATTGGAGGATGGCGATCGGCTGCTCGCGGAGTCTGCCGTGATCATCGAGTATTTGATCGATCACTACGGTGACGGTCGCTTCGGTCCCGTCCCGGGCACCGATGCGCGCCTCGATCAATCGTATTGGCTGTATTACGCAGAGGGGTCATTGATGCCGCTGTTGCTGCTGAAGCTGGTCTTCACACGGATCGCGCAGTCGCCTGCGCCGTTCTTTGTCAAGCCGCTTATCAAAGGTATCGCGCATAAAGCACAGGCCAATTTTGGCGAGCCGCAACTCGTGCGGCAACTGGATTATGTCGATGCGCACTTGAAAGAGCGCGATTGGTTCCTGGGAGACACGCTCAGTGGCGCCGACTTCCAGATGAGTTTTCCGCTGCAAGCCGCGAAAGGTCGCGTCGGCTTGGCACGGTGGCCGCATATCGACGCATTCGTCAATCGCGTCGAAAGTCGCGAGGCGTATCGTCGGGCCCTCGATAAGGGCGGACCATTTTCACTTGGATGACGGCGGGCTGCCGCATGGTCACCATGCGCGTCATTTGACGGCACCGCGATAGTACAACGCCGTCAATGCGCGGCAGACTTCGAGAAGAGATTGAGAACAACAACGCCGGCGACAATAAGACCAATGCCGATTATGGCCGGGATGTCCAGTCGCTGCCCGAAGGCGACCCAACCGATCAGCGAGATGAGCACAATGCCGGCGCCCGACCATATTGCATAGATGATCCCTATCGGCACCGTGCGCATCGACAGCGACATGAAATAGAACGCGATCGCATAACCGGTGAACGTCAGCACCGTTGGCACGACGCGCGTGAAACTATCGGACATCTTCAGCATCGATGTGCCGAAGACTTCCGCCGCAATAGCAAGCGCAAGCGCGGGATAGGCACCGATTGCCGACAAGTACTTCATCTGAGACCTCATTCTAGGGGAGCGATGCCGCAAGCAATGGTAGCGCACTACGAAAGGTGCGCTATCGCAAGGATGCGTAGTAACAGACAGGGGAAGGCTATGCAGGCACCTTGCCATCCTGGCAAGTCATGTGGCGTGAGCACGCCCGGGTTCGAGCGATCACCCCTTTTTCTCAGACCAGGCCAGAATCTCGCGCACGAAGGTCCAGACGACGTCCGGTAGCGCCGTAAAATCTGCCCCGCCCGTGGGCGCGAGCCATTTCTCCAGAGTCTTGTCAGCCACGCTCAGCCGTTTTGCAAATTCGGTTTGCGTCATCCCCAGCGTCGCCATTGCGGCCAACAAGAAGTCCTGCTGCGTCTGCACGATCCGCTTCGTTGTCGTCATCCATCCCCCCGTCCATCCAGAAGCGACGCTCATCTTAGCCCATTGCCCCGTCCGACGAAATGCTTTGATCACGAGACGGATTAGTCTATTACCAAAGTCTCATAAATACGACGTTCGGTGGTGATCCGCCGAGCCCCTCCCGCTAGCTCAACCGCACCTGCCATAAGGCCGGCAGTGAGACGACGCCACCTAGCGTATGGACGCCCAATAGCAGCACCGCACCCATCAAAAGCAATAGCAGGGGATTGATACGCGACAGGAGCAACATGACGGTAGCACAGAGCGCGATGACCTTGGCTGCCGCGCCGCCATCCAACGTTGTCAGCAAAACCCAACCGGCCGCCAGGATCATGCCAGCCGCCACGGGCCGCAAACCGCGCTCCAACGCGCTGAGAAACAGCGCACCGCGATAACGCGCCCAGACATGGGTCAGACCATAGACAAGCAGACCCGTCGGCGCCAGCAACGCCATCGTCGCGACCACCGCGCCCCAGAAGCCCGCGATTTGCCAACCGATCAGCGTCGCAAGCAATGAACCTGGACCGGGCGCCATACGCGAGATGGCGAAATCGACGGCGAATTGCGCATGCGTCAGCCAACCGTGAACGTCCACGACCTGACGTTGAATATCCGCGATGATCGCTTGTCCGCCGCCGATGGTCGCAAGGGACAACGGTGCGAACACCGCGGCGAGTTGCCACAATGTTTTGGAAGACAGGCTCATTCGCGCTCCTCCTTTGGCGCAGCGCGACGCAGCATGCCATATTCAAAGCAGACACTCAAGCCACCTGCCACCACCACCACACAGAACAGCGGCAGCCGCAAGATACCGACGGCGATAAACGTTACCGCAAGAAAAGCCAACGGCACAGGCTTCCGGCGCACGCGCCGCGCTGTCGTGATGCCGATCGAGAGCGACAGTCCCGTAGCGGCGGCCGCCGCGCCAGCCAGCAATACATGGACAGGCGTGTAATGAATAAACGCCGTCAAGAAGGAGGCCAGAACGATAATGAAAATCGCGGGCGGCACGATGATGCCGGAAACGGCCAGCACCGCCCCACGCCAGCCCAGCAAGCGATGACCAATCCAGATCGCCATGTTCTTGACGTTGACACCGGGCAGCGCTTGCGAAATGGACAGCCCATTGAGAAAGTCTTCTTCGGTGATCCAATCGCGATCCTGGACGAATTCACGCAACAACCAACCGCTCAGCCCGCCACCGAAGCTGGTCAAACCAATCCGGCTAAATATGAGAAATAGCCCCAGCAGGGTAGGCGGCTCCGAACGTGGAGGACGCGACGATGGCGGACCGCTACCGCGAGAGGGATCATGCGAGGGTGTCGCCGGATAAGGCGGTTGGACAGGGGGACGCAAACCAGACATGGACAAATGCCGCGACGGCGACCGATCAAGTAAACACAATGCCCGCCGCGACATTTCCATCCCCGCACGACACACAGCGAGAACATGCGGTCGCCCGGGCGCCGCGGCAAACTGGAACGCCCATGGTAGTGCAACGTGCGGTGAAATGACACCGGAAAAAAGGCTCTTTCGGCGTGAGCGTGCGAATTGCCGACACTCGTCACCGTGAAACTTTCAAAACTGTCGATTATTTCAAGGGCGCCTTTTATGAAACAAAAGGTGAGGGAAAGCGGCTTTTGTAACGATCGCCGTTTCTTCGCGTGGTTCTGATTGATGCGGGCCCCGCGCAAGCGGCCGCATGCTGATAGGATGTTCACCAGGCACCGCTACACACGGCGTGATCGTGGTGGTGACAGGCATCATTTCGATGATGTCCTTTCCCTTCATCACTTCGGTTTTGTGCTACCGGCGTGATTCATCGACAACGACATTTCATCTACAAAAACAAACACACCATGAAGAAGATCATCTGCTCCACGCTGCTCGCCTTGGGCGGGATGGCAACCGTCAGCGCGGCCTTCGCCGCACCGCCGCCGCACCACCATCCGCATCACTTGGTCTGCAAACGCTTTATCGTGCACCACCATTGGGTCCGCCGTTGCCGCTGATCGCACGATGTCACCGGTAATATGAACGGTGGCCACCTTACGTGCGTTGATCGCTTCACTACGCCATCAATGCACGTCGCCCGAAAGGGCCATCGACAAAAGACATAGGAACATCGAAGCAGCGTTGCAAAAGCGCTGCGTCTAGTGCATCAATCGGAACGTCGGCCAGAAGTTGCCCCATTTTCAGCATGACCACGCGGTCCGCGTAGGCCAGGGCGAGGTTGGGATCATGCACGATCGCGACCACCCCGATGCCCCATTCGCGCGACAAGCGCCGAACGGCACCCAGGACATGCTGCTGGTGCCGTAAATCCATGGCGGCTGTTGGTTCGTCCAACAATAGATAACGCGCCTCTCCATGCGGCGGCAATGCCGTGCTGGATACAGTCTCTCGAGCCATTGCGTCATGGAAGTGCCGCGACCTCCCCTTATTAACGTGCTCGTGAAAAAGCTCGCCATCGGGTGAATCAGGCCATAGCTGTGCCAAGGCGCGGGCAAATTGCACACGCGCCAGTTCTCCGCCGGACAAGGTCATCACGTCGCGTCCAACAAGATCCGACGCACCAGACAACGCGAGCGCTTCGAGTGCAATTGTCCGATTGCGCGCATGCGTGCCTTGGCCGAAGCGGCCCAGCTCGACCACCTCGTCCGTTGAGAAGCCAAAGCTGATGGAAGTCGACTGGCGCATCCAGGCACGGCGCCGTGCCAGGGCCATCGGCGGGATGTCCAGGACGGGCACACCATCGAGGCAAACCGCCCCGCGCTGCTGCCACGCTCCAGACGATGCGGTCAACCCGACTTGCTGTCCCGCAAGGCAGGCCAGCAACGTCGACTTCCCGCTGCCGTTCTCGCCCATCAGCATCAACATCTCGCCCGGACGAATCTGAAGATCAATCGCGTTCAAGAGCATTCTCGGTGAATCCGACGCGCGCCCCGCCACAGTCAGTGACAGCATTTCCACAGTCAACATCCCCCCTCCTCGATCGCGGCTAGAAACCCGCCATCCGCTTTCGACGCAACAGCAAGCTCATGAAAAATGGCGCGCCAATCAATGCCGTCAATATTCCGATGGGGATATCGGCCGGCGCGGCGATGGTACGAGCGAGCAAATCGGCGGACACCACGAGCAAGGCGCCCAACAACATCGCACCGGGCAGTACGCGACGTAGATCCGGGCCGCACAGCAAGCGCAAGCAATGTGGCGCGACCAAGCCGATAAAGCCAATCACGCCTGTCTGACATACCACCCCACCCACGCACAACGCCGTGGCGAGCAGCGCATCCCGTTTTACGCGCCGCACGTCGATACCCACCGCCTGCGCATCCGCTTCGCCAAGCTGAAATACCGTCAACGCGTGCCGATGACGCAATAGCAGGCCCCAGCCTAAAAATGCCGGCACAAGCATTGCGCCTAGCATCGACCAGCCTCCCGAAGCCAGACTACCAAGGCTCCAGAAAGTCAGCGAACGCAATTGTGCATCGGTGGCAACGTAGCCAAGTAGCCCGATCACCGCGCCCACCATTGCATTCACCGCAATCCCTGCCAGCAGTAGCCACTGAACGACCAAGGCGCCCCCGACGGCGCCTAGCCGATATACGAGCGCCACCACGACCAATGCGCCGGCAAACGCCCCCAATGGCAACACCGCGACTTGCCATGCCATGACGAGAACCGTACCGGAGGCAGGAAATAGCACGATCGCGGCCGAGGCCCCCAACGCCGCACCGCTGGACACCCCGATCAGGCCAGGGTCCGCCAACGGGTTGCGGAACAAGGCCTGCATCGCGCATCCAGCGGCCCCGAGCGTCGCGCCGCCAACAATCCCGGCGAGCACCCGTGGCAGCCGAATATCCCATGCCACCGCACGCGCCATCATGTCACCAGTATCACGCCCAAACGCGATGGCCGCAAGCGTGTGAAGCGGTATCGGATATGCTCCGACGCAGAGTGCGCACACCACCACGCCAAATAGCAGAAACGCCAGAACCGGCAATGGCCATCCGGGACGATGCCGTACAGCAACAGACCGTGTGCCATCAGGCCCGCCACGGGTATGACGCCCGCGCGAACAGAGCAAGCGACGCATCCGGTCCGCCCCTGGCAGACTATTCACGATACAAACCCTCAGCCAATAATCTGGCTGCCTGCGGCAACCGTGGACCGAAACCGAGCGGGAACAACATATCGAAGACCGACACGCGTTGACCGCAACCTGCGGGTGTCTGCACACCGCCACGATTCGCCATGACGAACGATGCACGGACAAGGCGCGCCCCGACACGCGGCAATCCATCTTGCACCACATGTTGAGTTTGCCGCCATTGCGCATCGGAGCGCGCGGTCAGCACGTGAACGCATTCGCAAACTGCGTCACCAATCGCCACAACACGCGCCGGTCGGATGCCCTTGCCAACAGCAAGGGTCGCCAGATAGCATCGACGCCCTTTATCAGACGCCCCGTACCTATCGGTGACCTTGTTGCTATCAGTGCGCATTGTTCAAGACTCCAAATTCAGGCCGGGGAGACTCGTACGGGCATCGAGCGATGGGGCGATCGACATAAAGGTATCACGCGGCGTCACGTGGAATACGAACCTACCCGGCGCGCTGCGCGTGTTTGGTGCGGCAATGTCGTGTCTACTCCGGTCGCTGACACAAGCGTGTCGCACATGCCAGAAAACAATAATGTAATGCGAAGCATTCGTATCTGTAAAGAACGACTTACCGTCGCCGCGATATGCTCGACGGTGCCGTCGTACACACGCCACCGTCCAATGCTACGCTAACGCGTTGCATGACCACCCAAACCGCACCGGAACACGAATATGAACGCACGTTGCATGACGCTCGCCGGCATCCTTTTTGCAGCGTTCAGTTGGACGCACACGGCAGGCGCCGAGGAAATTGCCAGCGTCAATACCAATTTTCATTTGACCGGATCGGATCGCGTCACTGTAGAGGCCTACGATGACCCCGATGTCAAAGGCGTGACATGCTACGTCTCCCGCGCAAGAAAAGGGGGGGTCAAGGGAACGCTGGGGATCGCCGAGGACCCGACCGAGGCCTCCATTGCTTGCCGTCAAGTCGGACCGATCAGTATTGCCGGTCCCCTCAAGCAGAAGGACACGATCTTCTCGGATCGTCTCTCCCTTATCTTTAAAACCCTGCATGTAGTCCGCATCGTCGATGAGAAGCGCAATACCTTGGTCTACCTGACCTATAGCGATCGAATCGTGAGTGGGAGCGCCAAGAATGCCGTGACTGCCGTAGCTTTGCCAGCCGGTACGACCGTATCGGTCAAGTAACCGCGTTGCTGCGTGCTTCTCCTCGTCGCGCCATGGCGCATGCTGGACGCGTGACTATTGACGTGATCCACTCACATCGCCGGGCCGTGGGCTATCGACTGACTGCCGTCACTTCGACTTCAATCTTGAACCCGAAGTGCAGCGGGCCGGTGGGTACGATCGCGCGTGCCGGCCGCGCATTGCCCGCCCACCGCGCGTAGATTTCGTTGAAGCGCGGCCAATTTTCGATGTCGTCCAGATATACGCGTACTTGCACCAGTTGCGCCATACCCACGCCCGCCGCCGCCAGCGCATTGCCGACATTGGCCAGTACCTGCTCCGCCTGCACGTCGAAGGGCGCTTCGATCAATTTTTCCCCCGCGGTCGTAATCGGTAACTGGCCGGAAACAAACACGAAGCCATTTGCGATACTCACATGGCTATAATGGCCGCCAGGCTTTGCCAGTAACGGCGTCTCAGGGTATTGCGGGTGCGATTGCGCGGTATCACCGGCCATGTAAACGTCCCCCAAAAAAAGTCTCCGTCAGCGGAGCGAACAGGATTGCTGGACAAGGCGAATGGACGGATTATGGGGCCTCGATAATCCATCGCAATTAAACGCGCATTACTGGTCTATTTCGCGTGGATGAATCACAGGTGCTGTCGGCATGCCCACCTGAATGGCAACGCGGCATATATCGATCATGCCTTATAGACCCGCGAGAGCAGTGCACGGGTAGCTTCGCGTAGCCGGGTCGCACGTTCCAGCGCACTGGCGGTCTTCGCCCATTCCAGCATGGGCACTTCGAGGCTGATCGGAATACCATCGGGCAGCGCCCGCAGGATGCCTGACAAATCCAGCCCGCCCTGGCCTGGTATCAGGCGTGCGGCACGCGCCTGAAACAGGATCGTTTCCATATCGACCGGGCGTTCGCGCGGTGCATCGCACAGTTGCAGGTAGTGGAAATAGTCAACCGGCAGCGCCCGTAGCTCAGCAAGGGTCGATGCCGCTCTATCGAAATGGATCGGATCGACGATCAAGCCGGCGTTGGTACTTTTACTCGCAGCGATGATCCGACCTCCTTGCACCACACTTTTGATATCGGTCCATGGCATCGGTTCGATGCACGGCCTGATGCCATATTTCGCCGCTAACTCGCCTATTTTGGCGATATTGTCCGCCGTGCGCGATGCATCGGGATCGTTACCGGCAATCAGCGCGAATTGGGCGCCGAACAATGCGCCCGCCGCGAAAAACGATTCGAAGTCGGTAACGCGGGTGTCAGGCTTCAACCGCAGTATCTCGATATCCAGCACGCGCACGCCGGTATCGCGAATACAGGCCAGCGTTTCACGGCGCAACGGCGTATCGGCAATAAAAGCGTGGTGTACCTCGGTGTCCGTCGCCGGCACCAATCGCAACCCGACATAGTCATAGCCCGCCAGCGCCGCGCATTCCACCATCTTGGGCGGCAATAACGACAGCACCGTCAAAGCGGCAAGCGATAAAGGCCGTATGGTATTTGTCGTCATGCCCGTTCTTCTTTTTTGGCCGAAGACGACGCACGGTATTGATTTGAAACCCCGCGCATGGCGTCTCCTTGGTGAGGTACGTTATCAGGGTAAATACTGATCATCCTTTATCTTAAATACATGCATTACCATTTCACAAGACGCGAAACGATGCCAATATCCAACGCGAAACATCCGTTCGGGAAGAGCCTTACTGACGCCTTACTATCATCCCAATAAAGTAGCGAGGCTGGCCGGAGAATGCCAGCGTTAAACAACTTCCTCGTCAGGAGCCAGCATGTCACACGAGCCCGTACACGTCCCGCTTCAAGGCGCAGACCAGGACGCTCACAGTCGAAATCAGACAAAGCGCGCAACAGCCAGTGGATGGATCGGCTCGGCCCTCGAATACTACGATTTCTTCATCTACGCGCAAGCCGCGGCATTGGTTTTTCCACAGCTATTTTTTCCCTCCAGCGACCCGAAGGCGGCCATTGTCGCATCGCTCGCGACATACGGCGTGGGCTATGTGGCGCGGCCGATCGGCGCCTTCATTCTCGGGCATTGGGGTGACCGGTACGGCCGCAAGAATGTCCTGCTCATATGTATGTTCATCATGGGCGTATCCACGATGGCGGTCGGCCTGTTGCCGACTTATCACCAAGTCGGCGTCATCGCACCCATCCTGTTGGTGATCGTGCGTCTGGCGCAGGGGTTCGCGGTGGCGGGAGAGATATCCGGGGCCAGCTCGATGATTCTCGAACACGCGCCTTTCGGACGCAGAGGCTACTATTCCAGCTTTACGCTGCAAGGCGTCCAAGCCGGTCAGATCATGGCTGCGGCAGTGTTTCTTCCCCTCGCCTATTTCATGGACGATGCATCGTTCAACAGCTGGGGATGGCGCATTCCGTTTCTCCTGTCGGCGGCGGTACTGGTTGCGGGCTATTTCATTCGCAGGGAAGTAGAGGAAACGCCGGTGTTTGCCAAGCAGGTCGAATCGAATCAAGTGCACGCATCACCGGTCAAGGAAGCGTTTAAACATAACTTCGCGGACATGGTTCGCGTGGTGTTCATGGCGCTAATGAACGTCGTACCCGTGGTGGCAACCATTTTCGGCGCGGCCTACGCGGTACAGGCGTCGTATGGCATCGGCTTCCATAAAAGCGTTTATCTGTGGATTCCGGTCATCGGGAATATCGTCGCCGTGCTGCTGATTCCGTTTGTTGGAAACCTGTCGGACCGCATAGGGCGGCGATTGCCCCTGGCCGTCGGTGCGCTAGGCTCGGGTCTTTTGTCGTTTGCCTATCTGTACGCCATCAGCATTCACAACGTGCCGCTGGCGTTCGTCATGTCGATCCTGATGTGGGGCGTCGTCTACCAAGGCTATAACGCGGTATTTCCCAGTTTTTATCCGGAACTGTTCCCCGCCCGCTCGCGCGTATCCGCGATGGCCATCGGCCAGAACATCGGCACCATGATCACGGCTTTGTTGCCTGCGCTGTTTGCCATGGTGGCGCCCCCCGGATCGGCCAATATTCCCATGACGATCGGCGGCATTACCTTGGCGGTCACGATCCTCTCGGCGATTGCTGCCTGGAGTGCGCGCGAAACGTATCGCATTCCGCTGCAGCAGTTGGGTGAGCCTGACGCGGAACCGCTCGAGAAAGGTCTCTACGATCGTGAGCGCGAGAAAGTCGTCTCAGAGAGCAAGCTGCGTAAGGCGGCGGTCTAGTCTAAACAAATGCGCCGGGTCGTGGATACCGCTGCCTTGATGATGAAACGGAAGACGACCTCAGGTATGGCGTGCTGCCGGCAAAATGGCACGATGCGGCAACGCGTCGTGCCGTCATCGCGTTACCGCCCCCTGTAATACCAACAGGGTTACAGTCTGGGCAGGCAGCGTCAGTTGCAGTTGACCATCGACCGCATTGATGTCGTCCAGGCGGGAGATAGCATTGTTCGCGAGTTGCCACACCGCCACTTTTTCCCTGATCGCGAAGTGGCTGACGGGCATAAGGACATCGGCCACCATGCCGCGCTGTTTGTTGATGACCATCACGGTCATCACCCGATCGTGATCGCGCAACGCCGCGAATGACGATACCTGATCCGGGTTGTGCTGCACATCGGCAATGCTGATATCGCCGAATCCCGATCCCTGTCCGTCATAGTTCCGGTATAGTTTAAACGCTTTGTAGACCGGCATGTCCGGCGTCAACGCGCCCCAGTGAACGGCGATGTCCAACCCCTCACGACCAAAGATCCCCAACACGTCGGCCTGCGCCGTCGCGCCGTTCATCGTCGTGGCGCCGCCCCAGTTGTACTCGGTCAGCGCGATCGGCGTGCCGGGATAGTAATACGTGTCGACCCATTGCCGCATCAGCGGAATCAGGGCCACCACGCTGTTGATCCAGGATGGGTCCTTGTAATTGCTATCCCATAAATCACGCGTGGACCGGTTTCGCGCCAATTCGACCGTGGGCGTATCGGCATCCGCGGCGCCCTTGTTCTCGTTGAACTCGCCTTCCTGCGGATAGAAGTGCAGGCTGAACACGTCCACCGGGTGCCCGGCCTGCTTCCATTGCATCAGCAGCCACGGAACGTAGTCTATGCCAGCAGTTTCTTGTTCGCGGTCCGGAAGATGACTGAAGCCGTGCGCGGCCGCATATTGCTGATCGAAGCCGCTGAGGTGAAATCCGGTCCACCCCCACTCCTCTGGCGCCACGACGCGCGCACCGGCGTCGGCCGCCTTCACCGCGCGGGAATACGCAACGACCTTCTTCGCTACCTCACTCGCGTGCGCACCGTCTGGATGCATATCACGGTGATTCATGTGCCAGAGACTGGGCTCGTTGTCCATCACGTAATACCGGGCGTTGGCCGCACCAGCACGTCCGAACGTCTGCACGAGATGTGTGACGCGCTGCTGCTCGTTTTCCGGGGCATCGACGACCGATGCATCATCTGGATCGTTTTTGATCAGCGTGCCGTCAGGCGCGATACCGTTGCCTGCATCGGCGAAACCATTGACGTCGGCCGCTTTCTGCGCGCCGTATTTCGCCACCGAGAAACTCGCCAGCGGCTTGCCGTCCTTATCGAGTTTGGCCACCCTGCCGACCATTGGGATGGTCAACATCGGTATCGCACGACCCGCACGGGTGTCGCTAATAAACCGCGCGTCGTACTGATGCGCCTCGTTCGAATCGATTGGCACGCTTTCGAAAAACCAATCCAGCCCGGTGTTACGCGCGTCGATCCGCCAATTGTACGTCGACGCACTATTGCCGCCCGAGCGATTGATCGGCGCCCGTAAGTCCCGCAGCACGTCCGGGGTAGCAAAACTCAAGCCATAGATCAACGGGCTGATGGGACGACGATTGGCTCCTGCATCAATGGTGATGATGACCGGTAGCGGGGCAGCGGGCACTGCGGGCACCGACGCCGTCACGCACGTCGCGAGCAACGCCATCCATAACGGTCGTGGTTTACGGCGCGGTCGATTTGGCATGCGGCATCCCTGTTCCATTCGCGCCGAAACGCGGTACGACAACGGCATCGTCCGCCTCGAGTGGCGACTGTAGATCCCTTTCATCCAACTCCCAGACAACGAGTTTCGGCGGTGTCTGGGCAAACGCCGGGCTCGCGAAATAGGCCCGCGCCGCACCGCCGAATTTTGCGCCCTCGTGGGCGAAATTGCCAACGCCACTCCCGAGAGCCAGGGCCAACTGCGGTATGAAGTCGGATGTCGTCGAATACGACGTGCCGACGACGGCGATGTCGGGCAAGTCCGCGTCACCAAACAAGTCATCGGCCGTTGATGCGGCTCGCGCTTCATATACATAGTCGCGGCGGGATACCGTCTCCGGGGCGGGTTGCCAGGACAGGGGCAAATCGTCCAGCCCGGCCAGGCGCACCAGATCGCCCGGCCGTCGCGCGGGGGGCTGGTCCACGATCCGATAGCCGGGCTTGCTTGCACCCAGCGTCACGCCCAGGGCCTTGATACGCGCCGCGACGTCCCGGGCCGCGGCACCCGCACCGTTTTGTGTCCAGTGCGTGTCGGTCCGGAAAAAAGCGTCACCGGGCACGCGGCGCAACGTTGTGTCCAGGTCGACGACAGGAACTCCGGCCACCTTCAGCCGGGACGTCCATTCACCCAGACGCGGCGCCAGGGAAGCCGGACGAACCAGCGTGCACAGATGTCGCGATTCGATACGTGATTTATCGGGCACCACGACAACGAGCAATCCAATCCCGCGACTTGCCAATGCATGCTCGACAGCTGCGACCGTCATGGCGCGGCGGATAAGGTGACTGTCGGCGTCGGCATGAACGGTCAACTCGTCTCGCAGGAACAACCAACCTGGGCAACCTTGTCGTACGCGTGGACCCAGGTCGTGGATCGTCAGCCAACCGAGCGCGCGTTGTATCCGCGCGGCATTGGCGCCGATGGGCGTATCTGCCATGCGGCTCGCGAGTTCCTTCGAAACGGTGCCATCGAGGATACCCGTCCGGGTCACCGCTTGCGGCAACAGTGATCCGGTTGTCGACGCGAACCAGATATTGCTCACCAGGCCGACAAACAGGAAGCCCATCAGGATCACGGCCACGACCTTGCCGGCAGCGGTGGCAGGACGTTGCGGGAGCGGCTGAGGATCTGCCATGGCGTCGGCTCAGAACTGAAAGTAGAGGAAGGGCACCGCGCCGCGCGCGACGATCAGCCCGAACGAAAGAAGAAAACCGGCAAGCGGCCATACCTCTCGCCACACACGCTGCGTGGTGGTGCTGCTGCCGAATGCATCCCATCGGCGTTGCCACAGCGGGAAAAGCACACAGACAATGCCGAGGGCCGCCGCGAGGAAGTGCGCGGGCCGCAATTGCACACGCAGCGCATCGCTCAAACCGATACCATTCAGACCGAACTGACCGCGGTACATGGCAAGCGCGGCGTCAAAACCTACAGCTCGGAACAAGGTCCACGCCAGCATCACGAACAGCATCGTCAGCCCATGGGAGAGCCAGTCGGGCAAGGTCGGCATGTCGTTACCACGCCAAAGGCGTGCCACGATCAATGCCACGCCGTGGGCCACGCCCCACATGAGGAAATTCCAGCTATCTCCGCCGTGCCACAGACCGGCGATCGCCATTGTCAGCAAGAGATTTCGGCACGCCTGCCATTCCCCGTGACGACTGCCGCCCAGGGGTATATACAGATAGTCCCGAATCCAGCTCGACAACGACAAATGCCAGCGACGCCAGAAGTCCTGGATACTGCTGGCGAGGTAGGGATGATTGAAGTTTTCGGGAAAGCGAAAGCCCAACATCTGCCCGAGGCCGATTGCCATCGCACTATAGCCGGCGAAGTCAAAGAACAACTGCAACGTGTAGAAACCACCGCCGATCCAGGCATCGGCCATCGTTGGCGTGTGCATTGAAAAGACCACGTCGACAATCGGTGACAACGTGTCGGCCACGAGTACCTTCATGCTTATGCCGATCATCAATCGGCGTGCGCCGGCAGTAAACCCATCCCAGTCGACGGTACGCGAGGCCAATTCGCGCTTGACCCATGCATACCGGATGATTGGTCCGGCAATCAGATGCACGAACATTCCTTGATAGGCACCATATCGGATCACACTGCGATCCGCAGGCACCGTTCCGCGCTGCACGTCGATCAAATAGGAGATCGATTGCAGAACGATGAACGACAGCCCGATAGGCAGCGCCACATGCGTCCAGGGGAGCGCGCCGTCATGGCCCCGGAACAGCACGCTGTCTAGGCTTGTGACCACGATATTGGCGTACTTGTACCAGCACAGCAGCAAGACGTTCACGGCGATGAAGAAGGCCAGCCAGCGGCTGCGGGCACGCGGGGTAGACGCCCTGTCGATCACCATGCCGCCGAGCCAGCCCCAGAACGTCAGTGCAATGAACAGCAGCAGGAACACCGGGCTCCACCAAGCATAGAAGAACCAGCTGCAAAACAGCAGCACGCCATTACGCCAACGTGCCGGCGACGCGACATAGATCGCGAGGAAGGCCGGCAGAAAGAGCGTCAGGAATTCCAGGGACGCAAAAACCATGCAGGGTTCTCAGAGCAAGGTGGAGCTGAACCGATGTGTCCTTACCGCTCACACCACGCGCTCCCCTCTCATGGTCGTCACGGCCGTGAGGGGCGCGTGGTGTGGCGTGGGCGGCGAATCGCGTCAGTGCAAGGAAAGACGCGATAACCGCATTTAGTGCGCAACCGCGTCATTCGCGAAAAAGACGCGTGAATGCGTCCCGGATGGTACGAGAAACACCGTGTACCGCTGTCCGGCGACAAGCGTGCCCAAACTCAGGGGCTGGCCCACCGATTGACCACCACACGCCAATTGCACCGTCAACGCCACCGGATTCACCTGGCGCCGCTTGCTCTGGCCTACCGGCACGCCATCGAGCAGCACGATGTCACGACCGGCCAACTTCAACGCGGGCTTGGTGCAGTGCGCGTCAAGGTTGTAAAAAGCGACCGACGCTTTCAACGCGTTAAAGTCATCCGGTTTCTCCCGCACCGTCACCACTCGCAGCGCGCCTTTGGCTGTACCGTCGAGCGCGACAATGCTGACAAATTCGCCAGGCTGCACCGTGGCCGACACGTCCTGGTGCGCGCCATCGCCGCGCAACGTCCCCTTGATCGGCTTGCCGGCGGCAATGGCGAAGAACGGACTGGTCGGACCCTTTTCATCGAGCGTCAACCGGGCCTTCGATCCCGAGGCGGTCACCTCCACCGGCTGCGATGCACCGGAGACGAACCGCACGAACGACGAATCTTCAGCAGGACCGGTTGGGTATAAAGGGATATCGGCTGCAAAGGCTGACCCCACGAACAGACCCGGCAAGGTCAAAGCCAGGGCGGACAGGAAGAAGCGGGAGAATATCGGTGTCATTTCTTTTTCAGGCTGGTAATCGCGGGAGCGGAGCCCATGGCATTGACGATGGCCTTGCCCCAGGAAACGTAACCCAGTTGGGTGTAATGTTCGCCGTCCAATGTCTGCCATTGACCAGGTCGCGCGAAGGTTGTCGAATCGATATACGAGCAAGGCGCGACATTGTTCGCCAGGAAGGCGGACAGTTCCTTGACCCTAGCGTCGGACTTGGCGAATTGTCCCGCATTACCGCCCCAGCCCGGTCCAACCCAGACGCAAGCGGTATGCGTGTCAGCAATGGCTTTCGTCAGACCTGTCACTTCCTGCCACGCCCACGCCTTCGGGAAGACCGGTTTGTCGTACGAGCCCATCGTGTCGCCTTCGATCACGACGACCACATCAGGCTTGTCAGCCTTGATCAGATCCGTGATCGGCGTGGTATGCGCTTCCTTGCCCAACACCGTGGCAGGACGTTTGTCGACCTGATCGGCACCGCAATCCACTTGCGTGGTCTTCAACCAGCGGGCCGGACTCGCCCCACAGGCACCGATCACATGCACATGCGCGGCGCCATGCGCCTGCAAAGCCTGTATCAAAGGCTCGCGCAAATGATTGTTCAACGTCAGATGGCTTTCACCAATGACCAACACGGAAAGGCCTAACAAGGCGGACGCTGCAGCAGGCACGAAACACTCCACATCCGGAAAGCCCGGAAAATCAAATTAATCGGGGCAGGCCCCAGGTCCTTTCACACAGCACGTTGCGAATACCGGTCACGACGCACACTCAACCGGTCAAACCGATACATCGGCACGGTGCGCGTTTAACGCGACGCCTTACCTTGCTGAACAACCGGCAGCTTCACCAGCGCTTTCATGATGTCGTTGCCCCAATACTTGTAGCCGGTGGTGGTCAGATGCTGGCCATCCACGGTCGCCCACTCGCCAGGTCTCGAGAATGTCAGCGAATCGATATACGAACAAGGCGCCACATTGGAGGCCAGAAACGACGACAACAACTTCACACGGCCGAACGTCTTCTGGTATTTGCCGCCTTCAGTCCCCCAGACGGGACCGACCCAGACACACGCCGTCTTGTGCGCGGCAAGGTTCTGCGTCAGCGCCGTGACCTGTTGCCAGGCCCAGGCCTTTGCAAAGTCGTCCTTGCCATAGCCGCCGATCGTATCGCCTTCGACGATGATGACGAGGTCGGCCTTGTTTGTGGCAACCAATTGGTCGACCGGCTGGGTCTTCGCGTTGTGATGGATGACGATCGGTCCCTTGCCGTTACGCTCGGCACCACCGCACGTGCCTTGGACGGACTTGACCCAATCGCCGGGTGTGCTGCCGCAGACGCCATAGGTGTGCACCTGCGCACCCGCGGCGATCAATTGGTCTTGCAGCGTGTCAATAAGATAGCCGGGTTCGCTCAAATGGCTATCGCCTATCATCACGATGCTAAGACCGGCGAGTACGGAAGCAAGCATGGAACCTCTACTCCTCAAAAACGACCGATATCCGTTCGGTCGTGCTATTGATCGTTGTAATGCGATTGGTAGGGAACGAGCGGCATGGCCAAGGCCTTGGTCTGCGGCGCGAAGTTGTATCGGACGTAAATGCCGGCCACCCACTGCTTATAGCTTGACGAGTTGTTCGCTCCCACACTGGCGCCGCCGGTCAACCGGTGTGTAAAGCGGTATTCCGCCGTCGCCAGCAGGTTGTAGGCGAATCCGCTCGAAGACTGTGCAGGATGAACCGCGCCGTCGGTCAGGCCGATCGCAGACGCCGCCGTGACCGCCGAGGATTGCAAGGCGGCATTGGTCGGGAAATACGGTGCGCTGTCCTGATGGAAGGTCTGCAACCCGGCCGACCCTTGCAACTTGTACGTCCAGCGATCGGAGCGCTGCGCCCACGTGACCGGGATGCTGAAGGCATAGTAGCGCTGCGGACTGAAATAGCCGCCATTGCCGAACGTGAAGTTGTTCTCGTTGTGATCGTAGAACTCGCCGCTCAGGTTGACACCGGCGGTCAGCATCGCATTCGGGGTGCGATAGAAATACCAGTAAGCACCACCGCCCACTTCCGCCCCGGTATTCGACTGGACATTGTGCCCGTCCAGATATTTCAACGAACCATAGCCATACAGCCCGTAATCGTCGACATCGAGGCCAATCGACCCATGCAGCGCGGTAGACGTGACCCCACCCCAGCTCAAGCCCGTCCGCGTATCGTGGGAGCCGGCGAAAGAGGTAATGGTTTCGGTCACGGCGCGGCGCGACAGGCCCACGTTGTACCAGCCGCCCTGCCCCGGATCGATGGCGTTACGGTACGTGGCACCCCCAACCACGTTGCTGTAGCGGAAACCGATCGGCGTCGTGCCGATGTCTGCCGTCCAGTTCCGTGTCTCGTAACCCACGCCCAGGCCCACGCCATACGCCGTCTGCGCGCCAGGGGCGGCAACGGTGCCGGCCTGCTGCGCCTGAGCCGCTGCCGGTCCGCCGCCGAACTGACTGCTGCTGTATATGTCGGTACCCAGCGTCGAACCCGTCAATTGCACCGGCGTCACACGCACGGACAGCTTGCCATTGCCGAACGGCACGATGCCTTCCAGCGGCTCCTGGACATTCGTCATCTTGCTCGTGCCGGGCGTACCGTTGTTCGACGTCACGAACACCCCGGCGCGAATTTCGGGAGCGTTGTCCGATTTGAGGTCGGCAAGATCGCGACGCATGCCGTCTAACGACGAGGCATCATCCTGCGACGCATTCGCCGCCACTGTGTCGAGCGGCGCCTGCGTACCGATCGGCGTACCCGCCACGGACGGCAGTGCCGACGGACGTGACGATGACCAGCCACGTGCCACCGCGGACGGGTCGCCCGACGACGCGGCGGAGACGGTATCGCTACCCGCGTAACCACCGTCACGCGTGGCAGGCTGTGCGGCAAACGCGGTGGCGGCCGGTTGGCTGTCATCTCGCGGCGCAAGTCGATGCCGATCCCTGGCATGGAGAAAGGGATTGCCAGCCACGTGGTTGTCGGCCAGTTGAGTCGGTTGCGCCGACGCACCAAGGCGCTTTTCCTTTATCGAGATAGCGGATTCCAGCAAGGTCTCTCCCTGGCGGAAATTCCCCTGCATCACATAGACGCGCGCGGCACCTGCCAACACATCAGGATCGTTGGGCGCTTTCGCGAGAGCGCTTCGCAGGGCCTCATCGGCTATATTGTTTTTTCCCGCCTGAACCGCCGCCATCGCGACACCCAGTTGCAAGCCGGGATTCTCGGGATCGTTCGCCGCAGCCTTCTGATAAAGGGACAACGCCTGGCCGTATTGACCGTCAGCGGCATACATCCGCGCCAGCGCGGCCAGTGCCAAGGCATCGTTGGGTCGCTTCGCGAGAATGGGCGCCAGTGTATCGTAGGCGTCCGCGAGATCGCCTTGCTGGCGTTGCTGATCGGCAAGCCGTACGGCATATAGATAATTCAGGTCGTCCAGCCGTTGCCGTTGATCGGCTGTCAGCGTCTCCCCGGCCAGCGTGCCCAGGGCATCCTTGGCCTGAACATTTTGTCCTGCCTTCAACATCAGACTTGCATACGCCAACTGGACGTCGGGACCACTATCCTCCAAGCCGTTCGGCATCATGCCACGCATCAGGCTCATGGCGCGCGGCACATTCCCCGCATCGATATACGCTTCCGCCAACGCCCCTACGCGTGCCGGGTCCTTCCCCGCGGCAGGCTCGAGTCGTGACAGCATATTGCGCGCGCCCTCCAGATCACCGTCCCGCGCCGCCTGCGAGGCACGGGCAACCACCGCCTGAAAGTCGATCAACTGCGCTGTCGCAACCATGTTCGGGGTGCGAGCCGATGCCGGGATACGTGCCATCGTGTCCTGAGCACGCGTCCAGTCCGCCATCTGCATGGCCAGCAGCGCGCTCGCATACAGCGCATCGGGATTGTCGGGGTTGGCGGCCACGAGACTATCCACCAGTTGCCTTGCCGCGTCGGGACGACCCTGTTTCAAGTCATAACGGGCCAGTTCCAGGCGCAGCCAAGGATTATCGGGATCGGCGCGCTGCGCGTCTTCCAGAATTTTCTGGGCACCCGCCAGATCGCCACGCCGCGCGGCCGCGTCCGCCCGACCGGAGGCCACGGCGGAGCGCAGACGATCAAGACCGCCGATACCGGCTTGCTGCGCCGGCGTCATGCCGTCGACCAGCTTCTGTGCCTCGTCGGCGCGTCCGGTCTGCGCCAGAATATCGATCAACCCGGTCACCGCCTCGCGATTGTCCGGGTGCGCAGCCAGTACACCACGGAACACCGTTTCGGCCTGCTTCATATTTCCCTGCGCGGCATACAGGCGGCCGGATGCATTCAAGCCGCCCGGCTCGGTGGGGTCGAGACGAAGCGCCTGGTCGATCTCGCGGCGCGCGGTTGCATAGTCGCCCAGGTTTTGCGCGCCTTCGGCCTGGTTCACGAGCAACCAGTACCGCGCCGAGTTCAGCGGCTTGTCCCAATTGCCACCGGCGCCAGGATGCGAGGCGGCACGGGATAAAAGCGCCTGTGCCTGCACCAGATCGCCTTGTTGCATACGCACGAGGCCCAGGCCACCAAGCGCGTCGGTGTTATTCGGTTTGTCGCGCAGCACCTCGGAAAACAACTGTTCCGCCGTGGTAATGTCGCCGGCCTTGAACGCCGCGAAACCACGGGTGAGTCGAGGGTCCATGACGGGAACCGGCGGTGTATTGGCCAACCCCGGGCGCGGCGATATCATCTGACGGCGAATGTCCTCATCCTCCGGATGCAGCTTCAGATAGTCCTCGAACCACGATCGATTTTGCGGCGTAGGCGGCACCCAGGTCAGCACGGAGCGCCATGCTTCCGTAGCGGCGCCACCGATGTCCTGGCGCTTCGCCAGTTTTTCCAGTAGCGCGACGCCGGTCGGGCGATCCCTCTCATCCCGCACCATGTGCTGGGCAAGCGGCAAGAGCACGTACGGATCGTTCGGCGTCTCCCCATTCAGGCGCTTGAGGCCTTGGATCGCCTTGTCCGTACCGCCGTCCGTATAACCCAGATAGGTATAGTACTCACGCGCGACGACGCCTTGCGGGGTCTTTCCACCCAACGCCTGATCGTACTCGCCAATCGCCGCCGCCAGCGCTTTCAGGTCGTTCTGGTTGACGGCGTCCTGCGCATGCTGGCGAGCCTTGGCAAGCAGTGACTTGCCCGGCTCGACCGCCAGACGCAGGTCCTGCTCCAGCAGCGGCACGAAGCGGCTGTTCGGCGCGGCTGCACGCAGCTTTGCCAGATAGTCTTTTGCGGCCGGAAACTGCTTTTTGTTGACGGCGATCACACCCAGCCCATATAACCCTTCCGGCTGGTCCGGGTCGGTCAGAAGCAGCTTCGACCAGGACTGCGCGGCCAAGTCCGGCTTATCGTGCGCCTGCCAATAACGGCCCTGTTCAAGCAACATATTCGATGTTGCTTCCTGCGCCCACCCCGGATGGCTGACCGAACCGATCAGCATTCCGAGAATGGCGGCCTGACTGCGGCTGACTTGCATGAGCGTTCTCTGATTATTTTGGTTGTTGCAGATGCTCTGCCTGGAGCCGCGCCCGGCTCTCGGCATCACGTCGCGCCTGACGGCGCCGCATGTAGGCGAGCAGGGCCAGCGCGATCAGCACGAGCAACACGACACCCAAGGCGCGGAGCACCCAGGCCAGGGAAACACCGATCGAGGCAAGCCACCAATCCAGGCCGCGCCAGAGTCCCAGGTGCCCGAGGTAGTAGGTGTGTTCGCCTACGAGCGAGTCGACCTCCTTGCCGCGGATGGACACCAGACTGCCCTGAATCGGCAACTTATCGTCGTTGCGCACATCCAGCAACGCGGACACCGCATCCTTCAAGCCGTCGCTCTGGTTGCTGATCAGCATGACCACGCTGCGCCCTTTCTCTTTCGGCGACTCGAAGCCCGCCATCACGGCGCTTACACCAGATCCCGTGTAAGCAAGCGACAGCCGGCTGGGTTGGTTATCCAGGCGCGGGTTGGAATGGAACCAGCCCAGCACCCGGCCCGGAACGTCGGACACGGAGAACTGCGATGCCTTGTCATACGTGGCAGGCATGTACTTCGCCCAGTCCTTCAACCAGGCTTGATCGGCACCGGAGGCGATGACCAGCATATCCTTACCGGACGGTACGGCATCGATGTTCTGGCCGCGAAGCACGGTCACCCCACGTGCCGGGTAACCGGTCGAGTCACCCATGCGGCCCATGACCGCCAAATAGGTGCTGTATTCCTCCGGGCCGGCGTTGGCCCCCAGTACGACATCGGTCGACGACAAGTCCGCCATGCGCGTGAACGGGAAGCCGGCCTGCGCAAACGCGGCCAGATTCGGCATCGCGATGTAGTGCGGATACTGCGTCAGGTCGATCGTCGACTCGGGGTCAATGTCACCCCGCACATTGTCGATGATGATGTCCCGGCACTCGCCCTGCTTGATGTAGTCGTACATGTAACGGAACTGCAACTGCGTATTCGGCTGCAGCAACGTCTCCAGCGGTACGTCGAGCGGCGCCCGGCTGGGCAAGCTGCTGTCCGGCAGCACCGCCGCCTTCAGCTTGTCGCCGTCTTCGAGTTTTTCAAGCGGCAATAGTGGAACCGATTTGATGAACTGGTCACTGACACTGAACAGAAGTGACGAGTTGACCATGTACGGCTGCGGCGTATAACGGTAGTGCAAATCGATCGGCACGTTTGGTGCATGCCATCCGAACAAGTCCGGCGGGATGCGCGTATTGATCCGGATCAGATCCGGGCTGTAACCCGATACACGCAACTGACTGGCGTCGATCAATTCGCCAAACGATACCGGACGATCGGTGCGCAACCAGCGCGGCGCATCATCAGGCTGACGCGATGCGGGGTCCGGGAACTTGGTGATCAGTGCCGTCGGGCCGACCAGTGTCTGACTGCCCATGACCAGCGCGTCGGCTGCCTGCTTCAGTTCCTTACCATCGCGCCCCATGACCAGCAACAACGTGCCATTTGGATCGTTAGGATTCCGCACCACTGCCAGCGTCGGCCCTTGCAGCGGCGCAGGCGCCAGCGCGGCTTGCGCGGTGCCTTCGATCAGGACCACCGCGTTGCCTGTAGCCGGGATCGTGGATAGGGACACCGGGAAGTTGGCGCTACGGAAATTCGCCATGGCGCCAAACCAGGACGACACCGCGCCCGCCGCTTCCAATGCGGCGCTATCCGGATTACCCGCGAACACGAAAGGCAGATTCAAGCGACGGATATCATGCGCGTCCAGGAAGGGCTCGGGCAAGCGCGCCAGGTCGGCAGCCGGCGTCAGCGGCTGGGTATCGATGCTCAGCGTGCTGCCATTACTGATATTGGCCCACAGGCTCGAATGCAGGGGATCTTCGCACTGCATCGTGTAGTGACCAATCAACTGTAGCCGCAGCTTGGTGTTCGACGTGAACAAGTAGGGCGGTAACGTAATGGTGCGCTCGAGACTCGTGCCGGCCGTGTCCTTGGGCACCGCGATCGACGCTGCCACCTGATCGTTGATCAGAACATTGATATGCGACAGGTCCGGCAACAACGCCGGGGAATACGCATAGCGTAGATTCAGCCGCGCACCGGTCACCACCTGATCGTCCCGCACGCCCACCGGGACGGTATTGCTGCCGTCGACGCCACGCAGGTTGAGTGCATATTGCGCACCCAGCTGCTGCAAGGTATAGGTTGTGGTCGTCGTGGGCGCGGCCGTCGGGCGTGCATCGACGATCGGCGTGCTGGACGCGGGCGAGGTGGGCGACGCCGCGGGCTTCGCGACCGCGGTTTTTAGCGCGGCGTGCTTCGTCGATGCAGTCGCGTGCCCGCCGGCATGCGCCGGTTGCGGCGCGGCGTACGTTGTCGATGATATGACGAAGATACCACCGAGCAGCAGTGCTGCCCACGCGGGCCGGGCGGTCATGCGCGGCGCAAGGCGTGCCCGCGAAATGTCAGGCCGTCTTTTAAACATGGGAACCTCTTCGTCCTTCTTCGGGTTGCGATGCCTGGGGAATGTCCAGGTCCAGTCGTTTAAGGGCACGCAGGTGCAGGAACACGCCGCCGAGCAAGCCAATAAGTACGACGCTGACAAGCGTCGAAATGAGGAGCAGCACGATGTGGCTCGCGAGGAACCACTGGACAGCCAGGCGGAACGGCAGCGTGCCCAGGAAATAGTTTTGCTTGTCTTCCAACGTGGTAAGCACACCGTCATGCGCGATGACCAGGCTGCCACCAACCGTTTCCGTTCGGCTAGCGCCGATCAGATACCGGTGCGCCTGCAGCAGGTCCACCACCGCATCAAGCGCGGCCGGCGATTTGCCTGATACCACCACCGCGCTGCGGCCACGCGTCAACGGCGACTCCAGCCCGGCCACCATGCCGTCGTGATCACCGCCGCTGTACAAAACCGCGAGATCGTCCGCACGTTGTTTGGCCGTCCGCCCGTTGGTCAGGTTTTCCCAAAAATCCCGTATCGCACCGTCCGACGACGCAACCGGGCCGAAGAAACCGGCCGGCAGGTTCTTGTGCCATGCATTCACCAGCGGCTGATTGTTTCCAGATGCCAGCACCAGCAGGTCCTTGCTCTTCACTGCGCTGACCTGCCCGGGATCCACCGCCGTCACGCCCAGCACTGGATATCCACTGGCCTGGCCCATGCTGCCCATCAGTGTCAAATATGCCGAATAATCGTCGGCCACTGCATCGACGGGAAGAATCACGGCCGTTTCAGAAAGGTCGGCCATCCGGGTGAACGGGAAGCCGGCATCGCCAAAAGCACGCAAATCCGGCATGGCTGCATAACGCGGCAAATTGGAGATGTCGATTGTCGATGCCGGGTCGATAGCACTCTGCAAGGGGCCGCCCGGCACGTCCTGCCAATTTTCCTTTGGCTTGACGGCGTCATATCGATAGTCGAATTGCAACGTCGTCAGGGGCGGCAGCAGATAGGTCGGAATGCGCATCACCGCATGACCATCCGACGTGTCACCCGCCAACGGCAGCGTCTGAATCGGCGTGTTCCCAACCAGCACATGCAACTCGGAATGCAGCGATTCCGGACGCGCCGTGTAGCGGTAGTGCAGATCCAGCTCTGCGCCCGCGCTATCGAAGCCGAACAGACCCGGCGGCAACCGCAGGCCAACACTGATCGAGCCAGGGCTGAAACCCGATACGGTAAAGGCATCGGCAGAGGCTAGCTCGCCCAGCCGGACCGGGCGGTCCGAGGGCAGCCAGTTGGGCGCATCGAATGGCTTGCGCGGCAGGACGTGTATCGGAGAATCAATCCGGACCTGCGACCCCGTCAGCGTCTGCGAGCCCAGTACCAACGCGGTGGCCGCCTGCCGGAGTTCCGCCTCGTTGCGACCGGTGACCAGCAACAGCTTGCCGTTGGCGTCCAGGGGATTAGGGATAATCGCCAGCGTCGGACCATTGATAACCGGCAGGGTCAGGCCCGGCACCTCACCGGCCAGCGCCAGCACCACACCGTTGCCCCGAGGGGGAATTGCACCGGGATAGGCGGAAAAGCGCGCGCCGCGATAACCGGCCTGGGCGCCGAGCCACGATGTGACGACCCCGGCGGATTCAAGCCGATTCATCGTCGGCGCTTGCGATAGCACGACTGGCAGGTTCACTCGGCGCACATCGCGCTTGTCGACGAACGGCGCAGGCAGTCGCGCCAGATCGCTCGGCAGCGGGGCCGGTACGACTGTCACGACAAGCGCGCTGTTGGGAGCCGCCTTCAACCACAGATCCGGGCTGTCCGGATTATTTCCCTGGTCGCTGGCCTTGCTGTGCGCGATCAACTCAAGATTCAGATGGTTGAAGTCGGACAGCAATGCCACTGGCAAATCCACCGATACATGCGCCGACTTCAGCGGGGCCAGTTGCGGGAGCGGGATGGTCGTGGCGACGACACTATTCACCAGGACATTCAGATGTGACAGACCGGGCAGCAGCGTATCCGAGTATCGAACATCAAGTTCGAGTCGAGCACCGACAACGCGCTCATCCTTGCGCAAGCCAAAGTCCATTCCGGCATAGGCATCTTGGCCGAGCAACGTCACGCCCTGCTCCGGGTATTGGCGCAGCAGCGGAATCCGATAGGAATAGGCGTCCGATGGCAAGCCGTCGGACGCCGCCGCCACGGCGGTCAACGTCGTGGCACCGCCCAGCAGCAGGACCGAATAACACACCGCCGCCCACAGGCGCTTGCTCATTGAGGAGCGGAAAGACGACAAATAACCGATGCTCACGATTGCTTGGTTCCCAGCTCGCTTTCCGAAGCCCCGGCCGGGCGGCCGGGGCGCGCACGCCATCCCATGAACAGGTACTTGAACAACTCGCCAAAACCGTGGACGCCGACACTGAGTACCTCCAGCAGGCTACGCAATGGCCGGTCGGGACGATACTGTCCCCACGACGACAGCCACGCATCGGCGCGTGAAAACGTAACGCGCATCAGGTCGCGCTCCTGATCGATCGTGAGCGCCGGGAAACTGACGCCGAGCGTCCGGCCACGGCACACCTGGACCTCGGCGGGAAACTTGCCCTCGTAGTTATCTCGAAAAACGGACACCATGATTCGATCGCCGGGTTGCGGCAATGTCACGTTCTCGGGCAGCGCGATCCCGAGCCCGCCATGTGAGTAGTCAGTGGTGTGGCAATCGATACGATCACCATTGGCGGTGCGAATTACCGCCGGCAGCGAAATCTGCACACGTGGTGCCTGGCGCAACTGCCGCGACTCGCTGGCCACGCCCGCTGCCGCACTGAGGTTCATGACGTTGTAGAGCACCCAGCCGAGATTGAACAGAATACTCATGGCTTCCGGCCAGCCAGGACCGCGACTTAAACCGAACACCCCAACGGCAAGTCCGGCCAAGTTAATCAGCAGCAACAGGATGTAAGGCCGGGCCATCGCCCAATCCAGAAAGGAGCGCCGAATGACGCCGCCCTTCGCCGTCACGTTGAAACCCTTTCTGCCGGGGAAGAAGACCGCCTGAAGCGCAGGCAAAACCACGTACCAGGCAAGAACGGTTTCGTACACCTCGCTCCAGAACGAGTGGCGGAAACGGCCCTGAATCCGCGATGCCCCGATACTCGAAATGACCAAGTGTGGAATCGCATAGGCCAGGACCATCAACGCCGACGCATGAAATACGTGGGCGCCGAAGAACAGGTAGGCCATTGGCGTGATCAGGAACACGATGCGCGGTAAGCCGAAGAAAAAGTGCATCATCGCGCTCAAGTAGCAAAACCGTTGCGGCAACGTGAGCCCCCTGACCAACAGCGGATTGAACCTGCGGAAAATCTCCGCCATGCCGCGCGCCCACCGGATACGCTGGCCCACATGCCGGCTCAGACTTTCGGTAGCAAGACCGGCGGCCTGCGGAATGGCGAGATAAGCAGTGCTGTAACCGCGCATGCTCATCTTGAGCGCGGTCAGGGCGTCCTCGGTCACGCTCTCCGTCGCGACGCCCCCCACATCCAGCAACGCGGAGCGTCGCAATACCGCGCACGATCCGCAGAAAAAGGTCGCATCCCAGAGGTCATTCCCGTTTTGCAACACGCCATAGAACAAGTCGCCCTCGTTCGGCACCTTCCGAAACGTTTCGAGATTACGCTCGAAAGGGTCCGGCGAATAGAAAACGTGGGGCGTTTGCACCATCGCCATCTTCGGATCCTTCAAAAACCAGCCCATGCAGATCTGGAGGAAAGAACGCGTCGTCACGTGGTCGCAATCGAACACCGCGATGTATTCGCCACTCGTCTTGCTCAGTGCGGCATTCAAGTTGCCCGCTTTCGCGCTCACATTGTCAGGTCGCGTCAGATAGTCGACGCCCGCCTCCTCGCAGAAAGCGCGGAATGCTTCACGACGCCCGTCATCGAGGAGGTAAACACGCAACTTGTCAGCCGGCCAATCAAGCAATGTCGCGGCCAGCACCGACTGCCGTACGACATCGAGCGGCTCATTGAACGTGGGAATATATACATCCACCGTTGGCCACGCCGACGTATCGGCCGGCAGCGGGAAAGGTCGGCGGTGCAACGGCCACAGTGTCTGGAAGTAACTGCACAGCAGCATCAACACGGCATAACCTTCGGCCAGCAACAGCAGCGCGCCGAACGTGACATCGAGCGGGTTGGTGAAAAAGAGCGTCTGGGTCACGCGCCAATAGAAATAGCGCATCGATACGAACACCGACAGTGCCACCAGGGACACCGTCAGAAAGCGACCTGGAATGCGACTCAGGGCAAAAGCCATGAACATACAGAGGATGCCAAACATCCATTGCGTGGAAAGCGCCAGATTGACGGTCAAAGCCGAGGTGAACAGCAGCACTGCCGCGATGGTTGCAATCAGGCGCACCCAACGCGGTCTGAGCAACGATGTGCCCGCCGCCACGAGCTTGTCGTCCCAGTGCCCCTCGTCGTCGCTTTGGCCTGCACCGTTTTGTTGTCGTTGCGCGGTCGTATTGAACCGTCGCTGTTTGGCCTGTGCCATCGAAATCTCCCCTACCGGGTCCGTACCCAAAACGCGATCACCAGCACCACGAACGGCGGCAAGCCCATCGACCGTACACGCGCACTATTCGCGACGAAGTCGCTTGCGCGGTCGATCGCATATCGTCATTGCCTGGAATGACGTCTGAGAAGTGCCACATCTGACCCGCTGTCATATGTGTATGCCACTTGCTTTCAACGTCCCACATTTCCTCGTCGCACCGCTTACCCGATGCATGTCATTCATTTGCAGCCCTCACTACTTCAGGCCGTCCTGCGGCATGCGGCAGGTGACCGCGCGTCGCAGCAGACGCCGCGCATCGATCTGGCGTCCGTACATCATCGCTCCCTGCCGAGTCATGTTCCGTGCAATAACCCGCGAGAGCGTTCAAGAAAGCCGATGGGGTGAGGTGTCCGTCCGCGCAACGCTCCGCTCGGCCAAACGCGCAAAAACGCTGCTGAGAGGGGCCGATTGCTTCTGAGCGAATACCGGCTCGCGCTTGGCCTGCACGGCCGCCTTCCTGGGTGCGGACGACATGGCTGGCGGCGACTCGGATGCCGCAATCGGACGTGTCAACATCCTCTGTTGCTCCGGCTCGGCGTGCACCGGTTCAAGCGTATGCAACGGGACAGACGGCGTCGGCCGGGCGACAGCGACCCAGGACTCATCGATCGGCTCGGCACGCGCCACGGACCAGCGACCGCGTTTACCGTGCAATTGCTCCGCCCCTTCCACTTCGTGATATTGGGCCGGGCTGGCGCCCGCCATCTTAAAAAGATTCGAAATGTCCGATGCACTACTCATGTGTCGTCCTCGCTGAATTTGTTATGCTTTCGCGCCCGCGTAACCGGCACGCAGGTACGAGCTACCGCTCTTCTAAGCACCGAATGAGAAAATCATTGTTCCCGACGCATCCGCGGCGCCAGCCATCGTGGTTCGCAGGCGCGGATCGGCACCTAACTGCTGCATCCAGCCTTCATAGACGCCCTCTAAAAAAGCGCCCGCCCAACGGTCGTTTTCCGCACCGAAAACCGCCCTCAGTGGTGCGTATCGGTGCGTCAGCACCAACCGGATCTCGGACTCGTCGATCTCGACTTCGCCCCACTGCAATTCACGCCAGACGTGGTTCATCACGTCCTGCATTTCCGCAACCGTTCCGGCAGGCGCGAGTACATATTGGCGAGCGAAGCGCACACCTGTGTCATGCATTAGCCGCCCAAGCAATCCGGGCGTCAATGTTTGCGTCAGTTCCTGCGCGAAGAGCGACAGAAACGGGCGCCATTGCGGTACAGACATGTGATTCATGGCATACCCATACGCCCTTTGCGGACGCTTGCATTGAAATGTTGCAGAATTTACCGAATCGCCCTTCGTTCTCGATTCGCGCAATGATCGATGTCTTTCTTATTCGATCGATGCAGACGCTCAGTAATAATGTCGCACCCCAAAATCGCTACGACATTTACTAGCATTTTTTTCCGAATTTTAGTTTTTGATCTTCAAAGTATCCCTCACGACTTCAGTTCTAGGCAACGGGAAAATATTATTTTTTGGATACAAATTCATCTTCATGGGAAAAGCTTTCTTCAAATGTAGCATGGCCGCCGCTCTGTTGCCGGACCCGTAATCATTGCAAACCACCATCGGGTAACCAGCTTGAATCACGGTGAAAGTATCTGTATCCACGGAACAAAACGTCAACCGAGGCGGTACCATTTAGCAAAATATGTGCCCGATCGCCAATTGTCGCTGATGTCGACAGTTTAGAACCGTTCGAACCCGTGCATCCTCGTTCCCTGAAAGGTGAACGCACATTGGCCGTAAGCCGCTCAGACTGAACGTTCTCTTTTTTTAAATGTATAAGTAACCAATCTTGGAAATTCGTTGCATTCCCGACCGATGACTTAACATCAGGAAAATTCTTTGATTAATTTTGAGAAATGGCAAAGCAAAGAAAATAATGCCAGCCACTGCACTTACTTTTCATATAATAAAAAACTATCATTTTTCAAACGTTTGTTCTACTTAACTATATTGTATTTTATTAGGATAGCTAACAAAATATAGAACGAATGACTGGCATGTAGAAGGTGCGATGCGCGCCCGGTTGACTTGACGGATAACGGGCCACGCCACGCTCCGCGTGGCCCGCTCCAGACATCGATGACGTCGTTACACCCCTAGCGCAGGGTCACTCCAGCTTTCTTGTCCGTTTTCCAGGTGACCGGCCAAATGCCGGATGAACGCCTTGTCATCAGCGACGGTAACGATCACGTCATACCAGCCATGCTGGTCGCTAAGGTCGATACGAAGTCGCGTGCTGTCGCCTCCATTCAACCTTTGCGTCTGGGTGTCCTCGATCGCCCGTCCGTGCTGTACGCGTCGGGAGACAATGATGAAGCTGCACGACCCCTTGCCTGCGTTGTCCAACTTCAGCACGATGGCGTCGCCTTCAAAGTGCTCGTGCACTTCCGGCACGGCCGTGGCGTGACCAGCATGAGTGGCGGTGACCCCCGCACCGTTCGGCACGCTCCCCCTGAAATGGCGCCAAAAACCATTCGGGCCAACGAAGCTCGCGTCGTATTCGCCGGCGGCGTTCAGTGCGATGTCTGCCTGCAATTTTTGCCCTGCGCCCACGGTATAGCTCGATGGCGCGCTAACACCATCGTTCAGATAGCATTGCAGAACGGCTCCCTGACCTCCGGTGTTGTGCAGTGCGATTCCCAGCGTACTCGCCCGGCCCCCTTCGCCACGAACGTGTGCGGTCAGTTCGTAAGGCAACGCACGGGCACGGCGTACGCCTTCCTCTTGTTTCGGCACATGTTGGTCCAACGGCACAACGGGTACGAAATCCGCGTGGCGTTGCTTGTCGGCCGGAACATAAGCGGCTGTGCTGGGCAACGGCGCGCGTGCCAGATTCGGCGTACGGAAATCGAATGCACTGGTCAGATCGCCACAGATCGCGCGCCGCCACGCAGATATGTTCGGGGAATGCAGATTGCCGCTCTCACCGAAGCGTTTGGCGATAAAGCGAATCACCGATGTATGATCAAACAGTTGAGAACAGACATAGCCGCCCTTCGACCAAGGCGACACCACCAGCATTGGCACGCGTGGGCCCAGTCCATAGGGACCAGCGGCATAGGTACCATTGCCCGCAAACAGTTCGTTATCCAGTGACACCGTGGACGCGCCGTGAACACTATCCGTCGGCGGCGACGGTGGCGCCACATGGTCGAAGAACCCGTCGTTCTCGTCGTAGTTGATCAGCAAGACCGTCTTGCTCCAGACGTCCGGATTGGCGGTAAGCACCTGCAGAACCTGATCGATGAACCAGGCACCATAGTTCGCGGGCCAATTCGGATGCTCGGAAAACGCTTCTGGCGCAACGATCCAGGAAACCTGCGGCAGGCCACCGTTTTCGACATCACGCTTCAGAATGTCGAAATAGCCGTCGCCTTTCGTGGCATTCGTTCCGGTTCGCGCTTTCTGATAGAGGGGAGTTCCCGGCTGTGCATTTTGATATTGCGTGAAATACAGCAGCGAATTGTCGCCGTAATTGCCGATAAACGCATCCTTGGTCCACCCCCAGGAGCCTGCCTTGTCCAAGCCGGTGCCCACGTCCTGGTAAATCTTCCAGCTCACACCGGCTGATTCCAACATCTCCGGGAAGGTGGACCAGTTGTAGCCCGCTTCGCTGTTATCCACCACGGGACCACCGCCGACACCGTCGTTTCCCACATACCCCGTCCACATATAGTAGCGATTGGGATCCGTAGCCGCCATGATCGAGCAATGATAGGCGTCACAAATCGTGAATGCATCGGCGAGCGCGTAGTGATACGGAATGTCATCACGACGCATATACGCCATGGTCGTGGTGCCTTTGTTGGCGACCCACTGGTCATAGCGCCCATTGTTCCAGGCGTTGTGCGTGGTCGTCCAATCGTGCGGCAGATCTTGAAGGAAGGTCAAGCCGACATCCGGCACGTCTGGACGAAACGGCAGGACCTCTCCCACCCCCGCCAGCCCTGGTTGGTGCCAGACTTTCTTGCCGTTTGGCAGCGTGATCGCCCGCGGATCACCATATCCCCGAACGCCACGCAAAGTGCCGAAGTAGTGATCGAACGAACGGTTCTCCTGCATCAGCACCACGATATGTTCGACATCGCGCAGGGTGCCGGTGCGATTGTTTGCCGGAAGTGCCAACGCCTGGCGCAGCCCTGGCGGAAAGGCGCCAAGGGCCCCGGCAACGCCGCCAGCCTGCATGGTCATGCGAATAAAGTCGCGCCGAGTGTAGCTTTTCATGGGAACGGTTCTCCAGTGCTTGCGTTGATGTGGCGAGCGTGGGTGATCGTGTGAACGGTCCCGGCGCGGCGGTTCGCACTGGCGCCACCGTTGCGTCGCAACAATCAACTGTGGCAATGCCTGGTTCACTGGTATTGTTGGTTCTTTCTGAACCTTCCCGCGTCCGCAGCTTAGCCAGCCGATATGTCGGTTTCATGTCGTACGCGCAAACGTATCAAACGAGCGTATGTGACGCTGCGCGGCAGCCGTGAAGGCCGTCCGGCCTTCACGGAATAGGGGACGTCACGCAAAGAAAAGAAACATCAGCCCGTCGATGCGCCGGGCCTCGAGTAAGAAGCACGCGGACCGCCGTTCCCCGACGACGCGACGTCTTTCAATCCGTGCGGGGGCGCGTGCGATGACGTGGTATCACGGAACGCTTGCAGTACGAGGTCGTAATATGCAAACCGCGTTTTGGTGGCATTGAAATGATGGTCGGCATGTGTCAGAAATGTGACGCGCGCCGGTGAAAAATGACTCATCCGACGGGCTGCGCGACCGAAATGGCGCGTCAAATCCTCGAGTCCCGGATCATCATCGCTATAGATCAGATGCGAATGCACTTTGCGTTTTGCCAAATCCCTCATCAACGCATAGGCCTTTGCTGTATCCGAGTCTGGCGATGGGGGCAGGAGATGCGTCATCACGTCCAATGAGCGCCGTAGGATGCGCACGATCAACACGCGTGCGGTGCCGAGCAGATCGGCATCGCCGCGCAACACGCGTTGCCATTCGCCGCCGTTACGTAGTGCACGCAGATAGGCCTTGAGGCTACGCTTATGCGTGCGCACGGCCATCTTCACTTCCTCGCCTTCTGCAACGATGAACTTTTGCAGATTAACCAACACGCTGCCGACGATACGCGGATCTTTCGCCGACACGTGTAGACCGATATACGCACCCGAACAGAGGCCCGATACAATCGCCTTCTGAAATCCCTGGTCGGCAAGAAACTGCATGCCGGCCATCGCCTCCTCGACACATCGCGGGTCCGTATGGATATGGCGTCTGTCGATGTCGGCCAGACTATCGCCCATCCCGCTCAAGTCCAATCGAAGCGACGCAATGCCAGCACGTGCCAAACGGCGGGCGAGCGACACATACGCGCCACCATTGCCGATATGGTGACTCGAGCCCTCGTGAATCAGCAATGCCGCGATCGGATTACCGGGCGAATGCGATGGACGGCACAGTATGCCGAAGAGCGCTTGATTCGGACCGAAGCAATGCGGCTCTTCGATAAAGTCAGCACTCGTCAACCGGTCGACCCTGCGCGGGGCGATTCGTACCGGCAAGGCCTGCGATGGATGACGACCCATCGCGTGCTCCTCCAGCCAACCACGCACCGCGATGATCGTATTACTGGGCACGGTACTCGTTGTCGGGTCCTGCATCCATGCGGCATAGTCCGTGAACGGGCTCGCCGTGACCGGAATGCCGGCCTGCCGCCAGGATTCGACAAAATTGTCACAACGGCGATCCCCGCGCGTCGCAAAAACGAGAACCGGCTGCACCGGCACGTTGCACTGCATCAGATCGACAATGCCGATCTGCGACTGTAATGCCGAGGTCCACCAGAAACCGTTGGTGTTCAGCGGCTCGTCACTCCCGACATCCGGAACGGGATTGTAAGTCGACAAACTCGATACCTTGGCCGCCATGCGCGTTTCACGCAGGAATGCCTTGCCGAGTACCACGGGCGCCAGGAGCACCAGCGCCGCGCTCGGCATTTGCTGCGCGGCCAACGCAGCAATCATGCCGCCAAGCCGGACGCCAAGTAATACGATATGTCGAACACCGGTACGCACACGTAGATGCTCGGCCCCGAGCAATACGTCATCTACAAACCCATCGAGCGAACGCGGTACGGCATCGCTGTTGCCGGTGCCGTTGTAGTCGAAGCGCAACGTGGACATGCCCGCTTTCGCCAGCGATTCGCAAAGATGCACGACACCGTAGTGGGTGCAGATCTCTTCTTGCGCAAGCGCCGAACAAATCACCACACCGACCGATGACAGGGCGATCGGATCGCCCAGGGTCGGGTCCGGCTGGTGAATCCATCCGAACCGACGATCGAAATAGGTAGGCTGCATGCTCATCGCTCAGGTCTCCACAATGCCAACGGACCCGATCCCATTGTTCGCCAGGGCGCCAAAGCCCAGTGTGGCGCGTACGTCGGCCGACCAGCGATCGAGATCGAAACCGTGATGTCGCAACAATGCCAGTGCGAGACGTTCGATACCGAAGCCACAACATGCGGTATGCGCCACCTCCCCGTCTGCCGTGCGCAAGTCCCACGTGTCGCCGAAGTGGGTCATGTGATAGTTGAAGCTCAAACAAGCGGTTGGTCCGGCACCATCATTGACGGGTACGAGCAATTCAAACTTGAGGCTCTGCGCACGCTGACTGTCGGCCATCAGTTTTCCACCTCTGCCAAAAAACGGGTCGTTCGCGATATCGACCTCGAAAGGCAGGCCAAGCGATGACGCAAACGTCTTGCCGCGCGTAATCCAATCCTCGCGAAACGCCATGACTTGTTCCGGCGTCCCAATGCGAACGTACTCACGCATGCGGAAGAACTGGAAACGAGTCGGCTCCAGGGACGGTTCGTGACGGAAACACCAGCAGCACACATCGATCAGTGCACCGACGTTTGCCAATGGACCGCGTCGCGCCAGTATGGGATATACCGAATAGCATGCGGCCGGTGTCAGCACCAGTCCCGCGGGGGCCTGTTGTTCCATCCATGCCTCACCGCGCTCGATCTGCCCGAGTAGTTTGTAATGGCCGCGATCATCGCCATCGAAGCTATGAATCGTTCCCGCGAAATGCGGGAAGCTCTTCATGTAGCCACTTTTCTCAAACATATCCTGCGACATTGCCGGCGGGAACCGCATCAACTCCGGCGAATCGTCCAGGCCCGCTTGCGTGATGGCATGGTCGAGTCCGCTACAGATGGCTTCAAACACGGCATTGCGACCCCACACGCCATCCACGCCGGTTGGAATCAGAATGCCCGCATCAACGAGTTGATCACGAAAAGTCGGTTCGATCGTCATGGTCAAAGTGTGCCCAGGTCATGGCGCTGCGCCAGCAATAACGCGCCGGTGGTAGTGGCAATGCGGTCATTTGATATCATGATCTGCGCGCTCAAGATGTCTCGCAGATGCCTACCGACACTGAACTCCCCGCCATTCTTGTAGCCGGACATGCCGCAAATGCGCAGTGCTTCCATGACCACGTCATGGCATTGCGTCGATATCTCGATTTTCAAGGCGTTCAATAGCGAAGCGCGGGCCATTCCAGTCGGCCAGGCCCCCGCGGCGCCGTCGATTGCCGCGTCCCGTGCGAAACGCGCGCGCCCCAGCGGATGAGCGACATCGAACTGCGTCAATGCGCGCGATAATGCGGCCTGGATGGTATCGAGGGATGCCACTGCGTGCACGAGTCGGACGGCACCCGGAGGCATGGTCCCAATCTGACGCCGCGCCTGCGCTCGCAGAAACGCGCGCGCGCGGGTAACCGCCTCCGCGGCAATCCCGGTCCACGCCGCGCCCCAGAGGAGATGCGAAACCGGCACCATCGAATTTTCGCTGATCTCGGCAAATGCCGCGGGCACGATCTGATCGGCCCGCCCCGTCGCGGATAACCGGAAAGCACCGCTGCACGTTCCACGCATGCCCAAGGCATCCCAACCGCCAGTCGGCGTCAAATCGCAGTCCGACCGCAACAACGTGACCAGCGCTTGATCGGATGGCGGCGCATCCGCGTGTGCCCGGCAGGTGACCAACAAAACATCGGCGTAGGCACCGTAGGACACGGTAGGCGCGTGCTTTTCCAATGTAAAGCGACCATCCGCGACGACCATCGCGCAGCGACTCGACCCCATATCGCCGCCTACGCCCACTTCGGAGGTTACCGACCCGAGCAACAACCCCTCTTCGGCAATCCGGCGGGCCAATGCACGGTGCCACGGCTGTGTGAGCGCATGACCTACAATGCAGGCCACCTGGCTCTGGTGCATTGCGTAAATCATCGCCGTGGAAGCACAGCCGCGCGCTATTTGCTGACACTGTCGGGCGATATCGAGAAGCGACGCGCCGCGGCCGCCAAGATCATGCGGCAACATGCAGCCAAGCAGGCCAGATGCGCGCAGCGCGGCAATCGCCTCCACGGGAAAGCGGCCCTCTAGGTCCACCTGATCCGCATGGGCGGCCGCGACACGGACCACGGCCGCCAGATCCAATGTTGTGTCAGGGGACAAGCGCTCACTGTAGACGGTGCTCACGTTGCAGTGCTCTTCAGGCCGAGAACGACCGAGGCCAGTGCGTCGATGCTAGTGAACGTTGAGCGCACGAGCAGGCTATCAGGGAATTCCACGTCGAATGCCGATTCAATCGCCAGCATTACCCCGACCGTCGCGAACGACGTCAATCCCACGGCAAACAGGTCATCCGAAGACCCGATCGCTGTCACTGGCACGCTCAAATTACCGACTTCCAACAAAATGCCGCGTAGCGTATTTTCCACCAAGATAATTTCCCCGAATAAGATTTACAAAATTGGCGGAAAGTTACACGCCGACAATACCGAAACCACCACGTCGCTCACGTACATTTTTCTCAATTTTTCTTATTGAGATACGGCAATTAATACCGCCCTCCAAAATAATCGTAATTCGTTACCGACGAAACGTGATGGGCTTGCGGTTGATTGCCGTCGTGTGTAATGCCTTTTTCATGAAAACCATTTTCATGAGGCGGCTTCTGCCGCCTCATGCCGCGCATACGGGATTTCCAAAAGCCTTTATGTTCAAGCGGTGATGTTGGACGATCGTATGTTTTGATGGCTGCTCTCTAATACTACCGTTAATTTTTTGAGCAGGTCGGACGTGGATATTCCGAGCATTTTTTCATATGGAGAAAACGACTCTTTCATTTTTAACACGAGGTGCTCAGACCGGAAAGTTTGCATATCCCGATAGAAATCACTATCGCGCCGACGGCGTCTGCCGGCGGCGAGAACGCTGATGCTTGCCGAAGGTGGTTAAAGCGGCTGCCCAGTCGCCGCGCAAGGACACTAGATAGTGTCATCCCGCGATATAACGGCCGCTATCACGCGGTCGCGGCGGGCCTCGCCGCGACGTGAAGGCGTACGGACAAAAGTGAGCGCAAAGAGGAAACACACAGCATGTAGAAATCGATCAAGGAACCGCCGTCATGGCGGTGGATCGCGGCTGCGGGAAGAGCGGTATGGCGTAGAGGTGGTCAGACGCGTTACTTCGCGCAACCGATGACGATGTCGTGCAGGTCCGTTTCAGACAATTGGCCGTCCTTGGCCTTGGAATGGCGAACGGCTATCCGCGCACCGCGCGCCTGATCCGTGATATCGATCTGGTAATAGTTACGATAGGCATAGCCATCATTGCCTCCCAGAGTCAGCCGCGTGAGGCCCTGCTCGATATCCGGGAAGTTTCCCAAATCGCTGCCGAACCGCGAGAGCGACGCCACCACGCAATCCGCTACCTGCGAGCGAGGCTTCGCCGTGCTTTGCTGGAAGGACACCGGCGCCTTTTGCAATTCCTCGAACGTGCCGCCGTTACAACCGAAGAGCGCGACCGTCGCGCCGCAAGTGAGGAGCGGTGTTATCCATATCGAACGCTTCATGCTTACCAGGGTCCTGAGATAAATAGCAATAATAAGCTGACATGTCAGCTCGGTTGAGTGCCGGTAATAATAAGTCACATCTTGGGCAATGACATCTCATGGAGATGCATCGTGGCGAAAATCTAGCAAAAAATTACCGTGGGAGAAAGTTCGACCTGATCCTTACTTTCAGCCTACGGTAATAGGGGTAATGGTATGATGTTCGCGCCATGCATAACCCTTTCTCATATTTCCGTGGTCGCCGGTCGGCATCGCCAATGCTGCGCTGGATGGCCCTGGCAATCCTGCTGATTCGGGGGCTGCTTTCGAACGTCGTGATGTTCGACACACACGCACCTGGCGAAAATTTTGCGCTCGTCATCTGTTCCGGCCGTGGTCCGATGTTTTCCGACACGACCGCTTCGAACATGTCGATGGCGAACCGTCCCTCTGCTGTCGCGCCTGCGCAGACCCCACTCAGGATGATGGAGGAAATGCCGATGGATGGCACGTCGATGCCTTCCGCCATACCATCGGGCACCTCGGCATCAGGCCTGAATGCCGCAGATCAGGTCACGAACGGTGATCAGGGCTCCAAGGACATGGACGGGTCGGCACATGGCGGCGACACGATATGTTCCTTCAGCGCCGTGTTGTTCGCTGCGGTGGTCTCGCTGATCATATTCCTGCTCATCTCCGTTCCAACCGCATGTCTGAGGTCCTTCCGGCAATGTCGCAGCGTCCTTGTCGCGAACGCCACGCCGTACCGTCTTGCCCGCACCCGCGCACCGCCCCTCGCTCCCACCCACTGAATGACGCTGCCTTCGCCAGAGCATTTCGCCTCGGCGATAGCCGCGACATCCACGCTTGTCACTTTTCAGCTTTTCCAAAAAAACAATTTCGCCGATGAGCGGGAGGTGCGTTGTCGCCGCCTGGAATCAGTGCGATTCTGACTGACGTCGTCATGAAAGAACATCTATCTCGCCTGTGTGGGAGCCGCCCTCGCTTGCGTGAAACGTACAACTCGGACGCGCACCGCACCGGGCGTCGTCGTACAGCCCTCGCGGTGGCAATCCTGTCGATCGCCACGACGCAATATGCGCGTGCAGCAGCCGCCGCCGATGACAAACCGGACGCACCTGGAATCGACCAAGCCGAGACGACCCATTCATCCGCCCCGGCATCCACTTCGAAAGGCGGCAGAGCTACGCCGAAAGAACGTGATAAGGCCGTTGTCTCGCACGATCAGGTCACCGCGGACGACACCCTGCCTGCCGTTACAGTCATCGGTCAGCCCGGCTCCAGCTATGCGGCCACCGCCGCGAGCAGCGTCACCAGGAACGATGCGCCTCTCAAGGACTATCCGGCGTCCATCCAGGTCGTGCCGGCCGCAGTCTTGCAAGACCGCGGCGTGACCCGTACAGACCAACTGGTCGATAACGTAAGTGGCGTACATGCCGAGGCTAACTATGGCGGTAACGAAGCGACCTTCTTCAACATTCGCGGATTCAGTGAGAGCAATGGTTTGCGCGACGGCTTCCGCAACTATGGCTATTACGCTTTCCGCGACGTGCAGAACATCGAAAGTGTCGAGGTATTCAAAGGTCCCGCTGGTGCGCTATACGGCGGCATCGGGGCAGTCGGTGGCTACATCAACACCGTATCCAAGCATCCTGGACAGGAGAACTTCGGCGAAGTCGCCGTGACCGCGGGAACCGATGGCCTGGTGCGCACGACCATGGACATGAACCGCGTGCTGAACGACAACCTGAGCATTCGACTCAATGCCGCGGTCGAGAACAACGGGACGTTCCGCGACAACGCGGCGTATCACTCCTGGTCCATCGCGCCAGCAATCACGTGGGATAACCATCACGGCACGACGTTGACGCTTTTGACCGAGTTCAACCACTTGCGCCGGGATGGTTTCGACTTCGGCGTTCCAGCGGTCGCCAACTATCAGGCCCTTTCCCGGACACGATACTACGGGCTTCTCAATGGCGTGTACCCGGGCGTTGCAGGCGACTACGGCAAGAACGACACCCAATCGGAAACGTTGCTATTCGAGCATGCCCTTTCAGCGAATTGGAAATTGCGGTTAGCCGGGCAGTTCACAGAGGCACATCAGCGCTCGACGCAGAGCTTTCCCAACAGCACGACCGCCACGGACAATTTGCTCGAATACTCCGTCTATAGCGGGGCCGACGAGGTATCGCGCCAGTACTCGGCGCGGGCGGAATTGGTGGGCAATGTTTTCACCGGCAATGTGAAGCATGCCGTACTTGCGGGGATCGATTACGGCTATCAGGAAGTAGGGAGCAATGGGTCGAAGGTGTACACCATGACACTCGACCTCTTCAACCCTGGTTACGTGTCGGGACTAACTTCCAGCGATCCCTTGTCATCCCACCAGGGGCAAGGCAAGGATTATGGCGCGTATCTGCAGGACTTTATCACGCTGACGCATCAGATAAAGGTCTTCGTTGGATTGCGAGCGGACCGGTTCGTCAACCGCGCAATCGAAAGCGGTGAAGTCACCGGCAATGGTCAACAAACAGCTTTCTCGCCGCGTATCGGCCTGGTCTGGCAACCCACCGACAGGACATCCTTCTTCACGGACTGGAGCCGCAGTTATTCGCCGAACGTCGGTCACAGCGGCAGTAACGTTACCTACGATGCCGAAGTCGCGGAGCAATTCGAGGTAGGCGTCAAACACGATCTGATCAAGGACCGACTCAATGCCAGCCTGGCGGTGTTCAACCTGGACCGCAACCACATCCTGACCACCGACCCGGACAACCCGTTGCTGCAAGTACTGACGGGCAAGCAACGAAGCCAGGGCGTGGAACTGGACATAGCAGGCAACCTCTCCCCTCGGTGGAAAACCATCGTCACGTATGCGTACACGGTCGCCAAGGTCATGAGCGATACGACGTATCCCGTGGGCGATACCTTGAGCAATGTCCCACGACACAGCGCAAGTGTATGGACGACCTACCGACTGCAATCGATTCCGGGAATGCAGGTTGGGGCCGGGCTTTACTACGTAGGCTCGCGAGAGGCCACCTTGCCGAATTCCTTCAAGCTTGCCGGTTATGTACGCACCGACGCCATGGCATCCTACCAGCACGGTCGATGGAAGACGCAGTTGAACATCTTCAATGTGTTCAATCGCAAGTACTACACCGGAGGCTCGGCCGCAACCTTCAACTACACACTCATGCCGAGCCCACCCTTGTCCGCACAGGTGACCGTGTCCTACAAATTTTGAGCATCGGCGCGCGCAACGGCCACGAGCCATTTGCGAACCACGGCCAACTCCGCTGTCGAGATGCTATCGGAAAGTTGGTGCTCCAAGGCCAGCACGCGTTCACGGCATCGCTGCAAAAGGGCCTTGCCGCGCTTGCTGAGTTCGATTTGCAGGATGCGGCCATGGACATCATGCGGTAGCCGCCGAACAATCCCGCCACGTTCCAAATTCATGACGATCACGCTAACCGTCTGCGGCGTGAGCAACGCAAGCCTCGCTATATCGGCATTAGAGATACCGGGGTAACTGTTCACCATCGTCATGACAGCGAATTGCGGCGGGGTAATATCGAGATCCACCAATCCGCGATCCATACGGTTCCGATAAGCACCCGCGGCCTGACGGAGAAGATATCCAAGATACCCGTCCTCACCGCGTTTGCCCTCGCCTTGCTTGGGGATTTCCATGATATTTGACGGTTTCCGCATATTATCAGCACTCTGATATGTTGTCAGTCCTCTGATATTATGTCACTTGCTTATATTGCGCTATTGCATTTGCACGGGAGACCACATAATGAGCAAAACACTTTTTCTTGCGGGTGCAGGTGGCGTCATCGGCAAAAGGCTGGCGCCGCTGCTCATCAGTGAAGGGTGGCGCATTGTCGGCACGACCCGCTCGCGGGACAAAGGCGTCGGCCTGGAGCGCGATGGCGTGGAAGCGGTAATCGTCGACGTATTCGACGCGCAAGCGCTTATTGCCGCCGTGGTTGCAGCCAAACCGCAGGTGGTCATTCATCAATTAACCGATCTACCGCCAGGACTCGATCCCGCACGGATGGCCGAGGCCACGACCCGGAATGCGAGAATCCGGGATGAAGGGACGCGAAATCTTGTCGCGGCGGCTGTCCATGCCGGCGTTGATCGCTTCGTCGCACAGAGCGTCGCTTTCGCTTACGCGGCAGGACCGGTACCGCACGGGGAAGAGGATCCGCTGGCCGTGGAGGCGGATGGCCGTGCCGGCATCTCAGCACGCGGCGTGGCAAGCCTGGAACGTCAGGTCTTGACTGCACCCTTCACCGGCATCGTGCTCCGTTATGGCCGCCTCTACGGTCCTGGAACAGGTTTCGACGCCCCGGCAGGTCCGGCACCGCTGCACGTGGATGCCGCGGCAAAGGCGGCGGCGCTAGCATGCGTGCACGGTGCCGCCGGCATTTATAACATCGCAGAGGAGGACGGCACGCTGCTTGGCAGCAAGGGGAGGCGTGAATTGCACTGGTCTTCAGAATGGAGAAGCGCACCGTGAGCTGTTGTGTTGATCACCGACAGAATCCAGGTCGGGGCCTCGAGGAAGGCGAGGTGGCAGCCTGTTTTTCGAGCACTTCGAGAAAATGCAGCACAATCGTTTGCATCGAATCTTGGTAGGGGCGACGCAGGCATCGGCAATGCCGCTAAACCGGACAAGAGGACAATGTCAATAGGAGCAATAGATGAAGCGCAGCGTTGATAATGCCGACCATTATTGCTGGGGAGAAGGCTGCGACGGATGGATACTTTCACCGTCACCGGACATGATGGTTATCCAGGAAAGGATGCCGGCCGGAACCGCTGAGCAGAGACATGTCCATATGCGGGCGCGGCAGTTTTTTTATGTGCTCGTTGGCGAGCTCTTGATGGAACTAGAAGGTGAACTTCACACCATCACCGCCATGTCTGGAATTGAAATTCCCCCGGGCGCACGCCACCAGGCCCGAAATGAAAGCGCCGAAGACGTACATTTTCTCGTCACGTCCAGTCCAACCACCCGAGGGGATCGCATCGATCTCGATTAGCACGATATGACATGGAATGCACGTCTGCCGCAGCAACGTCAGACTGCGCAATCATATCTTGATAAAGGCAACTTGATTGCAAGGCAAGATCGGTTTGCATGCCTGATTTCTAAGCGACCGTGGTTGTCGTGCCGCTTAGAAGCTTGATTGGCAAAGATGAAGCACTGATTCACAGCACCCACGCAGACTGTAATAAAAGTGTAATTAGTCTTCTCTACACTTCGTCCATCCGTTTGAAACGGTGCGGCTATACCTGCCTCTTCCTATTTCCCCGTTGTCGGATCAGCCGCCTGCACGCGCTCTATAAGAGCAAAGCGTCTCCATATACAAATTGTTACGTAATCCGTATCAATTCAACCCGCCCTTTCTTCTTTTAGCGTTCATTTACCCAAGGGAAATACAGTATGTTGCTTCGCAACAATGTTTTTGGTGCACTAACGACATTTGCATCGCCTTTTTTTATTGCCGGATTACTCAGTGCGTGTGGCGACGGGAGCATCGGGACGATTACCCAGCGTGTCCCCGCCGCCCCGACCGGCGTGGGTTTCACGGACAGCGCGGCGATACCTGCGGTAGCTGCGTTTGTTGACAATATCGCGACCAACCAGCGTGGGGATGCACGCTATGCCACCTTCTCGACGAACGCCGGGGTTCGGATTGGCGAGCGGTTTCTCGATTTGTGGACACCTACCACGGAGATAGTGGATGCCGGAGTAACGGCGGCGGCGAACGGCAGCTTTCCTGCCGTAGTTGCTTCGACTTGCAGTGGTTTGCCTTCCTCCGGCACGCCCTGCGGAACCATCGTAAACAGCACCGTGTTGGCGGCGAGCATTCAATTCGTAGTAGATGAAACAACTAATCGCACACAGGCCGAGGCGGATGCGGCGTACTACGATGACCGTCGCGGCAAAGGCTTCAGCGTAACCGACGGCATGGGCCCACTGACCAGTGCATGGCGGCAAGCGGCGCAGCAAGTCACGAGCATTACGTCGATTCCCGCGGATGCCACCACCGTTCTCTACAATGATACGGGCAATAACACCGGTGTGGGCAGCACGACGAACGCGAGCTTCGGCAAGGTGGTGGACTTGATCAATACCATGGGGAACAACGCGTCGACCGAACCAGCGAAACGTTTCTATAAATACGCGCGGCCTTACCGTTGGAGTTCCAGCGTCATCGTGGCACCCACCCTGGTGCCGGCGGAGAGTACGACACCAGCGACAGACGGCGGGTTTTTCAGCGGACACCAAGCAGAAGCGATGCGTGATGCCATCACGATGGCGTGGCTCATTCCCGAACGCTACCAGGAAATGGTCACGCGAGGCCTGGAACTCGGTGAGAATCGTATTTTTGCAGGGATGCACTCGCCACTTGACGTCATCGGTGGGCGCATGTTTGGCCTTGCGGCGGCCGCGGCGAACCTTTACGACTCCACCAATAGTGCCGCCGAGCAGGCCGCGTATGCACAAGCGCATGCCACCCTGGAGAGTTTGACGAATACGACAACGACAACCTTCGCTGCGTACGCGCACTCCGGAACATCCGCCAACGATCGCTTTGCCGATTACGCGACCAATAAAGCGGTATCCGCACGCAGGATGACGTACGGCCTGGCGACCATCGGCGCCACGAATGGGGCACCAATTGTCCCCAAAGGCGCGGAAATCCTTTTGCAGACACGCTTTCCTTATCTAAGCGCGGACCAGCGCCGTGTCGTCTTGAAAACAACCGAGATCATGTCCGGCTACCCTGTCATGGATGATGACGAGGGCTGGGGACGTTTGAATATGTTTGCGGCCGCGGATGGCTACGGTGCCTTCAATGGGGATGTCGGGGTGACCATGGACGCGACCGCGGGAGGGTTCAACGCCGCCGATACATGGCGAAATGATATTACAGGAGCGGGCAAATTGACGCTGTCGGGTACAGGCTCGCTTACGCTCGCCGGCAACAACACGTTTTCCGGCGGCGCGGAAGTCACGGGGGGCATTCTCGGCGCCAGTGCTGCCAATGCGTTTGGGTCGGGCGACGTATATGTCGGCGGCGGCGGTGTAAAAATTACGGCATCTCAAACGCCCGTACTTGTTCCTGGGAAATATACGCAACTCCAAGATACAACGCTGGAACTTGATATCGACGGCAGCGGTGGTGGTCAATTGCAAGTGGGCGGTCAGTTGACGGTAGTGGGCGGCGCGTTGCACGTTACTTTTGTCAATGGCTATATGCCAAAAGTGGGTGACACCATCACACTGATCACGGGCCCCGGAAGTGCGTTGAACCATTTCACATCGGTAACCGTGGACGGTTTCCAGGCGACACCGACCTATACCGCCACCAGCGTCTCCGTGCGTTTGACGGCGTAAGATTCACCAGGATTTCGTCGTGTGGCGGCCGGACACACGTCGCGCAAAAAACCATCCGTCCTCTTATCTGCAGCAACGTCGGAAAGTCCTGCTGACGGCCAGCCATGACTCACGCGCGCTCGTCACGGGCGCGGTGCCACCCGCATCAATGACAATCATGACCAAATCGCATGCAGGCGCTTGTTGGCGCCTTTCACAGTCCAGTGCAAGTAAAAGCGCGAGCCAACGTCTTGATTACATTCGCAACGGGCGTGGTTCTTGAAAAACAAAACCTTGAAACATCTTCAATCCTATTTTTTTAAGATCATCGAAGGTTGCTTCATCTTCGATACCTTCGGCCACGACACTTAAGCCCAGATTGTTCGCTATATTTACAATCGCAACGACAAGATTGTAATTGATTACATCGTCACCTAAATTAGAAATAAAAATTCGATCAAGCTTGATTCCATCAAGGGGCAACCGCTTTAATAAGCCAAAAGAGTTATACGCAACTCCGAAATCATCCAAAATTATCTGCACACCTTTATCACGCAGAAGTCTCAAAAAAGAAATCTCATCCTCGCCCCACGAACCGTGCTCTGTTTCCGTTATTTCAATACGAATTCGGTGCAATCCATCGGGACAGGAAGAGATATATGCCAAAAAGGTATCGCGGAAATAGGACGAAGCAACCGAGTCAGCACTTATATTTACAGCCACGAACTCACCGAGAACATCTTTCAATATATCTTTATCTCTCAGTTTCTTGATGATCGAAATTGCATTCATCAAGACCCAACGATCGATGCTTGGCATCATCCCCATGCGCGCGGCTGTTGGTAGAAAATCATGTGGAGGAATAACATCACCATTTACCGATCGTAGCCGTATCAATGCCTCGGATCCTACGATCGACTTATGAGCATCGACAATGGGCTGAAAAAATAGCTCAAACTCATCTTTTTGCTTTGACTCAAAATCGTAAAGTGCCGAGGTTACGCGTTCACGCCAATGTAAATCATTTTTATATTCCAGAATAACATTATTATTCGGGTTAAAATATTTGAAATTCGAACGCCCAGTCTTTTTTGCAATGTAGCACGCGGAATCAGATTCGAAAAATATATCTTGCATCGATTTGAACTGAAAAAACTCCGTGATGCCGATACTAGCACCAACCGAATAAATGCCGCCCTCATAATGGAATTTATATAAACGAACAGCGGCCAATATTTTCTCCGCCTTCACGTTGATTTCATCAATCCCCATGCCACTTGTGATCAACAAGAACTCATCGCCACCAATACGAGAAAAGAAATCTTGCGGCTCCGCCAGCTTTAAAAGAATTAAACTGATATTTTTTAACAATCGATCTCCAGCCAAATGACCGCAGCTATCATTTATTTTTTTGAAACGATCAAGATCAATGTAAAGGGCAAAATATCTTTTGCCGCTTTTCTCAAAATCCAGTGTTTTCAGAATCTTTTTTACTTCACTTTCAAGCGCCAATCGATTTGGTAAACCCGTCAAATGATCATGGGTGGCCTGAATGGCAAGTTCTTCCGAAAGCGATACGATGCCGCGTGCATCCTGAAAGACCAGAACATTACCCACTATCTCCTGATCCATATTACGGATGGAGGACATGGAAAGAAAAGCAGGCAAGGTTTTTTTCTTATTAACTCTTATATAATGAAGATTCGGTATTTTTTTGATATATCTCTTTTCTTTAAAAGTAGGATCTTCCACCTGCGTGGTTACAGAAACAATTTCATTAAACTTCTTTCCTACGATTGACTCTTCCTGCTCATGCAGAACCTGAAGTGCCGCTTTGTTGCACAACGTGATGGTTCCTTCTGCATTGGTGCGAATGACACCATCAGCTATCGAGTTCAGCGTTACCTGAGCCAATTCCTTTTCTTCAAAGAGCATGTTCTCCCGGGCTTTGTTTTCTGAAATATCGATACATTGCCCTATGAAGTAGGCCGAGAATCGCCTGGATGTTCTTAACAGGCTCAAACTCATTTGAACCCAGACAGCAGTACCATTTTTTCTCAGATAGCGCTTCTCGTAACAAATATTATTTACTTCACCATTCAGCAATTTTTTGACAGCACCATCACTTATATTTTGATCATCGGGGTGCGTGATATCCAGGGTGGATTTTTCCAATAACTCGCCTTGAAAATATCCCAGCATTTCATAGCATGCAGGGTTGGCAAAGACGATTCTTCGCTCTTCGGTGGCGATGACGAGTGCACTAGGCGAATCACGGATTATCAACCCATGAATCTCGGGATCTACCAAGAGTTGCTCTTGAGAAATCGATGCCTTTGAACGCGTATTGGACATTTTATGGTGATGCATCATATATCTCCCATCCCTTGGGATAGTCGGCTTCAAAGCTTCAGCGACCCCATCCATTTAGGCCGCATCTCGCCTTTTGATATTGTTATAGCTTTCCTGAAAATGCTCTGCAGGAGCACGGTGGGAATCTGAATCAAGGAAAATGTCGCGGTGGCAACATCACCATTGATGTGAGCGTAAAGCAGGTCCAGGAATGCAATCGCGCCGGGCCAGTAAGCAACAATTTTGCCGACTGCACCACTGACATTACCGTCTGCTCTTGGCGGATTCTTCAGAAGCAAGGCATTCGGATGCAATGCGGTGAGGTTCACCAGCAATCTAAGATCGCGCATTGCCCGTGCCACATCGGCGATTTTTATTTCGGTAGGAAATTCCGATTTACCACGGATGGTACGAGATGTAGTCGCCTGATTGCCGGAGAAAAAGGATATTCCGGAAAAAAATTCCGATACGTTCATCGCGCGCATACGAATGCGACCAAAATGATTCCCAAGCCCGGCAGTGGCTTTCAAGTGATACACAATGGCCTAAGTACATTCGATGATATTTACCTAACGTCACGATTGACACAAACTTTATAGTTCCGACGTTAGATTTTTACCCTGATAAATCGGCCTCGCCACGTAGTAATCTCGCGTTTTCTGCAACTCTGCGCAGGGTCATGGCTAGAAGCGATACCAGCTAATCCGCTGACCGACCTCTGCCCGGCTTCCTGAGGCCACGCCGCCGCTGCGGCACTCAGCGGTGCTGGGATTGCCTTCGCACGGCTGGCAATACGCGTGTGACGTGCTGCAAGATCGAACTTCGTTGTAATGTTGGCAACAGTCGTCAATCACGATATCGACTTCGACACGGTTTCGGAACTATTGCATCGCAACACACCCGTCGCGGAATATGCAGTACTGTCTGCGGTCGCAGTCGACCGCGGCGCTCCTTACGCACGACAATACCTTTGCGGCCAAGCATGGTTCGAATTCGGCGCAAGCCAAATCGAAAATATTCGCCGGAAAGCCGGCGCACCACGTGGTCGTCGCTTGACCATCTCGCCAGAACGCTTACATCAAGCGGTATATCGACGCCTCGCGCACCCTGTGCCGCTTGGCCAGCTCGGCTATCGGTACGCTGTCGGCTTTCCGCAATATCCGAACCATCCGCTCATCAACATCTTATGTTCCGATAGGGATTTTACTAGACGTCCATGCGTATCAAGAGACTTGCGTTGCGTTGCAAAAACGTAGATAGCGTCGGCGATAGTGACACGCGAGCGCCGTCGTGACGGAGGCCTACGCACTCAAGGAGTGCGACTACGGCGAATCAGCAGCAGCGTGGGAATGACACCCATCATGGTAATCAGAGCCATGACTCGCCAAGCAAACTTGAACGAATCGATCGGGTTCGCGTGGGCGCCTACCAAGGCGACGAGCACGGCAACGCCGATGGCAATGGCTGCCTGCCTTATCATGTTGATCGCCGCGGAACCCGTGGAGAAGGCCGTTGCAGGCAAAGAGGAAGTACCCACGCCCATCAGTGTCGGCAATGTGAGCCCAACGCCAACGCCGATTGGAATCATTCCAGCAACGGCGATCCATATCTCGGGCTGAGTGCCAGGTACGCACGACCACCAAATAAGCCCCAATGCGAAGCTTGTCGTTCCTGCGATGATGACGTTGGAAGCGCCAAACCGCTGGATAAGGTGCTTGGAAAACAGCAATGACACCACCGGGACGAGTAGCGGCCCCGGGGCCATGGTCGCACCGATCATCAAGGCAGACCACTTCCACGTCAGTTGCTCCCATAAAACGACAGACAGCAGAAGCGCGCCGAAAGCGGCTGAGAAAGGCGCCATGACAAGAGACGCGCCAGCGAACGCGCGATTTTTGAAAAGACCCGGTTCGATCAAAGGGTTGCTCGTTGTGAAACAACGGAAAACGAATCCCCCTAACAGCAGGACGGATAAGTAGAAGTTGATTTGCACCGAGACAGCGCGCCATCCCCAGTCGTTGACTTTGACAATCGCGAAAGTCAGGCACGCGATTCCAACCGTCACCAAGAAAGCAGAAAGCGCATCGGGCTTGCGTGCATGATGTCCTGGTATAGGGGGCAATCTCCACCATCCTAACGCCAGCGCTACTATGCCGATCGGGACATTGACCAGGAATATCCAACGCCAGCTGATCACAACAAGAAGTCCGCCAACGAGCGGCCCCAAGGCAGCGGCAACCCCACCGATCGCGGTCCATGTCCGCACGGCGGCGCCACGCTTCTCCGGGGGAAACGTCGCCAGCAAGAGCCCCAACGACGTTGGCGTCATCAGGGCCGCGGCCGCCGCCTGGATGATTCTGAAACCAGCCAGCATCTCGACAGATCCCGCAGCCGCACACGCCGCGGACGCAACGGTGAAGAGCCCAACGCCTAAGAGGAAAGTCACATCTCGTCGGTATCGCTCAGCCGCACGGCCGAAGAACACCAGGAGCGATGCATATGTCACCGTATAAGCATTCAAGATCCACGACAGGTTGTCCAATTTTTCTTCGTGAAGTTCCTGCGATATACTTGGCAATCCTACATTTACAATGAACAAATCTAGGTTTGCAAGAATCATCCCCGCACACACGATCGCCAGAACTTGATTCGGGGTTCCCGGACGCGGTGCAAACAGCGCTACGTCTATGCCCTTATTTACGTCACCACCCGACATCTTTGACTCCTTTAATCCGATCTGCCACGGCTGAATGCTTGATTCGCTGGTGCAAAACAGACATGGACCAGCGAGAAGGCGGCAGGCTGACCACTCGCCCTATGCGCCAGCTGCTAACGCTTACTGCGGTAAAGGTGGATGAAAATATGCGGGATGCGCGGTGCTCAAACTCTGCTTTACCTCTCGCGACTCGTCGTCCGCCAATACTTCGCTGACTTCGGCTTCAACACCGTCGAACGCCAGATGCGCGACTTGTAACGGATCGGACTTCGGCACATCCAGACCTTTGGTCAGGTCCGTGTCCATGAAGCCCACATGCAATCCAATGACCTGCGTACCATTGCCACTCACCGAAAGCCTGAGCGCATTGGTGAAGCTCCACGCCGCCGACTTTGACGCGGCGTAGGCCGCCAGAAGTGGAATGCTGAACCACGTTACGCTGGATAGAACGTTGATAATCGCTCCGCCGCCATTGCGCAACAAAACGGGCGCAAACGCTTGCGATACATGCACGACGCCAAAGTAATTCGTTTCGAAGATTTCTCGTGCAACGTCAATGGCGTTTTCATCGAGTGCGGATTGCATCACGCGAGCGATCCCGGCATTGTTCACGAGAATCGTCGTGTCCGATGCCAATTCGACAGCTGCCTTGACGGACGCCGGGTTCGTGACATCGAGCCTCACTGCGGTCACGCCGGGGATAGTGACATTCTCCGGGTTTCGCACGCCGGCGTAGACCTTCGACGCTCCGCGCGCAACCGCCGCTTTTGCAAATGCCAGCCCCAGGCCTCGTGATGCGCCAGTCACGAATACAACAGATCCTTTCAGTTCCATCAATTTTCTCCGCACTGTAACGGTAGGAAGTTCGCCCAGGGCTTCGCGAGAACCTTGACGAACCGATTAGAACAAACCCCGAAGCACTTGGCGGAGTTTATGTGTGCAATTGCACAGTTGTCAAGTGACGCATTGTCTTAGGCATACCTCGTCGAGTGCTATCGGTTCTGCTACACTTCATTGTGCAATTACACCGATGCAACGTGCCACCACTTGAAATATCTGTCCGGGAATGAAACCTCCGCACGGCCCCAGTCTTTGCTATTGCTTGGCCAGTAGGCAAAGTGCACGATATCTGTCCAGACTTTTCGACGAGCATCTTGCTCCTTCTGGCTTGTCGTCCTCGCAATTTTCGATTTTGGTTAGCCTGGCATCCGCGAAGACATTGACGATTGTGCAACTGGCGGAGTTCATGGTCATGGAACGAACAACGCTCGTCCGGGCGCTTAAACCATTACAACAGTCAGGGTGGGTTTTAAATCAATTGCCGACGAGCGGGAGAGCGATGATTCTCACATTGACGCCCGCTGGACAAATAAAGGTGAAAGAGGCAGCCCAGCTGTGGAAGGCAGCGCAGCAAGCTTTTGAGAATCTGATAGGCAAAGACCGGGCGGTAGCACTTAGAAGTGAATTACAGAACGTAAAAAAAATCTGTACAACATCGGAAGCGTGAACAAAGTCGATGAGACATATCTCGTGTTTCTTCGAGTGTCTGGAATCGATTGCGACATACACTATAAGCGCACCCAAGACCCCTGGCCCCTAGTGTCGGGCCAGTTGCCGCACGGCGTAATTCAGAAAGCAATGTGCGGGGGCGGTATGCTGTGGTACGGCATATGCCGGCTTTGAGGGCTAGCGCAGCGTGGTTGACACCATCACGCGAAGCAACCCTCCGCCAGCGAAAGGTTTTCGAAATATCATCGATGGATGGCAACAAAGTAGCGCGTACATACAACGCTTAGAAAGCAGAATGTAGTGTTTGCCTCTTATTTCGTTGAACTTATATCATTCGATTAGATTACTGAAAAATAAATACAGTAATATTTCTATCTAATTTTTGAAACGATATAACATTACGTTTATCAAGCAACGTACCTTTGACTTTTTCTGAGCCGGCCATAATGCATTCCAAAAAGAAGCGCGCGCTTTCTTATTCGATTTTTTCGTACGTTATCCTATCCAATACTGTCTTTGCACAAACGACACCACCTCCTGCCGCTTCGGCGTCGGATGCTGTCGCGCCGTTGATCGGAAGCACGGACGCAGCGCAATCGAGCGTGGCAGTCACGGCGAAAAGGCTCGACACGACCCGCAATGGTTTGTCGCCAGAGGCGGGCAGCTCGGTTTATCGCATCACCAGCGACGATATCGATAATTTGCCGCAAGGCGCCGATAACCCGTTGAACAAAGTGCTATTGCAGGCACCTGGCGTCGCAAACGATTCTTATGGCCAGTTGCACGTACGCGGCGATCACGCGGACCTGCAGTATCGCATCAATGGCGTCATCATCCCCGAGGCAATTTCCGGGTTCGGTCAGTCACTGGACACACGGATTATCGACCAGGTCAATCTTTTGACAGGCGCGCTGCCAGCACAATATGGCTATCGTACGGCTGGCATCATCGACATTACGACGAAATCCGGTGAAGATAGTGGTGGAGGCGCCGTCAGCATGTTTGGCGGAAGTCACCAGACGCTCAAGACCAGCGCGGATGTCTACGGCAGTAAGGGACCTTTCAGCTATTTCTTTACGGGTTCTCTAGGAGAGAACAATTTGGGTATCGAATCGCCGACTGCATCGGGGTCTCCGCTGCACGACCATACCCGCCAGGGCGATGGCTTCGGCTATATGTCATATGTGATCAACTCGGACACACGTATCAGCGTGTTGTTCGGCAGCACGAGCAATCAATTCCAAATACCGAATACGCCAGGGCTGGCCACAAGCTATGCGCTGGCCGGCCATGACGGTTTCGATTCGTCGACGCTGGATGACAATCAGTCGGAATTGAATAATTTCGCAGCCGTATCCCTGCAGGGCAGCATCGGCGCCCAATTGGATTACCAGGTTTCGCTGTTCACCCGCTATACGCGCACCCACTTCACGCCCGACGTTGCGGGAGATCTGATGTTCAACGGCGTGGCATCAGACGACTTTCATAACGACACGACGAATGGCTTGCAAACCGATTTCACTTACCGCCTGAACGCCAAACATACGCTGCGCTTTGGAACCCTTTTTCAGCAGGAGCATGCGCAGTTCCGTGATACCGTCAGCGTATTTCCCACCGACGCGGATGGCAACCAAACGTCCGATGTACCGACCTCGATAGCCGATGCGAGCAGCAAGACGGGATATTTCTGGAGTGCCTATGTACAAGATGAGTGGGCTGTTACCAATCGCCTCACGCTGAATTACGGCTTACGGTATGACGGCATGAACGAATATGTCAATGCGAGCCAGTTGAGCCCACGGGTAGGCGCCGTATTCAAGCTCACGCCAACAACAACGATTCACGCCGGCTATGCGCGGTACTTTACGCCGCCGTCGTTCGAACTGGTGTCGGGTAGTACGATTAACCGCTTTGCGGGTACGACAAACGCCAGCGAGGTCACGCAAGATAGTCCTGTCATGCCGGAGCGTAGTGACTACTACGATATTGGCGTCACGCAAAAACTCAGTTCGACTGTCACCATCGGCCTCGATGCTTATTATAAGCGCGCCAAGGAATTGCTCGATGAAGGGCAATTTGGCACAGCACTGATCTATACGCCGTTCAACTACGAGAAAGGGCGCGTTTATGGCGTGGAGTTCACGGCAAATTACAAGCGCGAGAACCTGAGTGGTTATTTCAATCTTGCGTTTAGTCGTGCCCAGGGCGAAAACGTCAACTCGGCACAGTTCAATTTCGGCCAGGACGAGTTGAACTTCATTTCGAACCACTGGGTGTTTCTCGACCACGACCAACGCGTCACGGCATCGATGGGCGGCGCGTACAAATGGCACCAAACGACCATTTCGGCGGATGGCACCGTCGGGAGCGGATTACGCAGTGGTTTTGCGAATACAGATAAGTTGTCGCTGTATGCCACCTTTAATTTGGGCGTGACGCAGAAGTTCGACGAACCTTTGCTTGGGAAGTTCAGTGTCAGCGTCTCGTTGGAAAACGCGTTTGGGCGCATGTACGAGTTGCGCGACGGATCAGGCATCGGCGTGGGCGCACCGCAATACGGACCATATCGTGCGGTCTATGCGGGCGTAACGAAACAGTTCTGATTCACGGACAGCACCATAAGTGCTGTCGGCGCTATGACCAGACCGGACCGCCCAATTTCGCGAGTCGACCGTCGCATCAAATCGGGGCATTGTCACATTGGTGAGTGTGAAGCAAAAAAGTGGCGTTTTGCGACCACTGTTCGAAATTCGTCCGCGTTTTGAAAGCAGGCAGTGAAATACCGTCTTCCCGCGCATCGCTCAATAACGTGACAGTGCCCCGCAAACCACGCTTTGCGAAGGCAACCTTCACAGGTTACCTTCCGATATGCTAAAGTGCGGATATGGACATTCCGCCTTCCTCACCCGACGCCTTCGCATTCCGCCTGGCCGAGGATGTGCGCACCCTTACCGGAAAGTTGAAGCGGCGGCTCAGGGAACAGGCTGACCCTGGCGACTTCACGCCGTCTCAAAAAACAGTGCTGCTTCGTCTGGAAAAGGACGAACCCATTCCGCTGTCGCAGCTGGCGCGCAATGTCGGTATCCGCTCGCAATCGATGGGCGAGGTCATCACGGCGCTCGAAGCGGCTGGACAAGTCAGCCGCCGTCCGGATCCGAACGACGGCCGGCAAACCCTGCTCACCCTGACGGATGCGTGCCGCCAGCGTATGCAATCCGGTCGCGCGACCCGACAAGACTGGCTTTTCCGACAGATACAGGAAGCGCTGTCGATCGACGAACAACGGCAATTGGCCGACGCGGTCGAATTGATACGCCGTCTCGTTGAACATCGTTCCAGCGGAACCTGACCATGATTGGATCGCATCATGTCTTGCCACGGCACCCGGCACACTCGCACGCATGACTAGCTCGTCCACCAGCGCGTTTCGTTCGCTTTCCAACCGAAACTACCGCGTATGGGCCGCGGGCGCGTTTGTCTCGAATATCGGTACCTGGATGCAGCGCACCGCACAGGATTGGCTGGTGTTGACGCAACTCACCCATCACAACGCGTCCGCGGTAGGCGTAGTCATGGCGTTGCAATTCGGTCCGCAAATGGCGCTGTTGCCGTTGACCGGCTATGCGGCCGATCACATGGACCAACGCAAGTTGCTAATGCTCACCCAATCAACAATGGGCGTACTGGCATTGCTGCTGGGGCTGCTGACCGTCACCGGCGTGGTGCGGCTTTGGGAGGTAAATGTCTTCGCGCTGCTGTTCGGCTGCACGACCGCGTTCGACGCCCCCGTGCGGCAGGTATTCGTCTCCGCGCTTGTTGGAGACAAGGATCTTCCTAACGCGGTTGCGCTAAACGCGACTTCGTTCAACGCGGCACGCATGATCGGACCGGCCGCCGCCGGTGCGCTCATTGCCGCCGTGGGCACCGGTTGGGCTTTCTTGCTAAATGGTGTGTCTTTTATTGCCGTACTGTATTCACTGTATAGCCTTCGAATCTCGGATCTGCATCTACAGGAACGTGCAAAGCGCGGGAAAGGCAGCCTTGTCGCGGGCTTTCGTTATGTATGGTCGCGCGACGATTTGAAGACTGTGTTGATCATGCTGTTCTTCGTGGGCACGTTCGGGTTGAACTTTGCGCTGTTCATTTCGACGATGGCAGTCAGCGTCTTCCACCTTGATGCGGGTCACTACGGAATGCTTTCCTCGGCGATGGCGGCCGGCACGGTCAGTGGCGCCTTTTTAGGCGCAAAGCGTGCGCTGCCGCGTTTTCGTATCGTCATGATCGGCTCGCTGGTGTTCGGGGTCGGCTGCACCGCAGCAGCAGCAGCTTCGAACGAATGGTATTTCGCCGCGGCATTGGTGCTGATTGGAGTCGCCGCGCTAACGGTAACGAACAGTAGTTCCAGCCTTATGCAGTTATCGACGGAACCGGCGATGCGCGGTCGCGTGATGGCCATTCGAATGGCCGTCGCATTGGGCTGCACACCGCTAGGTGCCCCCACCGTCGGTTGGGTCGCAGACCATTTCGGCGCACGATGCGGATTGCTCGTGGGCGCAGCCGGCGGCTTTGCGGCAGCCGCTTATGGCGGATGGGCCTGGATGAAAAGCAAGCGCTGGCCACGCTAACGTTACGGCTTACCCCACCTCATACCTGTGTCGCGTTCGAACCGGCGCAATAGGCGATATCGGCGCTACCTGGACTGAACGAACGGCCGCGCAAGTGTTCCGACACCCTGCCCAGGGACGTCATTTGATACGTTACTTTAAGGGGTATGGCAGTAATGCAACTCGCGCCACCGCTCCTCCATCTCGGCAAATTGGATCGTGTTGCAAATATCGGAGAGGACTTTACGTTCATTCGGCGATAACCGTTCGTGGCATATCTCCTCGATAACGCGAAGACGTGACAGTGCTTCCGACAGCGACAAGACCTGCGTCTTCTCGGAAGCATTCATCGGATCCAATTTGCATTCGCATTGACACTCCGCGTAGTTGTCACAACTATCCCAGTTCACTAGGTATGCACAATCAATGACTTCGAAGATGCATATGAGATCGCACTCGTCCAGATAGTGGTCATCGTACTTACTGCTCATGTCTCTCTCCTGATCGATAGAGCATATTCCGGCATTTTTATGCCCACCGCAGACTGTGTGACAGTACCCGCAAGAGGCTGCTTGCGCTTACGTTACGACGCTTAGCGAAGGCCGCCGGTTTTACGCCGTTGACGCCAGTCGAGCCGCTCAAGCTCAAGATTCCTGACGTGTTCTGCAATGCGTCGTTCGAGCAGAACATTCAGGTAGTCGACCGCCATGAGCGCGTGACGCGATAGACCCTCCAGATTTTGTCGGCTGTCTTCCCACTCTGACGACTTGACGTTATGCTTAGATTCTGCGTCCACGACCGATACCCCCGCGATTTTTACAGGTGTCCTATATGTTTGGATCTTCATAGGTAACGGGTTATCCAGTGCTTGCTGACAGCAACCAGCTATCGTGGTGTAATCCATTAGCCATGACATCAGAAATGTCGATCCTTCGCACAGGATCACGCTGTCAATGTGTATGAGAAAAATTGGTCTTAACCACGTTGGGCACAGCATGCCGAAGCCAGCACTGCGCCCAATACTGCTCTCCATGACGTCATTCCATCAAGTAATGAGTGTCATGACTCGCGCATCAAGGCACGTTAAACAAGTCTGAATTTGGTAACAAGCTCTTTTAGCGATACCGATTGCGTCGCCATGGACCCGGCTGCTGCCGAGGCTTCTTCAACTAGCGCCGCGTTTTGTTGCGTGACCTCATCCATTTGCGAAACAGCGATGTTGACTTGCTCAATGCCGTTATGTTGTTCCTTCGAAGCCACGCTGATCTCGTTCACGATATCCGTTACCTTATTCACGGAATGCACCACTTCCTCCATCGTACTGCCGGCACGGTGGACCAGCACCGAGCCTTCTTCCACTTGCTTTACCGACTCTTTGATCAATTCGGTGATCTCTTTTGCCGCACCCGCGCTGCGTTGTGCCAGTGAACGAACTTCGCCTGCGACGACCGCGAATCCCCGACCCTGCTCACCGGCCCGGGCGGCTTCAACCGCCGCATTTAACGCAAGGATATTTGTTTGAAACGCAATCCCCTCGATGACCGTAATAATGTCGGAAATACGTAGCGAGCTTTGCGAAATATTTTCCATTTTCTCAATAACTTCCTTGACGACATCCCCTCCTCGCCGAGCAACTTCCGCTGCGCTAAGCGCCAGAAGATTACCTTGCGTGGCGTTTTCCGCGTTCTGTTTTACCGTCGCGGTTATTTCTTCCATGCTGGATGCTGTTTGTCCAAGCGAAGCAGCCTGTTCTTCTGTACGCTGACTGAGATCCGCATTTCCGGCAGCAATTTGAGAGGCACCAAGCGCGATGCTTTCGCTGCTCGCTCGGACATTACCGATTATCTCCCGCAGGCTCGTTGTCATCGACCCGAGGGTATCCAGCAGACCACTTATTTCGTCACGTCCTTCACTACGGATCTCAGCCGTCAGATCGCCCGTTGCGACGGTGCTCGCAATTTGCACCGCCTTGGCAAGGGGTGCGGTAACAGACCGAGAGATGATCTTTGCAATGACGATCGACAAAACGACACTTACAACAATCACGCTTGCCGTAATGTTCACTGCAGCGACGTAGCTATGGTCCGCCGCGGTGGCAGCGGCGTCCGCCCCGCGACGATCCACCTCGATAGCTTCCCGGATGACGGCCATTGCATCTTTAAAACTGCCTGCTGCGCTACCAACGCTTAGGGTTCTTGCCTCATCAAGGCGGCTCTCGCCAGCGCTTGCAAGTTCAAGCGTTTGAGCGTTGAATACCAAATAAGCCTGCCAGGCCGATTCGATCTTATCGGCAATTGCCCGCTCTGCTGGAGAATTGACGTGCGATTTGTAGAGTACGAAAGCCTCGTTGTAACTCTTCAGGGAGGCCTTATTTTGCTCAACCTGGATGGCTTTTTTTTCGCGATCGGATTCCATAATCCCTCTCAACGAGGAACGTCGGACCTCGTTCGCCTTTGCCTCCATTTCTCCCAGTATTTGCACGCCAGGCAACCATCTGGACGTAATGTCATTCACCGCATTACGAATTTTTCCCGCCTCGATTATTGCCGTGACACCCAAACTAACGGTCAACAGTAGCGTCAAGGCAAAGCCGATAAACAGCCTGGTGCTGATCCGGAAATTTCTTAACATCGTAAGTCCCCTTGATGGAGTTAGCCTCGATACAGCAGCCGTATCCGCATTAACGTTATGGCGGAAAGTTGCTGAAGTGAAAAAGCGAAAATCTTCAACACTTCTAACTCGGGGTTTTCACTCAAAGACGCTCGGGCCGCTTGTTAGTTCTTTCGCTTTCGAACGCAGTCGTATTGAGCCCAACCGATGAAACCGGCCGAGTTGTGGCGATCAACTCACATGCGAGCGTGTTAAAAGCGCCCCCATTACCAAAAGATAAGATGGTGGCCACGGCACTATTCGCGACCGCGCCGAGCATGGCAGGGGTCTGCCCGGCCCGTTGACGACGCCAGGTCGAGCGGCGCCTGCGGAAGGCCGCCTCGTCGCGAGGCTTTCAATACGCTGGTTGCGCGACGATTTGAATTTGAAGCAGGTATTGATCATGCCGCGCTTCGTCGGCATCATCCTATTCGTCGCGAGAACGCCGATTTCAGAGCGGATGCTCGCCCAGGCGCTGTTGTAGATAGTCGATGGCGTGCGTAGCGCGGCGCGACACCGACCATTCCGCACGATGTATCAACCATAGTGTATCGATCACCGCTACGGGTGCTGTCATCACGCGAATACGTGACTGATCGGCAAACGCTTGTCGTGCATAGCGAGGGATCACCGTAAACCCCAGGCCACGGGCAACCGGTTCGAGGATCAATGCCATCTGATTGACAAAGCCCACACGCCGTAAGTTGGCGACATGCGACGCTTCGCTGAACTGTCGGCTCAGCAGGCGCTGCGCCATCGCCTGGCCATCTGGGTGATCGATAAAGCCGAGTTCCGCCAGGTCCTGCCAACTTCCTATATCCGCCTTTGCGGGCACCACCAGTTCAAGTGGCTCCTGCGCGAAATAGCGGGCCTCGATCTGCGTATGATCCGGTCGGGACGTCACGAGGCCAATCTCGCATTGGCTTTGCAACACTGCCTCCAGCGTCTCTCGATCGGACGCAAATCGATGCCGTACGGTCAGCCCCGGGCGCGCTTCCTGTAGATCCAGCAGCAGCGGGTACAACACCAGACCGACACTCCCTGGCGTCATCAGGGTGATGTCACCGTCTTCTTCATCGGCATCGGCGATGCGTTGCTGCAGGCGATGGTCCGCGCGATTGATTTCATCGTAATAATCCAGAAGCGCGCGGCCCGTGGCGGTCAACTCGATGCGGCGCGGCTTGCGGATCAACAGCGCGCCATACTCCGCTTCCAGATGCCTGAGATGCTGGCTTACCGCCGCCTGCGTCAGTCCGAGCTTTTCCGCGGTACGCGTAAAGTTGCCTAGCTTCGCCAACAGCGCGAAGGTCTTCAACCATTGCGGATTCACCATTGCCCATGCTCGACAAAGATCTGATACCCGCGCATCGTGTCAGGCACGCATACCAGCCGGGAGTGGACCGTTTCGATGCTGAATCACACGCTCGGCCAGAATGCCGAACAACAGACCCAACGTGGTCCAGACCACCGCCTGCATGCCGATCGATGCAACGCGGAATTGCCACAACGTCGATGCCGGAAACGTCGCCGGCACCTCGTTGATGGTTGGCAGGCCTCCCTGCACCGCCACGATGATCGCACAATACAGTGCACCCGCGACAATCGATCCATTCCAGTCACCCCATCGTGCCACCGCGGCACGACGCACGCTCAACGCAAAAACCATCGCGACAACCGAGATGGCGAGCATGAGGAAAAAGAGCCCGGTGCGAAAACCGATGGTTTCCGGATCGCCAATCGAGGGCGGGTTCGCCGGATACTTCAGCGTCGGCACGATGACGAGAGAGACGAAGGCCCCTACCGCCAGCCACGCCGACAATGCGCGCGGCGACTGGCCCTTTACACGACCGTAACAGAAGGCAAAGGTCAGCGAAAACAAGCCACCTACCGCTGTCCCAAAAACCAGCACGCCGGATGCCAAGCCCAGTCCGGACTGAACATGGCGACTAATGAGTTCTTCCTCGTGATCACCGTCATGCGCATGCTCTGCCGACTCGAACGCAATGGCGCGGTTCACCTGGGGCTCCCCGACGATCTTGCCAAGCCCGAATGCGAGCAGTCCTGCGGCAATTCCCGCAACCATGCCGCGAATCAAAAGACGACCTACCATGATGACCGCCTTCGCTCAATGACAAGGGAAACCGAGCAAATGTCGGGCATCGTGGACAAATTCATGGACGTACATGCCTGGAATCAGCGATGTCGCGCCCTCCTCCGCCCCCACAAAATAGATAGCGATCAACATCAGCAGGCCGCCGAAGACGATCCAGGGCAGCAGGTCGCGCAAGGGAATCGCGGCAGGTGCGGCGCCGGCGTCCACCGGCTGGGAAAGAGCATGGTCATGCATTGTATTTCTCCTAGGGTCGTGCGCCCGTGGCGAAGATAAAAGCGGCCGCGTTTTAGGAAACGACCGTACTACAGGGGCAGGTCTGGCTACCGAAACATAATGCGCCGTGGCATGTGGTCCGGATACAGTGGCGCGACCGCGCCGGATTCCCACCGGCTTCCGCTCCCCGATTCGCGTATTCTACGGCATGGGCGTGTTTGCAGGCCGCCAGGCGTGCACTCTCATTCCGGCACGCCCGCACGAACAGCGCGCGTCGATGAACGTGCAACGCGCGCCGCAATCCGATACGCGACGAGGGACGCATAGGGAGCAACGGAAATGGCACGCGCAATTCTTATGATGGCGCACGCGTCAACACCCGCAATGCGTAAAGGTGCGTTCCCCGAGCGTGACAACGAAGCCGCGGCCCTGCTCGCGCTTCGCACGGGGAGCGCGGGCGACGCCCTAGACCAGCGCGCCATCGAAGAGTTGACGGCAACGCGGACAAGCAGGAACTTTGTCGCGTTGACTGACACTTACGTACGGGTTTGTTGCGCGCCATCGCGCATTGCCGTCGCGTCTGCCTACGGCCTCGGCTTCGCGTCGGACCAGATCACCCTCGACACGGGCTTGGCCACACCGCATCATGGCAGTTGGGCAGGCGCGAGCGCATTGCAAATCGGTCTGGACAACCCAGTCGCTTTACAGGCATGGACCCGTGATCCGTTTTTCGCACCGCCTGGCGGTGAATCTTTCAATGCGGTCTGTCGACGCGTGACAATCTGGCTCGCCACGGTAATGAAAGACGATAGCGATCAGGCGGGCGACGACGACGAGGCTTTACCGGTATTGGCAATCGCCAGCGCGCCAGTCATACGGGCAGCAGTTCTGTTGGCACGCCGTGCCCCCATCGAGACATTTTTTCAACTGAACGTCGCACCCGCTGCGCTTTTTACGCTTTAGCAATGAATTGATGAAGCAATCGATGTCGTGTTTTTGCCAACGCAAATTGATTCTTCCATACGCCGAAATACGACTATTTGTAACGGTCGTATCTGTATGCGATTACATTCGCGAGAAGCAGTTGTCTCCCGCCTCGGGGCGGGCGTACACTCGACTGCTGCCCATATTGCAGCGCATCACGCCGTATCGCCGATCGCCACGCTGCGTGCACGCTCCTCATGGCTGCATATGGGCAGTTACCCACTTTTTCCTGCCCCGAGATTGACCGATGGATTTGCCTGCATCCGACGCGCCGAAAGACCCGACCGATAACTGGCGCGGTGTCATTGCACTGGCTCTGGCCGCATTTATTTTCAACACCACGGAATTCGTGCCGGTCGCGCTGCTGAGCGATATCGGTGCGTCGTTCGACATGCCGCCTTCGGCCGTGGGACTGATCCTCACCGTGTATGCCTGGGTCGTCGCCCTGCTGTCATTGCCGATGATGTTATTGACGCGATCAGTCGAGCGCCGCAAGCTGCTGATCGCGTTATTTGTCGTCTTTATCGTCAGCCATGTCGTCTCTGGTTTTGCATGGAGTTTCCATGTGCTCGAACTGAGCCGCGTGGGGATCGCATTTGCGCACGCAATTTTCTGGTCGATCACGGCATCGTTAGCGGTCCGGGTTGCACCGCCAGGCAAGCATGTCCAGGCGCTCAGCCTGCTGTCCACCGGTACGTGTCTGGCAATGGTGCTGGGTATACCGCTGGGCCGGATGCTCGGTGAATTGGTGGGGTGGCGTTACACCTTCCTCGCGATTGCCGCGGTGGCGGCAGTGGCCGCGTACCAACTTGCTCGCGCACTGCCGTTGCTGCCGAGCGAAAATGCCGGCTCGCTGAGTAGTCTGCCAATCTTGTTCAAGCGACCGGCGCTGCTGTGCGTGTATGCGCTGACCGCGCTTGTCGTGACGGCACACTTCACCGGATATAGCTATATCGAACCGTTCGCGCACGACGTGGCGCAGTTGAGCGGCCCGATGGTCACGGCCTTGCTTTTGTTGTTCGGCGGTTCGGGTGTCATCGGTTCTTTCCTTTTTAATCGACTGAGCGGGAAATTCCCGTTTGCATTGTTGATCGGCGCGATTGTCGTGATCACGATCAGCCTGATGCTGCTGTTGCCGTTCTCCGGCAACCCTTATCTGCTGGAAGGGTTGAGCGTGTTATGGGGCATTGCCATCATGTGCTTCGGCTTGTCATTGCAGGCCAAGGTTTTGACGCTCGCACGCGATGCCACGGATGTAGCAATGGCGATGTTCTCAGGCATCTACAACGTCGGCATTGGCGGCGGCGCCTTGTTGGGTAGCGTGGTCGCGGCCCACGTCGGCATGCGATATATCGGCTTCGGCGGCGGCTTGGTCGCGTTGTTCGGCGTAGCCCTGGTCTACTACATGTCGCGCCGATTCGCACGCCAGATCGGCGCGCCGACGAGCTGACCGCGCGTTACATCCGGGGGGCGGAACCTACACCCGCCACCGCTCCCCAACCGCCGCCCAATGCGCGGATCAATGCCACCGTCGCGGCCGCCTGTACCCCTGCCAGTTGCGTCGCGGTCCGCTCCGACTGCAAGGCAGTGCGCTCAGAATCGATCACGCTCAGATAGTCGACCTCCCCCTCCGCATACTGCCGGCGAGACAGGGACGCCGCGCGCGCCGACGCCTGCACGGCAACCGCCACGGTGTCGCGCTGGGTACGCAAGATCCGCAAATCAGAGAGGCTGTCCTCTACTTCCTGAAACGCATTGAGGACCTGAGATCGATAGTTCGCCGCTTGTTCGTCAAAGCGGGCACGGGACTGCGCCAACTGCGCGCGGCGACGACCGCCGTCGAATATCGGCAAGGTCAACGCGGTACCAGTGAGTGGTCCGAGGACAAAGGCACGGCTCGACCACTTGAACAAATCTCCCAACGTCGCCGCTTCGAAGCCCGCCGTGCCAGTGAGCGACAACGAAGGAAAATACGCCGCTTTCGCTACGCCAATGCGCGCGTTCGCGGCCGCCATCGCCCGTTCCGCCGCGGCGATATCCGGCCTGCGTTCTAGCAATGAAGAGGGCAATCCCGCCGGTACGATCACATGCACCGCCTGCAATGGACTGTCCGGCATGGTGAACGATTCCGGCGTACTGCCCACCAGCACCGCCAGCTTGTGCTCGGCGCTGGCGCGCTGCCTTTCCACCGTCATCGCATCGGACTGCGCGCTGGCAAGTTCGCTGCGCGCACGGGCCACTTCCAACTCGCTGATATCGCCTTCGGCAAATCGTCGCTGGACCAAATCCAGTGCCTGCTTGCGCAACGTGATCGTACGCCGCAGGACGTCACGATCAGCATCCAGCGACCGTAAGGCAAAATACTGTTGCGCGACGTCGGCCTGGAGCGTAAGCAACACCGATCGATACAGGGCATCGCTTTGCTCCGCGTCGGCACGGGCTGCCCGTACACTATCGGAAACGTGGCCGAACAAATCGACCTCATACGATGCAGTGGCTTGGGCACGCCACAGTGTCTGCGACGGTACGGTGGCATTGTCCGACAACAACTGCGACGCCCCGGACACCTTTTCTCGCGTGGGACCAAAGCCCGCGCCCAGCGACGGGAACAGGCCCGCGCGAGCGGTGTCACGCGTCGCGCGGGATTCGTTGACCCGGGCAAACGCGGCTTGCAAGGTTGGGCTTGCCGATACGGCACGCGACTCCAGGCCGTCCAATGTCGTGTCGCCGAAGATACGCCACCATTCACCGCGTGGCAATTGATCCGACGGCGCCGCAACCTTCCACTGTGTTCTCGCGCCTGGGTCCGACACTTCCGGCGTCGTATCGGTGTCAGACGCATCGGACACCTGCGCGGCAGACTCCTTGAATGCCGTTGGCGTGCCGATCGACGGTTTCTCATAATGTGGCGCCATCGAGCATGCGCTCAACACCCATGCGGTCATGACGGACAACGCCACCGGTGGCGCCAACCGGGCGAACCGCGGCGCGATATATCGCTTGAGATAATGCATTGTCATTTCGTTTCTCTCTTCACCCGTTGCGCGCGCTCACGACGATTCATCTGCGGCTCGGCCACCGTCGCCGTTCCAGGAAGCATCCACGCCCTGGATCGCAGGATGCCGGTGATGCGTGTCCTCCAGATGCGCTTTGCGCGTAAGCTTGCGCAACACCACATAGAAAACCGGCGTCAGCATGAGGCCAAACAATGTCACCCCCAGCATGCCGAAAAAGACGGCGATCCCCATGGCATGCCGCATCTCGGAACCTGGGCCGCTCGCCAGCACCAGCGGCACGACTCCCATGATGAAAGCGATCGAGGTCATCAAGATCGGACGCAAGCGCAGGCGACTCGCCTCCACCGCAGCCTGGATGAGAGTGCGGCCCTGCATCTCCAGTTCCCGCGCGAATTCGACGATCAGAATCGCGTTCTTCGCCGACAAGCCCACCAGCACCATCAATCCGATCTGCGTGAAGATGTTGTTGTCGCCGTGCGTCAACCAGATGCCGGTCAACGCCGACAGGATGCTCATCGGCACGATCAGGATTACCGCAAGTGGCAGCACCAGACTTTCATACAGCGCGGCAAGCACCAGATACACGAGCAACACGCTGATCGGGAAGACGATGAACGCGGCGTTTCCCGCCAGTTCCTGCTGGTACGAGAGGTCGGTCCATTCGAACTTGAACCCACGTGGCAGCGTTTCCGCCGCAATGCGGCGTACCGCCGCTTGCGCTTGATCGGTCGAATAGCCCGGCGCCGGCCCGCCGTTGACGTCGGCGGCGGTATAGCCGTTGTAACGCACCACCATATCCGGACCATAGGTTGGCGTGACCTTCACGAGCGACGACAACGGCACCATGTCACCGTTCGCATTACGCGTCTGGAGCAAACCAATATCGCCGGTATTCGATCGGAAACGCGCATCCGCCTGCACACGTACTTGGTAGACACGGCCGAACTTGTTGAAGTCGTTGACGTAGAACGATCCCAGGTACACTTGCATCGTATTGAAAACATCGGTTACGGAGACACCGAGCTGCTTGGCTTTCACCCGATCGAGTTCGACGTTCAATTGCGGCACGTTGATCTGATAGCTCGAGAACGTCGGCCCCAACTCCGGCGCTTGCGCCGCGCGCTTCATGAAGGCTTGGGTCGCGTCATACAACGCGGTATAGCCCTGCGATCCGCGGTCTTCGATCTGTAGCTTGAATCCGCCAAGCGTGCCGAGTCCCAACACCGGTGGTGGCGGGAATACGGCAAGGAACGCCCCCTTGATCGTGGACATCTTGGTATTCAATTCGGCCAGAATCTTGTCCATTGGCACATGGCCGGGTCGCTTGTCGATCGGGTCCAATACGATGAACGTGATGCCGGCGCTTGACGAGTTCGTGAAGCCGTTTACCGACAAGCCCGGAAACTGCACCGCGGCCGATACACCGGGCACCGTCAATGCAATGCGGCCCATTTCCTGCACCACTTCCTCGGTGCGATCCAGCGACGCGCCATTTGGCAACTGCGCGATGGCAACCAGATAGAGCTTGTCCTGTGCCGGTACGAAGCCCCCCGGCACGGTCTTGCCCATGAACACCGTCGCACCAAGCAGGACCGCGTACAACATCAGCATCACCGCCCTGCGTCCGATAATGCGCGATACGCCACGCCCGTATTGTTCGGAGCCGCGATGAAATACCTTGTTGAATATCCGGAAAAAGCCACCGAATAATCGATCCATGACACGCGTCAACCAATCCTTCGGCTCATCGTGTCCTTTCAGCAGCATGGCCGCCAAGGCCGGTGACAACGTCAGCGAATTGAATGCCGAAATCACCGTCGAAATCGCGATGGTCATCGCGAATTGCTTGTAGAACTGCCCCGTAAGGCCTGACATGAAAGCCAGCGGCACAAACACCGCCACCAAGGTCAGCGCGATGGCGACAATCGGACCACTGACCTCCTGCATCGCACGATAGGTCGCGGCTTTCGCCGAGAGACCGGCGGCAATATTTCGTTCAACGTTTTCGACAACAACGATCGCGTCATCCACCACGATACCGATGGCCAGCACCAGACCAAACAGTGACAAGGCGTTGATCGAATAGCCGAACGCGAGCAACAGGGAGAACGTGCCGATGATCGACACCGGTACTGCCAGCAACGGAATGATCGAAGCACGCCACGTCTGCAGGAAAACAATGACGACCAGGACCACCAGCGCGATGGCCTCGATCAGGGTATGCATCACGGCATGAATACTGGCGCTGACGAAACGCGTGGGATCATAGACGATGTCATAGGACAAGCCCGGCGGAAAGTCGGCCTGCATGTCCTTCATCTCGGCGCGGACCTGATCGGCAATTTGCAGCGAGTTGGCACCGGGCTGCTGATTGATTACGACGGCCACCGCGGACTTCGTGTTCAGGAAGGCGCGCAGACCATACTCGGAAGCCCCCAATTCGACACGTGCCACATCCTTCAAATAGGTAACCGCCCCATCAGGCGACGTTTTCAGGATGATGTCGCGAAACTCGTCCTCGCTGCGCAGTCGACCTTGCGCGTTAACATTCAACTGCAATGGCGTGTTGCGCATCGAAGGCGATTCCCCGATCACACCTGCAGCCACCTGCACGTTCTGTTCGCGAATCGCATTGACAACATCGGTCGCGGTCATCCCCTTCTCCGCCACCTTCTGCGGATCGAGCCACACGCGCATCGCATAATCGCCGGCACCAAAAATCTGCACTTGTCCTACGCCTCGAATACGCTCAAGCCGATCCTTCACATTGATTAATGCGTAGTTACGCAGATAAGTGGAGTCGTAACGGCCACTCGGCGATATCAGATGGACCAGCAAGGTAATGGTGGGAGATGCCTTGATCGTCGTCACCCCCAGGCGCTGCACGTCGTCCGGCAAACGTGGCAAGGCCTGGGAGACACGGTTCTGCACCAGTTGCTGCGCCTTGTCAGGATCCGTACCGAGCTTGAACGTGACCGTGGTTGTCATATTGCCGTCGCTGTTAGCCTGCGACTGCATATACAGCATGTTTTCCACGCCATTGATCTGTTCCTCCAATGGTGCGGCAACGGTCTCCGCAATCACTTTCGGATTCGCGCCCGGGTACTGCGCATGCACGAGCACGGACGGCGGCACCACTTCCGGATACTCGGAGATAGGCAACTGGAACACGGCGATCAAGCCGCCGAGCAGGATGATCGCGGACAGGACACCCGCGAAGATCGGTCGATCGATAAAAAATTTTGAGATATTCATCTGGGCGCTCCGGCGTCCTTGTTTGCGGCTATCGGCGGCAACGCGTTGCCGCGCGATCAGGGCTGCGCTTGCACGACGGTTTGCTGCTTTGCCGTGTCCGGCTGGTCACCCGATGGCAACATCGCAACGAGATGTACCGTCACCGGCGTATTCGGCCTCACACGCTGCAACCCTTCCACGACAATGCGTTCACCGGCGTCCAATCCCGAAGTGATCACGCGTAGGCCGTCGTGTTCGCCTCCGGTGTGTACTTCGCGGTACTGGGCCTTGTTGTCCTTGTCGACCACAAGCACGTACTGCTTGTCCTGATCGGTGCCGATGGCGGCATCGCTGATCATCACGGCCGGATGCGGCTTGCCCCCACCTACCGCCACGCGAGCGTACAACCCCGGTAACAAGACACCGTCGGCATTATCGAAACGTGCGCGTACGCGTATCGTTCCAGAGCGTATATCCATGCGGTTATCGATCGAATCGATAACCCCGGTGCGGGAATAGCCGTCTTCGCTGGCCAAGCCAAGACGGACGGGAACCGCCTGTTCCCCCGCGGCATTTCGCGCGTTCTGACTGAGGTATTGCAGATAGGTCTGCTCGTCGACATCGAACGACGCATACATTGGCGACACGGATACCACTGTCGTCAGCAACGGCGCATTTGCGCCCGCTGACACGATATTGCCGACGGTCAGTTCGGCACGCGACAGCCGCCCGCTGATGGGCGCCTTGATCTGCGTATACGACAAATCGATGCGGGCTGCCGAGACCGCTGCCTGGGCTGCTTTTACATCGGCATCCGCTTCCAGCGCCGCGTTGTGCTTCTGGTCGACGTCACGCTTTGCAATGGCATTGTCGGCGATCAAGCGCTGCGCCCGCGCCGCATCGCTCACTGCATAGCCTTGTCGCGCACGTGCCGCGGCGAGTTGTGCAACCGCCCGGTCGAGTGCGGCGGCATAAGGCCTTGGGTCAATCGTAAAAAGCGGGGCTCCCCGCTTGACCATCGCGCCATCCTTGAAATGCACGGCGACAATCGTGCCTCCCACCAAAGGCCGGACATCGACATGATCAACGGCTTGAAGACGACCGGAATAGCGTTGGAAGTCCGTGATCGTGCGTGCCACCACGGGCGCGACATCGACCTCTGGCGGTGGTGGCACGGCCGTCGCGGCATGGGCAACGGTTGTAAGTGCCAGTGGGGCGTTCAACCGATGGGCCAGGTTAAGGGCGAAAACGACGACGGCGAGGGCGCCAACCCCCAGGATCGCGCGTTGTTGATGCTTTGTCAGAGACATGGTCGCTTCCAGTAAAGGCGGTTATGCGAAATTTCGTGCATTGAAATAGCAATGCATACCGCGCCGGTGTCGCGGCGCGGTATGGGGACTCGCGCATTGTGCGAAAAATTGGCATCGGGATAAATTGCGCCAATTACGAACACAATTTATAATCCGCGAACAATCTTCCACCGTGAGGCGCGATATGGACCGATTTCAGGCGATGCAGGTATTTACGCGTGTGGTGGAGATGAGCAGCTTTTCGCGTGCTGCGGATGCGCTGAACATCCCGCACGCGTCGGCGACGACGTTGATCAAGAAACTGGAGGCACACCTCAACGTACGCCTGTTACAACGCACCACCCGGAAGCTGAATCTGACGCCGGAGGGCGCGCAGTACTACGCGCATTGCGTTCGGATATTGGCCGATATTGAGGACGGCGAGCACGCTGTATCACAAAGCACGCAAGGTCCACGCGGCGTGTTGCGGCTCGATATGCCCGGCGCGATCGGGCGCCGCTTGATCATGCCGCGCCTGCCCGCTTTTCGCGAGCGCTATCCCGACATCGAACTGATGATCGGGTTCAGCGACCGTCCTGTCGACCTTATCCAGGACGGTGTGGATTGTGCGATCCGTGTAGGAGAATTGGCGGATTCGACTCTTGTGGCGCGCAAGCTCGGATCCCTGGACATGCTGACCGCGGCCAGTCCGGATTACCTGGCATTGTACGGCCGGCCGCAGTCGCTAGCGGCGCTGGCGCAGCATCGCGCCGTGCGCTATTTTTCGCATCGGACCGGGCGGATGCTGGATCTGGTTTTCGAAGACGGCGCGCGATTGCACGAGATCAAGATGCGGAGCACCTTGTCGTTCAATGATGCCGAGGCCTGTATCCTGGCCGCCGTGGAGGGCGCGGGACTTGTGCAATCCACGCGATTCCTGCTTGCACCTTATCTGCGCTGCGGAGCCTTGACCGAAGTGCTGACGCATCTGCCGCCGCCGTCGCAACCGATTTCGGTCGTGTATCCCCAAAATCGGCATCTTGCATCGAAAGTGCGCGTCTTTGTTGACTGGATCGCGGAGGTGTTTGCTAACTGCACGGAGCAGGACTGTGAACGGCAAACGCAGGCGCACATCGAACAACAGGCCCTTTACGCGTGATGGCCCCGACGTTGCCAGCCGGTTTATCTCAAAAAAAGAAACTCGCGCCAGATGCGCTGGCGCGTATCAAATTAGATGACGTCGAGCGCGGATGCTGACGCTTTACGGCGACGCTTTGGCGTGCGTTCGACCCTATCCTTTTTCGCCGGATGTATAGCCGATGCCGATAGCTTGTCTGTTTCAAACGCCATTGCAACCACGTCTTTAGAAGGGCACGACTTGAGAGCGTGGAGCAGACAGTCCAGTGTTTTCTCCGCGAGACGTGCTTCGAATCCCCGCTGCGCGTCTTCCAGCACGCTCTGCATGCAGTCTTTGATATTAACGCTGATCAGGCAGCGCGACTCCACCGGATAGGTATGCATGCACGAGGTGGGGGGTGCTTCACTCGCACGATAAATATCTAATAACGTAATGGATTCCGGCGCGCGGCCAAGTCGGCAAGCGCCGTTACGTCCGCGAGTGGCACTCACGAGACCGGCTTTGGTCAACCGTGACAACGTCCGGCGCACGAACGTCGGTTCCGCGTTGATGCTCTCAGCGAGCTCGGCGGAACGAACCTCGGCGCCTTCGTGATAACCAAGCGAGGCAAGGATATGCACGGCGATCGAGAATTGGACATTTTTGGTCGACATAAGGTTATGATAAAGATCACAATTTCAAGCTGTCAAGGCGGGTTCGCGCAAGACGCTATTACGAGATGTTGCGCCGCCGCCATTTGCGCGTGATGTCGGGCGTCTCGACGACGGTCGGCCTCTTTCCGAATCGTTGTTGATCTGTCATATTTTGTCAGTCTTGCAAATCTGTTTACATGCATACTCGCGATGCGACAATTGCCGTGATCCTGGAGCTAATAAAGGATGGACAAAGAAGCGCGCTTCGCATTGGCGGTCTCATGGATCCGCGAAGCTGATGGGCTGTTGATTACCGCTGGCGCTGGAAATGGGGTCGACTCCGGTCTACCCGAATTCCGCGGCGACGAAGGATTGTGGCGGGCCTATCCGCCGTTGCGTGAGGCGAGGCTGTCGTTTGAACAGATTGCAAATCCCGCTGGATTTTCGCGGCATGCGACGTTGAGCTGGGGCTTCTATGGGCACCGGCTAGCGCTGTATAGAAACACCGTTCCGCACGAAGGCCATGGCCGAATGCTGGAGTGGGCGGCGAAGATGACGCATGGCGCGTTTGTATTCACCAGCAATGTCGATGGTCAGTTTCAAAAAGCCGGTTTCGACCCGTCACGCGTGGTCGAATGCCATGGATCGATCCACGCCATGCAATGCGTCGAACCGTGCTGCTACCGTTCGTGGTCGGCTGACGATTTTGTTCCCGATGTTGATGCATCGCGCTGCGAGCTACGCAACGCATTGCCGCGCTGCCCATTTTGTGGCGGCCTCGCGCGCCCAAACGTTCTGATGTTTAGCGATTGGCATTGGGTCAGTGCATCCACTGAACACCAGCAGGCGGCATTGACGGAATGGTTGGCGAAGGTCAAGAAGCCGGTAGTCATTGAATTGGGGGCAGGGACGGCTGTCTCAACAGTACGTCATTTCAGCGAACGGATGGGCCAGAGGATCATTCGGATCAATCCGCGCGAGTTTTCCATCCCGCCCACATTGGGCGTCGGCTTCCAGCAATCGGCCTTGGCGGGTCTGCAGCTATTAGACGCCCAGATAAAACTCGCGGAATAGTGGCCGGGACCACTCGAATGCGTTGTGGTCATCGTGGCGGTCGCGCTCTGGCTCCTGGGCAGCCGGCTGACTGAAGCCCATGGTCGCACTGCGCATGGCAGGTGCATGCGTATGGTCATATCGCCGCGATCAGACGGTGACATCTCCTTTTGTGACATGCACCTCTGAAGGTGCTTGAATTTCCGCGCTGTTCATAGTTCACTTGAACTCTATTGCTGACCTGTTTGTTTTGCCGCGATTCATTTTCTCATGACGACCTCGTGACAGAGGTCGTGCCACGTATCCTTGTCCCTGCCCGCCCCGCCACGCATGCCCGTTACCTCGCGCGGCGCGTGGATTCGTTCACCTATCGCATCACGACGAGACCGCCGCGCTGCTCAATAGCCGACGCGATCACGGGCAGCATCGTGCCCCGCTAGCGCACGTCGATGTGCGTTGATCGTGGTCTTTGATCGCAAACCGAGTTGGCGCTGTAACCGGTCTGTCGGCGTCGCGGCGATCAATGCCGTTCGGGTATAGGTATGCCGGCAAACGCCCGTCCGAATCTGACGCAGTAGCGACGCAAGTATCGGCTCGTCATTTTCGATGGATTTGGCCACGGCCTCGACAAACTCAGTGATCGCTCGCGCGAGCGCCGATGCGTGCATTGGTATGCCGACACGTGCGCGATCGAACATACGGCCTTTGTCCGGCGATGCGGGCAGACCATCGGATCCAACCGCCCTATCCGGTTGCGAAGATCTGTATCGTTCACTCGCTAGCGGCATGAACAGCGGAAGATCATGATGATGCAAACCAGTTGTGCTGACCTCACCGCGCATCTCGATATACCGGCGCAGCGCCGCGGTGACCCACGACGGCAGATCGAGAATACGGGTAGTGGCGCTCCGAATCACTTTTTTTCTTACCTCTGACGCTATCGCTATCGTGCAAACACCGGAGGCATCCCGCGGAAAACGCACGTCGCGCAGTCGCAATGCGCTGATCTCCTGCAAACGAAGTCCCGCGGCATGAGAAAGCGCAAGCATGCAGAACGCTCGATGGTCGCGCTCCCTATCGGATTGTTTGGCAAATGCCATCAATGCTTGCCATGGCATGGCCGCAACAACACGCTCAACGCGTACGGGAATGCGGGTATCAACGCCAATCGCCACCCGCGCTCTGCGTTGCTGCGCATCGGCGACAGACGACGATGATGAAGCAAGACGTGGCGCGACGGCATCGCGCCACGCTCGCCATGGATCGGTATGAAGATAGCCTACGGTGACGAGCCATCGGAACAGCGCTTTCAGAACATTGCTCGCTGTTGCGCGGCTGCTCTCGGTCAGCGGGCCGGCAAACGGACGCCATCGCACCGACCACCGCGGCGTATGACGCGCCGCAATCCACGACGCCGGCGGCGCCATGATGAAGTCGCGATATGCGGCAATATCCTCTGCATTCAGCGATGACAGCGGTTTGCCGCGTTCCACGATGGACCACAGCAGAATACGTTCGGCCTGTGTACGATACGCCCTTCGTGTGTGCGCTGAACCGGCTTGTGCGTCCAACCAGATGCATATCGCCGCGACATCCGTCTCGGCGGCAATGGACCGCTCGGCATTCAGACTGCGATTAGTCCCTTCACTCCCCGACAACGCCGCTGGCAAGCCTTGACTTGCCAGGGTTTCGATCGGAACAATCGCGCCACGCGCTGGAATAGCCACTGACGCCGTGAAGCCCCCTTCCGCACAATGCCGCGACACCAACCCGCCTAAGCTCATTGCGTTTGCCTGTACCCAGCGTACGATGCGCGCCGCGCCGATCGGTCCAAGATGCGGAATATCGCGATACCAGCGCACGCCATTCCCGTTGATCGTTTCGCATAACTGTGCAAGCGTTGCTATGCCTGCACGGTGCATTCGCATGACGACATTCGCATCAAACCATCCGTCGACGGCATGCCCTGGCTGTGGGGCATCCACGGAGATATGCTGCAAACGGCGCAACGCGGCAAGACGCCGCTCTCGTAGGCGCGCGGTTTTCGCCGCCCGACGATTGTCGGCTTTCGGATGGTGCTCACGATACAGCCCAATGAGTTCGGCCTCACCGTACACATTGTCTGGATCGACCTGCGCGGCAAAATCTGTCAACGACGGTGTGAATGAAGCGTCCGCGTGATCATCATGGTGCTCAAGTGATTTCGGGAGTCGCAACAGCCGCAACGCTTCCCAATCACCGTTGCGACGGGCGGCCGCGGCGAATTCGTCCTGCAACCATCGTAATAACGCACGGACACGACGCGGATCACGTCCGCAATCCAAATAGCGATCCGCAAGAGCGGCCAGATCAAGCGCGTCCGGACCTTCCAAATAGGCACGATAGAACGCGAAATGCGAATTCTCCAATCGTCTTGTGCTTAATGGCATTTCACGGGCCCTATGGATGTCCTTTATCTCATCGCGATCACCAAAGATCGCTACTCACCTGCGGAATCCCTTACCTGGCGAGGGATTCCGGCTGAATGATGAGAAATTGCTTGAAGTTCACATAAAAAACGTCGTACATGATTATATTCGATAATGCATGAATGAAAGTGAATCAATCGCAGTTGTTGGGGATGCATCTGATGGCACGATTCGAGACACATAAATGATGCATCGCCGTTACGCCCAGACGTTCCAGAACTTTTTGAGGAACGGCAAATTGAATGTATAGCGTACGGTTTGTTTACCCGGGTAAACAAACCGCAACGAGGAATCCAAAGCAAAGAGATTTTGCCGATTCAAGGCTTCTGGCTACTGGGTCTGCCTGGTTTGTTCGCCAATCAGGGCGTGCTCGCTACTCTCTTTTTGGCCCACGCTTGTCTTTGGTCCCCAGACTTCAGCATGAATGTACATGTCGAGATCCCCCAGCGTCGCGCGGCTAAATACGGGGGCTCTGATGCCGGCTTTACGCTGCATACGATAGTCGTGCCATGCAATAACGATATAGCGAGACAACAGAACAACCGCGGCAATATTAATAAACGCCATGAGAGCGGTACTGATGTCAGCCAAACTCCAGACTAGAGGCAAGCTAGATAGCGCCCCTGTCATCACCGCGCATACAACGGCAAGTCGGAACAGATACAACGCCGCAGGATGCTTGGTCAGGAAGTCGACATTCACTTCGGCATACGCGCAATTCCCCAAAACGCTAGAGTAGGCGAGAAAGAATAGCGTCACCGCCATATAGGGCAAGCCCCATTCGCCTACATGAACGGCCATTGCCCGCTGTGTTAACGACGCCCCTACCATCCCGCCGCCGGGTTCAAATGCACCGGACAGCAGGATAAGGGCCGCGGTCCCGGTACAGACGATCATTGTGTCAAAACAGACACCCAGCATCTGTAGTAAGCCCTGTTGAACGGGGTGTTTTGCAGTCGCGACCGCGGCGGCATTGGGTGCGCTTCCCATTCCAGCTTCATTTGAAAACAGACCGCGACGAACTCCCATCATGACCGCCTGGCCCACGGCATATCCTGCGGTGCCACCTGCCGCCTGCTCCACGCCAAATGCGTGCCGATAGATTGTTCCTAAGACGCTGGGAATGGCTTCAAAATTGACGAGAACCACATAGCCCGATAGACCAATATAGATCAGCGCCATCAGCGGCACGATGTATTGGGCACTCAACGCTATACGGCGGATACCTCCGAAAACAATCGGGATGGTGATCAACACGAGGCCTATGCCGACGGCCATCTTAGACCAGCCAAACGATGTATGAAAAGCGTCCGCGATCGAGTTCGCTTGAACGGTATTCAATGCAAAGCCGAATGCAAAAATCAAGGCAGCAGCGAAAATATTTCCAAGCCATTTTGCCTTTAGTCCATCGCGTATGTAGTAAGCGGGCCCGCCACGGAAAGTGTGATCGCGATGTGGAACCTTGAATATTTGAGCAAGGGTGGATTCTCCAAAAGCGGATGCCATACCCAATAACGCTGTCATCCACATCCAGAAAATTGCCCCTGGACCGCCCATTGATAGCGCTACAGCAACACCGGCGATATTTCCTGTACCTACTCGACTCGCCAAACCGGTTGCAAACGCCTGGAAAGGAGTGATGCCGCGCCCTGCACCCGTTCCGCTTCCGGCCATTACGCGTAAGCTCTCGAACAAGGCACGTATCTGGACGCCACCAAATCGATAGGTGAAGAACGCACCCGCGCCTAAAAGCGTTGCCACTAAAGCCATCCCTGACACGGCATCAGCGAGTTCACCAGTCCACCTCAACAACAAAGAATCCACACCATCTCTCCTCGCTTTTAGTTGACCAAAAAGTGCCAACAACGGAGGAAGCCTGTCCGACGTAGGCCCGCTCGCATAGAGGAGATGCTTGATTTCCGACTATTCTCATGACAGGCGGTGGCACTTTCTGTGACTGGCGAGATTTCTACATGGATGAGACATGAAATATGTTGTCCGGGATAACGTGATCACCGATCCGCATAGGCGACAATGGTGTGTGGCGTTGTTTACCCGGGTAAACAACTTCAGGATCTTTGGTTAAAGCAGACGGTGTTAACGCGCCGTCACTTGCTTCGTTGGCGCGAGGATGTATATGGATGAGGGAATTCCTCTGTCATCAATAGGCGCGGAACCGCTGTCTCCTCAAGGGAGCGCTTCGCGCTCCTGCGTACGATGCATTTTATGCAGATATCCGCTCGTTCTTTTAAGCGAAGGCAACTCGATACGAATAGGCGGCGCATGTGAGTGAATAGATCATCGGAGCTCGTGTGGCGTTTTATCCCGGATATTTCAGCCGATGATGCGAAAGAGGGCAATGCCATATTGATCCGTCGGGTGTCGCCTTCGCCAGGAAAATATATCGGCATATGCAGGAGACGAGATGAGCGCTTTTTTGGGTAGTTGCTACCGTACCGGCTTCTTCTTTTTGTCGACGGTTTTAATCTAGAACGCGATTTCGATGTTGCTCCATTTAATCAAGCAACGAGATTCTCGGGACGCGGGGCGAACGACAGAAACGTGAACGGAGGGGTTTATATGGCGGCGCGTCGACAGGATTCGGCTATGTTGATTCAAAACTTTATACGCAATCAATGCGAATGCCAACTCCGTGCCGCTAGGCTCGACGATCCGGTACGAACGACGCAAATGTTTGACCTTCCGGCAAAATACGTAACGACCGCAATTAGACATCACACACCGAATTTTGAACAATTTGCGCGGATCTGTAGGGTCCCGTCAGCAAATACCCTCGGCATGGATTCCAGAACAATTCCCTGCCGAAAACGTCGTTGTTGGCCCCCTATTGCTTGATGTTGAATCCCGCTTTGCATGGCGTATTCGGCATTGTTTACCCGGGTAAACAGGCTAAAGCGACCCCTCCTAACTACGTCCAAATCCTACTGGGTAAAGCGATAGTAGATGCGACGAAGTCGGGATTAACCACGCGTATCGCCTGACATCGTTCCATCGGGCCATTTCGCACGGCATACCCCGCAAGCGACTCTATCGCTTGAACACGCCGCTGACCCGTATCGCAATCGGCAGCCTGCCGCCATATCGGACAAAGAAAATACACATTGCAACAACACCCTTTGCCGCTCACGATGACGCTCAAGATTCGCATTAGTGAAAGGGCATTGGATCTTGCCCCGATATAGGTTTCCGTATTCCTTAGCGTGCAAGACGCGCTTTGCAAAACGCCTAGTACCACGACCCTTGCTGGATAACAACTTCACAAAGATGGCCCACTGGATCACTCATCGTTTGTTTACCCGGGTAAACAAATGTCGGAAGGTGACAACCAAATCGAATCGCCCGATGCCTGATTAACGTTCGGACACCTGCAAGCGAGGACGTCTATGTGATGCACTCCCCAGATGCCCATGCTATACGTTTCAACATCTAGGCGCGCAGGTGTAACACGGATATGGTCACACGCTACTTTATCAATCTGCAATACAACCCACGCCGCTACATAAGAGGTGCTCTTAATTGAGCAACTTATAAATTCGTTTACCGGGGTAAACAAAGCGGCCATCAAGGCGGCAGGCTTCCTAACGGGCGACAAGTTCGATTGTTTGACTGTCACCCCCAACCGCTGACATGCCTCAGTCAAATTCCTCGTGATAAAAATTCGAGTTTTTCCATTGGGAACGCTGTCACATTGTGCGGCGCAGATATGCAAGGCAAGTTTTCGATCGGGCTCCCACATGTTTACCCAGGTAAACATTTTCGCACTCGACCAGTCCTACCGATGAGTGTTTAACCTAGCGCCGTTATCTCGTCCCTAAAATGCAAAAGGCACCACGAGGGTGCCGTTAAAGTTGGTACACAACCACATTAATCAGATTTTTCCAATTCCTGGAGAAACGACCGAACCGCCTGAAGTTTGTTATTGTCAAATCGCCGTCGATCAATATCAATGCGCACAGCATCTTCCGATTCGGTCCATTGACACGCTCCAATGTTTACCCGGGTAAACTGCTTGACTGGCAGGTTGACGAGTGTTTCAAACACTGATCGCGCGGGCAACGACCTCCCTTTTACTCGCTGGGCCGCCTGAGAAACTGCTTCAGCATCAACGTCGAATACCTTACGCAACGTCGCTGCCCATTTGGGCTGAATATCATTCGGCGAAGGAAAAGCTTCCACGATCACCTTAGGCAGATCTGCAAGTGCACTATAGCGACTCAGCAAACCGCGTGTCTTCCCCAGCACGGCCGCTACTTCGGACCAATTTTTGTACAGCTTCAAATCAACCGCCCGCCGATAGTGCATCGCCATCTCGTAAGCAGACAAATTTTTCCGTTGCTCGTTTTCCCGGCTCATTTCCTCAAAAAGCTCTCGATCACTCATCGATTCGGTGATCGTTGCCAGCACCGGAAGATCCAGCTCCAGGCATGCACGGTGGCGTCGGTGGCCCCATACCAACTCGTACGACTCACCAGCGCGTCTAACTTTGATCGGCTGGATATTACCGCCTGCATTGGCGATTTCCGCTTTGAGCGCGGCGAAGTCAGCATCGCGAAACGAATCTTCGATCCGGTTTGCGAATCGGGAAAGGCGAACTTGCTTTGCATCAATCTTTCGCGTGGGCAACGCGCCATCGTACTCAGCCAAGCGCACTTTCGCCTCTGACAAATCCCGCTCCGCCCGCTCTAATTCACCGGTGAAATCAGACACTGTGTTCATCGCAACACGTGGTGCACGACGAGAGAAGGTCGGCAGAACATCGGTTCCCAGGGCCGCGGCCGCCAAACGGGCAGCCTCTTCGCGTTGTTTGCTCATCCTTCAACTCCGACTGTCTGGTTGGCCCAAATCCGGCGAATCTGACTCTCTAATTGCTCGACAGCGGCGTCATAGGCCACGCGAGCGTTTTCGTAGGTTTTCGCACTACCCACGTACTTCTCAATATCGTAGACGGTTGAAAACTTGGTCCCGGACGAACTCGTCACGACTGTCTTGGGGATTTCACAAGTCATCAGCTTGTCTCCATAAGCGACCTTGATCCATTCACGTACGACGCTTTCGTTGACGTTGCCCTTACCCTCGGTCATACACAGCAGGACGTCGATAAACTTCCAGGTCTTTTGACTTCCCGTCTGCTCTGCGATGGTGGTCGCCAATCCGGAGAACAAGGTCCAAAACTGACTGGAACTTGCAAAGTCCATGCCGCGTGGCGGCATCGGCATCACCAAGCCATCAGCGGCATAAAAGGCATTCAGTGACAGATACGACAACGTGGGTGAGGTATCAATCAGAATGACATCATAAATATTCCGTAACGATTCCAACCCACTGTTGATAACGTCATAGAATTGAAACCCCGGCTCTCGACGTGATTGGCGGCTTGGAATATGGAATTCCGCTGCAAACGCGACAGGCGCGCAGGCGACCACATCAATACCGTCCCAGTAAGTTTGGCGCACGGCGTAATCAAGCGATGTCTGCTCGCCCGCGCATAGCGACAACACCGTATCCTCCTCTTGAACCTGCGTGTCTGGAAGATAGCCGCAAAGACTAGTAAGCGATCCCTGCGGGTCCAGATCTACACATAAGACGCGATATCCGAGCAAAGACAGTCCTTGGGCCATGCACATGGTGGTCGTCGTCTTGCTGACGCCCCCTTTGCTGTTCCCAGTCGTGATGACCACTGCCTTATCGCCAGACTTGCGCTTGTAAGATCGGTTATAGGCACGCGCCCATACTCTCGCCTCGGCTAGCGTAAAATCGCGTTTGGACCTGTTCATCTCGGTCCCGGGCGGTAAGTCACCCTTCGCCAGCCGCCGGGCAAATGCGCTCCGATCAAGGCGGCACAGCGCCGCCACTTGCTTGATCGAAAAAATGGGCGACTTTTTGATGTAGTCTGGCGAAAAATACTATTCCGCACGCGCTCGACGACATCCGCCACACGGTTGGCTTGCTCTTCGATGTCATCGATCGTATATTCGGACCGCAGAGGCTCTATCATTTTTTAATTCCGATCAGAAATTTCACTTCTGGCATAAAAAAGTGATCGGAACTAGAATACCCGATTATGCCCACCGAATGAAGTGGAAATGGCTACACGGAACCTTGCGAACCTGATCTCGCCCGAATTCTTCTCGCAACCGTCCGCCGATAGCGCGGAACGGAAAGAATCCGTGCTTGAGGTCGTCGAACGGCTGCAGCGTACTGCCGCGGCGCGTAAGAATGCGCCAACCCAAAGTGGATCACTTGCACGACGCGTCCAGATTCCTTTATGGTCAGAGGAACATCGCCCCGTGCTGCACGACTTGGTTCGCTCGGCGCTTTTTACATGCGGACAAAAAGAAGCGCGGCGTAATCTGAAGGGACAACCCGTCTATGCGCTTGAACATCTCCGCATTACGTACACGGGTGAAGAGCTGCGCCAGCGCGACTACGACGTCTATTTGCAAATACTGCATCTCGCGCGCGGATCGACCGTCGATAACCGCCAAGAATGGGTAGAGTTCGATGGCCGTCAAATGATCAAAGCGCTGGGATGGACCCATAATTCCCGTAGTCTGACCGAACTCCGTGCCACTATTCGCCGACTGGTTGCCTGCGCTTTGGAAGTAACTCGGGCACCCTCGAAGAACAACGTTGAGGTGGTGTATGGCGGGGCGTTGCTGTTAAAGTACGCTGGCGTAAAAGAATCGAACGTTGAAGACGTGACCTTGTGGAAAGTACAAATCAACTCGGACGTTGCTGCACAATTGCGTCCTGGTGATTACACCCGCATCGATTGGACAATGCGCGCAAAGCTGTCGCCACTTGAAAAGTGGTTGCACGCCTTTTATGCAACCAATCAGGCGCCATATCCGATGAAGGTCGAAACGATTTACAAGTTGTGTGGATCACGGATGGCAGAGCTGAAGTCTTTCAGAAAAGCGTTGAAGGCGGCGCTTGCAAGCTTGGTTGATGTCGGATTTCTGACGGATTGGCAATTAGACGAAACCGATAAGATCAAAGTGGTTCGTAGTCAAATGGTCACCGGCGACGGTGCCCAGCCCGTCTTGTCTGTTGCGCCAGTTCAGAATTTAATCTAAATGGCCTTGAAACGGGCCGCTTGACATCCTCCTGCGGCCGAATTCCGACCACGGCCGAATCAGATAGCTCTTTCGAACGCCAGCACTTTTTACGGTCTGGCGCCGTCAAGCGTCTTGTATAAGTCAATTACTCCCCGCCACTCCGCGATAGACGAGGGTCGCCTATCCGTGCGCCATGAAACAGACGCAATCTTGTGTCTGAACATCACAAAATCCTTTCCATCGAACTTTGAGCCGGCGCGACCTGGCCGCAAAAGCTAAAAACAGCCGGGATTTGCTGTCTAGATACATCGTAGTAGGGCTTTACAGGCAAGATTTGGCTGTTTTACGGTTAAGCCCGGCGGTCGCCGTGCACAATGGCGCTGCCACGAGCACTGCCTGCGTGAACAAGCCTGCTGACGATGTATCACTTTGATCCAATTACCAATTTATCCATACGCGTCTAAGTCAAATACTCACCTCGGTGCGCCCCCCTTCGACCAGGGAGATAGGAATACCGATTTCAAACGACGTAAAGCACTGTCGCCGGATCAAAACCGGTTGCTATTGCGATGCACTTAGCCAAACACAGGTAGGGTCATCCGCTTAATGCGAATATTTAGTCAAATACTCACCTCATACGGGTGCTTTATGCCATGAATCTTAGTCAAATACCCACTATCACCGCTGGCGCAGCGCCATCAATCGAGTCAAATACTCACCAAACAAAAAATATGAGACGCAAATTCAAGTCAAATAGTCACCCGTCGACTTCCGGGTTGGTGACCATTTGACTCGATACCACTCACAATCGAGGCATGCGTTTGCAATTTGTGATTGCCGACTTGAGTCAAATGGTCACCAAAGCCAACGAAACCACCGGAATGCGGCAAATTACGGGTAAACACGTGTTCGTGCGCCAACGAATGCGCAATCAGCCTGCGGGAAGCGGTTTGCTGTTGAAGTTATCCACAGCTTGAAGTCAATTACTCCCCACCCTGCGTCAAATGATCACCGGTGAACGTCAAATACTTCCCCGAACGAGTCAAATGCTCCCCAAATCTCGTCAATTAGTCACCGGCGAACAATTTAACTATATGATTCTAAGAGAATTAATCGATGATCTGAGAGGAACTAGAAGGTTTTAAGAAGGGTTTTAGTAGTTTTTTAGTTTACCTTCTTCAATAGACAGGAACCCCAGCCCCAAACCGTACATCTTGCATGATTTCCCTAAGACAGGCCTCCAAGCGGTTCGGTTGCTATACGCTTCCATGTGAAGGTACGACAGTCCTCACACGCATTTTCGACAATCTGCAGATCCCGACAAATAAGGATCCGATTGGCCTCTCCTGTGGAAAACCGCTTGATGGAGAGGCTTCCTATTACGTGCAGTTGTTATGCCCGTGTGCAAAAACGAACCTTGCGCGTTTCCGTTTACCTTACGAGTAAGCAAAGCGATGCCGGTAAATCCAAATCCGTATGGTTATATCCGTCAGATCGTTTTAGTTTGCTTTGCGTGCAGGGAACTACGTGCCATGACTATCTCTAACAGCAGGTTGTCTCAGCGGGTGAGAATATTGTCGTTCTGTAATCGACACATGTAGAAATGGATGTTGATCACGATATATTTGTTAGTTGCACAATAATACTTTGATAGATGTCGAAATACCTGCTGGAACGTCAACGTTCAGCATTTGCAAGGCTGGAGTGAGAACACGCTGCGGTGGGAGGAGGCGATGAGAGAGCACGAGTGAAAAGCTTTCGTGGTGACACGTGGAAGAAGGGCGACTGTTAATCGATTTGAGAGGTCAATACCAGGGCACGACCATACCAACGTTCTGCGCCTGGTGTCCGTTGGTACGGTCGTATGCAACACGTCAGATAACCGTATTGGAGCCGTAAAGCGAGGATGAGGGTTAGCTGGTTTTCTGGAGCGATAGAGATAGGGATAAGCGCGCCAATTGAAGCGAAAACACCGAACCAAACGCGATATCTCAGATCAGGAACGCATTGCGGTCTTTACCAGCAATCCAACGGGGCGCTTTCCCGCGTCCGGACCAGGTCGCCCCGCTTTCAGGATCGCGAAAGCGGGGTGCAACCGGACCGCGTGGGGCGCCGCGACCTTTGGTCGCCGTTTCGCCGTTCCGCTTAGTCAGTCCAAGGTCCTGTAATGTCAGGTTATACAATCCAATCAATTTCTTGACTTCCATGATTGCGGTTAACTTCGCATCTTTACGCACGCGGTCGATTTGCTGGTCAAGCTCTTCACGCTGCTCAAGCAGTTTTGCGAGATCTATACTATTCATGGATCAATAAAAATAATCGTTTGGTTCAATGAAGGATACATGAATGAGCAGCGCAGTGTGTAACGTAATGTAGTCGCGCCAGTCTCTTAATCCAGCCTAAAAGCGTCGAGAAATTTGCCTAAGCAATACAAAAACGTTATTGTACGGTAATTTTAATTTACAGAAATGCATGATTTTAATAAAATCGGACATCGGCAATAATGACGTAATACCTTGGATTTTTGACGAAATGTAACTGCGATATTGCAAAGTGAAAAGCAAAGCTTTTTAGAAGCAACAAAGGCAAACGTGTCTTCTATAAAAACAGAGTCATAATCGACACTTACGACAACGGTGCATGCGGTCTTGAAGCGATTGATCGATGATGCGAGGGTGATGGCTGAATCTTCCGTGCGTTCTCGTAAGTGTGCTGGTATCCGGAGACATGGGCCCGGACGATCCGCTATCCAATTTGATCAGGGTATTGCATCATAATTAAAGAATAGGCATGTGCGTGAATATACGGCGAAAGTGATTCTTTTCATTGCCGACGATTTAACGATTTGGTCATGGTCGGTGGCAGGTAAGCCACCTGCTAAGTTTGCTCAATAAAAAAGCACCAGGAGCTGGATTAACGAAACACTAGCCGTTCATCCAGCATCTGGCAATTTGAATTCTTCGCTACGATGAGCAGTACTTTTTACCGGCGCTCTCGGTAATTCCCGTCAATTGAAAGGAAATGAAAGGCACGTACTAACCGATGTAGTTTGTTACGCCTGAACTCGTTTTCGAACTACGCCGGATCGGATATACGCGCTTTCACCCGAACTGCTAAGGCCTGCGGCGATTGCCTTAAATTCATTCTTGCATCGCACGACCGTCACTCGAATGTCATTGTCGGGCGTTATTGTGATGCGCATGGTTGTTATCGCTGCAAGTTCCCGTCGCGACGCAAGAAACGATTCGATAAGTCAATTGGCGGCGGTCTGTAAGTATGAATCGCTTTAACACGTGTTTACGAACCTTGCCGTGATGGCGTCGATAGCGCGGTCGTCGATCATATACGGGCGGATTATTGCGTTTAGAAGAATCGAGGCGGAGTTTTTTGTGCAACTGAACTATGCGCTTTCCCTTCGCGGCATCCATAAGACTTGGCCGGCGAAGCAGGGTAATGCGCCGCATCCAGTCCTGCGTGGCATTGATCTCGATGTGGTCAGCGGTCAGTTCATTGCCCTGCTGGGGCCGTCCGGTTGCGGCAAATCCACCTTGCTTCGTCTGATTGCCGGTCTTGATCAGCCGGATTCCGGCGACATCTTGATCGACGGACGCGACATGGACGGCGTCGGTCCGTCAGAGCGCCAGTTGTCGATGGTCTTTCAGTCATACGCGCTGTTTCCGCACTTGAGTGTCGAGGAAAACGTGGCGTTCGGATTACGCGTCCGGCGCGTCCCCCGTGAGGAAAGACGTGCCCGGGTAGCGGCAGCGCTCAATGCCACGGGGCTGACCGGCTATGAGAAGCGCAAGCCGGCGGCATTATCCGGCGGGCAGCGGCAACGCGTCGCCTTGGCGCGCGCGATTGTTGCGGATCACCCCCTTTGCTTGATGGACGAGCCACTGTCGAACCTGGATGCCAAATTACGGCACGCGGTCCGCATGGAGATTCGTGAGCTGCAGCAACGCCTGGGAATGACTGTCTTGTATGTCACCCACGACCAGAGCGAAGCCATGGGAATGGCGGACCGCATCGTGCTGATGCAGGCGGGACGCGTGGAGCAGTATGGTTCGGCCACCGCGCTGTACCACTATCCCGCCAGTGCATTTGTCGCCGGTTTTATTGGCAGTCCCCCAATGGTGCTCCTGCCTGAGGCGGGGCTGCCTTCCGCGCAACGCCCCTGGCTGGACGCACGCATCGATCCGAGACAATCGCAGGGCGTGCGTGTTCAGGTGGGCATCCGGCCCGAGCACATCGATATCACTCGGCCGAACGAGCGCGTGCTGAACGCCACGGTTTCCGGCATCGAGTTCCAGGGCGCCGAATCCTATATCTATTTGAAGACACGCGACGGGCATCCCGTGGTCGTTCGTGCAGCCGTGCGGGCGCTACAGGCGATGCCGATGATTGGCGATGTGGTCGGCCTGGACTGGCGCCAGAACGCATGTCATGTATTTGACGCCGATACAGGAAAGCGCCTTGAGGTGTTTGACCAATCGCGCATGGATCTAAGCGTGCCCCGCCCTAGCATGTCGCCACTGAGTCTGTCGGAACCCTTCGATGTCGCGTCGGATGACGATCAAACATCCAACCATGCGTCCGTACGCGTCGCGCCGTTTTTGTCCACCATGGTTTAAAACATGATCACACGCTTGCTGGCCGCTCTGCCGCCTGTCCTACGCCATGCGTCCCGTGACGGCGAGGGCGTGACGGCTAACCCGCGTTCGCCGATGGAAGTCACTTCGATGAAAGCGCATCACGCAAGGCGCCGTGAAACCACCGGTCGCCGCATCCGACGCGCCGCTCTATCATTGGCGTGGGGCATCGCGGCGATGGGATGGGGGGCAGCCGCGCATGCGGAAACCAAGTTGACGATGTATTACCCCATCTCTGTAGGGGGGCCGTTAACCAAGATCATGGACGGGCTGATTGCCAGATTCCAGCAGCAACATCCCGATATTGCGGTTCAGGCCATCTACGCCGGTGACTATGATCAGACACGGGTGCGTGCGGTTTCCGCATCACATAGCCGCGATGGGTCATCCGGACAACTCGCCGTCCTGGGTGCGCTGGACACATGGGACCTGATCGACCACGATCTGATTGTGCCGTTCGATCAGGCCGCGGGCGACGACGGTGCCTGGCTCAAGACGTTTTATCCGGCATTACTGGCAAATAGCAACGTCGCGAATCATGTCTGGGGCGTACCCTTCCAACGCTCGACCATCGTCATGTACTACAACAAAGCGATGTTCAAGGCGGCGGGCCTCGATCCCGACAAACCGCCAAAGACATGGGACGAGATGCTGGTCGATGCGAAAAAACTGACCAATGCAGACCATTACGGCCTGATGATCCCGTCGGGCGGTTTTCCCTATTGGATGTTCCAGGCATTGGCCATCGAAAACGGTGTGACGCTGATGAGCGAAGACGGTACGCACGTCAAGTTCAATAGCCCCGCTGCGGTGCAGGCCCTTGCGTATTGGGTGTCGCTGGCCAAGGACGCCAAGGTCAGCCCGCAGGGAATCATCGATTGGAGCACGTTGCGTCAGGCTTTTGTGCAGGGCAAGACGGCGATGATGTGGCACACCACCGGTAATTTGACGGCTGTGAAACATGATGCAACGTTTGACTTCGGCGTGGCGATGTTGCCTGCGAACAAGCGTGCCGGCTCGCCGACGGGCGGTGGCAATTTCTATTTGTTCAAGGGGGCAAACGCGGATCAGCAGAAGGCGGCCCTGACATTTATCCGCTGGATGACGGCGCCCGAACAAGCCGCGCGGTGGTCGATTGCGACCGGCTACGTCGGTACCGCAGAGCCGGCCTACCAGACGCAAGCGTTGCGTGAATACGGCGCCACGTTTCCGCAGGCGATGGTCGCCCGCGATCAATTGAAAGTGGCGGTTCCAGAGTTGTCGACCCACGACTCGGCCCGTGTTCGCGAAGCGTTGAACAATGCGCTGCAATCGGCGATCACCGGCACCACCACGCCGCAACAGGCCCTAGACAAGGCGCAGGCGACCGCGGACCGTATTCTTGCGCGCTATCGCTGACGTGCGGCACGCCAGTCGCATCCGCCACATCCTCTTGCGGGTCAAGGAGGGTAAGTCGTCGCACTGGTGCCGCATCGCACCGTTGCTCCGCCTTGCGCGTCCGTCCCACACGCCACGTATATTTCGAGAAACCGGGTGATGTCCGTTCACGCTGCCGCTTCCTCCGTCATGCGCATGCGCGCATGGCGTGAATCAAGATGGGTCGGACTTATTTTGTATCGCCTGCCTTGATCCTCCTGACGTTGTTTGCGTTTTATCCAACGCTTTCCACGGTCTGGGACAGTGTCTTTCGTGTCGGCATACCTGCCAGGCCGGCGCACTTCGTCGGACTTGGAAACTATCGCACGTTATTCGATGACCCGACGTTTCATCAGGTACTGCGAAATAACGTGATCTATGCCGCGGTCACCATTCCGGCTTCCACCGGTATCGCATTGGGCATGGCGCTCTGGGCCAACGCCGCGTTGCCGGGGCGGGCATTCGTGCGGTTGGCCTATTTCACCCCGACTTTGTTGCCCATGATCGCCGCGGCCAATTTGTGGCTCTACTTTTATACGCCTGACCTCGGGTTGTTCGATCGCATCGGCGCATGGTTCGGCGCGCCGTCGATTAATTGGTTGGGAGAACCCGGCACGGCACTGTGGGCGGTAACGGCTGTCACCGTGTGGAAGGAAGCGGGTTTTTTCATGTTGTTTTACCTCGCCGCATTGCAGAGTATTCCGCCGGAGTTGAAGGAAGCTGCCGTGATAGAGGGCGCGGGGCGGTGGTATTACACGTGCCGGGTCGCCTTGCCGCTATTGATGCCCACCACGCTGTTCGTCATGGTCAATGCGACCATTCAGTCCATCAGTTTGATTGACCATTTGTTCATCTTGACCAAAGGCGGGCCGGACAACGCATCGAAGCTCCTGCTTTATTGGATATGGGAAAACGCGTTTGCTTATTTCGATGAGTCGACGGCCGCCGCGATTACAGTGCTGGTACTTGGGGCATTGGCCGTGGTAGGTATCGTGCAATTCATCGTCGCCGAACGCCGGACGCACTATCAATGATATCGATTGACGGCGCGCATCCGACATCCAATCCATTGCCCCCGGTGTCGATCAATCCGACCCGCGCTGCAACCGCACATGCCGCGTCGCTTGGAGAGGTAATGGGCATTACGCAATCGGATCAAACCTATCGCGCAGACGCGCAGGACAACCACCCCGCGCCGCCGCGCCCCTGGCGGATGGCGTTTGCCACGTTTCTTGACACCTTAGGTGCATGGGTGCTCGCGGTGGTGTGGATCGCACCGTTGTTGTTCGCCATGTGGGCTGCATTTCATACCGCGCAAGCAACCCTCACGTTTGATTGGCGTGCTCCGTTGACGTGGTCCAATGTCATTACGGCGTGGCATGCGGCGCCGTGGCCGCGCTTTTTTTTCAATACCGTCGTTTTAAGCACGACGATTCTCTGCGGGCAATTGGTGATCTGCACGTTTGCGGGCTTTGCTTTCGCACGATTGGATCTGCCTTTCAAAGACATTCTGTTTGGTCTGGTGCTGGTTCAGCTTTTTGTCTTGCCCGAGGTCTTGATCCTGGAGAATTATCGGATGGTGTCCCGGCTGGGCTTGTTTGATTCCTACCTGGGAACAAGCTTGCCCTATATGGCAAGCGCTTTCGGCATCTTTCTGCTTCGGCAGGCGTTTCGACAGGTGCCGCGCGAACTCGATGAGGCCGCGCGTATAGAAGGGTGTTCCTGGTTCGGCGTGATGTGGCGTGTCTATGTGCCAGCCGTCAGACCGACTTATCTCGCCTATGCATTGGTATCCGTATCATCACACTGGAACAGTTTCCTCTGGCCCTTGGTCGTGACCAATTCGGCGGCAACGCGCCCGGTTACCGTCGGCTTGTCCCTGTTCGGCGCGCCTGAGAATGGCGTTGACATCTCGGTTATCAGCGCCGGGACGCTATTGACGATCGCGCCGCTGACCCTTGGCTTCTTGATTTTCCAGCGGCAATTCATACAAGCTTTTTTACGCGCCGGTATCAGGTAAAAAAGACCGTTATGCATCATTTGTCCGGCAAATTGTTCTTATACGTTGATCAGCCAACGTGAATTGTAAATTTACTGAAGTCTTTATTCATTCAGCCGTTTACGTGCGTACCGGATGCGCATAGGGCGCGTCGGCTCGCCTATGGGTAAACACGTATGTTGCAGCAACTCTCGATCAAGTCCCGTGTTTTCGCGGCTTTTGGCTGCCTGTTGGTGCTACTGTTCGCCGTGGCCGGCACAGGCCAGTTCGCCACACGGTCAGGTAGCACGGCATTGAAGCAGACGTACTCCGTGCAGACGGCGGCCGCGATTGCGCTGGGTGACTTCAAATATAATTTGGCGATTACGCGCGTCACGATCGATCGGGGGTTGTTACGGCCCCTTGCATCGGGCTCGGATGAAAACCGCGCACTCGTGACAAAAGCACGCGCCTACCTGACGACGTCAAAGAATGCCTACGCCCGCTATCAGGCCTTGCCGAAATCGGAGGAGGAACAGCGGCTTGCCGACGCCGTCAATGCCGACTTTCTGAAGCTGCTCTCGGAGGGCATCGAGCCGTCCTTGGATGGCATCGCCTCAGGCGATACCGCAAGCGCGCAGAATATCACGATGAACACCACGCCGAACCTGGCGCTGGCATTGACCAAGTCGTTGACCAAACTGAATGATGTCCTGCTTCAGCAAGGGGAGCAGGACTACAACGCCTTCCAGTATCTGTTGCATTGGGTGAGCCTGGGTTCGATCGGGTTACTGGCGGTGGCCGTGGTAATCGCCATCGCGTGTGGCATCGGGGTGCAGCGCGCGATCAGCGTGCCGCTGGGGCAAGCCCTGCAAGCGTGCCGCCGGATTGCCGGTGGCGATCTGAGCACGCCGATCGACACGCGTCGCGGTGATGAGATGGGCGAGATGATGCGCGGTCTGGCCGAGATGCGTGACGGATTGCGACAGACGCTGCAAGCGATGCTCTCCAGCAGTGAGGCAATGGCAACGGCGACGCAGCAAATTGCTTCAGGCAACGCCGATCTGTCACGGCGTACCGAGTCCCAGGCAGCCGCGTTGGAGCAGACGGCCGCAAGCATGGAAGAACTGACCGCAACGGTAAAGCAAAACCATGCGAATGCGACCGAGGCCAGCGACGTGGCGCAACAAGCCAGCGCCATCGCTCGCAATGGCGGGGGCGTGATGGATCAGGTCGTCGAGACGATGACGGCGATCAGCGCACAGTCCCAACAGATGGCATCGATCACGAGTGTCATCGAGTCGATTGCGTTCCAGACGAATATCCTGGCGCTGAATGCGGCGGTCGAGGCGGCGCGGGCCGGCGAGCAGGGGCGGGGTTTTGCCGTGGTTGCCAGTGAGGTACGCACATTGGCACAACGTTCCGCGAATGCGGCGAAGGAAATCAAGTCGCTGATCGATGCGGCCAACGGCCGCGTGGAAGCGGGCGCCGGTCTGGTGCAGACGGCCGGCAAGACGATGGCCGAGATCGTCGCCTCCATTTCGCGTGTGCATCACATCATCGACAGCGTCAGCCTGGCGTCGCGCGAGCAGACCGATGGCATTCAGCAGGTCAACCAGGCGGTCAATCAAATGGACGAGTCGACGCAACAGAATGCTGCGTTGGTCGAACAAACCGCGGCGGCAGCCTTGTCGCTGGCAGACCAGTCGCGGGTCTTGCAGTCCAGCGCCAACCGCTTCCGCATCTGACGGCGTTCAATGACCCCAGGGCGGCTGAGAGCACGGCCGCCCTTTGCCGACAACGTCGCGAAAAAATATTAATAGAAAGCGCGACGGATTGGCGTTGCCCCGGCGTTTAATAAGATAAGCGCGTATCGCCGCCATCGCGGTGATGTGAAGATAAACGACGCATGTGGACACGCCGGCGTACGCTCGCGTGCGCACCAGGGGGAGAAGGCCGCGCATGACAGCCCCGGAACCGGATGCCGACCCGGATTGGGACTTGATCCAACGCGTGGGACGCCGTGAGGCTCCCGCTGCTCGTGAACTCGTCGCCAAGAAGCTGCCTCGGCTGTTATCGCTCGCGACCCGGCTGCTTGGCGACCGCGATGAAGCGAACGATGTTGCGCAGGAGGTTTTCCTGCGTGTCTGGCGTGAGGCGGGCAAGTGGCAGCCCGGCGTTGCGCGCTTCGATACCTGGCTGCATCGTGTCATGCTGAATCTCTGTTACGACCGACTGCGACGCCTGCGCCGAAGCGATCACCCGGCTCCGGCCGTCTACGGCGCACAGCCCGGTTTCGATGATCATCGAGATGGGTTTGCCGCTGACGACGGGATGCTGCAAGGGCGCGATGCTGACGATCCGGCACCGCGCCCGGAGGACGTCCTCGCGGCGAAGGCCGAGCGGGCCCGCATTCGTACCGCGATACAAGCCTTGCCGACGCGGCAACGCGAGGCCTTGGTGCTGCAGTATTACCAGGAGTGCGGCAATGTGGAAGCGGCGCGGATCATGGGTATTTCGGTTGAAGCGCTGGAAAGTCTGCTGGCTCGTGCACGCCGAACACTGCGGGCTACGCTGGACGAACCGAAAGCGCCGGGGGTGTCTGTGAAGTCGAAGAGAACGGGACCGGAGCAATCGGGCTCAGACATCGGGAGGCAACAAGATCATGACGAATTCGAACGCGCGGTCCGGCATGGAAGATGACCGCTTTCCCCTCGCGCCCATGTCGCTGGCGCGGTTCGAGGCGCTGACCGATGCTTACGGCGGCTGCGCGTCGCGCTGGCCGGCCGCCGAACGGGGTGCCGCACAGCGCCTGCTGGACGGAACCGGATCGGATGCCGATGGCGCACGCAGCGCATTGGCATCGGCGTCGGCGTTGGATGCGCTCCTGGCGCGTGACACCGTACCTGCGATTACCGCCCAGGAAGTACAAGACGTGCTGGCGACGTTCGCGTCCGGGCCATTGCGGCATTGGACGCTGGCCGAGGGATGGCGCCGCGCCCGCGTTGCGGTGATGGCCGGTCTGGTCGCTTTCGTCGGGGTTGCCGGGGTGGCGAGTGGCGCGATGCTGACGTCGATCTGGTTTCCCGCCAATGCCGCGACGTTGACGACCCCCGATGGGCTCGGGATGCAAAACGCCGCCGAACCGCTGTATCGCGGGACGGTTTTCGGAGGCTCCGTGACCGACTGGAGTGAGCAATGAAAGAGTGGAACGGCGCCGAGGCGTCCGACAGCGTCCGCGGGAGGGCCGGACGGGCGCCTTCATCGACCGTCATCAAAGGCGCTGTCACCGCGTCACGCCGCTGGCTCGTGGCGTCGATCGTGTTGAATGTGTTCTTGCTGGGTGCGGCTGGCGGCGGGTTGTATCGCTGGCATGCGCAGCAGACGCGGCTGGATGCGTTGCAGCAGCGGGGCCTGCGCTATGCGGCAGATCAGTTGCCCGCCGCGCGCCAGGCGGCATTCGCGGCGGCATTGAAAGCGACGCGTCGCGATCCGGAGACCCGTGCGTTGGCATTGGCAGCACGTGACGGCCGTCTGCAGATAGCGGGACTGCTGTCCGCGCCCAATCTCGATCAGGATGCCCTGCGCGATGCACTGGCGCGTACGCGTAATGCGGACATCGCGCTACGCGCCCGCATCGAAACGACGGTTGCAACGTTCGCCGCGACGTTGACGCCACCCGAACGGCTGCAGATGGTTGATGCCATGCAGCGGCATGGACCATTGCGGCCGGTCGCGCCGGAGTCCGGTGCGAGCACGAGGTAAGCCATGACACAGCAAGAAAGGCATTCTCCATCCGCCATGCGTGCGTGGCAACCGCCCACGGCGGTCCGCGCAACGCCGGCTGCCATCGCACTGAATCGTTTTGGCCTGGGTGCGCGGCCTGACGAGGCGGCCCCGGCCGATCCGGCCGCCTGGCTGCATGCGCAGCTTGACGTACCCGTCGCGCAGACGATTCCAGCTGTCTGGCAGCAACAGCCCGGCACCCAGACATTGGCCGCGCGTCTGGGCGAGGGGCAAGCAACGCTGCGGCGGCTTGCCCGCGAGCAGGGCGGCAATCCGTCTGACGTCGCGCAGGCAGGCGGGAGGACGCCACCGTCGGTTGCATCAACACCGACGCCATCGATGCGACAGCGCGGCCAAGCGAATCGGAATGCGCCGGTCACGCCGGATGCGCAGGCTGGCAAGGCAGACCCGAACGAGACTCCGCTTGCCGCGCAGCGCAGGTTATACAACGAAGCGATCCGCGATACCTATCGGTCCGCCGTGGACGCACGCCTCACCGGGGCGCTGACGACGCCGACGCCGTTTGTCGAGCGGCTGGTGTATTTCTGGTCGAACCATTTCGCCGTCTCTATTGACAAGCAGCCGGTTACGCTGATGGCCGGCGCCTTCGAGGCGGAAGCGATTCGGCCGCATGTACTCGGACAGTTCGAGGACATGGTTGTGGCGGTGGAACAGCATCCGGCGATGCAGTATTTCCTCGATCAGGCGCAATCGATCGGTCCGGACAGCGTGGCGGCGGAGCGTGCCGAGGCGCGTAATGCCTCCCGTCGCCCTGGCTTGAACGAGAATCTCGCACGGGAAACGATGGAGCTGCATACGCTAGGCGTTCGCAGTGGTTATACGCAGCAGGATGTCACGGAGTTCGCAAAGGCGCTGACCGGATGGAGCGTGACGGGGCTCCAGGCGGCGCAGGCTCCCACGCCGTTGCCGCCAGGGGTATTCGTCTTTCGGCCGCAGGCGCACGAGCCAGGGGAGCGAACGGTAATGGGGCGGACCTATTCCGATTTGCCCGGACCGCGCGGCGTGCAGCAGGGGCTGACGATGCTGCACGATTTCGCGACATCGCCGGCTACCGCGCAACATATCGCTCGCAAACTGGCTGTGCATTTCGTGGCTGACGACCCGCCGCCGGCGCTGGTGGCGCGTCTCGCCGAAGCGTTCCAAAAGAGCGATGGCCATCTGCCCACCGTTTACCGGGCATTGATCGATGCGAAGGAAGCGTGGCACCCCGTCAATGCGAAGTTCAAGACGCCGTGGGAGTGGACGGTGTCGGCAACGCGGGGCCTGGGTTGGCAAACTGCCGAAGCGAACAAGACCGCGCCGCTGTTGCGTCAGCTCGGCCAGCCGATATGGCAACCAGGATCACCGGCGGGCTATGACGACATCGCCGCGAGTTGGGCCGCGCCCGATGCCCTGGTTCGGCGCGTGGAGTTCGCGCAGCGACTGGCGTCCCGGGTCGGCGACCGCGTCGACGCGCGTACCGTCGGGCCCGTGTGGCTTGCAGGCAGTCTTTCACCGGCAACCGCCAACGAAATTGCACGTGCCGAGAGCGCCTCCGAGGCACTCGCGTTACTGATGGTATCGCCTGATTTTTTACGGAGGTAATGACGATGAAACGTCGTGATTTCTTGCGCCGCGCCGGTGCGCTGGCAGCTTGGACGGCTTTCCCCGGCACAATGTTCGGCGGTGCACGCATCGCCTTTGCCGCCGTGGATACACCGCAGCGCTTCGTCTTCGTCATTCAACGGGGCGCCGCGGACGGCTTGAACACCGTGGTACCCTATGCCGACCCTGCCTATGCGCGACTACGCGGCGAACTGGCGCTCGATCCCGGCACGTTGCACAAGCTGGACGGCACGTTTGGCTTGCACCCGTCCTTGGTGCAGACCGCCGTGATGTACGGCCAGGGCGAGGCGTTGATGATCCACGCGGTGGCATCGCCCTATCGGGATCGCTCGCATTTCGACGGTCAGAACGTTTTGGAAACGGGAGGCTTGCGGCCTTATCAGATCAGGGATGGCTGGTTGAACCGATTGGTGGCGTTGCTCCCGCCCACGGGCGGGCATCAGGCGTCCGTACATCGTGATGACGCCATCGCGTTTGCACCAACGGTGCCGCTCGCATTGCGCGGCCGTGCTGATGTCACGTCGTATGCGCCGTCTTCGTTAGGCCAGGCACAGGACGATCTGCTGTTGCGGGTATCCCGGCTTTATGCCGAGGACGCGCAACTGCATCCGCTGTGGGATTCGGCCATGCAGACGCGTCACCTTGCGGGGTCGATCGGTACGAAGCAGGATCCCGCGGCAATCGGCAAGATGGCAGCCGGATTCCTGGTGCGTCCGGACGGACCACGGATCGCGATGATCGAGACCAACGGTTGGGACACGCATACGGCGCAAAACCCCAGGTTGGCGAATACCTTGAAATCGCTCGATACGATGCTGGCGGCGTTGAAGGAAGGAATGGGCGCGCAGTGGGCGTATACGACCGTGGTGGTGGCCACCGAGTTTGGCCGCACCGCGGCCGTCAACGGTACCAACGGCACCGATCACGGGACGGGGTCTGCGGCGATGATCCTGGGCGGCGCGGTGAAGGGAGGGCGGATACTGGCCGACTGGCCGGGCTTGTCGCCGCAGGCGCTCAATGAAGGTCGCGACTTGCGTGCGACGCTGGCATTGGACAGTCTGATCGCCTCGGCCGCCGCCGAGACATTCCGCCTCGACCCACGTCGCGTCAATACCGCACTGTTCCCACAGTCGCCGAGTCCCGCGATGCGCGATGGCATTTTGCGGAGTTGATGCCGTCAAGCTTGAAATCGATCGGCACGGGCGTCAGCGTGGCGCAACGTGATTGCCGGATTGCCCTTGTGGGCAATACCAGCTGTCGACCTGTGACGATTGTCCCTGCGGTGGAGATCCGATCGCGAAATGGAGCGGCACGCAGGGCGCCGCATTCATGCCTCCGCCCGGACTTCCCGTAGGCTGCAACATCACTTGCGGCGACCCGATTGTCACGGTGTTGGCGCTCCGGCCGGTACCTGGCAGCGTGGTGGTGACGACCGTGTGCGTCTCCGTCACCGTGCCAGCCTCGGCGCGCCGCGACTTTCCTTGCGTGGACAGCGTGCGAGTCTTGGTATTGCCGGACCGGGCGCGATGCGTGGCGCTGGGGGTGTCCCGCTGCGGCGGTGCATTGGTAATGGCCTCGGTCGTCGTGGCGTCGGTACTGGACCAGGTAGCCGCGATTGCGCCTGGCACGCCGCTCCAGCCTATTGCGGCAAGCCCGGCGATTCCCACCGCACACCATGCCACACGCATGCTGCAGGTACGGTGCCGCGCTCTACGGTGGCGTCCATCTCGGTGCTCCCCGGTGACGCCCACTCTTTTCGCGTTTATCGCCGACATCGCTGCCTCCGTGCAGCAAAGAAGCAGGTATTCTGCCATGCAGTGGTCACGGATGCAGCGCCGCGCAATAGCGCATGCGCTACAGCCGAGGCAGCGATCCCATGACTTCGCATACCATACGGAGTTCCAGGACCCGAGAACGGCAAGTGCGCACCCGATGACTACGATGCACGACAAAGAAAATTTTGATATCCGCGATCATGTCTACCTGTCCTCGACCGATGCGGCGACGCATGCGCCAGCCACGGACGCGCGAAGCGATCCAACGACGGACTCGCGGCCTCCCGCGTCCGCCGACCTGGTGTTCGCGGATTATCTGTCGAATCCGATCCTGAATACAGATTCCTACAAGGCCTCGCATTATTTGCAATATCCGCCCGGTATCGACGCGATGTTTTCGTATGTCGAGTCGCGCGGTGGGCGTTTCGACCGAACGCTCTTCTTCGGCCTGCAGATGCTGCTGAAGGAGTATCTGTGCCGGCCGATCACGGCCTCGATGATCGAGCAGGCGCAGACGTTTTTCGCGGCACATGGTGAACCGTTTCACGTCGATGGCTGGCGTCATATCCTGGACCGGTACGGTGGCTATCTGCCGGTACGCATTCGCGCGGTGCCGGAGGGCAGCGTCGTGCCGACGCACAATGTGTTGATGACTGTCGAATGCGATGACCCGGCCGTCTTCTGGCTGGCCTCCTATCTGGAAACGATGCTGCTGCGCATCTGGTATCCGATTACGGTAGCGACGCAAAGCTGGCACATCCGGCAACGCATCGCCCACTATCTCGAAAAAACCAGCGACGATCCTGCGCAGTTGCCGTTCAAGCTGCACGATTTTGGCGCACGGGGCGTCAGCAGCGCCGAGTCCGCGGCGATAGGCGGCGCCGCGCACCTGGTCAGCTTCATGGGATCGGATACCGTCCTCGGCGTGCTGGCGGCAAATGGCTTCTATCACGCGGGTATGGCGGCCTATTCCGTACCGGCTGCCGAGCACAGCACGATTACCGCATGGGGACGGGACCGTGAGGCTGATGCATACCGTCACATGTTGTCTCGTTTCGGGCGTCCGGGTGCGATCGTATCTGTCGTCTCGGATTCGTATGATCTGTTCGCGGCGCTGGCGCTATGGGGCGGCGAACTCAAGCAGGCGGTCATCGATTCCGGCGCGACACTGGTGGTGCGTCCGGATTCGGGCGATCCGAGAACGATCGTGCTGCAGGCGCTTCGCGCCCTGGAAGCGTCGTTTGGGACGAGCGTCAACAGCAAAGGCTATCGCGTGTTGCATCACGTGCGCCTGTTGCAGGGTGACGGAATCAATGCGCAATCGATTGATGCCATTCTCGCGGATCTCGACGCCGCGGGCTACGCCATCGACAATATCGTCTTCGGCATGGGCGGCGCCTTATTGCAGCAAGTCAACCGCGACACGCAACGTTTTGCAATGAAGTGTTCCGCGGTGCGGATCGCGCGAGAAGGTGGGGCACCGGAATGGCAGGGCGTCAGCAAGGATCCGTCGACCGATGCGGGCAAGCGCTCGAAGGCGGGCCGACTGACGCTGCTGCGCCATGCACAAAGCGGCGCGTATCGGACGGTGACACTGCCGTTGGCGGCGGATGTCCAGCGAGACATCGGCGGCGGCGTGTGGGTCGATGCATTGGTCACGGTTTTCGATACCGGACGCTTGCTGATCGATGAGAATTTCAACGCTGTCCGGGCGCGTGCCGCAACCTTTTTTGATACATTATGACAACAACGTAACGCCTGGGCTGGCGGGTTGGGTTTTATCGGACGTTTATGAACTACATCGTTGAGTCGATCGATCTCGCGCTGAAGCTGTTGAGCTTCGTCGCCGAGCATCCCGGATTGGGGGTGACGGAACTATCGGCACAGCTCGGATTGAATAAGTCGCGCACCTATCGGATGCTGTGCACGCTCGAGTCGCATCTGTTTGTCGTCCAGGATGCATGCAGCGCGCGTTATGCACTCGGACCGCAGGCGTTTGTACTAGGGGTAGCCGCCGCGCGGCAAAACACGCTGGTTCGACTGGCGCAGAAGCATATGCATGCACTGCATCAGGCCGTCGAGCAAAGTATCGTACTGCGTGTGCGCCAGAACATGGAAAGCGTTTGCGTGGCGCGGTGCGAAGGCGATGACGTTGCGTATCCGATCGAGGCAGTTGGCAACAGGCGCTCGATCCACGCCGGCGCGGCGGGAAAGGTCTTGCTTGCCTTCGCGCCCGAGGATGTCCGGGCGACGTTCCTCTCGAGGTATAAGCAGCAGGCTCCCGCGAACGGTTTGATGAATGTGGTCCAGGAACTGGATGCGGTGGCGCGCAACCGGTATGCGATCACGGCCGGCGACGTGCTGCAGGGTGCGGTGTCCATTGCCGTGCCGGTATGGGGCGCCGACGGGGAGGTAGCGGCCGCGCTCAGCATCGCTGGTGCGGGATCGCAGATCACCAGTGACAAGGTAGCCGATTATCTGGCGCGTTTGCGTGCCATCAGCGCGGCGCTCTCGATGGAATTAGGTTACGGGGGCGATGGTGCAAACGATGCGTCCCCGACGATCTTCCCGGATCGGTGCCTATTGGCGTCGCGCCCACCAGACGATGTGTCGGCCCCCGCGGGTGACGCCGCTGTGTCCTCGATGGCACGGCGGGAGCGCTGATCCGCGCGGCACTTTCCCCTCGGGCGTTTTCCCCGGCGGCGCCCATCTCAGTCGATGCAATGTGGTCTCGTTGCGACATCCAACCCTTTCCTGACAAAATTGCCATTTTGGCGCCATCTACCGGTTGGCGAGTTTCGCTAATATCGCGGGTGGAATATGAGATGGCGCAGCAATGTGGCCCTGGCGGATGACGCAGGCCCGTCCCTCCGCGACGACGTCTGCCGGAGGCACTGGGTGAGCAATGCCGTCTCCTTTTTCATGCAGGCAATTATTTTGCATTCCGGATGGTTGACGCACGCAGGGGAGCGCGTGGTGGATCAACCGGGATTGCTGGCTACCCGTTTGTCTCACCTTCCGCGTATCCGCCGATGTGGATTGTCAATGTAGCGCTGCGCCGGCCGTACACGTTTATCGTGATGGCGATCATCATCCTGCTCGCGGCGCCGTTGGCCCTGCTGCGTACGCCGGTGGATATCCTACCGAATATCAATATTCCGGTGGTCAGCGTTATCTGGACCTATAACGGGCTGAGCGCGGAGAATATGGCCGCGCGGATCACGTCGGCGAACGAACGCGCGATCACTACCACTGTCAACGACATCGAGCATATCGAGTCGCAGTCGCTACCTGGTGTTGCGGTCCTGAAGGTCTTTTTGCAGCCGAACGCCAACCTGGAATCGGCAATCGCGCAAATTGCCGCCATTGAACAGTCCATCTTAAAACAGATGCCGCCTGGCGCCACACCCCCCGCCGTGGTCAGTTATTCGGCGTCGAGCATTCCGGCGGTGCAATTGGGGCTGTCCAGTTCGACACTGTCTGAAAAAGACCTGAACGATACCGCGCTCAATACGCTGCGACCTCAGTTGGTGACAATCCCAGGCGCATCGATTCCATTTCCGATGGGGGGGGCGCACCCGTGTGATAGCGGTGGATCTGAATCCGCAGGCGCTCCTGGCGAAGGGGCTGACGCCGCTCGACGTCGTGCGTGCCGTCAATGCCCAGAACCTGATCCTTCCCACCGGCACCGCCAAAATCGGTGAGAAGGAATTCAGTATCGACATGAACGGCTCGCCGCCGACCATCTCGCAATTGAATGACATCCCGGTGCGCACGCTCAACGGTGCCACCACCTACCTGCGCGAAGTCGCCCATGTACGCGACGGATCGAATCCGCAGACCAATGTGGTGCGTCAGAACGGGCAACGTGGCGTGCTGATTCCGATCATGAAAAACGGCAGCGCGTCGACGTTGTCGGTGGTCGAGGCGTTGTACAGAATGCTGCCGCGGGTCAGTGCCACCCTACCGGCCGACTTGAATATCACCGCGCTATTCGACCAATCGATTTTCGTCAAGGCGGCGGTCCAGGGTGTGATCCATGAAACACTGACGGCTGCCGCGCTGACGGCGGCGATGATTTTGCTGTTCCTGGGCAATTGGCGCAGCACTTGCATTATCGCGGTGTCGATTCCGTTGTCGATCCTGTCGTCGTTGCTGGCGCTGCACATGCTGGGTCAGACAATCAACATCATGACGCTGGGCGGGCTGGCGCTGGCGGTGGGAATTCTCGTCGATGATGCGACGGTTACGCTGGAGAACATCGAGCGGCATCTGCACATGGGCACGCCGCTACGTCAGGCGATCGTCGACGGTGCGGGGGAAATCGCGGTACCGGCACTCGTGTCGACGCTCTGCATCTGCATCGTGTTCGTGCCAATGTTCTTCCTGGCTGGCGTGGCGCAATACCTTTTCGTGCCATTGGCGGAAGCCGTCGTTTTCGCAATGATCGCGTCGTATATCCTGTCCCGGACGCTGGTGCCGACGCTTGCCATGATGATGATGCGTGACCACGTCGTGCCAGCGCTCGCCGGTGCACAACCCGGTCATGCCACCGCGGGGCACGCGGACGCTACGCTCAACGCCCGACCTCGCCGTGGCCCGAACACGTTTTTGCGGATTCATCACCGCTTTGACCGCGGCTTCGAGCGGATGCGTGGCGGCTATATAGTGGTGCTAAGTACGTTGCTCGTACGCCGCCGGATGTTCGCAACGGTTTTTCTCGGAGGCTGCATAGCCTCGCTGGGACTCGTCTTCGTGTTGGGCCAGGATTTCTTTCCGACGGTGGATGCGGGAAACATCCGCTTGCATATGCGGGCGCCAACCGGCACGCGAATCGAGGAAACGGCGCGGATCGCCGATGAAGTGGAAAAGGCCGTGCGCCAGATCGTGCCGGCCGACGAGCTGAGCACGATCGTCGACAATCTCGGGGTGCCCTATAGCGGCATTAACTTATCGTATAGCAATGCCGGGACGATCGGTACGCTGGACGGTGAGATCCAGATCGCACTGACACACGATCACCGTCCCACCGCTGAATACATCAGAAAACTGCGTGTGGAACTACCCAAGCGCTTCCCCGGGGTCGAGTTTTTCTTCCAGCCGGCCGATATCATCACGCAGATCCTGAATTTTGGCTTGCCCGCCGCTATCGATGTGCAGATTTCGGGTAACGACCTGCGCAGCAACTTCGATGCCGCGGCACAACTGATGAAGCAGATCCGCGATGTACCCGGTACCGTCGACACGCATATCCAGCAGCGGATGGATGCGCCAACGCTCCATCTCGAAATGGACCGTACACGACTGCAGCAGCTAGGCTTGAACGCAACGGATGTCGCGCAGAATGTGCTGGTCTCGCTGTCCGGCAGTGCGCAGACATCGCCTGGCTTCTGGTATAACGCGCGCAACGGCGTGGAATACAACCTGGCCGTGGTCACGCCGCAATATCGGATCTCGTCGGTCGATGACTTGCTGCGTACGCCGGTCGCGCCTAGCGCGGCAGCCGGGGGTACCGGCACGCTGAATTCGCAGTTGCTCGGCAATCTGGTGCATGTATCTGCGCAACGGGACTTTGCCGTGGTCAGCCATTACAACATTCGCCCGGTGATGGATATCTTCGTCGGCGTGGACGGGCGAGACCTTGGGAGCGTGGCGTCGCGTATCGACAAACTCGTTGCGAAGGCCCGCGCGACGCTGCCGCGCGGCAGCCGGATCACCGTGCGCGGCCAAGTGGCGACGATGCGCGCGTCCTACATCGGCCTGGGCGCCGGTGTCGTCATGGCGATCGTGCTGGTCTACCTGTTGATCGTCGTGAATTTCCAATCCTGGATCGACCCATTGATCATCATCAGCGCGTTGCCGGCAGCCCTCGCCGGCATCGTCTGGATGCTCTTCCTGACGGGAACGCATCTCAGCGTGCCGGCATTGACCGGCGCGATCATGACGATGGGCGTGGCCACCGCGAACAGTATCTTGATGGTGTCATTTGCTCAGCAACGCACGGCGGCGGGGATGCCAGCCTTGACCGCGGCGCTGGAAGCGGGCGCCAGTCGGATTCGCCCGGTGTTGATGACGGCCAGCGCGATGATCATCGGAATGGTGCCGATGGCGTTGGGCTGGGGGGAAGGCGCCGAGCAGAATGCGCCGCTCGGGCGCGCGGTAATCGGTGGTCTGTTGTTCGCGACGGTTTCCACGTTGTTTTTCGTGCCGTTGCTTTATGCAGGCATTCATGACCGTCTGGCGCGGCGCGGCATGCGGCACGGCACCGACGGCGGTGGCGATGGTCCCGGTGGCGGCCGCGATGCGGGAGGCGGTTATGGCCCGGCGCAGCCGGGGTATGCGGCGGCAACCCACTCCGGCGGTACGCAGGAGCTCTGATCAAGCGGTGAAAAACGATGAATGAAAAACACCATGCCGAATTGGCGATATCCGCACCGGAGCCCGGTGAGTCCCGTGTGTTACCTGCCCGCGGGACCGCTTGGCGCCGCGCAAAATTCAGTGCGGCGGTGGTACTGCTGCTGATGGCGTTGGGCACGCTGCGGATTGCGGTTGCCGACTTCGAGGAGCGTCACGAGGTTGCCGCCGCGACCGTCGAGAACGCGAAGCAATACGTGCACGTGGTGAACCCCAAGCCAGCGAATGCCAATGGCACTATCCGTCTGCCTGGCACCTTGCGGGGCGCGGTGGAGTCGCCGATATACGCGCGTGCATCGGGCTATCTGATGAAACGTTATGTCGATATTGGCTCGCGGGTGACGCAGGGACAACTGCTCGCCGAACTCGACACGCCGGAAATCGATCAACAGCTGATACAGGCCTTGGCGCAACGTGCCCAGACAGCCGCGAGTCTGGGCCTGGCAAAAAGCTCGTTCGACCGATGGCAAAAGCTGCATGACCGTGATGCGGTGTCGCAGCAGGAGCTGGACGAACGGCAAAGTGCCTATACCCAAGGCATTGCCAATCTGGCCGCCGCGGATGCGAATGTGCAGCGGTTGAAGCAATTGGAGTCGTTCAAGCGGATTGTCGCGCCGTTTTCCGGTGTGGTGACGCAGCGCAATGTCGATGTGGGTGACCTGGTGGACGCGGGCGGAGGCGGAAGCAACAGCACGCGTGCCTTGTTCGCGCTGGCGCAGACCGATACGTTGCGCGTCTACGTACAGGTGCCGCAGGCGTATGCGCAAGGTGTGCGGCAAGGGCAGGTGGTGTCCATCTCGCAAGCGGAATTGCCGGGGCGCGCGTTCGAAGGCACGATTGCGCATATCGCGGGCGCCATCGACGTCGCCACGCGTTCCCTGCAAATCGAGATCCGGATGGTGAATCCAGAGAATACGCTGCGGCCTGGCGCCTATGTGCAGGTCGCGCTGCCGGCTGCCGTGCGTTCCCAATACGTCATCCCGGGGAACACCATGCTGTTCCGCGCACAGGGTCCGCAAGTGGCCATTGCGCGTGCTGATGGCACCGTCCACCTCCAGTCGATCGTCATTGCGCAGGACTTCGGCCAGTCGCTGGAAATCGAGAGCGGTATCGGACCGCACGATCGCTTGATCTTGAACCCGAGCGATTCGATCGCCGAGGGTGATCCCGTGCATATCGTGGAGACCGCCGCGACCATGCGTTCGGCATCGTCACCCGCTCAGGCGACATCTGCCGGAGCCCGGTCGTGAAACCCATGCGGCGCTTTGGCAACGCTTCCGACAGTCGGCAGGCCGGCCAGGGGGGCGCACGTGCCGCCCTGGCCGCGCCGCGCGCCGCGCGGACGATGTATCGGGTATCCGCGTGCGGCACGACGGTGGGCATATTAGCCCTGATGGGCTGCACCGTCGGTCCCAACTACCATCGCCCCGATACCACCACGCCGGCCGCTTGGCGCGCAACGGACGTCGCGACAAGCGCGCCGGGCGCGCCCAGCGCCGCGCCAGCGAATCAGGCGGCACGCGACTGGCTGACTGCCGTGCCGTCGCATGCACCGATGCGAATGGACTGGTGGACGGCATTTAATGACGCTGTATTGACTGACCTGGAAGGACGGGCGCTGGCTGGGAATGCGACGCTGGCGGCCGCTGTGGCGCACTATGATCAGGCGAGGGCGACCTTGCGTGGTGTCGGCGCGCAGGACATGCCGGAAGTCGATTTGGGTGGCGGTGTCTCGCGCGCTAGAACATCCGAGGATCGGCCGCGCACGAATTACGCGACGCCGACGCATCACACGGTGCAGAACGACATCAAGCTGGGTCCCACCCTCAACTATGAGCTGGACTTGTTCGGACGCATTCGTCGGGACGTCGAGAGTGCGGCCGCGGCAACGGAACAGTCGCAGGCGGACCTCGCCAACGCGCGCCTGGTATTGACCACCGATCTGGCAAATAATTACTTCATGCTGCGGGAACTCGACGCCGAGCTGGACGTCACCGCACGGTCTCTTGCGTTGCAACGCAAGGCCTTGGGTTTCGTTCAGTCGGAGCACGAGCTCGGTGCGGTATCCGGGCTCAATCTGATGCAGCAGCAATCGCAGCTCGATGCCACCGCGGTCCAGCAGACGCTGCTGGAGAATCAGCGCGCGCAATATCAAAATACCATTGCCGCGCTGATTGGCGTACCGGCCCCTGATTTCACGATTGCACCGGCGCTCATCACTGACGTGCCGTTCACGATACCGTTGGCGCTACCAAGTGAGCTGCTGCAAAGGCGTCCTGATATCGCCTCGGCCGAGCGCGCGATGGCGGCGGCCAATGCGAAGATCGGCGTGGCGCGTGCCGCGTTTTTCCCAACGCTGACGTTGACGCCCGGTATCGGTTGGGAGGCGACCCGCTTTGCCAACCTGTTCAGTGCGCCGGAATTGATGTGGACGCTCGGAGCATCGGTCAAGCAGGTTCTGTTCGACGGCGGACGCCGCACGGCATCGATTGATTTCGCCAATGCAGGCTATCGCGCCGCCCAGGCAAACTACCGTCAGACAGTGCTGATGGCGTTCCAGCAAGTGCAGAACGGCGTTACCGGACTGGCCACGCTGGGTGAGGCGCAGCAGCGTGCCGCGCAGTCGGTCGACGATGCACGGCGCTTGTTGTCACTGGCGCGTGATCGCTACGAAGGCGGCCTCGTCGCCTATCTCGATGTGATTGCCGCGCAGCAATCCTTGCTGACCAGCGAACGCACCGCCACCCAGATTCGTGCGCAGCGCTGGACCACTGCGGTCAACTTGATCAAGGCATTGGGCGGGGGCTGGACAACGCAGGAGCTTGCCGGTACCGCATCGGCATCGTCAGTGCAAATGGCCGCGTCGGACCGTTGATCACGCGTCCGGGGTAACATCCCGAAATGGCGCCGTAGGGGCCAGGGGAGGAAGGGGGTATGAAGCTGTTGATCGTCGAGGACGAGCAGAAGGTTGTCGACTATTTGCGTACCGGTTTGACGGAGCAGGGCTGGATCGTGGATGTCGCGTTGGATGGGGATGAGGGCATGCATCTCGCGCTGGAGTTCGAGTACGATGTAATCGTACTCGACGTGATGCTGCCAGGCCGCGATGGTTTCGCCGTGTTGCGAGCGATTCGTACCCGCAAGGCGACACCGGTGATCATGCTGACCGCGCGTGACCAGATCGACGATCGTGTGCGCGGTCTGCGCGGCGGTGCCGACGACTATCTTACAAAGCCATTCTCTTTCCTGGAATTGGTTGAGCGCCTGCATGCGCTGGCGCGTCGTACCCGGTTGCAGGAACCCACGCTGATCTCGATCGCGGGCCTGCACGTCGACTTGATCGGTCGCCGCGCATCGCGTGAAGGGTCACGCCTCGATTTGACCGCAAAGGAATTTCAGTTACTGAGTTTGCTTGCGCGACGACAGGGTGACATTCTCTCGAAGACCGCCATTGCCGAGTCGGTCTGGGACGTCAACTTCGACAGTCACACGAACGTCGTGGAGACCGCCATCAAGCGCTTGCGGGCAAAATTGGACGGCCCGTTCGATACCAAATTGCTGCATACGGTGCGCGGCATGGGTTATGTGCTCGAAGTGCGCGATGCCGACGACATGCGCCGTTAAATGAAGCGCGCAATATTTTCCGCCCTCTCTCGCGTTTTCGGGCGCCCATCGATCTCGCGGCGTCTGGCCGTCACGTTTGCATTGATGGCGCTGGCGATCTTTACGCTGGTGGGTGCTGGCTTGATGATGTCGCTGCGCAGTCAGCTGGAACTCTCGACGCGTCAGCTACTGAGCAGTCAGCTCGTGGTGGCGCGTGAGGCGCTGTATCACACGTCCACCCCGGAACGTTGGAGGATGGCACGTGATCGGCTTGCGGAACTGGCACCGGAGGATGCGCAAGGTGAGCCGCAGCAGGAAGCGCCGCATTTCGCGGTGACGAGTGCTGATCCCGCCTATCGATTCAACACGCCCATAACGGGGGAAATCTTACGAACCTGGCCTGCCGGGTACCAGCGGATTGCGGTGCCGGGCGGTCCGGACAGACTTGTGCAAACGGTGGCGGTGCCGGCGCGCGGCCAGCGACCGGCACTCCAGTTGCAAGTCGCGGTCAGCTACGCGCAGAAAACGCGCATCATGCACGCGTTCGGCGTGTCGCTACGGGTGTTGTATGGCGTTGGCACGTTGATCGTGCTGGCATTGGGTTACACGGTCGCGCGAATTGGACTCGCGCCACTGACGCGGCTCACGCGCGAGGCGTCGACCATCAGTCCGCACACGCGCTCACAGCGTCTGCGGGCCGCGCCGCTGCCGGCGGAGTTAAGCGCGCTGGCGGAGTCGTTCAATGGGGCACTTGAACGACTGGACGCGTCGCATGGTCGACTGGAGGCGTTCAACGCCGACGTGGCGCACGAGCTGCGGACCCCTATTACGATCTTGATCGGTCAGACGGAAGTGGCATTGACACGTAGTCGCAGCGCGGACCATTTGGCCAGCACGTTGGAGTCGAACCTCGAGGAACTGATCCGCATCCGTGACATCGTCAATACGATGCTGTTCCTGGCACGAGCGGATCAAGGCGATCGGGCCACCGCGCTGACACGGAAATCGTTGGCCACCGAGTGCGAACGGACGTTGGATTTTCTTGAAATGACGCTGGAAGATGCGCAACTGACGGTGACGCTCAAAGGCGATGCCACGGCGCCGGTGGATACCGCGATGTTTGGCCGTGCGCTCGTCAATCTGTTGATGAATGCGATCCAGCATTGCACGCCGGGTAACGCCATCACGGTGACGATCACCGCCAATGAAACGCATGCCGAGGTGGCGGTGGCGAATCCCGGTGCCGCGATTCCTTCCGCGACCATTGTCCATTTGTTCGATCGGTTTTATCGCGCCGAGGTATCGCGAACAAACAGCCGGGAAAATCACGGACTGGGCCTCGCCATCGTCAAGGCAGTGGCTGACATGCACGGCGGTAGCGCATGGGCGCGCAGCGCTGATGGCGTCAACACCTTCGGGTTTTCGGTCGCCATGCAGGCGAGCGAGTCCGCTGGCAGCACCGGCGCATCACCGCGTCAACCGCATCGAAACTGAAAAACGCTCGGCGGGATGGACGGTGACGGATACTTCGAATACCTCGCCATCGGCATCGAAATATCGTCGCACGATCTCAAGCGCCGCGGCGCCGGCTTGCACGCGCAATCGTGCGGCCATGGCATCGGATATCAGGGTGGCGTGCACGTTCTGCTGAATTTCGTGAATGGTCGTGCCATAGCGCTTTTCAATCAAGGCACTGACCAGCACGTCCGGCTCCTTCCGAGCGGCCTCGGCGATGTCCGTGTAGTCGGCGTTGATATAGACGTCAGTCCATCCAATCGGTGCACTTGCGCGATCTCCATCTATGCGCAAGCTCGAAATGCGCAACCACCGTGCACCGTCAGGACAGCCTATCAGCCCGGCCAACTCGCCAACTGCCGGCACCTCTTCCACGGATTGCACTAGCCGAAGATGCTCGGCGCCGAATTGCACCACGTCGTCGACTGACGCCAGGGAGGGCCGGAACCCACCTACCGGTGTTCGAGATTCGACCCGTGTTCCGGCGTTCTTCTTCCGCGACACCAGCCCTAACTGCTGCAATTCGTGCAAGGCGGCGCGAATCGTGTGTCGACTCGTCTGGAACTGGTCGCGAAGTTCGAGTTCGGTTGGCAGTGTCGAGCCCACGGGATAGACATCGTCCGCGATGGCGTCGGCCAGGTGACGGGCAATCTGGGCAAAATGCGGTCGCTTCATAAATCGAATGGGTAATGCGAGGAAGGACATACCTAGGGATTTCCACAGCATACGGCATAAGTCCGGACATATATGATCAGCCAAATAAGTCCGGACATATTGTCTTGTGACATTCCCAGGCTCATCTTACTTGCACCGAGGTCAGAATGACTAGTTACGCCAGCACGGTCATGGATTCGATACTGTTTCGCGACGCCTTCGGCACGTCGGCCATGCGCGGGATATTTTCCGATCACGCATTGATTCAACGCTATATCGACGTGGAAGTGGCGCTGGCGCGAGCGGAAGCGAAGACCGGCGTCATCCCGGCAGAGGCGGCCGACGTGATTGCGCGCGAATCGACGATCGATAAGATCGACTTCGATCACATGCGACATGAGACCGATATCGTCGGCTATCCGATCTTGCCCTTGGTACACCAGCTCGTCGCGATGTGCGGCGATGCCGGTCGTTTCGTGCATTGGGGCGCAACCACCCAGGACATCATGGATACGGCGGTCTCGCTGCAAGTGCGCGATGCGCTCGATAGCGTTGCCGCGGACGTTCGCGCGCTCAGAGGCATTCTTGCCGACCTTGCGAAGAAACACCGCGACACGCCGATGGCGGGCCGCACCCACTTGCAGCAAGCGCTGCCGGTGACGTTCGGTTATAAGGTCGCGATCTGGCTGGCGATGTTCGATCGCCATCAGCAACGTCTGGCGGAACTGCGTCCCCGCGTGGCGGTGGTCGAGTTTGGTGGCGCGGCCGGTACGCTGGCGTCGCTTGGCGACAAGGGATTCGCCGTGCAGAAGGCACTGGCGGATGCGCTGGGGTTGGGCGTTCCCGCGACAACATGGCACGTGGCGCGCGATGGTTTTGCCGAAGCGGTCAACCTGCTCGCATTGGTTACCGGGTCGCTGGGCAAGATCGCGCTCGACATCATGATCATGGCGTCGACGGAATTCGCCGAAGTCTATGAGCCATTCGTGAAAGGGCGTGGGGCCAGCAGCACCATGCCGCAAAAGCGCAATCCCATTTCCAGCGAATTGATGCTCGCCGCATCGAAGGCGGTTCGCCAACATGCCGGTTTGATGGTCGATGCGATGGTGCAGGATTTCGAGCGTGCGACCGGCCCCTGGCATGCCGAGTGGATCGCCATCCCGGAAAGCTTCATCTTGACGTCAGGGGCGTTGCATCAAGCCAAGTTTGCATTGCGTGGCCTGATCGTCGATGCCGACCGCATGAAGCATAACCTGGGGATCTCACAAGGGCTTATCGTCGCCGAGGCGGTGATGATGGCGGTGGCACCGTTCACGGGGCGGCAGCAAGCGCATGACATCGTCTACGATGCCTGCCGTACGGTTAACGAAAAAGGCGGCACCTTGGCCGAAGCGCTGTCCGCGTTGACTACCGTGATGGCGCATTTCAATCGGGACCAGATCGAGAAGATGACCGATCCGGCCAACTATCTGGGACTAGCACCTGACATGGTTGATCAGGCTATTCGTTTGTCCCAGGCGGTCTAAAGAGACGGCATGGAGGAGAACATGATGAATGACGAAACGTCTGTTGCCGACGCGCATCGTAACAAAAAGAAAACAGTGCTTCCTTGGTACCGCCGTCTGGGCATGCAAGTCTTGCTTGCCTTGATGCTTGGGATAGCGATGGGTCTCGTATTTCCAAAGTTCGCCACGCAACTGAAACTGCTTGGCGATATCTTCCTCGCGCTCATCAAGGCGGGGGTTGCCCCGTTGGTATTTTTGACGATTGTGCATGGCATTGCGTCAGCCGGTGACATTCGTAGCGCCGGCAGGGTTGGCTGGCGGTCGATCGTCTACTTTGAAGTGGTATCGACGATAGCCTTGCTTGCCGGTATGGTGGCCGGCAACGTACTGCAGATCGGAAAAGGGATGGCGCATGTCACCGCCGGCACGGTGCCCCCGGCACTGGCGAAGGCAACGCCGCAGGGCTTCATTGATTTCGTCATGCATCTCGTGCCGGATAACTTCATCGGCGCGTTCGTGCGAGGTGAACTACTGCAGGTCGTCGTGTTGGCGGTAATGGTGGGCATTGGCATTCTGTCGATTCCCGAAAGTCGGCGTGCGCGCATCACGGAAGGACTGGACACGATATCCCAGGTCTTGTTTTCGTTTATCAACCTGGTAATGAAGCTAGCCCCGCTCGGCACGTTCGGCGCGGTCGCGTACTCCGTCGGTAGCAACGGCACCGCCGTTTTGGTCGCACTTGCACAACTGGTGTTTAGCTTTTACGCAGTGGTGGCGCTGTTTATCGTCGTGGTGATGGGGCTGATCGCAAAACTCGCAGGCGTGAGTCTGTGGCGTTTCCTGCGGTATATCAAAGAAGAGATCTTTATCGTTCTGGGTACCGCATCTTCGGAAAGTGCGCTGCCGCGACTTCTCGGCAAGTTGGAGCGAATGGGCTGCGCTAAGCAGACCGTGGGCCTGGTTTTGCCGACGGGGTATGCGTTCAACCTCGATGGCACGTCGATTTTCATGGCGATGGGGGTGATGTTCATTGCGCATGCGTACGGCGTTCAGATCACGCTCGAACATCAGTTGGGATTTCTGCTCTTGATGCTGCTGACGTCGAAAGGTGCCGCCACAGTGTCCGGCGGCTCGTTCGTGGTCTTCGCGGCGACCGTAACGTCAACGGGTATCTTGCCGATCGAAGGTCTGGCGCTTATTTTCGGGGTGTACCGGTTCATGTCGATGGCGATCGCCACCTGCAATACGATCGGCAACAGTCTTGCCACCGTCGTGGTCGCAAAATGGTCACGCACGTTTAATGAAGACATTGCGAAGGCGGTGCTTTATCCGGAACAGTATCCGAACGCTGCGATTCATTCGACCTCACCCTCGGTCGAAAGGGAGGAGCGGGCCGGACTGCCGGATCGAGCATTGCAACGGAAACAGCGTGCGCATTGATATAGTGATTGGAGCGGTGTACAGATACAAGGTACGCCGCCAAGACGGTTCCTTTAATGGTTTCCGCCGGCCGATATAGAATCGATAGCGATCGCTCAAGAAGCGTTTCTATTGGCTTATCGTAAAACCATGACGATTCATTCGGATACCAATCACACTGTTTTGGTCAGGTCAGCCAACGCTGACGATGTGCTGCCTTTGTCATATCTGTTCGACGCGCACCGCCAGTTCTATGGGAAAGCACCGGATCTCGCGCTTGCGCATACGTTTCTCGCCGATCGCATTCGGAAACAGGACTCGACGATACTTGTGGCCATTGCCAACGATGGCGAGATGGCGGGATTCACCCAGCTCTATCCAACGTTTTCTTCCGTGTCCGCACAAGAAGCGCTGATCTTGAATGATCTATTCGTAGGTACGGCATATAGAAAGCAGGGTGTCGGCCGTGTGCTTCTCGACGCGGCCATCAATACCGCCAGACAGAAATCAGTGGCGTGGGTGTCACTGCAAACGGCTAAGACGAACACCGCCGCGCAAAGCCTGTATCGGAGTATGGGGTTTGTTCGTGATGACTATTTTGATGGGTATGCGTATGCGTTCCAGGCAGCGACGGAGAGATGAAGGCGTTAAACGGAATTTCCTGAGAAATGCCATAAGAAGCAGATCTTTCTCACAAAATAAGTGCAAATGTGTTCAGGCCTACGTCGCTACCGCACAAGTAACATCCGCGATGGGCTTGTCCCCAAGATCATTTTTCAACGGCAATAACAGATAAGGATATCAGCCGGTTCCTTGCCAGCTAAGGACTGGGTGATTGGTCGAGAAGTGTATTGAATAAAGCAGAAAATGCACCTCTGCTGCTATAAGCTAAATCGCGTGCGACATCTTTCACGCTATCCCTGCGCTTGAGCCGAAATCTATCTTCGAGGATACAAGCCTGCTCGTGCCTGGCAATCGAAGTCATGCGGGAGCAGGACGACCATGCCGCGATGAACGCCGTGCGTGTAGATACCTACGACAACTGACCAGATGAACCCCGTGCAGGCCATCCGTGTTACGCCTTTGTAGGAACTCACCGACCTAGACCAGACCATGGCACACGGACGCAAAGCCGTTGGCTTGGCTCATCGTTGCACTTGCTTTACGCCCACGCTCCTTTTCGAGGACCGTTTGCCGAAAGGCAAGGGGTTCATGTGCTCTGATTATAGCGGGGCACATCAGGAGGGGACGGTGACTCATCGTCTTTCATAAGAACGTTCTGTATCGCGCCGGCGTCAAGTTCGCGCGGCACGAGCTTGCCTCTCAGTAATGCACTGTAAAAATCACGGTAAGTGCGATGGTAGTAATGAATTTTGGGTTCGATCGAACTATGCAGATCATGCAACCGATCCATGGAGAGCGCGGGCATCATGTGATGTTCGACGTGAAAATTATTGCCATTGGTGAGCCATGTCATGAAAGCGTTGCTCGTGATGGATCGTGTATTCCGGTAGGGATCGGTACTTGTCAGGTCACATCGATAATGCTCCGGCATTTCGATCAGTGCGTGAACCGGCGCCGCCACGAGCATCAGCGGTGCCAGCCACGACCATATAATCAAAGTGGAATGACAAACAAGTGAAAGTGCCGATAATAGCGCAATTGCCAAGACCATGCACATATAATCCATACGAATCGCTTTCGAGTTCTTTTCATTTGATTTGGAAAATACGATATTCACTATTGTCACAAAAAATTTCCAGTAGTGCTTAATCATTCCTAGTCGTATAATCCACAAAAAAACAGATGCGGTCGATCGGCCGCCGTATTGGTCACCGTAGTCGAAAAACTCCTTGTTTTCAGAGGTTCCTAGTAATTTATGGTGACGCAAATGACTGTCTTGATACTCGTGAAATGAAACCAGCATGGGCAACCCAAGCAGGATTCCAAAGAAGGCATTCCATTTCTTGCTTTTGAATCCTTGGTAGTGCAGTGCTTGATGTTGTAGCTCAACACCGTGCGCAAACATGACGCCTGTCAACACAATTCCTAAAATTTTTAATAAGGAATTCGTGGATAACGCGAGGGACACGCCGTGTGCCAGTAGAACCACATACACAATTAGCTTGAGAGAAAAGACGACGCTACTAGGACGACTTTTTAGCTGCTGAGCTAATTTGGGTTTGTTAGAAAGTTGGTCGGTCGCGCTCAAAAAATCTCTCCTGGATCGGGTTAATCGAACATGCGTGACCTACGTCGACCTTATCGACAAGACGAGAGCGTCTGGCTAGGTAGGTGAACGTTCGTTGCGGATGCAAATTGTGGTAGCCGTCGATCGTATCGACAAACGACTTTTTCGAACTCAATGCATGAGGGTGAAGCATGGCAATTCGAAAGCGACTTAAGAACCTGCCATCCCTGGATTTTCTACGCGGCTTCGAATGCGCCGCGCGTCATCTTAGTTTCACCAAGGCAGGGCAGGAACTGAATATCACTCAGTCGGCAGTGAGTCGACAAGTAAAGGCATTAGAGGATCAACTAGGTACTGAGCTATTCCATCGGCATATCCGTGCACTTACACTCACTGCGCAAGGTCGTGCGTTGTACCATGCATTCTCTACGGCAATGCTGGAGCTGGAATCCACGATAGGTTCGTTGGTGTCGCTTTCTGAGCAGCGCTCCATATCGGTGTCAACCACCGTTGCGTTTGCGGCGTTATGGTTGATCCCGCGTCTTGGCGGATTTCGCATGCGCTATCCTGGTATTGACGTACGCGTGTCTGCAACGAATGAAGTGCAGGACATGAAGCGCCAGCGTCTTCATCTCTCGGTGCGCTATGCGCAGCCCCATATGCATCTCCCGGATGAGCGCCTGCTTTTCGAAGAGCGGGTCGTCGCAGTCTGTAGCCCCAGTCTGAGAACACGAGACAATCGCGAAATCAGGACCTGCGCCGATTTGGAACAGCAGGTCTTGCTTCATCTGGACGGGGCTTGCAGTGAATGGCCGTGGTATTCGTGGGATCACCTGCTTGAAGAACTAGGTGAACCGCGTATCAGACCGGCAGGGGCGTTGCATCTAAGCCAATTCGACCAATTGATCCAGGCAGCAGTGGATGGTCACGGCATCGCTCTCGGCAGGCGGCCTTTGATTAATCGCCTAATCAATCAAGGGCGACTTGTCGAATTATTCCCTGAGCATTCAATCTCCTCAGGAGCCTATTATCTGGTGACGGATAACGACCCTGATGATGATTCGGACGTGACCAAGCTGATCGACTGGATACGTGAAGAAGTCCGATCGAGCGTCTGACGTTGCGCGTTTTTCTTTGAACGAGAACAGCGTTATCCTCGCGCTCGTTCTTCCGCGGATTCACTGATAGTGAGGCTGGTCCGTTTCGGCAGGCTGCTAGCAAACGGTCTCCCTCACCATGCGTTCATGTCGTGCGATTGCATTCAGTCAAATCGGCACGTGCGGCGAATGGCCTTGTCATGCGTGGGACAAACTGCTTAAAGCGCGGGGCGAACCGTGTCTCGGACCGGCAGGTGCATTGCATCTGAGCCAATGCGATCCATCGATTCATGAAACCTTGGACAGCCACGGCATCGCGCTCGACAAGCGGCCTTTGATTAATCGCATGGTCAATCAAGTTGTCTTGTCGAATGCTGTCCCAACCATTCAATCTTCTCCGCAGCCTATCATCCAAGTAACGGATCACATACTTGATGATGATTCGGACGTGATTAAGCTGATTGAATGAGTATTTGAACAGAACGATCAAGGGCCTGACGTCGCGAGTCTTTCTTCAAAATTCAAAAAATCGTCATTAAGTTGCCCTCTTTTACGGATCGCGCTTATAGCGAGGCTTATCCGTTCGGTAGGCTGTCAGAAAACGATGGCATGTATCCCGTATTCATGTCATGCGCTTACCTTTATCGCATCACCGTTGTGCATTCTCTCGACGCATGCATTACGTGCATAGATAACGTTTGTCGTCTCGGCCTCTTTTGATAAAAATCCTCCTTGCCTGATCAGCGACGGCCATGCAGTCGAGCCGCCCTTGTCTGATTGTCTATACGCAGCATTCGCAAGAAGGGGAGTTCATGTGATGCAATGTGCATCCACCATTCATCGTCTGCTCGAGGTGCTGGAGTGCGACAAAGGCGCGGCCAACCGGATGACCTTCGTTGATGATGCGGGCAATGAAGCAAGCATCAGCTACCGTGATCTGGCCATGCAGACTGTTCAACGCGCAGGGGCCATGCGCGAGCTGGGCGTTCGCCAGGACGACCTTGTGATGCTGGCGCTACCGGCGTCCGTCGACCATGTGGTGACGATGATGGCGTGCGTGATGCTCGGCGGCTTGCCTTGCACCGTACCCATTCCAGGCAAGCGAATGACCGCCAGCGCAAAGCAGGTCGTCGATGTCGCCTGCGAAATTTATGAGCCTCGTTTCATCTTTGCATCGCCAACGGGCGCGGCGGCAATGCAGGACCTGGCAACCCGCACTGGCGTACGCATTGTTGACGATGCCTTATTGCAGGCCGCGGCTGCCGCAGGCACTCAACCGGTCATCACGTCGAAGCACGGGCACGATGCGCATCATGTTCAACTGACGTCGGGTTCGACATCGTATCCAAAGGCCGCCGTGCTGAGTCATCTGAACGTGGTGTCGAACGTGCTCGGAATCGGCGGCTCCGTTGGATTTGACATCGAGCGTGGCGACGGTACGGCCTCCTGGTTGCCGCTCTATCACGACATGGGTTTGCTGACCTTGCTGTCGAACCTGCATTATCGCGCGCCGCTGGTAATGATGCAGCCCAACAGTTTCATTCGCAACCCGCTTGGATGGCTCAAACGGGTTGCGGCAACTCGCGCGACGACGACGTCTGTTCCGACTTTTGCGTTGCGCTATTGCGTACGGCGTTTCAATGCCTCATCCATGCAGAACGTCGATTTATCCGCTTGCAGAAACATCTTCATCGGTGGCGAGCGCGTCGACCAGGCGACGTTGCGCGATTTCGCTGAAACATTCGCGCCGTACGGACTCGACGCGTCGGCGTTGCAACCATGCTATGGCATGGCTGAATCGACCCTTGCGGTTTCAATGCATAAGGCGTGGCATGTCGGCCGCGTGGAAGGCGCGCCATACGTCATGGTGGACCAGATTGACAGGCAGGCATTGATCGAACGGCAACAAGCCAATGTGATCGGTACGGTCGACAATTCGGAAACCGTGCTGGCGATGGGTACACCCATCCATGGCATGGAATTTCAGATCGTCAATGATCAAGGTCATGCATGCACTGAGAGGATGGCTGGCGAAATCGCGATTCGTGGCAGCTCGGTAATGCTGGGCTACCTTAATCCCGGCAATGGTTCGATCGAACCGGCACTGAATCATAGCGGCTGGTTCATGAGCGGCGACATCGGCTATGTATCGGCTGGCCAATTGTACATACTTGGCCGGAAGAAGGAGATAATCATCATTCGCGGAAGTAACTACTTTCCACATGAAATAGAAGAGACGCTCGCGCAACATCCGGCGCTTCACAAGAGCAGCTGCATTGCGTTTGGTCTGCCCGACGATGAAAACGGGACTGAACGCCTTGTTATCGCGGTCGAGGCACGTCCGGTCGATGCGACATCGAAAATGCGCAGTGAATGTCAGCTGCTGCTGCAACAGGACATTGGCTTCGCTGCACACGATATCTGTTTCGTCGAGCCCGGCACACTGCCGCGTACTACGAGCGGCAAACTGCAGAGGGTAAAGTGCCGCGACCTTTACACCAGCGGCGGGCTGGAAGTTATCACGGTGCCCGCCATGCGAAGCACCCCGACGCCGTCCGGGATCACCCGCGCAATCGGTGCGAACGCGTTGACTGCAACGGGGGCGCGTGCATGATCGCCGAACACCTTGGCTTACGTCGTAACGACTCTCCGACGCTTGAGCTGCGCGACATCACGCGCGTGTATGACGGTGGCTCCGAGGAATTGTTTGCAGTGAGGCAGGCAAGTCTGAAGATCGCCCGCGCCGACGTAGTGGCGCTGGTCGGTCCGTCCGGCAGCGGCAAGAGCACGTTGCTCAACCTGGCCGGATTTCTCGATACCCCCACCAGCGGTTCGCGTTTTCTAGAAGGGCACGGTATTGCCAATACGCCCGCGGCGCTCGAGAAGGTGCGTCGCGAGCGCATCGGTTTCGTGTTTCAGAACTTTAATCTCATCCCGGTACTGTCCGCGCTCGAAAACGTGGAGTTGGGCTTATTCACCCTGTCCGACAAGCGGCTGCGTCGTGAGAAAGCGCGTGCCATGCTGAAAGCCGTTGGCCTTTCCGCCCGTGAGCGGCATCGGCCGACGCAACTCTCCGGAGGTGAACAACAGCGCGTCGCGCTGGCCCGCGCACTCGTCAAGGAACCGGCGATCGTGATCGCGGATGAGCCGACCGCAAACCTCGACAGTGCAAATGCGCAAGCCGTAGCCGAATTGATACTGGCTACCAATATGCAGCTAGGTACGGCGTTCCTCATTGCTTCACACGACGAGCGCCTGTGCGCACATCTGCCACGCCGCATAGAAATGCGCGATGGCATCCTCCAACCTGAAACCGGGGTGAGCCGTGAACTGGTCAATTTTTGCGTGGCGTAACCTGTGGCGCAATATGCGCCGTACGTTATTGACTATGTTGATGATCGGCGTCACAGCGTTCGCCGCCAGCATTTCGCTTGGCTATGTCATCGCGACGTTCGACGCCGTGAGAGAAGGCTCCATCGATAGCGGTGTGGGCCATCTGCAAGTGCTACATCGCGGCTACCTCGATCTGATTGGCGATCATCCGCTGCAATATGGCCTCACCGCCGATGAGCAAGCCAGGGCCCTGCACGCGATAGCGGCGTTGTCGGGCGTTGTCTCTACCGTCCGTGAGATCGATTTCGATGGCTTGATTTCGAACGGCGATCTGAGCTATGGCGCTGTCGGGGAAGGTATCGAGCCGGATCACGAGCCGCCGGGCTTTGCAGATTATCACGCGATTGTCTCGGGTCGCTATCTCGCACCGTCCTCGGCTGGCACCGAGATCGTGATCGGTGCTGAACTTGCGCGCAAGTTGAACATCCGTGTCGGCTCGGTCGTACAACTGATGGTATCGACGACCCATGGCGGTATTAATGCGACCGATGCGCAGGTGGTAGGTGTGATGAGTACCGGCAACAAGGATCTCGATGAACGGATCGTCAACATCACCTTTGCCGCCGCGCAAGCATTACTGCGTACTGACAAAGCGTCGCGTATCGCGGTATTCCTGCGGCATACGCCGATGGCACCGCAAGCGGCCGCTGAAATCCGTCGCGCGTTGCCCGACGTCGACGTGCGGACGTGGGATCAATTAGTCTCGCTTTATCACCAGATCGTGTCACTGTATCGCAACCAGTTCTCCGTGTTTGGCGTGATCCTGAGCGTTACGATCCTGCTCTCGATGGGTAACTGGATCCTGATGAGCATCGTAGAACGCCGACGGGAAATCTCGACGCTGCGCGCGCTCGGCGTGCCGGCCCTGACGGTGCGTTCCGTGCTGGTCGAGGAAACCGCGCTGTTGGGCCTGCTCGGTGCTGCCGTCGGTATCGCTGTCGCCGTGCTTGTGATGGCCGGCGTGAACCATGCGCAGGTCCACTTGCCACCGCCTCCTGGTCGAGTGAAACCCATCCTGCTTGAATTTACGGTATCCCCGCTCGCTGTCGGTGCTGTCGAATGCGTTTTCATCGTGCTTGGTGTGCTGGCCGCGGTGCTTGCAACGGCCCGGCTCGCCAAACAGGACATCCTTAAAGGACTGGCATGACGATCTTGAACTCGTGTCGCGTGTTGTTCCGCTCTTCACGCGTTGATTTTCTACCCCGGCTTGCCGCCTGTGCCGCATTGTCATGCGTACTGGGCGCTATATCCTTCGCTCAGGCCGATGACGGCAAGAGCGGTGACACAAACGCAAACGCCATACTTGCACGGGCCGATGCGTATCGCAGCGCCGCATCCGATACGAAGACCCGCATCGAGATTACCAACGTCACTGACGGCCAGGTGGGCGACGATACGAAGTACGTCGTCTATACGCGCGCGAACGGGGACACGCTCGCGCTGACTCAGAACGGCGAGAACCAGGGACAGAAATATCTGGCGACGACCCGTGGCCACTGGTTCTATGTGCCGAATACGCACAGTGCCGTGCGCATCAACGGCATGCAGCGTCTGCAGGGGGAAGTCGTGATCAGCGACATAACGCGCACGCACTGGGCTACAAGCTATCGGGCCGTTGCCGTACCCGGTACGACGACGGTAGCCGACCAGTCCGCAACCGAACTCGATTTGAATGCGACCGATCCGGACAACGTGTATCCGAAGATCAAGCTTTGGGTCGTTTCAGGTAGCGCGGTGCCGTTGCGCGCACAGTTCTTCCTTGCCAGCGGTTTGCTGTTTCGCAGCGCCGACTTCAGTACGCCCGTGGTCGTGAATGGCCGTCAGGTCATCAGAAAAATTACCTACCACAACGAGATCGAGAAGCAACGCTCCAGTGTGATCAACATTCTCGGTAGCCAAGCGCAGAGCATCCCCGCGGGCAGGTTCAACCCCGATACGCTGGCCGATGATAACTGATGCGCGCGCCATTGGAACCGACCGCTATGCTCCGTCTCGCACCCGTCTTCTCGTATGCGCGAGATCGAAAGCCCGCTGGCTCATACGTCTTGCGGTGCCATTGGCGTTTGCCGCTCATATCAGCCTTTCGCACGGAGAAACGCTGATGGATCAGTTGAGTACGCTGAGCGGCGTCGGCTATGTGCGTTCTGTCGACTATATGAATGGTGACGCAACGTTGTCCACCCTGACAGGCGACAATCCACACTCGCACCAGGAAGCCGGTGCGATCTTCAAGATCGACGGCGAGAACCTGTTCATGAATGCACGGGTGCTGGTTACGGATCCGTCAATCGGCGCGCAATCTAGCCGCTTCAATGAAATCGGCGCGCGCTACGCTTTCGATAACGGTATCACCGTCACCGCCGGCAAGCGGATCGAATCGCTCGACCCTTCACAGGCGTTCTTTCCGCTCGGTTTTTTCCAAAAGCGCCCTTCGACCGCGGATGTCTACGACCGTTACGGCGATGTCGAAGGTACGCCGCTCGTTGAAGCCAAGTGGGCCGGCGAAAATACGTCTTTGCAGGCCATTGTCGGCTATAACCGCACGTTGCGCAGCGATGTCGACAACAGCGAGGTGGAAGGTTCCACGCAGCTACTGCGTGCTAGTTACAACTGGTCGGGTGCATCTTCGTCGCTACTGGCTGGTCGCCACGCGGGGCGCGGCGGGGTAGGCGGTACGGTCTCGTTTGATGTCGCCAGTTCGAGCACGGTCTATGCAAGTGGCTGGATGGAACGCGGCACGACACGACCTGTGCCGGCTTTCATCGCCGATGATCTATCGCCTGACTCCGCTTCTGCCTATAGCACAGTCGACCGCCGCAACGACCGACAGTATATGTGGCGCAGCGCCGTTGGCATGCAAAGCGCGTTGCCTGGCAATTTTTCGTTGATTGTCGAGTGGTCGCACGACGAAGCCCGCTTCGACGCACACCAGTGGCGCCAGGTGAATGCCGCGATCAACGCGAATAACACATTGCTGCACACCGATCCCGGCGCTGCGCTCGAAGGACTTGAGGCGACCGCGAACTACGTAAGTGTCGACGGTAGTCTGCGCGACTATCTATTCGCCAGGCTCGGAAAGAAAATTGGTTCCGTCGAATATTCGATACGTGGTGTTTATTCACCACAAGACAAAGGCCTTCTTGCTATAGCACAGGTAGTCGCCGACGTGAACCGACGGGTGAGTGTTGATTTTTCGCTGTCGCACGCGTTTGCCGGCTCCGACTCGGAGTACAGGACGGTTGGACTCGATACCGAAATTGACGCCGCCATTCGTGTGCGGTTCTAAATCAGGATTCTTCCCATCATGACCATGCTTGATATTGCTCAAATTTCCTCGAACAGACCGTTTGCAAGGCAGCGCGACGCGACGCTGCTGGCTGACAACACCGCCTTCGCGGTGCTACGTCATCTCGACGTGCTCGGCACACCGCCCGCAGCCGCGCGCGCCCTTATCAAAGCCGCCGCCGTGAGGCTGCTCGACAGTGAAATGGTGATCGGATTGCAGTCGGCCTTGCCCGTAGCGCATAACGGTGCCGATGCGTCAATGTTACTGCGCCACGAGGAAGCGCCACTTACCGAAAGAATATTGCTCGAAATCGAACGCGACGGACTGCATCGCAACTTCAAACCGTTCATGCGTGCGTTTATCCGCATCATGTTCGGCTTGTTCTTCTCTCCGGAGCAAAACAAGCGAGCCTCTGACTGCATCGATGCTGGCCATCCCTTCGCGTTTCTGATGAGCGACGGCGGTGGGCCGACACTCGGCGCGTGGCGTACCTGCGCGACGGCCGACGAAAGCGGTATCCAGCTAAAGGTCGACAAAGTCTGGGGTATCGAGGCGCAGCGCGACTGCATGGCCGTGATCGCCGCACGCTTGCCGGGTGTGATGTTTCCGGCGGCTTATCTCGTATGGCCAGACGAGTATCGCACGCTCAAGCGCGAGACGTTCGGTGCCCCTTTTCTTGCCGGTAATCTGCAACTCGCCAACGTGACCGGTAACGTGCGTGTTGGTTCGGCCGACCGGTTGAGGATTGGTGGTCCGACCGTATTCAACAAACATCTGACCGTAGTGCGTCCGTACTTCGTACGCGCGCTGATGGCCCACATCAGTTGGCTGGAGCGCGAAGGCCGCGTTGTACTTGGCCGGGCCGAACAGGAACTGCATCGGTTCATTGCAGATTTCTCTTACAGTCAGACGCAACAGGAACTCTACAGCTTCCGTAAAGTGCAGCGCGTGCTCGCGATCAAGATGTTGTCCAATGAATTTCTTACGAATCTTGTGCAAAGCGGTGCGGTCGCAATGTTCGATGACCAGCGTGATCTGCTCGCGTTCTCGAAGATGGAAGGCAGTTCGTATCGCTGTTTTCACGAACTGCGCAAGAGCTTGCGCAGTCACTCCGGTAGTTAAACCCCGGCAATCCAGGGATCAACCTTGATCGCCATTTTCAACCTGAAGGACCTAGACATGACAACCACAAACGTTCCGGCCGACTCGCTCGATATCCTTGCTCGCGAGGTAGCGAAAATCCTCAATGTCGAGACAGTCACGACCGACGCCGGTATCGGTGAATTGGGCATTGATTCGTTGAACATCGTCGAGATGATCGTTTTCTGCGAGCAGTTGTACGGTTCGATCGATCCGGAAGCGCTCAATATCACGCAGTACACGACCCTCCAGCAACTTGATACGCAGCTGCGTCATCAGCAGCAGGCCGCCTGAGTCGCCAATGCCCACGCCCTTTCAGCATTCTGCCGCTCACAATACGGAGTCGGCTCGTCCGGCGCTGACGTTGCAGGCACTTCGCTACCGGCGCATCGAGCCGGTGCGCGGACACGAGGTGAAAAGGCTGGAGCAAGAGGCACGCGCGCTCGGCATGCTCGTCGCGGAAGAACGCGAACACATTTGCGGGCATGATCGCGCCGCCGACTATGTGATCAGTTCTACGATCCTGTCGATGTTGTTGATGAACGGTTCGCCGCAGCATCACGCGTTCATCGAGGGGGTTGCCGGACAAAATGATTATCCGCCCGAATGGATGACCTGCTCGTACGAATGTGCCGGCTGGGGATACGTGTTTCGCCGGGCGTTCGCGAAGGCTGCCTCGTCGAACTCGCATGTGTTGCTGCTGCAGATCGTGGATGTCGACGTGCATGGCTTTACCTACTGGCATGGTAATCCGGCATGGGGTAATTCGGGTTTCGGCGTTTGCACCATGCTGGTCGACGTTGCAGACAGCGTGGCGGCTCCGCTGCGCAACATGTCAGCGCCACCACAAGTGGCCGTCGTGCAAATGGGACGCGAGCTACGCGGTTTCTACTCGCAGCGGCCGGGCGTGAGCGTCGCTTTGCCATTTTTCCCCCCGACATCGCGTCGGGCGATGCTGGCGGCCATCGGCAAGACGCCGCTTTGCCCGGATGGTCATGCGCGTTTCGGCCACTCGTTCGGCAGCGACCCGTGGATCGCGCTGCTACTCGCACAAGCCGAAGCACGCGACGCGGACATACGTCAGAACGTGATCGTTAGTTCACTTGCGCTGAACGGGTATTACTCGATCGCCGAAGTCGGGTTTGCCCCCGGTGCTCAACTGTCGCTGGAGCTTTGATCATGTCTGCGCTGATTCCTCTCGTGTATCACATGGTCCGTTATCCGCAGCGGCTGTTTACCGTGCCCGCCAACGCATATCGCATGCCGCTCGAAACGGCAGCCGACTATGCGCGCGCCATGCAGGCTGAAAGCCCTTGCGAACCTGTCTGCTTCGACCATATGGACAGGCCGGAAGACGCGCGTCGCGTGCTGCTCGACAACCTGCAGTACTTCGCTTTTTTCGCCGAGCTGAGCATACGAATTCGACGGGAAATCCATGCAGATGTTCACTTGTTCATTGAAGTCTGCGCGCCTTACTTCGGACCGTTGCCGGATGCACTATTACATGCCGACGTGCTGCTGGGGGTATCACTCTCGAAAGAAGCGCGCTGGCATGCGGCGCGTGGTGAACCGGTCGTCTGGGTCGGAGACAGGATCCGGCGCGATCTTGACTTTTCCGGCGACAACAGTGTGCATTGCGGTGTCTGGCCAAAGTCATTGACCGAGCCGTTCGATGAACTCATGCGCTCGGACTGGTCGCACTTTGGTATTGGTTTGCGTCATGCCCCCTTTCATCCCACTAACCCCATCCCACACTGCGGCGCAGCCGGGGAGCACAGAATATGAATACCGCAACGATAGCCCTTTCCGATCACCAGGATCTTCGCTGGTCGATGCCAGTCGAAGCTCTGATGTCAGGTGACTACGAGATGCGAGAGGCGGCACTGAACCGCCTGTACGAGAAGGCCAAAGGTGCGCAATGGGACGTCGCGACCGATGTGGACTGGAGCCATCAGCTTGACGTATCGAACCCACTTGGGATGCCCGACCCGACCCTACTGATTTACGGTTCCGAATTGTGGAGCAAGTTCAACGAGCGCGAACGCAGCGAAGTGCGTCACCACGCACAGGGCTGGCTGTTGTCGCAGATCTTGCACGGTGAGCAGGCGGCACTGATTTGTGCGTCGAAGCTCGCTTCCGCGGAGGATGGTCTGAGTGCACGCCTTTGCGCCGCCACTCAGGTGATGGACGAGGCACGACACGTTGAAGCCTATTCGCGTCTCGTTGAAAAGATCGACGTACGCTATCCGATGAGCCATTCATTGAAGAGCTTGCTAGAAGACACGATTACCAGCAATGCGCTCGATATGACCAATCTCGGCATGCAGGTGCTGGTCGAGGGTATCGCGCTGTCGATTTTCCAGAGCGTGGTCGCGTACAGCCAGGATCCGTTCATCAAGGATCTCTTCCAGCGCATCCAGCGCGATGAATCTCGTCACTTTGCGGTGGGCCGCATCACGCTGTGCCGGGTGTACCAGGAGATGAGCTCCTACGAATTGCGCGAGCGCGAGGAATTCATCTGCGAAGGCGCTTCCGTGTTGTACGACCATTTGACCGCGGACGACATCTGGGAGCCGATGGGTATGTCGAAACGCGAATGCAGCGCCATGGTTCGTGAGTCACCGGTATCGAGTTCGATCCGTCGCTCGATTTTCCGACGCCTGGTGCCGACCATTCGGGAAATGGGCCTGCTGACGCCAACCGTGCGAGACACCTTCCAGAAGCTCGATGTGCTCGACTACGCCGACATGCCGTTAAATTAATCCGATCAAACATGACGACGACCTTCCATTCCGCACATAGCGCGGCCGGCTCGTGGCTTGGCATAGAAGAGGCTGCCTACGAGTTGCCGGGCGAACCCGTCGACATCGAAGCCTGGGCCGCGGAACGTGGTTATCCGGCCGAACGCGCCGCGGCGATTGCCCGTTCCGGCAGCCGCTATTTCCATATGGCGCTCGACATCAGCGAAACCGATCTGGCCATCGGGGCGATGGGCCGCTTGATTGATACGGCCCGGCTTAATCCTTCCGACATCGGCGCGATTGTTCATGTGCATACGCAGCAGTTCAGCGTGCCGCCGGCACCGCGCAGCTTGCCGCATGAAATTGCGGCGAGCTTTGGCATCAAGCCATTGTGGCTTGGTTCGGTCGCCCAGCTCAACTGCGTATCGGTGGCCGCCGGCATCGAAACAGTGCATGCACTGATGCGCCGTTTCCCGCAAATGGACGCGGCCGTCATCGTGTCGTCGGACCGCGTGTACGGTGAGGATTTCCGCATGCGTCAGGTCACCGGTGTGCAATGTGACGGCGCGGCGGCGATGCTGCTGACCCGCAACAGCACCAAGAATCGCCTTGGAAAGATCGCTATCCAGACGCATGCGAAGTGGTATCGCGGCTCGGATACGGTTGCCGAAAACGAGGCCGATCTGATCGCGATGGAATGGCCTTATACGCGCAAGGCGATCGAAGCGGCTGTCGCTTTGGACGATGTCGCGCTGCAAGACTACGATTTGCTGCTGCCGCACAACGCTGATCTGCCCGGCTGGAACTCCCTGTGCCGCGCAATGCGGGTGCCGGCCGACCGGCTGTACACGCATAACATCTACGCACGCGGCCACGCATGCTGCTCGGATTTCCCCATCAATATGGCGGAGGTCGGTCTTGACGCAATTGACAAAGGTCAGCGCGTGCTGGGCATCATGCAGTCGAATTGTGGCGCGTACGCGGCGGTCTCGCTGCATCCGGTGGTAAGCCATGCACAGTGAAACCCAAAAGGGCGCCGAGATCGCCGGGCAAGACGATGCGTGGCTTGCCGACCTCAAGACGCCTTGCTATGTGTACGAACCCGAGATCGCGATTGCCCGCTATCGCGCACTGAAGGCGCAACTCGGCACACGGTTGATCGTTTCGTTGAAAGCCAATCCCAACGAAGACATGCTGATGCGCTGCGGCCATGCCTACGAGGACGGCGTCGAACTCGCGAGCCGCGGAGAGCTTGACATCGTGGTCGGCCGCATCAAGGCTCCCCGTTATCTGAACAACCCGTCGATGAACGAGGATTTCATTCGCGCCGGGCTTGCGTCGCGCTGCAACTTCGTGCTCGACAGCCTCGATCACGTTGCACGCTTCATTCCTCTGGCCCGCGAGGCAGTTGCCGGCGGTGCGACGCTGGGCAAGCTGTTGCTGCGTCTGAATGCCGGCGATCTGGCAGGTGCCCGCTCACGCTCAAATTGGCATGACCATTTCGGTATGACATCCAATGAAGCGTTAGCGTCACTGCAGACATTAGTGGCGGCCGGCATGCGGGTCAACGGTCTGCATGTATTTTCCGGCCCGCACTCGTTCTTGCGCGGCGACGGGACGGAGCCCGAGACACTTGCCTTGCCCGCGGCGTTGGAGTCGCTCGCCCGCGACCTAACATCGACCAATGGCGCGCCGTTCGAAGCGTTGAGCCTTGGCGGCGGCTTCCCTGAACAACCGGTTCAGCTGGAAGCGTTCGAGCGCTATCGTGCCGCCGTCGAGCCGCTGGCGGCGCGCTACTCGCTCGCACACGAATCAGGCAGGGCAATTTTCGCGGACGCCGGAATCTTCGTCACACGAATCATGGCGGTGAAGCACTGGGCTAACCGCACGATCGCGGTATGCGATGGGGGCATCAGTCACAACTTCCTGCTTGCGCAGACCGAGTCCGTGATTCGACATTTGAAGACGCCGCGACTGGTGCGTCGCTCGACCGCTGCCGCTGCTGCGGCGCAGTCAACCGTGTTCGTCGGCAGCACCTGCAGCCGCGCCGACGTGATCGGTCACAGTAAGGATGTAGCCGCGCCGCAGCCGGGTGACCTGGCGGTGTTCTCTCAATGCGGCGCTTACAACCGCACTTATACGATGAGCGATTTCCTGTCTCACGGTGCTGCGCATGTCTACATCAAACCTGCCTAGATGCATTTCAAGGAGTCGTTCATGAATCCCATGATCGGTATCGCCGATGTGTTCGAAGACGGTGTCCGTCGCTGGCCGCAACACCTCGCTTACGCCGACGGCCAGCGCGAGGTGACGTATGCACAACTCGCGGATGCGGTGTTATGCGTTGCCGGTGCGCTGCGAGCACAAGGCGTTGTGGTCGGTGACCGCGTCGCCATCTATGCGCCGAAGCAATACGAAACAGTGGTGTCCATTCTTGCTGTCAATGCGGTCGGCGCATTGTTCGTACCCATCAATCCGCAACTCAAGGAGGCGCAGATCCGGCACATCCTGACGGACAGTGGCGCAATCTTGTTTATCACCGGCGCGCAGCGGCTAAAGCGCATGCCGTGGCTGACCACGGAGACGGACTTACCCAAGGTGCTGCTGATCGAAGCACTCGCAGAGCTGACGCAGGCGGCTGGCAGCGTGGATACAAGTGGTGCGGTTCCGCAAGACCGGAACCGCTGGAGCCCGCTGTCGGCAGTCGACGACGATCCCGCGGCGATCCTCTACACGTCCGGTTCAACCGGTAAGCCGAAAGGCGTCGTGCTGTCCCAACGCAATCTCGTGTCAGGTGCATACAGCGTCGCGTCGTATCAGCACCTCGATCATACCGACGTGATTCTGGGCGTGCTGCCGTTGAGCTTCGACGCCGGCCTCAGTCAGTTGACCAGCGCATTGATCGCGGGCGCCTGCTACACGCCGCTCGATTTCTTGCAGGCTGCGGATGTGCCGCGTTATTGCGAAGCACAAGGCGTCACCTCGATTACCGGCGTGCCGCCGCTGTGGATGCAACTGGCCTCGGTCTCCTGGAGCGACCCGGCACGCACTCGGATCCGGCGTTTCGCCAACACGGGGGGGCATCTTGCAACACCGTTGTTGCGCCGCCTGCGCGCCCTCTACGTGAATGCGGATCCGTATTTGATGTACGGGCTGACCGAAGCGTTCCGCTCTACGTATCTCTCGCCTGCCGATGTGGACGCGCGTCCGAACTCGATCGGCAAGGCCGTGCCGAATGCACAGATTCTCGTGCTGCGTCCGGACGGCAGCGAATGCGATCCAGAGGAGCCCGGCGAGTTGGTCCACCGCGGCGCTTTCGTCACACTCGGCTATTGGAACCAGCCGCAACTTACCGAACACCGTTTCAGGCCTTTTCCCGGCATGCACAAACAGATTCCGCGCTCGGGCCTTGCTGTCTGGTCGGGTGACCTCGTGCGGCGCGACGCGGAGGGCTACCTGTATTTCGTGGCCCGCAGCGACGACATGATCAAGACTTCCGGCTATCGCGTCAGTCCGACCGAAATCGAGGACTTGCTGTTTGCCTTGCCGCACATTCGTGAAGCCGCCGCGTTCGGCGTCCCGCATCCGGCGCTCGGCGAAGCGATCGCGACCTGCGTGGTGTCCACGCTCGATGCCGACGCGGCACGGGCCGACATCATCCGTGCGTGTCGCGAAACGCTGCCCGGCTACATGGTGCCGCTTATCGTTGACCTGCAAACCACGCTGCCGCGTAACCCTAACGGCAAGATTGACCGGCCTGCGCTGAAGGCACGCCATAACAACGTATTTACTCCATCAAACATAGAGGAGAGCACTGCATGACCGTTCTCATGCTTGATACTCCCGCATCGGCCGACGCACATCGATCGCAATCGGGGCTCGCCGCAAACGGCAGATTGGCGATGTTGGGAGGTGTTGCCGTTTTGCCGCCGTCCAACGCGTTTAGCGATGTGCAGGCACAGGAGCGCCATCCTGGCTACCGGCACCTGTTGCTGCCGCAGGCGCACTTCGCCCGCCCGCGTGGCATCGGCAAGATTACCGACCAGGAAATACAGCATCTGAAGCCGAATGGACGGCCGGTGTTGCGCATCGCGCCTCCGGGCCGCAGCTTGTCTGATCTCGCGGCCGACGCGGCGATCGACTTGCGCGACCAGCTCGGCTCCGGACAGTTCGCGCGCACGACGCACATCGTGCTTGCCAGTTGTGCGTTGAACGAGGCGATAGGCGACTCGGTGGTGGGGCGCATGCAATATGAACTAGGCTTAAATCATGTGCTGCCATTGGCCTTGGGCCAGAATGGCACGCTCGGCATGTACGCGACATTGACACTGCTCGAAGGCCTGCTCGGCGACGACGACCAAGCGCTGGTGATCCTGAGCGATAAGTGGCTATATCCGTTTTTCCGCCAGTTTGGCGATCTGGTCGGCTACAGCGATGCGGCCGCGGCGATTCTGGTGCGCCGCGCCACCGATATGTCTAACTGCAACGTCTGGGGCAGTCCACGCAGTGTCGCCGTTGAGTTTGGCGACGCGATCACTGACCCCTGGGCGAGCAGTTCCGCCGCGGTGCGCGACGCGCTCGCGCCGCTCGCCGCCCGCGCGATTCGCCGCGCGCTCGAAGACGCACGGTTAAAAGGAGATGAAATCGATTGGTTCGTCGCACCCGGCATCGATCCGACACTTGCCGTGCACATCGCGGACATGACTGCCGTGCCGCGCGAATGTCTGGTGCGACACGACCTCGGCGGCCATCTGTCTTCCGCGGATTCAATGGTCTCGCTGCTGCGTCTGGCCTCTTCGCTCGATCGCGCGGAACGTCGTACTGCCTTGGTCTGGGACATCGCGCTGCACGGCGCTGCAGCGGCCGCGGTATTCGACGTGATTGGAGGCTTTCGTGTTGTACTCGACATCGAAGGAAGTACCGTATGAGCACTTATAAAGTCAGTCTTCGCGAGCTGCGCTTTTTCCTTTGGGAACTATTCGAGGTGGATCGGCGCTTTCTTGGCCAAGGGCCTTACAGTGCCCATGATCGGGAGCACTTCGACGCATTGCTCGAAAGAGCCCGGGATTTCGCATTGGATCTCGGCAACAGCTACCAGATGTCTGATATAGAAGGGTGCCACCTTCTCGAAGACGGCCAAGTACAGATCCCCTCGCATTTCCATGCGCTGTGGGCGCGCTTTCGCGACGAGTGGTCGAATACGCTGTTTGGTACCGAGCATGGCCTGCCCCCCATCGTCACGCAAGTGATCTACGAGATGTTCATGGGCGCCAATCCGTCGTTCATGACATACGGCGGCTTCACACGCCCGGCCATCAAGCTACTGAAGATGCACGGCACGTCGCGTCAGAAAAGCTTCATGCCTGCCTTGGAAAGCTATCGCTGGGATGCCTGTTTCTGTGCCACCGAACCGCAAGCCGGCACTGATCTCACCGCGGTCGCGTTGCGCGCGGAACCGCTCGAACAAGATGTCTACGCGATCAGCGGTGAGAAGGTCTATATCTCGGCGGGCATGCACGAGTTAACTGAAAACACGCTCTATTTCGTGCTTGGTCGCATCGACACCGCCGCACCGGATTCATTCGCGCTGTCCTGTCTGGTCGTGCCGCGCTATTGGCCCGACGAGCGTACCGGCGAACTCACATCGAACCACATCACCTGTGCCGGCCTGCCGCGCAAGATGGGTCTGAAAGGATGCGCGAACACCCATCTGATATTTGGCTCGAGCGGCACGACGCGCGGTTGGCTGCTTGGCAGTCGCCGTAACGTCGGGTTGCTGCAACTCATGCCACTGATGAACCAGGCGCGCATGAGCACCGGCATGTTCGGGGTCGGCGTCGCATCGAGCGCGTACTTGCATGCCGTCGACTATGCCAGTCATCGGCTGCAGGGCCGACCGATCGAACGCGCATCGAATACCAATGCCGCGCGTGTCGCGATCATCGAGCACGCAGATGTGCAACGCATGCTGCTCGACATGAAGAGCCGCGTCGACGGCTGCCGCGGCTTGCTGGGCAAGCTGGCCGCCACCGCCACGCGAGCGGCGATTCTTGAAACGACGCCCGGCGCGGATCCGTCGGAAATTGAAAAACACCGCAAGCTGCAATTGTTGCTGACGCCGATCTGCAAGGCCTTCATCTCCGATCAAGCGTGGCGCATCTGCGAAACCGCGATCCAGGTGCATGGCGGTCTCGGCTATACCGATGCAAGTCCCGTCGAGCAAAACGCGCGCGACGTGAAGATTCTGTCGATATGGGAAGGCACCAACTACATCCAGGCGCAAGATCTGGTGCGCGACAAGCTCGGCTTCGGGCGCAACTCGCGCCTGATTCGCTATTACCGCGACGAACTTGACGTTTTCCTTGCGACTTGCAGCCAGAGTGACACCGACGCCGATCTGCGTCCTCTGTTCGAGCAGTTGCGCGCCGGTGCTGATCAGATCGAAGTCGCGCTTGCACATATCGCGCAAGAAGTGCAGGACGGCCACACGCATCGCAGCAGCCAGTTCTATACGCGTTTTCTCGACATGTTCGGGCTGGTTACGTCCGCATGGGTTCTATTGGAGTCCGCGTGCATTGCGAGCCGGCGTCTGGCCGTCCTCGATGCCGAAGCGGAATCGGCAGAGGCGTCGTTCTATCGCGGTAAATATAAGAGCGCGCGCTACTTCTTTGCCAACGTGCTGCCGCTCGTGGACCAGCATGCGCGGGCGATAGCGTCGATCGGCGAGGCGGCCATCGGCGTGAGCAGCGATGAACTTGTCCAGGTGGAGTGATATGAACGAGTTCATCGCTACTCCCGATATCGTCGCACCCGCCAAACACGCCGACGGGGCAATCGATGCACCGCGCAACCTGTTGGGTCGCCCCGCTTCGCGCCATCGCGGTACCGAGATCGATGGCGCAACGCTCGCGCCCGAAGGTTTGTGGGTGCGAGACAAGAACCTCAACGATCTGATCGGCACGACGACGTTCGAGGGTGCGATTGCCCATCTGTGGTTTGACCGGGAGGTAGACGGCGTGCAGCAAGCCGCGATCGGCGCGCGTCTTGCCGCGATCGGCGTTTGTCTCGCGCAAGGCTCGGCGGCGCAAGATCTGGCGGCACAGCTCGGTGCAGCAGGGGTCGAACCGGTGTTTGCCGCCGCCGCGGGTCTGTTACGCGGTCTCGACGATACGCTTGCCGATACATCCGGCGCGTCACTCGACGATGCGGACCTCGACACGCTGCTGGTGTGCGCCAGCGCCGCGCCGTTCTTGCTGCATGCGGCGATCAACGGTAGGCCGTTCGCGGCATCGCGTGGCGCGCAACGGATCGAGGCGGGCATGACCCACGCGCAACGGATGCTGGTATTGAGTGGCGCGACGCGCCACGATTCACAGGCTGTGCGCGTGATGGATGCCTTGCTGGTCGCGTGGCATGCGGGATTTGGTTACATCACGCCGACGGTGCTTGTGCCGCGCGTCGCAATCGGCACAGGCGTGACGCTGACCCAGGCGATTGCGGCGGGCTTGATGGCGAGCGGTCCGGCACACGTTGGTGCCGCCCGTGAAGCGCTTGATTGGCTACAAGCGCTCGCTGCTTCCCACACAGCGTTGCAACACCTGCCGGAGGGGTTGCAACGCGTGGGCGCGGACGCGGTCGATCGTGCCCTCGACAGCGACGGGACCTTGCTCTTCGGCTTCGGCCATCCGCTATTTGTCGCCGATCCACGGCCCCCGCATTTGCGCGGGCTGTTCGTTGATGCGGGCTTCAGTGGTCCGTTTCTTACGCTGTATGACGCGTGTTGTGTCCGGGCGGCGCAGCGCAAGCAACTGAATCCAAACATCGATTTTCTGACCGCCGCCGCGCTGCTTGAACTCGGGGTGATCGTGCCCTCTTGGGGCGTCGGCATTGGCTTGTGCTCCCGCATCGCGGCAATGGCCGCGCATGCGGTGGAGCGACGCAAACGCCCGGCGTTCGGCGTCAACAGTGCGACCGCGCGCAAATTGTTGGCCGCCGTTCCTGTCGGATGGTTGTGACCTTCTTTTTCCCGTTCATTCAAGACAATACATGCTACTCAAGAATCTACGCCCCGCGAACGACTACGACCGCTTCGCCACCGAGACCCTGGAACCTTGGGATCTACTGTTTATAAGCCGAATTCGCCAGCTAGCGCGCGATTTGACGCCAGGCTATATCGCTGACATCGGCACTGCCACCGGCGTCGTGCCGGTGCGCCTCGCGACTGATCCGGCGATGCACGCGTGGCGCTTCATCGGCATCGACCTTGATCCGGAAATGCTGGACGAAGGCATGCCACGCATTCAAGAACTGGGATTAACCGAACGCATAGAGATGAAAGTCGGCGATGCGCTGGCGCTACCGCTCGCGGACGGCACCCTGACGATGGCGGTCGGCCGAGCAACGCTGCATCATCTGCCGGATAAGGCATTAAGCCTGCGCGAAATGTTTCGCGTGTTGGCACCGGGCGGTATAGCGCTGGTGCACGACATGCGTCGCGACGCGCCGCAAGCCCTACTCGATCGCTTCACGCAGATGCGGGCGGCAGCCGATTATCCGCCGACTCACGTTGAGGAAAAGGTCACGCTAGCGGAAGCCAAGGCATTGGTCCATGACGCTGGCCTCGCGGACGTCGCAACGATTTACAGTCCCAGCACAGGCCTCGGCGCGCTCGGCTTTGAGATCCTGCTGAAAAAACCACCGCTGGTCTGACATCATGAACGCATCTACTCCGCGCCGGATCACCGTGGATTCGATCCACGCCACCGATTACGCCGATACGCGCCTCGTACATGCCGCAAATTGCCTCGGCGCACGCGATGTAATCTGTACGCACCTCGCGGAGTGTGGCACGCTCCCATTGTGCGTGAGCCCGCGCGACCCGGTGCTGGCAAGTTCGAGCACTGCATTCGTTGCGTGGTATGGCGAGCGTCTCGATATCATCGGTGCGTTGCTCGACGAATACGGCGCAATCTTGTGGCGCGGATTTGCTGTTCCCGATACCGCCTCGTTCGGCACGCTGGGCGCACTCTATCCACCGCATTCGCATGGCTACACCGCCGGCGCCGCGCCGCGCAAGGCGATCGCCGACCAAGTGTATGAATCGACGCGGATGCCGCCACCGTTCAAGATAGGCCTGCATCAGGAAATGGCCTACATGGCGACCTATCCGCGGTTGCTTGCATTTTACTGTTCCGTGCCTGCCGAAGCCGGAGGCGAGACGCCGATCTGCGATATGCGGCGCGTCACCGCGCGTCTGCCTGCCGCCGTGCGAGAGCGGTTCTCCGCGCGTGGCGTCATGTATCTGCGCAACTTTGCCCCGCCACAGCGTCGCGACGACACTAACCAAAACCCACTTTTTGCCGAATATCACCGGCCGTGGGACGAGGCTTTCGACACCACCGAGCGCACCGAGGTGGAGCGGTTGTGCGCGGAGCGCAAACTCGGCTGCACATGGCTTGACGACGGCAGCATCACCGTCTCGCACGTGGGCCCGGCCATGGTCGCGCATCCGCGCACCGCCGACATCGTATGGTTCAATCAGGCCAGCGCGCAACATCCGAATCCGCGTTCAATGGGCGATCTCAGCTACCGCCAGCTCCAGCGAGTGTTCGGTACGCGTGCCGCATTTCCGTACGAGATCCGCTATGGCGACGGCTCGGAGATGCCTTACGACGACCTTGTTGCCGTATATGACGCGATGGACCATGAGGAGGTCGCCTTCGCGTGGCGCACGGGCGACGTGCTGGTGATCGATAACCTGTTGACCGCGCATGGCCGCAATCCCTATCGCGGGACGCGTCAGACCCACGTCATGCTGCTCGACTATCCGGATACCCGATCATGACGAAGTCTTTCTTTACGTCGTTGCGCCTTGCGTTCGCTCCTTGGCAATCATTTGACGCATGGCGCCTCTTCGGCGTAGATTTTGGCCACGGCGATCGTGTACACGATTATGCGCTGAGCGCCGATTCGATCGACGTCAGTGCTGGCCAATTCCATTTGTGCGCGACGAACGTGCGTTTCCGCAAAGGGGCGATCACAGCGGTGGTGGGTCCGAACGGTGCCGGCAAAAGCACGCTGCTCGAAGCGCTGCTCGGTTTCCGGCACAACCGTGGTTCGGGCGCCCAGATTCTGGGCATGCCCACGCGGCAATTTCTTGCCGATCCCTCCGCGCTGCGGCGGCTGGGAGCGCAGTTGCAAAAAGTCGAGTACGCGGATCACACCAAGGTCAGCGAGATCGTCGACTTGCATCGCGCGATGTATCGTAAACAGGATTCCGCCGTCGCCGCAGCGCTCGCGTTGGACGAGCTGATCGGGAAGCCCTGCCGCGGACTCTCGAAAGGGCAGCGCCAGCGGGTAGACCTGTATGTCGCATTGGCGCATCGCCCTGAGCTGCTGATACTCGACGAACCATTCACCGGCCTAGACCGCCGTTATACCGGCGTCGTATCGGATCTGCTGCGCGACCGTCCGGAAGGAACCAGCGTCGCAATGATCTGCCATGCCGGTGAAGATCTGTCCGCTGTCGACGACATTGTCTGGGTCAAGCAAGGCGGCATTGCTTATCAAGGACAGAAAGATGTGCTGAAAGCCACGCTGGTTGGTGAGGCGCGCGCACTCCTTTATTGCCGCGACGACAGAGAGGCGGCGGCGTTGCGGGAGAGGCTCGAAGTGCTAGACGGTGTAGTCGGCGTACGTACGCCACAACCGCTCGTGCTCGAAGTATTCGGCGACGCCACGCTGCATCCGTACGTACAACAATTGGTCGGCGAGCAGCGCATTCAGCACCTTGAGCTCTCGCCTACCACCGACAATGATCTGCTGCGTCTGTGTACTGAAGGACTTCGTCATGATTAATGTATTTGCGATACTGGTCCGCAACGAATTGCTGGGGTTCTTGCGGAGCCGTTCGTCGCTATTCTGGACGTTGGCGTTTCCGGTATTCCTGCTGAGCGTGATGTTGTTCGCGTTCGGTGGTGCCGGCTCTTCGCTCGGCGAGGTCAAGGTGGCATTCACCCCGCTTCCTTCGGGTACGGGCGAATCGACTTATAGCGCAGCCTGTCGTGCCGAGATTACGGATAGCCTGACACGCAGCGATGCGATCAAGGTGCGCTTTGTGAGCGGGAGCAATTCCGGTGCCAATGCCGTCATCGTTCGACTCGGCGCGCACCTCGGCGAACCGTCGATCGTCCGCTATGACTTCAATGGCCCGATCGTGGAGAAGGCGGCAGCGCGGCTGATAGAAATGGCGCTTGCGCGGTGCGCCGCACGGCAACAAGGTATTGTCTCCGCCGACCTTGTGCGGTTCGAGAATACCGTGCCCTTTCAACGCCCGTTCAATTACGGCATGTTCTTTGTTACAGGCATTCTTGTGATGTCGTTCATGACGATTGGCCTAAATTCCACCGCTACCGCCATCGCAGCACTGCGCGAGCGCAACACCTTCAAGCTCTACGTATGCTTTCCGGTGTCGCGTTTCGTATTTCTGGCCGCGTTGATCACCGCGCGGATGATCATGATGGCGCTTTCCGCGATCGTGCTGTTCCTGGTCGCGCGTCTTGCTTTCGGTATCGCGCTACCGCTGTGGAGCAGTGCTGGACTGCGCGCGCTTCCTATCGTGGCGCTGGGCGCGGCGATGGTGCTCAGTTTCGGCGTGTTGCTGGCGAGCCGCGCGAAGTCGCTCGCGGCGGCGGAGTTGGCGTGCAACATCACCTATTACCCGCTGCTGTTCCTTAGCGATCTGACGATTCCAATGCACGGCGCTCCTGAATGGTTGAAGGACGGCCTTAAATTCATTCCGGTTAACCAGTTTGCCGTGACATTGCGCGGCGTACTTTTGGACGGTGGGCACTATGCCAGTTTCTTGCCGCAACTGTTCGGCATGGCGGTGAGCACACTGATTTTCATGCTGCTTGCCGCGCGCATGTTCCGCTGGCACGACGCATAAACGTTATTGCATGTCTTATCCGAAGGAGGACCTTGATGAAATCGCATAACCCCGTTACCAACTATTTGTCTCACTTGAGTAATTTCCTGCCCGCCATCGTGTTTCTGTTCTACGGTCGCCTTGGGCCAGGAGAACCTGACGAGCGCTGGACGCATGCGTTTCTTATCGGAGGTGTACTGGCGGTGCTGCATGGTTTGTGGCTGTTGCGTCGCCACAAGGGCAACAGCATCGCGCTCGGCGTCGATCTCTATCTGGTGATTGGGGGCGTGCTAGCCTTTACTTCCGCTGCGGCAAGTCGCCTGTGGGGAGAAGAACTCGGGCCGGCCGCCGTGCTGGTGTGCGTGCTCGTAGTGGGTATTCTGCAGACTGTGTGGAATAACGGCGGCTTTATCGACTGCGCCGCCGCCGATCGGGAGCGTACGCGTTTTCTATCGATGGTAATGATAGCCGTGACGCTCGTGGCGCTGGCGGTTTCGATTTTGATGCGCCATAGCCCAATTCTGGGAGGCGTCGTACCGCTGTTCGCGTTGGTGTTGGTCCGAGGCCGGCTGCGCCGCCAAGCGGTAGCGGCCAGCTAAGAATGGGTACCGCCTTCGACACCGCGCGGTCCGCCAACCACGCGCTTGCGGCAGCGCTGCCCCCGGGTGCGTGGTTGACCGGCGAGGCGTGCGCGCCATACCTCACCGATGTCATGCACTACCAGGGGAACGCGCTCGGTGTTGCACTGCCTGATAGCGTGGCGCAGCTGAGCGCACTCGTGCGTGCCGCCGTCGCGCATCGCGTCACGCTATTGCCGCAAGGCGAGCGAACCGGCCTTACCGGCGCCGCTATCCCGGATCGAAGCGGTGCGCAATGTGTCGTGTCGTTTACACGGATGAAACGAATCCGCCATTTCGATCGGGTGAATCGTAGCATTACGGTCGAAGCGGGTGCACTCCTGTCCGAAGTGAACCGGCATGTTGAAGCCGCCGGACTGTGCCTGCCGATCGATCTCGGGAGTGACCCCTGTGTGGGCGGCCTGGTCGGTGCGAATGCGGGGGGCAGTAGATTGGTCAAGTATGGCAGTACACGACACAATGTGCTCGGTGTGGAAGCCGTACTCGCGGATCGTGACGGCAGCGTACTAGATCTGCTTGCGGCATTGCGCAAGAATAATGTCGGGCTGGACCTGAAGCAGCTATTTATTGGCGCAGGCGGGGCCAACGGCCTCATCAGTGCCGTGTCGTTTTCACTCGCGCCGATCGAGCGTTCATCGCATACATTGCTCATCGCGCTAGCATCGTACGAAGCGGCGACAAGCTCGCTCATGGCGTTCGAGGCGGCGTTCGGCGAATTGCTGTCCGCCTACGAATTCATCTCGGCGACCGCGCTGAGGCGCGTCGCCGCGGCGTTTCCTCATATCACCACACCCTTTGCCGACAGTGACGCGGCATGTTTTGTACTTGTCGAGATCGCGAGTGGGATGCCTGGCCTCGATTCGCTCCTTGAGGCCCGTGCGCTTGAGGTGGTAGAAGCGCTCGTCGACAATCATGCAGTCCTTGATGCTGTCTTTGCACAAAGCGAACGCTTCTGGCGCATCCGCGATAGTTTGCCACTCGCAGTCGCGCAAGATGCGTTGCCTTTGTCATTCGATATATCCTTCACGCGGGGTGCGCTTGCACCGTTTCTTGTCGAAACAGCGCAATGGTTTGCCGCGCAACATCCGTCGCTGGGCTATTACGAGTTCGGTCATTTCGGTGACGGTGGCTGTCATCTCATCATTGCGATTCCACTGGCCCTCATCGAGCAATACGGACCGATGCGGCAAATCGTATTACGACGAGAACTCTATCAAAGGGTACTTCGGCATGGTGGTAGCTTTAGTGCAGAACACGGGATTGGCCCCGGTAATGTGGCTTATTACCGAAAATTCGTGCCACCCGTAGTACAGGTTGCGTCCGGCATAGTCCAGCGGGCGCTCGACCCTCACGCGCTTGTCGGGCGCGTCCAGTATTGAGAAGGCGATGGACGCGGTGATCTGCCCGGTTTCTTAAGACCATTCGGTTCTAGCAATAACGGCAGTGGTTGAATCGCTTTCTAAACGCAGGCGATACGCCAGCGGTGTGTCGTGGTTCGGGCTTGAATGCGGTCGGACTTCGGGAACAGGCAACCGTCCACTGATGCCGAGAGCGGTCATCCAGACAGCGTGGCTCAATGTCTCCTTCGGGTCCAGGCCGTGTTGAACCAGATCATTACTGTGCGACGCGTGACGATGCCCCCAAGGATTGTTTGACTTTCTTCGGGCTCTGGTGCAAATAGGCGGCGCGGCCCATAAGAGGGGTAAGCGCAGGCAAGGTGAGCGGGAAAATGGAGCCGGTAACCGATGAAACGCGCTGTCCAACGCAACGTCGACTACAAAGCCCGGAAGGCATGAATCGCTTGATCGATGCCAGCATTCGTGACATGACGATGCGTCACTACTCTGATCGCATGCGCACCGTTGGCGCGGACCAGGATGCCCGCCGTGGCCAGGCGTTGACAATAGGCCTCGGCCCGACCATCCGGAACACGCAGGCGAACGATATTACTTTGTGGCGCGATATCGTCCCGTTCGATTCGATTCGTATGTGCCAGCCCGTTCCAGAGGCGGTGGGCGCGGTCATGATCCTCCTGCAAACGCGCGGGCATCTCTCTCAACGCCACCAGTCCGGCCGCAGCCATGATGCCCGCCTGACGCAAGCCGCCCCCGACCTGGCGCCGCAGGGTCCGTGCGCGCAAAATAAAGTCAGCATCGCCCGCGAGAATTGCGCCCATCGGCGCGCCCAGACCTTTGGACAAGCAGAATGTGACGCTGTCCGCACATCCAGCCAATGCCGAGACGGGTTGCCGCAACGCGACAGCGGCATTAAACAAGCGAGCACCGTCTATATGGATCGCAATGCCGCGCTCGGCTCCCAGCGACGCAATCCCTTGCATATAGTGCATGGATGGTACATACCCACCGGATGCATTATGTGTGGTTTCCACCGCGATTATCGCCGTCGGTTCGCCATAGCGTGAAAAGCCACCGCGTGCCACATCCGCGAGTACGGCCAGATCCATTTCGCCGCGCGTCGACGGCACCATCCGACAGAACAATCCTGCAAGCCGCGATAGCGCACCACCCTCAGAATGCGCCATATGCGCGTGCGCATCGACAATGGCTTCGCCACCGCGTGGCGCGTGCACCAATGTTGCAATCGTGTTGCCCATCGTACCGCTGCACACGAACAGAGCGCCTTCCTTCCCTAGCGTCAGGGCTGCCTCGTGCTCGAGCAAGGCCACGGTCGGATCACCCTCAAGCGTGTCATCCCGCAACGTTGCGGTCTTCATCGCCTCCCACATGGCGTCAGTCGGTCGCGTCACCGTATCGCTGCGAAGATCGACGATGCCGTCGTGGCTGATGCCGCCGACGGGTACAGGGGTATTGTCAAGTATCTCAGTCATTGTTTTCCAATCGTTCATCTACCGCCGTCCCCTCGATACAAGGGGGCTTACTTGCCCAGCGACGCCGGCGCAATGGCGGGGGCCAAGGGATTGGATGATACGGATGGGATCGGCTCGGGCGCATCGTAAGGGATCCCGGCGAACTTCATGACAAATTTCACCGCCACTGTGTTACTAAAGACATTCATAGCCGTGCGTCCCATGTCCAGGAAGGCGTCCACGCCGGCAATCACGGCAAGTGCTTCCAGCGGCACGCCGATCGTCGACAAGACCATCGCCACGGCCACGAGACCACCAGACGGCACATTGGCACTGCCCTTGCTGGCGAGCGTTGTCACAATCGTGATAGACAACAACATATGCCAGTCCATCGGCACATGGTAGGCATCCGCTAGAAAGCCCACGGCCAGCGCGAAATACATGATGGAACCGTCACGATTGAACGCATAGCCCAGCGGCAGGACAACCGATGCCACTGCTTTCGGAACGCCCATTGCGATCAGCTTTTCAAGATGCAGCGGCAGACTGGCTTCCGAGGAACGCGTGGCAAAGGCCAACAAAAACGGCTCGCTGATCTGCTTGACCGTCTTCAACGGCTTTTCGCCGATCAAGCGCAATATCCCAAAGAAAACGAGCAGCAGAATTGCCAATCCGAGATACATTACCGCCACAAGTTTGGCGAGTGCAAAAAGCGTTGCAAGCCCCTTGCTCGCGAACAACCAGGAGACAATTGCGAAAATCGCGACAGGCGACAGCGCGATGACCCACGCGGTGATCTTGAACACACTGGCCATCAACGCATCCAGAACGTTCACCAACGGCAGCGCCCGCTCACCGATGGAGGCCAGTGCAAGACCGAGCAAGACAGAAAACACCAACACCGGTAGCATATTTCCGCCGGACATAGCGACCACGATATTCGTGGGAATCATATCCAGGAAGAACTTTGTCCAGTCGATCGATGTCGCGATAGCCTTCGCCGGCGTGGCCGCATCAGCGAGATTCGCACCCATGCCGGGGTGAAACACACCGTTAAGTAGTAGCCCCAAGGCGATCGAAAGCAAGGTGGCAATGAAAAAATACGCCAGGCTGATCGCAGAGACACGGCCAAGCGCGCGTGTCTGGTTTCCCATCTGATACACACCCAGCGTAATCGCCGTGAATACCAGCGGCACGATCACCATCTTGACCGCCTGTACGAAGGCCGCACCCACTGGCTCGATCGCTTTCGCCCAATGTGGCAGCACAAAACCAAAAATCATCCCTAAAGCCAAGCCAATAAGCATTTGCAGCGGTAGCGCGATGGGGCGCCGTTGTTGCCGAATCATGATCCGTCTCGTCGAATAGGTAGGATGAGTGCTTAGCGTGTCGCGCCGGTGCGCGACAGATAGCGAAATCGGTGTTGCATCGCATGTTCGAGGTGTTCCCAAACAATGCGGCGGGCCGCGTCGCCGTCACGACGGACGATGGCCGCATGCAGCGCCAAGTGTTCTTGCAGGGCTTGGAATGCATCGTTGGCGTCGTAATCCACGACTTTTTGCAGCACGAGTCCGCTTTGATCACGCAGATTGCGATACGCCTGCTGCAGGCGCGCATTGTCCGTGGCCGAGAACATCGCGTCGTGATAAGCCCAACCCAGGCTTTGGGATCTGACGGAATCGAACGGTGCATGCGAGGCAAGAATTCTCAGCTGCTCGGCCACGGTCTCCAGTCGCGCCAGATCGCCGCGCGTCGCAGCCAGAAATGCGGCCATACCCTCAAGCGCGACCCGCATTTCGTGAATTTCCGACAGATCGGCAAGCGACATCTGGCGCACGAAAGTGCCTTGCATCGGTACTATTTCGAGCAAACCGTCACGCGATAGCGACTTCACCGCTTCGCGAACCGGGGTACGACCGATTTGCAATTTTTCGGATAACCCGCGTTCCGAGACAGGTGTTCCCGGTGCAATTTCGCCACTCACAATGAGGTGACGCAGCCGCGTATATGCGTCTCCGGGATCGATTTCGTTTTGTTCTTCGATGTGCACGCGTCGGCGTCTCCGGGTGGTCGATGACTGGTATACCAGCATGACAAAATGGAGACGTCAACGAAACGATATATTTTGATCGACGCTGAGCGAGTCCGGGACGAACCGCCGCGGGGGCTTCGTCGCTGTGCCCCCGGACTCTAGAGCCGAGTGCTACTGAAAAAGGGGAGATGTCGGCGACAGAACCATCTAATGTGATTGCTCGCCCCTAAGCGGCACGCTCGACGTTTTTAAAAGTCGTTTTATTTTTCCTGTTGCTGCGTTCAACCTAACGGCTAGTGCGTCTCGCTCTTGCGCTGTCCCACCGGAAAAATCGCCCAGCTCGGCCATAGCTTTCTTTAAACCTTGATGAATCGACATCAAATCGCTTACCCCCAAGCCGTCACCGTGTATCGATGCGTTCTCGATTCTTTGAAGATCATCAATTAGCGCTGTATGGCCTGAAGAAAAACATTCGAACATGGGTTCGGCAATACGAAACGAATTCATGTGCGCATTGCGAAGGGAAGGGTGTTTCGACGCGATCTCGGTGTTGGCACTCGATAGCGCGATGAACGCCGACTCAAGCGTATCCCTACTATTCGCACGATCTTTAGGCGTAGCTAATTCATTCGGTAACAATTGACGCCGCTCACCCACTTTCTGCGCATCGAGTCCTGGAAGAATCTGTCCTTCAGGGAGCTTGTTCAGTATGTTAGCAATGTCGTTTGGGTGGAGAATTTCTCCGCCTAACACGTCACGGCCGATCCTGTGTAGATTCCATAGCACCGCACCAACGTTTTGTTTGTTCAGTGCTTTGCCGAACTCAAGATGATAGTGAGGCAACATCCGGCCATTATCTGCGTAATTCACGCCCAACGTGTGGTAATAGTCGTAGTCACGTTCGTTGGACGCGCGTGGAATTTTCCTGTCCTCATACACTTTTCCATCACCCTTCACGTGGTTTTCGTGAATCGTGATAAGCGGTGCGCCAGCTTCGGCCGCTACCTCGTTGTAGGCCATGATGACAGCTGCGACCGTGCGTTGCAGGTCTCTTTTCTGCGTCTGGCTGCGTGTACCGATAGCAAAATCAGATGACCCGGTGAGGTTCAGCAGACCTTTTGCACGGCGTATTTCAACGTTCTGCAACATCGAACCAGGCGTGCAAGCAACACGCTGCCACTCCATCACGTTGTTTTTCGCGATCATTATCGTGTCCGGATTGCGATGATTATGACTTTGTAACGGGTGTAGTAGGGGGTCGAATCGGCGAGTTTCCGGCGATAGCTTAGGGGTTGACTCCGGCAGCGGTGATTCCCTGTGCCGGATATCAGAACATCCATCGGATGAGGTTGCGTCGGATATCTTCATTCTGATTTAGATAAAATGAAACAATTGATCATTCTGGCACGTGCTTCCACTAGCCAAACTCCAGTGCCTCCGAAAAGTTGTAGCCTTTTTCGAAGTCTTTATTTGAGTAAATGCCATCTGGTGAAAATTCTCGGTAGTCCCCCGTTTTTAACGGCGGCGGATTCAACCGGTCACTGCAACCCCCCGATATTGGTTGTTATAAAATCTGACGTGTTGTCATGGCGAGCATATTTGGCCTGATGACGGATGCACGTAAGACGCGTATCAGGACTTTATGACGAGGCGGCATTCTGATGAGCGAGATTGCGCGGGACATCCCAAAACGGTTCTGGTGCAAATAGGTAAGAGTGTTGAGAACGTTCTTACCTGTAGGATATCTTATCAAGCAGACGGTACAGCATTCCATACCGCAAGCAGAGGGGCATCCTTGAGGACGAGTTTGGTCAGATTGAACTGGCCCTTGCGAATGCAATGCATCAATTCGATGCCCGAGATCGTTACCACGGCATTTCTGAACCGTTTGAAGCCGAGCATCACGTTCGTTCTCGACTTGATGTTTCGATGGTCCTGCTCGATCACGTTGTTCAGGTACTTCGAGGAGCGGACCGTCATGCCTTCAAGCGGTAGGTCATCGGTCTTCATCTCCCGCATCGCACGGTGCGATGCTGGGTAACCATCGCGCGTGATAGTCTCTGGTGGCCGACCCTGGTGCCTGATCGCCTTGCGAAAAAAGCTTTGGCTGCGACTACATCGCGTTTGGCCCGGAGTAAGAAGTCCACTGTCTGAACATCTCGATCAACCGCCCGGTACAGGTAGACCCATCTGCCACGAATCCTTATATAGGCCTCATCGACTCGCCACGAGCCACCTGCGCGGATCGCGATGTGGCTCCAGCATTTAACGAACTCCGGGGTAAAGCGTTTCACCCAGCGCATGATGGTGGTGTGAGCCAGCGATAAACCGCGCTCTGCCATCATTCCCACTAGATCGCGTAGGCTGAGCTTGTAGCGAAGGTACCAGCGCACGCACAGAACGATGATTTCTCGATCAAAATGGCGACCATCAAACAGCCCCGGCTTGTCTTTGCGCTTGCTCGTCATCGATCACCCGATTGTTGGGCTCAATACTTTAACCGATTCGCGCCTACTATTTGCACCCAAGCTGTCTTGACGCGGGTGCTCGGGCTGACTTGGGAGTGACCACCACATCACAGCATAAGCATGGAAGTCCGGACGAACTACTACATGCTTAAGCCGCAAGTCGGGCAAGACTCCCATGATCTTTCACAAGATCCCATTGCATCTTCTTGCGGATACTTTCAAGCGCTAACGCATCAAACGGGCTATGCCGGTATGCCTGACGCGCACGGCAATCGGGCACTCGCACCGACGAAGTGCATCCGATGCAATTTCATGTGCCAAATCGGGTCATCTAACGAACGAAATGTAGGGCGTTGTTGGCAACTGCGTCAGCTCGGACTATTCCCTTGCTTGAAAACAGATAGATTCGCGATTGGTGGCACCATGCTTGCTTAACGTGACGCAAACATAACACCCGTGCTAAACCTTACATTAAGCTTATAAAAAAACATTCTGATTAGGATTACTGTTTATCAATTCATTATGGGAAAAGTAAACGATGGTTGTGTTCGGTTCGATAAAGCGACATACCTTGATCCACGCACTCGGCGTCACATGCATGGCCTGGTTTCTCGGCGCTAGCGCCTATGCCGCGCCAAAGGCGCCGGTGCGACAGCCGGTAAAAGTGCTGATCGTTTCGATGTTCGGCCCAGAGGGAAAGGTCTGGCTCGACCACTTGGGTAAGACGCGAGCTATTCGCGTCGCGGGTTTGTCACCGGACTACCCTGATGTGCATTGCACGCGGGATGATGTCTGTGTGCTTACCACTGGCATGGGGCACGCTAACGCAGCCGCATCAATGGCTGCATTACTGTATTCGGGGCGCTTCGACCTGCGCAAGACGTATTTCCTGATCGCAGGAATAGCTGGAATCGACCCCGCACAGGGTACGCTTGGCTCGGCCGCATGGGCGCGCTATCTCGTGGACTTTGGCATTCAATGGGAGATCGACGCGCGAGAAATTCCGGCGAATTGGCAGTCGGGCTATCTCGGTATAAATACAAAAAGCGGCACGGAAAAACCGCCTCTGGATTATCGCACTGAGGTGTTCCAGCTCGATGAGGCTTTACTGCAGCGCGCGTATGCTTTGTCGCGCAACGCGGTGCTGACCGATAGCGTGGAGGCGCAAGCCTATCGAGCAAAGTACCCTGGTGCGCCGGCCAATCAACCGCCAAGCGTGATCCAGTGCGATACGCTGTCGGGTGACACCTGGTTCTCGGGAACTGCGCTCGGACAGCGTGCGCGAGACTGGACGAAACTGCTGACGGATGGGCGAGGGGTGTATTGCACCACGCAGCAGGAAGACAACGCGACATTCGAGGTGATCAAGCGCGGCGCCGCGGCGGGATTGGCCGACACCCGACGTGTTGCCGTGCTACGCACCGGCTCGGACTTCGATCGACCGCCGCCAGGTGGATCGAACGTCAACAATTTGCTGGATTACCAGCAGCAGGGTGGTTTCGTGCCTGCCGTCGATAACCTGTATCGCGCGGGGAAGCCGTTGGTCGACGCAATCGTAAAAGACTGGCCGCATTGGAAAGACGGTGTGCCTGAGGATGACACATCATCCACCCCGTGAGTGGACAACTGACGTCCACTCATTCATGGCAGGTACGTTGCCCGAGCGTGCGGCTTCGCCGCGCTCGCCTTTTCTCTTTTTCGATGCGAGCACGTTTTGGATATTCTGCGTAGTTTGGTGGGCATGGGTCTGTTGTTGGTTATTGCTTATGCGCTGTCCGTCAATCGGCGGGCGATCCGGATGCGTACTTTATTGGCTGCAATGCTGCTCCAGGTTGCGGTTGGCGCGCTTGTATTGTTTCTGCCGCAGGGTAGCGCGGCGCTTTCGAGCGCGGCGCGCGGGGTCAACGACGTGTTGGAGATGGGTAACCACGGCGTGTCGTTCATGTTTGGCGGGCTGGTTGACGACAAGATGTTCCAACTCTTTGGTGGTCACGGTTTCATCTTCGCGCTGCGTGTGCTGCCGATGATCATTTTCGTGACGGCGCTGATCGCGGTGCTGTATCACATCGGCATCATGAAATGGGTCATTAATGTTGTAGGCGCGATACTCGGCAAGCTGCTAGGCGTGAGTCGTATCGAGGCGTGTTCCGCCGTTGCAACAACCTTTATCGGTCAGAGTGAGATCCCCGCATTCGTCAAGCCGTTCATCTCTCGTATGACCGGCGCGGAACTGTTTGCGGTGATGTCGAGTGGCATGGCCTCGATTGCCGGCTCGGTCCTTGTTGGCTATATCGGTCTGGGTGTCAAGCTTGAATATCTGCTCGCGGCGTCTTTCATGGCAGTTCCTGGTGGCCTTTTATTTGCGAAGATCATTTTCCCCACCACGGAAACCAGCACTGCGGATTTCACGCACCTGACGGCGGGCGAACACCGCTCGGCGAATGTAATCGACGCGGCGGCGTCCGGCGCGATGACCGGTCTACGAATCGCGGTGAGCGTGGGGGCCATGCTGATCGCCTTTATCGGATTGATTGCGCTGTTGAACGCCATGATTGGCAACGTCGCGGGTCTGTTTGGCTATTCGAATTTGACAATGCAAGGCATTCTTGGCCATATTTTTTCGCCGCTTGCCTGGCTGATTGGCGTGCCCTGGCAAAACGCCCAGATCGCAGGCAATTTCATTGGTGAGAAAATGATTCTCAATGAGTTCGTCGCCTATGCCGACCTGTCGCCGTATTTGAAGAGCGCCAATGACGTCCTCGCCGCGGGCTTGACGGTACTTGATCCCCGAACGATCGCCATCGTCTCATTCGCCTTGTGTGGTTTCTCGAATTTCTCCTCGATCGCAATTCTTGCTGGCGGCTTCAGCGCCGTCGCGCCCGAACGTCGCGCCGAAGTGACGCGCTACGGCTTGCGAGTGGTCGCCGCGAGCACCTTGTCAAATCTGATGAGTGCGGCAATTGCCGGCATCTTTCTGTCCTTGCATTGACGACAGAATCAGTAAGCAATAGTCGGTATTGACTGCGGTACGGACAACCGTCTTTCCTGGTGCGGAACATACATCAACAATCAGCACGATTATTTCTTGCTATCGGAGAACACGTATGCGGGCTATGAAACGTGTATGCGAAGTAATGTGGGCACAGTATTCAGAAACGTCTGTCAATATCGTGCGGACCGCGGCGTCCGGTAGTTTGCTCGCGGCATGCGCACTAGTGTCGGCCCCGTCGTGGGCAACAGGGTCACCCGATGACGGCGGCAACGCCGCCGAGGCTGGCCTGCCTGCAAGCGATACGGCAAAGAATGCATCACCGAATACGGTGCGCGCGTCGCCTCACGAAAGCGCGGAAGCGAAGCAAAATCCAGACAGCACGGCGCCGCTTCCCGCGATTGCCGAACCGGCCGTTGAGAATCGACCCTGGCTACATAACACGGTCAGTATCATCAACAGCAGCCTGACGCGGTTTGGACCGTATCGCACCGGTAATACCTATCTCGAATATGAATATTTTGGTACGAAGGGACCGTTTAACCTCTACGGCTACGTGGATGTGTTGAAGGTATTCAATGCGGGCACAAAAAATACGTCGGGGCTCTGGGACCAGGGGCCGCCTTTTTTCAGTGAGCAGGAACCCCGTGTCGCGCTTGATACGCTTGCAGGAAAAGCGTTTCGCTTTGGCCCTTTCAAGCATATCTATCTGGCGTCAGACTGGATTTATGAACAGGGAGGAAGCCGCGCGGACGAGCAAAATACTCTATATATAGGGCTCGGTACCGACATCGACACGCACACGCCCCTTTCTCTTTCGGCGAACCTCTACGTCAATCGTAATTGGCAGAACTATGGCGCGGCTAACGAGTATTCATGGGACGGTTACCGTTACCAGATGAACTACTTCTATCCGATTGGTCATTACCTGGGGGGCGACTGGAGCTATTCAGGCTTTTTCAACTATGACTTTGGATCACGGCTGCAAGAGAAAACGGGAGGTAACACGCGCACTGACAACGCATTTGTCGAGACGAACGCGCTGATCTATTCCTATCAGCACTTACGTCTGGTAGCGGTGGCCCGATACTTCCACAACGGTGGTCAGTGGAGCGGCTCGGTTTTGAACTTCGGTAGCGGAAATTTCCAGAATCGCTCTACGGGTTGGGGCTATTACTTCGAGGTTGGCTATCAGTGGGGGCGGATTTGAATGGGGGCTCCGCTAACTCTCCCAATGCAATATGCTGCAGTAGCATGATCGTCTTCCCATCGACAATCTGCCCGCGGGCTATCGCCGACAGTGCATCGTCTATCGTAAGCTCTATTACTTCGATGTCCTCGCCCTCGGCTTCCACGCCGCCTCCGGGACTGACCCGAGCCGACGCATCGTATTCTCCCGTGAAAAAGAAAAGCTTTTCTGTTACGGAACCAGGGCTCATGTAAGCCTCGAATACCTTGCGAACGTGTTGCACGCGATAGCCTGTTTCCTCCTCTGCCTCAGCCCTGATGCGTTCCTCCGGCGACGCGTTATCAAGCAGGCCGGCTGCGGTTTCGATCAGCATACCGTCGTGGCCGTTCACGAAAACGGGAAACCTGAATTGGCGTGTCAGTATCACCGTCCGTTGGGCGCGGTTAAAGAGAAGGATGGTCGCGCCGTTGCCACGATCGTAGGTTTCCCGGTTCTGCCGCTGCCAGGTTCCGTCGCGGCGACGAAAATCAAATGTCGTTTTCTTCAGCACATACCAATCATCCGACAGGGTCACCGAATCGATAATACGTACGCGGTCGCGTGTTGGGGTCATGGCACTCTCCTTCTGTGTTGAGTGCTTTTATGATATCGTGCAACTTCATGCAATATCAAGATAAAACGTGCAAAATCATGCTGACGTCGCAGCGGAAGAAATTGATACTCGATATGCTCGCGAAAAACGGGCAAGTCCTGGCAGGAAACCTCGCCGGGACATTTGAGGTATCGGAAGACACGATACGACGCGACCTGCGTGAACTTGCGTCGGAAGGCTTGCTTCAGCGCGTACACGGCGGAGCGCTCCCCGCTTCGCCTGCCGTCGCGCCATTTTCAGCGCGTCGCGCGATGGACGCTTCGGGAAAGACGGCTATTGGGCGTGTCGCCGCATCGATGATCGCACCGGGTCAGGTCGTCGTGATTGACGGGGGCACTACTTCCGCGGAGTTGGTCCGGCATATCCCGCACACACTGTCGGCTACCGTCGTGACGCATAGCCCAACAGTCGCCGTCGCATTAGTCGATCATCCGGCAATCGAGGTCATCATGATTGGAGGCAAACTTTATAAACATTCGATTGTGAATGTGGGGTCCGCCGCTATTGAAGCGATGTCTCACATTCGTGCGGATCTTTACTTCATGGGCGTGACTGGCGTGCATCTGACCGAAGGGCTCAGCACCGGCGACCTTGAAGAGGCATATGTGAAACGCGCGCTTGCCGCGCGCTCTGCCGAGACAATCGTCCTGGCGTCGATGGAAAAGCTCAATGCGGCGTCGGCTTATGCTATAGGCGACGTGACGCTCGCGCAAACAATCATTGTCGAGAGCGACACGAGCGAAGCATTCTCCGCCGACTTGGAAGCAGCAGGTGTCAGTGTTGTTCGGACCTAGCCTACACGCCACCTATCAACGAAGCGCGGCCAATGGCAAGCCATCGATCTAATCGACAAGATCGGGAAAATTGAAGGGTATTAGCAGCACGGTGTCGTTGCGGGAATGAGCGACCACCAATTTAAAGTAGTGATGGTCGAAAGCGAATTCGAATGGCGTCGCCGCGCTGATACTGATGAGACGTTCGTCGTCCTCGACGTGGCGTTGCGTATCTATTTTCGCGGCGCGTCGGCGGACGATGGATTGATCGTGTTGCGCGCGGGTTAAATGGCGGTGGTACCAAAGGATGTCGAACACAAGCCTCGCGAAAACAGCGAGGTAAAGCTGTTATTGATAGAGCCACGCCGGGTTGTCAACGCCGGTGATGGCGCGACGAGTGACCGAACGGTAGAAAATAACCAGTAGATCTGATCATGCTTGCTGCTATTTCGTGATGAACCGCTCATGGGGATGTCGAATCGCGCCCGCATATTATCCGACGAGTTGCCGCGGCAGCATCTTGTTCCTCTCATCTTGATAACTGGAGATGCCATGGACAGCTGCATTTATTCGGTAAGAGTTACGTGTCCTCACTTGCTTGCAGGAACATAATGCAGGTTTTCCTCTCATTTTTACCATTTATATGGAATGCATAGGCGTTTCGGTTTTATGGAACGCTGCGTGACGCTTGAAGAATGGTGGTTTCCCTAGTCATTATCAGTGGTGTTGCAGCAACGACCGCATTCACTTCTATCAATTTTCCGCGGCTGCGTTACAATTTTCGCAACTGGCAAGCCGCGGGTGATGCCTTGTGTTCATCTTCGTGAATGTGCCATGCATTGCATGTCGCAGCGGTGCAAATATCGGGGTACTCGTTGCCAAATTACCAAATTTGGTTTCGGAGTGGGCTTCATGATGAACTGCCGCGAAGCTATGCCACGCGCAATGGCTTTTCCCCGCTAGGTGACGCGGCGATTTTTTCGAGGCTCTGGAAGCCTGATGGGGTTAACCCGTCGACTACGAATGACTTACGAAAGAAGGAGTCTGGGCAGGTTTCATCCGAAATGAGCGGATCGCGAGACCGTATCATCGTAGGCACATCGACCCAGTCGGCACCGTATAAGAATTGACGTGCCACGCAAGATCGACGGGTTTGCGAGACATGCGCCGCGCGCGTCCAACAAGCAGTCATGCGGGAATAGTATTTCGGCATACATAATATGTATTACAAGAAGGGCTCTCATGCCGTTTGCATGTTGCCCCGCAAAAAAGAGAAGATTCGAATGACAAATATTTTGAGAAAACTACGCTTGCGGCGGAAGTTTTTCTTGCTTGGCACGATAGCGCTTGTCCTTGTTTCGGCGCCGACAGCGTTTTACCGGCGCGAGGCGAATAAAGCGGTGGCACAGATCAGGCACGAGATGGACGGAGTTGCACCCGCACAGCAATGGCTGGCCGTGTTGCAGGCGATACAACAACATCGCGGGCTAGCAATAGACCCTTCCGCAGGGGCGGCCCAGGACGAAAAGGCCCGACAGATCGACCAATTGCTTGATACGTTGCAGAAGTCGCTTGCAACAACCGATAATGCCGAACTGGTTGCCGCACTCGCCGAGGTGCAGCGCGATTGGGCGGCAGTGAAAGCCGATTCGATAAAGACGCCGAGGAACGCACTTGAAATCTATAAGTCGCACACGGCGTTGTTATCAAAGATGTTTGATGTAAATGACCTTTTGCTTGATAACTACGAACTCAGTCTGGACTCGAACCTGGACAGTTATCAATTGATATCGGGATTGCTGATTGGGTTGCCCGCCTCATCCGAAGAACTTGGAAAACTACGTGCTCGCGGCACCGCGGTCCTGGCGGCGAGCACGATTACGCTTGCCGACCGCGAAGCCATCCGAAACCTGATCGAACGTGCGCGCGAGCATCATCAGGAGATGACGAGATCTATTGGAAAGGCGTTCAAAGCCGATCCTAGATTGCGCGATCGTTTGGGCATGGCTTTCAAGACCGCCGTGGATCAGGCTAATACGGCCATCAAGATGGCCGACGACAATATCGTCAATGCCGACTTGGCCACACTTAGTGCAAGCGACTATCGGCGGGCGATGACATCGGCAATCGATGCGCAATTTGCGTTCAATGCTGTGGGCGTCACGGTATTGCGTGAATTGCTGGAGACGCAATTCAGTGACTTACGTCGGACCGAAACTATTTTACTGTTGTCGATTTTCGGAATTGCCTGTTTGGCAGCGTGGTTCGCGCGCGCCATTGTTCTGTCGATAACCCGTCCGTTGGATCAGGCGCTGGATGTGGCGCGGCGTGTCGCGGCGGGCGACCTTCGATCCGTTGTTGATGTAGAAGGGTCCGATGAACTCGCGATATTACTTACCGCATTGCGCAATATGAACAGCAGTCTCTCCAGTATTGTTGCCAATGTACGCCAGAACGCCGAGACGATCGGTGTGGCTAGCCGCGAAATTGCATCTGGAAACGAGGATCTGTCCAGCAGAACCGAGCAGCAGGCGGCGTCGCTGGGAGAGACTGCCGCATCGATTGGGCAATTTGCGACAGCGATCAAGCAGAATTCCCACAGTGCCGCCGAGGCGAACCGGCTGGCGCAGGACGTGAGCGGATCAGCCACGCAGGGTGGGGTGGCAGTCGACCAGGTTGTGGAGACAATGCAGTCCATTGCCACTCGGTCCGAGGAAGTCACGCAGATCATCGGGGTTATCGAAAGCATCGCGTTCCAGACGAACATCCTTGCGCTAAATGCGGCGGTTGAAGCGGCGCGCGCCGGCGAACAGGGGCGTGGGTTTGCCGTGGTGGCAAGCGAGGTGCGCGCGCTCGCCCAGCGCAGTGCGAGTGCAGCCAAAGAGATAAAGACACTGGTTACCGCCAGCGTCTCTCAAATCACCGAAGGCTCGTCTTTGGCGCAGCAAGCGGGCGGCCGTATTCATGCACTGGTTTCTTCCATCGGACGCGTCTCGGCGGTGGTATCCGAAATTGCCGCGGCGAGTACCGAGCAGGGCGTTGGGGTTGAGCAGGTCAACGTGGCCGTGAGCCAGATGGACAGTGTGACGCAGCAGAACGCAGCGCTGGTAGAGGAGGCCGCTGCGGCGACGGCAAGCCTGCAGCAGCAGGCGCAGGCACTTGTCGAAGCGGTAGCTAAATTCCAGTTGCCGTCTGCGGGACATTCGTCTACGGCCGACGACGGTAAGCACAGGGAAGCAAGGATTGCCTACGCAACCGCTTGATAGGTAACTACGGATGTAAATGGTCATGCAAGTCGTACGACTTAGCAGTGCTGTACCTGTCTCCTATGTGAACACAACAGCATGGCCTTATTTTTTTGTCCCCTAAAGACGTTCGACGATAAAGAAAGTTCAGTCTTTGCCGTAAACCATTGGCATGGCATTACGCCATTGGAAAACAAACAATCCCTACGAAAAAAATAGCAATCATGATGGATTTATCCCGTATAAAAGTAGGAACAAGGCTCGCGTTGGGTTTCGGCGCGGTCCTTTGCGTGCTTCTGGTGGTTGCCATCGTTGGCGTGGTCAAGCTAAAGCAACTCAATGATGCGCTTACGCAAAGTATTGACTTCGGTACGGCTGAGGCGAACACCTTGTCACGGGCACTGAACGATGCTCAGGATGCATCGTCCGCAATGCGTAATCTTATTATCCTCACTGACATGCCGCGCATGACCGTGCAGCAGGGCATTTACGATAGCAAGATGAAAGACTACTTGCAGGTCGCGAAGCAGGCTCACGCCCTCATGGAGAAGGACCCGCAAAAAGACGCCCAGAAAGATGCGCTACTGCTCCAGGCCGCCGAAAGTCGGCAAGCCGCTATTCCGCTCGTCGATAAGGCAGCAAAGCTCGGCTTGGCGAATGATCCTGCAGGCCCCGATTTTCTGATGAACGAGGCAGGACCCGCGCTTGATCGATGGACCGGTTCGCTCGCTCAGTTAAGAGATTATGTAGTGAGCCAAGGGGAAATCCAGGCCGCGGCTGCGCATGCGACGTACCGCTCTGCCAGGGCTGCGATGCTCTCGTTGATTGCTGTTGCAATCTTGGTTGCGCTAACTGTCTGTATCTTGATCGTGCGTAGCATTCAGCGGCAGCTTGGCGGTGAGCCGGATCTCGCGGCCAGCGTTGTCGGGCAGATTGCAGACGGCGATCTTACGGTCGATTTTCTGCTGAAAAACAACGACGCTTCCAGCTTGCTGTATTCGATGCAGGTCATGCGCAACAAGTTGACATCGACGATTGGTGGCATTCACCAGGCAACGGAATACATTACAACTGCATCGCATGAAATTGCTAGCGGAAACGCCGAGCTTTCCACGCGTACCGAACAACAAGCGGCATCGCTGGAGGAGACGGCTGCAAGCATGACGCAGCTGACTGAAACGGTCAAACAGAATGCCGATAACGCGCGCGAAGCCAATGCATTGGCGACCAAAGCCAGCGACATCGCCGATGCCGGTGAGCAATCTGTTCAGTCTATGGTCGGCACTATTGGCCGGATCAGCAGCAGCTCAAGCAAGATCTCTGAAATTACAGGGGTCATTGAAGGCATTGCCTTCCAGACAAATATCCTTGCGTTGAATGCCGCTGTTGAAGCCGCGCGTGCCGGTGAGCAAGGCCGCGGTTTTGCGGTGGTTGCCAGCGAGGTCCGTAATCTGGCTCAACGCTCCGCCGCTGCAGCCAAGGAAATCAAGGAAATGATCACCTCTTCCGTGACGACGATTGAGGCAGGTGCTTCCCAAGCAACAGAGGTTAGCGCCACGATGGCCCAGGTAAAGCAAGCCATCAAGCAAGTTTCCAATATCGTCGGGGAAATCAGCTCCGCTTCGGAGGAGCAAAGTCGTGGCATTCAGCAAGTGAATCAGGCGGTAGGTCAAATGGACGAAGTAACACAGCAGAATGCCGCGCTGGTCGAGGAAGCCGCCGCAGCAGCACAGTCACTCGAAGAGCAATCGATCAAGCTCAAGGACGCGGTTTCGGCGTTCAAGGTGGGTGCGATTGGAAGCCAAAGGCTGACGACCTCACCAGGCTCTGTGAGAAAGCCAGCATTGGCATGGTAGCAGTCAGCGTCGGCTGGGCACTGTCAACTTGGGGAGCACGGACAGCACAAGGTCAGGGAGCGAGTGCCGGTCAGAAACCAGTAGACCGGTTTTGGGTGATGTTGGTAAATTTGCCCCACGCCTCGAACTGGGCTGCGAGTTTTTTGCGATGAACTGACGCGCGCAGCTGATGGCGCTTGAGCGTGACATGACATGTTGACGGATCGGCCCGAAGCACTATAGAAATTTCCGAGTGCGTGTCGGGCTGCGAAAACCGCGAATACGTCGTTCGCGTCCGCGTGTAGGTTGGTGGCGGTTCTTGGCTCGGCCGTTGAGGCGAGCAGCCGCTTTTGACGAACACGTGTTTCACATTCGCTAGATCCGGAATCTCGGCTTTCGCCGCTGGAGAGCTGCGCAGTTGATCGGTGACGATCTTGCCCGGTACCGGGTTCGAGCGCAGCACACGCCGACCCCACGCTCGAAAAGCAATTACGCAGTGTCACGCAGACTTAGCTGGAAGCGGAAATACCAACACACCGCGCAGCTGATGACCGAAGGTGTGAAGCGATGACTGGTATAGAGCGATTTTGGTTTTTTTCATCACGACATCTTACGTCGGTTTTCCTACGGCTTGTTTACTTGAGCCAGCGCTACGGTGCGGCGGCATCGATGCGCTGTTCGATGCGGCCTGCGGCGGCGTAATTCCCTACACCGAGATGACGAGTTCGGTGTATTTCAACAGATGCCCGTCTGAAGTTACCAATCTCAACAGCTCCGACATTGCTTGCGCAACGAGAATGCACCAGGGCTAGCCATCAGAGACTATCACGCTCGATGGTTACGCTGCCTCGCACCGCGCGGTGCGGGGGATGGAGGCAGATGGCCTGCTTGCTTGAAGGCATGACGGTCCGCTCCTCGAAGTACCTGAACAATGTGATATAGCAGGCCCATCGAAACATCGAGTCCATAACAAACGTGATGCTCAGTTTCAAACGGTTCAGAAATGCCGCGGTAACGATCTCCGGCATCCAATTGATGCATCGCATTCGCAAGGGCCCGTTCGATGTGACTAAACTCTGTCTCAAAGATGCCGCTCTGCTTGCCGTATGGAATGCTGTTCTGTCTTTTTGATAAGACATCCTACATGTAAAAAAATTTCAACACGCTCACCTATTTGCACCAAAACCGCTTCGTAGGCTATTTTTATTCGTTAGAGGCACCTATCCTTCGGTCTGACGGTCAGCGCGCGCATGCCTGATGCATAGTATTGGTGAGCTAACCGCTAATACTTCAGCTTAACTGGCTGGCTACATGCACCCATGATGCGAATCTCGTCGAAATCTGCTGAGGTATCTCCGCCAAGGAGCAGCGCGCCATCGAATTCATCCGAAGCTGCCGCATCCGAGCCGAAACGCCGTCCGTTGTCGCTACCGACTTTTGAGGGATTGGCATGCCTTCCCGCATGCGCGCGGATGCCTAATGCAACGGACATTCCGACGCATGCGGCTGCAACCGTGCGTTCAATGCCACCGCGCCGGGATATTCGTACGCTCGTTACAAGTTCGTCGCCCCCCGCCATGCCGCGCGCCGAAAGGTCGACTGTGTCGGCGTCCGGAGCATTTGCGGTGTCGCCTACTAATCCCCCCGAGCGGATGCTGGAACGGATCGACCGGTTGATCGGCGCCACCATCGATCCCAAGGTGGCTAACGAGATTCTCGCCGACGCTGGCGATGCCAAGAGTCCAGTTACGTTCGACGGTTTCGGCAGGATCGAGGATCTTGCGCCACTGCACCATATATCCCCGGCGCTGGTTACCATGCTCGAGAACGCGGTAATCAAACCGCTGACGACGACGAACGCTCGCGGCCCGCGCGAGGCACCGCGCGCCGAACGCGACATTCTGGTGCGCGCGATGCATCTGCTCGGCATGGAGCGCAATCCAGTCAACCAGGCGTTGCTCGTCGATGCAAAAAAGCTCTTCCTGTCCAGTGGGTTCAGTCGTCTTGCGGTCGCAGCATTTGTCCATGACGCACTCGCTCGCGTTGGCGACGACGTGTTGCTGCACGATCAATTCACCAAACTCGCGGCCGAAATCGCGAAGCCGGTAACCGTCCCGCAGCTCGCTGACAACCTGTACGGCCGCACATTCGAATCGTTGCTGGTAGAAGATCTGGTACGCTGGCCGCCAAAAAACGTTTTACGCGTCTCACGTGAGCTCGGGCACGGTATTGTTGAAACAATGGAGTCGTATCCGCCTGCCGTGTTCAATGAGCTGGTGAGCATACTCCGCAGTGACGTGCGGCCTTGGTTCGGGCTGTCGCAGTCGATGCGGAACTTTTTGGATCACCCGACGATGGACACGCTAAAGGCATGTATGGCGGACACCTCGAACGGCATTGAAGCAATTAAAACTGTCAACGTCGCACAGCGCATGGTTTTGGCGATTCACAACGTGTCTGAGCGCGGTGAAATAGAACGTCCCGAGTGGTACCGCCGATGCTTCGATTTCTACTGCGATTTCCTTAGCACACAAAAGCCCGGAGGTAAGTCTCAACTGTCCGGTGTGCGCGCGCAGGATCCGGGTAACTGGCTGCACTATCAGCCAAACGCCGCCAACACGAAGAGTCCTTGGAAAGGACAAAGCTGGACGCACAGTCGCGTGGTCACTCCGGAACGTCTTTCCGCTTTCGAACAGGACGCCCTCGCGCGCGGCCAGCCGATCGTCAACGGTGCGTCAGGCCAGACCGGCATGGTAGCGTCCTTTGGTCACCATCTCGGACAAAGTCGTCCGCAGTTGTCACAGCGAGACTTGCATTTGACGATCATGATTTGCCTGGTGTTCAACGGCGGCCACTCGACCGAGGAGGTGCTGTTCGCGCTCGACGCGATCAGGGATCTACATACACCGGGCAGCGAACCGCGCGGTTTGCCGGAAGATTTTCGTGGTGGGTATGAACTGATCGCGGAACTAGCGGACGGCAAGGCGGGCAAGCAGATGCTCAGAGACCGCATGGATACCGCTTTGGAGCGAACCGTTGCCTATTGCGCGAAGCATGTTGTCTAAAGCGACCCGAAAATGAGACGGGATCGGCGCTTTACGTTGTCCCGTGCGTTGATCTTTCGCACCAGACATTCGCGAAAGGCTTTGTTGTTTGTCATCGTTGATGACGCCCCCGTTGCTTACAATCTTCAGTCAGTATGAAACCCATAATTGGTACAGTAGCTAACGTTGCTGGTATAACGCAATCGGGGAATGCTGATGTGAACCCGGCAGAAGCGGCAGCACGGCCCGGGTCGCCGCGACGGAGCCGCACTGTCCACTTAGGTGGTCTTTCTGGTTTGTTTAAGGCGGCGAACTGTGCGCTACCGCGAACCGTTCAGGGCGCCGCGCCGGGCCCAAGTCGCGCTATTCCTGCAATCGATACCCCGGGAAACACCACGATCGCAAACTTGTCTATTGCGCGGGAAGTATTAAAGGATATCCGAACGACGTATTATAAAAGCCCGAATTTTAAGTCCAGCAATAAATGGCGAACCAAAGTCGATCAGGAATTGGAAGTCGCAAGGTTGAAGGCGGCCAGCGCCAGTTTAAGCCGCTTGCGCGGCAATAGTTTGCGAAACCTATGCGACATCGAAAATGCAACGGCACATAACTGCGGTGAGTTGTCGAGGCTGGCGATGGAAAGGCTATCTGGCAGGAATGTTAAGGCTGCTCATATCGTGATTGGTGGGTCCACGATTGCACATGCTTTTGCCGCTATTCTGCCTTATGGGTGCGCGGAACAAAAAATTTGGGAGCGCGATATGAGTAAATGGGACGAAGGCATAATTATCTGCGACCCATGGTTGAATATCGCTTGTCCTGCTCCAGAGTTCAACAGGCGTCTGATTGAAAAGCTGAATAAATGGGATGAAGCGGGAAAGCGAATTTCTCACGAAGGGCAGTGGCTTTCTGCAAATGACGAGAAATTGAGGGACGCTATCGTCGCCGGTGAAAAACGAACACGCATTGTGTCTTCGCCGCCGAGGGTGCAGGGATTCCACATAAAATAGACGTATTGATAAAACCCGTTTGACCGCGTTGCGCTGTATTTATGAATATCTTTTTTGTGCTTAAGGCGTAACTGCGTGGCGTCGGGAGAATGCGCACGGGTCTGGCCGGTTCGTAACTGACAGGTGGCAGAGCTCGCGTACTTCGAGAGGGGCTCTCTTCCAATCCCCAGCATGCCACGCGCATCAAATATTCGCTGATTTCGCTTCTTTTTCGCTGGCACGGCAACCTCGCGTCTTTCCAAGGGGGACTATGAAGGTATTGGGCCGATTTTATTTGTCACCTTCAGAAAAAGATAGCCGACCATGAGTGCCATCAGCTTTTTTCGCAGCAGGACACAGCACGCTTCTTCGAGCACAGATGCCAGCACGACAACGGCCTCTGCGACCAGTGGTAAGCAGGCCCCGGCGAGCGGTGGCAGGAAGGGCCTGTCTTTTCCATTTTCGCTACCACTCTTGACAAATCGCGGCCCGAAGTCCTCGGCGGCATCCGCTGCGACGTCGTCGATGCCGCCTCGCAGTGCGCTCAAGCGCAAGCCACTTCCCGAGAATTCCTTGGTGAAGCTCATGCACGCCGAGCAACAGACGGAACTCACGACCGCATTTCTTCGTCATGCGGAGCCGGGATATGCTCGCAAAAGCGTGGGGTTCGCCGAACAGGCTAAGGTCGTCGATGAGACCGGTAAGCTAAGCAGGATAGCCTCCAAACGATTCTCCACACACAACGTGGTGGTGGATTCTTCGCCTGAGTTGAGGAGGAGCAACACCGCGCGACGGCGGGATGCACTGTTTGCCGCGCAAAATCTCTCCATGCTCGTAAAAAGCCATCCTGCGGGAACCTTTGACGCCAGTATCCAGCAAGGGATCGTGCCTCATGAAACACTGGAAGGCGCCGACCTCGGCAATGTCGATCCCGCCGATGTGATCCACGAGTTCCAAGAACTGCAGAAGACGGAGAATCAGAGTCTCCTGTACGAGATCGCCAACAGTCTGAAGGCACTCGGAGCCACGTCTGCTGACGAGGCGAGAGAAATTCTGCCCGGCATCTTGCAGAACACGCATGTTCAGCACGCGGACTATCACGAAGCCGATGAAATCCTTGAGGAGCAAGCGTCTCCAGCGGAGACGCTCAGGGCGGCGTTCGCCAAGCTTCCGGAGCGGCTGCGCGGGGACGATGTCATCGAGATGTTCGAGAGCCTCGGTCGGCCGCATCCTCGAGAGGTGATGGCTGCGAAGGGTGAAGCTTACTTCGATACAATTGACGAGCGTCTTGCGGAAATCAACGCCAGAGGTGAATGAACCATCGTCCTGTGCGTGCGCTGGTACCTTTGCTACAAGTTCAGCCTACGCGATCTGTTGAAAATGATGGCTGAGCGCGGTTTATCGCTGGCTCCCACGATGGGCTGGGTGAAAGGCTCTACCTCGGAGTTCGCTAAATGGTGGCGCCGCATCGCGATCCCTGCGGGTGGCTCGTGGCGGGTCGATGAGACCTACATGAGGATTCGTGGCAGATGGGTCTACCTGTACCGGGCGGTTGATCGAGATGGCCGGACAGTGGACTTCTTACTCAGGGCCAAACCAAAGTAGCCGCAGCCAAAGCTTTTTTCGCAAGGCGATCCTACACCAGGGCCAGCCTCCAGAGACTATCACGCTCGATCGTTACCCTGCATCGCACCGTGCGGTGCGGGAGACGAACGCCGATGGCCTGCTGCTTGAAGACATGAAAGTCCGGTCCTCGAAGTATCTGAACAATATATGGTTGAGCAGGCCCATCGAAACATCAAGTCGAGAACGAACGTGATGCTCGGTTTCAGGTGTTTCAGAAACGCCGCAACCGCGGTCGCGATCATCGCGCAGACTCAGGCCATGCTCAGACAACTGCTCCAACGAATGTGCGATGGCAGCAGGATGGTTGTGCGTGAAGATGCCGGAAGCTTGTGGCGTTCTTTGACGAAGATCATCCCGACAACCAACGGTGTTGAACCTTGAAGCAAAAGTGAGCTGGCACTAACCACTACGCAATTCGCTGCATATAACCGGGCAGATCGGGATCGGGTAGCACTGCGAGCACCTTCAACCGTTGACGCGTTCGCGTTTCCCCGTGTTGCAGGTGCGTCGCCAGCGCATTGCAAGCGGTGTCGAGATCGTCATGCAACAGTGCCAGAATAATGTCCCGATGCTCCGCCAGCGTCCCTGGCTCCGGATGTAATCTAAACGCATCGTAGAATGCATGGTTGACGATCAACGGCATGTGCGCATGACTGATCGTGGCAACCAGTTTGGGGTTCGGTGCGCCCGCGAGGAACGTGTCATGCAACGTCGTTTCAAGTTTGTGCAACGCAACCGCATCAACGGAATCGGGAGTTTCGATCGCGCGCTCGACATCGTGTAGTGCCGCTTCCAGCTGCGCACGCGTTAAGGATGGCGCACCTGCTCGCAACGCGGCGGGCTCCAGCAACGCGCGCAGCTCGTAGTCCTGACGCACCGCACGTGCGGTGAGCGGTCCGCATAGCCAGTGCGAATATGCGGATTTCTCGACCAGCCCGCGATCGCGCAACCGGTTCAGCGCTTCGCGAACCGTGCCACGACTTACGCCGAAAGCCTCGGCGGCATTGCTTTCATCAATGCGGAAATGCCCGAACACAATACCCAGTGAAATGGCGGCTTCGAGCGAATCGTAGATGCGTTCGCTGTTCGAAGGAATGTCGAGCGGTTCGAGCGGGCGGTCGAAACCGAGCGTGCTTTCCGAGATAGGCGCGCGTAGCGGCTCCGGCACGCTACCATCCGCATGGGCGACAAGATAGCCGCGTCCTTCGAAGGTATGGAGGAGACCGTCCCCGTGCAGCATTTCGAACGCCTTTCTGACCGGCACGCGACTCGTGCCGAAGATGCGCGCGACGGGGCCCTCCAGCAACACCAGGCCCGGCGCGATGTTGCCAAGCGCAATGGCCGATTTCAACTGCTCATGGATCACGCGATAGCGTAAGCGGGTATCGGCCTCGAGCGGCACGTCCGGAGAAGCTGTCGGGAAGGCACCGGTGGCCTTGCGCGGCGGGGTCGGCCGACGAATATCGGTGTGCGGGGTGGGCGAACCTGAGGATCGGGAAGCCCTGGCGTGTCTTGTCATCTTCAACGGACGGTCGCCGTCAGCACCGCATGAACTCGGTCCAACGGCGCACGAGGTAGTTATGCTCATCCATCACCGAATCCCATACCGCAATCCGGCTCATGCGTGCGGCGTAGCTGCCGCCATCCCGCCTTTGACCCATCGGAACCAGATGCGCGGATGTGGGTCCCGGGAGATCCGTCGGCGCCTGGGCACCATCGTACCAGTACGCCCATTCCGCATCGCTCATATACGCGCGCGAGCGCTCCGGGTGGGAGATATAGAAACCCTGGCGCGCGACCGTCGCGCCGGCCCAGCCGTCCAGCCACCAGTTCAGATACGCGTAAGCGGCGTCCAGCACCCGCCCTTGCGCGAACCGCGATATGCCGATGCCGCCAAACCACGCGCGATATCCCTCCCGAGGCTGGGCCAGGCGAAACTTCAGGCCGGCACGCGCCAGTTCCACCGTGGCCGGCGACCAGATGCTCTGAATCGCTACCTTGTTCGTGATCATCAGTTGCGCGGCTTCAGCGAAAGTCGACCAAAAACCCGCGAAATGCCCGCGCCGCTTGAAGTCGATCAGCGTTGCAATCAGCCCGTCGATTTCCTCGATGCTCAGATTGCCGATGTCGTCGAAGCGCATCAGGCCACTTGCCTGGACGGCAAGTGCCGCATCGATCGCGCCGATCGCGGCATCCGCCTGCAGCGCAACGCGCCCGGCGAGTTCCGGCGCCAGCAGCCATGCCCAGCTTTCCTCGCGGTCCGTGAGCAAGCTCGGCATCGCGTCCTGCAGATACACAAAGCTGTCCACGTTGTGCGTAAGGGGCAGCATGCTGACGCGCCCGGTCGGCGTGTGCGAGAGCGAGCCGTCGGCTTGCACATACAGACGATCGGCGGGGACGCAGCCCGCGCTGCCGCGCGCATTCGCCGTCGTCCGCGTGTTCACGCGGCCCATGCGCGCCGTGAGCGGTGGCGTATTGATGTCGTTCCAACGAGGAATGCGCGCCACGTCGATAGGCTGCAGTGCGTGGGTGGGCCACAGGCAGTCGATGCTGTGAAACCATTGATCGTACAGATCGTACCTGTCGGGATGCATGACGCCTTCGCGTTGCACGCTGCCGCCATCCTCGACGATGAAGCGAAGCCGGATGCCCAGATCCTGTTCCGCACGCTTGCGGATGTGTTCCTGCAGCGTCACCGTCGTGCCCAGCACGCGCAACTCGACTTTGGGTGCATGCACCGCGGGGGCGGAAGGACGCTGGCGCACTGGATTCAACGGATCGTTTCTGCTGTGTGAAGATGCCGACGAAAACGCCGGTACGAATCGACTACCGCATCTCGCGACAGGCCTTGCACGATGAACACGAGACGCGATTTGTGCATGTCTGCGGGATCGTCATGGATGCTGCCAGGCCATGCATCCAGATGCAGCACAGGATGTACGAGATGATGCACCGCATGGAGCACGACTGGTCGCGTCGCGCCGGCAAGCGCAAGGAGACCCTTGACCCGGGGAATGCTATCACCGTGGCGCGACAGCAGCAATGTAAACCATAGTGTGAAAACGGCCCAGTCCACTGGTTCTTCAAATTCCATGCAGAACGCGTCAAGCGATGCAAAGCCATCGTGATGCGTTGCCGTTGCATCCAGCCGCGCGAGTGGGTTCGCCAGCGCTGCCGCGTCATCCTTCGCCGTCCTGGCGTCATGCATGCCGGTGCGTCGGACGAAATCCGCGAAGTCGTGCGCGTTTGTCGCCGGGGCCAGCACAACCGCCGCACCATCCGCACGCGTGCGGTGTGCGATGTGCGCGGCCGGATTCAAGCGCGCGAGCGATTCGTGTAGCGTATCGAGCGCATTTTCATCAACAAGGTCCGTCTTGCTAATGATGATCCGGTCAGCCGCCGTGACCTGCGCGAGCCACTCCGGATACTGCGCGCGTTGCCGCACGGCGTGGACGGAATCCACAACCGTGACAATCGCACTGATCGAATAATGACTGGACACCACGCGGTCTCCCAGCAGGGTCGCGACGATCGGTGCGGGCGTTGCAAGTCCGGTGGTCTCGAGCACGAGGCGCGAGAATGGCGGCACCTCGCCACGCACGCGCCGGGAGAACAGCGACGCCAGCGCATCCTTTAGCTCACCGCGAATCGCACAACAGACACACCCGTTGTCGAGCAGCACGGTTTCCGTCTCCACTTCGCCGATCAGCAGATGGTCCAGGCCGACCTCGCCAAACTCGTTGACGAGCAGCGCCGTATCCCGGGCGGCGTCGCCCTTGAGCACGTCGGCCAGCAACGTGGATTTGCCGCTGCCGAGAAAGCCCGTGACGATGGTCACCGGAATCACGTCGTACGCAAGGCTCATGACGACTCCTCGTCCGCGAACAACGTCAGCGGATCAAGTGAACGGCCGAGCATCGCTTCCGCAGCTTTCCATATCTGCATGAAATCGTCGACGATAACCTGCGCACCGGTCGGAGACGACAACACGAACGACTGACCATGGAAATCGGACAGTGTCAGCCGGAAGCCTTCGAGCAGGCGGTTCGCATGCGCGATCTGCACATAGCGTTGCTGCCGCGCGCTCGCGCCTTCCCCCGCCGCCACCGTGTTTGACCAGTGGCCGCCGCCGCCAAACAGTCCACACATGCCGCACATCGCACTCTCCCGTTGTCGTCAGGGCATCACGTCGCCGGAATTTGGCCCCAGGGTCTGCCCGACGAACAGATTGCCACCAGGATCGGATGCGAGCAGAAGGGCCGTGGGTGCGACTTCCTCGGGACGGCCAAAGCGCCGCAACGGTAGCTCCTTCGATTTCATTTCCTTCCACGATGCACTGATGCTGTCGACAAGGGGTGTCTCGATGGGGCCGGGCGCAATCGCGTTCACGAGCACGTTGTCCGGCGCGGCCTCGATGGCCAGCGACTTCGTGAATCCGATCACGCCGGCCTTGGCCGCCGAATAATGCGTGAGCTCGGCACCTCCCTTGATGCCGAGTTGGGAGGCGATGTTGATGATGCGTCCCCAGCGTTGCGCGGTCATTGCAGGCAGCGCGCGACGCGAGCACAGAAACACGCTACGCAGGTCGATGCGTACCATGTCGTCCCACATCTTCGTACTCAGGTCGGTGCAACGCGCCTGGGTCAGTATCCCCGCGTTGTTCACGAGAATGTCGATGCTGCCATACATCTCGATGCAGCTGTCGACGATGCGATTTGCGCCCGCCTCTTCACCGACGTCGGCGATCACCGTGTGCACGTGCGCGCCGTATGCGCGGCATACATCGGCTTGCGCGGAGAGGCGTGCTTCGTTGAGATCGGCGAGCACGAGCTGCGCGCCCGCTTCGGCATAGGCGAGCGCGATCGCCGCGCCGATACCGCTCGCGGCGCCCGTTACCACCGCACTGCGGCCATCGAGTGAGAATGTTGCAGCCATGGTTATGTCCTTGTCCGATGAATCGGGCGAATCAGATTGGTCAGCCTGGCCACCGTACGGTCAACCCGCCATCCGCGATTATTGACTGCCCCGTGATGTACGAGGCGTCGTCGCTCGTCAGGTAGCGGATCAGTGCGGCGATCTCCCGCGGGCGGCCGATACGTCCTAGCGGAATACCCTTCGCCGCTTCGCGCAGGCCGTCGGGGCCGAGCGAGTTCACCGCGTCGAGCGACTGCGGCGTTTCGATCAGGCCGGGAATGACCGCATTACAGCGGATGCCGCGCGGAGCGAGTTCCATCGCCACCGCACGGCACAGGCCGGGCACGCCCGACTTCGCCGCCGAGTAATGCGTGTGGTTCTCCCAGCCGTACACGCCGCCCGCGATCGACGACACCGCGACCATCGCGCCGCCGTCGCGCATGTGCCGTGCCGCTGCACGGAAGGTACGCATCACCCCGGACAGATCGACGTCGAGCATCTGGTGCCACTGCGCATCGCTCATGTCGGTGAGCGGCGATGCCCGCAGCAGTCCTGCATTGGCGACCGCGTAGTCGAGGCACCCAAATCGTTCAAGCGCCGCCATGGCGAAAGTTTCGACCTGTTCCGCGGACGTCACGTCCACCGCGTGCATCAGGCACTGGCCGCCCGCCTGTCGGACCGCATGCGCGGTGGCCTCCGGATCGTGCGGGTCGCCGAGGAAATAGCCGCCCACCACTGCGACGCCAATCTCCGCATAGGCCACTGCCAGCGCCTGACCGATGCCGCTTGCCGCCCCTGTTACCAATGCTGCTTTCACGAAACGCTCTCCGGACAGGTTAATGGGATGCGGCGGGATTCACGTGCCGTGCGAACAGGATCAATACCCCTGACAGGAAGCATGGCAGCGCGCCGAACCACAGCGCCGCATGTAGCCAGTCGCCGCCGTGATTGAGCATTGACGTCACGCCGACGCCCGCCAGGATCGCTCCCACCGGACCCATCGCGTGAACGATGGAACTGCCCGTGCCGCGGATCGTGGTCGGGTAGCTTTCGCCAATGAAGAACAGCGCCGCCGAATACGGGCCGATCAGGAAGAACAGCCCGAGGCTGTAGAGCGCGACGACCACCGCCGAGCTGCTCGGTCCGAACAGCATGGCGGCGAAAGAAAGGCCGCCGAGCATCCAGCCTATCGCAAGCGTATTGCGTCGTCCGATCTTGTCGCCGATGAAGCCGTGGCTCAGATAACCGCAATAGCCGATCACATTGGACAGGACGAGAATCAGCAATGAGTTCTCGAACGACACGTTATGCACGCGCGTCAGAACCGTCGTGCCGAGCACGCTGAAGACCTGGATCGCGGACCAGTTGAGCAGAATGCCGCCGCCCAGTACGAGCGTCGCGCGTAGCGCGCTGCCGCGAAACGCTTCGGCCAGGCCCGCGCGGCTGTGCGCTTCATAGTCGACCCCATGTGTGTGGGCCAGGCTGCGTGCTTCCTCGCCCGCGCCCGCTTCGCGCAGTTGCTTGATGCGCTTATTCAGCAGGAACTGCGGACTTTCCTTAAGACGCCGTGTCATGAAGAAGATGATGACCGCGGGAAACGTCGCGAATACGAAGCAGCCTTGCCAGCCAATGCGCGGCAGCAGCAACGCCGTCAGGCCCGAAGCCATCAGTGCGCCGATCGGCCAGCCGCCCTGTACGAGACTGTAGATGAAGCCCTTGTTGCGATTGAGCTTCGGGTCATTGGCGGCTGAATACAGCTCGTTGAGATAAGTCGCATTGACGGTTTCCTCTGCATAGCCAAGGCCGGACAGTGAACGGATCAGCACGAGTGGTACCTGGCCCATCGCGCCACCCACGACTGTTAGCCCCGAGCACACCGCCGCGCCTGCAACCGTCCATAACAATCCTGCCTTGCGTCCGAGCCTGTCGAGTAACGGCCCGATTGCAAACGCGATCACCGCAGTGCCGATCGCGACCAATGTGGCAATTTCCGCTTGCGCCGCCGCGTCCCATTGGTAGTGTTTGCCGATTTCGGGCAACAGCGTGCCGAACAGGATGAAGTCGTACACGGCAAAGACCCAGGCGAAGAATGCGACGACCGTCGCACGCTTCACGTCGGATGGCAGAATCGCCTCCAGCCGGAAGTCGGATGTGGAAAGCGGACTCTCTTTTATCTTGGCACTTTCTTGGAGTTCGGAGGGTGACATGGTCGGGGCAGGTCTCTATCAGATCATGCGGTTGAGGTCAGGGCTTGCGAGGATGACGACGCAGAAAGTCGTCGGCGATTTCATCGCAGGTGCAAAAGCGCACGCCTTCGTGCTGGCGGAAATGCGCGATCAGGCGTTCGAGCATCAGCAGAACCTGTGCGCGACCGGATACGTCCGGGTGAATCGTGATCGGGAACACCGCATAGTCGTGCTCGCGATACACCCAGTCGAACTGGTCGCGCCACATCTGCTCGATATCGCGGGGGTTCACGAAGCCGTGACTGTTGGGGGCTTTCTTGATGAACATCATCGGCGGCAGATCATCGAGATACCAGTTCGCGGGGATTTCCACGAGATCGGTTTCCTGTCCGCGCACGAGCGGCTTCATCCAAGTGTCGGGATGCTTGCTGTAGTCGATCTTGGTCCACGAATCCCCAACGCGAACGTAGTACGGGTGGTAGTCGTTGTGCATCAAGCTGTGGTCGTACTTGATCCCCTTCTTCACCAACAGTGCGTTCGTGACATTGCTGAATTCCCACCACGGCGCGACGTAACCCGTCGGCGGCCGGCCCGCCAGTTGTGTGACCAGCTCGATGCTGCGATCGAGCACGGTTTCTTCCTGCTCCGGCGTCATCGCGATCGGGTTTTCGTGGCTGTAGCCATGGATGCCGATCTCATGTCCCGCTGCCGCGACCGCCTTCATCTGCACGGGGAAGGTCTCGATTGAATGACCAGGAATGAACCAGGTGGTGCGGATCTTTTCGCGCTCGAAGAGCTTCAGCAATCGCATCGACCCAACCTCCCCAGCGAACAGGCCGCGTGAGATGTCGTCGGGGGAATCCTCGCCGCCATATGAACCTAGCCAGCCGGCCACCGCATCCACGTCGATACCGAATGCGACCAAAATTTCCTTTGCCATGCGATGTTCTCCTTCGGGTAGTTCCTGCGCGAAGCAACCGTCGCCTCGACTCTCAGGGCGACGGGGTTTTCCTGTCTCCGACGCCGCGTTTGGCGGCTGCGCCAGCCGGTGCGACGACCAGATTAAAGTCGCCGTTTTCGTATAAATGTACGTCGTCGACAACATACGTTTACAATGGCAACATCAAAAAAAAACAGCAATGCAGGGATTACCCTTGCTTGCCGTGCCGGTTAGCAAGACAACACGCCGATACCGGTTTCATTTCAAGAATCAATTTTCCCGAGAGCGGCCAACTGATTTCGCCAAGGGAACGGCCGGTTTTCAGATTGGCGGGTGAAGCATATTGGGAATCGGCATGGCTCGTTCTTCCGCGAAAAGCACGGTGTCCCAGATTTTTGAGATAAGTAAAACCCCTTATTTTTCAGCTACCCGAACAACGGCACAGTGCTCGACAAAATGCGGATCGCATCAACGCGAAGAGTCGTCTCTGCCGATCACCCTTAATTTCTCCTTTTTTCTGCCGTAATCCGTGGCGGTGAATCTGAAGCCAGGGTTTGGGTCGTGCCGTAATGTCGCGGCAGAAGCCCCAATTCGCGCAACGCCTTTTAATTTTTCACGGAAACATGATTTCCTCACTCAGAACCCGCATCCTGATCATTTCCTCTGCCATCGTCATCGGAGCGCTCTCGCTCTCGGGCGCAACGGCCTACCTCACGGTACGCGCCAACATAATGGAGACGATCGCGCATAGCTTGACGGCCCTGGCCGGCGCCAATGCGCTCGCTATCGACAAATGGGTGGCTGCCAAGACCCAGGCCGTGAAAGTCACGGCAGAGGAGGTCGAGCACGGCGATCCGCGAGGTCTGGTCAAGCATATGAGTGCCGCCGATGGTTTTCCGATAACCACTGTTGGGTGGAGCGACAAGACGTTTTTCTCGACGAGCAGCACCACACCCAAAGACTACGACCCAACTGCGCGTCCTTGGTACAAAGCTGCCATCGCGGCTGGTACGGTGATGGTCACGAAGCCGTACGGCGACTCGTCGACGGGGGTGCCCTACGTATCTTTTTCCGCGCCGCTGATGCGTAATGGTGAAGCGACCGGTGCATTGAGCGGTGCCGTGCCGCTCGAAGGTGTGCGCGAAGTGGTGACTGCAGTGCATCCGACTCCCTCAAGCCTTGCATTCGTCGTGGCGCGCGATGGACAAATCATCGCGCATCCGGATGCAAGCTTGATTCTGAAGCAGGCCTCCACTATCTCGCCTGCGCTTACGCCGGATGCACTCGCTTCGCTCGCGCAGGGGGGCGCGCCGATGGAAGTCGATCTGGGCGGTGCCGCGAAACTCCTCAAGGCGCAGCCGGTGCAGGGTACCGACTGGTATCTGGTGATCGCGCTAGACAAGGCGGAGGCAACGACAGGTCTTACCAATGTCCTCAAAGCGCTCGGGGTGTCGATGGTATTGCTGACGTTGGTGGCGGTGGGCATTGCCGCGTTCTTTACCGCGCACTCGTTTCGCAGCCTCTCTCAAGTGCGCGATGCCATGGATACCATTGGCTCCGGCAGTGGCGATCTTACGCATCGCTTACCGGTGGTCGGCCGTGACGAGGTGTCACAGATTTCCGCGTCGTTCAATGCGTTCGTCGACAAGATCGGCGCCGTGCTTCTGGACGTGCGCGCCGGCGTCGAGAACATGAAAACCGCGACCAATGAAATCGAAGCGGGCAATCGCGATCTGTCGCAACGTACGGAGACGTCGGCCTCCAATCTGCAGAATACGTCGGCGGCCCTCACGCAGTTGACCGCCAGCGTCAGGCTGTCGGCTGATTCCGCGGTGGAGGCCACGCGGCTGGCCACCTCGGCGAGCCACGCGGCGGCGCGCGGAGGGGAAGTCGTGACGAGCGCGGTTGCCACGATGGAAGACATTGCCCGGTCGTCGGCGCGTATTACTGAGATTATTGGCGTGATCGACAGTATCGCGTTTCAGACCAACATTCTCGCGCTGAACGCGGCAGTCGAAGCGGCACGGGCTGGGGAGAACGGCCGTGGTTTCGCCGTGGTGGCGGGAGAAGTGCGTACGCTGGCGCAGCGGTGCGCCACCGCCGCCCGCGAGATCAAAGACCTGATCAAGGCCTCCGAGACCAGTGTCAATACGGGTGCGCAGCGCGTTCAGGCGGCCGGCGTGGCGATGCAAGAGATTGTCGCGGGGATCGATCGGGTCAATCGCGTCATTGGAGAAATCGACGGTGCAATGCGCGAGCAGAGCGCGGGCATTGGTCAGATCGACCGCAGTGTCGCCGAGATGGATCAAGCGACACAGCAAAACGCCGCGCTTGTCGAGCAGTCAACCGCTGCTTCGGCGACGTTGAACGAGCAGGCGCATGGATTGTCCGGCATCGTGGCGTTGTTCCATTTGCGCCAATCCGATACGGTTTGATCTGAACGCAAAGGCCGATCAGGTAGCGGCGGACACGATCAACATCATGGGGCGCTCCCGTTCCTCGATCAACTGGGGCATCTCTTTAATCTGTTCGGGTGTTGGCGCAAACTCCTCGACCCGGCGAATGTTAAAGCCCGCGTTGATCAGCGCATTCAATGTCGTACCGAGTGTTCTGTGATACTTCAGAACGCCGTCGGCAAACCAGTTTGTCCGGCGTTCGCCCTCGATCGAATAGTCATTGACTGGCCAGGTCTTGCGACCTGCGTCGTCGTTGATCCAGCGTGCATGGGTCGACGCCATGAAGATTGGATGTTCGATGGTAAAAACGAACCGCGCACCGGGAACAAGTGCGCGATGAATCACGTGTACGAGGCGATCAAAATCCTGGATGTAGTGCAGAGTCAGCGCGCTGTATGCGAGATCGAACGCTTTTTCGGGAAGATCCAGCGCATCGAGATCGGCAATACGATACGTGATGGCCGCGTCTGCCGTATTCGCAATGGCGTGCGCGATCATATTCGCAGATAGATCTAGTCCGAGGACGGAAGCCGCGCCCTGAGCCCGCATCCATCGCGATGCCCAGCCAAAGCCACACCCCAGATCGACGACGCGCTTGCCTTTCAGATCGGGCAGCAAGGTCTGGATCGCCCGCCATTCGGGGGCGGCATCCAGCCCATGCACCTGCCGGGGAAGCTGGCTGTAGCCAGAGAAGAACGTGGGGTCGTCGTAAATATTCTGCGCCATGTGTTGTCACCGGACGGTAGAGAGCGAGGCTTGCCGCAACAACCCGTGTTGCATGAACGGTCGTTTCAACCTCCCCTTGCAATACGTCAATAGCGGATGGTATACGACCTGACGGATTGTGATCACTCGCGCGTTGGATCCATGACGAAGGTACGTGACACCTGAATCTAAAAGATTGCTTTACTAAATCCGCATTACACAAACGCACGACACCGCGGCATTCGCGATCGACCGTTCTGATGAAAGCAGGGCAGAGTGTGCTGTCAATTATTGGCTGAATTGTACCGGTACTGTACTTGAAGGAGTCGCTACAATCAGAGTTCCAATTGCAGCCATGTGCTCATGGCCGACTGTTGATCGAAACTGCCACAGCGTGATGCCTTTATGCTTCAAGACACCTTGATGAGTGCTCTCCCCGCCGCGATGTTATTCGTGCTGGTAACGTCGATTACGCCGGGACCGAACAATATGATGTTGTTGGCTTCAGGCATCAACTTTGGTCTTCGGCGCACGATGCCGCATATGGTAGGGATTAGTCTGGGCGTGTCAGTCATGATGCTGGGTGTCGGCTTCGGGCTGGGGAAGATGTTCACGCGCTTTCCTATTCTTTATCCCCTGCTCGAAGCAGGCAGTGTCGTCTATCTGCTGTACCTGGCCTGGAAGATTGGAACGTCCGGGCAGATAGAAACGCGAAAGGGCACGTCACGTCCCATGCGTTGCTACGAAGGCATGGCCTTCCAATTGATCAACCCGAAAGCGTGGATGATGGTCCTGACGGCCGCCACGACCTTGCATCTGAGCAACGACGTCGATATCAATGCACGATACATGGCGCTCGTGTTTTGTCTTATTGGCTTTCCATGCATCTTCTTGTGGGCTGCATTCGGTACCGCGATGCGGCGTGTACTGTCGCGTCCGAGCTGGGTAAGGACGTTCAATATCGTCATGGCGCTGGCCCTGGTGGTAACGCTTTATCCGGTGGTGTTGAAGCTGCTGGCGTAGTTTGCGCGGGGGAGGGACATGATGAACACGCGCATCCGGTCAACCGTGTGCAGTCGGCCGGGACCGGATCTTCGTCTCTTCACGCGGTAGGCCATCAGCCTTCATCTCCCGCACCGCGCGCGGTGCAAGGCAGCATGCATGACCATCGAACCAGAGCCGTCCGGATGCCTGGCTGCAATCAAGACCTTTGAACCACCGCAACATGAAGCTTGGCAAACCAGGGGCGCCCATGCATGACAATGCCCGTTGCGACCAAGGCAAGACCTTGTCCATTTCGACCCGGAACACTAGGCTTCGTAATAAAATTTATGTGATTCATAAGTTTCAGGATCGAATAAATAATTCATGTAATCTTCAACGGAGTACGGGGGGATGTAATCGCCATCCTTATCACTTTCGCTAATAGGTGCGATTGTTTCCAAGACATATTCCTTTCCTTCTTCCCCCTTCCAGTGTGACTTGATAAAATCTCGCTCATCAACGCGAGCGCATGAGTCTTTGCCTCCAATGTAGGGGTCTATAATCAGTCTTTTACCTTCGTGCTGAACGGTGAGATATACGTGATATGCGCCAGACCATCTTTCCTCTGATTCATCTTCAGGATGGAGAACGATTTCTTTCCCGCCCTCTTTTTGTTTAATAGCTCTCACTTCCAATTTATCCTGGACGTCTTTCCATATTTCATTGTCTTTTCTGATTAATTTAAGTAATTCCTGTACCTTGACGTCACAAGTTGGAAATCGTTCGACTCCGTCTTCGAATAATTTTTGTTTATTCCGAAGTCTACTGATAATAAAAGCTGAATTTTCTTCTTTATGGCCGTTCAAGCCGACCGTGCGAATGTTCTGCAGCCGTTCGCTGATACGCTCCCTGAAGAATTTCCCATCTCTGAAGCGCAGGATGATGTTGCTCCCATCGCTTTGGCGGATGGCAAAGCGATTTTCATTAAAGTGCGTGACCTTTATGTAGCTTCCGTCCACCTTAAGATACGCGTTGTTTTGCATGTCCCAGTTAAGACCATGTGCGTCGGGAGCGGAAAGCCGCGCGGACTGAATGTCGCTGGCAAGCATAGCGGGGGTAACCAGCTGTTTGACCTCTTTCGAGACTTGTGGCGCGCTATCGGCTTCAAAGCGCCAGCGTGCGCCATCGAACGCGACGGGCAGACCGACTTCACCTGCGCCCGAGGGGTCGACGACTTCGTAATGCAGACCATGCCCGGGTGTTGTGCGTTGTGTGACAGGCACTAACTTGCCATCCATCTCAACGAAAGTGCCATAGCTGTAATGCGAAGTATCGTCTCTCTTTTCCGCACGATAAATCGCCCCGCTGCCGTAATAGCCCGCGTTGTTGTTGGGTGATGGAATGTAGTAGACGTCATCGTCGCGCGCGCGGCACACCCGTTCAAGCAAGGCTTTCTGCTCGCGCGTAAAAACGGGTTGTGCGTTCTCAACCGCAATATGCCACGTGCCCGATAGCGGCTCCATATACACCGGGAGCAAGCTCACTTCGCCCGATGCCCGGCGTACAACGATCTCGTATTGGTTGTCGGCATTGCGTAGCAAGTCGTAGTGCTCTCCGTGTAGCGATATCTGGCGCTTACCCTCGCGGATATCGACGTTCAGTTCGCGGGTATCGAAGTCGTCCGAGTAACGCCAACGCATGGTTTTCTCGTCCACTACGACGCGCCGTTCCAGCAGTTCCGGCCTCTGAGCATGCGGGTGATAAGTCAAATATTCGTTCTTGCGGCCGGATGGCTTGAGAAATACCTCGTTGCCGGAACCGTCGCCTATCGCGTCGCGCCCGGGTGCGACGCGCAGCAGGATCTCGCGACGTATGCCGGTAGCCGGATCGCGCGTAAAGTAGGCCGCGTTTCTGTCCGCAGGCAGCGTATGCCGCAGCTCCGCAGGCTTGGCTTTTCGTGGCATGGCTTTGCGTGCCAGCGTGAGCCCGTCGATGTCGAGCGAAGTCGACAAACTCGCAATGCTCAGGTGCTTGTAGCGTTCGGCACAGATTACGTCTCCTCGAGACTGGTAGTACTCGCTCCGCTTTGCATTGGCGATGATGCTCGTTATGAGTGGCTTGATGCCAAAGCTCAGCAGGTCAGTGGCGATGTTCAGGCCGTTTGCCGCCCCGCGTATCTCTGGAGATGGGCCGCCGTCGTGCCCGTCATAGAGGCGGCGGAAGTAGTTCTCGGTGCGCTGCGCCTCGTATAGCAGGACTTTCCCCTCTTTCTCGCCGTTGGCGTTTAGCACTTCTTCTTCAATGGCGCAATGTGCTGCGATATGCCGGACGATGTCCTCATCGATCTTGCTTTGCGCAAGGCGCTTCACGCGTGGAGGCCCATCGGGCGGTGTTTCCATTGGTACGATCAGCAACGGCACGCCACTCGATAAGGTCTTCAGGGAAAATTCGAAGTCTTCCGCATCGCGTATGTCCAACCAGCCATTCTGCACGAGTGCTTGTTTCAGAGAGCGAATGAGATCGCCTTTCTCCCGTTCGTCGCGAATAATGCGCATATTGTTGATGATCGTGGCGGTTTCTTGTGTGCCGTCAGAATGCGCGGATGGCGCTGGCATTGCGCTAGCACCTGGGAGAAGCCACGAATCGAGGTAGCGTGTTTCCGCATCGACGGATGGCGTCAGGATATGAGCGGCGGCCGACACGGGAGGTATCACACGAGCGGGCGAGGACAGTGAGGCCTCGCTATGCATGCATGTTGGGACGTCCTGGGGGCCACAGTCAGCGTCTGGCGACTGCCGCACCTGACTGAGCAGCAGCATCAGGCGCACGGCCGTCGTCATGGCATCCGGGCGGGCGTTGTTCAAGGCGACCGGGGATCGAGTGACGGTTTCCGTTGTCTGATTGATATGTGAAAGCTCCGCGGCGAACAGGCGAATATCGTCGGGCAGTCCCTGTCGGATGCGCTGATGGCTCTCACATATCGCGTGCGCCGGCCTGTACTCGTGGCGGCCCGCGTTCGTTCTGTGCTGCATGGCATCGACTGGCATAGCTATCCTATGGATTTGATGAACCGCCCCGGCGTTCTCCGGGGCAACGGAGTCCGCATCAACCGTATCCGTCGCGTTTTGTGGAGAAGCGTTCGATATCGGCTGGCAGGCATTTGATCGGCATCTGTACGGCAAGTGGCTTTTCGCCGCGACACTGATCTCACTGTCTTTCGAGCGCCGCGTCTGCGCCCATGTCTTATAGTTCATGTAAGACATGTTTTCAAATACGGTTACCGGATACATCATGCGGCACGCTGGTTACCGCCCGAGTTATTTCTACCCTAGGCTAGGTGCGAGCGGAGTCATCGGTCTATAGAGAAGCGATCGTTGCGAGCGCGGCGACTACCGTTGCGTTGGCGCTTGCACCGAATGTGCTTGTCGGCGATTTAGCAAAATGCGCGTTTATCGAGTGGGGCGACGTCACACGAGGGCATGGTCATGCATGGACGTCCTTGGTTTGCCAAGCTTCATGTTGCAGTGGTTCAGAGGTCTCGATTGCAGCCAGGTATCCGGACGGCTCTGGTTCGATGGTCATGCTGCCTTGCACCGCGCGGTGCGGGAGAGTAGGCCGATGGTCTACCGCGGGAAGAGACGAAGATCCGGTCTTCGAAGTACCTGAATAATTAGATTGAGCAGGACCATCGAAATGTCAAGTCGCGAAAGAATGTGATGCCCGGCTTCCAACGCTTCAGAAATGCCATGGCCACGATGTCAGACATCGAAATGATGGATCGCATTCGTAAAGTTCAGTTCGATCTCGCGAAGCTCGGCCTCAGAAATGCCGTCGAGACTGATGTATGGAATGTGATCTTCTTTGATCGATAAAATGTCCGACTTATAAGAAACATTTCAACGATTTTACTTATTTGCACTGGAACCCGCCGTGGCAGGTTCTGTCGTGCGCGCAACATCTCAGAACGCAGTCTTTTTTGGCCAAGTTCTTGCGCCATGCGGGAGCCTGGCCGGTTTGGTTTTTTGTAAAGCGTCAGTGATTGCAAGTGCGTGCGCACCCGACCCCAGCCGTCGATTCAAAAACGATAGCCGAGATACGCACCAAGGCTCACCGGTGTACGGGTCCCGACAATCGGGCTGTCACTAATCTTGTTTGGCAGATAAGAGACGCTTGCGCGTGCTCCCACATTCCAGTGTTTCGATAATTGATAGTCCCCGCCCACGCCAAAACTGACATCCGCGATGCCCGCACCCGGTGAGTACTGCGCGTACCCGGAATTGGCGCTTTGTGTCGCGCTGATACCATAAAAGGTCTTGTTCGACTGTGCGCTCGCCCAGGTAATGCTCGGACCGGCATGGAGTGAGAATTTCGACGTCACGGGATACTTTCCCTCCGCACCCAAGTGAACCTGTGTTCCTTGGTCCTTGCCGCCGATATCGGTTGTCACCGATGCTGTGACGGCCCACCAATCCTTGGTGTATCGACCAAACAGGGTTGCATGGGCGGTTCGATCAATATCACCGAGACCGTGAAGCTTCTCCGAATCATCCGATACTTTCCGGGGACTGAAGAAGTCATACGAAATCGCTATCCCTGCTTGCCAGTGGGCATCTCGGTAAAAATAGGCGCCAATGCCGAAGGGAACCGTCGGGGCGCCGTCGTAGGCGCCGATAAAGAAGCGATTGTAGCTGGCGTTGAACACCGGGGCGACTCTCGTCTTCTTGTCACTTGCACCAGGATAAGTTGGCGAGGTCATTACACCAGCACCAAGAGCAAAAGACCACTGATTACTAAACGCCTGCCCATTGGTTGACTGGGATTCATTGGCATCTTCCGATTGCGCGATCGCATTTGTACAGAAGAGAGCTAGCAATGAAGCAGCAGAGATTGTGCCGATACGAAACGCGTTGTAGCGAATGAAATCCATTTTTTCGGGAAAGAAATCGCTGCATTAAGACATGCTTGACAGAGGGCATCAAGCAACTCGAGTACCAGTCGAAGAAACCGGCCCTGGGTAAAGGGCGCGCCATGCGGTGATAGGCAATGCGTGGTCGGATAGGCATTCTTGCCCGCAGCTCGCATTGTTTACATGCCATAAAATCGCATTGACTTCGCCACGCAGGTCGACTTCCGCAAGGAGGGTCCGATCGAATGCGGTACCAAAGAAGGTGCGTATTAGGTTCGAGAAAACGCCGTTGGGTGATACGACCGTTTCTGCCTGATGGCACTGTTTCTTCCATGAAAAAGCACTTATCAATGCTTTGACATGCTTTTCATTATGAAATGGGATAGACAGCTAGGTCAAAGATTATTGCGTTACAAGCGGGCCAGGACCGTTACCGTGCCTTCCCGTCCGTCAGGCAACAGCAAATCGACGTCGAGCGCACTCATATCTTCGATGATATTTTTACTGTACCATCGAAAAGAATGTTGTCAGTCGCGAGAACGATCAAGGTGCAATTAGCATCGATATTGTAATTATTTTGCTTGGTTTTTTTGAGAGATAAGGCGACAAGAATTCATCTGTTCCAGAAAATAGGAATATAAAAATGACGGGAAGCATGCTGCGCACTACATTCGAAGATCGATTGATAGCCACGGGTGGACGCCCTGCGGGATTTGATTATCTGCGGATCAGCTTGGCTGTTTTCGTTATCTTTTTTCACAGCTTCGATTTGTGCGCAGGGTACAACGTGATGTTTCACGATGCGCATGGTATCTTTCGGCCGCTTGACGCCGCGGTACTCCCGATGTTTTTCTCGTTAAGCGGTTTTCTCGTGGCAGGGAGCCTGGAACGAAGCAAGACGCTGATTTCGTTTCTTGGTCTGCGTGTTATTCGCTTGGTTCCTGCTTTACTTGTCGAGACCGTCCTTTGTGCTTTCATCATCGGATCAATATTCACTGATCTATCCTTGTCACACTATTTTTCCAATCCTGAATTCGCGCGCTACTTTCTCAATATCATAGGGGATATTCACTTTTTTCTTCCAGGCGTCTTTTCTAGCAACCCTTTCCCGCATGTCGTGAACGGGCAGTTGTGGACCATTCCCTGGGAGCTTAAATGTTATATCTCGATTGCTCTTCTCTCACTTATTGGGGCAACACGTAAAAAAGGTGTGTTCCTCGCCCTTGTTCTGTCTGCGAATTTCATCCTGATAATCCACCATTATTTTTTCAGTCACAACCTCGCGGACCATTCAATCGCGGATGGTTCAGTGAGTGGCGAGCGGTTGGTATTTTCGTTCCTTTATGGAATCTTGTTCTATGTCTACCGTTCAAAAGTAATTTGGAATAAGTATTTGTTCGTGGCGATTGCTGTCGCGATCCTTGTCGGTAGCTCGATGCCGTTGGCATTCTGGGGAGACTCGGTGACACCGGGGTTGTTTGCTTACGTAACCGTGTACTTGGGTTTGCTTGAACCTCAGCGTTTGAAAATCATCTCCTCAGGTGATTATTCTTACGGGATGTACTTGTATGGGTTTCCGATTGAGCAAGCTATCATTGCAACGCTAGGCAAGGGCGGAATGCATTGGTATGTCGTTTTCCCGCTTGCGATATGCATCTCCGCGGTGTTGGCATATTTCTCCTGGCATGCAATCGAAAAACACGCGAGCCATCTGCGTCCCTGGTTGTTTGGGTTTGAAAAACGAGTAGTGGCAAGGTTGGCCGATTTTCGTCGGACCAGGTTGGCGGGAGGTTCTGGTGTAGACACCGCACGGAGGGAGTGAATGCGGAGAGCGATTACGGGTTTATCCACGCCTGATTAGCATGCATTGCCAACGCGCATAAGGGCATGTCAAGCGAACAAGTCGTTAAGCGAATGCCTTGCAAATGTTTGTTACTCAAACAGACCGGCTTATTGGACAGACTTGGTCCCATTATTGAAAATTAGTTCAAATTGGACGAACGTAAAGATTGTAGAGATGTCTGATGCTCGTTACATTAAGTGGGCTGCCCGCGACTGGAAAGACGACACTTGCGCGGGGTCTTGCCAGGAAAATCGCAGCCGCCTATGTGCGGATCGACACGCTTGAGCAGGCCTTTATCGCATCCGGTAACGGTTCTCCCGACATCGGACCGGCTGGGTATATGGCAGGATATGCAATAGCCCGTGATAATTTACACTTAGGGATCGACGTTGTCGCGGATGCTGCAAATCTACTGGATGTTACACGACGTGCCTGGAGGGCAGTGGCGCACGCAACAGGTGTCCGGCATATTGAAGTCGAACTGGTATGTTCCGATAAAGCGCTGCATCGTGAAAGGGTCGAGCAGCGAGTCGCCAATATTTCCAATCACGCTTTGCCTACGTGGCAGAGCGTGATTGACCGCCCGTGTGACGTCTGGGATGTAGATCATCTGGTGATTGACACAGCAAAAACAACAGTCGACATGGCGATTGAAAGCGTGATCCAGACCCTCTCTTTACCGTCTGGTCATTACCGTGCGCGATGAGTTGTTCCCGGCCGTTTAGGGTTGCCGTGCCGGAAGCGCGCCGATTCTCATATCGTCCGCGGTTCTTATCTAGCGCCGCCGACGGTTGCGTTGTCATACGCCGTCTGGGCAGCGGAAACGGTATCCATGTTCGATTCCGCCCAATGTGCCAAAACAGTGACACTCTCAATCAGGGTGCCACCCAAATGCGTCAGTGTGTACTCGACCGTGATCGGCTTGGCCTGGAAAACGGTGCGCTCCACCAGCCCGTCACGCTTCAGTCTTTTCAGTGTTTGGGCAAGCATCTTTTGCGTGATCGATCCCATATCGATTTCTTTAAGAAACACACGGTGGCGTCTTCAGCAGGTCATGCGTCTTTCACAAGATCGCGCTTCCGCCGCGGATGGGTCAATCCGTGTCTGCCAAAGCGGGTGAGGTTTCGTAGCAGTCGTAAATCGCGAATGCTTTTTACTTTTTGTCAGTCAGTTGCATCCAATTACCATGTGCAAATGCGGCTTTTTCGTGTTCCGCGAGCCCGCAATGCGCCAAAAACCGTCGGGCGTCATGGCCGGGACGATATTGGTAAGGAAAGTCGGTTGAGAACAGCAGCCGATCAACGCCGACAACCGCAGCGGCACGCTCCAGGTAATGCGGCAGAAACATCCCGCTCGCCGTGACGTAAAGATTTTTCCGCAAGTAGCTCGCGATCGGTTGGGCCAGTTCGGATACCCTGTCCATTGCTGCCAGACGTTCAGCGTAGAAAAGCACCACCTCCCCCCAATGACCGAGAATGACCTGAAGTTCCGGCATGCGATCGAACGTGCCGGCGAGCACGAGACGAAGGAATTGAACGCCCGCGTCATAGTGCCAGCCGAGGCCATAGGTGGCGAAAGCCGCGTCAAGCTCCGGGGTGAAGCCCGAGTAGTAAGCGGCTCTCACTGCGGCATCAGGCACGCGGGGATGGATCAGTATTGGCATGCTTAGCGATTGCGCCATGTGGAATATAGGGGACAGGCTCGGGTCGTCGAGATGGCGCGCGCCGACTTTTCCGCACAACACCGTCCCCTTGAAGCCCAATGTCTTGACGCAGCGCTCCAGTTCGAGAGCCGCCTCGTCCGGCATGGACACGGGTAATGTGGCCATGGCCTGAAAGCGTGTAGGATGGTGCGCAACCACTTCGGCAAGCGCGTCGTTGGTTCGCTGGGCGATATCGATGCTTTCCCGTCCAAGGTCGTGAAGCGCTGGGGTCGTCAATGACAAGACCTGAATGTCCAGTCCGGTTTCGTCCATCAGCGCGAGTCGATCTCCCGCGAGATCAAGCAGGCGCCCTTCGATCGAGCCGGAATGAAACGCCACGCTCGGATCTGTCGTATCCAAGGCGAGGGCGTGCCAAGCGTCGCGAATTTCTGACGTCAGAAAATGTTCTTCAATTCCGATCAGTTTCATGGCTGAGTCTCTGATTACCAGGGCAAGGTGTGAATTATGGGATCGCGGTACACGAGCCCCGGTTTTCCCGATAAACGGGCATGGAGTGCCGTGATCTGTTCGTCTTCAAAGAGGTCGACGGTCTCGACCTCGACGCGGCCTGGGTTCTGTTCGGCCAGGTCATCATGCGGTGTTGTCCGGTCGCCGACCGGACGCGTGGTGCCCGCGACGTGCCACGCCTTTTTCACGCGTTCAGCAGCCATGCCGTGCCCGAGTTCACACGATGCACCGATGAGCAGGATCGCGTGGGCGTTATGGCCGTTTCCGTATTTCATCAAGGTTCTTTTAGATTGGATTGCCTTGATTTTCGTGCGGGAAGACGCATTGCACCAGACGCGTGAGATGCAATAATAGATTGCATCGGAATCAACGAATAATTACCGCGGAGAACGACGCGACATGCAAGACGTGGACTTGAATCTTCTTACCGCGCTGGATGTCTTACTCGCCGAGTGCAGCGTGACCAAGGCAGCGCACCGACTCGGCTTGAGTCCATCGGCCATGAGCAGGACGCTTTCGAGACTGCGGGCCGCGACCGGGGATCAACTGCTGGTGCTAGCCGGGAGGACGCTCGTTCCAACGCCGTATGCCGAGCAACTGGGTGAGTACGTCCATGAACTTGCCCGAAACGCGAGAGCCGTCCTTCAGCCCGCAGGCAGCGCATTGGACGTCGCCACGCTCGAGCGGACGTTCACGATTCGCGCGAATGATGGCTTCGTCGACCTAGCAGGCGCATCGCTCATGGGGGCCATTACCGAAACCGCACCCAACGTCCGTATCCGGTTCGTATCGAAGCCTGACAAGGATGCACGACCACTTCGCGACGGTGTGATTGACCTGGAGGTCGGCGTACTTGGAACCGCCGCCCCGGAACTTAAGACGCGGTTGCTGTTTCGAGATCGGTTCGTGGGTATCTGTCGAGTAGGTCATCCGCTTTTGACAAAAGTGACCGCAAAACGCTACGCTAGTTATCAGCATGTGGTCGTGTCACGAAAACGGCTACCTTTCGGCCCGGTGGACGATGCGTTGGGCAAGCAGGGTCTGCGCAGGACCATTGCCATGGTTGCACTCACCTATGCCAACGCGTTGCAGATCGTACGCGGCTCGGATCTTCTTGGGCTCGTCCCGCATTCATGCCTTGGGAGTGCCTTGCTGAGCGGTCATGCCGGTAGTGCGGGCGTTCAGTGCTTCGAACTCCCCGTACGAACACCGGAGATCGCGGTGTCGGCCATTTGGCATCCCCGCCTTCATGCTGATCCCGCTCATCGCTGGCTGCGCGATACGCTTTTTACCATTTGCAAAATTACTGTCCCATAAGCCGATCACTGCTACACGCTCTGAAGACCAACTGATCGACGATGGTGCGAATGGCGGGATCCTGATCGGCCCGCTAATCGTAGTGTACGTTGCCGATAATCCAGCTCCATGGTGGGTGCTTGGAACGGTACGGCACCGGGTCTCGGCCATCCGTGCCATCGCGAGGCAAAATCACCCGCAATGTGCGGGCGCGGGGCAGTGCAGTTTGGAGGGGCGTGACTCGTGACGATGCGTCTGACGAAAAGTGGTTTCAATGCCAATCTATCCGTCCATGTTTGGCAGGCAAGAGAATCGACATACGCGTTGACAACCTGTTTTTGAGATTCTATTTTATTGGAAATGGCATCCAGGAAAATGGCATAAGATGGACGTCAACCTGGTTATTGGACGGCGACTGCGAGGCCTTCGTGACGAACGAGGCTGGTCTCTTGATGTACTTGCTGATCGAAGCAAAGTGAGCCGGTCCAATATATCGCTCATTGAGCGCGGGCAGAGTAGTCCGACGGCAGTGGTTCTCGACAAACTCGCGACGGCCCTCAGCGTGCCGCTTGCCTCGCTGTTCGAGCCAAGTGCCGTACCAACCGCTGCGCCTTCCCCTGTTTCGCGCGCTGCTGAACAATCAGTTTGGACCGACCCCGCCTCCGGCTACATTCGACGCCGCCTGTCACCTCTCTGCCCCTCGGCAATCCAGTTAGTGGAAGTGAACTTTCCCGCTGGCCGATGCGTTAGCTACGATTCCGGCCCGCGCGAGGTGGATATTCAACAACAAGTCTGGATCCTGGAAGGCGAAATGCATATCACGGTAGGTGAGACGGTCTGGCGATTGGAGCCTGGTGACTGTCTCGCAGTGCGGCTTGACTGCCCTACGGTGTTTAAGAATTCCGCCCGCAAGGCTGCCCGTTATCTTGTTGCGCTGACCACCCTGTATCCCAATGAACGGAGAAACGGATGATCGAGAATATTGTCATAAAGCGTGTCGGGGCGAACGAAGCCGCGGCATGCGTTGAAGCCCTTTCCGATGTGCTTATCGACTGCGTGGAGGGAGGCGCATCGATAAGTTTCATGCTGCCATTTTCCAGGGGAAAAGCCTTGCGCTTCTGGCAGCAAGTTGCCGAGAGCGTCGCACGCAACGAATGTGTGTTATTGGTCGCCGAAGACGGCGACGGCCGGATCGTGGGAACCGTGCAAATGATTACGGCACAACCGGAGAACCAGCCGCATCGCGCCGATATCGCAAAAATGCTGGTGCATCGAAGTGCGCGCAAAAATGGTATCGCGCGGCGACTGATGGCAGAGATTGAACACGTCGCACGGGACGAGAATAAGCGAGTGCTTGTCCTCGATACCGAGACGGGAGGCGACGCCGAACGGCTATACCGGCGCGCGGGCTGGCAGCGCGTGGGAACGGTGCCGAATTATGCGTTGATGCCAAATGGGGCGTTCTGTGGAACGACTTTTTACAGCAAAGAGATCTGATTCGTCAGAGCAGTCGTCCATCCATACGGTCGCACCTTTCATTGATGACGGGACGGCATCGGCTTCGTCCGCCCTGGCCCACGCAGTGATAACGATATTTCAGCGTATCGGCTTTCCTCGATTGCTCGGGAGCATCGTTCGTCTGTGTATCATGCGATGTCCACGCAGGGTTTTATAAACGTGGTTTTGGTATAGGCAAGGGTGAATCCGGCGCGTTCAGCATTCCGTGCGCTGACGTTCGCCGGCCTTGCGGTAACGAATGCCAGACGACATACCATTCGCTTTGCCGTCAGCAACCTCGCGTGTAGCAGTCCCAGTTGCGCTCCCTGCCCGCGATAGGTCGGAAGGGTGCTGGCGATATAAAAATGGGCGATCCGATCAGCGCCGACTTCCAAGATGCTCATTCCAGCGGTCACGATGGTAACCCCTTTCAAGCGTGCCGCGTATAGCAGGGTGTCGGTTCTTGCCACGGCTATTCGCGCAAGTGTTTCCAGTAAAATGGCTGGGCGCGGGACAAGCTGTTCCGCAAACCCGGCCATTGAATCTTTGATGAACGTTTTTTCGATTTCGTTCCTGTCGTCGATCACTTCAATAGCATCATTTTGATATGCCACTGCATCATGGCGCGTAGGTTGGCACACGTATGTGTTGCTGAGCGCCCCTGTCGTATAACCACGCGCTTCCAATATTCGGCGTGCGCTTGCGTCGGCGTGCGGACAAAGGTCGATTTCCACATCAAGCTGATTGATTGCGTATGCTCTTTCAAGTTTCTACTTGTTCCTGCAGATGGCGCGCTTCCGCTTGCTCCAGTGCCAGCGCGACTTCCGCCCCCCTGAGCCGCAAGGGCGATAACGACGGCGTATTGAAATACATCGGATGAATGTCGTTTCCGGAAATAAGATCCAATTTCGCATTGGATGTGAATGAGAGTTGGTGTTGGCAAAGCGCTCAAGCGCGTGCGGATGCACTACACCGCCAGATTCGTATCATAATGTCTTGCCAACGTCCTGGGCGCTAGCGATGAAAATCCTACATCCTCCGATATGCAGGCATCCGGGCGTAACCTTGCGGCAGCTCGAACGATCCGACGCGGCAGCCTGGTATGCGTATCTTCGACTCCAAGTGGTATTCGAACATACAAGTTGGAATCTCAGTTCTGAATGCGATCTGTTGCCGCTTTTCGATAATATCGAATCGTCTGCGCCGCAGTCCGATCGAAGGCTTGCGATTGTCGACAGTGGATCATTGGAGCTAATCGGGACGGTGGGTTTCCACACCGTATCGGACATCAATAAGACCGCGGAAATTGCGTACGATCTCACGCCGACAATGTGGGGAAAAGGTATTGCACGTGCCGTGTGCGCCACCGTCACATCCTGGGCATTTGAGCACCTCGGCTGGGTGAGGGTGCAGGGTACGGTGTTAGAGACGAATAGGCGTTCTCAAAAGGTCTTGAAGTCATGTGGATACGCCTACGAAGGCCGACTCAGGGCGTATCGCATGGTACGCGGGACGCCAGGCGATTTCGCTCTCTTCTCGCGGTTGGCGACAGACTAGACGTCGAAGTCCGGCTGGATAAATCGCCGGTAAGCAGTTAGCGTTGGCGATAAGCGAGAATCCGACAGATAACGTATTCCTTCCACATGGCGCCCGCCTGATATCGCTTGGGGGGGGGCGGTCGAGCCCCATCATGGACCGGGCGCCGCGTGCGCACCATCTCGCTTGACAGAGGCGCTTGCCGCAGCTGCATGATATTCTCTTTAAAAATCAATGAATTAATTTTATTCTTCGCGGGTTTTGAAATCTATTTTCAGCAGACCTCCTCGCGGTCCACGCAATGGCAAGTTGCAATTCTTACCGTGGTCCGAAAAAGACCGGGTGCCGGTTGTAACCGTCCACTGTCTCTTAAGTGCCCGATATCACCGGTGTTGTCTTGCCGTCGATCCAGGTTCTATCAAGCAAGCGCTATAATCCGGTTGACGCGAGGGTTACTACCCGTTCCGTGCGCACGTCCATTGAATAGTCGATATAGTGATTTGCTTGACAGGGCTCGGCGTCACTCGGTGCCAAACCGGTCCGAAAAACTGTAGGCGCCCCCGTGGCTTACATGTGACAAGGCCTTGTCGAGTTACAGGTTTATCTAGGAGAATCAGCAGCATGGGAGTGCCCATTTCACAAGCTTGGACGGTGGCAACGTACGTTCTGAAGCAAAAGCTCATGCGTCGTGCCCGTTACCCGCTCGTCCTGATGCTTGAGCCCCTGATGCGCTGCAATCTCGCGTGTGCAGGCTGCGGCAAGATTCAATATCCCGCGCACATCCTGAAGTCGCAACTCACGCCAGAAGAATGTTTTAAAGCAGTGGAGGAATGCGGCACGCCGATGGTGGCTATACCAGGTGGTGAGCCGTTGCTACACCCGCAAATGCCTGAGATTGTCGCTGGCCTCGTGGCGCGCAAGAAGTATGTGTATATGTGTACGAACGCACTGCTGTTGGCCAAGCAGTTGCATTTGTTCAAGCCAAGTAAATACTTGTCTTTCTCGGTCCATGTCGATGGTCAGCGCGAACATCACGATTTTTCCGTGTGCCGCGAAGGCGGCTATGACATTGCCATGGAAGGTGTGCGCGCAGCGGTAGCCGCCGGTTTCCGGGTGACGACGAACACGACCTTGTTCGATGGTGCTGATCCAAACAGCGTGCGCTCGCACTTCGACGAGATGATGACGGCGGGCGTGGAAAGCATGATGGTCTCGCCGGGTTATACCTACGACAAGGCACCCGATCAGGCGCACTTCCTGGGCCGCGCACGTTCGAAGAAGCTTTTCCGCGCCATCCTTTCGAATCGAAAGAAAAGCTGGCGTTTCAATGCTTCTCCGATGTTCATGGAATTTCTCATGGGCAAAAAAGATCTGACGTGCACGCCTTGGGGAATGCCGACATACAGCATCTTTGGATGGCAAAAGCCATGCTATTTGCTGCAGGATGGCTACGCCGACAGCTTCGATGAACTGATGGAAAGTGTGAAGTGGTCACAGTACGGTACCGAAAGCGGTAATCCGAAATGTGCGAACTGCATGGTCCACTCGGGTTATGAAGCCAGCGGCGTGAATTATACGTTCGGCTCGTTCAAAGGCCTGTTCCAGACGGTCAAGGCGATGCTCTTCGACAAGTACGAGGACAAAGGAGCAAACGATCTGCTTGCGACGTGGCAAACCAAGTCCCACGAAGTTCCCATGGTGTTCGTGCCCACAGCGCAGCGTGCCGCGGCAAAAAATAAGGAAGGTATCCTCGCGGTTGACGCCACCGAGCAAGCTGTTGCGCACGTTCGCCCAGACGAGCAAGAACACGCTGCGGGCACAGTGCACGAACGTCTGGAGGGTTGGACGCCGGAACTGACGACGGAAGCCGAAGTGCGTGACGCGATCGAGAAAGCCTTCGATTATCGTGGCGATGTCACGATTACCCGTAAAGACGGTTCTGCCGTCGCGGGTTATCTGTATGACCGTCAGTACAAAGAGGCGTTCAGGGAATGCTTTGTTCGCATCATTCCACTTGGGAAGCAGGAAAAAGAAATCATTTCCTATATGGACGTACGCGCAATAGCCTTCACAGGCAAAGATACGGCCGCAGGAAAGACTTTCGAGAATTGGGTAAAGCGCTATTGGGAAAAGAAAGCCGCCGGCGAAAAGAATATTCAGATCGAACCGGAATATCTAGGGGATTGAGCGCCGCGTCTGTCGAATGCCTGCCGATGAGCGGGTCGATACGTAAAGCGTTTCAATCCGCGATCGCAAATAATGGCATTTAACCTTGCACCGTGGATTGAAGCATGGGATAGGTGAATAAAAAGAAATGCAGCGCATTTACGCCGAAATGAACCATTATGGCGGTTCGAAGACCGCCGAAATGATAGGCTAGCCCATATCCAACGCCGGCCACACCACCTACGGCCGCCCACTGCCATCCCTCGAACAGATGGGCCAATCCAAATAAAAAGGCGGCTGTGCTTATGGCCAGCGCACTTGCGTAGCGGTGGTCTTTGAAGAGACGCGCGAGACCGGCCTGCAAATAGCCGCGAAACAGTGCTTCCTCGGCAAACGAAACGAGGAGCAGGTTATTCACAAGAAAAAGCAGGCTGTCAGCGGGAGATTTAGGCGCCCACGCAACCAGTTCGAGCCACGTTGCAAGGGAAAGGCAGGCCGCTGCCGTGATGACCAGCACGACCATGCCAGATAATATCGCGGCGCGCCAAGGGCGCTGTAATTGAATCCATGGCAACACGAGCACCAACCAAAAACCAATCAACGGTTTGTCGAGGTTCAAGTACATCGTGAACGGCACAGCATCCGCTGTGAATCGTTCCGGTCCAATGACCCGTGAATTGTGAAACCCGGGCAACCAATGCACGCTGAGTGCGATGGCGACAACGATAAATAACACATGGCCGGCATATCGAACGTGGGTCAGGCGAGGCGAGTGTACGATATAGGCGGCAAGCATCAATAACGCGAGGGGTATGAATGCCGCCAAACCGAGCAAGCCATCCGCCAGTGCCATGCCGTAGCCAATGACGAGCAGGGAAAAACTCAGCCATCGATTGCGCGATAGTACCGTTACCGCCGCCGCAACAAAAATCACGATCCATGCGACATCATGCATACACGTTTCCGGTGCCCTAACGCTAAGAAGCTAGGTTCGTCGCATCGCTGTTGTGGGGGAAGGACCGAAGCATAACGCGATTTCGTAACGTATAGGGTTTGGGGCAGCGATTTTTGGTCCACGTTTTCGCAAATGGTCCGTGTCGAATGCAGCCAACCGCGCGCGGCGGTTTTTTCGTCGTTCAGGCGAGCCATTAGCGCCTAGTTGTCAAAATATAGACCTCCGAACAATAGCGGATCAGTAGAGCATATCACCAGAATCATGCCGCGAGGTCGATTCGTCTTGACTGCCCTTGCACCAGTAATTCGCTTACGCGCGGTGTACCCCGCGCGATGATTTTGCCGCGTCGGATGACGAAGAGACGGTTTGCCTTCAGGCGAAGCGCCTCCAAGGGGTCTCTGGCTTGCAGTACGACGAGATCTGCGTTGCACCCTTCCGCAATGCCATAGCCGTCCAGACCGATTGCTTTCGCGCCGTTGACGGTCAACGCGTCAAATATGCGTTTCCGGTCCTCTACGCCGGCCATTTGCGCCACGTGGATAGCCATATGACCCACTTCCAGCATATCGGCGGCACCCATCGAGTACCATGGGTCCATCACGCAATCATGTCCGAATGCGACATTCAGTCCGGCGTCCATCAGCTCTCGAACCCGTGTCATACCGCGACGTTTTGGATAGGTATCATGGCGCCCTTGCAGCATGATATTGATCAACGGATTGGAAATGACCTGGATGTCCGCCTCTGCCATTAATGGGATAAGCTTGGAGACATAATAGTTGTCCATCGAATGCATTGAGGTGAGATGCGAACCCGCCACGCGTCCTTGGAGGCCGAAGCGTATCGTTTCACTTGACAGTGTTTCAATGTGGCGCGACATCGGATCGTCGGTTTCATCGCAGTGCATGTCCACCGGCAAGCCCCGGTCAGCTGCGATGCGGCACAACGCCTCCACCGATGCAGCGCCTTGCGCCATGGTTCGCTCGAAGTGCGGGATGCCACCGACCACGTCCACGCCCATGTCAAGGGCCCGGTTCAACGCGTCGACCGCACCTGGCGACCGGTAGTACCCGTCTTGCGGAAACGCGACAAGTTGGAGGTCGATATAGGGTGCGATCTTTTGTCGTACTTCGAGCAGGCCTTCGACTGTAATAAGCCGTGGATCGCTTATGTCGACGTGACTGCGGATATGCAGCAGGCCTTGCGAAATGGCGATGTCGCAGTATTTCAGTGCCCGCTCGACCACGGCATCACGCGTCAATGTGGACCGAAGCTCGCCCCAGAGCGTGATGCCCTCCAACAGCGTCCCTGACACGTTCATTCGTGGTGTTCCCATCGACAACGTCGCATCCATGTGAAAGTGCGGGTCGACAAACGGCGGAGAAACCAGTCGACCTGTCGCGTCGATGTCCTCGCCGGCCTCTGCGGCGATCGATGGCGCGATTTTAACGATCTTCTCATTGTCGACCGCGATGTCGATGCCAGTACGGCCGTCTGGAAGTGTGGCGTTACGAATGATAAGGTCGAAGTGCATCGGCATGCTCCCTCTGTAACGGAAACCTGGAATAGTGTTGTCATTATCGGGCAAACACCAAGGTTTAGGACGATGGGTCTGATGTGTGGCGGCGCTTGTCATCGTAAGTTCGTGCGGATACCCGTCCGCCGCACGCCGCAAAAATCGCGCGCATAACGAATTGTTCGTTCGTGGCAGGTAATAGTGCATGAAAAGCAGGCAGCGCGCTGCTAATCTCCAAATCATTTCCATTCAAAGGGAAAAATCATGGACGGCGTTCGCGCTTCGAACATCGGTATGAATGGGGCAGGTACCCCGGTTGTGCCGCTTGTGGACGACAGCACGCGCGCAAGACAAGAAGATAGGGAAACGCCCGATGATTTTTTGCGGGGCGACGAAGAACGCAGTCGCCATATGGCGGAGGCGGCCCTTCTTCTTCGGCAGAGACCAACAACAGAAAGACTACCGTGGTTTCTCGCTGGTTTCGACTTGTTTGATTTGCCGCGGGACGTTATTTTTAGCATTACCGGTTTTTATCGGTGTACGATTTTTCCGGCTGGCCCAGGTCAGCGTTGTCGCCCCATCCATTATTCGATCCGATACGAAGACGTGGGAAGCAATCAGGGGTGCCAGGGACGGCCTGGGAATCTGCGCTGCCTTGCAGGCGATCTTGACGGAATATGACAGCTGGCAACCTGCATTGCTCAGGGTGCTTTCACGGAAAGTACGAAAGATCGAAGTACGCGACCGGGACGCCTTGAATGCACAATGGGAACGCGCGATCACCGTGGTGCACCAGGCAGATACATCCCGACTGAGCGACGACGCACGTGCGGCGCGTACGCGGGACTTGCTGATCAGCGCCTGGTATGGCGTCCAGGACCCAGGAGGATGGCAGAGGAGCCGAGGAGTGAATATCGCTCTGACTTTTCTATGCAGGTTGCCAACTTCCTGTCGCCCGTCTGCCTTGGAGGAGATGCTGGCGGAAACCGTGCTAATCGGGGACATGGCGGAATTGCCGAAACCGTTCGCTCGTGGCGCGCTTCTGGATAATTTCTGTGGTGGAATGGGAGAAAATTCACCTCGTTGGTCAACGGGCTTAATGGCGTTAATGAGCCGCAGATTGCTTCAAATAGCGGATCAATGCAACATCGCCGAGCGGATGCATTGCGACTTTGGCGCGACGCAGGAGCAGGGCGTTGCGTTGGACGACATCCTGGTCAGTGTGATCGCGCGGTATCCAACATTGCGGAACTGGCAAGCGGCAACGTGCCTGTGCGACAGATGGCGATCCGATGACGAAGCGTTTTTGAATCGGGTACTCAAGCGTCATGTTGTCGAGATCGCGCCATTTGTACGAAAAAACCTCGACAGTGACGATGAGAGGCCACGCGACAATACGCTACGTTGGGCCTTGGAGGCGTGGCCGAGACTGCAACCCCTGTTTTCCAGGCTCGAAGCCGACACATTAAACGCGTTGGGTTCCGATCTAGATAAACAGTGGGTCTTTTGGCGTTTCTATCATCAAACCGACGTCGACCAAATCGGTGGAGACTGGCGAGGAATCTGTGCTGCGGTACGAACGCAAGCACCATGGCAGACGCACCCGGTATTGATGCATCGTCTTGCGAATACGGTGGGCCTGCACGACACGGTCGCCGGCAATGCGATGTTCGATCGCGTCGTCACAAGAGGCGCTTACGAACGACTCATTGGAGAGTTCGCCGTCTGGCGTGACGAGGTCGTGGCCCAGTGTCGGGCCGCGAATCAAGTAAAGCTGGCCGCACGTGCCGACGCCGCGCTCATCCAGATGTGGGCAAACCTGGTCTTGAGAGAAGACAATGGGGTTCGATGGACGGTCAAGCAGCGTATCGGAAAAATAGCCGCCCATGTTTTTAGTGCCATACCGATACGGTACTGGGGGGACGTATTGGACACGCTGACCTCCCTTCCTCGGGAATTTTACACGGACGTGGCGGACACCAATGATCCAGAACACCGGTTGCAGCTTCATCTTCTTTTCGACGACACCGCCCTTCGTATGCGAGTGAACTTTTTCCTTCGCGATCCGGCCTCGTCAGCCGTGGCGCCAAGCGATACGTTTTCGGCGGTCATTGTCGAGCAGGTTGCAAAGATCTGGGAAATTCTTCCGGATTGTATTGTCGCGGGAAAAGCGGGACTGGTTACGTTCTGCGATCGATTTGATTTGCGTGATATATATCGCAATAATCTCGAATGGGCAATCTTGCACTATCATGTTCGCCGTATTGCAAAAGGCGAATTGGCAATCCCTGATGCGTACCGATTATGCGATGATGACGAGCAAATGCGAGCGTTGCTCGATGATCTGATCTGGCAAGAAATTCTTCGTGATTTATTACTCGCGGGGGTTAAACGAAATGCCATCGTTTCAACCTACGGTGCACTTCCTCCGACGCTGGACGAAAAGTTATCCGTATTTTTAGTCACCGTTCCGACAGCCCCGGTAGCTATTGCAAATCCAGGTGGAGAACGCCTTGAATATCTCGATTTCAGGATGAAGGAGGGCGCAGACGACGATAACTTGATTGACGTAGACCCGCTGGCGGCACCCCATGATGCGCTCGGTTTTCCTCCTCTTCACTTTTATTTTGATCAATAGGACGCTATTACAATAGCGGGCCGTGGCGTATCCGCAGCACATCGACGATCTATTGGTGTTGGCGCTGCTTTTTTTAAATCGAATGAAAAGAGATGGACAAGCGCCGCGCCGCGGATAACGTCGGATTAACCAACGTGGTCACCGCGCCATGGTGCTATTAAGTTTATTTAAACGCGTGCCTTTAGCCACTTCGCTTTTTGGTGACATCGCGTTTAAATGTAATGTCGTCTATTGTCCGACTTCACATCAAACAGATTCAGGGCCGGGTTGGCGGAAATGTCCGTACGTGCGGCGAGGATGGCATCAACGTCCACTTTCCCTCGGGGCTGCGCCTTGAAGACCGCAATCATGGCAGGGGTAACGTCTTCGGGATACAGCGTGGTTACGTCCCTGATTGCTTTCCAGACTTCCAGCTTCTCGCCGAAGCCGTTGCCTTTCAAACCCAGGTCGCTGCCGTCGGTCTTGAAAGCCGAATACGCAATCTCCTCCGGGTTCTTGCTTTTGCTCAAACCGCTGTAGCTTGCGTTGGCGCCGCCATACGTAAATAGATTTCGTACCCAAATCGCAAAGCGCCCCAAAGTGGATGTTTGCGCCTGGTGATCTGCTTTGATCTTCGAGCGTGCGTCAAACGCCTCACGTGCCAGGTTATCGCCAAAGCACTGTTCCTTGTCGTGAAATTCCTTGAACTTTGTCTTGAAACTGTCTTCGTAAGCCGAAGTGACGCCATCGTTGTAGCTGTTCCGGACATCGGCATTGCTCAAAGGCGCCGCTTTGGTGGAGGCAGGAGGCGCATTTTCTGTTGTACTCGGGGCCCAGACAACTTCGGGGCCTTTGCTATCAATCATGCTCATTGGGTAACCTCATATAGACTAGTTTTGAGCCGATTAAGTGGCCAAAGCATTGCGATAGTTCCAACTGTCGGGCAACCGTTTCACCGTTACTCACGTGACCTCTGTTCGCCGCAGCTACGTGACCGGCATGATCTTCCGAGCACGTGGCTGCTCAGCGCAATGGTGTTACGTATGAATGTAAAATGAGGGTCGTTGAATATGCTGTTTCGCAAAACGGTAAATATGCCTCACTGCCTACAACTGATGCGTGCTGTCACATCAGACTAATCGAGCAGTCTATATTATCGACTACGAATCAAATATGATTTGAAAATATCCGCGTATATGCGAAAGTGCCCCGCTTGATGGGATATCGATGCCAGGTTCGGTCTCATCGGACACGTCGTACTATCTTGAAGGAGTTGATCATGCGGGTTTTCGTAACAGGCGCTGGAGGATTCATCGGCGGCGGTATCGCTGCGCATTTGGCTATGCGGGGCAATCAGGTCAGTGGACTGATTCGTCGTGCGGAGCAAAAGCGGCTTTGGAAGCACTTGGCATCACGCCGATCCTAGGTAGCTTGGAGGATACCGGTTTGCTGACCATGCAGGCTGCGGCTGCGGATGCCGTAATCAATGCTGCGGACAGTGACCATCAAGGTGCCATTGATGCGGTACTCGCGGCTTTGGCTGGCAGCGGAAAGGCCTTCCTGCACACGAGTGGTTCAAGCATTGTGGGTGACGCGTCCGGTGGCTTGCCGTCGGATGCGATCTACGATGAGGACACGTTGCCGATGCCCACGCCGGACAAGGTTGCGCGCGTTGCCATCGATACGAAGGTGCGCGACGCCGTGCATCGAGGTGTCCGTTCCGTGGTGTTGTGCAATACGCTGATCTACGGCCATGGCGTGGTGCCAGGCACACGTAGTGTGCAGTTGCCGCGCTTCGTCGGACAAGCGAAGAAGAGCGGAGTCGTTCGACATGTGGGTCCTGGTGTGAATCGGTGGTCCAATGTACACATCGATGATGTTGCCGAACTGTATGCATTGGCGCTGGAGAAGGCAGACCGCGCGCCCGGCGCGAGTTTTTTCTTCGTGGAAAGCGGTGAAGCCTCGTTCCGGGACATGACGGCAGCAATTGCCACCGCGTTGCACCTCGGGGTTGCGCAGGATTGGCCGCTCGATGCTGCAAAGGAGGAGTGGGGGTACGAGATGGCGTCCTATGCACTGGGCTCCAACAGCCGCGTGCGAAGTAAGTACACTCGGTCGCAGTTGGGCTGGCAGCCACGCAGGACGTCGGTGATCGATTGGATCATCGGCGAGATGGTCGCGACTTGACGGGGCTGCGTTTGATGCGGATCGAACGTTCAGGAGCGGGGGGCAAACTTGCTGAACCCGCCATTCTTTGAACACTTGTCAAACGGCCCGCAACGTTCGCAGTAAATCCTGCCAGTTATTCCGCGTCATTGCATCGAACCAATTATCGTGATTCGCCGACGGCAACAGCAGCAACTTGCTGGCTGTATGCGCGTTGGCAAAATGGCGAGCGTGATCCACGGGAATGAGCGTGTCTTCCTGCGCGCCCACGATTACCAGCGGTCCGCGGTAATGCGATACCGCGGCGATCGAATCGAAGTCATTGTGCAACAACCAGCGTACCGGAAAGATGGGATATTTTTCAGCGGCGACATTAGCGAGCGAATCCCACGGTGTGAAGAGTACGACCCCCGCAATAGCAGCTTCATTGCCTTGCACCACCTGCGACGCCATGCCGGCGCCGAGGGACTCCCCGACCAGATAGACCGGACCGCCCCATTTCGCAAGCGCAGTGGCCAGCGTTTCGCGCGATGCGGTCAATGCCGCGCTCATCAGGCGCGGCCCTTGTCGGCGGCCGTGTCCAGGATATTCGGCAATGATGACGCGATAACCAATATGAGAAAATACATCGGCGAGCGGCAACTTGTTTTCCGCCGATTCCTCATTGCCGTGATAGACAATGACGGTGCCGCGAAGCGAGCGTCCGATTGGCGTTACGATGTAGCCGGCGTATTGATCATGCGCACGCCACACATCGATGCTTTCAGCGGGATGTGGCACCGATCGCAAATCCGGTGCATAAGGCGTCGAGGGCAACAGCATGCGGTCCTGCATCAGGAACAGGCCGAGCCCCGAGGCTAGATAGATGGCAATCGCCAATCCTACGACGTAAGATATTAAACGCATGCCGCCACTCACTTGTTCTGGGTTTCAGATCTCTCTCCGAGTATAAAGTCAACAGGATGGATATGCTTTGATGCACGATTCGGCCTGGCGTTCTGGTACTTCGCCGCCAAGGTGCACAGATACGAGTCGGTGGACGCTTTCTATTGAAAGTGCGATGATTGTCGACGCCGTTGCCGCCCCACCCGCTGCCTTGATATCCATGTCGATCCGGACCGTGTTGACTCGTTGCCTTTTGCCGATTTGTCTCGGATTGCATGGCATTTTCTGCATTGCAATCGAGCCTGCTTCAACAGTGTCCGCATCCGGTGCAACGACATTGCCTTTGGCTGCAGCGGGAGACGTAGAGGAAGTGCCCGGCGCATCGAGCGCGTCTGAGCAAAGGGGCTTTGCCACGTACGCAAACGCTCGATACGGATATTCAATTGCGTATCCTGACGATTTACTTACGCCCGGAAAGGAAGCGGACGACGGCGACGGTCTCGCATTTTCGGCCAAGACAGGCGGTGCACGCGTCGCGGTGTGGGGCCGATACAATGCGACCGATGACACGCCTGTTGCATTGCTCCAAGGAGAGGAAGAGGGGGCTTGCAATGGTCAACCTGCCAGCTACGAAGTCAGCAAGCGCGATCTTGTCGCGTTTTCGTGCAAGACGGAAGACAACGAAATTGTCTACGAGAAGATGATTATCCGCGACGAGACGCTGGCTGTCGTATCATTCACGTACCCTGTAGCGGAACAGGCGCTCTGGGGGCCCATCATCACGAAAATGGCAGGTTCCCTGCATCTCGATTAGCGTGACGCGAGCACCTATCAGTGTGACGAGACGAACTTGGCGTCGGCAAACGCCGGCGGCAGCGCGAAGGTCGTGCGCATGCGCCTGGTTTCGGATGCCGGCGTCGACCCGAAAAGGCGCTTGAACTCGCGGTTGAATTGCGATGGGCTGGCATAGCCTACCGCGTGACTCGCTGCTTCGGCCGTCATGTCCTGGCGCACCATCAGTAACCTCGCCTGATGGAGTCGAATCGATTTCACGTACTGCATTGGCGAGGTATGGGTAATCGCCTTGAAATGGCTATGGAACGTGGGCATGCTCATGCCTGCTTCATCGCACAGCATCGTCAGATTGAGCGGCTCGGCGTAGCCCGCGTGAATGCGCTCCAGCGCGCGCCCTATTTTCCCGAATTGGCCTCGCATTGCCAATGCGCCTCGCATGGCATTGCCCTGGCTGCCGGTAAAGACGCGATAGTAGATTTCCCGGACCAGCATCGGGCCGAGTATTGCCGCGTCTCTGGGGTGCGCCATTGCTTCCAGAAATCGTAGCACTGATGCACGCAGCGATGCGTCCATCGGACTGGACATCATCGGTTGCGGCGAATCCTGACCTGACGGCATGTTGTGTGCATCGATTTGCAAAATCAACTCGGCGGCGAGTTGGAAATTCAGATGCATATAGATTGCCAGTAGCGGATGCGCCTGTGTGGCGTCCGTTTCCATCGAGAACGGCACGGGTACGGCCACGGACAAGTAGTGCTGTGCGTCGTATTGATAGATTCGATCACCAAAAAATCCACGCTTCGTGCCCTGGCAAACAATCACGATCCCAGGATCGTAAAGGACCGGTGTGCGGGTCAATGGACGGTCGGATCGTAGAAGACGCACATCTGGTAGTGCGGTCAGGTTGTACCCTTCCGTGGGTGCTAGCGCCTTGAGTAGATGGACCATCCGGCATTGTTCATCGATGGCGGTGCCTGACGCGACGGGATCTGTCGAGGAAGATGCGAGGTGCGATATCATAGGAATAGGCAATAATTCTGCAGAATCTGGTCTGAATGCGCGCCTATGATGAGAATACCATGCAATTTATTTCATCAACGCGAGAGGCAATGCATGGGATCGGGTAAAACGATTTTGATCACGGGCGTCAGCAGCGGGTTCGGCCGCGCGTTGGCCGAAGAGGCGCTGGCCGCAGGCTACCGGGTCGTGGGCACCGTGCGGACTGAGGCGGCAAGAACCGACTTCCAAGCACGCGATCACAAAGCCATCGCTATCACGCTGGACGTCACAGAATTTGCATCGATCGATGCCGCGGTGTCGGGCATCGAAACGTCGGTGGGCGCGGTGGACGTCCTTGTCAACAACGCAGGCTATGGTCATGAAGGGGTGATGGAGGAATCATCGTTGGAAGACATGCGCCGGCAATTCGACGTGAATGTGTTCGGCGCGGTCGCAATGATGAAAGCGGTGATTCCTTATATGCGACAACGACGCCGTGGTCACATCCTGAATATTACGTCGATGGGTGGGTTCATCACGATGCCGGGTATTGCTTATTACTGTGGCAGCAAATTCGCATTGGAGGGCATATCCGAAGTAGTTGCGAAGGAAGTGCTGCCGTTCGGCATCCACGTGACGGCGGTGGCGCCGGGATCGTTTCGTACCGATTGGGCGGGGCGCTCGATGCAACGAACCGCGCGCACCATCCCGGACTACGACGCGCTGTTTGATCCGATCCGCAAAGCGCGCGAGGAGAAAAATGGGAAGCAGCAAGGAGACCCCATAAAAGCGGCACATGCCATGCTGGCGGCGATTGAAAGTGAAAAGCCGCCGGCGCATCTGTTGCTCGGAAGCGATGCGCTGGCGCTTGTCAGGGGCAAGCTTTCGACGCTTGCCGCGGAAATCGATGCATGGGAGGCCGTCTCGCGATCGACGGATGGTTGAGCATGTGCCGAAAAAGCGTAACCTCGGCAAGGGCGCAATAGGGTGAACGCGAGCGCAGTGACGCCAGTCATGCCAGAATGTCGGCGCGGGGGATCCCGCGACAAAGGGGAAGGCACCCGTTCCTGCCCTTCCCAGCCCTTTCCTTGACGTCGTCTGTAGAGAACAATGCCGCACATCACACTTGAACTTTATCCTCGCGAATTGAGCGCGAAAGAGAAGCACGACATTGGCGAAGCGCTTGCTGATGTATTGAAAAAGCATCTGGGGTCTTCCGACAGCGCGATTTCGGTGGCCATTGAGATGATTCCGCGCGAAGAGTGGAAGGAGAAAGTCTATGATCCGCGTATCAAGGCGGTGATGGACACGCTGGTTCGCAAGCCAGGCTACGAGCTATAACGGCTAACGTTCCAGAAAACAATCGCCGCCCGTGCAGGCTGCGATTCCCATTCGCGGTCGTGCCACGTAACGCGTTGAACCATGTAACGGCGTCCTCGTCGGTCGGAATCCGCATGGGTGAGGACGGATCGGTCACGGCTCGCCAGACCGCTTCCGCGACGTCCGTCGATAGCGTGGGTGACTTGGGTCGCTTGCGCCCAATCGGCAAAGACTGCTTGCGCTAATGAGGCGTACGCTTCCGCGAGTACTTTCAATGTTGCGTTCGCTCGCTTCGTGGGCTTGCCAACGATGCGTTATGCGAAGCAGCAGATGGTGCGGGCGCAGGTGCTCTCTATATAGACTTGCATGTCAAGCCGCCGAACGGTTAGCACGTCGGCTGCTTTCAATCACTGAACAGCGTTGCATTTCAGCATTATATCGATTGGCCTCATCAACGCTTTAACAACGGTTGCGTTGCTACGCTTTGTTTTCCAATCAACGAAAGGAAAACGGAGCGAGATATGGCCTTTTACTATTACACGCCGTATAGCTGGAGTACCCGGTGGAATGCCGGGGGCGATAAGCCTGGAGATCCGTCGGCATTCGTGAACAAGCCGTTGTCGGGCGGTGCGTTCGACGGCTACGACGCGAGCCGGCTTGTTACTAATCAGGACGCTTCCGGTCGACGTTTTAAGTTTTTATTTTTCCAACGAATACCACCGGCTATAAAAGCTTGGTTATCCTTAATGCAGACGGTATTCACTGCTATAACGTGATGATGCCACACCAGCAGACCGGCACGTATCTGACTGATAAAGCGCTATGGGGCGCGCCACCGGATTCGCCTTCATCTTTTTATAACGGTAAGACACTGAACGAGCTGACGGCGTTGGCCTGGCGTGGGAACGGGGCCAATCCCGTGATCGAGATCAATGTCCGGCAATGGAATGCGACCGGCGGACAGCTGGTTATCCAGGACGCGTGGGGTTTTCACCTCTTTAATCTTGATTCCGGGGGGTTTTTCGAGTATCGGAATGTCAGGTTGAATCGCGGCCCCTTTGACGGTGCCTACCAATCGGAACTCTGGTTGTATCGTTCCACCAAACTGGATACCCCAACGTTTATCCGCGCGTCCATCAGTTCGTCGACCTACCGTGATTTGCAGTTCATGACAAAAGATGGCATCACCGCTTACGACTTCGAAAGCGGCAATTATCACAGCACTGTGAATCCAACGCTGGTGGGCGGCGCGCTGGACAATCAGAAAGTAGGAGATCTCATCGCCAAAGGTCAACTGGTCAACCAGACATGGCAAGACTACGTCGTGTTTAGTGACGAGCCCTTATATGATCCGGCGCGAATTGATTTCTGAGAGAGAATGTCGTTGCTGACGTAACGGCGTGACGGACTCCTGCGCCCTGGCCGGGGCCAAGTATGGGCGCCAGGGGTTTCGTCGTGGACGATTGCGCATGTTGCGCTTGCGAGACCACGGCACGGGTTCGCCCATGTCGCCCTGCTTTGGTGCATTTTTGTGCAAATAAATAGTGTCTCGAAGAGAAAATGCCAAATCCGTGATTTTCGGGGTGTCCGGATCTGCCTCAATGCGCCAATCTGGTGCGAATTTGCTGGCACATATCTTGTATTCGTAGGTGCGATAACGCGGCGATGCTATGCCGGACATGCACAATATGGAGACAGGCATTGGTTCTCTTTGCGCCCACACCGGTCAATAACGTGCTTTCGTGCTCGCTGTCATGGCGTGTTGCACGTGGCAATAAAAAAACAGAAAAGATCAAACGTAAGATTTCACAATAAATTAGTATTGCTACGTAAAATATGAAAATGCAATTGTGGTAAATGCTGATTAACGGTTATGCTCTGCTGTCACGGGAACAGGCAAGCGAATCAATCCGCGCGGGGCGGATCTTCTGAAACTTTCTCCCATTTTAGTTACCTCACGACGGTCGTCGTGCACTCATCTGACCGAAAGGAAAGCAATGGACAAACGTGCGTTTTTAAAGATGGCTTCCGCAGCAGGCATGACAGGCGTTGCCGCACAGATTCCGGGCGCGTTCGCGCAAAGTGGCAGTGGCCCGATCAAGGTCGGCATTCTGCATTCGCTGTCGGGTACGATGGCGATTTCCGAAACATCGCTGAAAGACGTGGCATTGATGACCATTGCCGAAATCAATGCCAGTGGTGGGGTGATGGGACGCAAGATCGAACCCGTTGTCGTAGACCCGGCATCGAACTGGCCGTTGTTTGCCGAAAAAGCGCGTCAACTGATCACGCAGGATAAGTGTGCGGTCGTGTTTGGTTGCTGGACCTCGGTGTCGCGAAAGTCCGTATTGCCGGTGTTCGAAGAGCTGAACGGCCTGTTGTTCTATCCCGTGCAGTATGAAGGCGAAGAGATGTCGCGTAACGTCTTCTACACGGGTGCGGCGCCGAACCAGCAGGCAATCCCTGCGACGGAATATTTGATGAGTGCGGAAGGTGGGGCGGCAAAGCGCTTCTTTCTCTTGGGCACGGACTACGTCTATCCACGCACGACAAACAAGATTCTGCGTGCTTTCCTGCATTCGAAGGGTGTGCAAGATACGGATATCCAGGAAGTTTATACCCCGTTTGGCCATAGCGATTATCAGACCATCGTCGCGAATATCAAGACGTTTGCCCAAGGCGGCAAAACCTGCGTGATCTCCACGATCAACGGCGATTCGAACGTGCCGTTCTACAAGGAACTCGGCAATCAGGGCCTCAAGGCGACAGATGTGCCGGTGGTGGCATTCTCGGTGGGTGAAGAGGAGTTGCGCGGTATCGACACCAAGCCGTTGGTGGGAAATCTAGCCGCATGGAACTATTTCATGTCACTACGTAATCCGGTCAATACGAAATTCAAGAAACAGTTCGCGGACTGGGTGGCAAAGAACAACCTGCCTGGCGGAAGCAAGCGGGTCACGAACGATCCGATGGAAGCCACCTATGTCGGCATGCACATGTGGCGCCAGGCGGTGGAGAAGGCCAAGAGCACCGATGTGGACAAGGTTCGTACGGCAATGATCGGGCAGAAGTTTGCCGCGCCATCGGGTTACACGCTGGAAATGGATGGTAATCACCATCTGCACAAGCCGGTAATGATCGGTGAAGTTCGCGCCGACGGCCAATTCAACGTGGTGTGGCATACGAAGGGCACGATCCGGGCGCAGCCGTGGAGTCCATTCATTCCAGGTAACGACAAGAAGCCGGACGTCGTTGCACAAGCCACGCCAATTGCCGATTTGATGCGTCGGTTGGGCTGAAAGCAACAAAGGCATTTTGATGGCACGAGGCAGGCGTGAACCTATGCACGCCTGCCGGTTATCTCAGCAGTGGACGTTGGCCTGACTCATGCTCGAATCCCACATTTCGTCACGGTGCGTTGTAGCATCAAACGCGACCGTGATATTGCCGTTTACTGCGGCACCTTCTTTTCTTTCCCGTTCTGTTTTGCGTGTAGCACGCGACGTTATTCTATTGCTCGCCGTGGCGACGGGAAGCGGAACCGCTTTTGCCACCGACGCCTTGCCCGCCGCTTCGACGGCATCCACGGGCCTTGCCGCTTCCGTGGTGGCGGTGCGGGATGCGTCTGCAGCAACCGGCACGACCACGCATGCGCTCATGGATAGTGATCTCGCACCATTGGCTGGCGATGACTTCGACGCCAAGGCTGCGGCGCTCGCACAATTGGCATCACGTGCCAGCCACGATCCAACGGCGAGTCGCTTGTTGCAGGCGCTTGCGAAGGATAATGTCTTTGTAAATGACAGCAATCGCATCTTGTTAGGCGATGGCGATAATTTCCGTGATGCGTTGACCGATAAGGCAGTCAGCGCTGATGAGGCGGGGAATGCGCAGCAGATCACGTTGCCCAATGTGCTGCGGGCGCGCGTCGATGGCTTCGCGTCCGCAAGCCGTCTGACGTCGAGTGATCCGGCGGTGCGCGGCGCGGCGATCGATGCGATGTTGCGCAATCCCGACCCGGGTGCCGCGGCGCAAGTTGATGCAGCGCTGGCATCGGAGCACGATCCCGTATTGCATGCCAAATTGGAAACATTGTGGGCCATGACGGCGCTGCACGATCCAAGCGCCGATAAACGTTTGAAGGCGGTACAACTGATCGCGGAGAACGGGCGTATTGGCGGTCTGGAGATGTTGCGTCCGCTGACGCGGAAGACGGCTGGAGGCGCCTATACCGAAAGCGATGCCCGTGTCCGCGCGGCCGCGCAGGACGGTATCGACCGACTGGCGTCGATGCAAAAACGCGCTGAAATTGCAGGTGTCGTCTTCGCTGGCCTGAGTTTGGGTAGTGTCTTACTATTGGCGGCGCTGGGCTTGGCCATCACTTATGGCTTGATTGGCGTTATCAATATGGCGCACGGCGAGTTCCTGATGATCGGGGCTTATGCAACGTATGTCGTGCAAAACGTGTTTGTCAAATACCTGCCCAATGCGATTGAATGGTATCCGATACTCGCGGTGCCGGCGTCGTTCCTGGCGGCCGCGGTGGCCGGTGTTGTCATCGAGCGACTGATCATCCGCCACTTGTACGGTAGACCACTGGAAACGTTGCTGACCACATTTGGCATCAGCCTCTTGCTGATGCAGGCAACCCGGATGGTGTTCGGCGCGCAGAATGTACAAGTGGCCAACCCGAGCTGGATGAGTGGTGGTATCGCGATAATGCCGGGACTGATCTTGCCCTATAACCGGCTTGTTATACTGGCTTTCTCCGTGGCGGTGATCGTGCTGGCATGGGCGGTGTTGAACCGGACGAGACTCGGTCTGTATATCCGCGCGGTGACGCAAAATCGCCGCATGGCCGCTTGCGTCGGGGTACGCACCGCGCGCGTCGACTGCTACGCATTCGCTTTTGGCGCAGGCATTGCCGGACTCGGTGGTTGTGCACTATCTCAAATTGGCAACGTCGGTCCGGATCTTGGCCAGACTTACATCATCGATTCATTCATGTCCGTGGTCCTCGGCGGCGTAGGGCAATTGGCGGGCACGGTGATTGGTGCATTCGGATTGGGCGTTGTCAGCAAGGCCATCGAGCCGTTCTGGGGAGCGGTGCTTGCAAAGATCTGTGTGCTGATGCTGGTTGTGCTATTCATTCAAAAACGGCCCCAGGGCCTGTTCGCCCTGAAAGGGCGCAGCGCGGAGGTGTGATCGATGGTGCCCATTTCCGCTGCATCATCCTCGGTATCGGCCGGGGAAGGGTTTGCACTGGGTCTGCCCGAGCGTGCACGTTTGCTGTCACGTGCCGGTTGGGTTGGCTTGCTCATCGCCGTCTTGCTCGTGGGGGTTGCCGCGCCATTTGCGGCATTATCGGCACCTGAAGGCAGTGTCTGGCATTTGTCGATGTATGCGATCACGCTTGGCGGCAAGCTGATGTGCTATGCGATTGCGGCGATGGCCTTGGACCTGGTGTGGGGCTATTGCGGTATCCTCAGTCTCGGCCATGGTCTGTTCTTCGCCTTGGGCGGTTATGCGATCGGCATGTACCTGATGCGTGCGATCGGCCACGAGGGCAAGTACGGCAGCGACCTTCCGGATTTCATGGTGTTTCTGGATTGGCACGCTTTGCCCTGGTACTGGCAAGGCACGCAGCACTTGCTCTATGCCATGCTGCTCGTCATGTTGGCGCCGGCGTTGATTGCCTGGATCTTCGGTTTCTTTGCGTTCCGCTCACGGGTCAAGGGCGTCTATCTGTCCATCATCACGCAGGCGCTGACATATGCGGCCATGCTGCTCTTTTTTCGCAATGAAACCGGTTTTGGCGGGAACAACGGTTTCACCGATTTCAAGCGCATAGCGGGTTTTCCAATCACTGATGACCATACGCGCGTAGCGTTGTTCGTGCTGACGTTCGCGGTGTTGATCATCGCTTTCCTCGCGTTGCGCTGGATCGTTAATTCGCGGCTGGGACGCGTTGTGACGGCTATTCGCGACGGTGAATCGCGACTGATGTTCCTGGGCTACAGTCCGCTTGCCTACAAGCTGTTCATCTGGACACTGTCCGCGATCTTGTGCGGTATCGCTGGCGCTTTGTACGTGCCACAGGTTGGCATCATCAATCCCAGCGAAATGTCGCCGGGCAATTCGATCGAGATGGCGATCTGGGTTGCGGTGGGTGGCCGCGGTACCTTGATCGGGCCGATTATCGGTGCAATCGCGGTGAATCTCGCCAAAACGTTTTTCACCAACGCGTATCCGGAATATTGGCTGTTCTTCCTTGGCGCAATCTTCGTGCTCGTACCGCTTCTGTTGCCCAAAGGCATCGTCGGCTTGGCCGGTGTATTCCGTAAGCCTGCCCGCTACGGCGGTGAAGGCACATCGCCTGGTGACGAGCGCATTCAGGGTGGTGGCGACACCGTGACGCGAGCGGGCCACGGCACTTCGGCAACGCAGAGGAGCAAGGTGTGATGACGGATATCACAAAGGAGCCGGTGTCCGGCGCGGCCGCCAATATGACCTCTGGTCTGGGGCATATCGTAAAACCTGGCACGGTCGATGTGTCGCATGGCCCCATCCTTTACCTTGAGGATGTCAGTGTCAGCTTTGATGGCTTCAAAGCACTGAAGCAATTGACGTTGTCGATCGATGCCGGGGAACTGCGTTGCGTGATCGGCCCCAATGGCGCGGGCAAGACGACAATGATGGATGTGATCACGGGCAAGACGCGTCCGCAGAGCGGGAAGGTGTTCCTCGGGCAGACGCTGGATTTGCGGCGCATGGACGAACCGACAATCGCGCGTGCCGGAATCGGTCGCAAATTCCAGAAGCCAACGGTATTCGAACAGCATCCGGTTTGGGAAAACCTGGAGCTGGCGATGAAATCCGATAAACGCTGGCTGGCGGCGTTGCGCTCGAAACTCGATCAGACCGCGCAGGCACGCATCGAACGCGTGTTGTCGACCATTCAATTGGAAGCGCAGGCATACACGCTGGCCGGCTTGTTGTCGCATGGCCAGAAACAGCGATTGGAGATCGGCATGTTATTGATGCAGGAGCCGCAATTGCTGCTCCTCGATGAACCCGCGGCCGGCATCACCGACGACGAAACGATGGCGCTGGCCGCGTTGCTGGAAACGCTGCGGGGGCAGTGCTCGATGATGGTTGTGGAGCACGACATGGATTTTGTCGCCGCACTGGCGGGAACGCACGGCAAGGTCACAGTGATGGCGGAAGGCTCGGTGCTTGCGGAAGGCACGCTGGACCAGGTGAAGCGTGACGAGCGCGTCATTGAATCCTATCTGGGCCGATAGCGACAATCGAGGAGCGGCAATGCTGGAAGTAGCGGGATTGAATCAATACTATGGCGGCAGTCACATCCTCCGCGACGTGACGTTGCATGTGCCTACCGGCAAGCTCACGGTGCTGCTGGGCCGAAATGGCGTGGGCAAGTCGACGCTATTGCGTTGCTTGATGGGTGTGACCCCGGTGAAGACCGGCAGCATTCAATGGCAAGGAGAAGCATTGGAGCGGTTGGGAACGCCTGCGCGTGTCGCGCGTGGTCTCGGCTATGTGCCACAAGGACGGGATATTTTTCCGCGACTGACAGTGGAGGAGAATCTGCTGATCGGCGCTGCCTCTCATACCATTCCCAAGCAGGTACCTGAGCGGATTCACGCGTTGTTCCCGGTACTCCACGACATGCGGCACCGACGTGGCGGGGATTTATCGGGCGGACAACAGCAACAACTGGCGATCGGCCGGGCGCTGATGGGCGAGCCGGAACTATTGATTCTCGACGAGCCGACGGAAGGCATTCAGCCTTCGATCATCAGCGATATCGGACGGACGCTACGTCGATTGGTCGACGAGTTCGGGATGACGATTCTGCTGGTGGAGCAATATTATGAGTTCGCGCAAGCGCTCGCGGATCAATATTGGGTGATGCGGCGTGGAGAAATCGTCGCCGGCGGTACTGGTGCGGAAATGGTGGATCACGGTGTACGGGAGATGATCGCGGTCTAATGGTTCCCGCGTCCAAGCATAGGTTGAAGAGGGTGAAAGGGCGTCCACATCACCTCATCGCCCGCGGCAACCTTTGCCATCTTGCAGGCATCGTGGTGAAGACATTTGGGTGGGAAAGGCGTTTGCAACACGGAAGAAACAGCGGCTGACTTACTTCAGCGCAGGAGCATGGGAGGCAGCTAGCACGATCTGGTACAAAAAGCGCGTTGGAGCAGGCGGCTTCGTCGCCTGCCACCCGATGCTAGAGAAAGCGAACGGCAAAACGACGTCAATAACAAAAGCACGACCGGACAATTTAAGACAGCCCCGCAACGGCGGATAGTGCGGTCATGATTATGTTAAATGATGGTGTGATGCTTGGTTGTCAAGCAGGAAGTGCCCGGAAATGAGACGATTGTAGGGATAACGCCAGTCGTCATCGGCTCGACCTACACGGTCTGGTAAAAATTTCAACGGCCTTTTTGCTCCTCTTATTGGCATGATCATCGACAACGCCGTTTCCAGCCCAGCACCTGCTGGCGGTGAGCGCGCGCCTCCGAACGAGGGCGCGGGACCGATCATCGCGCAGTCCACGGCTAGCATCGGCGGCGTGCTGAAGGCTTTACGCGTGCGAGAACGGGAGGATGATCCCTTTTCGCGGATCAGCTATGAGATGCGCGCGATCGTAGACCGTGACGGTATGATCGTCGATGTGAACCGGACGTGGGAGCGCACTCTCGGCTGGCTAGCCGAAAACGTCATCGGTCGGTTGTTATGCACGCTCGCGCATGCGGATGACCGCGACAGGTTGTCGCTAGCACTTGATGATCTCGAAGACGACGGCGCCACGCAAGAATTCGAGAATCGACTGCTGTGCGCCGATGGCACCTACCGACTCGCCGCATGGTCGGCGATGCGCAAAGGTGACTATCTGTACTGCGCCGTCCGTGACATTACGGAACAGCGGGAGCGGGAAGTCGCACTGCATGATTCGAAGGATTTCGCGCGGCTGGCGTTGTCCGCGGTCAATGGCGTGGGCGTTTGGACATATGAAGTCGGCAGTGACTGCTTCTTTTGTGATGCGGCCATTGCCGCCCTATATGGTATCGATCCCGCGGAAGCTGCTGGCGGCATCAAGCGCGTCCGTTTCCTCGCGAATGTGCATCCCGATGATTTGATCGCTTTACGCAAGACAATGACGGGCGGCCTGATTCGCCGCGGCGATCTCGAGCTTGAATATCGAATCTGTCATCCTGATGGCTCGACGCGCTGGGTGCTGTCGCGTGGACACACGTATTTCAATGACGATGGCATGCCCGTGCGCCGCACCGGCGTCGGGCTTGACATGACGTCGCAGCGACTGCTGGAACAGCAACTGCGCCAGAGCCAGAAGATGGAGGCGGTCGGACACTTGACTGGTGGTCTCGCCCACGACTTCAACAATATGTTGCAAGGCGTATTGGGCCCGCTCGAATTGATCCGCCAACTTCTTGCGCTAGGCAGGCTGTCCGAGTTGGATAGATTTATCGGGATGGCAATGGGTTCGGCACGCAAGGCTGCGGCATTGACGCATCGTCTGCTGGCGTTCGCTCGTCGACAACCGTTGGCACCGCGGGCCGTGGATGTCGCGCAGTTGATCCCGACGCTGACCGATCTGCTGCGACAGTCAGCCGCCGAGAAAATCGAGATCAGGCTGTTGCCTGACAGCCAGCCCTGCCGTGTGCGATGCGATCCGCATCAGTTAGAAAGTGCGCTGCTGAATCTTTCGATCAACGCATGCGATGCCATGCCGGATGGCGGGACGCTGTCAGTCGAATCGCGCATCGAAGAAGTGAGTGAAGCGATGGCCCAATTGCATCAGGATGCGCACCCGGGCCGCTATGTTTGTATTGCCGTAACCGATACGGGCACTGGCATGCCGCAGCATGTCGTCGATCAGGCGTTCGAGCCGTTCTTCACAACGAAGCCGTCGGGTCGTGGGACGGGATTGGGGCTGTCGATGGTACATGGTTTTGTGGGGCAATCGGGCGGCTTCATGCGTATTAATAGCCAGGTCGGCAGTGGCACGATCGTCGAACTGCTTCTCCCTGAAGTGTCGACCGACGACGGGCGAGGCCATTCCGCTGTGGAAGAGCGCGCGCATCATCACCTGGGGTCCGGCGAAACAGTGCTTATTGTCGACGACAACGCAACCATTCGCGAATTGCTCGGCGTTCTGTTCGAGCAATCCGGGTACCGGACCTTATCTGCACACGATGGTTCGTCGGGACTCGCCATACTCTCGTCTGACGAGACGGTCGATTTGGTGGTGACCGATGTCGGCTTGCCCGGTATGAATGGGCGTCAGATGATCGATATTGCCCGCGAGTTGCGGCCGCAGTTGCCCGTACTGTTCGTGACGGGCTATGCCGAGGTGGCAACGGCCAATGGCTTCCTTGGCGAGCGCATGGAGATGCTGCCAAAGCCCTTTTCATTGGAAGCCGTGATTGTGCGCGCGCAGAGCATGCTGCAGAAACAGGGGGAAGGTAAAGCGGCCGCGCAAAGCGACGTCGCGTCCGGGATGGCGCCACTCGCGGTCCAGGATCGTGAAGGCCAGAGCACGCACCCGGACAAATAACGCAGCAACGGCAGCACATCACTGATGCCTCCTGTTTCATAGGCTCAAGTGTATTGTCGCCTGGCGTTATCGCTCAACCTGAACGGTACAGGATGTAACTCGCGGCCATGACGATCATCACGGCGAATACGATATTCAAGACGCCGCGTAGTTGTGCAAGCCGCGTGGCGGCGCGCGCCCCGATCCATCCGCCGACCACGCCTCCCGCGACGAATTCCAGGGCGATTTGCCAGTCGAGCTGTCCTGATATGGCATAGTTGGCGGCGGTGGTGAGGCCGAATGAACCAACGGCGAACAGGGATGTACCGATTGCCTCGATAATCGGCAACCTGGCCGACAGCATCAAGCCCGGGACGACGAGAAACCCCCCGCCAATCCCAAAAAATCCAGACAAGCTACCAGCACCGATGCCTGTGCAGCAAACGCGGCCATAGCGCACAGGTGCCGCATTCGCCGCGCACGTTGGACGCGATTGACCTCGCAACATCAGAACGGCGACGAACAGCATTAACATCGCAAAATAAACGATTAATCGCTGTCCATCGATCTGTTTGCCGACGCTGGAGCCAACTGAGGCACCCAGCACGCCACTGGCCGCAAATGCGAATGCGGCGCCCCATCGCACGCTGCCACTGCGTGCATGCGGGATCAAGTTCAGATAAGCATTCACGGCGACGGCGAGTGCCGCGGTGCCGATGGCGATGTGCGGATTATTCAAGCCCACGACATACAACATCAATGGTACGGCCAGGATGGAGCCACCGCCGCCAACCAGACCCAGCGCAAAGCTGACGAACGCCCCGCAGACGGCGGCGGCCAGCGCTTGAGCGGCGCCCCCACCTGTTACCATCAAGGACGGAATCAAGATAGACATGCGTGCCTTGCGTGCATCAGTCTTGTTGGATGACGGTGTTGCTTGCGGCAACCGTCGATTGACCGCAGGCAAGATTCGCCGGCACGGCGACGTCCATCAAGACAGGATTCGGAAGGTTCAGTCCGGTCATAAACGCCACGTATTCGGCTTCTGTCTTACCCGCCAGGCGCGGATTCCAGCGCTTTTCCTCGCCGATCGACGATGCGGTCATGCCCCTGTAGTCGTGACCCGGGTAAATGAGCGTGTCATCGGGCAGCTTGAACAATTTGTTGGTAATGGAATCCCATGACCGATGCGGATCTCCCCCTTGAAAATCAGTTCGACCGCTGCCTCGAATCAGCAATACGTCACCGGTAAAGACGGCGCGTGGCTGCTCGGGCCGTAGCACGAAGCTGAATGACTCATCGGTGTGGCCGGGTGTATAGATCGCCTGAAGCCGCACGCCGTCGACATCGAGTATTTCGCCTTCATGCACGTGTCGGCTGACGCATTGGGCATGGGTGCGTTCGCCCATGACGGTGGTGCATTGCACGGCATCCCGGAGATCACCTAGCGCAGTGATGTGATCGGCATGAGTATGCGTGTCGATCGCTTGCACCAGTTTCAGATCCAGTTCCGTGATCAATTGAAGGTATTGCCGTAGATGCTCCTTGACCGGATCGATGATCAGCGCTTCGCCGCCGACGCGTGATGCCAGCAGGTAGGTGTAAGTGCTTGATGTGCGATCGAAGATTTGTCGGAACAGCATGATGACTCCTACGACAGTTCTATATTACCCTAAAGTATATGCTTATATTTTATAATAATAAAGAGGTTGAGCTGTGCTTCCGTGTGATGTGGATGTTTCCAGCCAACGTTCCTGCCGGTGCCGGCTCTGCGTGGTCGAGCCGATCTGGTTGTGTAGTTTGAGGCCAAGCCGGGTCGCCAGATCAGGGGGCGATGTCGTCATTTGACAGCAGCGGGCAGGAACGGCATGGCAGGCGCCTCCGCCGTTCCTGCCCGCTTGTCGGAAATTACCCTGGACGTGCCGATCGCGAATTAACGGATTATTTCAGGATAAGTACAATGGCCTGACTATCTGTCGGAGTTCGTCGATGAAATGCTTTGCCTTCGCGCGTGCAGTGGCATGCGTTGCCGGTGTTCGTACGGTAGCGCCAGCGCGCCTTTCCATCCTTCGCCTATGCGCTGTCATACACTCAATTCCTACCGTCTTAGGCACGCACACATTGCGGGTGCATCGCGGCATCGTGCCCATTGCGACAGTCGTCTTATTGAGCGGAGTATGCGCGCCGGTGACCGTGCGCGCGGCATCGATGCCTGCTGTCGAGGCAAAAAACGGCATGGTGGTGACATCGCAATCCCTGGCGACCAATATTGGCGTCAATATACTGAAAATGGGAGGTAATGCGATAGATGCGGCTGCCGCTGTCGGCTATGCCGAAGCGGTGGTCAATCCGTGTTGCGGCAATATCGGCGGCGGCGGGTTCATGACGATCCACCTTGCGGATGGCCGCGACCGTTTCATTGATTTTCGGGAAAAGGCACCGGCTGCCGCAACGGCGAATATGTACCTCGATGAAAACGGCAACTTACGCAAAGGAGAAAGCCTGTATGGCTATCGTGCGGTGGGTGTGCCGGGTACAGTTGCAGGTCTTGATCTGGCGCAACGCACCTACGGCAAGCTGACGCGGCGCCAAGTGATGGCACCGGCGATTGCACTTGCACGCGATGGTTTCGTATTGACTCGCGCTGACACCGATATTCTCGATACGACGGTGGCCCAATTCAAGGATGATGCCGAAGCACGTCGTATCTTCCTGCGTCCGGACGGCAGTGCGCTGCAACCTGGTGATCGTCTGGTGCAAAAAACCCTGGCCCGTACGCTCGAGCGTATCTCGCTGGAGGGGCCTGATGCTTTTTATCACGGCGCGATTCCGCAATCCATCGAGGCGGCATCGGAAAAGAGCAACGGCTTGTTGCGCGCTTCCGATTTTGCTGCTTACAAAGCCGATGATACGGAACCGTTGCGTTGCAGCTATCGCGGTTATACGTTCATCTCTTCACCACCGCCCAGTTCCGGTGGCGTAACGATGTGCGAAATTCTGAACGTACTGGAAGGCTATGACTTGCGCGCGATGGGCTACGGGTCGGCCGCGGCGTTGCATGTGATGACGGAAGCGATGCGCCATGCGTACCTGGATCGCAACACCTTGCTCGGCGACCCCGCATTCGTCAACAACCCGCTCGACAAGTTACTGAGCAAACGCTATGCGGCGGATATACGTTCACGGATCGAAGCCGATAGCGCAACGCCGTCGCAGACCGTCAAGCCTGGTGACGGCCTGCATGAGAAACCCGAGACGACCCATTATTCGATTGCCGATGCCCAGGGCAATGCCGTGTCCACCACTTATACGATCAATGGTCGATTTGGTGCCGTCGTGATGGCGCCGAATACGGGCTTCTTCCTGAACGATGAGATGGATGACTTCACGACAAAAGTTGGCGCACAGAACCTGTATGGTTTGGTGCAGGGCGAACGAAACGCCATTGCGCCAGGGAAACGACCGCTGTCGTCGATGGCCCCTACGATCGTGACGAAAGACGGCAAGGTGTTCATGGTCCTGGGCTCGCCGGGCGGCTCGCGAATCATCACGATCACGCTGGAAACGGCGCTAAACGTCATTGATTTTGGGATGGCACCGCAGGCAGCCGTCGACGCGCCGCGAATCCATCAGCAATGGCTCCCGGATGAAGTGTATTACGAGACGCAGGGTGTATCGCCCGATACGTTGGCGATCATGAAGAAGATGGGCTACAAGATGGTCGAACAGACCCCATGGGGTGCGGCCGAGGTCATTCTCGTTGGCTTGCCCGGCACAAGCGTCGTTTCGGAAGGCGCGAGTTCCGGTAATGATGCGGGTGTGTCGGGAAAGGTGCGTGTAGGGTGGTTGTATGGTGCAAACGACCCGCGTCGACCGGCCGGCACGGCGGCAGGATATTGATCAGAAGCGCCGCGATGCACGCCGCATGACAGCGCAAATGTCACCGGCGTGAGCGTATCGCCTGACAGTACTTTTCCATCGTGCCGTCGTGCAGGTGTCGTCAATCCCCGGTATGTTAGACACAAGTGCAGTCTAGTTACCCAGGGATGAATTTCTCCCGCCCCCATATGGAGAAATGCGATGAGCAAGCGTGTTGCGGATGTCATTGTGGAAACGTTGCAGGCAGCCGGAGCACGGCATTGCTGGGGCATTCCAGGCGATACGTTGAATTACGTCACGGATGCGATCCGTCGTAGCGAGATTGAATGGGTTCACACGCGACACGAAGAAGTCGCCGGGTTCGCCGCGGGCGCGGAGGCCATGCTTGCCGACCGTCTGACATTATGTGCGGGGTCCTGCGGCCCGGGCAGCCTGCATTTCATCAATGGTTTGTTCGAGTCGCATCGCAATCGTGCCCCGGTGGTATTGATCGCAAGCCAGATCACGCGCGACGAACTGGGCTTCGACTTTCCACAGGAAGTGGATTTCAAGCCAATCTATGATACGTGTAGCGTTTTCTGCCAGGAGGTGCGCAGCCCGGCACAAGCAGGCCGCGTGGCCGCCATGGCGGCACAGGCGGCGTTGTCAAAGCGCGGCGTTGCGGTGATTATTCTTCCGGTGGATGTATCCAGCGCGGAGGCGCCCGAGGCGCCGCCATTCGCCGTGCATCGTGCCGCGCCCGTTGTGCGGCCGAATGATATCGAACTGGAAAACATTGCTGCCATACTCAACGCCGGAAAGAAGATCACCGTCTATGGCGGCTCCGGCTGCGAGGGTGCGCACGCGCAGATCATGGCGTTGTGCGATCGACTGAAATCGCCGTTTGCGCACACGTCGCGTGCCAAGGATTTCGTGGAGTATGACAATCCCTACAACGTTGGCATGACAGGGATTTTCGGAATCGCTTCTGGTTATGAAGCTGTTTCTGAATGCGATACTTTGCTCTTGCTCGGCTGCGACTTCGCGTGGCGTCAGTTTTATCCGGAAAAAGCCCGCATCGTGCAAATCGACATCGATGCCACCCATTTGGGCCGTCGTCATCCAATCGAAATAGGCGCGGTCGGGGACATCGGCGCGACACTCGACGCATTGCTGCCACTGTTGATGCCGCACGAAGACGCGCGCTTTCTCGAACATAGTGTCAAGCGTCATGAGAAGGCAAAGGCCCAGTGGGATTCGCGCGCCAAAGTGGGTAGGGGAGGTGCGATTCACCCGCAGTATCTGACCTCGGTGATCGATCGCCTTGCCGATGATGATGCCGTATTCACCGCTGACTGCGGTTCGCCGATGGTCTGGCTGCTACGTCATACCCGTGCGACCGGTAAGCGCCGCACTGTTGTCAGCCTGACGCATGGCACGATGGCGAATGCCATGCCGCAGGCACTGGGCGCGAAAAAGGCGTTTCCCGATCGACAAGTCATTGGTCTCTGCGGGGATGGGGGATTGACAATGTTGTTGGGTGATCTGATCACGGCGGTACAGGAAAAGATCGATGTGAAGCTGGCGGTGTTTAACAATGGCTCGCTCGGCTTCGTGGAGCTCGAACAGAAGGTGGAAGGCTTGCTGGACGCATACACGGACCTGAAAAATCCCAATTTCGCGATGGTCGCGGAAGCGATTGGAATCTATGGGCGCCGTGTCGAAAACGCCGAGGCGCTGGAAGACGCGGTGCGCAAATGGTTGGCGCACCCCGGCCCGGCGCTCCTCGACGTCACGACCGATAGGATGGAGTTGGTCATGCCGCCGGTTATCGAAAAAGCACAAGTATTCGGCACCGCGCTCTATTCGGCAAAAGCCGTCATGGGCGGTCGGGCGAAGGATGTCGTCTCCATGATCAAGGACAATCTTCTGAGCTGATGTGCTGGACTGGCAAGATCACTTTCTGCCAGTGGCTCTGCCATTTTTACTGCATCGTAAGGCGTAACAATGTCGTGTCGTAACCCATGGCGACGACACGACTCATCAGGACCGCGATGATGTGCTCATCTGGCACAGCCTCTCTCGTCAACAACCAGAGATAGCGCCCACTCGGTTCGCCAACGATGGACCATTGATAGTCGTCGTCATGATCTAGGATCCAATAATTGCCGAGGTAGAACGGGCCGAAGAACGAGACCTTCAGTTTGGCGTTACGGCTGCCAGCAACAATTTTTGCCTTACCTTCGTTGCGGTGCGCGGATGGGGCATCGGGGTGACAGCCGCACGTGTTGACAACGCGCAGCATACCGTCGCGTGTTGGCCGATACTCCGCCGTCACCCGTTCGCATCCTTGCTCAAAGCGATTCTCGTAGCGCGCCCATTCGTACCAACGCCCTGCGTAACGCGCTATATCGACCGGCTTCACGGGTTGCGGCACGGCCCGGTTGCCACTGGGGCGTGCCGACTGCCAGCCGCGCCATGCACCGTAAGCGGCCAAGCCGCTCAGCGCCAGCGCGGCAAATGCTGCCGTTCCCAGCACGGCCGGTGAATAAGGTGGCCGTGCCGATTCGCTCAGTACATGCTTGCTGCGTCGAAAGTCCATGGCGGATTGATTGCGCGCCTGAGAGCGCGGTAGCGACAGGGATTGGGCGCGTCTGGCGCGCGTACTACGATCAAACACGGGTGCTCTCCTCGATACTTCAGTCGCGGTATTCATTTGAATATTGTTCTAAGGGCACGGCAACCGCATTGGGACAATGCGTGTGGCGACCTGGGAATACAAATAAGCATTTCTCATGCCTGACGGCGCTTCTCATGTTTCAGGATTTCGCGGGCAGGAGAGGGGAGTCGCTTTGTTCGCAATGCACGAGACAACCGGCGTAGTGCGGTAATAAAAACTGTGCAGTTGAACCTTGCCGTGTACATGCAATCATGTGCCGAAGCCGCATGTTGCTGCTGCGCATGCGCTGTAGGAGGTCTCGAATTGACCTTGGCAACCGCATTTTCACATTAGGCATACAGCCCGCAATCGTTATTCGAACGGGTTATGAAAATTCGAAACGTCATTTTGCAATCAACTTCTAAAATCGAGTGCATTTACTACGTTCTTTATCGCACTAGCGTATTGTATGAAATAGAACCGTGCATAAGCGTTATTGGTATTTTTCTTACGTTAACCTTGCATCTCGTTGCTGTCTAGTGCAGCAAGGGTGTTTGCCACTACTGCCGCGCCCTGTGATATGGGCGTACGCTTTTTTCCGAAGCCCGGTAGGATAATGATCAGAAGTGCATAGAAACTCAGACAATATCATTATTTCGAAAAATGGCGGTTCGTTGCTCCATTGGGGCGCCCCTACCCGTCTGCGCGCGTCCAGCGTTCCGCAGATCGTCCGGTTTATCCAATATTGAAAAACGAGGTTCTCATGAAGAAGGAAGCGCCTTCCGGCGTGCCGCGTCTTCTCAGCGTGATTTTTGCCGTGCTTACCGGGCTGTATCTGCTGGCCGGTGGCGTCTGGTTGTGCATGATCGGAGGGTCGCCGTATTACGCGATTACGGGGATTGTGATGCTTGTAGTGGCGGCGATGCTGGCGAAGCGGCAGGGGGCCGCACTTGTCTTGTACTCGCTGCTGTTGCTTTGCACGACAGTCTGGGCCGTCTGGGAGGCAGGCTTCGATTTCTGGGCGCTGGCACCGCGCCTTGATGTGCTAGTGATCTTCGGCGTATGGCTGGTATTGCCGTTCGTGTATCGGACGCTGTCGAGCAGTCGGAAACGGCCGATGTTTGCGTTGATCGGCAGCATCGGGGTAAGCGCGGTGGTATTGGCGTATGCGGTGCTCAATGACCCGCAGGAAATCAACGGTATATTGCCGCAACAAACGGCTTCCGCGGCGCTCTCCTCCCAGGATGGCGTGGCCTCGGGCGATTGGCCGGCCTACGGACGTACGCAGACTGGTACGCGCTATTCGCCTTTGCGGATGATCAATGCCGACAATGTAAGGGATTTGAGGGTGGCGTGGACGTTCCGTACGGGCGATATGAAGCGCGCGTCGGACCCGGGTGAGATCACGGATGAAGTGACGCCGATCAAGGTCGGCAATTTGCTGTACCTGTGCTCTCCGCACCAGATCCTGTTTGCATTGAATGCCGCATCGGGCAAGGAAGTCTGGCGATTCGACCCGCACTTGCAGACGAACCCCAGCTTCCAGCACGTAACTTGTCGCGGCGTTTCCTATCACGAGATGACGGGTGCAGCGGCGATGGGTGGTGCGGTCACGAATGCGCCTGCTTCAGGCGCAATTGCTGTCGCGGCACCCATCGCAAGTGGGCCCACGGTTCCCATGGCCGACGCAGCGGGGTCAGGCGCCGCGATTTGCCAGCGCCGTATCTTTCTACCGGTCAACAACGGTCATCTTTACGCGCTAGATGCGGAAACGGGGCAGTTATGCCCGGACTTTGCCGACAAGGGAGACCTGAACTTGCAGGCGGGTCAACCGGTTACCACCGCCGGACAATATGAGCCGACGTCGCCGCCAGTGGTGACCGACAAGGTGATCATCGTGGCCGGTGCAGTCACGGATAATTATTCCACGCGTGAGCCATCCGGCGTCATTCGCGGTTTCGACGTCGAAAGCGGCAAGCTGGTGTGGGCATTTGATCCGGGTGCCAAGGACCCGAACCGGTTGCTGCCGCCAGGCGGGCACTATTCGTTGAACTCGCCCAATTCCTGGGCGCCGGCTGTCTACGATGCCAAGCTGGATCTCGTGTATCTTCCGATGGGGGTGAGCACGCCGGACATCTGGGGCGGCAACCGCACTCCGGAACAGGAGCGCTACGCCAGCAGCTTGTTGGCGTTACACGCCTCTACCGGCAAGCTCGCCTGGTTCTACCAGACCGTACACCATGATTTGTGGGATATGGATCTGCCGGCGCAGCCCACCCTTGCCGATATCACGGACAAATCCGGCAACGTGGTGCCCGTGGTGTATGCCCCGGCAAAAACAGGAAATATCTTCGTGCTGGACCGTCGTACGGGTGCACTCGTCGTTCCTGCTCCGGAAAAGCCTGTACCGCAGGGCGCGGCCGCCGGCGACCATGTATCGCCAACGCAGCCGTTTTCCGAACTCACCTTCCGTCCGAGCAAGAAATTGACGGGCGCCGACATGTGGGGTGCGACAATGTTTGACCAGTTGATGTGTCGCGTGATGTTCCATCGCCTCCGTTATGAGGGTACATTCACGCCGCCTTCGGAACAGGGTACGTTGGTGTTCCCGGGCAACCTGGGCATGTTCGAATGGGGCGGGCTGGCGGTGGATACCGATCGTCAAATCGCCATCGCGAATCCTATTGCATTGCCGTTCGTCTCACAATTGGTGCCGCGTGGACCGAATAATCCGATCGCGCCACCAGCGGGTGACAAGGGCGGTCCGGGAAGCGAGTCCGGCGTGCAACCGCAATATGGCGTGCCGTTTGGCGTGAAGTTGAACGCGTTCCTGTCGCCGCTCGGTTTTCCCTGCAAGGAACCGGCCTGGGGTTACATCTCGGCAGTTGATCTGAAGACCAACCAGATCGTCTGGAAAAAGCGTATCGGAACCGTGCGCGACAGCTCGCCGATACCATTGCCTTTCAAGATGGGGATGCCAATGTTGGGTGGGCCGATGACAACTGCCGGCGATGTCTTTTTCATCGGGGCGACCGCGGACAATTATCTCCGGGCATTCAGCACGAATACGGGTGATGCGTTATGGCAGGCCCGCCTCCCCGCCGGTGGCCAGGCCACGCCGATGACCTATGAAGCGGGCGGTAAACAGTTCGTCGTCATCGCTGCGGGTGGACATGGATCGTTCGGTACAAAGCTCGGCGATTACGTGATCGCATATGCATTGCCGGATGCGAAGTAACAGTTCAAGGCACTCGTCGCGTGCCTGCGGTTCCCATGGACAATAACCACGCGCTTGGTCAAGGGGGGGGTGATTGACCAAGCAGTCACCGTGCTTGCCGCCATGTTGAATGCCGTGATGATCGCGACGCAACGAACCGTTGCGCGAAATCCTGCCGGAAACGCGGCGGATGTGCGCATTGGCATCGTTTTTTTGCCACACGCAATAAATTGCGGTGAAGTTTACCGCCGCGTGTAGACTCGCAGTTTCGAGCGCCGTTCCGTCGATTTTGATCAGATTGCCGAACACGGGGCCGCGTTTTCGCGTCGCCGGGCGTTCTGATCATGGCCGCCTTCTTTCTTCGTGCCTTCATATAACATGCATGGGTCTTGCTCCAAGCGCCCAGCTGTCACTGGAAACGCCGACAGTGCGACGATCCGGGCCTCAAAACCTGCCTTGTTTACAGATGCACATGAATAGCACGAATACCCGCGTATCAACCGGACTGGCGGAACTCGACGATATCCTGCATGGCGGCTTGCCCCCGCGTCGGATGTATCTGGTAGAGGGTACCCCAGGAACAGGCAAGACGACATTTGGCTTGCAATTTCTGCGCGACGGCCTGGAAAAGGGTGAAAAGGTCCTGTACATCACGTTGTCGGAGACCGTGGAGGAGCTCGACGAGGTGGCGCGCGGGCATGGATGGTCGCTCGATGGCATCACGCTGTTCGAGTTGGGGGAGTCTGGCGCCGCGATGCGGTTCGACGACAATCAGTCGATCCTGCACTCGTGGGAAGCGGAGTTGACCGAGGTTGTGAAAATGATCTCCGCGCAGGTAGAGGCGACGGCCCCGGCGCGCATTGTTTTCGACAGTTTGTCTGAACTGCGTTTGCTATCGCAGGAGCCGCAGCGTTTTCGTCGGCAGATCCTCTCGCTGAAGCAGTTTTTCGCTTCTCAAAACGTGACGGTGCTGCTGATGGACGATATGACCGCACCCAACGGCCATAACCTGGATTTACATAGTCTTGCGCACGGCGTGCTGACGATGGAGCGTCTGGCACTTGATTTTGGTATCGCGCGTCGGCGTTTGCAGGTGCAGAAATTGCGCGGCAGTGCGTTTCGCGAAGGATTCCACGATTATGCGATCCGGAAGGGAGGGCTGAAAGTGTTCCCGCGCCTGATTGCATCGGAGCACCATGTCATGTTTGACGACAACCCGCTGGCCAGCGGCCATGCGCAGCTCGACGCGCTTCTGGGTGGTGGTCCGCTACGCGGCACCAGTACGTTGATTACCGGTCCGGCCGGTGCCGGCAAGACGACGTTATCGCTTCAATATATCGCCGCCGCATGCGAACGCGGCGAGCGCAGCGTCGTGTATGAATTTGATGAACGGATCGGCACGATGCTGGTCCGAGCGCGTTGTGTCGGCATCGACCTCCAGCGGCATATCGACTCGGGGATCCTGCATATCCGCCAGATCGATCCCTCGGAAATTTCTCCTGGGGAATTCACGACGATGGTGCGTTGCGAGGTGCGGGAGAACCGTGCCCGGGTGATTTTGATCGACAGCCTGAACGGCTATGTCTCTGCCATGCCGCAGGAAAAAGAGCTGGTGCTGCAACTGCACGAATTGCTGTCGTTTCTGAATCAGCAAGGCGTTGCCACTTTCCTGATCGTCCCGCAAATGGGGTTGGTTGGCAGCATGAGCGTGGGCACGATCAACATCAGCTATATTGCAGACGCGGTCATTCTGCTGCGCTTCTTCGAAGCCAACGGACGTGTGCGCAAGGCGTTATCCGTTATCAAGAATCGTGGAAACCAGCATGAGGACACGATTCGTGAATTGGTCGTCAGCACCGCCGGCATCGACATCAGTGCACCGTTGGTGTCTTTCAATGGCATCCTGACCGGCACGCCGACTTATACTGGCGCGCCGAGTGCGCTCATGCTGCAAGAGCCAGAAGACGAGGCACGTGGTCGATAATGGTTCCCTTTTCGCGACAGGTCATTGTTCTGGCGCCGTATGGTCGCGATGCCGCGATCCTTACCGATATTCTTGGTACGCTGGATATCGATCCGGTGGTGTGCCCTACCTCGCAGTGGCTGCTGGAACAACTGCATGAAGCGAGCGGTGCGGTGCTGTTGACCGACGAAGCCTTGGCCAGCATTGATCTGGCGGCACTGGAAAAGCGTCTTGATGCGCAGCCGCCTTGGTCGGACATTCCTTTTATCGTTTTGGCGCGACGTAGCCGCGCTGATTCCTCGATCCAGCAACGGCTTGCGGCACGCTTGCCGAAGCGCATGACGAATGTGGTGTACATCGAGCGCCCGATGAGCGCGCTGGTTCTTGTCAGCGCCATTGAAGCCGCGTTGACCGGGCGCCGGCGCCAATTTCAAATTCGTGACGAATTGGTCGCGGTTGCCGCGACCAATGACCGGCTGCGGCAGGCCGAGGCGCGGCTGGCGCGCAGTCACGAGGAGTTGGAGCACGTCGTGGCCGCGCGTACGGCGGAGCTCGAGCGGACCAACAACGAACTGCGGCATGAGGCACGTGAACGACAACGCGCGGAAGAGGCATTGACGCAGGCGCAGAAGATGGAGGCGGTGGGGCGGTTGACTGGCGGCATCGCGCATGATTTCAATAATCTGTTGATGAGCTTGAGTGCCAATCTCGAATTAGCGAACAGGCAATTGGATGCGGGTCACCCCGCCCATGGATTTGTTGCCAATGCCTTGGGCGCGACGCAGCGCGGTACGCGTCTCGCGAGTCAGTTGCTGGCGTTTTCCAGGACGCAGAAACTTACCTTGCAGCCAGTGTGTGTCGATCAACTGATTCAGGAATTGGCGACGCTGGCGCGGCATTCGCTCGATGCAACGCAGGAGATGCGGTTCGTGCCAGGCGCGCCCGGGGCGTATCTGATGGCGGATCCGAATCAGCTTGAGCTGGCCATTTTGAACCTGGTCAGCAACGGACGCGACGCCATGCCGAAAGGCGGACGCATCACGATCAGCACGTATGCGCCTCGTGACAACGACTTGCCTGCCGACTTGACGCCCGGTGACTATATCGAGCTGTGCGTCAGCGATACGGGCGTGGGTATCGCACCGACGCTGGTGAATCAGGTTTTTGATCCCTTTTTCACGACAAAGCCGGTGGGCAAGGGGACGGGTCTTGGCCTGTCGCAAGTCTGGGGTATCACGCATCAATGCGGTGGTGCCGTGAAGGTGCGTAGCACACCGGGCGAGGGCACGGCATTCTGTCTGTTCTTCCCAGTGGCCGCCGCGCCGGAGTCCACGGAAGCTGTGCATCCGGCCACGCTTATCGCCGCGAAGGCAATGCAAGGAGTAGGTAGCGGAATCAAGGTATTGCTCGTCGATGACGATGACAATGTCCGTGATTCATTGGTCGCGGGTCTGGAGAGTGAGAATTTCTCGGTGACGGAGGCATCCTCGGGCGTCCGCGGCCTCGAATTGATGACTCTGGCGCGGCCCGATGTGCTGCTTGTCGATTATTCGATGCCGAACATGAACGGCGCTGATCTGGCCCGCGCCGCGCAGAAGTTGCACCCGGAGTTGCAGGTGCTGGTGATCACCGGCTACACGGATACAGCGGCGCTGGACGGCATTTCGAATGCACGTGTTCTGCACAAGCCGTTCGCTTTGACGCGGCTGAACGACATGATCCTGGCGATGGTCAGTGGCGCGGCGCAAGGCGTTTGAGGACGGCACGGCTTCAAACGCCTTGCGCTAATCCTGCTGCGATCCTCAGTCGTTCACGGCTGTGCGCCAAGTGCATGCGCATCGCTGCGCGGGCGTCATCGGCATCGCGGCGTACGATAGCCTGCTCGATCAGCCGGTGTTCCCGTAGAACGTCTCGTAAAAGCGCGACGCGATCCAGCGCGGCGATTTCCCTCGCCGCCAATTGCGAACGCGGGCTCACGCCACGGCCCATTTGTTGCAGGACATCCAGGAAATAACGATTGCCACTGGCGGCCGCGATTGCGGAGTGGAACGCAATGTCGTGCGCCACCACGTCGGTGCTCCCGTTGCATAGTGCTTGCTCGAACTGATCGAGCGCATCTGCCATCTGCCGCCGATGCGCATTGGTGTGCCGTAGCGCGGCGAAAGCCGCCGCCGCACATTCAATTTCCGTGCGAAATTCAAGGATGGCAAATGCGTCCACGAGCGTTGTCTGGGGAGGAGAATCAAGCATGACCGCCCGGGCTGGCGGCGCCAGAACGAAACTGCCCACGCCATGTCGCGTCTCAAGGGTCCGCTCGGCTTGCATCCGCGAGATTGCCTCTCGTATCACGGACCGACTTACCGAGAACCGTTGCATCAAGCCGTTTTCGGTGGGTAGCCGCATTCCTGGTCGTAACCGGCCATCCGATATGTCTGACATCAAGGCGGCAAACACCTTATCGGTCAGTGAAGTCATGACTTCTTCCGAAGAAGACCGAGGCGACCTTGTTTCTCGGTCAGCAGCACGCGCCAGCAACGCCGAGAATAAAGTAAATAGTTATACGACATCGTATAATAAGTGGGTGTATTTAAGACATCATATCGCGCATTTATAGCTGTTCGATTGGCTTAAAGCTCAGGGTTAACGCGTCGTTGGCCGAAAAAGTCAAATTCGCTACAATCGTTGTCGGACAACAGAAGTCATGTCACACATTCGAGTACGCCTGCGATGTGCTACCACAGGCTGCGGACCTTTCGCGCTCGACACAAGACAACACGCGAGGATTGCCAGATGACCGCCAACACGATCGCCGCAAAGGGCGCACCGACCATTACTGAACTGCGGGTCGTCCCGGTTGCAGGACGCGACAGCATGCTGCTCAACCTGAGCGGGGCACACGGTCCCTTTTTCACCCGCAACATCGTTTTGCTGAAGGATAGCGCGGGGAACACCGGCGTGGGGGAAGTACCGGGCGGCGAAAAGATCCGGCAGACGATTGACGATGCGCGTGCGTTGCTGATCGGTCAGTCGATTGGCGACATGCGTGGCCTGCTGAACAAGGCGCGGATTGCGTTTGCGGATCGCGACGTAGGTGGTCGCGGCTTACAGACTTTCGATTTACGTACGACGATTCACGCTGTTACCGCACTGGAATCGGCGCTGTTGGACTTGCTTGGACAGCATCTGGGCGTGCCGGTGGCAGCGTTATTGGGTGAAGGGCAGCAACGCGACGCAGTGGAGATGCTCGGCTACCTCTTTTATATCGGTGATCGGCGCAGGACACCGCTCGACTATGCAACGTCGGCGAATCCGGCCGACGAATGGGAACGCCTGCGCACCGAGGAAGCCGTGACGCCCGAGGCCGTGGTCAAACTGGCCGAGGCCGCGCATGCACGGTATGGATTTAACGATTTCAAGTTGAAGGGCGGCGCCTTCAGTGGCGACGCGGAGATCGAGGCGGTAACCGCGCTGGCCGAGCGCTTCCCTGATGCACGGATCACGCTGGACCCGAATGGTGCTTGGTCATTGGCCGAGGCGATCCGTCTCTGTCGAGACCAACATCACGTGCTGGCCTACGCGGAAGATCCCTGCGGTGCCGAGGACGGTTATTCCGGACGTGAAGTGATGGCTGAGTTCCGGCGTGCGACAGGTCTGCCGACAGCGACGAATATGATTGCGACGGACTGGCGTCAAATGGGCCATGCGGTGCAGTTGCAGTCCATCGACATTCCGCTGGCGGATCCCCATTTCTGGACGATGCAGGGCTCGGTACGGGTTGCGCAAATGTGTGCGGACTGGGGGCTGACCTGGGGCTCGCACTCGAACAATCACTTCGATATCTCGCTGGCGATGTTCACGCATGTGGCTGCCGCCGCGCCAGGCAAGATCACGGCAATCGATACACATTGGATCTGGCAGGACGGGCAGCGCCTGACGCGTGCGCCGTTCCAGATCGTTGGTGGCAAGGTTGTCGTACCGCAAACGCCGGGACTCGGTGTCGAAGTCGACTACGACGAATTGGAAAAAGCCCACGCGCTGTATTTGCAGCATGGTCTGGGTGCGCGTGATGACAGCGTCGCCATGCAGTATCTGGTGCCGAACTGGCAATTCGATAACAAGCGCCCCTGTATGGTGCGTTGATCGAAAGGCAGCGATGTTTCTCTATTCCACCGTACGCATAATGCGTGGCGGTGGGGCTTGCATCGACATCGCTATTTTTACGGTATCCAGTACGCGCTGCGTGATCAGCTGTGCCGACGTCACCGTGTGCTGATCGCTTTCCATGCGGTCCGCGATCTGAATCCGTTCTCTCCCCACCGCTAATATCGGCAATCGGCTCGACATCGATTGGGCTGCCGCCGACGCGTCCTCCCCCAGACTGACATCCTGCTGCGTAACGCTGTCCATTTTCGCCATTGGCTGCTTGATTTGTTCAATACAATATGGGCTTATCGTCCACCCAACCCGGACGGTATATTGCGGCACCCATCTTGCTCGCAATAGCGTGTCACTTTCGTGACCGCATTCGAAGTAAGGATGTTGGTCGGGAGTGCGATAACTTCGATTACCGAATGGATTCACGCGACCTTTTCTTTCGCCGCGGTCTTTTTTCAGATGTTCACGCACTGAAATGTGTCTTCCATGCACGGTATACGACGTGATTCCCGGGCACTGAAGGGCGAATCAGATGCTTGTTTCATTTTGTAACATATTATGGATTTTCTATAAAAATCATACCGTTAAATCGGACGTAATGACGGTAATAATTGTTTTTTAAGATACGGATTCGGTCGAACTTTCCTTTCATGGCAGTATCCGTTCGTAACGGTCTTCATGCGTGCACGGGCTCAAGGAGCGGGGTGAATTGCCGTTAACCCTGGTATCGCGCATGCTGGGTATCCCACCCGAGATCGTTTTTCCTCTCTTTCACGCCATGCTTCAACGACTGAGTTTGTCGCGCGGTCTACTGACCGTGCTCTGCCTCTTTTTTATTCTCCAGGTTGTGACGATTTATGTCGGGTTCGTCGCGCTGACACGGGCGCATGACGATGTAGGAAATCTGTCCAGCATTGCACTCCGGCAAGTCAACGAAATCAACAACGCCACCCAGCATCTGATGGATGCGCGGATCAATCTCTCCCGGGCAGGAACGCGGATGATCGGTGGTAAGCCGGAGCCACTCGATATTGTCGGCCACGCGAAAGAGCAGCTTGAGGCGGCAGGGCAGGCATTCGATGCATTCTCGACGGCGCCGAAAATCGATATGCAGAACACGCAGCTCGCCGATGGATTGACGGAAAACTATCGCGCCTATCACAAGGCGCTTTCCGAACTTGTCGGCTATCTCGACAACAACAACTTGCAGGCTTTCCTCGATCAGCCGACGCAAGGGTTTCAGGATCGGTATCTTGCGACGCAGGGTAAGTTCGTGGCATTCGGCAACGAGGCCAGTCAACGTTATGTCGAGGCGGTGGACGCGCGTTTGCGTGCGTTTCGCCTGATTGGCGGCGCGATTCTGTTGGCGCTGGTGGCTGTCATCGCGATCGTGTTCGCGATGCTGCGCCGCCAGGTCGTGCAACCGCTCGACGAAGTGGGCGCGCATTTCCAGCGGATTGCGAAGGGCGATCTGGTGACACTCGTTCCCGAGCGCGGCACCAATGAAATCGGCCGGCTGTTCGCTGGGTTGCGGGCGATGCAGCATAGCGTTGCCGGTACGGTGCAGACGGTGCGCGACACGGCCCATGGTATTAATCTGGGCGCCGACGAAATTGCCACTGGTAACGCGGACTTGTCGGCGCGGACCGAGAGCCAGGCCGCATCGCTAGGCGAGACCGCCAGTCAAATGGTGCAGATCACCCAGACCGTGCGGCAGAACGCCGAGCATGCGTCACAGGCGAATGCGTTGGCCAGTACCGCGCTGGATGTGGTCTCCGGCGGCGCGCGGGCAGTGGACGATGTGGTAGCGCGGATGCGCGACATTGCCGCCAGCTCCGCGCGGATCGGGGAAATCATTGCCGTGATTGACGGCATTGCGTTTCAAACCAACATCCTTGCCTTGAATGCGGCGGTGGAAGCTGCGCGTGCTGGCGAACAGGGGCGCGGTTTTGCGGTCGTGGCGGGCGAGGTGCGCGCACTGGCACAGCGTAGCGCGCAGTCGGCGAAGGAGATCCGGTCGTTGATCGATTCTTCGGCGGAACAGGTACGGGACGGATCGGAGCGTGCGGGACGCGCTGGTGCGACGATGAAGGAAGTCGCGGATGCCATCGCGCGTGTTTCCCACGTGATCCGTGAAATCAGTTCGGCGTCGCAGGAGCAAAGCGAGGGAATCGATCAGATCAACCAGTCTGTCACACAAATGGACGAGATGACACAACAGAATGCAGCGCTGGTCGAAGAGGCCGCTGCTGCCGCTGCCTCCCTGCATACTCAGACACGTCAGCTCACGGACGCTGTCTCGACGTTCCGCCTGACACACCACGCTTGACGCGGCGCTGAATAGGTCTCATCGCCGCGTCCCGTTTCCTCTCCCGGCGAAGGCGGCGGGCGCCGCGCCCTTCCCACGATATGCACGCCATGCGCCGCGTTACCTGCGCGTTACGTAACACGTAACGCGGTCATGACGTCCGTGCAGCGTCGCAAGAAAGGGGCGATTACGCTGGGCTTTGGCAGAGCAGCGTGCGCGTACCGTGCCGCGGATGAAGGGGTACATTGTTGTTTTTGGGACGCGGCGCGTGTGCAGGGCATGCCCCTGATGCGTCTCTGCCTGTTTTCCGCTATCGTCGGATACAGTTGCTCTGGCCGGGATGGTGTGAGGAAGATGTTGGCGCATTTTCGCAAGCAGGCGTTATTGTCGCGCCTTGCAGGGACCGTGCGCGGCCAGCGGCCGTAAAGATCGGCTTCGTGCCGACGCAAGAACGAAAGCGAGTAGATTGTGGACGAGCGTGACGTGATCAGGGATGTCGGCGAGCAGAAAAGCGCGCTAGGGCATCCGATGAATGTCGCCGCTATACGTGCTATTGAATATGGGCCGGGAGCTGCTTGGTCATCGGCGATGCGTCTTGTCTGTTGCCTCTTGAGCAGTGTCCTGGTATTGGGCGCATGCTCGAAGGGAGACATGCGCAACGATAGCGACGTGCCCACGACCTTGCAGCAGGCCCGTTCGCGGAGCGTCCTGCCTGGATTTACCCTGGAACCGGGCGAGAGTGCCTGCAAGGAAGTCGGGCCCGCGCCGGAGACCCTGCCGGATGCGGAAAGCATCATCTACCGCACCGCGTCGAATCGGCCATTACGGCTGTTCGTGTTTCAGCCGGCGAGACCAAACGCGGTCCCGTCGAGCGCCATCCTGTTCTTCTTCGGCGGTGGCTGGCGCAGCGGCTCCGTCACGTCATTTGTCGATCAAGCTCACGCTTTCGCAGCACGAGGGTATGTCTCGATCATTGCCGATTATCGGGTCAGTTGCCGCGATGGCACCACGCCGCTGTCGGCGGTGGCGGATGCGCGCGCCGCCTATAAATGGGTCAGGAGACACGCTGGCGAATTGGGTATCGCACCCTCACGCATCGTTTTGTCTGGCGGATCGGCAGGAGGACAGTTGGCTTTGGTGACGGCGATGGAAGCGCGCCCCGAAAAGAAACCTGCGGCGTTGATTCTGTTCAATCCGGTTGTGGATCTGGTCACGCCGGCGCGATGGTATCTGAAGCCGCTGGCTCGGCAGATTTCCCCGAGCGCGTTATCGGTGAAGGCATTGCCTCCTACCATGATCTTCCACGGGGAGAACGACCGCCGCGTTCCGATCGAGACGGTGAGGACATTTTGCGGGCGGGCACGTGATGCGGATGCCATCTGCAATGTGCAAGCGTATCCAGGCGAGGATCACGGATTCTATCGTCGTCACACGCCGTTACCGGTAAAGACGCGCGAGCCGATGCAAACTGGTGCCGCGCCGATGCTGGCCGATAACGGCGTTGATGGTCATGTCGATAACGCCAATGCCGGACCATTCGACGATACGATCACGCGTGCGCTGATTTTTCTGCAACGCCAACTGTCGCCCTTGTGATGTTGCGTTCGGTCGTCGCTTTGCGGAGCAATCCGGTGCGCACCTTATCCGCCGCGCCTGTCGGTCACGACTTTGCCCGTGGTGGTGTTGATCGATGTCACGACCATGGGCTCGCCTTCGGCGCGAACGGTGTGGGGCGGCTGCTCGTTAAGCACGGCCCAGAACATGCCGATGTCTTTTACCGCCTCCATGAATTCTTGATATTGTATAGGCTTGACCACGTAGGCGTTCACGCCCATTTCATAACTCTTGAGCAAGTCCGCTTCGTGTTTTGACGAGGTCAGCATCAACACGGGCAAATAGGCCGTGCGTTTGTCTGCTCGAATGGCCGCTAATACTTCGTGGCCGTCGACTTTGGGCAATTTCTTGTCCAGGAGGACGAACGCTGGTAGATCGTCCCGTACGTCTTTCCAGGCGGCGCGCCGGAACAGATAGTCCAGTGCCTCTTCACCGTCGTTGACGGTCACGATGGGGTTTACGAGGCGACATTTTTCCAGCGCCATCGTGATCAGTTCCCGATCATGCGGGCTGTCTTCCACAAGCAAAATTGGCTTTAGCATCAGCTTTCTCTATGTACGTCCTGGCGTTCAGACTTGCTTCCTGGGAAGCTCGACGACAAATGTCGAGCCGTGTCCCGCACCATCACTCTCGACAAGCAACGTCCCGTGATGTGCCGCTACTATCGTGTTGGCAATCCACAGACCGAGTCCGAGGCCTCCGGCCCGTTCCGTCCCGATGCTCGCTGCTTGATTGAAACGATCGAAGATCCTGCTTTGCGTGTCCTTGCCAATGCCGATTCCGGTGTCGTGTATCAAAAAACGTGCGGTTTTCTCGGTGATTGCCAGGGATACGGTAATCACACCGCGATCGGTAAACTTGATTGCGTTGGTCAGCAGATTGAAAAACACCTGCCGCAGGCGTGTTTCGTCACCCAGGATCATGCAGCTTGCCTCGAAATGGGTCTCAAGCGCGAGCCCTTTGGCTTCGACATTTAAACGGACATCCTCCACCACGCTCTTTGCCACCGGCATGAGATCGATGGGTTTCAATGACACGTTGAGCTTGCCATTGATAACTGCGCCGGTGTCGAGCAGATCTTCGACCATCGAGCTGAGTTGCCGCACATTGCGTTTTATAACGTCGGCCGCTTTAGAGAGGGCAATGTGATCCGGTCTGTCGAGCAGTTGCGCCCATGAGCCGATTGCGTTCAATGGTGATCGCAGTTCATGACTGACCGCGCTCACGAAGGTGTCTATCGAATTTACGCGATCCTCGCTGGCGCGACGCGCATCGACTTCTGCTTTCATCCGTTGCTCGTTTTCCAATTCCAGGATTTTTCGCGCCGTAATGTCCAGTGAAAAGCCGCTCAGGCGGTTTGACGTTCCGTCTTCGCTCTCTGGAAACTTACCGCGAACCATCACCCACCGCGTTTCACCGCTTGGCCAGGTCGTACGATATTCGACGTCAAACGATCCCCTACGTTCCAAGGCGTCTTCCAGGACCAAGCGTACGCGATCACGATCCACTGGATCAATCAACTCGTTGAGCAAGTTGCCATTAGTCATCAAATAATCGGATGGCATCCCGTAATTGGCTTTGCACTGCACTGTGCAATCAATGATCCCGGTGTTGAGGTCCAGCGTCCACGCGCCCACGCGTGCAAAAGACAATGCCTCTTTCAAGGCTTCGGTGTCGGTCTCGGATTGGCGCTGGGCGTCAAGCGCCAGACGCTGGCGTAGTTGCGCCTTGGACCGAAGAATCGCTTGTTGTTTTCGATGATCGATTTCTTGGAGATAACTGACCGTCACGTCCTGCAGCCGTAGGATATAGCAGGTTTCCTGAATACCTGATCGTCGAGATAGCTTTCTTTTATTGGCAAAAATTTTCCAATAGCGTGGCTCACTTGCCGCCAATGCGCCTGGCAAGGGATATACCAGCGGCGAGGTCTCGGCGGTCTCGATAAACTGTAGTCTTGCAAACAGTCCCGTCAGCAGGTTGTCTCGCCCCTCTCGTTCCGTCGGGGTTCCATGCTGGTTGATCTCGTAAATACTGCGGCCAATAATGTCGGCGCGTGTTTGACACGTCAGAACGCAATACCGCGCGTTCGCGGCGATGACGTGATAGCGGTCGTCCAAGACGAGATACGCGTCGATCAGAATATCAAACGCGCTGAGATCGTTAAGCATGTTCAGGAATGTTGGGCCAATTCGTTTCTTTCCTGTCGCACAAGCAAAGAGCGCCGACAAGGCGCGTGACGCCATTATGGCATCCAGAACACGAAAAGCACCAACACACTTATCGGGATACCACGCCTGACATCTTCATCAAAACGCAGATAGGGCCTTCGACTTCAGGGAACTCCGCTTAAACTCGCTTCGATGGTTGCATCGTCTATCGTAGTGGCGTTGTCCGCTAGCTGAAGGCGGGCGGTAATCGGCACGTTTCGTGATGGATTATGCCGACTCGGTGCGATTCCGGCCGGATGCCTTTGCGCGGTACAGCGCTTTGTCGGCGCGCTTCATCAGTGCATCGACGTCGCGCTCACCGCGCGCTCGCGTGACCACGCCAATACTCACGGTAAAAGGGGTTGGCATGCGGCCCGACGTTTGCTTGAAATCCTGTCTTTCGTATCGTTGTCGTAGGTCATCCGCGATGCGGCGTGCGAGGTCAGCATTTGCGCCGGGCAGCGCGGCAACAAATTCTTCACCGCCCCAGCGCGCAAATAGATAAGGTTCCGGCGTCATTGCGGCGCCGGTCTCCCCCAGCGCGCGTAGTACCTCGTCACCGGCATCGTGACCGTGACGATCGTTGATGTCCTTGAAGCGATCGATGTCGAGAATAAACACCGAAAGGTCATCATCGGTGGCTAATATTTGCTCGACGAATGCCAAAAACCCCCGTCGGTTCGGCAAGCCTGTCAGGGCATCCGTCGTCGCCTGCTTTTTCAGCAGTTGCATAAGACGAAAACGATCCGAGATGTCGCGGACGACGGCCATGAATTCCGTGGCACCATTCAACTCAATTTTGGATACCGCGATTTCCACCGGGATGATGGACCCGTCACGATGCTGTCCATAGACGCTATTCGTGTCGTCCATGCGGGGCGGTGTGGCTTGTCGGACCCTGGGTTGATAGGTGTCCGCGAATTGCTGCACTTTCCGGGGATGTCCGGCGCGAAACTTTTCGGGTAACAGCGTGACGATGGGACGGCCCAGTACTTCGGCCGACGTATAGCCGAACATATTTTCGGCTGCGCGATTGAACAACGTAATGTTGTGCTGCTGATCCATGGTCACGATCGCATCGTAGGCCAAATCCACCAAGGCCTGATAGCGTGAGGTGTTGTCTTCCGGCGCGGATTCCGGCTCCCGCGTTGCGGCGGCGTCTACGCCGGTCACAAGAACCTCGGTTACGTTAAGACGGTCCTGCGCTAGCGTGATTGGCTTGAGCGAAAGGCGCCATCGATGTGGGCCTTCTCGAAAATCGTGTGTCTGCTCACGTCCGTCGGTTTCCTTGCCGATAAAATACCGGACGAGCGTTTCACGAAACGCGCGCGGCGCGGACGCGGGCATGAGCGTATCGAACGGAATCGGGAAACCTGGCCTCGCTGCGTCCGTCCAACCCACCATCCGGAAAAATGCGTCATTGCAGGCGGTAACAACAAGCGTGCCGTTATCGTTGCGTCGAATCATGGCGACGCAAAGTGAAAACCCATCCATGGCCTGGTTTGATTTGCGGGACCCATCGGACATAAGGTTACCTTGCAAAAACCTTACTTCATCTCAATATATATCGCGTGAGTAATTGTCGCATGGCGGCTCGCCACGCCAATTTAATGCGAGGCGATACCGGGCCGTTTTGTTGTCGCGGGACCGCAGTAGACGAGGAGCGGGGATGCCTGCGCCGTCTTTTCCTTGTCGTCGCTCACAAAACCGCTATCGCTGGCAGTGGAACAGTTTGTCGACGGCGGGGGGGCGCAGGAGAGAGCGGTTTATTTTACTTCGGTGACAAAATTTTCACGGCTACGGCGTACTTTCTTCAGGTTTACCAACCAATCGCCTTCGGCCGCACGATAGCCCAACGGTAGCATGACGACACTGCGCAGATGCTTCGACTTCAGATCGAGGATGTCGTCCACCGCTGCCGGGTCGAAACCTTCCATTGGTGTGGAGTCGACCTCTTCGAACGCGGCGGCGATTACCGCGGCGCCCAGGCCGATGTAGGCTTGTCGTGCCGCGGCCTGGAAATTTGCTTCCGTGCCGCGATCGGCGACAATACCGAGCAGCATTTTGCGGTAGTTTTCCCAGCCTTCATTCTTGAAGCCTCGTACGTCGTTGGTCAGGTCGAACATCATATGGACCCGCTCTGGGGTGATGTCGTCCCATGCCGCAAACACGAGCAGGTGCGAACAATCGGTTACTTGCGCCTGATCCCATGCCACGGTACGGATTTTCGCGCGAATCTCGGCGTTGCTTACGACGAGCAATTCGAATGGCTGCAACCCGCTGGACGTGGGTGCCAGACGTACGGCTTCGATGATCCGTTCCAGCTTATCCGCAGGTACGTGCTTGCTGGGATCGTATTTCTTCGTTGCGTAACGCCATGTGAGTTTTTCATTCAGAATCGTCATTGCCGTCTTCCTTCGTTGTGTATCGAAATTTTATACCATTCCCATCCACTTCTCGGAGGGACGCTGCGATGCGATACGAATGGGAAAACCGCCTCGAGAAATCGGGCGCCTCACGTGGCGCAATGAGAAAGAAGCAGCAATTGAAGTAGGGTCATTGCACGTATCGTCGACCTTGTCAGGTATCGGCACGCATGTGGTAGGCACTCGTGGTTTCGGATACGATATAAAACCCGAGTTTTGCATATAGATGTTGCGCGGGATTCACTTTAAGAACCTGTAGCGAGACCGGCATGTTGTCACGCGCTGCCAGGGCGAGCACGCTACGGATCGCCGATGCGCCGATACCTTGATGCTGATACTGCGGCAATATCTGGATTTGCGATATAACCCATTGCCCGTCCGATCGGTAAGCCTTTAGCAGGCCAACGTCGACCCCGTCGCGCTGGATAATCCGGGCGTCTTCGAGATGGAATCGGATACGTGCCAGGTGTGCTGCTTCGTCAATCGCTTGCCCGGCTTTTCGAAGATAGCGTGTCATTGTCCGCGTTCGTAGCGCGAGCAGGAAGGGCTCATCTTCCAATGTTGCAGCGCGTAGTGAGAAGTGGACGGGTTTCATCAGCGCACCTTTTCCATGTGCAGACATCGTCGTGGCTCACGACAACTGATGTATTTTATCTTGGCGGATGACGTGGTCCATTATTCGCCAGGTAAGGTCCACATGCGGAAGGGAATGATACCGAAGGCATCATTCCCTTCTATTGGCATCGCATCACGCGCCGCGGTTCTTCGCCGCGCGCCGCCGGTTACTCATGCCAGGCAAGCGGTTAGGGTACGTTTTATTGATCGAGCGTGATCAGGCCGCTACCTTGAATACGGACACCAACTCACGCAGTTGGGCCGCCTGCGATTCCAGCGAGCCCGCCGCCGCGGCCGCTTGCTCGACCAATGCGGCGTTCTGCTGAGTGACCTCGTCCATTTGCGAGACAGCCTGATTCACTTGCTCGATACCGCGGCTTTGTTCGTCCGATGCCGCGGCAATCTCGCCCATGATATCCGTCACGCGCTGGATCGCAGTGCCAATCCGATCCATCGAGTCACCCGCGCGGCTGACCAGATTCGTCCCGGTCTGGACCCGTTCGCCGGATGTTTCGATCAGTTCCTTGATTTCCTTCGCGGCTGCTGACGAGCGTTGCGCCAGCGAGCGTACTTCACCCGCCACGACAGCGAACCCCCGACCTTGCTCGCCGGCACGCGCTGCTTCCACCGCAGCGTTCAGCGCAAGGATATTGGTTTGGAATGAGATGCCTTCGATCATGCCGATGATATCGGCGATCTTGCCGGAACTTTCGTTGATGCCTGCCATTGTTTCCACGACCTGGGCCACAATCTCGCTGCCTTCCAGCACCGCATCCCGTGCAGTTGAAGACAAGCCACTCGCCTGACGGGCGTTTTCGGTATTGTGCCGTACCGTTGCGGTCAGTTGTTCCATGCTCGCCGCGGTCTCCTGCAACGACGCCGCCTGTTGTTCCGTGCGCGACGACAGGTCGTTATTGCCGGCGGCAATTTGCTGGCTCGCGGTAGCGATGGCTTCGCTGCCGGAACGCACCGAAGACACGGTTTGAACCAGGCTTTCCTGCATTTTTGAGAGACCACCCATCAATTGGCCCATCTCGTCGTTGCTGGCTGCGGCGATGCGTGCACGCAAGTCGCCCTCGGAGATCGCATCGAAGTGTCCCAGCGCCGAGCGCAGTGGCACGCCGATTGCGCGACCCAATGACCACCAGGACCAGATTGCCAGCAGGACCCCGACGATCATTGCGGCAATGGTGAAGTTCATTACCATATCCATCGTCGACGTCGCGGCGTTATAGCCATTCTCGGCTTTCGTCGAAAGGAACGTATTCAAATCTTCCCGGGATTTCAATAATGCGGCATAGTTGGTGGCAACGTTGACCATCTCATCGGAGGCGCGCGCCGCATCATTGTTGCGCAAGGAAGCATAGACAGCGTCATATGCCTTCTGTAGCGCAATTCGTTTTTCCTGCATGGCGGTGGCCAAAGCCAGCGATTCCGGCGATTTCTTGATTGCCATGAATTGGCTCCAAGCCTTGTCGGAGTCGGCGCGCAATGCCAGGCCTGCCGAGATGGACTCTTCCATCTTCGGGTTACCCATGCTGGCCATCGCGCGGCGTGCGGTCGTGCGTTCCTGGGTCGCATTCAGCACGGAATCACCGGTATAACGGACCGCCGGCATCTGATTCTTGAAGGTGTTTTTCAGCGCGGCATTGGACTGATTCAAACCATAGATGCCCAGGCCGCCAATGGCGACAAGCATGATGGCCAGCAGACCGGAAGTGAGGCCCACGCGGGCCTTGATCGAAAGACTCATGACACTCTCGTTAAATGGGTCGGAAGGCGGCATGGCAAATGTGCGATGCCGCAGGGACGACCGCTATAACGGCGGCGTGGTCGCGGGTCGGAGTGGCAGATTGTCGCACTCCGGGTGAATTCGTATTGCGCGTGTGCGCGTTCATCAGCCTCAGCGGTGTTGAAAAGCGTCGCATGAGGCAGCGCAAGATGCACGGAAGCAGGGCGTATACGGCTGACGCGGCATACGTGGCCGTTTAGTAGGAACAGCGTTTGCGTCAGCGCAAGGGAGTTTTTCTCAAACGCGCTTTTTGGAGGCCAAAGATGAGTGACAACACCGTCCGTAATCAATTCGAGATGCGCAACCCGCTGACGCAATATCCGCAGCCACCCTTTAATCATCAGGTGCAAAAGCCACCTGGCCTGGCCGCGAAGATGCAGCCCCAGCCGGACCACGGTGAAAACAGCTATCAAGGGTTTGGCCGGCTGGCCGGCCGCAAGGCGCTGATCACGGGTGCGGATTCCGGTATCGGCCGCGCGACCGCCATCGCGTACGCTCGTGAAGGCGCCGATATCGTCTTCACCCATTTACCTGAAGAAGCTGAAGAAGCAAGGCAGGTGGTCGCCTTGGTTGAAAAAGCTGGCCGCAAGGCGCTTGCCATCAGCGCCGATCTGTCTAAGGAAGAGGTGTGTAAAAACGTGGTTCGTCACGCGGTGGAAGCGCTTGGCGGACTTGATATCGTTGTGAACAATGCCGGCCGTCAGACCGCGCAAGCATCTATCGCCGATTTGACAACCGAGCAATTCGAAGCGACCTTCCGCACGAATGTGTTTGCAACCTTCTGGATCAGCAAGGCCGCGCTGCCGCATCTGCCGGAAGGGGCGACGATCATCAACACCGCTTCGATCCAGGCGTATCAGCCGTCGCCGAACTTGCTCGATTACGCGCCGACGAAAGCGGCTATTGTCGCTTTTACCAAGGCGCTGTCGAAACAAGTCATCGGCAAAGGCATCCGTGTGAACGCTGTCGCACCGGGTCCGTTCTGGACCGCGTTGGAGCCGTCGGGCGGTCAGCCGCCGGAGGCGATCCCGGATTTTGGCGGTCAGGTGCCGTTCAAGCGCCCGGGTCAGCCGGCCGAGATTGCGCCGATGTACGTCCTGCTTGCCTCGCAAGAGTCGAGCTTCATCACTGGCGAAGTGATGGGTGTAACGGGCGGCCAGACTTTGCCCTAATGGCTTAAGCCGGTGTCGACCGCTTCATATGCGTCATCATGCGCCGAAGCGCGCATCGAGCGACGCATCGGCTGAAACGAATGCAGGGCGCTTGCTCCCGTGACAAGGCGTGAGGAAAATTGTTCAAGACAACGAATGGGTGGTTGTCGATATACGGTCAATCGTCGTTGCTCGGTGGAGGCGTCTCCACCCCCTTCTTTACCAATTTCGACGACGGTCTGGTCCGACGTTTCGGGAGTTTCCGGGCCGGCCCGGCGGACGGCACGTGGGCCGTCGGCAACGTAAGCGGCGTGCTAACGGTGACCGCGCCCAGATCCGCCAACTGATCCATATAGGCCAGTAAGTGCTGTAGATACCCTGGTGCGGTATCTTGCATCAGCGACAACGCCCGATGGACGAGGCTGCGGGAGTTCAGCGGCCCTGCGTTTTCTGGTACATATCGCAACGACCGCCGAATCTGTCCGTCCAACCGCAGCACTGCCCACACTTGCCGGAAATAGGGCAGTACCGGCATCTCCGGATATCGTAGCGACGCTGCATCGTGTGTCGCTTCCCGCGTCACCTGCATCGCGAGCACGAGCGGCGAGGTCCGATTGTCGAGGTGCTGGGTCAATGCCCGCAGCGCGTCAAGCGCTGCGGGTTGCGCCGCTACGTTTGTCGAGGCTGCCGTCTGTGGCGCATCGTCGTCACGGTGCTCACTCACGTGCGTTCTCCGGCGCGTTCGCGTTGGACGCCGGCCGAGGCACGGCGGCAATTTCCACGCGACGATTTTTTGCACGGCCTGCATTGTCGTCATTCGAGCTGACGGGTTGCTCCGAGCCGAATGCGGCCGCAAAGACCGATGCCGCGGGGATACCGGAATCAATAAATGCGCGTGTGACCGTCAGCGCCCGTTGCGCGGACAGTTCCCAATTATCGACGAAACGTGCATTGCCCGCGCGGCGAACTTGGCGATCGTCCGCGAAGCCACTGATCATCAGGATCTCATCATGCGATTGCAGATACGCGGATAGCGGCGGGACCAGTGACTTCAGCAACGCGCGTCCTTCCGGTTGCAACTGGTCTGAGTTCACTTCGAATAAGACACTGCCGTTTATGCCGATCCGTCCGTTAATTAGCGTGACCCGCCCGGCCGCCAACGGCACGGCAAGCGCCTGCTCCAGGGTCTTGCGACGTGCGGCTTCCTGTTGCCGATGCTGCGTTTCCTGCGTCAGCTTGGCCGACAACTGCATTTGAACGCCGACCACGCCGACGAGGATCAACACGAAGGCACCTAGCATCACCGACATCAGGTCGCCAAAAGCGGCCCATACAGGCGTGCCTCCGCCGATTCCCTCTTCTATGTCGTCGTTCATGTCGCGGCCGCTCCGGTTTCCGCCACGTGTGCGTCATGGCCGCGCTGGGCCGCGAGATGTTGCAGGTTCTCGATGATTTGCTTTTGAGACAACATGCTGAGGTCGATAACCTCGCGTGCTTGCGCGACGTAGTAACGCAGTTGCTCGTCACCTCGCGACATCGATTTTTCCAACGCGCCTTCCACACGCTCGAGATGTGTGACCAGGGTGCTGTTTGCGGCGTCGAATTGCGAGACGGCACGCTCCATTGTTTCGCCCAGGCTGGCGACTTCGGACGCGCCCTTGTTGATGTTCGCGGCGATGCTGTCGAGCTTGCCGGTCTCGTCCGCCACGCGTTGCGCAAAGTCCGTGGCAATGCGTGACAGCAGATCCGACGAACGCCCAACCAGGGTGTCGATGGCCGTGCGTTGTTCGGTCGCCGCGAGATTGACGCCTTTCAGTAGCGTTTGTAGCGTATCGAGCAAGCGTGCGCGTTCGTCGAGGGTGGCGGTGTCACGCGCGACGCTCTGGGACAGTTGCTCGCGCATCTCGCCGATCACGTCGGCGGCCGCTTTCGGTGCTTCCGACGCGGTAGCCGCCAGTTTCGCCATTTCAGCGATGACGCCGCGTGCCTGCTCCGCACTTTGCTCGGAGATCGTCTTGGCTGTTGTCGACAAGGCATCGCAGATCGCTTGCTGACGCTGTGCCGTCTCGGCCGCGGTGTGTGCCCATTGCACGCGCAGTGTATCCGTGACCGATTCCAATCCGGCGCGCCACGTTTCCAAGCGCGCGGTTTCCTGATCACCAAGTTGCCTGCGCAACGTGGTGTGCGACGTATCCAGGCCATCGAGCAGCGACTGCGCGCCGGCGGTGAATGCCGCGCCTGCATCGGTCAGCGATTGGGCATGCCGGGCGGCCAATTGTTCGCCAACCCGCGCTTGTTCTGCTACCGTGTCGCGCCAGGCTTGCGCCGCATCGCTCACGCTCGTACCGTATTGCGCGGACAGCGTATCGAGCATCTCGCGGGTGCGGGTCTCGAAGTCGTGCGTGAAGTGGATCAGGGCATCCTTCAGTTGCGCCGCCTGTTCCGCTCCGGCGTGCGTGTGCGCCTGCAATGCGTCTTGCCACAGCTTGGCAACCTCGGTTGTTGAGCGCGTGAAACCGTCCGTCAGACCAGCGAGCTGGTGTTGTACTGCATCACCCACCGTGCGTTGCAAGGCGCGCATCTCGCTGCCGATGCTGTCGAACGTGGCTTGCGCCACCGGTTGCAACGCCGCGCTGGCCGCTTGCGCACCGTCGGCCACGCTCCGGCGAATTGACTCACCAACGGAGCGGGCCAATTCGAGATACACACGCTCCGTATGCGCGTGAAACGTCTGCTGCTGCGCGGCCTGCCGTTTCTGCGCTTCAAGCTGCTGCTGTTCGAGCGCCGCCATTGTCGCTTCAAGACGCGCGACGAGCGCGGGCATCACATCGGCTTGGCGTTGTAGCAATTGCAGGGATGCGTCGCGTTGGTGGCGTTGCGAGAAAACCCGCAATGTTGTGGCGATCCGGCCGTCGAGCACGTGCATGATCTGCAGACGTTCGCGGCGGCATAGCGCGGCAAGCAAGCCGAGCATCGCGGAGGCGGCCACCCCCGCGATCGATGTGCCAAACGCAAAACCCAGGCCCCTGATCGGTGCGCCGAGCGAGGCGCGGATCGCATCGATATCGGTGGCATTCGCCATTGCCGCGCCTGTACCGCGCAACGTGACCACCATGCCCAGCAACGTGCCGAGCATGCCAAGCAATACCAGGAGCCCGACCAGATAAGGGGTCAGCACCGGCCCTGGCAATGAACCGCGCTCCCCTTCCACGCGCAGTCGAACCGCGTGGCGCAGCGACGCGGGCAACGGTGCCAGCCACTCGTCCAATCCAGCGGGGGCGGCCTGCAGCACCGAGACACGCTGTGCCAGCGTGGCGCTGTCGCGGCGATAACGGTCGAGCTCGAACGCGCCGCCGGCATAGCAGGCGGTGATCACGAGGGTCATCAGGAAGGCGAGGGGACTTGCACCTCCCTGGCGCAAATAGCCGACACCCACCCAGCACAACACGGCCAGGCCAACGAGGAAAATGACGTAATGGAGACGATATCGGGACATGGCGTCCTATTCAGCTAAAAAAGTGTGTGCGTGCAGCGCTGCAGTGAGGCCGTCGATCGGCTCGAAACGCAAGGCGAGTTCGGCGAGCATGACGCCGCGCATCGTGTCGCGAAAAACATCGACCCAGGTCCGTGGCGCGCGCTGTGGGTTGTGGTGTTCAGGTGTAGCGTCGTCGGGCATGCCGTCCGCGCCGTCATGGGCATTGGCATGCAGTCGACTAAAGTAGCGGCCGAGTATATCCGGGACGCTGGCCAGCAAAGCGCGTTCTTTCCGGGACAGCGCATGTTCGAGGACGGCATCGACCGCGGCCAGGCGTGCGCCATCGACGGAACCCGCGGCAAGCGCTTGCCGCAGATGTGCCCGCAAGTGGGTGATGCGCGTTTCCATCGATTGCTGTAAAGCCAGGCAGCGTTGCCGGAAGAACGTTTCCTCCAGCGCGACGTCGGAAATGAAGGCGGATGAGCTCGGCGGCATTGCGCCGGGCGACGCGCCAACACGCGCGTGGATGGCGTTTCCAGCGCCGATTTGATGGCCGCCACCGGGTGCCGTGCGCCTGTCGGAAGCCGTCGCGGCGGCCGTCCGGCGCGGTGCAAACGCGCTGTCCCCGGTGATGGTGTCGATCAGTGCACGGCGTACCTGGGCCGCCATGGCAATATCGGGATGTGCACCTCCCGGCCGTGCGGCGGCATCCGCGCGTGCGGGTGCACCCATCGGCGATGAAAGCGCCGACGACAGGCCGATCGCGTCCGTCCAATCGAGCCATTGGCTCAATTGGTCCGACAGCGTCTGGGCGGATGCGGAAAGGGGGGCATGCACCGGGCGAGCTTGCAGGTCCGCCAATAAGCGGGCCAGCGGCGGGCCGCCCGGTGCTGCGCGGGGAGGGACGTGCACGGTACCGGCTACAAACGAAAAGCCGGTAGTTTACACGCGGATCACGTTGCCGCCGTCGCTTCTTGCGCAACGCCGGCTATCAATGCGTGGTCAATCAGTGCCAAAAAAGAAAATTGGCTTCTATGCCAGGTACTTATGGAACCATGCGATGGTTCTGTCCCAGGCCAGCGTTGCCGCTTTTTCGTCGTATCGTGGCGTGGTGTCGTTGTGAAAACCGTGGTTGACACCAGGATAGATGTACGCTTCGTACACTTTGTCGTTTGCCTTCAGGGCTGCCTCGTAAGCCGGCCAGCCGGCGTCGATGCGCTGGTCGAGTCCTGCGTAATGAAGCAGCAACGGCGCCTTGATGCGCGGGACATCCTCAGCCTTGGGCTGCATGCCGTAGAACGGCACAGCGGCTTTCAGCTCGGGATAGGCGACCGCAACAGCGTTTGCGACGCCGCCGCCATAGCAGAATCCGACGATCCCGACTTTGCCGTTCGTCATGCTTGGCTGCAGCATGAATTCGACGCCGGCGAAAAAATCGTTCATCAACTTGGTTGGATCGACCTGGCTTTGCATGGCCACGCCCCGTTCGTCGTTGCCTGGCCAGCCGCCCAGGGAAGACAGGCCGTCCGGCGCCAAGGCCAGATAGCCGGCCTTGGCCACGCGCCGCGCCACATCCTGGATATACGGGTTCAAGCCGCGGTTTTCATGGACGACCACGACGCCAGGGATCGCCCCGGCCCCCGTGCCCATCGCCGATTGGGACTTCGGCCGCACCAGATAGGCGCGCACGGTCCCGTTGCCGTTGGGCGAGGGATAGGTGATGTATTGCGCCACGATATCCGGATCGTCCGCTGAAACCTGATTGGCGAGCGCGTAGTCAGGGGTCATCAGTGACAGGACCGTGGCGGCGGTCATGCCTCCCACGGTGTATTTCGCGGCGCGGTCCAGGAACATCCGCCGAGTAATCTGGCCGTGCGCGTAATGGTCATAAAGCGCCAATAGTGCAGGATGAAAGTCTTTCGCGGTCAGACGAGGCATGAATCACTCCCTTTATCGTTTTCGAGGAAATCCAGGCGAAGCGCATTGCGCGTTCCATGATAAAACGGACATACCGCCTTATTCATGCGCTATTGAAAAAACCGCACGGTAGGTCCCGTCTATCACCAAGGTGATTTAAGGGACATTGACCAATATGGGCGGGCGCCGCATGCGACAATCAAATCTTTGACCGTCGACCCTATCGCTCATGTCCTTATCCGCGCCGCAGTCACGCCACCCGATGGATGTCGAGTGCGCGAAAGAGCCCATTCACGTCCCGGGTGCCATCCAGCCGCATGGCTATCTGGTCACGCTGGACGCGAAAGGCTGCGTGGCGCAAGTTAGCGACAATATTAGGCAGTGGTCGGGAAAGGCGGCGGCGGAATTGACGGGCAGGGCGCTCGCCGAGGCGCTCGGCGAGCGCCCTGCGGCGATGATTACCGATGCCTTGCCCCGCCTGGACGAAGGGGCGACGATGGTACTGGGTGTGGTTGACGCGCCCGCGTTTGCCGATGTCGATGCCGGCGTGCGGGCCTTTGCGCCGCAAGGCTCGCCGGGCGCCGCGGGGGGCTGGTTCGTCGTATTGCATCAGTGCAATGGCGTCCGTATTGTCGAGCTGGAGAAAGCCCAACACCAGGGTGATCTGTATAACGCGATGTATCCGCTGGTACAGGATTTTCTGTCCGGTTTGCAGCGTGCCACGGAAATTCGTGAACTCGCTGAATTGACGGTTGATCAAATATCGAAAATTACCGGTTTTGGCCGCACGATGGTCTATCGTTTCGACCATGACGGCCACGGTCACGTTATCGCGGAAGCACTTCCAGGCGATCTGCCGTCCTATCTGGGCCAACGGTTTCCGGCGTCCGACATTCCGACGCAGGCGCGCATGCTGTATCAACGCAATCGTATCCGCCTGATTCCAGATGCCGATTACGTGCCGGTGCCGCTGGTTCCCGCGCGGCATCCGGAGAGCGGCGCGAATACCGATTTGACGCTCGCGTCGCTACGTAGCGTCTCGCCGGTGCACCTGCGCTATATGCGGAACATGGGCACCGCCGCGTCGATGTCGATGTCCATCGTCGTGGGTGGAAACCTATGGGGTCTGATTTCTTGCCACCACGATACGCCGCGCATTCCGCCTTTCGAGGCGCGTACCGCGTGCGCGCACATCGCGCAGATTCTGTCGTTACAGATCGAGGCGCGCGAGCTGCAGTTCGAGGCGGCCCATCGCCTGGCGTTGCGAAAAATCCTGTCGGCGCTGTTGGCTCAGATGGCCAAAACCGATAGTTTTGTCGATGCGCTCGTGGCGGATGCGGCCGATTTGCTCGCATTTACCGCCGCCTCGGGCGCGGCAATTGTTTTCGAAGGCAAAATCACGCGCCTGGGACAAACGCCGGAAGAGCGGGATATAGAGAGACTGGTCGACTGGTTGGTTGAGCAACCGGACGACATCGTGCATACCGATTGCGTGCGGCAGGCATGCGACTGGATGCAAAACAGCCCGATTGCCGGTGTGCTGGCGGTGTCGCTATCGAAAGTGTTCCGGAATTATGTGATATGGTTCCGCCCCGAGGTGATCCAGACCGTGGAATGGGCCGGCGATCCAAGGACGAAACTGGCCGCGTTATCGAACACGCTGTCGCCCCGCGAAAGCTTCGAGACGTGGACCGATATCGTACGCAATCAATCGACGCCATGGTTGCCCGCGGAGCGGGAGATGGCGTTTGAATTTCGTACCGCGATGCTCGGGATCGTGTTGACCCGTGCCGAGGAACTGGCGCAATTGGCCATGGAACTGGGCCAGGCGAATCGTGAGCTCGAGGATTTCTCATACACCGTATCGCACGATCTGCGTGCGCCGCTGCGGCATATCCACAGTTTCGCGGCGCTGCTGAACGAGGTCGATGGCGGCAACCTGAGTCAACGCGGCCATAATTTCGTCAAGCGCATCCTGACGTCTTCGGAATTCGGTGGCCGGTTGGTGGATGATCTGCTGGCGTTCGCGCAGATGGGCCGCGCGTCGCTCGATGTGCATGAGTGTCCGTTACGCGCGATCGTTGACGACGTGGTGGCGGGCGAGGCGCGATTGGCGGCGGAAGGCCAGCGGAACGCTGATCGGCCGCGAGAGATCCATTGGGAAGTCGGGGATTTGCCGACGGTGGAAGGCGATGCCACCTTCCTGCGCCTGGCATTGCAGAACCTGGTCTCCAACGCGGTGAAGTTTTCGCAAAAGGTGGCGCAGCCTCGGATCGAGATTGGGGCGTTGTCACCGACGGACGTGCCGCCCGACCACGCGGGACAGCATGTGGTGTACGTCAAGGACAACGGCGCGGGTTTTGACATGAAGTATGCGGGGAAGTTGTTCGGTGTCTTCCAGCGCTTGCATACGGACGACGAGTTCGCCGGCACCGGGATCGGGCTGGCACATGTAAGGCGCATCATGGAGCGGCACGGCGGCAGCGTCTGGGCGGAGGCGGCGCCGGGGAAGGGGGCCACGTTCTTCCTTTCCTTGCCGCACCACTATCGTGCGCAGAGCGGTGTGCGGGAGACGCCGGCGGCGGCGGTTGCGCGACTGGCGGCGACGGGAGAATTATCCCCTACCGGCGGTGTACGCAAAAGTGACAAGAAAGATGCATCAAACCAATAATTAAACCGGGAATCGCGAGGTGACCAGATGTTGAAGCCGATCCTGATCGTCGAAGACAGTGCGAACGATCTTGAATTGATCTTGATTGCGCTGGAGAAAAGCCGCTTGGCGAATCCCGTGATCACCGTTCGTGACGGCGTGGAGGCGTTGGAATACCTGCGCCGGGAAGGTGCCTGGGCGGAACGGGACGATGAGGATCCGGCCGTCGTGTTGCTCGACAAGAAACTGCCGCGCATGGACGGGCATGAGGTGATGGCGGCGATTCGCGGCGACAAGAATCTGCGTCATACGCCGATCGTCATGTTGACCTCTTCGCGCGAGGAGCAGGACCTGCTCGACAGCTATGAGCTTGGCGTCAACGCATACGTCGTCAAGCCGGTGCAGTTTCACGAGTTCATGAATGCCGTGAACGATATCGGGATGTTCTGGGCGGTGCTGAACGAACCGTCCCCGCGTCCGATTCGACAAGCGAGCGATGGCATGCAGGTCACCGAGATCGATCGTGAGAGCGGTGGCATTCGCACCACGCGTCGCGACCCCGAAAACTGATCCACGCGACGGGGCGATAAAACCCCCGATGCACCGGGCATCCTATTTGGCAGCGCCGGAGCATCGGGGGTTTTTCGTCCGCCGGCTTTCTTCGGGCATGCCGATTGCGCGTGTCCGCTGCAAGCGGTATGGCGACGCTCTGGAAGGCGTTGGCGTGTGAATCGATCGATTACACCACGGGGGAGGAAAATACGATGGCCTGGCTGAAGACACGTGACGGTATCCGCTTGCACTACACCGACCGAGGAACCGGTAAGCCTCTCGTACTCCTTCATGGCTGGTCCTTCAGCGGCAGCGTATTCGATCCGGTCATTCCCGCGCTGACGGAGAATGCGCGCGTGATATCGGTGGATCTGCGTGGACATGGGGAATCGGATAAACCGCACCACGGCTATCGTGTATCACGCCTGGCGGCGGATCTGCGCGAGTTGATCACTACGCTGGATCTGCGAGAGGCGACGCTGCTGGGGTGGTCCGTCGGGGGTGCGGTTATCTGGAGCTATCTTGAATTGTTCGGTGACGAGCGTATCGCCAAGCTCGTGTTGGCACAGCAGACGCCGCGGCAGTTCGCCGCGCGGGATTGGAAATGGGCGCATGCGCAGTGCTTCGATCCAGTGAACCTCGCGGTCACCATGACGATGATGCAGGCTGACGTGTCGGCATTCGACAGGCAAAATATCGCGGATTGCGTGCATCGCGCAGCCACGGCGGATGAACGTGCGGCCTGGATCGCCCAAACGTCGCGGTGTCCGATACACGCGCGCGTCGCCTTGATGACCGATCATGGCCAGCATGACTGGCGCGATTTCATCCCGACGATATCGCTGCCCACGTTGGTACTGGCTGCCTGCAAGGACCCCGTTTTTCCGGCGGAGGGTGTGGCATGGGTCGGGAAGCATATACCGGGCGCACGAACGGTATACTTTGAAAACAGCAGCCACATGCTGTTCCACGACGAGCCGGAACGGTTCGTCGAGTCGGTGCGGGAATTCCTCGGCGCACCGTAACGTAACCCCGCACTCGCCTTTTCATGATGCCCTTCCTGGATGCGCCTGCCTTGCTCGAGATTGCGCGCGCCGTACCGCTCTCATCTGCACACCCCGTCTCCATTTCGTGCGGCTGCGCGAAATCGTCGCTGGCTGGTTGGCAATCGCAACCCCTTTCCTTCGATGAATCGACACTCGAGGAAATCGGTACATTGATGCCGCCCGGCGTGGATGAGCCGAGCTACGAAGAGTACTTGCCGGGCAGCACGACGTATTGGGCCGACGATGCGCCCATCGCGCCGCGCCATTTCCCGTATAACCGCTCGGGGGTGTGGCGCTGCCGGGTCTGCGCCTCGGTGTTCCTGCGGTACACGGAAGGCGGGGGGTATTTCGTCGACCGTCGTATCCGGGCGCTCGACGCCGCCTTGATCCAGGATGTCCCGCTTGACGGTGTCTAGCGCTGGTGTCGTGCTTTTTCCAGGGGCCGTCGATGAAAACCGGGCCGTCACGCGCGTGGCCGACCCGTGCGTGACGGAACCTCGATACAATGCGGTTTTGCCCGTTTGCCGCCACGTTGCGAGGATCCCGCGTCATGAGCCGACCGCTTAGAATCGATTTCTTCTCTGATATCGCCTGCCCGTGGTGCGCGATCGGCTTGTCGTCCCTATTGCTGGCGCTGGAACGTATCGGTTCCGAGGTGGATGCGCGGATCGTGCTGCATCCGTTCGAGCTCAATCCGGACATGCAAGCGGAAGGTGAAATGATCGTGGACTATCTCGGGCGGAAATATGGAAGGACCCCCGCGCAGATCGCGGAAATGCATGCAATGATCCGGGCGCGTGGTGCGGAGGTTGGTTTCACGTTCGGGCCGCGTGAATACGTCTATAACACCTTCGATGCACACCGTCTTTTGCATTGGGCGGATATCGAGAACAAGCAATTGCCGTTGAAGCGCGCGTTGCTGCAGGCGTACCATACGGACGGCAAACCGACGAACGACCCGGAAGTGCTGGTGGCCGCAGCGGTGGCAGTGGGGCTGGACGCCCTGCAAGCCCGATCGGTACTCGACAGCGGCGCCTACGCCGATGACGTACGCGCAGCGGAGCGGCAATCGTCCCAGCTCGGAATTTCATCGGTGCCGTCGCTGATTTTCGATCAACGCTATCTTGTCACCGGCGGCCAACCGGTTGACGCGTTTGAACGTGCGATCCGTGAGATCGCCGCCAAAGCGGCAGAGGTTTAGCAACGAATGGGATTGCCGTATTATTGGTGGGTCTTCCGACGCGGGTGGGCACTGACATCGTCATTCTTCGTGCTCGCGCTGATTGGTTGGGTGGCCTTGATCGGCAATCGGGCATACCTGCATTTCCTTGCAAATGCGTTACCGATATGGGCAATGCTGTTTGTGGCTTATGCGGCCCGATACAAGATCAAGCAGACGTATTATCGAGATGTGTTGCGGCGTGCGGGCGATGAACACGCCTCTTCGAAGTGACGATGATCGCCCTATCCCCAGCATATCCCGCAAGCGGCTTACGGAAAAGGTGATGCGCTGTACGGATGGCTAAACGTTATCCTGCATTCGCAAAATTTTTAAGAGATCACATAGATGACTGATTCACTCGAAAAATTGATCGACGAGCGCAAAGCGCTTGATCGAGAGATCGAACGGCTTCGGACCGAAACGCGCCGGGCGGCATTGGCCGAGGCCAGGGAATTGATTGCGAAATACGAGTTGATGCCCGTGGAGGTCGGCTTCAATCTCAAATCAGTCACGGAAGCCAAGACATCGACCCGTCCGCCCGTCGCGCCGCAATACCGCGATCCCGACACCGGCGCGACGTGGTCCGGCCGCGGCAAGCCGCCCCGGTGGATCGCCGGCAAGGATCGGGCTGCATTCAAGCTATGACGCCATGCGGTGCGGTGCGGTGCTGTGCGTAAGCCGTCCTTCCGTCATGGTATCGATCGATTTGGCCATGATATGGGGTCGTGGTACTTGGTCGTGGCACTTCACAACCGTCGTGCCATCGATTGACGATGGGTTTCCAGGTGCATGACAACGCGTTGCAGGAGCCGTTCCGCTGAACCAGGTTTGTCGACAAAGCGACAACCTGCAATGTAAAGCGCCTCGCCTTTGGCGGTTGTCATGCAGCGCGGCGACATGACTTCCAGGTTCACCGCCACGGAACCGAAATGCCCGAGTTCCAGTGTCACATCATGGAGCATGCTCCCCAGCACGAATTTGCCATGGAGCCGTTCCGGGGTTTTCAAGGCGATACCGCCTAGTGAGATATCGTAGAGTTCGAGCTGGAAGCATACGCCATCCGGCGCAACGCCGACCACGTTGAATGGCTCGGTCGCGGGAACCTGTACTCTGAAATGCTCTCGTCGCTGTGCGAAAAACAGCGCTGATGGGAACGACACCTCAAACGCAGGCCGCTCATCGAAGTGCACCTTGATCGCGCCATTGGTCGTGAATCTCGTTTCTATGGTGCCCGGCAAGCTGGAGAATGACAGCGCGTCCGACGCCAGCAAGGCGATATTATCAGCGTCCACGTTGCTTGCATCAAACGTGAACCGGCCTTCTCGCGAATCGACGTCCAGTACCCGCAGCGTATATTGACCGCCGCCGTCGAATGTCACCGTCATGCGATCGTGATGGGACATCAGATTGCGCAGACACATGGCGATCTGTAGCGGATGACGATGCCAATAGTCGGCGTCCACGATCGGCGCGGAAACGGGGGCATGCAGGTCTGCGGCGGCAAGTGCCAGGGCGGTAGCCATCGTGGTATCCGTTTATCCTTGAACCGTTCTTGGGCGCGTCCGTCCCCGGTGCAACCGGGACGTTCGTTGATCCGGAGCGTCGAATGGTTCGGATAACGCATAGAGCGTGCCTGCGTCACTCGGAGTCAGGCATAGCCTTGCTGGATGGGGCTTTCAAGGTTTCGCGGCGCCCATCGGCCCGCCTCCGGCGCTGTGATGTGAACAAGGGTGCTACGTAACGGCACCCACCTGTTACGGTGACCGCCCCTGTCAACGGCAGCCTGAAGCTGATAGGCGGAAGGCGCATCTGGATCCACCCGCGCATTGCTACGTCCTGGTTGCAGCATGCCGGATTCAGCCATGTCGTTCTGCCGCGAGATTGCACGATTCGCGCGCGCATGCTCCCGCATTCTTCGATTATCGGTACAGCCGTTTTCGGCGGCATGCGCCTGGATTCAAGGGTCATGAGATTCGTCCGACATCCCCCAATCCACGATCCACCATTGCTATTTGCTCATGACCGATCTGTCTTGCGGTGATAATATCGGTTTCTGTTTCAGTGGAAGGGACGCAGTGGATGCCCGTGGCGCGGACGTGCTATCGATCGTCTGGCGTCGCTTCGCCCCTTCCTGCCTGATATCACCGGTAGCGAAGAGGATCGATGGGACGTAAATTTATTCGGAAAGACGACAGGACAAATGCCGATGGCGTTGTGCTGGACGGTGTGGGTGAGTCGTCTTTTGCAGGCCGACCGCTTGCCTATATTGGTGCACCGGTGTCGTGTCCCGCCTGCAAGACCCAGGGCGTCATCATCAGCGACGGCGCGCCGCACACGATGACGATGATGGGCAAGCAAGTGGCATTGGAAAACGACTTGTGCCAATGCCAATGCTCGCCGCCGCCGACCCTGTTGGCGTCGCAGGACATGGGCTCGTTGGGAAACTGAACGCCAATGCTATTTCCGGGTATCAGTGCGCCTTCACCCGCAATCTGAACGCATGGAGCAATGGCTCGGTATAGCCGCTGGGTTGCGCGCGCCCTTCGTGAACCAATGCACGCGCGGCGGCAAACGCGAGCGACGCATCGAGATCCGGCGCCATCGGCTGATAATGCGGATCGCCGGCATTTTGCTGATCGACCACCGCGGCCATCCGCGCCAGCACGGCATCCACCTGGGCCGCCGTCACCACCCCGTGTCGCAGCCAGTTGGCGATATGCTGGCTGGAGATTCTCAATGTGGCGCGATCTTCCATCAGGCCGACATCATGAATGTCCGGTACTTTCGAGCAGCCAACGCCCTGGTCGACCCATCGTACGACGTATCCCAGAATGCCCTGCGCATTGTTCTCGAGTTCGCTGTCGATTTCCGAGGCATGCCAATTCGCCGACGCCACCACCGGAATCGTCAGCAAGTCCTCCAGCAGCGCCGCGCGTGAGGCGGCCAGCGATTGGCCTTCGAGTGCGGCCTGCACCGCCTGTACGTCGACCATGTGGTAGTGCAGTGCGTGCAATGTCGCGGCCGTGGGCGAGGGCACCCATGCGGTGTTCGCGCCAGCTTTCGGTTGCGCGATCTTTTGTTCGAGCATCGCGTGCATCAAGTCAGGCATTGCCCACATGCCCTTGCCGATCTGGGCACGGCCCCGCAAGCCGCACGCCAGTCCGACGGCAACGTTATTGCGCTCGTAGGCCGCGATCCATTTGCTGCCCTTGATATCGCCCTTGCGCATCATCGGTCCCGCTTCCATCGCCGTGTGCATTTCGTCGCCGGTACGATCGAGGAAGCCTGTGTTGATGAAGGCCACGCGTGTGGCAGCTTCGGCAATGCATGCAGCCAGGTTGACGCTGGTGCGGCGTTCCTCGTCCATGATGCCCATCTTGATTGTGTTACGCGGCAGCAAAAGAAGATCTTCCACCCGTTCGAACAGTTCGCGCGCGAAGGCGACTTCCGCCGGCCCGTGCATTTTCGGCTTGACGATATAGATTGATCCGGTCCGCGAATTGCGCGGTACATCGGCAGCGTCGCGTGGTGACGCGCTGTGGGACGCATCGCGCGCGCGTCGATAATCGGGCAGCGCGCACAGTGTCGTCATGATGGCATCGAGGATGCCTTCCGGAATCTCGTTGCCGTCGGCATCGCGTATTGCCGGGTTCGTCATCAGATGCCCGACGTTACGCACGAACAGCAGGGATCGCCCGTGCAGCGTCAACGGCGTCCCATTGGCGCCGATGTAATGGCGGTCCGGATTGAGTGCGCGAGTAAAGGTCTTGCCGCCTTTGTGTACCTGTTCCTGCAATGTGCCGCGCATCAGACCCAGCCAGTTGCGATAGAGTTGCGTCTTGTCTTCCGCATCGACGGCCGCCACCGAATCCTCGCAGTCGATGATCGTCGTCAGCGCTGCTTCGACGACGATATCCTTTACCTGTGCCCGATCAGTGCTTCCGATGCGATCCGTTGCATCGATCTGGATTTCGATATGCAGGCCATGCTGTTTCAGCAATATCGCCGAGGGTGTATCGGCCGTACCTTGATATCCAATGAAATGCGCCGGCGATGCCAGTGGCGCCGCGCCTGTCGCCAGATCCGCCATCAAGGCGCCGTCGACGATGCGGTAACGTGTCACGTCGGCATGCGAGCCCTTGGCGAGCGGCACCGTATCGTCGAGAAAGCGCCGGCCGTAGGCGACAACCTGTGCGCCGCGCGCTGGATTGAAGGCGGTGCCGCGTTCGGCGCCTTGCGTCTCCGGGAGCGCATCGGTGCCGTACAGCGCGTCATAGAGACTACCCCAGCGTGCGTTTGCCGCGTTCAACGCATAGCGCGGATTAGACAGCGGGACGACCAGCTGCGGGCCGGCCTGTTCCGCGATTTCCGTGTCGACATCGGTTGTGACGGCTTGCACACTTGCCGGCGGCGGGACGATGTAGCCAATCTGCTCCAGGAAGGCGTGATACGCGGCCATCGACGCGCCGGCGCCAATCGGGCCCGGATGCGCCCGATGCCATTCGTCCAGTGCCGTTTGCAGGCGATCGCGTTCCGCAAGCAAGGCGCGGTTCTTCGGTTGCAGGTCGCGCACGATCGCGGTCACGCCCCGCCAGAAAATCTCCGGGGCGATGCCGCTGCCGGGCAGGGCTTCGGTTTCTACGAACTGGGCGAGGACGTCTGCGACGTGCAGGCCGTCACGAAGGGAAAAAGAGGCCATGGCGTACTCCATGCGGGCGGGTCAGGTGAGCGGACGGGTGACGAGCGTGAGGCTCGCGTGTCGCGGCGGTGACGATGATTCTGGCGGCGTGCGCCGCGATTGTCGATGGGACGTGGTACTGGTCCGACCAGTTTTTTCGATGTAGATCAGGCTATCAAGCGCTATCATGGGCAGGGTGGTCTTACCAGTGTAACGCCGCGCCCGCGACTGACCGCGGCCCGGGAATGGACAAACGATGATGATTCTACCTGCCACAAAGACGCGCCCGGCACAGGATAGCCTGCGTGGTGCAGACGGCGACGAGACCACCCAGGTGGCCACCTCGGTGGCCACGCGGATCGAGCGCCTGATCGTCGATGGTGTGCTCAAGACCGGGCAGCCGCTACCGTCAGAAAGACGGCTTGTCGAAAAACTACGCGTCTCCCGCACCGCGTTGCGCGAAGGACTGAGCGTGCTGCGCGCACGAGGCATTATCCAGACCAACCATGGCAAGGGCTCATTCGTCGCGAACCTGAGCGGTCGTGCGGAAGCATCGCCGTTGATGTATCTGCTCGGCGCACAACCGCGTACATTGTACGACCTGTTCGAGGTGCGAAGCCTCCTCGAGACCGAGGCGGCGCGATTGGCCGCGCTCCGTGGCACGCCGGCCGACCATGTGATGATAACGCGGCGTTATCAGGAGATGCTGGCCGCCCATGACAGTGATGTCACATCGTCGGAACATGCGCGGCGGGATCACGCTTTTCATCTCGCGATTTGCGAGGCATCCCATAATCCCGTGCTGGTGCATACGCTGAGCGCGCTGACAGACCTGATGCTGTGCTCGGTCTTTGCCTGCGTTAATAATCTCTATCACCGCGATCCGTACAAACGAGCGATCGACGCACAACATATGGCGTTATATCGTGCGGTGATCGACAAGCAACCGGAACAGGCCGGCCAGGCGGCGGCCGATCATATCGCCAGTGTCTGCGCCAGCTTGAAGGAAATCGAAGAGGATGAGCAACGGCTCGTGCGCGCGACGTTGCGCCTGGAAGGCTGGCAGTAGCGCCGCGGGCCGCACGCGCATTGATCGGAGGGGCCTGGGGTTGCGAGTGGAACGACGCGACGATAGCAACTGCTACGCCCGTAGGCTGTAGTGTAATAAGAAACGCAACATTTCTTGGACGTGGGAAGGATGGGCATCGTGGCAACGCAGCAACCGCGTTATATGCAACTGGCGCAAACGTTGATCAACGAGATACAGAGCGGGCGTTTCCCGGTGGGAACGACAATACCGACAGAGTTTGCGCTTTGCGACCAGTACGGCGCGAGTCGATCGACCGTGCGGGAGGCCGTCAAGCAACTGGTGCAGTTAGGTATGGTAAAGCGCCAGGCTGGCGTGGGCACCACGGTGACGGCGGTGGACGCGGCGGGCAGATACAAGCAGGTCATGCAGCAGTTGAGCGATCTGCAGCGTTACAGTGCGGATACCGTATTGCAATTGAAGCAGAAACGGATGGCCGAAATCACCGATCCAATACTGTGCGAGCAATTACAGGCCACGCCGGGTGACAGATGGCTAAGGCTGGACGGGTTACGGCGCTCGACGCAGCACCCGGACCCGATCTGTCATACGGAGGTATACATCCACCCGGCGTATCGCACGCTAATCGGATTGGAGGAGGCGCTTCAGACCCCGATTTTTTCGATGATCGAAGGCCAATTCAACGAACAGATCGTGGAGGTGGAACAGGAAATACGGGCCGTGGCGCTGCCCACCGGTACCGCGCGGCAGCTCAACGCGAAATCCCGTGATCCGGCGTTATGGGTGCAGCGGCGATACTTCAATCGACGCGCCGAGGTCGTCGAACTGGCCATCAGCATTCATCCGGCCAGCCGGTTCAGTTATTCCGAACGTTTCCAGCGAGGCTGGAAGGGCAGTTGACACCACTGATATCGGCGTGCTTCGGGCACCGGGCATTGCCCTGACCGGCTCGCCTCGGACAGGGCCGAGCAGGTTTGGCGACGGCATGCCCCACGGCACCGTGGTAGCGGCCTAGATGACCGCGGGACCGTTCGGGTGGGTGGGTTCTCCCAAGGTCAGCATTAAACGGTTCGCCCAGGCGAAGATGGCGATCGAGTGCGTCAGATCGAGAATTTCCTCGGCCTGCAACCCCGCCTCGCGCAGCGTCGTGATCGCCTGTGTGTCGAGCGCGGCAGGCGCACGGGTCAGTGCAATGGCGAATTGCACGATGGCTTGTTCACGCGGCGAGGTGCCTGCGCTTTCTGGATCGGCATACACCTGCTCGATGCTGTCCACACGCTTGGCCAACTGCCCGAACCGCTGCGCATGCACCGAGGCGCAATAGACGCAGCCGTTGATGCGTGACACGACGGTGGCGCCCAGCTCGCGTTCCGCGCGCGACAGGCCGCCGTTGCCGTACATGATGGCGTTGAACACCAGCGAGCGTTGGCGCAGGATTTCAGGTGCATGGACCAGAAGCAGGTAATAGTCGGACGTCTTGGCCTTCGGATGACTTTCCTCCAGCACCTTGATCTGGTCTGGCGAGGCGCGGTCCAGCGGGACCGTATCGGCCCATGCCTTCCAGCCCAGCGTGTCGAACGTATAGGTGCGGCTTTCGATCAGGTCCAATGGGGCGGGAGTGGGGCGATAGCTGCCGTTCGCATTTTCGCCCATCGCATTGACCATTGCGACGACGCGCGTCTGGTATGCCACGAAGGCAATCAACTGCGACAGCACGACGATGGCCCGGGTGGTGAACCCGGCCTGCTGCAGATGCTGGATATGGTGTGGCTCGGCAAGTACCGGCGCATCGGCAAGCAAAATGGTATGGGTGGCAATCGCGCCGAAGCGTTTTCCCGCGATGCGGGCCACGTCGTTGGCACCGTCGGCGCGTACCGACGCGCTGGACGGTGCGGATTCTTCCGGTGCCAGCGCATCGAGGGTCGCCATTGCGGCCTGAGCCGGTTCGTTGCCGTCCATGACGTCAATGCGACGGCGGTAAAGGCCGGCAACCGCTGGCACGCCGCTCAATGAAGCGGCATACCAGGCGGCGAAGAGGCGCTCACCGACGCTGATATCGTCGATCGCCGGGTCGAACAGCGCCAGTTCGCTCAGTTGTGTATGGCGTGCGATTTTTTCACGAGCGTGACGCATCTGGTATCGGGCGTCATCGGGCGTCAGCGCCGTCACCAGATCGATGGTGTCCCGCGACGGGTCGTAAAGACTGTCCGACGCAAGCGTGGCCTGCTGATTGTTCGCGGTTGTGTCTTGCGCAATATTCGAGGGGGTCATGGCCAATTCCAATAGCTGAAAAATCGCGCCTCCAGCGAGGCAGGGTCGGTCACTTTATTCTGCGCGGATTTAACGCGGGCCGTCGTCCGCGACATACGGTTGCCATTCGTCGCCCTGCAATTCCGGCGTCGCGTACGCTTGCAGCGCCGCGTAGTGCGCTTGTTGATCGTCCTGAAACAGCCGCGACACCACATGTTGTGCCAGTCGTTGCGCCCCAATGCTGATCGCCGGGATGTCGCCCGAGACCTTTCCGGCGCTCAGGCTGGCGGCAAAATTAAAGCAATGGATGCGGGACAGGCCTGGACAAGCGCCAGGCACTTTTTCCTGGAACGAAAAGTCCTCCGCGAGATCCGGCGATTCCGCCAGTTCCTGGTCCTGCTCGTCTTCCGTGGGGGTGAAACGGTCCTGCCACAATCGGATATGCGGTGCGATATCCGCGAGTTCCGGGCGCGCCGACAAGCGTGAGTGAAAGCCCGTCCCGAAAATAACGAAATCGACTTCGATCGGACCACGGGCCGTGTCGATCCGCACACCGGTATCCGTTTCTTGCATCGACGCAATCGCGCTTCCCACATGGAATCGTGCATTCCGAAAGCGTGAGACGCGCAGTACGCTGTCTCGTGGCGGAGGTGTTTGCACCTTGCCTGCGTAGTGCAAGATGCGCCACTTCCACTCGGATTCCAGTGCCTCGAACCCGTATGCCAAGCCGGGGCTACTGATGCCCGTGAGGGCGTTGACGCGCGGAATGTCTGGGCGCCGGATCACCATGTCGACGCTGGCGGCGCCGGCTTCGAGCGCCGTCGCGGCGTTGTCGAAGGCGGACGCCCCGGCGCCGATTACCGCGACCCGCTTGCCCACGAGTGCCCCGAAGTCGATCGCATCGGCCGAGTGTGCCCAACGATGGCGTGGCAATGTATTCGCGAGCGGCGGCACGGCGGGCCCCCCTATGCCGTCGCGCCCGGTTGCCAACACGACGTGACGGGCAAGGACCGTCCACACACGACCAACCGTGGCGTCTTCGGCGTTCGCATGCGGCACCGGGTCGTCGGCGGTGCAGGCGCCACGCGGGTCTGTCGCCGATGGCGGCGTCCGGTCGTGTGTCTCCGTTGTTGGAAGGATTCTTTCAAATGTTAGCGCGACCACGCCATCGCCACGCGGTTGTATTCGGCGCAACGCCACGCCATTGTCGATCGGCAATTGGAGCACATCGCGATACCACCGCAAGTATGTCATCCATTGTTCGCGCGGAATCTTGTCCAACGCTTCCCATGCGGCCACACCGAACTGTGCTTCGAACCAGGCGCGGAAGGTCAGCGTCGGCACGCGCAGTGCCGGACCGGTCAGCACCTTTGGCGAGCGGAGCGTGCGCATGCGGGCGAAGTCGACCCACGGGCCTTCGCGACCCTTGGCCGCGCGGTCATAGGCTTGGCGATTGTCGACGCCGAGAAAGTGCAGCTCCGCGGAAAGCGCGAGGCCCGCCATGCCGCCGCCGATGATCACGACGTCGCGCACGCGCGCGCCATCTACGAAGCGAGGCGGAATCCAGGACGCCGCCGGTAATGCGAGCCATTTCAAATCTTGCGCGAGGCGCGCCTCCAGCGCCTCAAGACCGGCGGGAGGCGGCGCGTCGAGAGACGCCTCTGCGTTGGCGACGACGGACCGGGGCAGCGTCGAGGGGGCTTCATGGGCGGTGGGTGTGGATGATGTCATCATGCGTCCTGCTAATAAGTCCTTCATTGCCTGCCAGTCGATTTCGCCGCGCGGCGCGCGATCGACACGCCGTCGTTGCTGATCTGTTGCCGTGTGTCGGCGCCACGGCGCAGGGTTGTGCGAATGGGCGCTTTGCCCCGCGTCGATACAGATCGATCCTGCTGCAGCAATGCGTCATGTGCATCCGCTGCGTGAAAGGTGACGTGCCGCAGCAGTCCACGCGCACTGTCGTGCAGTGCCTGCAGCAGGCGCTGTACGCTAGGCGACTGGGTCCGGCCGGCACGTGTGACCACGGCAAATAGGAAGGGAATGCTTTCCGCCAGCGCCCGAATGTGCACGCCATTGCCCTGATGGCCGATTGCGGTGGCAGGATCGACAACAGCGGCCATGGCGCCCGTGCGGGCAGCCATCAGTGCGTTCGCGCCGCTGTTCGATTCGAGCCAGATGGCTGGGGTCACGTGTGCACGGGCGAACGCAGCGTCAATCCGGTGACGCAAACGATGCCGGTTGGCCACGGTCGCAAGCCCCACACCATGCAGTGCGCGTAAAGGCACCGGTGGCAGATCCCATAGCCCATTCTCTTCACGCTCGGGATCTGCCACAACCGCCAGCGGGTGACCGGGCGGAAGCGCCAATACGCATGGCGCTTCCGCTATCCAATGGACGTCAAGCCCGTCATGGGCGACCGGTAATGTCGTCAACCCGATATCGGCGTGATCCGTCAGTACGGCATGGACAATATGCTCCGCCGATTGCGTCCTGACCTGCCAGCGAGGCATCGCAATCGCGTTCGCAGGCGTCACGCGTCCGCATGCCGCTCCGCCGTCGCTGCCGCGGGCCTCGTCTTCGAGTACCCGACGCAATGCTTCAGGAACGATCGAGGTGCCCAATGCCGACGTCGCCGCCAAGGCGATTGGCCGTTCGGTGCCATTGCCGATCGCCCGCGCACGTTGCGTGATCGCTTCCAGACCGACCAGGGAACGCTCGACTTCCTCGTACAACAGGAATGCTTCATGCGTCGGCGTGACGCGCGGACCATTTCGGGCGAACAGGGCATAGCCAAGATCCGCTTCCAGTTCCTGGATTTGTCGTGTCACCGCTGGTTGCGACCGCGCGAGCAGCTTGCCGGCGCCGGTAATGCTGCCGACCGACATCACGGCGGAGAACGCTTCCAGTTGATGCAGTTCCATGAAGTAGAGATCGTGAGCAAAACGGGTGAAGCGTGACAAGAGGGTCGCCGTGCTTGCCGATGTTCGACGCCCGTCCCTACACGTGCCGTCTATCGAAAGACCGGTTCGTGACGTGCGCATACGGCATGGGCGTGACGGCGTGCATCATGCGATTTACGAATTCTAGCGCTGCAAGAATGCAAAAAACATATATTTATTTGCGATATCCTTAGATCACTTTCGGCAGAAAACGTCGCTTGCCGTTGCGGGAGCGCGGCATCGATTTGGCGCCCTGATGCCGGACCAACAAGGTCATGACGCGTGGACGAGCAACGGGTAACCGTGTCGAATAGTTTTTTAATTCAATGATTTGCATATTTTTTGAGACGGGAGCGCAAATACGGCCCGCAGCGGGCGCATGTGAAGGCGGGCAAACCGTGTCGCGCCGTGGCAGTAGTTTTCGAGGCGCGCGATGACGCGTCATGCCAAAAAGCAATATGCATATGCCGATTGCTTCGTTGTTGTCGAGAAACGGGCTGTGATTTCATCGCCAGCGAGAGATTTTCCCCTGACCGATGTCCACCGGTGTGCGGCGCCAGGCCGTAATGACGCGACCGGACGGACAGACGAGCACTGACTAACGAGGACCAGACATTGATGGCTATCCTGAAGAATATTCGCTTGGCGTCACGCACCGGTGCCGAGTCCCGCGGCCATTCCCACGGGACGCAACGCCGGCTGGTGAGGACTTTGTTGGCGGCGGTTGTCGGCGCGAGCGTGCTGGTCGCGGTGCCGGCCGCGTTCGCGCAGACGCCGGCGAAGGTGAGCGGCACGCCCTATTTGTTGGGCGTCAGCGGACCGTTGACAGGCCAGGATGCCCAATACGGCGAACAATGGAAGCGCGGTTTTGATCTGGCGTTGGAAGACGTGAACAGCAACGGCGGCATCAAGGGGCGTCCATTGGCTTATGACTTCGAGGACAGCCGCAGCGACCCGCGTCAGTCGATTGCCATCGCGCAGAAGTTCGTCGGCAATCGGGACATCCTGATGGAGCTGGGTGATTTTTCCAGCGCGGCGTCGATGGCGGCTTCGCCAATCTACCAGCGCGGCAAGCTGGTTCAGTTCGGGTTCACCAACTCGCACCCTGATTTCACCAAGGGCGGCGACTACATGTGGAGCACGGCGGTGACGCAGGCGGAAGAGCAGCCGCTGCTTGCGCACTACGCGGTCAAGGATCTTGGTTTCAACCGCATTGCGGTGTTGTACCTGAACACGGACTGGGGCCAGACCAGCAAGGCGATCTTGACGAAGACGATCGAGGCCGATGGGGCGAAGGTCGTGGCGGCTGAGGGCTATCAGCCCACGGACAAGGACTTCCGCGCGACGCTGGTGCGGATCAATGCCGCCAATCCGGACGCGGTCGTATTGATCTCGTATTACGCCGACGGCGCGCAGATCGTACGCCAGGCGCGCGGTGCCGGGTTGAAGCAACCGATCGCGGCGGTGGGGTCGATTTATTCGCCGAAGTTCCTCGAATTGGCGGGCGAAGCCGCCAATGGTGTTTATACGCAGTCGAACTTCTTCCCGCAGGATCCGCGGCCGAACGTCCAGGAGTTCGTGAAGCGTTACAAGGCAAAGTACAACACGGAGCCGGGCTTTTTCGCTGCCCGGGCGTACGACGCGGTGATGGTGGCGGCCTACACATTGCGCGAAGCAAAGGCGCCAACACGGCAAGGCGTGCATGACGAGCTGGCCGTCATTCGGAATGTCCCGAGTGTGATCTACAACCAGATTACGTTCGATCCGGCCACCCGTCGGGTGGCGGGTGCGAACACGATCTCGTTACAGGTGAAGGACGGCAAGTTCGCGCTGTGGGACAAGCAGCCGGCGCATCCGCAGCCTTGAGCACCAATGGCGCATGCGCATCGTCACCTGCCCGCGACGTCGCGGGCACGCGCGCTTCATGCCGCATTATCTGAAAGCTGACGGATACGGAAACAATGACTGCATGGCTCGACTACACGATCAACGGTTTGATCGTGGGTAACATCTACGCGCTGCTGGCGGTGGGGCTTGCGCTGATCTTCGGCGTGTCGCACCTGATCAACTTCGCGCATGGCTCGGTCTATATGGTCGGCGCCTTCGTCGGCTGGCTCTGCCTGGTCAAGCTGCACTTGCCGCTGCCGGTCGCATTGCTCGGGACCATCATCGCCTGCGGTTTATTGGGCATGCTGATCGAGCGCGTGGGGTTGCGGCCCTTGCAGGGCGCGGCACGCATTGCGCCTTTGCTTGCCACCATCGGCATCAGCTTCGTGCTTGACCAGTGCGGGCAGTTGATTTTCGGGCCGGACCCGCGCCCGGTCGACAGTCCATTGCCGAACTGGCATCTGCATATTGCTGGCGCGACGTTGGGTTCGCTGGACATCCTGATCGCGGCGATCGGTCTGGTGACCGCCGCGGTATTGTTCTGGTTCTTGCGTTTTACCCGTCTCGGCTGGGCGGTGCGGGCCGCCGCGCAGGATCGCGACGCGGCCAAGCAGATGGGTGTCAACGTCAATGCCGTGAACCAGGCGGTGTTCGCCATCGCGTGCGCGCTCGGCGGTGTCAGTGGTTTATTGGTCGGCATGTACTACAACACGATCGATCCGGCGATGGGCTTTCAGGCCACGTTGAAAGGGGTCGTTGCGCTGCTGATCGGTGGCCTGGGTAACGTGCCGGGCGCCATCGCGGGGAGTTTGATCCTGGGCCTCGTGGAAAGTTATGGCGTGGCGCTGTTCGGCACGAGCTATCGTGATTTGTTCGCGTTTGGCTTGCTATTGGTTTTCTTGATCTGGCGCCCGAATGGCTTGTTCAGCCGGGGCCGCGGTTTGCCGCCGGAACCGCTGACTGGAACGTTTTTCCCAGCAGGGAAAGCCGTCACGTTACGATGGCCCGTAATGCTGATGCTGGTGCTCATCGCGGCGTTCGTGCCCTGGGCGCCGGTGGGCGGGAGTATTGATTACATCCTGCAAACATTGAGCAACGCCTGGTTGTATGCGGTGCTTGCGCTGAGCCTGACATTGATCGCTGGAACTGTGGGACAGATTTCATTGGGGCACGCGGCGTTGCTGTTGATCGGCGCGTATGCATCGGCGTTGTTGTCAAGTAACCTGAACTGGTCACCGGGCCTGACGATTCCGCTTGCGGGCTTGATCACCGCGGTATTGGGCACGTTGCTCGTTTATCCGGCGTTCCGCCTGCGCGGTCACTATGTGTCGATTGCAACGCTCGGCGTAGGAGAGGTGGTGGGTCTGGTCATCTTGAATTGGGATGGCCTGACACGTGGTCCACTCGGTGTGACGGGCATCGCACCGTTGTCGGTTTTCGGCGTGGCGCTGGACAGTCCGCGCGCGACCTACTGGTTCACGTTGGGCGTGCTGGTTGTCCTCGGGTTGATCCAGGTTCATCTGCTCCGCTCTCATCTCGGCCGGACCTTGCGCGCGGTGCGCGAGGATGAAGTGGCGGCGCGGTCTTATGGCATCAGCCCGAATCGGTATAAGGCGATCGCATTCGGTTTCGGGGGCGTGCTGGCCGGTATCAGCGGCGGCATTTCCGCACACTTGTACAGTTATATCAATTACCAGACGTTCGATTCGCAGGTGTCCATCCTCGCATTGACGATGGTGATTCTGGGTGGCTTGGGGAATGTGTTTGGCGCGGTGTTCGGTGCAGTGGTTTTGGTGGCGTTGCCGGAAGCGTTCCGCTGGGCAGCAGACTACCGGATGCTGATCTATGGCCTTGTCCTGTTGTTGCTGGTTCGGTTCCGGCCGCAGGGCCTGTTTGGCGCGCGCTGAGGGAAAGGATGGCCACGATGTCAAAGGTAATGCTTGAGGTAAAAGACGTGCGCCGCCGCTTCGGCGGGGTGACCGCGGTTGACGGCGTCAGTCTGACGCTGCATGAAGGCGAACTGGTTAGCGTGATCGGACCGAACGGCGCCGGTAAGTCGACGCTATTCAATCTGATCACCAATCTGGATTCGCTCGACGAAGGCAGTGTGCATTTCGTTGGGGAGGACATCGGCCGGTTGAAGCCGGAAGCGTTGGTGTCGCTCGGATTGGCCCGGACATTTCAGCATGGGCGGGTGTTCGGCAATCTGACAGTATTCGACAATGTCTTGATCGGCGCGCATTCCCGTCTACGGGCGGCGCGCAAGGGCTGGCCGTTGCTTGGTGCGATTGCGGAACTGCTTCGCGCGCTGGTGTCGTCCGCGGCGCAACGGCGAGAGGAAGCGGCCTTGCGTGAGGAGGTGAAGGAGATCCTTACTTTTTTTGGCGAGCGCTTGACACCGCGGATCGAACAGGCGGCGCATAGCCTCTCGTATGCGAACCGGCGGCGTGTGGAGATTGCAAGGGCCCTGGCATCGCACCCGAAGGTATTGCTGCTGGATGAGCCTACCGCGGGGATGAACGAAAGCGAAACCGCGGAAGTGCTTGTGCTGATTCAAAAACTTCGCGAGCGCGGCATCACCATCCTGTTGATCGAACACAAGCTCGATATGGTCATGCAGTTATCGGATCGGGTAATCGTTTTGGACAACGGTCGCAAGATCGCCGAAGGACGCCCGAATGAAGTACGAAACGATCCACGCGTCATCGAGGCTTACCTCGGGCATCGGCATGTGGGGGGGGCGCAAGCGGGGCAGGCAGGGGTCGATCGGCAAGGCGGGTCGCGCGACACCGGCGTCGACGCCGTATTCGATGACGCGCGTTTCACAAAGGCACGGGCCGGGGAGGACGCCGTATGAGCGACGTGATGTTGAAACTCGAACATATCGATACCTTCTATGGCCCGGTGCAGGTGCACTTCGATGTGAATCTGGAGGTGCGCAAAGGCCAGATTGTCAGCTTGCTGGGTGGGAATGCCAGCGGCAAGTCGACGACGATGAAGATCGCGCTCGGGCTGCACAAGCCACGCAAGGGCACGATCACGTTCGATGGCCAGTCAATCAATGACCTGACCACGCCGCAAATCATCCGGCGGGGCATGGGGTCGGTGCCCGAGTCACGTCGCTTGTTCGGTGAGATGACGGTGCGTGAGAATCTGCTGATGGGCGCGTTCACGCGTCGCGACCGCGCCGAAATCGACGAAGACTATGCCCGGATGCTGGATCTCTTTCCGCGCGTGAAAGAACGGTTGACGCAGAAGGCGGGCACCTTGTCCGGCGGCGAGCAACAGATGCTGGCGATGGCACGCGCGCTGATGAGCCGGCCAAAGATGATCTGCATGGACGAACCGACAATGGGGTTGTCGCCGCTGTTCGTCGACAAGGTGCTGGAGATGATCCATACGATCAACCGGCAGGGCGTGACGTTCCTGATGGTGGAACAGAACGCAAGCCTGGCGTTGGAAATCGCGCACTACGGCTATGTGCTGCAGACCGGCAAGGTTGCGCTCGAAGGCAAGGCACGGGATCTGTTGAACGACCAGCGCATCCGCGATGCGTACCTGGGCGGTGGAGAGAAGGCGGCCCTGTAGCGAGGCGAGCGCATGGCGTCGTTTTTCGTCGCCATTACATCATTGCCGTGACAGCGTCGTGTACGGCGCACATGCGTTAAATGTTCTGCATTCGCCTGTTGACCAGTCTCCCAAACCATCAGTACAATCGCGCCATCTTCACGAAAGGGGCGGATGCCTTGGACAGTTGCAGTTGTCGATCTTCGATCTGTAGTGCTGCCTGATTGGCAGGACACCTGGCTCCCTTGCTTTTTCCTTACGCCACTGTCCCGCCAAATCTGGTGGACGGTGCGCGCCGTAGTTCCGATGGCATTCCTGGTCTAAACCTGGGTCCTTGCCGATTCCCGGATTCTCTCTTCGCGCTTTATCGATACCTGTCTCGTTTCCTGGATACCGTCCAGATGAATCGAGCGTTGTGTCGTGCACCCTGGTCGTCGTGCATCGTCGTCTTCACGGACCTCGCCATGCAAGATCGTCGATGCGCAGCGTTCATCGTTTCCTTTTGTTTTTGTGAAGTTTCATCAACCTACCAGGAGCGGCCATGACCGACGGTGACAGTAGTCCCATACCGAACGTTCTGCCCTTTTTCTCAATGATTGAGGAAAGCCGCTAGTCCGCGTCGACATGCCGTCTGGTACCGGGAGTCTCCTGGACCTACGTCTGCAGCGACGTCGCCGGACTACAGGCTTTCCGGCGATAGGCGTCTTGCATGACGCTAGGAGCACCATGATGTTCTTCGGCCTGTTGGTTTCACATACCTCCGTGTCTGCTTCGTTTTACGCATCGGCCCTCACCCCGGCCGGTGCCGCCGCCGACTTTCCGGCACGTGCCGCCACGCTCGCGCACGCGGCCTCTCCCGCGCGCCGTGCATTGGACGACACCAAGCCGCGCCTCCGCATTGCCGTTCGCGCTTCCGGCAATCCCGCCCAAGACGCTGTGGGAGTTCGTTGATGTCGTTCCGTTTCCATATACCCCCGGTGCCGCACGTATCACGCGTGAGCGGTACGCTGCGTGGCTTGCTGCCCAATCGGTGGGATGCCTGCGCCTTTCCGCTGATGCTATGCCTGATTGCGATGTTTGCCGTCGGATTCCACGAAACCATGGCGCCGGTGTCTAATTTGCAGACCCAGGCCGTCTCGCTCGATCCGTGGAACCTGCCCGAATACGCGTTGCGCACCACGCTCCGAATGCTGGCGGCGATGGTGGCGTCGGTCGTCTTCGCCTTGGTCTACGGCGCGATGGCGGCCAAGAGCCGCCGTGCCGAGAAACTGCTGGTGCCGGCGCTCGATATCCTGCAATCGGTTCCCATTCTCGGTTTCGTATCGTTGACGGTGACCTTTTTCATCGGACTGTTTCCCACGCGCGTGATGGGGGCCGAGCTGGCGGCCATCTTTGCGATCTGGACCAGTCAGGCGTGGAACATGGCATTCAGCGTCTACCAGTCCTTGCGTTCGGTGCCGAACGATCTGGACGAGGTCACCCGCAATCTGCAAATGAGTGGTTGGCAGCGTTTCTGGAAGCTTGAGGCCCCTTATGCAACGCCGGGTCTGATCTGGAACATGATGATGTCGATGTCCGGCGGGTGGTTTTTCATCGTCGCGGCGGAAGCGATTACGGTGGGCGATCATACGATTACGTTGCCCGGCGTGGGTTCGTTCCTGTCCTTGGCGATTGCACACCGTAACCTGGCCGCGGTTGGCTGGGTGGTCGCCACGATGATCGTCGTGATCCTGGCCTACGATCAGTTACTGTTTCGCCCGCTGGTGGCCTGGGCCGACAAGTTCCGGATGGAGAACACCAGTTCCGGTACGGCACCCCGTTCCTGGGTGCTCGACTTGATTCGCCGCACACGGCTGATCCGGCAAGCGTTGTTCCCGATGGCCTTGATGCTTGGCGCCATCGCCCGTTGGCCGATGGCCTGGCGTCCGGTGCGTGGCAATGCGCACCTCGACGCGGCGCGCGACGTGGTGCGCGCCGCGTCGCGGGAAGCCGCTGGGTCGAAGACCATCGATGTGCTCCGCCGTTGGGCGATCGGCAAGCCGGGCGATATTGTCTGGGCCTGCGCGCTTGTCGTGCTGACCCTCTATGTCATGGCGCGGGTGGTGCTGTTTGTCCGGACCGGCGTCACCCTTGACGAGGTGTTTCATGTCTTCGGGTTGGCGCTGATCACGATGGTGCGGGTGATTGTCCTGATCGCCTTGTCGTCGCTGATCTGGGTGCCGGTGGGCGTATGGATCGGACTGCGGCCCGCCTGGGCGGAAAAGATCCAGCCGCTGGCCCAGTTTCTGGCGGCGTTTCCGGCGAACGTGCTGTTCCCGATCTTCGTCGTCGTGATCGTGCGCTTCCACTTGAACGTCGATGTCTGGTTATCGCCGTTGATCGTGCTCGGCACGCAGTGGTACATCCTGTTCAACGTCATTGCCGGAGCGACCGCCTACCCGAACGATTTTCGCGAGGTCACCGCCAACCTGGGCATCCGCGGCTGGCAATGGTGGCGTCAGGCCATGCTTCCGGCCATCCTGCCGTATTACATCACGGGCGCGATCACGGCCTCGGGTGGTGCATGGAACGCGAGCATCGTATCGGAATATGTCGAGTGGGGTAGCACGCGTCTCTCCGCCCATGGTCTGGGTGCGTATATCGCGGAAACCACGGCCGCCGGCGATTTCCCGAAGATCATTCTCGGGATTGCGATGATGTCGATCTTCGTCGTGGTGTTCAACCGGGTGCTTTGGCGTCCGCTTTATGTGTACGCGGCGTCACGCCTGCGGCTGGATTGAAGGAGATAGAAAAATGAATACACCACATCAAAACCGTACCGCCGCAGCGTCGATGTTGCTCGATCCGCCAGTTCTCGAAGTCAAGGACGTCACGCGTGGATTCGGCGACGTGAAGGCCGGTCAAGGCGACCGCCTGGTGCTGGACGGGGTCAACCTGGCACTGCATGAAGGCGAGGTCGTTGGATTGCTGGGTCGTTCGGGCTCGGGCAAGTCGACGTTGTTGCGCATCATCTCGGGCCTGATCGCGCCCACCAGCGGCGACGTGACATACAAGGGCAAGCCGTTGAAGGGCCCCGCGGAGGGCGTGGCGATGGTCTTCCAGACCTTCGCGCTGTTTCCCTGGCTGACCGTGCTGCAAAACGTCGAGGCGGGGCTCGAGGCAAAAGGCGTCGATGCCCGTGAGCGTCGGCGCCGTGCGTTGGCCGCGATCGACTTGATCGGCCTCGATGGCTTCGAGAATGCCTATCCGCGCGAATTGTCCGGCGGTATGCGGCAACGCGTCGGGTTCGCACGCGCGTTGGTCATCGACCCGACGATCTTGTTGATGGATGAACCATTTTCGGCACTGGATGTGCTGACCGCGGAGACGCTGCGGACGGATTTGCTGGATCTCTGGTCGCAGCGCAAGCTACCGATCAAATCCGTGCTGATCGTGACGCATAATATTGAGGAGGCGGTGTTCATGTGCGACCGCATTCTGGTGCTGTCATCGAATCCGGGTCGCGTGATCGCCGAAATCAAAGTGCCGTTCATGCATCCGCGTAATCGCCTGGACCCGGTGTTCCGTCGTCTGGTCGACGATATCTACGCGCGCATGACCAGCCGGGCCGGCGATGCGGGCGGCAAGAAGGAGTTGACGTTGGGCAGCCGTTTGCCCACGGTATCGACAAACTTGATGGCGGGGTTGATCGAGACCTTGGCGGCCGCGCCGTACAACGGTCGCGCCGATATGCCGGAAATTGCGCGCTCATTGCAGCTCGAAGTCGATGAGCTGTTCCCGGTTGCGGAGCTGCTGCAGATTCTGGCGTTTGCCGATGTGCGTGAAGGCGATATCATCCTGACGGCATCGGGCCGTGCGTTTGTCGATGGCGATACGCAGGCACGCAAGCAGCTTTTCGCGGAGCACTTGCTGCGTCATGTGCCGCTGGCGACCCGCATCCGGGGTGTGCTCGACGAGCGGCCGGGCCATCGTGCGCCGCGTCTGCGTTTCGCCCAGGAGTTGGAGGACGTGTTGTCCGACAGCGCCGCGGAAGAAACGCTCGACACGGTGATCGACTGGAGTCGCTACGCGGAAATCTTCTCGTATAACGACCAGACCGAAGTGTTCAGCCTGGCTGACGTCGAAGGCTGACCCGAGTCGCGGTGTCAGCCGGTGCAGGACGTCCGGCATACCCAAGAATGGATATGCCCCCCGGCGTCCTTCTACTGGCCGTCGATGTCCGCCACCACTCGCGTGGGGATGCCTGCCAGCCTGATCGTCGTCCCCAATCGAGGATCCGCTGGCGCGATAAGCACTCCCTCGACATGCCGTCCGCGCTCTGCGAGCACGGCGCATTGCAAGATGTCATGTTCTTTGTCGCCATACGCCGTTATGGGTACAGCGCTTGAAATTGATAAGCGGCTTAGACTGTCGAGCAGTCGCGTGGGATCTGGTTTCGCATCGCTCTCGGAGCGTCTCCCGGGAGCGCACTGCAACTCGGACACGACATCAAAAAATCCTGTCACGCCCATCTGACGCACTTCATCGTCGAGCTGTTCTTGTTCCGTATTGCTTATCAGAATAATACGGTTGCAAGGGGTTCGCTGTTTTTCGAGAAAAGTGAGGGCGCCGCCGCAAAGCATCGCGTGTGCTGTAGTGGAAGGCGTTGATTCAAGCAGTTGATTGCAGGGTTGCTTCAACCATGCGCGCGCATCGTCATCGCGCTGATTAAGAATTGCTTTTGTCAGATTGGCTTTTTCATGCAACGTCGTTTTGGGCAACGTGCAACTGAGAAAGTCCTCGACAACCGATTTTTTCGATGCGCTCGCATGTGTGCTGCAATAATGGCGGAATGCGTCGTGGTTCATCGCGAGAAGTGGGGCATGTTCATCGTGCGTTGAATAAGAGACGCAACCCTGTTCCAGCGCGAGACTTGCGCTCAGAATAGGTGGGATTTCCTCTGACTTATCTCTTGCTACCTTGCTTATGGCGTGATGTAGCTGGGCGTGATGCGTCCCATATGCATCGTAAATACAGTTATCCCAATCCATCACGATGACCTTATCGATATTCACGCGTATCCCCTTGTTCGAGGATGTAAGGGCGTGCAAATATACTAATCCAGCGTGATGTCTCTATAGATGCACGCGCATCGCGCTTTAAGCGTCGAACTCGCCGCTCGCTCTTGCTATCCAGTCCAGTCCCACGTCGCTTTCGTTTTGCTTCACCCCGTTTCGGATATGGCTGATTGTGCCATCGGTCGCAAACAGGCGAAGATGACGTTTTCAAAACGAAGTTGCGATCAGATGCATAGTCAGTAATGCGTGATGATGTGGCGCCTAACAATACGCTACTACCCGCCTGTCGCAGTCTGCTGCGACAGGCGGGTACGAAGGAAAAAATCGTTAGCTCATCGTTGTCCTGTCATATCCATTGCTTCCGATAAATCAATGGATGGCGCGACGTCTTTTTGGATAGGGCATGAAACACGCTGTTGCATTAAAACTGACTGCATTCATCGCGGCGGTTATCCTTTCATTCTTATCCGGATGTCGATCGGAGCGCGCGACTACCACACCATTGGAATCGGCTTCCGATCCTGCCAAGGCCGCGATATCCGAGGTGGCCTCATCGTCTTCTCCAGCGTCTTCGACAAAAGCGCCAGCGGTGTCGGCACGCGCGACGCCCAGCAAGCATGATGGCGCTGGGAAAACGGTAAGCGTGCTCCGTTTGCAGCCGCGGGTACTGCCGATCTCCATGGTCCTGCCTGGCCGCGTACTGGCCTATGAAACGTCCGATGTACGTCCCCAGGTGAGTGGTATCGTTCAGCGTCGTTGTTTCGTGGAAGGGGCATTGGTGAAGGCCGGACAGCCACTTTACCAAATCGAACCCGCACGCTACGAACTGGCGTATGAACAGGCGACGGCAGCCCTGGCCGGTGCCCGCGCAGCGGTACCGTTGGCGCGGTCGACACTCGCACGGGAGCGTGGCTTGCTCGCATCCGGTGCGACAAGCCGACAAGTGCACGATCAGGCGGTGGCGACGCTGGCACAGGCAGAGGCTGCACTGGCGTCGGCGCAAGCGGCACAACGCCGAGCGCGACTGGATCGCGACTTCGCGGTCGTGCGTGCGCCAATTGGCGGTTATATCGATCGATCCAACGTCAGTGCCGGCGCGCTGGTGGTGGCGGAACAGGTTGAGCCGCTGACGCGCATTCATCGGATCGACCGGGTCTACGTCGATTTACGTCAATCGTCTGAGCAGTTGCGGAGCATGCGCCGCACGCTTGAACAGTCCGGTGCCCTGACCGGCAAGGCGTCGAAGGTGACGTTGACGTTGTCCGACGGCGAGCCGTATCCCCAGACCGGGCGTCTGGATTTGACGGAATCGCGCGTGGCGCTCGATACGGACACCGTCGCGCTGCGGGCCGTGTTCGACAATCCGGAGCGCACGTTATTGCCTGGCATGTATGTTCGCGCAAATGTGACGGCGGGGACACTGCGAGATGGCTATCTCCTGCCGCAACGGGCGGTCAGTCGAAACGCGCGCGGCGAACCGTCGATCTGGGTCGTCGTGCATGGCAAAGCCGAGCAACGCACGCTGCCACAGGCACAACCCTATGGCAACGATTGGCTGGTGAACGGCGGGATCACCCCTGGCACGCTATTGATCGTCGAGGGGGAGATGCATGTCCGTGAAGGCGCGACCGTCGCCGTGGAAGAAGTGCGGATTGATCCCGGAAGCGGGCTCCTGGCGTTGCCGGCAGGGATTGAGGGGCAATCCTGATGGTGGGTGTTTTTATTCGCCGCCCGGTGCTGGCGTGCGTACTGGCGTTGATCGTTTCACTGGTGGGACTGTTGGCGATGCGCGTGCTTCCCATTGCGCAATATCCTGAAATTGCCCCCGCGACCATCGCGATCTCCGCGTCGTATCCCGGCGCCGATCCGCAGACGCTCGAGAATGCGGTGACGCGTGTCATTGAACAGGGGATGAACGGGCTTGATGGCTTGATGTACATGTCATCGCGTTCCAGTGGCCAGGGCGGAAGCGACATTACGTTGACCTTTGCTCAGGGCACAAACGCGGACGTGGCGCAGATGCAGGTCCAGAACAAGCTGCAACTGGTCACGGCGCAGTTGCCTGCGATCGTGCAGCGTACCGGCTTGCAGGTGACCAAGGCGTCCTCCGATTTCCTGATGGTGGTGGCTTTCGTATCGACCGACGGAAAACGCGATGCAACGGATCTCGATGATTACGTCGGCAGCGCGATGAGCGACGTGATACGCCGCGTGCCGGGCGTGGGCAATATCCGCCAATTCGGTGGGAGTTATGCGATGCGCATCTGGTTGGATCCGCATCGCATGGCACGCTACGCGTTGAATACCGACGATGTCGAACAGGCCTTGTTGGCGCAAAACGTGCAAATTGCCGCTGGTGAACTGGGTGCGCATCCTGCCGTACCGGGTCAGCAATTGAATGTAACGGTGACCGCGCGGGGGCAGTTGCGTACGCCGGAGGCATTCGGCGCCGTGATCGTAAAGCGGGCTGATGACGGTGCGATCGTGCAGTTGAAGGATGTTGCCCGGGTGGCAATCGGTGCCGAAACCTATGCATTCGGTGTGCGTTATAACGGCAAGCCGACATCCGGGATAGGTATCAGCCTTGCGACCGGCGCGAATGCGGTGTCGACGGCCAGTGCCGTGTATGAGACGCTCGATCGTTTGCGAGACGCCATGCCGCCAGGCGTCGAGGTTGTCTACCAATATGACACGACACCCTTCGTCAAACTGTCCATCGTGAAAGTAGTGCAGACACTTGTCGAAGCGGCAGTGTTGGTATTTCTCGTGATGTGGCTGTTCTTGCAGAACCTGCGCGCCACGTTGATCCCAACGCTGGCTATTCCGGTGGTGCTGCTTGGCACGATGGCCGTGTTGTCGGTATTCGGCTATGGGATCAACACGTTGACCATGTTCGCGCTGGTACTGGCGATCGGCCTGCTGGTGGACGACGCCATCGTGGTTGTTGAAAATGTCGAACGGGTGATGGCGGAGACCGGGCTGCCGGCACGGGAGGCCACCGAGCGGTCGATGCGTCAGATCGGCGGCGCCTTGGTGGGCATCACGGCGATCGTGTGCGTGGTTTTCGTGCCGATGGCATTCATGGCCGGTTCGACCGGTGCGATTTATCGGCAGTTTTCCGTCACGATCGTTGCGGCAATGTTGTTGTCCTTGGCGGTGGCGTTGACGTTGACGCCGGCGCTCTGCGGGGTGTTGCTGAAGCCGGGGCATCAATCAAGCGAAAAGGGGCGTTTTTTCCGATGGTTTAACGCGGCATTCGATCGTGCGACAACAACCTATCGCCAGGGCGTGGTGCGGGGTATTCGACACACTGGCCGCGTGCTGGTCGTGTTTGTCGTCATCGTCGTCTGCGTGGGATGGTTGTTTGCCCGCTTGCCGTCGGGTTTTGTACCGGAGGAGGATCAAGGCTCGCTTTTTACCGTGGTGCAACTTCCGCCGGGCGCTGTCACGGACCGCACGCGCGCTGTATTGGAGCGCATCACCGATCATTATCGGGAGAATGAATCGGAAAACGTCGAAGGCGTGCTGACAGTGGAGGGGTGGAGTTTCGCCGGGAGTGGCCAGAACATGGGGGCTGTCTGGGTCAAGCTACGCGATTTCGGTGAACGCGGCGGCGCGGCCACGCGCTCTGCCGCTGCGGTGGTAGCGCGCGCCAATGCCGTATTTGCAACATGGCGCGATGCACAGGTGTTCGCGCTGTCGCCTTCGGGTATTCCGGGAATGGGGACGTCGAATGGCTTCGACATGTATCTGATGGACCGGAATAGTGAAGGTGGCGCGTCGCTCGACGAGGCGCGCAAGACGTTGCTGCTTGCCGCGGCGCAATCGGACGTATTAAGCCATGTGCGTTTCACGGGAATGGACGATGCGCCGCAATTTACCGTGGATATCGATTACGCAAAAGCGCAGGCGCTCGGTGTGCCGATCGAGCAGATTCATCACACGCTGTCGTCGGCGTGGGGTGGTCGCTATATCAATGACTTCATTGACAGAGGGCGGGTCAAGCGTGTGTTTATCCAGGCCGACGCGCCATTCCGCATGCAGCCGCAGCAACTCGATCAGTGGCATGTCCGAAATGTGCAGGGCCAGATGGTGCCGTTTTCGTCGTTTGCCAAGGGGCGTTGGACTACCGGACCCGCGGGTCTTGCGCGTTACAACGGCAATAGCGCGGTGCAGATCGAGGGTAGCGCGAAACCGGGATACAGTTCCGGGCAAGCCATGGCTGCAATGGACCACCTGATTGCCACGTTGCCTGCAAGGTTTGGGCACGAATGGACGGGGCTGTCGTTCGAGGAGCGCTTATCGGGGAACCAGGCAATCGGCCTTTATGCGATTTCCATCCTGGTGGTTTTTCTATGTCTTGCCGCACTGTACGAGAGCTGCTCAATACCGTTTGCCGTGCTGCTCAGCGTGCCGCTTGGCGTTGCCGGGTCCGTTCTTGCGGCGATGGCATTTGGCCAGAGTAATGATGTGTATTTCAAGGTCGGTCTCCTGACGATCATCGGACTATCAGCGAAAAATGCCATTCTCATCATCGAATTCGCGTTGCAACGCCAGGCGGCCGGACATGCGTTGCTGCGGGCGACGATCGATGCCGCCACGATGCGCCTACGTCCGATTCTGATGACATCGATTGCGTTTATCGTTGGCGTGCTGCCCTTGGCGATTTCGCGCGGGGCGGGTTCCGGCGCGCAGAATGCCGTGGGCATCGGGGTCATGGGCGGGATGATCGCGGTGACGGCGCTGGGGATTTTCTTTGTGCCGGTCTGCTATGTCGCCATTCGGTCGTGTTGCCGGCGGAGGGCATCATGAGCGGACGCGGGAATGAGAAAAAGGCGGGCGTGGTCGTGTCATCCGCGCAATGCGTTGCACCGCGGCTGCGGGCAACGGCGCCGTCGCGCGGCGGCCGGGCGATTGGTGTGGGTTGTCGATTGAGTGCCATTGCTGGTTTGGTCGCTTCGAGTGCCTGCACGCTTGGGCCGGATTACCGCCGCCCGGACGTCGCGGTGCCGGCGCAGTGGCGTAGCATGGGCGCGGCGGACGTCCGATCCGGGCTGGATGATGGACAGCGCGCCCTGCGCCAGGCGGTGGACGACGAACATGTCATGCACGCGTGGTCCCTGGCACCGTGGTGGCAGAGGTTGAACGATCCGGTGCTCGATGACCTGGTTGGCGCGGCACTGGCGCGTAACCGCGATCTCGCCATCGCACTGGAAAAAGTACGTGAGGCGCGCGCGGCGTACGGACAGGCGTCGGCGCAACGCTGGCCCTCGTTGTCCGCGACGGCGCGTGGCACACGCCAGGATCAACCGTCGATGGTAATGGCGTTCGCGGGCCCCGGTGCGGGGAGCGGCGCTGGCTCCGGCGGGCAGTCGTCGCTCTCGGGTGGACCGATATCGTTTCTCCAGGCCGGATTGTCAGCGAGTTGGGAGGTAGATCTCTTTGGCGGCAATCGACGTGCCGCGGAAGCCGCACGCTATGGTCTGGACGCCGCGCATTGGCAGCACCGGGCGACAATGCTGGCATTGGTGGGGGATGTGGTCCGTTACTACACGCAAGCGCGCCTTGCCCAGCAGCAACATGCGATCGAGCGCGATAACGCCCGCACGCTCACGCATCTCCTGAAGCTGACGCGTGCGCGTTGCGAGGCGGGCACGGCGTCGCGTCTGGAAAGCCTGCGCTTCGATGCGGACCTGCGAACCACGCAGGCCCGCATCATCGCGCGGGCCGTGCAATACCGACAGGCCGAGCACGCGTTATCGATGCTCACCGGCGAAGCGCCTGGCACCTGGTTGCCCGCATTACAGGGACCGGATGATCTGGCGGACGTTTCGTCCCACGCCTCGATGTCGACACAGACGGCGGCGCACGCAGGTGTCTTGCCGCCACCTCCATTGCCATTGCCGTCCTTTCCCATCGCGGTTGCCGTGCCGTCTTCCGTGCTGTTGATGCGTCCGGACCTTCAGGTGGCGGAACGGCAGTACGCGGCGGCGACGGCGAGAGTCGGCGTGGCGCAAGCGGAGCGGATGCCAAAGGTCTCTCTGGTCGGCTCGCTCTATTCCATCGGTTTGCGTCCCGGTGATCTTGCCCGTCGCTCGTCCATTGGCTGGGGGATCGGCCCGCAGATTTCGTTGCCGCTATTTACCGGCGGGCGTTTGCGCGCGGCGGTGGACATGGCGATGAGTGTGCGTCAGCAGGCGTTCCTGACCTATGAGTCGGCGGTGTTGACGGCGTTGCGGGACGTAGAGGACGCCGTGGTCGGATTATCCGGCGCGATTGCCGAAGCGGACGCCGCCGAGGCCGCGGAAGGCCGTTATGCGGAGGCTGCGCGTCTCGCCACGTCACGTTTCGAGGCAGGGGCGGATTTGCAGGACGCGACGTTGATTGCCAAACGTGACCACGCTGCATCGCGTACTCGGCTGGCCGACAGTCGGGTGGCAGTGACGCTCGCCTATATCGGCTTGCAGAAAGCACTGGGCGGCGGGTGGGACGGACGGGCAGAAGCGGCCGACGCTCCCGATGCGGAAGCGCCTGCTGCGTGATGCATTAGCCTTGCCTGCAGAGGCCCTCGCTGACAATGAGGCAGGACCTGACGAATGATCCGGCAACGTGCTTTGCAACAGAAAATTTAAATTGAGATACTTATGGCGTTAAATAAAGGAAGCTGCGGCCACTCGCCTGTTTGCGACCGTCGCTTCCGTCCATCCCTACCAAGGAAAACAGATGTCTGAAACCCACGCCCGCCAGTCCTTGTTGCCGACCTTCCTGATGGTGGACGACGCGCCAACGCCGGTGGGGCCGTTTTCCCACGCCGTCGAGACCGATGGGTGGGTGTTTCTGACCGGGCAGATGCCAACCGACCCGGACAACGATGCCACGCCGTTGCCGGAGGGCGTGACCGCCCAGACGCGGCGCGTGATGGACAACTTGATTTTGGTCTTGCACGGCGTCGGGCTGACGCTGGACAACGTGGTCAGCGTGCGGATCTACCTGACTGAATTCGAACGAGACTACGCGGCGATGAACGAGGCCTACAAGGCTTATTTCCTGCCGAAGCCGCTGCCGGCCCGCACTTGCATCGGCGTCACCGGTTTGGCACGCAAGGCGGTGGTCGAGATCGATATGGTGGCGCGTCGCCCGTGACATGGGGCGCCGTGGGTTCGCGTGGCGTAGTAGTGCCGTGGGTCCGACGGCGTTTCGACGGCAAGCCGTGGGCGTCGGCCTGCGCCTGAGGCGATCGACTCCTAAGGGCTGCGGTGCACCGGGGTCGAACGCGTCCGATGGCCTCGCCAGGTTACTCGGTGGTGCTTGGACTCCAGAATGCTTGCCGTACGCCCGGGATGGCCGCTAATTTCTGTACCAGCGCATCCAGCTCGTCCCCATCGACGGAGGTTGCCACCAGCGTGGCTTCAATCTCGATCTCATCCTGGCCGAATGCATGCAGGTCGAGGTCGCGCGTGGGGTGGTCACTGTTCTCGAGCGCATCCTCGAGCATTTTCATGACCCGCTTCTGATGTAGGCGCTCGGCGATCACATGCACGGTATTGGTGACTTCGACCGATTCCACATCCAGCGGCTTGCGATTGATCGAGTTGACGATCGGCCGCAACAGTGTGTTCGCCGCAAGTACCGCCAACGTCCCGACCAACGCCTCGCCGATCAGGTCCGCGCCGGCCGCTGCGCCCACTGCCGCTGATCCCCACAGGGTGGCCGCTGTATTCAAGCCACGGACATTGCCTTCCTCTCGCATGATAACGCCCGCGCCCAGGAAACCGACGCCTGACACCACATAGGCCAGCACGTGTACCGCGCCTTGATGACCATCGAGACGATTGGCCATGTCGACAAAGACCGCCGCGCCGACGGCAACCAGGACGTTCGTTCGCAGTCCCGCGGTGCGCTGCCGATATTGCCGCTCCAGGCCGATCACGCCGCCTAGCAGGAACGCGGCGATCAAGCTGATGCAGGTGTCGAGCAGCGAATCGATCTGAAAGTTTTGTATTGCTTCCATAACTGTTTTCCGCCGTGCTGCCGTGTTGCAGGTGCCCTGGGGCCCCCGTTGAAGCGCACGATTATAGCGCTCGCGTATGACAATGCGCGCCACGGATTAGCGTTCTGGCAGTCTCAGCATCTCTGGCGCATCGGCAGGTCTGGATGGCGGTTGAAAAACAGGGCTGTTCGCGTGCCAAGGCGGCATGCTAATCGCACGCCGCCTTGGCACGAACGCGATTGACACAGTGCGCTTTTATGGCGTCACATGCGGGTGATGCTGATGCCAATGACGTGCGATGTGATCGCGGCGACAGATCCAGACTCTGTCGTGTCGTGCAACGTGATCGAGAAATCGTTGCAACGCGATGAACCGGCCCGGCCGCCCGAGCAGCCGACAATGCATGCCGACCGACATCATCTTCGGCGTGTCCGCGCCCTCGGCATACAGCACATCGAAGCTATCGCGTAAATAGACGAAGAACTGCTCCGCGGTGTTGAACCCTTGTGGCGTGGCGAAACGCATGTCGTTGGTATCGAGCGTGTATGGCACGATCAATTGCGGGACAGTGCCCCTTTGCTGCGTGCGCACGTTCGTCCAGAACGGAAGGTCGTCCCCGTAGTAGTCGGAGTCGTAGAGAAACCCCCCGTATTCCGCCACCAGTTGTCGTGTCTGTGGGCTGTCCCGGCCGGTGTACCAGCCGAGAGGACGGCTGCCGGTCAACCGGGTAATGGCTTCCATTCCCAGCCGCATATGTTCCGCTTCCTTATCGCGTGGCATATCCTGATAATGGATCCAGCGCCAGCCATGACAGGCGATTTCGTGACCCAGTTCAGTGAACGCACTGGCCAGATCGGGGTGGCGTTCCAACGCCATCCCGACGGCGAAGACGGTCAATGGCAATCGACGTTTCTCAAATTCCCTCAGGATGCGCCAGACGCCGGCACGTGAGCCATATTCGTAGATCGATTCCATACTCATGTGCCGCGCCGGATAAGACGCGGCGCCAACGATTTCAGAGAGGAACTGCTCGGAGCCGGCGTCACCGTGGAGGATATTGTTCTCGCCGCCTTCTTCGTAGTTCAGCACGAATTGCAGCGCGATACGGGCATTGCCCGGCCAACCGGCTTGCACCGGATCGCGGCCGTAGCCGATCATGTCGCGAGGATAAGCGTTAGCGTGCATGGCGTGTCTGTTCCTGTTCGGATTCAGCGCCATATCGTATCAGGCGCCGATTTTTTTAGGAAAAGAACGTATCCGCTGCCGTTATCTGTGCAGGCGGACTAGTCGGAAGCCGAACCCACGTCGCCACGCGCACTCGCTGCCGCTTCTCGTATGCAACCGCCCAGATAGTCGAGATGATCCATTGCCGCGGAGGTCAGTGCGACTTGTTTGCGGCGATTGTCCGTTGTGTCTTGCAACGTCAGCCACCCTTTCGTGCGCATGGCCTGCAGGCGACGAAAGACGCGTGTAGGCGACCCGAGGCGAGCAATACCGATCAGATCCCGGACACACAGTCTTTCGTGCGCACCTTGACGTAACGCGACGGTAATAAGGATTTGTTCTTCGACGGCATCGAGTTCAGGCAACGCTGCCGTGCCAGACCCCGCCTGTGTCTTGTGCAGGAATTGAATATAGAGATCGGCGGGGCGGTTCATGCGCGAAGGATTCCCTCTCGGGCGTATACGTGACCAGGGAAATGGCCTGCGGAATGGCGCGACGGCGAACGGACGACGCAGTCAAGCAATGACCACGGCGATAGTATATCAGTGGTATTTTAATGCGTGCGCGGTTTTCCGCGATGCCTGCGGCTGGCGTCGAGGGAGGGTGGGGAGGGGCGCGCCAGGCGCCCCCCCTGATCAGGCGGCTACACTCTTTGTCAAATCCCAACCGAACTGCGCGTTCCCCTTGGGAGTGCCGTCCGGTTTCTGTTGCGTGAATACGCAGGTCAGTTTCGTGAAGTTCAGCGAAAAGGTGTCCGATCCTCCGCCAGGGTGGCCGGCTGTCCGAATGGACGAAATCATGGCGTTTGCCATGGTGTATTTGATCAGTGACATGTACTTTCCCTTGTCGGTGCGCCCCATGTCCAGTACCACGTCGCCGAGATTCGTGCCGCTGGCGCACGCAGCCAGCAGCGCCGGCGTGGAAACATCGGTCGTTTTGGAGAAGGACATTTCCGAAAATGTCGGGCGACCGATCGTCCGATCACTGTTTCCGGCGTCGGCATATAGCGGCAGTGATACGCCGTGAGAAAAAGACTCGACAATGATCTTGTCGGCATAACCTGCGATGATCGAATTGCCCTTGATGCTTTTGATCGAGAGGAAAAGCGATTCCATGATGTTTCCCGCGTTGATGGATTATGGGGCGGTGGGAAAAAAGGGGGCTATGCGACCGCTTGTTCAGGCTGCCGCTGCGGGAAGTTCCGCAACGAGTCGCATCGAGGCCGTCAAGGTTTCCATCTGGAAATGCGGCTTCAAGAAGCACGTGGCGTTGTAAGCGCCTGGTTTGCCTGGGACTTCCGTCACATCAACGCGTGCCTCGCTAAGCGGAAAGCGTGCCTTGGCGGCCTGCGGCGCGGACGTATTGAGCAGGACGTAGTCCGCTATCCAGTTGTTCAGATACCCTTCCACCTCCTCTCGTGTCTGGAAACTGCCCACCTTGTCGCGCATGATGACCTTCAAATAATGCGCGAAACGTGAGGCCGCCATGATGTAGGGCAACCGTGCGGATAGCAGCGCGTTTGCGTTCGCTTCGTCTTTTGAATAGGTTTTCGGTTTGTTGACGGTCTGGCCACCAAAAAACGTGGCGGAGTTGGAACCTTTTGCATTGACGACGGCAATAAAGCCCAGGTCGTTCAATTCTTTTTCACGGCGATCGGTGATTGTCACTTCGGTAGGGCACTTCAGCGCAAAATCGCCTTCATTGGTACGGAACATATGGGTCGGCAGACCTTCGATCTTGCCTCCGCCTTCGACGCCCCGTATGGCGGTGGTCCAGCTATATTGGGCAAAAGCCGCGGTGATACGCAGACCCAACTGATAGGCGGAATTGGCCCACAAGTATTTCGTATGGTCGGTACCGTCGACGGCCTCTTCGAAACGGAACGACTCCACCGGACTCGTAGTGGCGCCATACGGCAGCCGGGCGGCGTAACTTGGCAAGACCAGTGCGACGTAACGGGAATCTTCCGCTTCACGGAAATTGCGCCATGGTGCCAGTTCGGCACTTTCAAACAGTTTTGAGAGATCCCGCGGCACGCCCAGGTCCGCAAAGGACTTCATGTCGAACAGCGCAGGAGAGGCGGCACTGATAAAAGGTGCGTGTGCGGCAGCGGCCACTTTCGAGATACGATCTAGCAGTGCGATGTCCTGTGGATGTCGGCCAAACGTGAAGTCACCGATCAACAATGAAAACGGGCTGCCGCCAAATGTGCCGTACTCGTCTTCGTACACTTTCTTGAAAAGCACACTCATGTCGTGATCGACTGCCGTTTCCAAATCCTTCAGCAGTTCAGACTTGGACACGTTGAGAAGCCGTAGTTTCAGCCTCGAACTGGTTTCTGTCCCCTGCACCATATCTGAAAGACCACGCCAGGACGCCTCCAACGCCTGAAATGTCTGATCGTGCAGGACCGTATTCAACTGGTCGCTTAGAAGGCGATCGATCTCCGCCACACGGTCGTTGATCATTGCGACAACGCCTTTGTCCGGGCTCGTTCGCATGCCTTCATCCAGGATTTGCGAGGCCAACTGCCCAATCAGTTTTTTTGCATACGTATTTTGGGATGGCTCGATGGCCATATTCCCTTCCTGAACGATCTTATCGAGCAGCGTGGCATTGGCGGCGGGCGCATCCGCGGTTGCCATGTCCGAATCCGCTTCGACTGCGCTCGCCGCAGCCTTTGCTTTGTTTGCCATGATAGGTGTCTTCGTTACGTACGTGAATGGATAGACGATAAGCCGCGCGTGCGGGAGTCCGGGGGCATGTCAGGACGGATCGCCGGCAGTCGGTTCAGGCGTGGCCGGGGCGAAGGCATCGCCCGTGGGATCAACTTTGTTGGTGGGCGCGCCGGCGTCCGCGTCGCTTACAGCGCCCGCTTCTTGTTTCAGTTGTTCCAGTTCCGTCGTGTCTTGCACGATCTGTTCGAGCATCGCGTCTAATTCGTCGTTGCCGTCCAGCTTCGCCAGCAAATCGCGCAGTTGCTGTCGTGCTTCGAGCAGTTTTGCGAGCGGGGCGATCTGGCGGACCAGGTTATCCGGATGGAAATCGGCCATCGTGGAAAAAGACAGCGAAATCGGCAACGTGCCGTCGCCGGACAGCGTGTTCGGAACGCTGAGTTTTAATCGTGGTTTGATCTGACCCATTACGTCGCTGAAGTTGTCGCGATCGATTTCGACCAGGCGTCGGTCTTTCAGTTTAGGCAGAGGGTTGATGGGATGACCCGAGAGGTCCGCCATGATGCCAACGACCATTGGCAGTTCGCGCTTCTCGACGGCATCACCGACCTCCACGTCGTAGGTGATCTGTACACGCGGTGGCCGGTTGCGGCCCACCCAGTTTTGCAAGCTGTCTGACATCCCATTCTCCCAAGCAAATTTTTCTTGCCGTGTCCGTGTTTCGGGCTGACCCGATTTTTGTCGGTGGCGTGCTCCAATCCGCTTTCAAGCTGTACGCGGGCGCACGGTCGTGATCAATGCACGCTCGCTTCGTGTCAAAAAAGCGAATGCTGGTTCCACGATACGAAGCAAATTAACCTCGGCGGGAGGGCACGAATTGCATTGGGGCGTCACCCAAGGCTCAGTGGCGTGTACGGGCCTATTGCACCGTCGCGTCTTGTCGCAATGTCGATGGATTTCGTGAGGCCGCTGCCATGTCCACCGTGCCGGGTTTGTATCAAAACGTGATGACGTATATACAGTGGGATGCCGGGACGGGAATCAGTGACGGCTTGTTCGGGCGCCGGCAGAAGTCAGGCCTTGGCCAGGTGGATGCAGCTATGTACGCGTTCGATAATCATCGGAACGCGGCAACCTTCCAACGGTTACGCGATGCCTTCAATGCATGGCGTTCGACGGTAGGGCCGAATTGGGAGCGCGATCCTGCGAATCGGTCGATGTGTATCAGCGCCCTCGCCAGGCAATTGGCGCAATCGGACGACGTTGACAACCAAGGTGCGTCGCCGATTCCCATATCGGATCGCATCCACGCCAGGCTCGGCGTTATCTATCTATTTTCGCAACTGCATGTCGACTCGACCGTGGCCGAAGTGGCGGTGGGCGCGGCCTTTTCAGCTGCCGATATTGGATTGAGCTTTGCAAACGATCTCGAACTGCTAGGCCGCGTCTCGGAGGAAGCAAGGCAGCGTGCCGGGCCTGCCGGGGCGGCTTTTAACGACTCCGTCAGTCAAACAATGCAACGCGTAGCGTTGGCCCGCAACATTGTTGGAAAAGCCGGCGTGGTTGCGACGCCCGTTTCCGGTCTGGTTGAAAAGACGGTGCTGACACGGCCCAGGCCCGGAAGACCCTCGATTCCCGCCCCGGCGCCGGTGGCCACGCCGCCGGAAAGCTGGCAAGAGGCGGCAACGCGGCATTATCAACGCGGAAAATATCTTGTGTCACATGCTGTTCCGCTAACAGCGGAAGCTATTTCGCAGGGGATCGACCATGTCTCGCTGACCGCGCACGAAATCGTGGCCAAGATCCGTGCCGCGCTCAACGCCGCCAAGGACGCCGTATGCCAATACATTACGAATCAACTGCTTCCCAATTTAAGGCTCTATAAACATACGATTCTGCCGAATATCCTGCCAACTGTATTGCCTAAACTAACATCACTGGCGAGTGCCCTGGTCGATGGTTTGCTGGTGAAATTCTGTGCTGAAGCGGTACCGTTTCTAGGGGGCAGCCGGGATGTCCTCAAGGGACTTGTCAATGCTATCGACGCCAGCGTGGATCGGTTCAAGATGTGGTCGAATCGCTCGGTGCGGATCGCCGCCGGGCATCCCTCGACGATCTTTAACACCATCAAGTCGACCATGGAAATCAGCTTGGCGGAAGGATTGCTGACCGCGATGGGGGGCGCGGCCCGGGTCGCGGTGGAAGCATTGGCGCCTGGCTTTGGCATCATCGCGACCGCGGTGACGAAGCTTGTTGAACTGGTAGTCCGCGGCGTGATCCGGATTTTCGAACTCCTTCAATTTCGCGCGCTGATCGACGAAGCCAAAATACTGTGGAATAACCGGGAGGCACCGGACGCACTGCACAAGCGGCCAAGGGCGTTCAACGCATGGTATGGCGCGTACGCATCGACATCGCCGATCGTCGCGATACTGACCCTCAATACCGGGATCACGGGCAGCAAAATGCAGTTCATGGACATGATGACGTCCGATGGCAAGGTGATCAACGAAGATGGCTTCCAGAAGGGTGTCGCATTCATCGACGCGATGAAGGGCTGGGGCACCCAATATCTCAATGGATGCGGCATTGCAGTATCCTCGACAACGGCTGACGTCAAGGCATATTTGGCGCAGGCTAAATCGTGTAGTACGAATCGGACGCTCGGCGAGAAAGTCTGGGCGGCGGGTGTCGCATTCTTGAACGGCAGCGATTTTCCTGTCGATCCGGAGTTTGAGCACGTCAATGCGCCGCATCGGCCGCTGGCCCCGCTCCCCCCGCCTGTTGCTTCCGGTGCGCCACCCGTGCCGAGACGTCCCGCGACCTTTCCCGGAGCCGGCGCGCGCAGAGCGCCAGCGAGGCCATTGCGTGGCCCGGGCGAATGAGATGTCGTCAGATATTTCAAAAAAATCCCCTATGATATTTTTTTTTCATTAATATGCGTCGAATGAAAATTCACCATCAATGACGTTTTCGTCATTGACACGATGCATTCGATGCCTGAAAACGACGACAACCCACCCATTACGACCCGGATCAACCGGGCGCGGCTGACGTTGACTAGCGCACATCAGCGGCTGGCGGACTATGTCCTGTCGCATCCGCTGCAAGTGGCGACGATGCCGATCGACGAGCTTGCGAGCGCCGTTGGCGTGTCGATCGCCACGGCGAACCGCTTTGCCCGCGCGATCGGGCTCGATGGTTACCCCATGCTTCGTGCCGAGCTGGTTCGCGGTTTTGAGACGATGCTTGCGCCGCTGGAGAAGATGCGCGTCAAGCTCGAAAAGCCCAGCAGCATCGTCGATGTGTTTGCCACGGCGTTGGAGGAAAGTCAGCGTAACATCGCCGCTACCCTTGACGCGCTGGATGCGGCGTCATGCGAGGCGGCGGTTGCGGCCATTCTCAAGGCGCGTCGAATTTACCTTGCCGGCTTCGGTGCCAGCGGTTGGTTGGCAGGCTTGCTGCAGCGCGGCCTTGACCCGTTTTGCGAAAACGTGCAATTGCTGGCCGGCGTGGGCGGAGCCTCTTATGGGGCGCGGCTCCTCGCGGCGGCGCGTCAGGATGATCTCCTGATCGCCATCGCCTACCCACGCTACCTGGCGGATACCGTCTTGCTTGCCGAGACGGCCGCCGCCCGCAATATGCAGGTGCTCGCGTTGACGGATGGGCGACATTCTCCGCTGGTGCCGCACGCCAATATCTGCCTTTTCGCGCAAACAGACAATCATTTCGGTCCAAACGCCGATGCGGTCGGCCTTGCCTTGATCGAGGCGTTGTCTGGTGCCGTCGCATATCAATCGCAGGAAACGATGCGGAGCGCTGCGCGGATCACGGACGCCGTGCTTCCCTGGCTGCATAAGGGGTCGCGCGATAGAAAACGCTAGCGGCTGTTGCCGCGTGCCACCCGAAACGCATGATGTGCGAGTGACATACGAATTACGACGTGAGCGGACTGGCATGATCCGGCATGGGGAATTATTTCGTGCTTTCCGCACCGGCATCACGCGCCAAGCGCTGGTGTTGCTTTATCAAGATATCAATGAGTTTTGCCATGTCGACCTATTTCGCAGGACCTTCGAATGCGCGTATCCCGGTGATCGCGATCCACGGTGGTGCTGGAACGATGAGCCGCGCCTTGATCAGGGAAGAGAACACGCGGGCGTATCACCAGGCGTTGCATGACATTGTTGCCGGAGGACAGGACGTACTCGCGCGTGGGGGAAGCGCCATGGATGCCGTGTGCCATGCCGTTTCACTATTGGAGGATTGCCCGCTGTTTAACGCTGGCCACGGCGCGGTGTACACCGCCGCCGGCACGCATGAACTCGATGCGGCGGTGATGGATGGGGCGACGCGTGCGGCGGGTGCGGTAACGGGCATCAATCATGTCCGCAACCCGGTCCTGGCAGCGCGTGCGGTGATGACGCTTACGAACCATGTACTGATCGGTGGTGCGAGCGCCGAAGCGCTTGCGCGCGAAGCAGGACTGCAGATGGTCGAGCCTGCGTATTTCGAGACGGCAGCGCGTCTGGCGCAACTGCGCGCGGCGCAGGCGGCCAAGTCGGGCGCCGTGCTGGACCACGACGGCGCCGCCGCGTTGCAACAGCGACCATTGGACGAAAGCAAGAAATTCGGGACGGTCGGCGCGGTAGCGTTGGATATGCATGGCCATCTGGCGGCGGCGACATCGACCGGTGGCATGACGAACAAGCGCGTCGGCCGCATCGGAGACAGCCCCCAGATCGGCGCCGGTACATTTGCCGATGATCGGCAGGCTGCGGTGTCATGTACGGGCCACGGTGAATCGTTTATCCGGACCGTGGCGGCACATCACGTCTGCATGCGGATGGCTTATGGCGGCGAGTCCTTGCAGCAGGCGAGCGAGGCGGTGGTTCACCAGGTGTTGAAAGAGATCGACGGACGTGGCGGGCTGATTGCCATCGACGCGCAAGGCAATGTTAGCCTGCCATTCAATACCGAAGGCATGTATCGCGGTTATGGCCGTGTCGGCGGGACGCCCAGCGTCGCGATCTTCAATTGATGTGTCTATTCTGATATGAGTTCGATTCGTTCCAACGCGACCGCGCGGCACGCCGCGGACCTCTTGCCGCAGCGCGTGCTTGAAGTCGATGACTTGACCGTTCGATTCTCGACCTCTGAGCGTACCGTCGATGCGGTGCGTCAGTTGTCGTTCCACGTCGACCGGGGCGAAACGCTGGCAATCGTCGGCGAATCGGGATCCGGGAAATCGGTCACATCGCTCGCGTTGATGCGGCTGATCGAGCATGGCGGCGGCCGTATTCTGAACGGCAGCATGCATCTGCGTCAGCGCAATGGCCAGATCCTGCGTCTGCAGGATGCCTCGGCGGCAACAATGCGCAACGTCCGCGGCGCCGATATGGCGATGATCTTCCAGGAGCCAATGACCTCGCTGAATCCGGTCTTCACGGCCGGGGAGCAGATCGCCGAGTCGATCAGGCGCCATCAAGGGATGGATCGCGCGGCGGCGCGTGCGGAAGCTTTGCGGATGCTGGCGTTGGTGCGCATTCCTGAGGCGCGTAACGTGCTGGACCGCTATCCGCACCAATTGTCTGGCGGCATGCGTCAGCGCGTCATGATCGCAATGGCGTTGTCATGCAAGCCGCAGTTATTGATCGCCGATGAGCCGACGACGGCGCTGGACGTGACCATACAAGCGCAAATCCTGCAACTGATCCGTCAGTTGCAGGAGGAAATGCATATGGGCGTGATCTTCATCACCCACGACATGGGAGTGGTGGCCGAGGTCGCCGATCGCGTGCTGGTGATGTTCCGTGGCAACAAGGTTGAAGAGGGCGCGTCGAATGCGCTCTTTGCGGCACCATCGCATGCCTACACGCAGGCATTGTTGTCCGCGGTGCCGAAATTGGGCGCGATGCGCGGCACGGATCTTCCGCGCCATTTCGCATTGTTGAAACCCGACGAAGCAAGCGCCGACGTGGGGTCCACCGTGGCTGGTGCGTCTATCCCCGATAGCCGGTACATTGCGCCGATCGACACCCGCACCGCGGGAGCTCCGCCGATTCTGCGGGTCAAGAACCTTGTCACGCGTTTCGACCTGCGCTCCGGACTGTTCAACCGTACAACGCGACGGGTACATGCCGTCGAACGGGTGAGTTTCGACCTGTATCCAGGTGAAACGCTCGCGCTGGTCGGGGAGTCCGGCTGCGGCAAATCGACGACGGGCCGTTCCCTGCTGCGCCTAGTCGACAGCCAGAGCGGTGCGATCGAATTCGGTGGCCGCAATATCCTGAACCTGCCGACCCGGCAGGTGCAATCGCTGCGACGCGACATCCAGTTTATTTTCCAAGATCCTTTCGCCTCGCTGGATCCGCGCCTGACGGTGGGGTATTCGATCATGGAGCCGCTGCTGGTCCACAAGGCCGTTAAGGACCAGAGAGCGGCACAGGAGCGAGTTGATTGGCTGCTGGAAAAAGTGGGGTTGCCGACCGAATACGCGCAACGCTATCCGCACGAATTTTCTGGCGGTCAACGCCAGCGGATTGCGATTGCACGGGCGTTGGCGTTGAACCCGAAGGTGGTGGTGGCGGACGAGTCGGTGTCGGCACTGGACGTATCCATTCAGGCGCAGATCGTCAATCTGATGATGGATTTGCAGCGGGATCTCGGGGTGGCATTTCTGTTTATCTCGCATGACATGGCGGTGGTGGAGCGCATCAGTCACCGGGTGGCGGTGATGTTCCTCGGACAGATCGTCGAAATCGGACCGCGCCGGGCAATTTTTGAGAATCCGCAGCACCCTTACACACGCAAATTGATGGCGGCCGTACCCATCGCGGACCCGACGCGTCGCCACTTGAAGCGTGCGTTGCTCGAAGGAGAAATACCCAGTCCGATCCGCAAGGTAGGCGACGAACCCGAGGTCAGTCCCCTGGTGGAGGTAGGGCCAGGCCACTTCGTCGCACGGCATACGGTAGCAGGTTTGTATTGATAGGTTCCGTCGTTACGGTCGCGTGCCGATGTCGGCGACGAACGTTGAAAGTAGAGAAGGGCCTCGGCCAACGTGGTGAACGTGATGTGTACGGCATGGAGCGTGCGGTGAGAGCCGGCCGCCATGGCATGTCTTTTTGATCCTGGAGTGTTTTTGATGAACTACGTCTCTTCCAATGCACGTTTCGCGTTGCGTGCGATCGCTGGCGTGCTGGCGGCATCGGCACTGTGTGCAAGCGGCGCGGCATTCGCCGCGGCGAATCCGGTTCTGGCCATTTGGCAGGAGCCGGACTCGCTTGATCCGTACAACACCAACATGACGCTTACGCTCGCTATCACGAAGTCCTTCTACGAAGGCCTGTTCCGCTTCGACAAGGACTTGAAGATCGTGCCGGTGCTGGCGACCGGCTATGAAATGTCGAAAGACGGCACCGTCTACACGTTCAAGTTGCGCAAGGGCGTCAAGTTCCAGGACGGCACGGACTTCAACGCCGATGCCGTGAAGTTCAATCTCGACCGTGCGATGGCGCCGGAGAATCATTTGCTGCGCTCGCCGCAATTCAATCGCATCACGAAGATCGAGGTCCTCGATCCATTGACGTTGCGCATCACGCTCAAGGAGTCGTTTGCGCCGTTCATCAATTCGCTGGCGCACCCGTGCGCCGCCATGATCTCGCCGACTGCATTGAAGAAGTATGGCAGCAAGGACATCGCTTTTCATCCCGTGGGAACGGGCGAATTCGAGCTGGTGCGATTCGATCAGAAAGACGGTGTTGTGCTGAAGAAGTTTGATGGGTATTGGAACAAGGGCTTTCCGAAAGTCGACGGCCTGACGTGGAAGCCGGTGCCGGAAAATGCTACGCGTGCCGCCATGTTGCAAACGGGCGAAGCGGATTTCGCCTTTCCGCTGCCGTATGAACAAGCGGCGCAGCTGAAAGCGGACAGCAAACTGGACGTTGTGGCATCGAAGTCGATCATTACGCGTTTCCTCGGCTTCAATATGCTGCAAAAGCCTTTCACCGATGTCCGTGTCCGCCAGGCCATCGCATTGGCGATCAACAAGCAAGCGCTGGCAAAGGTCGCGTTCAACGGTTATGCGGTACCGGCGGAAGGCTTTATTCCGCAGGGCGTTCCATTCGCGGAAAAGATGGCGCCCATCCCATACAACCCGGCAAAGGCGCGTGAACTGCTGAAGGAAGCGGGTTATCCGAACGGCTTCGAATCCACGCTGTGGTCGGCCTACACGACGACAACCGCCCGCAAGACGATCGAATTCATCCAGCAGCAGTTGGCGCAAGTCGGAATCAAGCTTCAGATCGAAGCATTGGAGACGGGCAAGCGCGTGCAATTGGTGGATTCCTGGCCGGAGCCGACGACGGCAAAGATGCGGATGTACTACACCGGATGGTCGTCGTCCACGGGGGAGGCCGACTGGGCCCTCCGGCCATTGTTCGCTTCAGAGGCGTGGTCGCCCAAGTTGAATAACGTGACCTACTACAAGAACGATCTGGTGGATAAGGACATTGCAAAAGCGCTGACCTCTACCGACGACACCGAGAAAGCCACGTTGTACAAGGCGGTGCAGGACCAGTTGGCGAAGGATCTGCCGCGCGTGCCGCTGGTGACGGAAGAGAATGTATCGGGTAACTCGAAGCGGTTGAGCGGTGTCTACGTGCAGCCGGATGGCAATATCGATATCTACAACATGTCGGTATCGAAGTAAGTAAGGAGACGCCGCGCAAGCGGCAAGAGCAATGCTGAACTACTTCCTGAAACGGCTCCTGGGTCTGATTCCCACGTTGCTGATCGTTGCCGTACTGGTGTTCCTGTTCGTGCACTTGTTGCCTGGTGATCCGGCACGGCTTGCCGCGGGGCAAGATGCCGATGACGTCACCGTCGCGATGGTGCGCCATGAGCTGGGCCTGGACTTGCCACTGCCACAGCAGTTCATCGCGTTTTTCTCGCGCATGCTGCACGGTGATTTTGGTGTCTCGATCCGGACCAGCCGGGCAGTAACGGAGGAGATCGGTGTGCGGTTCATGCCGACGTTCCTCCTGACGGTGACCAGCATGGTGTGGTCGACCCTGTTCGGCCTTGTCATCGGCATCGTCTCGGCCGTGTATCGCAACCGTTGGCCCGATCGCATCGGGATGACGATCGCGGTATCGGGCATCTCGTTTCCCGCCTTCGCGTTGGGCATGATGCTGATGCAGCTTTTCTCCGTCAAACTGGGCTGGTTTCCCACGGTCGGTGCCGATACCTGGCGCCACTATGTGTTGCCGTCGCTTACGTTGGGCGCCGGTGTGGCCGCAGTGATGGCCCGGTTTACCCGTGCATCGTTCGTCGAAGTCGTGCAAGAGGACTTTGTCCGAACGGCGCGGGCGAAAGGCCTGAGCGAGCCGATCGTGGTGCTCAAGCATTGCTTGCGCAATGCGTTGATTCCGGTGGTGACGATGATGGGCCTGCAGTTCGGGTTCTTGTTGGGCGGCTCGATCGTGGTGGAGGCTGTATTCAACTGGCCGGGTCTCGGCCGCTTATTGGTGGATTCCGTCAGCGCGCGAGACTACCCGGTGATTCAGACGCTGGTGTTGCTGTTCTCGCTCGAATTCATCCTAATCAACCTCGTCGTCGACATGTTGTATGGCCTGATCAATCCGACCATTCGCTACAAGTAATCTCGACCGCTAAACAGAACATCATCATGACGGCATCCTCGACCCCTGTTTCCGGCACGCCCGCACACTCGCCCGCGCCGCCGCCGGTGCCCACGGGACCCGCTCCGGTCAGCGGCACCGTACGTACGCCGTGGCGGGAGTTCTGGCGCAAATTCAAGAAACAAAAGGTAGCGGTGATCGCGCTGGTGTTTATCGCGGCGTTGGTCGCGGCCGCGATCCTGGCACCGCATTTGACCCCGTACGACGCCGAGCATTACGCGGACTACGATCACATAGACGAGGGGCCATCGGCGTTGCATTGGTTCGGCGTGGATGCGATGGGGCGTGACATATTGAGCCGTATTCTGATGGGCGCGCGCATTTCGCTGGCCGCCGGGTTTTTATCGGTGGTGCTGGGCTGCGTGATTGGTACCCTGTTCGGTCTGCTGGCCGGTTATTACGAGGGCTGGTGGGATCGCGTGACCATGCGGGTGTGTGACGTGCTGTTTGCGTTCCCGGGAATCCTTCTCGCCCTGGGCGTGGTAGCAATCCTGGGCAGCAGCATGACGAACGTCGTGGTGGCGGTTTCCGTCTTCAGCGTCCCGGCGTTCGCGCGATTGGTACGCGGTAATACGCTGGTACTGAAGCAATTGACGTATATCGAGTCCGCGCGCAGCATTGGTGCAAGCGACTGGACGATCATGATTCGGCATATCCTGCCAGGCACGATTTCATCGATTGTCGTGTATTTCACGATGCGTGTAGGCACGTCCATCATTACCGCGGCCAGCTTGTCGTTTCTGGGGATGGGCGCGCAACCGCCCACGCCGGAGTGGGGCGCCATGCTGAACGATGCGCGTGCTGATATGGTCAATGCGCCCCATGTGGCGATTTTTCCTAGCTTGGCGATCTTTCTGACCGTGCTCGCGTTCAACCTCCTGGGTGATGGGTTGCGCGACGCGCTGGACCCGAAGATCGATCGGCAATAAGTGCGACAGGGCGTGACGCGGACATGACGTGCGTGTACATCGCTCCGCGCCCATGCCGACAAGGCCGGAGAGACGATGAACGAATATCCTGAAATCGCAGTGCCGCACGTGCGCGATCCAGGTGCACGGCGGATACCGGTGGTGGGTCTGTTGCCGGCGGGGGCGCGCAACGCCATCACGGATGTGGCGGGTATCCGCGTAGGCCACGTCACGCTGGCCGATGGGCCGGTGCAGACTGGCGTGACGGTGATCCATCCGCACGGAGACGATCCGTACCGCAACAAGGTGCCGGCTGCCTCAGCCGTGATCAACGGCTTTGGCAAAAGCGTCGGGCTGATCCAGCTCGACGAGTTGGGCCAGTTGGAAACGCCGATTGCGTTGACCAATACGTTTTCCGTCGGCGCGGTCGCGCAGGCACAGATCCGGCAGGCGCTCGCGCGGAATCCGGACATAGGACGGTCATTGCCCACGGTGAATCCGCTGGTGCTCGAATGCAATGACGGGTTCCTCAATGACATCCAGAAAATGCACGTCAGCGAGGCCGATTACAGGTCGGCCAGTGACAGTGCGGGCCACGATCTCGCACAAGGCGCGGTGGGCGCAGGACGTGGCATGTCGAGCTTTCAGATGAAAGGTGGTATCGGCACGGCCTCGCGTGAGGTATCGATATCTTCGGTGCGGGCGGGTGCCGGTGGCATGATCGAGGATGTCATGCACCGCTACACCGTCGGTGCCCTGGTCTTGTCGAACTATGGGCTGATGCCAAACCTGATATGGGGCGGCGAGATCATCGGGCCCCGCATCATGTCTTTGCTGGAAGAAGAATCGCGCCAGGCGTTCACGTATGTCGATCATCCTGAAAAAGGCTCGATCATCATGATCCTCGCCACCGATGCACCGCTTGACGCCCGGCAGCTACGCCGCCTGGCGGGGCGAGCGGCAGCGGGGCTGGCGCGGACAGGTTCGATCTATGGTCATGGCAGCGGTGATATCGCGGTGGCATTCAGCACCGCTTATACGGTGCCCCACACTGCCGATCGGCCGATGCCGCCGGTCACCACGTTGCACGAGACCCGGATCGACGCGCTGTTTCAAGCCGCTGCCGACACGGTCGAACAAGCCATTATTCACGCCTTGTGGCACGCGGAACCGGTTACCGGGCGGGATGGCAACCATCGGCCCGCGCTGCGTGACCTGTTGACCCGGCTGGATGTACGCGCAGCCTGACACCGTATTCGAACCCAAGCGACAACGATGAAGATATTGATTTCCGCCGATATAGAAGGCGTGGCGGGTGTGTACCACAACGAACAGGTTCGTCCCGGCAATCCGGAATATGAGCGTGCCCGCCGCCTGATGGCAGCGGAGGCCAGCGCGGCCGTGGCCGGTGCGTTCGATGGCGGCGCCACCGACGTGTTTCTAAACGATTCGCATGGTGGTTTTCGGAACATGCCACCGGATCTGCTGGATGAGCGCGCACAGGTCATCCAGGGCAAGCCGCGCTATCTCGGAATGGTGGCCGGTGTTGAACTGGGCATCGACGGCGTCTGCTTGCTTGGCTATCACTCGCGGGCGCAAGGCCGCGGCATTCTGGCCCATACCATTAATAGCTTTGCCTTCGCCGAGGTCTGCATCAATGGACAGGCGTTGGGCGAGGCGGGCCTGTATGGCGCACTTGCCGGTGCATACGGCGCCCCGGTGATCATGGCGAGCGGTGATGATGAATTCATCGACGAGAACCGCGCGTTGTTCCCGCACGCGGTGTTCGTCCAGACGAAGCGCGCCACCGGCCAGTTGAGCGGCATCAGCCTGTCGCCAGCGCGATCGTGCGCGGCAATCCAGGCGGGCGCCCGGCAGGCGGTAAGTGACATGCGTGCCGGACAATCGGTCGGCCCGCAACCGCTGCGGCTGGGCGCGCCGCTGCTTGTTGCATTGCAGACGCAGACGCCCGCACAGGCCGATCTGTTCTGCCAATGGCCCACGTTGAAGCGCACCGCCGGTAATGCGCTTGCGTTCGACGCCCCTGACATCGAAGCCGCGGTTCGGATGCTCAATTGCCTTTCCGCAATGTCGTCCATGCTGCGCTGACAGTAAGGGCGGCCATCGCCGGCGAGGGTGGAGGCAGACGCATGGCGGATGAAGGATGGTGCTCGCTCTCGGCGGCCACCTTGGTCCCCAAACGCGTTAATCGGTTCAGTGTGTGGAAATTGGATATGATGCTTGCTCGATCTCTATTCCCTCTATTGCACACCCATGCCCGCTCTCGATGATCACCGCCTCGACTTTTTTGATACGCCCCGCCCGGCGTCCGTAGTGACAAACCGGAGGCGTGCCGTGCCTCATGGATCACGTCGGTCACGGATGTTTCCGGCCGTGGTGGCCGGGGTTTGCCTTTCTGTCGGCGTGTGTACCGTGCACGCCCAGTCGACTTCCGAATCCGCTTCGGGAACGACAGCGGCAACAACGTCGAGCGCCGCCAGTAGTTCGGCGTCCGCGGGAGGCGGCGGTTCCGTATGGTCCCAACTTTGGGGTGATCATGCGGATGTCAACGTGGGCCTGGGTCTGGGACTTGACCAGCGTTACATGGGGGCGCGTGACTATCGCCCGATGATCGTCCCGATGTTTTCCGTTACGCGGGGCGTGTTCCTCGCGGATGCTGTGAAAGGGGTGGGGGTGCAGTACCAGTCATCCGGCGGTTTTTATGTCGGCGATACGTTCAACTACGACCCGGGTCGCGACGACCGCAATGACTGGCTGCGCCCCGGTGGGGACAATTTGCGTAATATGGGTAGCGTCAAGGGCACGGTGACGAACACGGTGACCGTCGCGCAGCAGATCGTGCCCTGGCTGTCGGTCAATGCGCAGGCTGAATTCGGGTTGGACGGGCACCGTCGCGGCAATCAATATCAGCTTGGACTGGAAAGCGTTGCCTACAAGCAGGGCGTCGATACGCTAACGCTCGATTTGAACGCGAAGATCGGGGATAGCCAGTATAACCAGACCTATTTCGGCGTAACGAACGCCCAGCAGAACGCATCGGGCTACCACGCCTATCATCCGGGTTTCGGTATTTATGCCTATGCGTTGACAGCGACGTGGGATCGTAAATTCGACAAGCATTGGGCGGGCGAGCTGATTGTAAGTGGCAGCTACTATCCGTCGAAGGCGGCTGCCAGCCCGATCGTGCAACGTCGGTTCGGGTTGACGATCCTGCCGTCCGTCAGTTACGCGTTCTAGTTCTGTATCCACCGCTTCGTGCCGCCGGACGCACTGTCTTGAAATACACGGCGGCAGCGATGGTGCAGCATAGCATCATCAGCCCGCTCATCACCACTGCGGGCAGTGTATTGAACCAGACCAGCAACAGGCCTTCCACATAGCTGGTGCAGGCGCCCAACCCGGTCGCGATGGCGTTCATCAGCGCGGAAGCGGTGCCCGCGAATTCCCCCGCGTTTTCCATTGCGCCCTGTTGGGCGCTGGGCGTCAGCAATCCGATGCAGAGTGCATTGGTCGATAGCAGCACCGAGAGCACCGGCACGGCCAGCAAGTGCGTGGACGCCAGAATCAGCATGGTCAGCGCCGAAACCACGGAAATGCAAAGCGATACGCCAATCACGACGTCGCCGGGGATCTCCCGTTTCGACAACTGGCCACTTAGAAAGGAGCCGAGCATCAGGCACAAGGCGGTGATGCCGAACAGCAGTCCATATTTCGCCGTGGAGACATGCAGAACGTTGACGAAGACATAGAGTGAGCCGGTCACGTAGGAAAAATGACTTGAAAATGTCAGCGCGATAATGAGCACATAGGCAAAGCTTACCCTGTCCGACAGGAACAACCTGTAATCCTTCAGTACCGAGCGGCGTGGCGCATGTGTTGCCTCCAAACCGGCCGTCGAAGCCCGATCTGCTCGTGCGGCGACGGCCGCCAGCTTCGTACGCGACGATTCCGGCAAGCCAAGCGCCACCATCAGTGACATCATGATGCCGCCGAACGCCATGAAGCCGTAGATCCAGCGCCAGCTTCCCAGCAACAACAGCACATTTCCGATCGATGGCGCGGTGGTCGGCCCAATGATCCGCACCACCGCGGCATAAGACAGCAGACGACGCGCGCTGGCACCTTGCCGATGATCGCGGATCACCGTTATCGCCAGCACGGATGCCGCACCGGCACCGGCGCCTTGCAGCAGGCGCCAGAACAGCAGCGCACCGAACGCCGACGTTATCGTCGCCATCACACTAGCGAGGGCATAGACGAAACAGGCCGAAAGCAGCACGGGGCGGCGACCTACCCGATCCGACAGTGGCCCGTAGATCAGCGGCGACGCCGAAAAGCCGAAGAAAAAGATGCTGAGGGTTTGTGAGACGTGCTCGACGGACACATTGAAGGTTGCCGCCATATTGGCGAAACCGGGCAGTCCCATGTCGATGGACATCGAGGGAAACGCCGTGAGTACGCCGCAAATCACCACCAGCCGTAATGAAGACGATTTCATGAGCGACGACTTCGACGGCATTTCAATAAGCATGCATTTTATTTTGGCACAAAGGCCGCGAGACGGCTTACGTGCATAAGCATCAAGCGTCTATCTGATGCTACCCGATTTTATATATCAATGATCCCATGATAGCGTGTTGGCGCCGCATGGCAAAATCCGTTGCGCCCTAATTTAAGGTTTTCAAGCAATAAAATTGAGAAATTCGTTTTTAAAGTGCTATGTCCCCGTTCTCAAAGCGATTTCGCGTCATCCGTCCTGCCACGCAATCTCGTAATATCGTTGCATTTTCGAGATATAAGATCGTTTAATCTTTCCACAAAACCGTTTATTTGATAAGAATATTGGGACCCCATATGAAACCGCCGCAATCCGGGTTTGCCACGCTGTGCGGCAGGCGTGCCTATATAGGTAGACATCATGACGCGCTGGCCCAGGCTATATCGCACCCTATCCCGGCGGCGACTTGATACGCATTTGACGCTGGTGTTTGGCCTGACCGCGGTCTTTGTGCTATTGAGTATCGTGTTGTTTGTCAATAATCGAACCATGTCAATCGTCGATGGGGCATCGCAGACCCTTTTCGCTCATATGGCTGGTGAAAGCGGCGCGGCTATCGACAAGAGCCTGACATCCATCGATGCACTAAGTATGTTGGTGGCGGCGGACCCCCAGGCCGTAGCGTATCGCGATGCGGTGCAACCGTCGTTTATCAAGCGGATGCGGGTGGTGTTGGATGCCATGCCCGTGGTATCGGCAGTGTATATCGGCTATGAGAACGGGGGCTTTGTCCTGTTGCGGCGCCTCTCGTCGGATGCGGTGCGCCGTCACCTCGCAGCACCTGATGAGGCGCGCTTCCTGTTGGAGCGCATTGCGCCGGAGGCTGATGAAAAATCGTCCCATGTCAGCGTGACGGCGGCCACGCTGACGTTCCTCGATGATGGTTTGCATCCGATCCTCATTTCACCGCCATCGTCGCTCGGTTACGATCCGCGCGCGCGGGACTGGTATCGTCACGCTCGCGCGCAGTCAAAGCCGATCTTGACAGACCCTTATTGGTTTTACGCGACCGGGGAACGCGGCATCACCTTTGCGCGGCGCCTGCCTCATGGCGACGGCGTATTAGGTATTGACCTCGGCCTTGCCGATTTGTCCATGAAGTTGATGCGATTGCGCAATACGGCCAGCACCGCGTTGCTGATCGCCAACGCACGCGGCGACGTGTTGGCGACAACGGCGGAAGCGGTTACGCCAGCCAGCGACGTGGCGCTGCATGCACACGGTGCGGCGCCGGAGCCCATATCGCCAGCGACGCAGGAGGGTCTGACCGCCTCGCCAATCATGCATCGCATGATGCGCGCGTCGCGTGACACTGTGTCGTCCACCGGACCACAACGCATTACGGTGGAGGGCCATCGCTGGACGATGCGTGTGATGCCCGTAAGCGCTTCCGGCTGGCTGTTTCGGGTCGTATTGGCCACGCCGGATGACGAGGTGCTGGCCGAGGAGCGACGCATGGTCGCCATTTTGGAGATGATCAGTCTGCTGGCGGTGTTCGTGATGCTGATTGTCATCCGCTTCACCGCGCGCCGGGTAAGCCAGCCATTGGTCGCCATCTCCAGACAGGCAGAGGCGCTGAACGCGTTCGATTTTTCCGGCGCGATGCGCAAGCAGCATTCGCCGGTGACCGAAATTGAGACGCTCTCCGGGGCATTGCATGCGGCAGGGGCAACGCTGCAGCGGTTCGTTGAAATTGGCCGGACACTGGCCGCCGAGCGTGATCCGGATCGGCTGCTGGCCCGACTGCTGGATGAAACGGTGCACGCCACGCGGTCGAATGGTGGCGTCATCGTGTTGACCGAGGATGACGGCGTGCATTTCCGTATCGGCGCACGGACAAACGCGGGATCGAACGACCCAGGGACATCCGAGGCAACGGATCGACAGCGCAATGCGTCGATGACGATCGCGCGGGTGTTCGGGACCGAGGGCATGGCCGTGGACACGCGCGCCGGTGGCCTGGGAGAACGAATTCGCGATGCATTGCAACGCCACGCCGCCACCCAGTTAAGCTGGCCGATAGCGGGGGGCGTATCCGCCGGGAGCGTGCCGGGTGAAACCTTGCTTGCTGCGTTGACGGCAGGTCGTACCCCCGAGAACCACGGCGGGGCGCCGACATCGCGGCTGCAAGTGATTGCCTTGCGCAATCGCGCAAATGAGTTGATTGGCGGCATGCTGTTGTTGATGCACGGCGACGATATCGCTGCAAACGTGAGCGGCCAATCGCCTCGCACCGTGCCGGGCGATCTCGATCTGGCTCGCGCGCTCGCAGGCAATGCCGCCATCGCACTGGAGACCGCATTGCTGCTTAAATCCCGAAAGGCGTTGCTCGATGGCGTCGTACGGATGATCGCGGAGGCGATCGATGCGAAGTCTCCGCATACCAGCGGGCATTGCCAGCGCGTACCGGTCTTGATGCAGGCACTGGTTCAAGCGGCATGCGAGGCAAAGCACGGCCCGTATGCATCCTTCTCCCTGACACCGGACGATTGGGAGGCGGTGGAGGTGGCAAGCTGGCTGCACGACTGCGGCAAGCTGACGACGGCGGAATATGTCATCGACAAGGCAACCAAGCTCGAGACCTTGGCGAATCGCATTCACGAGATTCGCATGCGCTTCGAGGTACTGAAGGCGCACGCACATATCGATTACTGGCGCGCTGTCGCCACGGGGGCATTGGAGACTGAGGCCCGGGCAACCCGGGATCAGGCGTTACGCTCGCTTGACGACGACTTCGCGTTCGTGGCCCATTGCAACGAAGGCGGCGAATCAATGCAGCCAGAACATGTAGACCGTTTGCGCACCATCGCTCGGCGAAGGTGGACGCGCACGCTCGACGACATGCTGGGCACCTCACGCGATGAACGCGCGCGCATGGCGCACTGTCGCGCGGATCATACGCCCGCAATCGGTTTGCCGAGGGAGGAGCCATTGCTTGCCGATCGCGAGGAGCACATCATCGGGCATGAACCGAATGCATTGAGCGAGCGGGAAGCACGTTTCGGCTTCCGTATGAAACCGCTCCCAGATCGGATGAATCTTGGAGAGCTGCACAACTTGTCCATCGAGCGGGGCACCCTGACGCCGGAAGAACGGTTTGAAATAAATCGCCATATCACCCGAACCATTGTGATGCTGGAAGGGCTGCCGCTGAACGGTGCCTTGAAAAACGTTCCGGAATACGCCGGTGGTCACCACGAGAAAATGGATGGCGGCGGCTATCCGCGCGGCTTGACGCGTAACCAGATGAGCCCGATCGCACGAATGATGGCCGTCTCGGACGTCTTCGAGGCGCTTACCGCGGGCGATCGGCCATATAAAAAAGCCAAACCCCTGAGTGAGGCGTTCAAGATCATGGGAAAAATGAAACGCGATAACCATCTTGATCCGGACTCGCTTGACCTTTTCGTGTCATCTGGCGTCTGGCGCAGCTACGCATCGCGGTTCCTGATGCCCTGGCAAGACGACAACCCGGATATTGCCGACATCTTGGCGATTACGCCGCGTGAGCGCAGCGCAACGTAACGTAACGGGTTTCCCACCCATTCTTGCGCTATTTGTCACGCGAAAACATAAGATGTCTGATCACGTAGTCATTCTTTTAAGCGCGAGTGGTGCTCGCTGGTTATTTGAATGATTTCCCCCGATTTCTGCTTTTTTTCATAAGGGTTTATCGGGAAGTAACGGTCCTGGCACGCCTCGGAATGCGCCAAAACGACGTTGCGAGGGTTTACATTGATAGTAGGCATTTTCCCCGGCCATTAGGATTCGACATCAGATAACCTATCTCTAAGACAGCGTCTTAGGTCTGAAGCCGCAAGCGTGCATGCCGCATTGATCGAGGCGCGGGTGCATGACCTGTTGCATACGCTTGATTAAAAGGCGTAAGGCAACGGCAGCGGGATGGACGATATCGATAATAAAGGAAGGGGACAGATGATGGTGAACGTTGCAAAGCGCCGGACTTCTCTCACGGCAATCTGTGCTGGCGTGTTGTTAAGCCTGGGTATCGTTGCCGGAGGAATGGGCCATGCCCACGCAGCACCGGTATCGATCAATATCGTCGACGCCGCGGGAAATCTCCAACTCACGCAAAAGAGCTTCGAAGCGTTCAAGGCCAAGTACCCGGATCTGGTTTCGTCCATCACATTCACCAATTCTCCCGCGCCGCAACTGCCCGGCAAGATCAAGGCAATGCAGAACGCCGGCCGGTCCGATATCGACTTGATTCTGATTGGGACCGACGTGTTAGCCGCGGGCATTCAGCAAAAGCTGTTCGAGGCAATCTTGCCGGAGCACCAGGCGGCATTCCCGGGCTTGCTGGACAAGTACGCGCCAGGGCCGCGCAAGATGCAGGACATTGCACAAAACCAGGCGGTGGAAGTCACGTACATGCCGGCTGGCCCACTGCTCGAATTCAATCCCGCGAAAGTACCCCATCCGCCGAAAACACCCGCCGAACTGCTGGCATGGTGTAAAGCCAATCCGAATCGCCTGATCTACGCACGCCCCGCGAACTCGGGGCCGGGCCGGACGTTTTTGATGGGCTTGCCCTATCTGCTGGGCGACAAGGATCCGCGGGACCCGATCAACGGTTGGGACAAGACCTGGGCGTTCTTGAAGGAGCTCGACAGCTGTATTCCGTATTACCCGGGTGGCACGTCGGCGGTGATGAAGGAGTTGGGTGAAGGTACCCGCGACATGACGGTCACGGTCACCGGATGGGATATCAATCCGCGCGCATTGGGCATCGTCCCGGCGGAGTTCAAGGTGCAGGCGTTCGACAACATGACATGGGTCAACGACGCGCACTATATGGCCATTCCGAAGGGCGTGCCGAAAGAGAAGCTGGATACGCTGTTCAAGCTGATGAACTTCATGCTCGAACCGGAACAGCAGGCGCGCACGTATGACGATGGTTATTTCTACCCAGGCCCGGCCGTGAAAGGTGTGACGCTGGAGATGGCGCCGCAACAGAGCCAGGATGTCATCAAGAAGTTTGGCCGCCCGGAATACAGCGCGTGGATTGCGCAACGTCCTAACGTCGTGCCGTTGGATGCCACGGCGATGGTGGCGGCGTTCCAGAAATGGGACCGGGACATCGGCGCGCTGAAGTCGAAATAAGGTTGTCTCTTTCCCTCCCACAGCGCGCCTGATGGCGCGCTGATTGCGTCTTAAAAGTCTCGATAGGTGCCACGATGAACCATTCGTTCCGTCAATTGCGTTTGGACGGGGTATCGCGCAGTTTCACCAATGCCGAAGGCCAGCAGTTGAATGCGCTGCGAGAGCTCGATCTCGATATTGCGCGCGGCGAGTTCATCGCTTTGCTCGGACCGTCCGGCTGTGGTAAATCCACGGCCTTGAACTGCATTGCGGGATTGCAGCCGCTGACTGGTGGCGGCATCTGGCTTGATGACGAACGGATCGATATCCTGCCCCCGGAGCAACGTGGTTTCGGCATGGTATTTCAGAACTATGCGCTCTTTCCGCACATGTCCGTTCTGGACAATGTCGCGTTCGGTTTGAAGATGCGTGGTGTTGCAAAAGCGGAAGCCATGCGGCGAGCACGGGCCGCGCTTGAACTGGTCCAGTTGGTGGGTCACGAGAAAAAACTGCCTGGCCAATTGTCGGGCGGGCAACAGCAACGCGTTGCCATCGCCCGGGCGATTGTCATCGAGCCGCCGTTGATCCTGATGGACGAACCATTGTCGAATCTCGACACGAAGCTGCGTATTGAAATGCGCGCGGAGATTCGGCGGATTCACTCCGAGTTGGACCGGGCGACGATCTATGTCACGCATGACCAGGATGAAGCATTGTCGATGGCCGATCGCATCGTCGTCATGAAGGAAGGGCAAGTGCAGCAGGTGGGCAGCCCGAAGGAAGTCTATGGTCGTCCGTCGAATCTCCATGTCGCGCGTTTCATGGGGTATCGAAATGTATTCCCGTTCACATTGGACGGCATGCGTGGCGATAGCGTTGTTGTCAATGCTGGCGGCGTTACCTTGACCGGTATCGCGATGGCTGCATTCGAACGCAAGGCGGTAAGCCTGGCCATCCGTCCGGAGGATTTGACGATCGCCACGTCCGAAGACGACAATGTGTTCGACGTCGAGGTGCAAACGGTCGAGTATGGCGGTCACAATTCGCTCGTTTTCGCGCGTGCGGAATTCGGTACGCTGTGGGCGCGTCTGCCTGGTGACGTGCGCGAGGGTGAACGTATCCGTTTGAGCGTACCCACCGATCGCACCTTGGTTTATGCGGGAGAAAATGCATGAATGCGTCCGCGTTGCCAACCCCACCGGTGAGGATGCCGCGTGACTTGAAGGCCTGGCTCGTCGTACCGGCCTTGCTGTTTATCGCGGCGATGTTCATTTACCCATTCTTCTATGGCTTGATGTTGTCGTTCCAGCCGATGAACGGCGGCAGCGTCTGGGCTAACTATTTGACGTTCTTCAGTGACCGGTCGATGTGGCCGACCGTGTTCGTCACGATGAAACTGGCAATTCCCGCGACCATCATCAATGTCGGGCTGTCCGTGCCCGTGGCGTTCGCGCTGCGGCGGAAATCGGCGTATCAGAAACTCGTCACGACATTGCTGGTGATCCCGGTGACGCTGGGAACCGTATTGATTGCGGATGGCATGTTGAGTTACTTCGGCCCGAACGGCTGGTTCTCCCAGGCGGTGCATGCGCTGCACCTGTATGACGATGAAGTTCGCCTGACCCATAACTACTGGGGCGTGTTGATCTCGCTAGTGGTGTCCGGTTTCCCGTTTGCATTCCTGCTGACCTTGTCTTATGTGACAGGCATCGATCCGACGCTAGCCCGTGCCGCCGCAACACTTGGCGCGACGCCCTGGCAGCAATTCCGGCAAATCTATCTGCCGCTGCTGGTGCCCGGATTGACGATGGCGGCTTGCCTGTCATTCGTGCAGGCATTCTCCGTGTTTCCATCCGCCATTCTGCTTGGGTCGCCGGCGGGGCCGACGCGGGTGATCTCGATTGCCGCATCGGAGGCCGCTTTCGAAAGCTACGACTACGGATTGGCATCGACGATCGCGATCATCATGGGCTTTGCCCAGTTACTGGTCGTGGCTGCAATGCTGGGTGCACGCCGCTTTTTCTATCGCGGTCCGGTCACGGGAGGCAAAGGCTGATGAATACGCGCAAAAGACTGGCAGTAGTAGGCGACACGCGCGCGAATGCCGGCGCGTTCGCGATTGCCGATGGCCATGATGGGAACCGATACGGCTCCGGCGAGCAAGACAAGGTGGTCGACCGTGTCAGCGAGGGCAAGAAAAGCGCCGACGTGCTGCAACGTCGGCAACCCCGTCCACCGTCCAACCTGGGCGACCGTCTGTGGAAGACGGTGGTCTGGGGCGCGATGATCTTTTTCCTGGTGAACGTGCTGTTGCTCATCGCTACGGTGGCGGTGAATTCAACGGCCACGCGCTGGTTCGGCACGCTATTGCCGCAGGGATTCACGCTGCACTGGTATGCACAGGCCTGGTCCGATTTCCAGTTGGGCAGCGTGTTGTGGGTGACGACGATCGTCGTCGGTGCCACCGTGCTGTTGTCCGTGCTTCTGGGCGTTCCCGCGGCGTATGCATTGGCGCGCGTTGAATTCCCCGGCAAGCGTTGGGCGATGCTGGTGTTTCTCCTGCCGATGATGGTGCCACCGGTCACCTACGGGATTCCGCTAGCAACGGTGATGTATAAATTCGGGATGGCGGGCACGCTGACCGGCGTGATCATGGCGAACCTGGTGCCTGCACTCCCGTTCGTGATCCTGGTAATGACGCCGTTCATCGAACAGATCGATCCGAACCTTGAATCGGCCGCGCGCATCTTCGGCGCAAACACGTTACGCTATTTCCGGTATGTGCTGCTGCCTTTGCTGGTTCCGGGGATGCTAGCGGCAGGCTTGTTGGTGCTCGTTCGCACAATCGGCATGTTCGAGCTTACTTATTTCACCGCGGGACCCAGCACCCAGACACTCGTGGTCGCGTTGTACTACGCGGTATTTTCCACCGGCGTACGCGCACCGCAATCGATCGATGCCATGGCGATGATCTATATGGCCATCACGCTGCTGTGGGTGTTGATCGCGCTGCAGTTCGTGAGTCCGACGCAGTTGGTGTCGCGGGTCAAGGAGCAGCGCTAAGCGGTGAGAGGAAGCACACGGGTTGCGTGTTTCCGGAGGGGGAGCGCGTGAGAGTCATGCATGAAGCATCGCTCTCACGCCCGCCATTTGATTTTTGACAAGGCGTCGCAATGACAGACACAATGACACAATCCGGCATCGCCGCCGCGGTGGACGGAGAACGTAAGCCGGTGGTTCTGACCGGAGCGGGCGGGGCCATCGGCCGCGTGCTGCGCGCGCATTTTATTGAGACAGGTCGATTGGGCCGCTATACCGACATCAAGCCGCTCGCCGACGACGCGACGGTCGCCCCTCACGCCGCGGAAAGCGGAGGGTTCCGGCAGGGTGATCTAGGTGATCCGGCCTTTTGTCGCAGCCTCTTCGACGGTGCCGGCGCGATTGTTCATATGGCTGGAATCTCGGTGGAGCAGCCGTTCGATATTCTGCTGCAGCACAACTACGTTGCACTGTTCCATGTGTACGAAGCGGCGCGGCAGTGTGGCGTGCGGCGCATTGTCTATGCCAGCAGCAATCACGCCACGGGCATGTACGCATGCGATATGGCGCTGAACCCGTCGATGCCGGTTAATCCGGATAGCCTGTACGGACTGAGCAAGGTGTGGGGCGAAGGGCTGGCACGTTTATATTGGGAAAAGCACGGCATCGAGACAGTGTGCCTGCGGATAGGCTCCTTCCAGCCGCGGCCGGTGTCGATACGCCACCTGAGTACCTGGTTGTCGCATCGCGACGCGTGCGCGCTCGTGGACGCCAGCCTGGACACCCCGGACGTTGGTTTTGATATCGTGTACGGGATGTCGGGGAATACGCGTGCGTGGTGGGACAATAGCCGTATCCGGGTAGCCTACCATCCACAAGACAATGCCGAGGACTACGCGGAGCAGATCCTGGCGGATGCGAAGCCGGTGGACGCCCTGGAGTCGCGCTTTCAAGGGGCGGATTTCGCGGCGACGGACTTCAGCCGGACGCCCCCACGCGAATCGTGAACATCGTTGCCGTCCGTCTGACGCATGACTTAGCGGGCAGGGCATTGGTGCCGGTGCCGGCAGTATGCGGTAACGTCATCTGACAAGGAGGGCATGACAGGAGGCGCCACGCCGTGACCCGGCGTGGCGCTTTTCCTTAGCGTGCCAGTGACGCCATGTCGATGACGAAACGGTACTTCACGTCGCTCTTCAACATGCGGCCGTACGCTTCTTCGATTTGGTCCATGCGAATCATCTCGACATCGGAAACGATGTTGTGCTTGCCGCAGAAATCCAGCATTTCCTGTGTTTCGGCAATGCCACCAATCAGCGAGCCGGCCAACGTACGACGCTTGAAGATCAAGTTTGCGACCGACGGCGACGGGTGCGCATGTTCCGGCACGCCTACCAGTGTCAGCACGCCATCGCGCTTCAGCAGGGCGGTGAACTGATCCAGATTATGCGATGCCGCGACCGTATTCAGGATGAAGTCGAAAGAATTCGCATGCGCGGCCATTTGCGCTTCGTCCTTCGATATGACGACTTCGTGCGCACCCAGGCGCTTCGCATCGTCCACCTTGCTGGCGGAGGTCGTGAATAGCACGACCTTGGCACCCATCGCGACCGCGAGCTTCACGCCCATGTGCCCAAGGCCGCCTAGCCCGACGACGCCCACCTTTTGACCTGGGCCGACCTTCCAATGACGCAGCGGCGAATAGGTAGTGATGCCGGCGCACAGCAGGGGCGCGGCGGCGGCCGGGTCGAGGTTGTCCGGCAAACGCAGCGTGAACGCCTCGTCGACGACGATTGACGACGAATAACCGCCATACGTCACGCCGTTCGTATGCTTGTCCGGTGCATTATAAGTGCCGATAAAACCGCCGGGGCCTTCGCAGTACTGTTCCAATCCTTCATTGCATGCAGCACACGCGCGGCAGGAGTCGACCATGCAGCCGACGCCGACCATGTCGCCCACCTTGAACTTCGTGACGTCCTTGCCGACCTCGGCGACGCGGCCGACGATTTCGTGGCCTGGGACGTTCGGGTAGACCGTACCCGCCCATTCACCACGAGCAGTGTGAAGATCCGAGTGACAGACGCCGCAGAATTGAATGTCGATGCGCACATCGTTCGGACCCGTATCACGACGTTGGAAGTCGAACGGGGCGAACGGTGTCGTGGGGGATTGCACTGCATAACCGTAAGCTTTGTACATGGTTTGACTCTCTCTTTGTCCTGGGGAAACGCAAATGCGAGATATACGGGGAAGCAGCGCCGCGGCTCATTTTGCAGGGGGCTGAACCACGTGACCTCACGCGGCAATTACTTCATGTTGCCATGCGCGCGCGAAGCGTGCTTGTAACGTATCGAAATACGCCGGCATCCAACGGTCGGTGCCGGCCGCAACCATCGTGCCGGTGTGCCCATGGTAAGAAATCCACGCTATGCAAAGCAATGGAAATGTTACGATTTCACAATTCCACTTTATGGCATTGTCACGATTCGATCGATGCAAAACAAAATCGAAATGCTGCGCATTTTCTGCGCGGCGGTGGATGCGGGCAGTTTCAAGGGTGCGGCGGCGCGGCTTGCCATTTCGCCCCAGGCCGTCACGCGCGCAGTGCATGAGGCGGAGCGCGCCACCGGAGAAGTGCTGTTTCATCGTAATACCCGGCGCGTCAACGTCACACAGGCGGGCGCTGCTTTTGCGCAGCAGGCTCGTGACCTTGTGTCGCAGGTTGACCGGCTACTGGGTGTCAGGGATACGCGCGCCGCCGCGGACATAGTCGGCATCGTGCGTATGGCTGCGCCGAAATTGCTGGGTGATGCCTTGCTGTTGCGTGTCGTGACGGCGCTCGCCGTGCAATATCCCCGGTTGACGATCGATCTTCGCCTTTCCGATACCATCGTCGACCCCGTTGCGGAACAGATCGATGTCGGCGTGCGCATCGGGTTTTTGCGGGACAGCCGCTTCGTTGCGCGCGAGGTTGCGCAGGTCGATTTCGTTATTGTTGGCGCGCCTGCATTGATCGCGCGCGTTGGGATGCCGGGTAATATCGGACACATGGCGGACATGCCCATGACCGGTTACATCGATCGGCGCACCGGGCGGCTCTGGCCATGGGAGCTGGCCGGCGGTCAGCAATTCACGCCGGCGCATCCGGTATTCCAAAGCGATGATGTCGATGCCGAGTGTCGCGCGGTGGTTGCGGGGCTGGGCTTCACGCAAATGCCGCGTTATCTCGCACGTCCTTATATCGCAGAGGGGAAATTGCTGACGGTCCTCGACGACATTGCGCCCACGTCCTGGCCGGTATGTGTCTATCGTCCCCAACGCGGTCCCGTACCCGCGCGAGTAAGGGTGGTATTCGATGCAGCCGTGGCCATGCTGACCAACGTCGTGCTGTAGTTGGCGCGGTGTCGGGCCAATTGGCACTACGCCTGGTGACGAGTGGAGGACGGCCCCAGCCACTCGCGGACGTGTGACGCGCGTGGGGGCCTTTGCACCGGAGTCGCGGCATCGCGCCGTGTGCCGACGAAAAGGAAACCGGCCAATTTCTCGGTCTCGGTAAAGCCCAGTGCGTGATGCACGTTGCGGTCATAGGTGTCGGGACCGGTGGCCCAGAAGCCACCGAAGCCGAGCAGGTGGATGGCGTTCAGCATATTCATCGCCGCCGCGCCCACCGCCATCATCTGTTCGATTTCAGGCACCTTGGTGGCCGTCGTGGTGGCGGTTGCCATTGCGATGATCACGGGCGCCGCGAGTGCCTTCTGACGTCGGCCTTCATGTACGGCCGTGCCGGCATCGGGATGCCGTCCGGCTGCGGCGTCGACGAGCACCTGGCCGAGCGCATGCCGCGCTTCGCCTCGAATCACGACAAAGCGCCAAGGCCGTAATCTACCGTGATCTGGTGCACGCAAAGCCATGTCGAAAATGATCCCCAACGCCGCGTCGTCGGGTGCCGGCGCGTCAAGTGGCCACGCCGACTGACGCGCCAGCAACCGGGACAAGGCATCATGCGATGCAATCGATGGAACGGTAGGAGAGGGCGCCAGCGTCGTGGCGGCACTCTCGCTTGGCATCCCGGAAGGTGACAGTAGCGCGTCAGGGCGATCCATGCGGTTCTCCACAAAAACCTTATCTTCAAACAAAATCCGATTAAATGCAAATGAGTCTTATTAACATGATTTTGTTAGAGGGGTGATAAATGCCCTCGCGTCGATGCCGTGAATCGATCGTTATCTCGAAAAATCGCGCGGTATCAACGAAAACGCGCGCTTGACACCGGCAGCGCCGGCACCGTATCGTCGCACTCGCGAAGAAGAATGATTCTCATTAAGTGGGTGATGAATTAGAAAGTCCGGTATCGATGACCAATCGCCTACGTCGGGATCGTCGCGCGGCACGGTGATGCAGGTCCGGACAGGCTTCACGAGGAACACCATGCTGATCCTTTTACGTCTGGTCCATCAATCCCGCGGCGTGCTGGTGTTCGCAACGTTGTGTGGCTTTATCGGCGGTTTTGGCAATGCGGGTCTGCTGGCACTGATCAATCAGGCGCTTGCCGCGGACGCTGAAGGGCTACCGCATCTGGGCGGTATGTTTTTGATGCTCGGCATCGTTGTCCTGGTCACGCGCACACTGGCACAGACATTGTTCATGCGCCTCGGGCAGCAGGTCAAGGCGCGATTACGGATGAGCACGATTCACCGCATTGGTGGTGCATCGTTTCTTTCGCTGGAGCGGCAGGGCGCGGCGAAATCGATGGCAGTCCTCACGCAGGATCTCGATACGATTGTTGCCTTGTTCATCGGCTTGCCGGCGCTGGCCACGCAAGGCGCGCTGATTGTCGGGTGCCTGGCGTACCTGGCATATTTATCGTGGGGCATTTTTGTCGTCGCCTTTTTAACAATTGTTTTAGGCACGTTTGGATATCGGCTTGCGCATACGCAGGCCCTGTTTCACTTGCGGGCTTCACGGGTGCGAGAGGACGAATTGATTCGGCATTTCCGATCGCTCTTCGATGGCGCCAAGGAATTGAAGCTGCATCGTGCGCGCCGTCGCGCATTCATCGACGGTACGCTCGCGGGAAATGTAGAGGCGGTGCGCGCGCAGCGCACGCGCGGTTATCTGTTGTATGCGGCGGCGAACAGCTGGGGCAACTTCATTCTGTTTGCTTTTATCGGTTTGACATTGTTTGTGTTCGGGCAACATCTGGGCGCCAGCAAGCAGGTGCTCTCTGGTTATGCGATCGTGTTTGTTTACATGATCATGCCGATCGAGGCGGTGTTGTCATCCATGCCGATGGTCAGTGCCGCCCGCGTCGCCCTGGAGCGGATCGAGCATGTCAACGGTGAATTGGTACAGGAAACAGGGGACGATGAGATAACACGGACATCTGCCAGAGTCCGCGTGAACCATCATGTCAATGGTTCCTCCGACACATGCGATAGCGCCCATGATGGCACCGCCGTCGAAGGATGTGATACGCCAGTACGCGGCTTCAGAGAGATCGTTCTGGAGGGTGTCGCGCATCGTTATTTTCGGGAAAAGGACAATGGTACGTTCACATTGGGTCCGGTCAGCACGGTGTTTACGCCCGGCGAGATTGTCTATCTGATTGGCGGCAATGGCAGTGGCAAGACGACCCTGGCCAAGATGCTGGTGGGACTGTATCCGCCCGAAGAGGGGCGCATTGTCGTTGATGGTCTGCCGGTTGGCGCTGGCGATCGGGACGCGTATCGACAACACTTTTCGGTCGTCTTCAGTGATTTCTTCTTGTTCGATAATCTGCTGGGCTTACGCGCTGCGATGGCCATCAACGCCGCGCAATCGGCTGGCGACCTCGACGCCGACGCACAGCGCCTTTTGCACGAACTGCAATTAGATCACAAGGTCAGCATCACGCAAGGCGTCTTCTCGACGTTGGCACTGTCGCAAGGGCAGCGCAAGCGCCTAGCGTTGCTGGTCGCCTATCTGGAAGACCGCCCGTTCTATGTGTTTGACGAGTGGGCAGCCGATCAGGACCCGCTGTTCAAGGACTTGTTTTATCGGCGTCTATTGCCGGCATTGAAAGCACGCGGAAAAACGGTCCTGGTGATCACGCATGACGATCGCTACTTCGGGCTCGCGGATCGCTATATGAAGCTGGAGTACGGACAAGTGATGGAGCAAGGCGACGGCGCGGCATTGCAGCAGGCCGCGCTTGCCGCGAGTGTCGATTAAGGAACCTGGGCGCGATAATTGCTCTGCGAAACGGCCTGTTGGCCGAATCACGTGTCCCGCGATGGATCGGTCAGGTCAGTAGCATGAGAGACAAGTTGCTTTCAATAAAGGAATAAAACGATGACCATCGATATGACAATCCTTGCCTGGGTCCTGGTACTGACTTTGGTACAGGTAATATTGCCCGCGATGTGGCGCAACCGGGAGACGGGCTTGCAATATAACGCAGGGCCGCGGGATGAACCCGGGCCACCCGTCGGACCCGTGACAGGACGATTGAAACGGGCGCAGCAGAACCTCATGGAGACGTTGCCTGTTTTCATTGCCGCGGTATTGATTGTTCATCTGGCAGGTAAAGCCGGCATGCTGAGTCATATCGGCGCGATGGTTTACCTGATAGCGCGCATTGTCTATGTACCCCTTTATGCGTTTGGCGTACCGTATGTTCGCTCTTACTGCTGGCTGGCATCGATTGGCGGGATTGTCTTGTTGTTGCTGGCCATGCTTTAAAACGGGCATGCGGTGGAAATACATCATGCTTTGACTGCGTTTTGTTTGCGCGAACATGGTCGCCCCTGGCACGTTCACATATATCTGATCGAGCCTCGCCCCATGGCGACAATCTGTCCGCGACCTGTTCCGGCGTGCCGGAAAAGCTGGGGCGGAGCGTTGCTGCCTTGATAACGGCTTCCCGCTATATCAGCCCGCGCGCATAGGCATTACGTTTGATCGGTTCCGCTGTGCTCCGGAACGGGTCCAGGCGGCAATCCATAAAAATGGCCGTATGGGGCAAGCATGTCTGCTGCATTCAAAAAATTGACTTAATAGACAGTTCGAAAACGAACATCAAATATTATTTGTGTTGAGTCATCTGACAACGTAAAAAGAATCAACGTAAATAATCCAAAGATAGAGTAAAAACAGAGCCATATCCGCGTTTACCCTGATTTTCTCATGCTTTGCGCACGGTAGGATGTCCGATAACGACAAGCGTGTCGTTCGAAAGCGAACATTCTGGCGATGCAAGCGAAAACGCTTGCTGAACGGAACGGGGGAAGCACGTGAAAAAGATCGTTGGCTTGCGATGGTGGATCATTGCACTTGTGTGTGCCGGCACCATTGTGAATTACCTTTCCCGCAATGCTCTGGGTGTATTAGCGCCGGAGTTGAAGACGGTGCTGCATATGAGTACCCAACAGTACTCCTATGTGGTGGGCGCCTTCCAGGTGGGATACACGATCATGCAGCCGGTATGCGGCGTAATCATCGATCTGATCGGGCTGCGCATTGGCTTCACGTTATTTGCCTGCTTATGGTCGGTGATAGGGTGCCTTCATGGCTTCGCCGGCAGTTGGCTTTCCCTTGCGGCAATGCGTGGCTTCATGGGCCTTGCTGAAGCGGTCGCCATTCCCGCGGGGATGAAGGTGGTTGCTGAATGGTTTCCAAATCGGGAAAAGTCCATCGCCGTGGGCTATTTCAATGCGGGAACCTCCTTAGGTTCAGTATTGGCGCCGCCTTTGGTCATACTCGTATCACTTCATTATGGATGGCAGGCTGCCTTTCTGGTAACCGGTGCGCTAGGCTTTATTTGGGCTGCGTGTTGGTACGCGTTTTATCGCACGCCCACGGAACATCCCCGGATTTCTCGCGAAGAGCAGGAGCAGATCACCAGTGGACAAAGTATCGCGACAGAGACGGTGCGAGATACATACCGCATTCGAGATGTCATCACCACGCGGCGTTTTTGGGCGATCGCTCAGGCGCGTTTCTTTGCCGAGCCCGCGTGGCAGACGTTCAGTTTCTGGATTCCGCTGTATCTTGCCACGGAACGGCACATGGATCTGAAAGAGATCGCTTTGTTTGCATGGGTGCCCTTTCTGGCCGCCGACTTAGGCGGTTTGTTCGGGGGATATCTTTCGCCCTTCCTGATGAAGCATCTGCGCATCTCACTGATCTGGTCGCGCATTGCCGGCGTCGTGCTCGGCGCGGTGATGATGATCGGACCCGCGTGCATTGGCCTGGTCGCTTCTCCGTATGAAGCCATTGCACTGTTCTGCGTGGGCGGATTCGCGCATCAGATGATTTCGGCGTTGGTCAATACACTGAGCGCGGATGTCTTTGTGCCTGGGGAAGTCGGCACCGCCGCAGGCTTCGCCGGCATGGCGGCCTGGATCGGCGGCCTGGGATTCTCTCTCGTCGTCGGGGCGTTGGCTGACTCGATTGGCTACAAACCGCTTTTCGCCGCATTGGGCCTGTTCGACCTGATAGGCGCTACGCTCCTCGTCATCCTGATGCGTGGCCATGCCGCCGTGCGCTAGCCACCGTGCGGCAAAAGCAGTGCTCAAGATGCCGCTTGATAAAGACACGAGATCTGATATGGCTTCATTGAACGTTAAACCGCAATTCACGTTGTCGCATCACACCGACAATCACCTCATCCTGGCGTCGGACACGGGAAGCCTGATCGAACTGTTCGTTCTCGCCGATGACATCATTCGCGTGCTTGTTCTCCCCGACGGGCAGCTACATGGACCGAATACGTGGGCCATCGCGCCAGGCATGGAAGACACCCCGATCGAAGGTCGGGATCGGCGCGACATGAGTGGTTTCACGCCACCGTCTTTCTCCGTCGTGAATACCGCGGGTCATCTCGTCGTCGAAACAGCGTGTATTCGTTTGACCGTCGACTATGCGGGAGGATTTTGTTCGTGGGACTTACGCGAGAACGGCGAATGGCATCGTGTTTTGCGGGATCGCCAGACGCAGGCGTACAACTTCTCGTGGTGGGACGCCAGGGTCTATCACTACGTCGAACGCGAGCGCGGTGAAATGTATGTTGGCCTGGGCGAGCGTGCCGGATCGGTTGATCGTGCGGGCCAAAGCTATGAAATGCGCAATATCGATGCGATGGGCTATAGCGCGCGCACTACCGACCCGCTCTATAAACACATTCCTTTTTATGTGACGTGGCGGCCGGACACACAGCGCGGCTTTGGCCTCTTCTACGATACGCTGTCCGACTGCCGGTTCGATATGGGTCGCGAGTTGGACAACTATCATGGCGCCTACCGTCATTTCATCGCCGAACATGGTGATCTCGACTATTACTTCATCGCATCGCCGAGTACGCCCCTCGCCGCGGTACGCCGCTTCACGTGGCTTACGGGAAAACCGGCTTGGATGCCGAAGTGGGGTTTGGGCTACTCCGGCTCGACGATGCGTTATACCGACGCCCCGAACGCACAGGAACAAATGGGCGAGTTCATCGAGCGTTGTGCCGAACACGACATCCTGTGTGACTCATTTCATTTGTCCTCAGGCTACACTTCGATTGGTGCAAAGCGCTACGTTTTCAACTGGAATCGCGAGAAATTTCCTGACATCAAAGGGTTCGTCGACAGTTATCTCAAAAAGGGCGTCCGCTTATGCGCCAACATCAAACCGTGCCTCCTTCGTGATCATCCTGCTTTCAAGGAAGTCGATGAAGCGGGACTTCTTATCCGTGCCGGCGATGGCGGCCCCGCATGGATTCAATTCTGGGATGAGGTGGGCGCTTATCTCGACTTCACGAATCCTGCGACAATCGATTGGTGGAAGGGAAAGGTAAAGGATAGCCTCCTCGCCTACGGTATCGCGGCGACGTGGAATGACAACAATGAGTTTGAAATCTGGACGCCTGATGCGATTGCGAACGGTTTTGGACGTTCGTTTGTGGCGCAACAGGCGAAGGTATTGCAAACGCAGTTGATGATGCAGGCATCACATGCCGCACAGCGTGAATATGCGCCGTCGACGCGACCGTTCTTGGTCTCGCGGTCAGGAGGTGTGGGCATGCATCGTTATGTTCAAACGTGGTCGGGCGACAATTACACGTCCTGGGAGACGCTACGCTATAACCTGAAGATGGGTTTGGGCCTTGCCATGTCCGGCGTGTCGAACACGGGGCATGATATCGGGGGGTTTTCCGGACCAGCCCCGGACCCGGAGTTGTTCATGCGCTGGGTGGCTTTTGGTGTCTTCCTGCCGCGCTTCAGTATCCATTCATGGAACGACGATGGCAGCGTGAATGAGCCGTGGATGTTTCCGGAGCATACCCATCACATATCCGCGCTTATCAAATTGCGGTATCGCTTGATCCCCTATCTTTACGCCTTGTTATGGCAGTCGCACAGTTGTTACGAACCGGTTCTAAGGCCTCTTTTTGCTGAGTTTCCAAGCGACGGGCGTTGTCTCGACGATGGCGACGACATGATGCTGGGGCCGCATATGCTGGTAGCGCCGGTGGTCGAGGCACACCAGACGGCGCGCGAAATCTATCTGCCTTCCGGCGCGCGCTGGTTCTCGTATTGGAGCGGCGAAGCGTTCGATGGAGGCAACACGGTCTGTTTGCCTGCCCCTTTCGATCAGCCAATCATGCTGATTCGCGAGGGTGGTGTGATTGCCTTGAATGTAGCCGATCAACATTTTGCCTCACCCGCGGATGAAAGGGCGTTCATGGTGGCACCCTTTAAGACGGAAGGCGTCGCTCAGGGGGGATCCGTGGAGGACGACGGTGAAACGGAAGCATGGCGTAGTGGTAAGCAAGGCCGGTGGGATATCAGGCTCGAGTCCACGCGACGAAATCTGGTGCTCTCGGTTACCCGTCTTGGGCACATGCCAGGCAGGCAGAATCAGTTGCAGATATTGATTCCACGCAGCGAGACGAGACCAGTTGTTTTCCAAAATGTTGCGTTGATATCGGATAACGCGGCTGGCCCGTGGCGTAGCTTGACTGTACGAGTGTCGTGAGGCATCCGGTTATTTGAAGATATAAGCTAACCGTGTGCAGCAAGTCTGGCGGCCGCGCGTGCAACAATCTCCGTCCGTTTCGCGACGTTCGCCGCGGTACGTTGACGAGCGACTTCAAGGACGGACGGGGGCGCGGTGTCAGGGCTGCCCGCGGCGAATGGCGGTGCCGGCGCATATTCGATTTGCAGTTGAATGGCTTGTGCTTCGTCGACCCCGACAAGTTCCCCGACCAATGTCAGTGCGAAATCGATTCCCGCAGTGACACCGCCGCCAGTCAGCAGGTTCCCGTCACGAACGACGCGTTCCTGGACCGGCTGTGCGCCAAACCGCGACAACAATGCATGGTAGGCCCAGTGCGTCGTCGCGCGACGCCCATGAAGCAGTCCGGCGGCGCCCAGTACCAATGCACCTGTGCAAACCGAGGTGATAAAAGTAGCCTGGGCCGCCTGTTCGCGGATGAATGCAAGCGTGACGTTGTCTTCCATTACCTCGCCCACGCCTGCGCCTCCGGGAATGCAAATGACATCCAACGTAGGGCAATCGTCGAATGTCGTGTCAGGTGCCAACGGTAATCCGTTGCTGGCTTTCACGGTCGCCAACGCTTTCCAGATCAGACGAATGCGCACATCCGCCAACGATGCAAAGACATCGTATGGACCTGCGAGGTCGAGGTGTTGCACGCCAGGAAAAACGAGGAAGCCGATGCGAATGGTCATGTCGATATCGTAGGAGCAGGAGGGAATGACCGCCATGTTGCATGGCGCGTCGATGAGTATTGGACAGATGCACTGTACACGTGTAGCGTATGGCGTAAAGGCCAATCAGGCCGCAATTTACGCCATTCTCTCGTGTCCGATACGCTTCGAACCGTCAACATACTGGCTTTTGACGACGTACAACTTCTCGATGTCTCCGGGCCCATGCAGGTGTTCGCGTCAGCGAACGAGCTCTGCCTGGAACGCGGCAAACAGCGCCCGTACGAGGTTCGTGTGGTATCGGCGTCCGGTAAAGTGGTGTCTTCCGCGGGTTTAGGACTTGACACCTTTCCGCTACCCGTCGCAGGCGCGGGTGCCGATACGTTCATCGTAGCGGGTGGGCGCGGCGTACATGCCGCGTCGAAAGACCTCACGCTTTTGAGATGGGTGCGTGAACACACTGAAGCAGTGAGAAGGATTGCATCGGTGTGTACTGGCGCCTTTCTGCTGGCGGCGGCGGGACTGCTTGATCAGCGACGCGTTGTAACGCATTGGGCGCATTGTCAGGCGCTTGGTCATCGCTATCCGATGCTGCGCATTGAGCCAGATCCCATTTATATACGGGACGGCGAGGTATGGACCTCGGCAGGTGTTACCGCCGGCATCGATCTTGCCCTCGCGTTCGTGGAGGCGGATTGCGGTCGCGGGCTGGCCTTGGACGTGGCCCGAGAGCTCGTTGTATTTCTTAAACGGCCTGGCGGCCAGGCACAGTTCAGTGCCACATTGCTACTGCAGAACGCCAGCGATGATTTCGAAGCGCTTCACGCATGGATCGCAGAGAACCTCACATCCGATATGTCGGTGCCGGCGCTCGCGAGACGGGCTGGCATGAGTGAGAGAAGCTTCGTGCGTCACTATCGCGACAAAACCGGCAATACACCGGCACGGGCAATCGAATTGTTTCGCACGGAAGCGGCCCTGCGGCTACTTGTCGATACGGCATTGCCAGTCAAACGCATCGCGTTGAAGTGTGGTTTTGGGAGCGAAGATTCCCTGCGGCGAAGTGTCATGAAGGTATGCGCGGTCACGCCGCAAGCCTACCGTGAACGCTTTGGTGGGCAAACGACGTCGCGGTAGCGCGGCAGCGTGCGAAAGCCGGTAACCTTCATTGCCATGCACGAAATGGGTGCGGTCGGCTTCGGACACATTCCTGTAACCCTCTTCCCATGATGATTTCCGATATTCCGCATTAGCACATACGGAAATATTGGTTCGGCCACCGCCGTCCTTTTGCTAACGTCATGCCGATTATTCCGTGAGCGCCGCCTGCTTATCACGCGGCGCTGCCTAAACGAGGTGTCGACATGATGGGAAATCACGCACGGGGCCGAATCGACGGCCGGAGGATAGGAGGAGCGACCGTCCGATGAATGTCTTTTGGTTCATTCCTACCCACGGAGACAGTCGCTACCTGGGGACTTCCGAGGGCGCTCGCGCCGCGGATTTCGACTATTTTCGTCAGATTGCCGTTGCGGCCGACACGCTCGGTTACGAAGGGGTGTTGCTGCCGACGGGGCGATCCTGCGAGGACGCATGGGTTGTCGCATCGTCGCTCATGCCGTTCACGCAGCGTCTTAAATTCCTCGTCGCAATCCGGCCGGGGCTATCTTCTCCTGCCTTGTCGGCGCGAATGGCATCCACGTTCGATCGACTGTCGAAAGGGCGGCTATTGATCAATGTCGTAACGGGCGGCGACCCGGCCGAGCTCGCCGGAGACGGCATTTTTACGGATCATGATACGCGTTACGAAGTGACCGACGAATTCCTGCATATCTGGCGTGGCCTCCTCGCTGCCTCCCATGCGGGCGAGACAATCGAATTCGACGGGAAACACCTGCAAAGCAAAGGCGGGAAGATATTGTATCCGCCAATACAATCGGCGCATCCGCCATTGTGGTTTGGCGGTTCGTCACCGGCGGCGCATGCGATTGCCGCCGATCATATCGATACCTATCTGACGTGGGGCGAAACACCCGACGCCGTTGCCAGAAAGATTGCCGATATACGACAACGGGCGAAGGCGAAAGGGCGAAAGATTACATTCGGCATCCGGCTGCATGTGATCGTGCGCGAGACGGAGGCGGAGGCATGGTCCGATGCGGACAAGCTGATCAGTCGATTGGATGACGATACCATTGCGCGTGCGCAAGCATCGTTTGCAAAGATGGATTCGGAAGGGCAGCGGCGGATGGCGGCACTGCATAATGGCCGACGTGACAAGTTGCAGATTTATCCCCACCTTTGGGCGGGGGTTGGTTTGGTACGTGGCGGTGCGGGGACGGCTCTCGTCGGGAATCCGGAGCAGGTCGCGGCATTGATGAAAGAGTATGCGGCGCTGGGCGTGGAAACCTTCATTCTCTCTGGATACCCGCATCTGGAGGAATCTTACCGCTTCGCGGAGCTGGTATTTCCATTGCTGCCACGGGAGCAGAAAACCCGGTCAGGTGGTCTGTTATCCGGCCCATTTGGTGAAGTCGTCGGCGCGGGCTTGCTGCCGCGTGCCGCGGCATAGCGTGGTACACCCGTTCAGACTTCTTAAAAAACCATATCAAAAGCAGAAATGCTTGGTTTTGCCTGGCTGTCGTGCGAGATAAGCTCCATCAAATTCTACCAGCGATAATTTGGTGAGCCATATGTCCATTTCAGATGACTTTCGGGTTGAAGTCAGGCTTGCACAGACGAGCCCGATGATGTACGCGGATGATTTACGGAATATATGTGCCGCAGCGGCGATGACGTTCTTCGTGATTGTCACTCGCTGTTCATCCGCACATCACGTCTTTGCCGATTCCTTGCTCTGAGCTTTCGACCATGGCTTATTCCCAATCTGAATCATCGCAGCCACACGTGGTCGGATCGCGCGATCCGGGAACCTATCGCGCGTCACATGCCGCGCTACCTTCGCCGGATGCGCGGGCGAAAAGCAAGGGGCAATTCAACCGACGCGTTGCGTTTGTGGGTGCCGTGGCCACCGCGGCGTGGACCGCATTGGCAGCGATCGTCGGCATCTGGCCGAATTACGACGACTTCCCCGAAACAAGCACACTGGCTTGGCTGTCAGTGGTGCTCGCAGCCGTATTGTTCTTCGCGACGATATCGGGATCGCGCAGGCATGCCGAGGCGCTTGCCGATGCGCGCATTGGTGCGATAACGCGCGTGTTCCCGTGGGCAATCGCGCTGGCTGTCGTGTTGTCCGGATGGGAGGTCGTGACAGCAAAGCTGGGTCTCTTGCCCCGGCCGTTTTTCGCGCCGCCGCAGGCCTTGCTGGACGTATTCCGTAACGACTACATCAAGTTGGGAACAAGCCTCCTGTATTCACTGCGGTTATTGTTCCTTGGTTATGTGGCAGGCGCGATGACCGGGTTTGTGGTTGGCGTTGGCGTGGGGTGGTCGCGGATCGTCGGGTATTGGGTCCATCCCATCCTGCGGATCATCGGGCCGTTACCTGCCACCGCGTGGTTGCCACTGGCATTTTTCTTTTTCCCATCCAGCTTCTCCGCGAGCATCTTCCTGATCGCGCTCGCCAGTGGGTTTCCTGTTGCCGTGCTGACATGGTCGGGCGTGGCGAGTGTCAATCCGGCTTTTTACGATATCGCGCGCACGCTGGGTGGAAAGCCTTGGTTCCTGGTCTTGCGTGTTGCCGTGCCAGCGGCGTTGCCATCGGTATTCGTCGGTTTGTTCATGGGACTTGGGGCATCCTTTTCGGTATTGGTCGTCGCCGAGATGATGGGCGTGAAGGCGGGATTGGGCTTCTATCTGCAATGGGCGCAAGGATGGGCCGCGTACGCGAATATGTATGCGGCGTTATTGGTGATGGCGTTGATGTGCTCAGGCCTGATCACGTTGCTATTTGCCGTTCGCGGAAGATTACTTGTATGGCAGAAGGGGCTTCTCAAATGGTAACGATCGTCGAAAACCAGGCGGTATCGGCACATGCATCCATCGGCCCTGCGGTCGGCTATCTGGATATTCGCGATGTCAGCCATGCCTTTGTATTGGATGGCACTTCGTTGCCGGTGTTGGATAACGTACAATTTTCCGCTGAACCGGGCGATTTTGTCGCATTGCTGGGGCCAAGCGGCTGCGGAAAGTCGACGCTGTTACGATTGGTTGCGGGCCTTGAAGCCCCGCGTGAAGGCGCCATCTATTACAACAACGACCGTGTTGCCGGCCCGGATCCGCATCGGGTTGTTGTATTTCAAGACCCAACGCTTTATCCCTGGTTGACCATCCGTCGCAACGTCGGTTTGGGGCCGGCCGCGCAGGGTCGACGCGATGCGGACCGTCGCATCGACGAAGCGTTGGAGACGGTGGGTCTTGCCGCGTTCGCCAATGCCTACCCGCACCAATTGTCAGGTGGCATGGCACAGCGTGCCGCGTTGGCGCGTGCCCTTGTCAATGACCCATCGCTGCTGATCCTGGACGAACCTTTCGGCAAGTTGGATTCGCTGACGCGTTTGAACATGCAAAGTGAGTTATTGGCATTGTGGCATCGGATCCGTTTTACAACGCTTTTGGTGACGCACGATGTGGAAGAGGCATTGTTCATGGCCACGCGCGTGATCGTATTCAGCGACCGCCCTGCGTGCATCATTGCCGATATCCCGAATGATCGACCCTATCCGCGACATCGCGATGATCCGCACCTTGTTGCCTTGCGCCAGCATGTGCTGGGACAACTTGGCGTGGCCGTATCGTGAGCGTGACGTGAAGGATTTCCCTGTCTTTGTAGTATCGGCGGCCCCGGCTGTTGTGAGGCGAAGTACGCCGCCGTTGCACGGGAACTGCTTCGTTATGAAATAAGTAATGACATTAAATTGGTTCCCTGTCTGGTGATTCGAATGCAAAGTGGCGAAGCCAGATCGCGGCGCGGGGCAGAGATGCCCCTGGTCTTGCCGCGTCGTTTCTTGCTGCAAGCGTATTCCGCTAAAACCGATGACCGGAGGGGAATTCATCATGCTAATTGCCTTGGAAGACGAGACCTTCGCTGAGACTGTACTGGGTTACGCCCGCGAAACCGCGCGCGAAAGCAGGCTGGCCTATGCCGGGGGCGTGAGTCCTGCCGACGCCTGGACCTTGGTGTCGCGCGGCGAGGCGCTGCTGGTCGACGTCCGTACCGCCGAAGAACGGAAATTCGTTGGCCATGTGCCCGACACCGTGCATGTGCCGTGGGCGACCGGAACCAGCTTGACACGGAATCCCCGTTTCGTTCGCGAGCTGGAGGCCAAGGCGGGCGGCAAGGACGCCGTGATACTGCTGCTCTGCCGTAGCGGCAACCGCTCGGCACAGGCCGCGGATGCCGCCGCGAAAGCCGGTTTTTCGCACGTGTTCAATGTCCTGGAAGGTTTCGAAGGCGATCTGGATGCCGCGCAGCATCGCGGGGGCGTCAACGGTTGGCGTTTCCGCCAGCTACCTTGGATTCAAGATTAGTTTTGCTTATAAGGGGCACCAACGTGGCCGCATTCGACATCGACGGGATCGTTCGTTCCCTGCATACTGCCCGGCATGATTGGCGTAAGCGTCAGCAGCGCGCCATCGAAGCGGGCGGCCGCGATCTTCCCTCGCCGGACGCACTGAAAGCGATCGTCGATGCCTTGAAAGGCGTGTTGTTTCCCATGCGCCTGGGTCCGCCCGATCTACGCCAGGAAAGTGAAGACCTGTACGTCGCGCACAGCCTGGACGCAGCGTTGAACGCCTTGTTGATTCAGGCGCGGCTCGAGTTGCGCTATTCCGCGCGGTACCGTGACGGTGGCGAGTTGGCCAAGGTCGACGCTCACGACATCGTGCAGACATTCGCGTCGCGGTTGCCGGATATCCGCTCACGTCTTGATGCCGATGTGCTTGCGGCGTTCCAAGGCGATCCCGCGGCGGGCAGCGTCGATGAAGTGCTGCTTTGCTATCCAGGGATTCTTGCAATTATTCACCACCGGCTTGCACACGAATTGTTCACGCTGGGCTTGCCTTTGCTAGCGCGAATGCTTGCCGAGCGCGCGCATGGCGAGACCGGTGTGGATATTCATCCAGGGGCGCGCATAGGTCAAGGCTGTTTCATTGATCATGGGACGGGCGTGGTGATTGGTGAAACGGCGATCATCGGCGAGCGAGTTCGTATCTATCAGGCTGTCACGCTAGGTGCGAAACGCTTTCCACGGGACGCGGCAGGTAATCTCGAAAAAGGTCTCGCACGTCATCCAATCGTCGAGGACGACGTCGTTATTTACGCAGGGGCGACAATACTCGGTCGTATCACGATTGGCCGCGGCGCGGTGATCGGCGGAAACGTCTGGCTGACGCAGGATGTGGCGCCAGGCAGTCACGTGACCCAGGCCGTGGCCTCTACCGCTGTATCCCGTCCGGTGGCCGCACCCGTGCCGTCGGCGCTCCCTACCCGCGCGACGGCATGACACCCTTGATCAGGCAATTCGGTGTGACTGTGAGACGCTACCGCGAAGCGCGGCGATGGTCGCAGGAGCAGCTTGCGGAACATGCCGGCCTCAATCGTTCCTATGTGGGCGAAGTCGAGCGCGGCGAGGTGATCGCGTCCATATTGACCGCGGAGAAACTGGCGAACGCGCTCGATCAACCTATCACATCGCTATTGCGGCAGACAGAACGCCGCCATATTGGCACGCTCAGTAGCGCGGTCGATTGATATTTCATAGGAATATCGGAGTGATGGCTATAGCCTGTTGAGGGCGGCGCGTTCCACTCGTCATAATCTCCGCGCGTTATAAGCTTTCCCGTTTTTCTTCTAACCCGGAGCCCGATATGTCGACCGTAGCAAATGGTCCGACCACGCTGAGCGATCAGGCAGCGCGCCAGCTTGCGAATGCCACGAAGACCGTCCCCCAGCTCGCCACCATTACGCCCCGCTGGCTGACCCACCTCCTTCAATGGGTGCCGGTGGAAGCCGGCATCTACCAATTGAATCAGGTCAAGAATCCTGAGGCAGTGAAGGCCGCATGTACGCAGCGCGAAGACGAACAGGTACTGCCCCAGACGTTCGTGCCCTACGAAGAAGCGCCACGGGAATACTTTCTTAATGCGGTCAGTACCGTTCTGGATGTACATACGCGTATCTCGGACTTGTATAGCAGTCCGCACGATCAGATCAAGGAGCAACTGCGCCTGACGATTGAAACAATCAAGGAGTTGCAGGAAAGCCAACTAATCAATAACGCCGAATACGGCCTGCTGGCCAATGTCACCGACGAGCAGCGCGTGTATCCGTTGACGGGTGCGCCAACACCGGACGATATGGACGAGTTGTTGAGCAAGGTATGGAAGGAGCCGGCATTTTTCCTGACCCATCCGTTGGCGATTGCCGCATTCGGCCGTGAATGCACTCGCCGCGGCGTGCCCCCGCCGACAGTGAGCCTGTTCGGATCGCAGTTCATCACCTGGCGCGGTATCCCGCTGATTCCGTCGGACAAGGTGCCGGTTGCCGATGGCAAGACGTCGATCCTGCTGCTGCGCGTGGGCGATAAACGCCAAGGCGTGGTTGGTCTTTACCAGCCCGGCGTGGCCGGCGAACAAGGTCCCGGTTTGTCGGTACGGTTCATGGGGATCAACAACCAGGCGATTGCTTCTTACTTGATTTCGCTATATTGCTCACTCGCGGTCCATTCACCGGATGCACTCGCGGTTCTCGAAGACGTGGAGATCGGCAAGTACCATGACTACCCCGACACCTACCGCTGATATCGCCAATCCGGGGGCGCAGGCACCGGCGGGATTGCCCGATCCGGGCACACTCGCGCGGCTTGCGACGGCGTTCTTTACGGCATTGCCGGGACAATCGCCCGCATCGTCGCTGGTGCCGGGAAGCGGTGCGCCAGGGGGCGTGACGATAGTATTGCCACAGGCTGTTACCGCATTGAACGTCGCCGCGAATCCCGCCCCCGGGGGCTCGCCGTTCGCAGGGCCCGGCGGCACCGGCACCGGCGCTTCTTCTTCGGGCGTTCCAGTAGGGGCACTTCCTGGAACAAACCTGTTATCGTCGGCACCCACGCAGGTGCTGACACTCGGCAATCGCGCACCGTCGCTTGCACCACATGCATCCGCCGGGAATGATATACCCGATACCGTGGTGACAACCGCACCGACCATCGAGCCGCGTACGGGAGGAACCGCGCTGGGTGGCACACCGGGCATCACTTCCTCTCTTTTCTACTTTATCGACAGCGCATCACATGGATGGCGTGCCCAGCCCGCTGCCGTCGTGCCCCCCGCACGCGCGACGGTGGCACCTGAGGCGTTCGGCCTGCCGGACGCCAACAGCTTGCGTGATTTGCTGTCATCGAACCATCGGCATGCATCCCAGAGCGGTTCGGAAGTGCCCCCACGGTACTTCCTCGACGAGCCGGATGCTCCGGACTACTCGAGAAGACCCATCACCTCGGATCGGCTTGACGGTGAACACCGTTTTACGTCAACGCACGCGACATTCGATGTCGATGCCGTGCGCCGCGATTTCCCGATCCTGCGCGAGCGCGTAAACGGCAAGCCGCTTGTGTGGCTGGATAACGCGGCCACCACGCATAAGCCGCAAGCGGTCATCGATCGTCTTGCGTATTTTTATTCGCATGAGAACTCGAATATCCATCGCGCGGCGCATGCGTTGGCCGGGCGTGCCACCGATGCATACGAGCATGCTCGCGATACCGTACGGCGTTTCATCGGAGCCGCGTCGTCCGACGAGATTATCTTCGTTCGGGGCACGACCGAAGGGATCAACCTGGTGGCAAAGACATGGGGCGAACAGAACGTCGAAGCCGGAGACGATATCATCGTCTCGCATCTCGAACATCACGCGAATATCGTCCCGTGGCAGCAACTGGCTTCGCGGAAGGGCGCGACCTTGAAGGTGATTCCGGTCGACGATTCCGGGCAGGTCAAATTGGATGCATTCCGCCAATTATTGACTCACCGAACCAAGATCGTCTCCGTCACGCAGGTCTCGAATGCACTCGGTACCGTAGTGCCGGTAAAGGAGATTGTCACGCTCGCGCATAGCGTAGGCGCCGTGGCGCTCGTCGACGGTGCGCAATCGATTTCGCATATGCGGGTGAACGTGCAGGCGATCGATGCTGACTTCTTCGTGTTTTCAGGACACAAGATCTACGGTCCGACGGGCATTGGCGCGGTCTATGGAAAGCGTCATTTGCTCGACGCCATGCCGCCTTGGCAGGGCGGTGGCAATATGATTGCCGATGTGACCTTCGAACGGACTGTTTTCCAAGCGCCTCCTAGCCGTTTCGAAGCGGGCACCGGTAACATTGCGGACGCGGTGGGGCTCGGGGCGGCACTCGAATACGTCGATCGCATCGGGATCGAGCGCATTGCACGGTACGAGCATGATCTGCTTGCGTATGCAACCGAACGACTTGGGCGAGTGCCGGGGGTGAGATTGGTTGGTACCGCCAACGAGAAGGCGAGCGTGCTGTCGTTCGTCCTGAAAGGCTATGAAACCGAAGAAGTCGGCCGGGCCCTGAATGATGAAGGGGTCGCCGTGCGGTCTGGTCATCACTGCGCCCAGCCCATATTGCGTCGGTTTGGCCTTGAGGCGACGGTTCGACCTTCGCTGGCGTTCTACAACACACGCGACGAGGTCGATCTCCTGACGTCAGTCGTACGGCGTTTGTCGGGACGGCGCTAAGGAGCGGGCAGCGGCTTAAAACACGAATAAAGCATAAGATAAGCCCAAAAAAATGGTTTTGGCCGTTGCCCTACGACGATAGTCTGGTAATCGTCGTTCCCCTCACCGGGATTGTGGCTCGCTCATCGACCAGTCGTCATCGCGCTCCACAATGCCCTTTACGTCAAAGGATGCTTGCGATGAGTGCAGTGATCAAGGAAGTGGCCGCGAACAGTGTGAAGGTCAAGCCGATATCCGCCCATATCGGTGCCCAAATCGAGGGCGTCGATCTCTCCGTGCCACTACGACCCGAGCAGGTTGTCGCGATCCGAGCGGCATTGCTGAAGTGGCGCGTGATCTTCTTTCGCGACCAACCGCTGACGCATGCGCAGCAGGTTGCATTTTCCGCGCAGTTTGGTGCGTTGACGCTCGGCCACCCGGTGTTTGGACACGTACCGGGGCATCCCGAGGTGTATTCCATCGACAAGTTCCGTCAAGCAACGCGCTTTAGCGGCCAAGGTGTCCAGCGTCCGTGGACCGGCTGGCATACGGACGTGACGGCGGCCGTCAATCCGCCATTTGCTTCCATCCTCCGGGGCGTGACCATCCCGCCGTATGGTGGTGATACCCAATGGACAAATCTGGTAGCGGCATATGAAGCGCTTTCCGCGCCCTTGCGCGCGTTTGTCGACGGCCTGCGCGGGGTACATCGTTTTGCGCCGCCAGCGGGTGTGCATGCCAGCCATGATTACAAGCAGGCCGTGGAGCAACGCATCCTTGTCACCGAGCATCCTCTCGTGCGAGTGCATCCCGAGACCGGGGAGCGGGCACTGTATGTCAGTCCGAGCTTCTTGAAGCATATCGTCGGATTAACGCCGCGCGAGAGTCAGGCGGTGCTCGAATTATTGTGGGAGCATGTGACGCAGCCGCGCTTCACGGTGCGCTTCAAATGGGAAGCCGGCAGCCTAGCATTCTGGGATAACAGATCAACCGCGCACTTGGCTCCCACCGATATTTTCGACCTCGACTTTGATCGGCAGCTTTATCGCACGACCTTGGTGGGGGACATACCGGTGGGACCGGACGGTCGGCCATCTGAAGCATTGGAAGGCTCCCCCGTCAACGCCGCCGCCGCATTGGCGTTGAATTGAGTGCGGGTGTTGACCGTTGACCAGACGGCAGGAGCGCGCCGTCATTGTCCAGGTCGGTGCTTCGAAAGCAGGACGCGATTTCGCGACGCGTCACGCCGGATTGCCTTCACCGCCCCACTGAACCTCAATGCCGCCGTGGCGTTCTATCGCGATCGGAAGCGTTGCATGTCGTCAGTATTTACGCATTTGTTCGTCTGAACCTGATCGGTACGCCTGAGTCTATCGCAAGGGACTTCATGGAATCGTTCGAACAGGACGCTGCGGATGGCTTCGTGCTGAAAGGAACCAACGCCTTTTGCACCGTTGCGAATGAAGTGTTTCCGATCTTGCGGGAAAGAGGCATTTTGCGCCGCCTGCCAGCAAGGGATGGACGTTCCCGCAGGCGCTGTACCGCGGGTCGTCTGCGCTCATACGCTAGTGTGGGCATAGATTTACGCCGATCGGTTTGTCTATTTGCTATTGCAAAAATAAAAAATATCATCGCCCGTCTCACAACTTGCTCAAAAAATGTCATTTGATACGGGCGTGGTCTGAACATTGCTACGTTACCGTTGCCGGTGATTCACTAATTCATAAAGGAATGGCAATGACGACAACGACAAAGATTTTGAACGGCCTGATTGAAACTTCAATTGATGGTGAAAAAGGGTTCCGCAAGGCTGCTGAGGATACGCAAGATAGTGGCCTTAAAGCGCTGTTTATTGAACGGGCGGGGGAGTGCGCGGCAGCGGTAACCGAACTACAGGCAGAAGTAGGCAGATTAGGTGCATCGCCGGAAGATGAAGGCTCGTTTGCCGGCACGTTGCATCGTGGTTGGCTTTCGGTGAAAGCGGCCGTGGCGTCGCATGACGATCTGGCGGTCCTTGAGGAAGTCGAGCGTGGGGAAGATGCCGCCAAGAAGAATTATCGTGAAGCACTTGCCCAAGATCTTCCGCCGGAAGTGCGTACGTTGATCGAAAAACAAAATCAAGGTGTCATTCGTAACCACGATCGTATTCGCGATCTGCGTAACGAGCGGCGCGCGGCTAAATAATAGAGCGGGAGTGACTGCGGCCGCGTCAATGGCATGCTATGTCTCATCTGAATCGGCGTGATCCTTGAAGCGGCGCATGAAGGACAGAATAATTAGCGCCAGGATGGCGCTCGTGACCGCTGTCGCTTCTCGCCCCATGCCGGCCGCTACACCAACCGCCGCGGTCAGCCAGAGACTCGCTGCGGTGGTCAAGCCATGAATGGCGCGATCCTTGTCAATTTTGATAATGGCCCCTGCCCCTAAAAAACCAATGCCCGCGATAAGTCCTTGGAGCACGCGGCTCATATCGACAATGGTCATCCCGCTTTGCAGCGGCATAAGCACGAACATGGCCGCCCCGAGTCCCACGAGCATATGTGTTCTCAGTCCGGCCGCGGATTGGCGGCTCTCCCGCTCATAACCAATGGCGCCGCTCAGCGCGATGGCGACCAACAGGCGAATCAGAAGCTCGGTCCATTGCGAAGCGTCATGGAGATCAGAGAACTCCTTCACGATGACCTGACCTATTTCGTGTAATACGGATGGCATAACGCATACTCCATGACAAATTGGAGTAACTATAGCGTGAAATGAGGTAGAAAATTACCGGGTGAAGGGACTGACCGACAATGTTGGTCAACCATCCGTGTCCGTTCCGAATTGGTCCTTGTAGCGATGATCCGTTACGCTTTTCTCGCCCATCGGAACATCCGCACGACAGATTAACCGACATCCGTGTCGTTCGCCGTTTCAGAGAACGGTCTGGATCTGCTCGGGTGCCCCATCGACTATTACGTTGGCTGATCTTCCAGCACCAGTAAATTGTCGTGAGAAAAACTCAGTGAAATCGGCTGTCCCCGCTCGGGTAGTCGACGGTTCGGATCGTTGAAGATATCCAACGAGATGGCAGCGTTATTAACACTGGTTTTGACGCGCACCACCGCGCCCAGGAATTGTACGTCCTGTACGGTAGCGCGCAGTGCATTGCGCCCCGCCACGGGCGCGTCTATGGAAATCGCTTCCGGGCGCAGTGCCAACGCGCGCTGCTTGCCGATGTCGCTGTGTTGCAAAGGGTGTGTGGTGACCAGCTCCTGATCTCCGAGCATCATGCGGCCACTGCGTGCGTCCACCACTTGTGCCGATAAAATATTCAAAGTACCAACGAAGGACGCGACAAAACGGGTACGCGGGTAGTTATAGATTTCCGATGGGGTCCCGATATGTTCGATCCGGCCCTCGTTCATGACGACGATGCGGTCCGAGATCGACAACGCTTCTTCTTGATCATGAGTAACGAAGATCGAGGTGATACCCAAGTCCCGCTGCAACGCGCGGATATCTTGACGCAATGACACGCGGATTTTTGCGTCGAGGGCGGATAGCGGTTCGTCCAACAGCAGGACTTGCGGCTTGCTCGCCAACGCTCGGGCCAAGGCCACGCGTTGTTGTTGGCCACCGGAAAGCTGCCACGGATAGCGTTGTCCAAGTAGCGGCAATTTGATCAGTTCCAGCATCTCGCCCACACGAGTTTTGATGGCGGCTTTCGAGGCGCCGGCGATCCGCAAGCTGAAGCCGATATTCTCGGCTACGGTCATATTGGGGAACAGCGCGTACGACTGGAACACCATGCCAATATTGCGTTGCCGCGGTCGGAGGTGTGTCACGTCGCGCCCGTCCATATGAATCGTCCCGCTGGTCGGCGATTCAAAGCCGGCGATCATCCGTAAAACCGTGGTCTTGCCGCAGCCCGATGGTCCCAAGAAGGTAATGAATTCGCCGCGCTCGATGCTGATTGCGAAATGATGCAAGGCGACGTTCGTCCCGAACGATTTGAGCAGATCTTTGATATCGAGAAAAGCCATGATGCGATGCCTCGTGCCATTCAGGCTTTACGGGTGGCAGACTGCTTCAGCGAGTCGAACAGTTGAATCAATCCCATCGAGGCCCAGGTAACGGCAAACGCAATGATCGCCAGGGCAGATGGTTCGTAAGCGCGGTTGGCGCCGATCAATTGCAGATACGGTCCGAACGCCGGGCGGTCGAGAAGACTGGCGAACGTGAATTCACCGATCACGATAGCGAAGGTAAGGAAAGCGCCGGACAATAGTGCCGTGCGAATATTGGGCAGAATCACCCGCAATAGGATAGTGGTCCAACCGGCGCCCAGACATTCAGCTGCTTCGGTGAGCGAACGCACGTCGATGGCCCGCAGTCCGGTATCGATCGAACGATACATATAGGGTAGCGATAGCGTCACGTAGCCGAAAATCAGCAAGATATTGGTACGACCCGCACTACCGGTCAAGGGCAGCCAGCTGCTGCTGTTATAAATACGCAAATAGCCGAAGACGATGACAATGGCGGGAATCACCAGTGGCAATAGGGTGATTGACTCGATTACGGGCGCCAGTTTTGGCAAACGAAGCTGTACCCAGAATGCGGTAGGCGCGACCAGAAAGATGCCTGTGACAATCGTCAAGATGGCCATCAAGACCGAATAACCGAAGGAAGCCTGGAAATTCGGGTCGCTTAGCACGACACGGTAAGCATCAAAACTATAAGTGCCGCGCCGCATTCGCAAACTGAATTCAAATGTGGCGATCAAAGGAATCATGAAGTAGAGCGCGCCGACAACCATAGCGATCCAGGCGCCGACGCGTGAAGGCTTCTTTTGCATGTTCATCAGCGTCCTCGTGCGGCACGTGCTCGCAGCCAGATATAACCGCCGTTAGACAGACCGGTGATTATTACCATGCCCACTGCCAATGCATAACCTAAATTCGGGTTATGCAATACATCGCCACGAATTTGCGCAAATAGCAAGATAGGCACGATATTCAGCGAACTGCCGGTGAGTGCATAAGCGGTAGCCACCGCACCGAAAGCGTTCGCGAAGAGCAGTAAAGATGCGCCGAGCACGGTAGGCCAAAGTACCGGCAGCGCAACGTGGCGCCAATAATGCCATGCGCTGCCGCCCAGACATTCGCATGCTTCACGCCATTCGCGTTTCAATCCGTCTAGCGCTGGCGTGACGATCAAGATCATCAAAGGCATCTGAAAGTATAAATACGTCAGCGTCAAGCCGGCAAAACTCAGGATGCTGAAACCCGTAGAATACAGATTGAAATCGAAGTACTTGCGGAGCATCACGGTCACCAGACCCATGCGACCCAATGTACAGATGAAGGCGAATGCCAGTGGCACCCCGGCGAAGTTTGACGCCACGCCGGAGAAGGTGCTTAGTGTCGGCCTGATCCACGCAGGCAATCCACCTTGTGCGGCTGCCCACGCCAGCAAAGTGCCAAAGATACCACCAATGAAGGCCGACGCCGCGCTGACCTTGATGCTGATCCAGTATGCGTTCAGCACTTCCGGGGTCAGCAGCGAGCGAAAATTTGCCAATGTGAAATGTCCGCTCTGATCGCGAAACGCGTCGATCACGAGTGAAGCCGTCGGCAATATCAAAAAAAACAGCGCAAACGCCAGAAATGGCAAGACGCCAAGCCAACTGAACAGGTTTTTTCCAAACGCCCGTCCGCGCGCATTCGGCGCGTGCTGATGCGTAGGGGGCGTCATCAGTTCGGCCTGCACCGATCCGGCTTTCGAGGGGACACTCATCGGCAGATTTGTGAAGTAATGCGACTCGGGCACCCGCGCGAGTCGGCTGGCTAGGCTTGGGAGCGGGGGCGGTGTGGCGTGCGTACTGGAACGGTGCCCTGCGTACGTTCCAAGCACGACGTTACCGCCTGGCGTTGCTGCATGATGTCCACGGCACGAATGCAGCGAACTACTTCAGTGCATCAGCTCACCGATTTACATCACCGCGCTACTTCACACTCGCGCCCACGGTGGTGTCCCATTGTTTGGTGATGGCTTCCTTATAGGCATTTTGATCGGCCAGCGTCGGGAACAGGGCGCGTTTATACGCGTCGGCTGCCGGAAGCTTGGCCAACAGAGCTTGCGGGACTTTGTTCGCTGCAACCAGGCTGTTGTAGCGGATCGGGTGGCAATAACCGCTCAGCCATGCCAACTGACCTTCGTCCGAATACAAGTATTCCATCCATAATTTGGCGGCATTCGGATGCGGTGCGAACGCACTAATCGCTTGCACGTAAACGCCTGCAACCACGCCTGTCTTTGGCACGATTACTTGCACATTCGGATTGCCCTTGAGCGTGTCGCGGTCGGCCAAGGCGTTGTAGTCCCAGCGCATGATGATCGGCGTGGTGCCTTGTGCCAAGGATGCTGCTTTGCCGATTACCGGCACGAAGTTGCCGCGCTTGTTCAGTTCGGAAAAGAATTGCATGCCGGCTTGTGCCGATTTCACCGGGTCGCCGCCAGCGGTCGGCTTGCCTGCCGCATATACCGCTTGAATGGCTTCGTTCGCCGAGCGGGGGTCGCCCGCCAGGGCTACCGCGTTCTTATAATCAGCATGCAGCAGATCACTCCAATCGGTCGGAGCCTTGGAGACCATGTCCATGTTCACTTCAAAGGACATGACACCGTAATAATCGCCGTACCAATAACCGGCTGCGTCTTTGGCCGTCTCTGGAATCTCGCTCCACTCGGAAACCTTGTACGGCTGCAACAGACCTTGCGCCTTTGCCGTCGGTCCGAATGACAGCCCGACGTCGATGACGTCGGGCGCTTGCGGCCCCGTGTTGCCCTTGTTCGCCTTGATGGCTTCCACTTCATCGCCCGAACCTGCATCCGGGTTCAATTCGTTGATCTTGATGCCGTACTTCTTTTCAAAGCCAGCGATCATCGAACCGTAGCCGCACCATGTATGCGGCAACGCGATCACCGTCAATTGGCCTTCTTTCTTCGCTGCCGCCAATAGCCCTTCCGGCAATGCCGCATGGGCGGCCATCGACAAGCCGGTAAGGGTGGAGATGGAGAGGACGTGTGCCAGCCAATTGCGATTCATCGTGTTCCCTGACCTTTAGTAGGATGTAATGCTTGAGGTGCGCCCCGCACCATGCCGTTTGTAAGCACGTTTTGTTCGAAAATCATCCAGGCGTGCACGAGTGCCACCCATTCCGAATCAGGCATCATCATGCAATTGTCATGTGACAAACATGTGTTAAAGATCGTTCATGGAGTAGTATTTTACTTTTTTGAAGGGGCGGCTGTATTTAGCGCTTCAGCTTGTTCTGAATAAATGGTAAGCATAACGAAATAAATAAATTGCTTTACCACTTGTGCGTGCGGACGGCCGCGATGATGTCATTCTTGAGCGCACGCCCAGCTCGTGCGCCGCATGCATCCGGCACAGAATCGAGCTGAAAATACGTATGTAATACGCGTTCAGAACATTGCATGGTGAGCGCCGAGCAGACGAAGCTTACTCAGGTGAGCGCTGCTGCACAAGGTAAGTCCGATCGATGTGCCCTTGCACCACTGCACTTAGCGCTAGGCTAATATTAAATACCTATATTTGCAAGTACGCAAAAATATGCAATGCATGTTCAGGTGATGTTATCCGTTTGTAATGATAGTATCGGTGCGCGTCCATCGGGTGCGGACGCCACCACGCTGCCTTGTTGCAATGTGGGCCGACGCCTTTGCGTCTGTCTTATCTCAATAAGGATCGAGTAAATGTGGCAGGAAGAGCGGCATCAACGTATTCGTGCATTGCTGTCGACGCTGGAGCGAGTGTCGACCGAACGCATCATGGCGGATTTGGAGGTGTCGCGCGAAACCGTGCGGCGCGATTTACTCGATCTGGAGGCGCTTGGTGCCTTGCGCCGCGTGCACGGTGGCGCCGTGGCGGCGCAAGTGGCCGGCGATAGCGAGGCGCCTATCGCCGAGCGCGCGCGCATGCGGGTGAAGGCCAAGGTCGCTCTGGCGCGTGCGGCCACCGGGATCATCAAAAGCGGCCAGACAATCTTTGTCGATGCCGGTACCACGACGGCGTTGCTGGCAGATGAATTGGCGAAGCTGGCCAATTTATTCATCGTGACGAATTCGGTCGACGTGGCCAGTCGTTTTCGCGGTGATGGACAGCAGAGTCGCAGTGCCAATGAAGTGCTGCTGCTAGGCGGGGGCTTGAGTCACCGTGCTTTGGCCACAGTCGGCGCGGCGACCATCCTCGACATCCAGCGTTATCGCGCCGACCTCGCCCTATTGTCACCGGTATCCGTCGATGAACACCAGGGTGCGAGTAATTTCGATCAGGAAGAAGCGGATGTCGCACGTGCCATGGTGGCCCATGCCGCGCGCGTGGTGATTCTGGCGGACTACAGCAAGATCGGTCAGCGCAGCCGCATCAGTTATTGCTTGCCTAAGCATATCGATGTGCTGATTACGAATGAAAAAGCGCGCGAAGCCGCATCGTTCGCCGCGCTCAAGCGTAAAGTGGGTGACGTCGTTCTCGCTTGAGCTGCCTGTTGGCAGGGTCCGCGAAGCCGCTTCAGGCACCTTGCCATATTGCCTTGGCATCATCCTCGCGTCGATTGGTCGTGCCGCCAGATCGCTTGAAAGTAGCGTTCCATCGCAGCTATTCGTTTTTCTCCGCGCTGCTGATCTTCTCTTCGCCCGCACGAGATAACACAATCAAAAGTCGGTTCGGTGACACTGCTTCATCATGTCCGGCAAAAACGGACTTGCAGTGCCTTCGCCAACACCTGTTTTATCGCTTGCACATTTTAGGCATATTGTACTTGTGTGTATTCGGTGATAGCGTGCATGATGCTGCCGACGACACGGATTTGCTTCGGGCAGCATGCAGCGCGAATGGCCTTGCCGCACTAGCAAACGCAGAGGAGTTCTGTATGGATCGACGTTTGGCTTTGTTCGACCTTGATCACACGCTTATCCCATTGGACAGCGATCAAGCGTGGGCGCAATTCATGATCCGCTTGGGTGTGGACGGCAGTGTTGCGCATGCGGCGGCCATCGATGAGTATTACCTGCGCTATGTTGCTGGCGAACGCGATATGGACGGCTATCTTGAATTGTCCTTGGCGCCCTTGGCGCGATTCTCCCGTGCGCAACTGCGAGATTGGCATCGGCAATTTATGGAGGCGGTGATATCTCCCGCCATTTTGCCTGCCGCGCGGGCCTTGCTGGCTGAGCATCAGCAGGCTGGCGACCTATGTTGCATCGTCACGGCGACCAATCGCTTTGTGACTGAACCGATTGCGGCCGCCTTGGGCGTCGCGCATTTACTGGCGATTGATTTGCGCACCGAAAACGACGATCCTGACGGCCCCTATACAGGTGAGATTCATGGCGTACCGACGTTTCGCGAAGGTAAAGTGATTCGTACGGAAGCATGGTTGGCAAGCCTGGGGCATCGCTTAAGTGATTTCTCCAGAAGCTATTTTTATAGTGATTCGATTAACGATTTGCCATTGCTCGAGCGTGTGACGGATCCGATCGCGAGCAATCCCGACGCGAGGTTGCGCGAGGTTGCGTTGCAGCGGCAGTGGCCCATCATCGAGCTGTTCCCTTGATTATTTTCACTACCTGCTTTTATTAAGAGACGGTACTGTAGGAGGCTAGCGTGATGCGGATTTTATTTCATCCCGTTAAGTGATGTATTAAGGTATGGAAAATAAAAGCGTTGCATGAATATTACCAATGCTTTCTGTTTGTTTTGAGATATTACCTCGTGCATAAGTTGTTTCACCTTCCTGCGTTTCCACAAAACTAGATAAGGATAACGAATGAAAAAGTTAGCAAATGTCGCGGCTGCCTTGACGGTGATATCTGTGACTGGCGCCGCTCATGCGCAAAGTTCAGTGACGTTGTACGGCCTGATCGATACCGGCATTACCTACACGCACAATAGCGGCGGCCATTCGACGCAAATTGCGATGACTTCCGGTAACGAGTCCGGTTCGCGCTGGGGGTTGAAGGGTTCGGAAGATTTGGGTGATGGCATGAAGGCCATCTTTACGTTGGAGAACGGTTTTAATTCCACCACCGGCACCTTGGGGCAGGGTAGTCGTGAATTCGGTCGTCAGGCTTTCGTCGGTTTGGTGACATCCGGTGCTGGCACGTTCACCCTGGGTCGCCAATACGATCCGTTGATAGATTTGGTACAGCCGGTGCAGGGTGATAATTACCTGGGCGGCATTTTCACTTCACCAGGCGATGTCGACAACGCCGATAATAGCGCGCGTTTCAACAACGCGATCAAGTGGGCCAGCCCGAACTGGGGTGGTTTGAAGGCGTCAGCCATGTACGCGGTGGGTGGGGTAGCGGGCTCGGTGTCGAACGGCCAGACTTATGCCGCCTCGTTGGCGTATAACAATGGCCCCTTGGCGATGGCCGGCGGCTATATGCACATCGACAACGGGACCGCCGCAAGGCGCGGCACCAGCACGTCTACGTCCACGTCGGACTCCCTGTTCAATACGAATATCAATTCGCATTACAGCACGGCAAAGGCAATCGATATTGCGCGTATCGGCGCAAGCTATCAGATTGGTGCGGTGACGGTCGGCGCCTACGGCAGTTACTCAGAATACAAGGCCGATGGCAGCTCGATTTTCCAGACCAGCGAAAAGTACAAGGTCGGTTCGGCCTACGCCGTGTGGCAGATCAGTACGCCGTTGAGCGCGGAATTGGGTTACGTGTATATGAAGTCCAGCGGCGATTCTTCCGCGACCTACAATCAGTTCGGCGTGGCAGCGGATTACGCGTTGAGCAAGCGGACGGATGTGTACACTTTTGCCGGTTATACGCACGCCAGCGGTTCGAACGGCATTGGCGCAGCGGACGCGGTGGTGGGCTCGACGGATACGGACTCAGGGCGCAGCTCTCAGGCATTGTTGACCGTTGGCGTGCGTCATAGGTTTTAAACCGCAATGCGGCATGGCGACGTTCGCCGGGTGATGGGAAGCCGGGCGAATGAACATGCCTGTCTACCGTAATGTTCGGCTCTTGCATGCCATTATCAACCGCGCTGTGCAATGTCGCTTGCCGCTGCGCTTTCGCAATATCCAAGTGCAGCGGCCCGAGCAGGGTGTTATCCTCAGGTACGAATCGACCAGCATCGGCGGAATGCATTTGGCGCATATTTTCACGCCATGCATAGGTCGCACCGCGCATGACTACAACGCGGCATCTGCATAAGATGTCTATGCGTTCGCTCGGCGAGCCTTACTGGTTGAGCGACGGCCTCGCACATCCCCGCTAACATTTCAATACCTTTACAGTATGGGTGCTCAGGCGCTTGCTACCGAGCATTGACATCAATGTACTGAGCGCTTCGCATCACTGCGTCAGGCCACGCTAGCCTGTCAAAATCCTCTTGTTTTTAATATTAACGGCGATAAGATTTTTTCGTCTCTCTTGCTGAAATGACAATACCGCGTCGTTATCTCGACACGTAATAATAAGATGGTGCACAAACACGATTCTATTTTTTACAGTTCACCGTCACGTTATTACTGTAGCCTTCATTCACTGCTTGCTGTCCCGTGACCTTATTATTAAAACGCCTAGGCGGCTAAATCCGATTAGGGGAATGCGCTGATTTATAGGGTTTTCCCTCGGAACGATAAATAATTTTGAGAAATTGCCGTTAAATCGCGTTGGTTATTCCTGTTGCGAGCACTATTAATGAATCGCCTCTCATTCCATCGGAAGTTGTGGTCCCTCGTAGCCGTGGTCTGGCTTGCGCTTGCGATCATTGGCACATTAAGCGTATGGCAACACCGCCAGACCATGCTCGATGATCGCAAGGCCATGTTGGATACCTTGCTCGATGCCGCAAGCCATGTGATCGATAGCTACAAGAAAAGGGTCGATGCAAATCAGATGTCACTCGCGGACGCGCAGAGGTCCGTACTCGCGCAATTGGACTTGATGCGCTATGGCAGTGATGGATACCTCTTCGTCGCGACCACCGAGCCGGTTATTCTGCTCAACCCCGCCCGGCCGCAGATGGTTGGCAAGTATGTGGGCGATCTGAAGGATGCAAAGGGTAATCGAATCTACGCCAATATTTTGGCCGCGGCGCGCCCGGGCCACGGCTACCTGCATACCAACACGCCGAAGCCGGGCGAGAAGACAGACTCAGTGAAACTGTCGGCGGTGCGCGCGGTCAGTGGGTGGAACTGGGTAGTCGGCACCGGCGCATATATCGACGACATTGACGCCGTGTTTTACCGCGCGCTGTTTGTGCAGACTGTCGAGGTATTGCTCGCTGGCGGTCTTGCATCGCTACTGGCGGCTTGGATCATTCGCAGCCTGTCGCGCGAGATCGGTGGTGACCCGGCACGTGCGCGCGATGCCGCGTTCGAGATCGCGCGGGGCAATCTCAACATGCGGTTCGACGTCGGCCATGCCGACGAGACCAGTCTGATGTTCTCGATCGGGCAGATGCAAGCGCAACTGTCACAGACGATCGGCACGATCAAGGGCTCGGTGTCGGCTATCGCCGACGCGACCCGGCAGATCGCGGCGGGCAACATGGACCTGTCGTCGCGGACCGAGCAGCAGGCGGCGTCACTGCAGGAAACCGCCGCGAGCATGGAGCAACTGACCGCGGCGGTACGGCAGAATTCGGAGAGCGCGCAGCACGCGAGCGGCGTTGCCTCCGAGGCACGTTCGGTGGCGAACGAGGGCAATGCGATTGTTGGTGATGTCGTGAAAACGATGGCGGCTATCAACGAAAGTGCTGCTCGCATGGCCGAGATCATCTCGATAATCGAAGGTATTGCATTCCAGACCAATATTCTCGCGCTCAACGCCGCAGTGGAAGCCGCGCGTGCAGGCGAGCACGGGCGCGGCTTTGCAGTGGTGGCGAGCGAGGTGCGATCACTTGCGCAGCGCTCCGCCTCTGCCGCGAAGGAGATCAAGGCATTGATCGACACCTCCGGCGCGCGTGTCCAGACCGGCTCCGAACTCGTCATGCGGGCTGGTGCGACGATGGAGCGGATCGAGGCAGCGATCAAGCAGGTTTCAGCGATCATGACCGAGATCGCGTCCGCGTCGAACGAACAGAGCCGCGGCATCGAGCAGGTCGGCCTCGCGGTTGCGCAAATGGATGGGGTCACGCAGCAGAACGCGGCGCTTGTCGAAGAGGCCGCCGCTTCGGCTGGTGCGCTGGAAGACCAGACCGACGAACTGCGGTCCGCCATCGGCGCTTTTCATGTCGCCTGACTGTGCGGCAGGTCATCCCGGCATCTTCACGTAAGCGAGGTTGTTATGCGGCGTCGATATCCGGCGCCCGGACGGATCTGGTGTATTAGTGATGGTCGCGGTAAGCGCCATGAGATGGTTTAACGCGAGAACGTGCATCGCGCATGTGAAGTTTTCAGCGCAGCTGCGTGCCCGGGACTTTCTGTCATGTTTTCGAGTGATTCGACGGCATTTCACGCTCCAGTGGCAGGCTTGGCGAGATGACGCATTGGCATCCATGCGTTGCCCGCCTTGACACGTGGTGACAGTTTACGCTTGTCGGCTAAAATCCATTCTTGTTTTGAACTGGGTCGGCAACATACCGTTTTCTCGCCCCAGCCTCAGTAACGTGGCAATGCCAGCACGAGGCATATGCACCCGCCTCGACATAGGGTTAATTTGTCTGCCATTTTATTTTTATAAGAACGCCACGATGCGAGCGCATAGGAAAAATAAACGGGATGTTTTATCGAGGTGGATTGTCCATGGCGGTGCGTTGGCAGTTGTACTGCTGGGAGGATGCGCTTCACAAGTGACGCACTATGGCTTGAATGATCATTTCAGCGCGTCTGAAGTGCTGTCCGGTGCAACCACTACTCGGGAAGCCTGTTCGCTAAAGCCAGATACCGTATGGGTAGACGGCGCCGATTTTGCGGAATGTATCAAATACTATCCGTCGAGTGACTTTGTCGCGGGAAAGACGCATCGCGCCATTGTCGCGATGGAGGGCGACTGGATTTCGGGGCGAGCGGTAGGGCCGCGATACGCGAAGCGCACGCCTCGGGATCTCTACGATGAAGCCGAGAGAGAACAGGCGCATGACCACATGGCATGGGTTTTACTGGGGCGACCGGGAACCGACGGTTCCAGCGGCGATCAGAAAAGACGTCGCCAGCGATATGAAACCGCGGTCATCAATGCGGCAATCGACAAACTGAAACAACGGTACGAGATTCGAGAATTCGGCCTGATCGGCCAAAGTGGGGGTGGCGGGCTAGTGGGTGCGCTGATCGCGGAAAGAAACGACGTGTTGTGCGCGGTACCCACTTCGGGCGTGTTGAGCGTAAAAGCCCGCGCCGAATTGAAAGGGCAAAGTGTCGATGCCACCGGGACGTCATTCGGCAATGTCTGGGATCCGATTGATCACGTGAATGCCATTCATCCGATGCCCGGTTTTCGCTTGTTTGCCGTAAGTTCGATTTCCGACAGCAATGTCCCTTTCAGCACGCAGACTGCTTTTGTCGAGGCGGTAAAGGACAAAGGGATCGAGGCATATCAGATTGCGATAAACGGCACCGGGGCCGAACATCACCAAACGATGATGACAGGTATGCGCGTAGTCCAGGCTTGCATGGACGGCTTGCCTAGCGCGTTCATCACGAAAACATTCACCGGACTTACCGACAATGCGCGACAGGCAAACGCGCTCAGTGAGATCGTCAATCAAGCGGCCCGGGCGGGAACGCCAACCGGAGCGCCTTGAAAAATATCCTGCCGTTCGAGTCGGGCCTGGTGCGCACTCCGATGCAGTCGAGACCCTGGCACGAGTTTCCTTTGTTGGACGTGTCGATGCCCTTCATTTAGTTTCATCTATTTCTCGAGAATCGCCACACACACCGGTGTCGATTGTCGCCGATCTTGACCTTTCAGTCGAAAGTCTCAAACTAGTCTATCGGGGACAATCTTCCTGATTATTTCCGCGCTAGCATTGTGAGGCGGTAATCGGCCATTAAGCGACGCTCGCGTGGCGCTGACTTATGGCTCAACGGAGCTCCGTTTCGGTCATGCGCCCCATTTGATGTCGCCTATGAGATTATCTCGAACACTTTCGACAAAAAACGCCCCCTCAAGCGCATGGAAAACTCGCTCGCAATCTCACCCTATGCTCTGGCGGTCTACTTCTACGGAGGAATCCAGTATTGCTTCGAAAGCGCGCCTAGGGATATGACGTCTATGGATGAGGTCAACCGTAAGCTGGCGGAAATCGTATGGCAAGAAACGGGCCCCTCAAATGTGCCCATATCAGCTCGCCGCGATGGTTTTCTGATCTTTGACTTTGACAAGTCTCCAAACTTCCGGCAAGTACCAAGTACGACGTTTGACGAGAAGATTATGCGAGAGCGCCAGGAACTAGCCCATCAGCGCTTTCAATACATGAACGCATTCTTGATGGCGCTGCATTCGGGTATCGCTGAGACGATGCAAACCGGAACACCCGTACAATCGCCGCTGAATCCAACTAGCTACTGCAAGGCTTTTGAGCAGCAAGGTCTCTGGCTTATCACAGACATTTCAATCAGCCAAGTGAAGGGATCAAACTTCTTGGCGCAGGATATAAAGCTAGCCGCCCTAGATCATGCATTGCATGTGATGGCACGCTGTGGCGAAGTGTTTGAGGACGACGGCCTAAAAATCTTGGCACTCTGCCTGACTGCGGGCAATCAGTTGACACTTCATCAATACGAATCCGCCCACCTTATTGCCTGGTCGGTTATCGAAAAATCACTCAATAAAGTGTGGGCGAGCCTTGTACATGAACTAGACGCAAGGAATGGCGGGCACACCGAGATGAACCGCGATCGCCGCAGGATGCTGCTTGAAGGGCACGACTACACTGCTTCGATCGTGACGCAGATGCTCTCTTTTCATAAAAAAATTGAAGACGACATGCTCGCGCGTTTGGATGATGCAAGACGGACGCGTAACAATTTTGCACATAGCCTCCGTCCCGTAATGTGGGACGACGCGGCTCGCGCGATCAACACTGCAAACGAACTTATCAGCAAGGTCGTCGGCACGAAGGTCCATTGTCAGACTGCGGTGCAGTGGCGCGGCTGAACGGATGGATGTCGTCTCGGCAGCTACTGATGCTAGTGACTGCAGCGCTGCATGCGAATGTCTTATATCGGTGCGGTAGTGGACCGGCGCCCATGCTAGCTGAGTGACTCAAACGGGTCGGTATCGGACCCCGCGCCACAAATTTTCCGACCGGATGGTTAACGACCGTTTTCTTGCCGACAACGGGCATCGATAGACCTCGTGCAGAGCGACCGCTCAGGCCGAATTTGAGTAAGCGCCCGGCGATCCAATGCGGTGCCGGGTTCGAACGGATAAGAGCATACGTGCCCACGATCGCGAAGCAGACGCCATCGCGTTTGCAGGTCATTTGTGATGTCCCTGGTTGGGATAAGAGATGCATTGCTGGCGACGAGAGGATCACATACCTTCTCCCCTCTCGTTACCACCGGCTCCGCGACAGCTATCGCGCGGCGATCACCTTCTGGCGTTGTTCGCCGAGGCCATCAATCCAAAGATGGACCGTTTCACCCTGGTTCAAGAAAATCGGTGTGGGCTTGATGCCTAGACCAACGCCCGGTGGCGTTCCGGTGCAAATGATGTCGCCTGGTTCCAGGGTCATGTAGTGGCTAAGATACGAGACGATCTGGGGTACGCTAAAAATCATCGTTTTGCTGTTGCCTGCCTGTCTGCGCACGCCATCGACTTCCAGCCACATATCGAGATTGTGCGGATCGGGGATGTCGTCCCGCGTGACCAACCAGGGGCCGACCGGGCCAAAAGTGTCGCAGCCCTTGCCTTTGTCCCATTGCGAGCTCTGAAACTGAAAGCCGCGATCTGTCACGTCATTCACAATCGTGTAGCCAGCGACGTGATCCAGCGCGTCCGCCTCACTGACATAGCGAGCGCGTGTGCCGATGACGACGCCCAGCTCCAGCTCCCAATCAAGTTTGGTGGAGTGCGGAGGTTGCACGATGTCGTCGTTCGGTCCGGATAAGCAACTGATCGCTTTGAAAAATACCAATGGTTCATCGGGTATCGGCAGGTTTGCTTCCTCTGCGTGATCGCGGTAGTTAGTGCCGATGGCGATAAATTTTGAAGCGCTCTTCACAGGAGGCCCATAGCGCACAGCCCCTTCGACGATCGGCAGCATGTCGAGCGACAGCGCGGCAATCGCAGCGAGACGTTTCGGTGACAGTTGGCTCCCATCGATGTCGGCCACGTGGGCGGAAAGATCGCGAATTCGTCCTTGGGGATCGACGAGGCCGGGGCGCTCTTCGCCCGGTGCGCCAAAGCGGCACAGTTTCATTTCATATTCCTTTCAATTGGCGGACTTTATATGCGACTGACATCACGACGGAGCATTCCGAAGCGAAGGCATGGTGTTGAGTCGATGATCAATGCAAAAACATTTTATCTAAGCAAAAACTATTTTATAGGATAAAATCAGTTTATCAATAGAGGAATGCTATGTCCGCTACAGCCGTTGCTCGAAGCTTGACCCTATCGACATACGAAACGGTCAGAAAGCTTGTTTTGACATGTGAGCTTCGTCCTGGAGCGCGTATCAATGTGAAGGAGCTTGCCGAATCGCTTGATACCAATGTCGGTGCACTACGTGAGGCGCTCTCACGGCTTACGGCCGAAGAGTTGATCGTGGCAGAGCCGCAGAAAGGTTTTCGGGTCGCGGCAATATCCGTCCAGGACCTACAGGATTTGACGGCAGCCCGTATCGAGATAGAGGGGACTTGTCTGCGACGATCGATTGCAAATGGTGATGTCGCGTGGGAGGTTGCCGTGGTTGCTGCATTCCATCGACTGTCGAAAACTGAGTCCCCGCTTCGGGGCGGCCATGTTCCGGTCGATTGGAGCTATGCGCATACCGCATTTCATGAAGCCCTTGTCAGTGCTTGTGAGAACACATGGCTAAGGCGTTTCCGCATCATGCTTTTCGAGCAAAACGCACGATACCGTGCGCTTTCGGTTTCGATAACTGGGGATAAGCGGGACCTCGAAAGCGAACATCGCGCGTTAATGGATGCCGCCCTAAAGCGAGACGCGGATGCAGCGGTAGCATCTATGGAGGCTCACATCATGAGCACTACAAATGCACTGCTCATACGGATGTCGACGGCTGAATGATAGATTGGCGGCCGGTCTTACTAATACGGCTGGCTACGTACTCCGGCGTGGCTGGTCGGTGTCAGTTGGCGCATCAACGAGACGTACGTCAAGGTCAAGGGCGTCTGGAAATATGTCTACCGCGCGGTTGACAAACGTGGCAAGACCTTCGACTTCCTGCTCACTGCGAAGTGCGACATATCTTCGGCGATGCGCTTCTCTTACAAAGCTATAAGGCCAAACGGCAATCCCTGAAGATCGCGATGGACAATAGCGGCGCTAACAGGGCTGCTGGTGATGAGATCAACGCCGACCGCGACGTATCCGTCGTGGTGCGCAAAGTCAAGTACCTCAACAACATCGTCGAACAGGACCATCGCGCCATCAAGCGGGTGACTAGGCCGATGCGCAACTTCAAATCGTTCCGGGCCGCTAGCGTGGTGCTTGCTGGCGTGGAACGCATGCACATGATCAGCAAGGGGCAATTCGCAATCGGAGCGAATGCAATATCGTTCGCCGAACAAGTTTTTGCACCGGCACGAATGGTCCGTTCAGTTTGCGGGACGTAGCGCCATGTCGCGAAAAATTCGCTTTCCAACCATCAACGCGATAGAACCGGCGAGAACGCCGTCCATGTCGTTCTGCCGCGATCACTCAATGCGCAACGGCAGGCGCTGTAGAAAAATGCGCGCCTGAACGGGAACGGTGCGCGGTCATCATCGACTGATCACCAGACTCCACCGCATCCCGTATCTTGAATACCTCCACCGCGACGCGTAAGTGCTCGGCCTGATCTTCGAGCGAACTGGCCGCCGCCGCGGCCTGCTCGACCAACGCGGCATTTTGCTGCGTCACTTCGTCCATCTGCGAAATGGCTTGATTGACCTGCTCGATCCCCCGGGTTTGTTCCTCGGATGCCGCGGCAATTTCCGCCATGACGTCGTTGACGCGCTGGATGGCCTTGCCCATTTTTTCCATGGTCTCGCCGGCCTGCGAGACGAGATTCGAGCCTGCGTCCACGCGGTTTCCCGACGTATCGATCAATGTCTTGATTTCCTTGGCGGCGCTGGCCGAGCGTTGCGCCAACGATCTCACCTCGGTGGCAACCACGGCGAAGCCGCGCCCTTGTTCGCCGGCGCGCGCCGCTTCCACGGCGGCATTCAGCGCCAGAATATTGGTCTGGAAGGCGATGGCCTCGATGATCCCGATGATGTCCGCGATCTTGCCGGAACTATCTTGAATATCAGCCATTGTTTGCACGACCTGTCCGACGATCGCACCGCCTTCCGTGGCGACGGATTGCGCCTCGCCAGCAAGCGCGCTGGCAACGCGTGCATTGTCCGCGTTTTGCTTGACGGTGGCGGTCAACTCTTCCATGCTGGCGGCCGTCTCGCCCAGCGATGCCGCTTGCTCTTCCGTGCGCGATGAGAGGTCGTTGTTACCGGCGGCAATTTCCTTGCTTGCGCTGGCGATCGATTCGCCACTGCGGCGCACGCGTCCAACCGTGGCGGACAAGCTGTCGCGCATGCTCATCAACGCCTCCATCAGGCGGCCCATCTCATTTTTACTACCGATATGCACCGGGCGCGTCAGGTCGCCGTTCGCCATGGCGGCAAAGTGTGCCAGGGCCGAATCCAGTGGCGCGTTGATCGCTTTCGCCAACGACCATGCGGTGGCAATAGCCGCCGCGAGCGCAAAGACGATGAGCAGCAATACCAGGAACGTCAACCGCGAGTACGTCGATTCCGCATCTTCATACGATATTTTACCGGCAGTGGATTGTTGCGCTTTCAGTGCATCATTCGCAACGACAAGCGCTGTGTACGCCTTGCCAACGGCATTGGCCGTGCTGTAGTACTGCGCGCTATTGCCGCCGCGCACTGCATTGGAAAAGTTCATGAAGATGCTGCGTAGCGCTTCACGCTTGTCGGAGACCACCCGCGACAATTCCTTTTCGGTGTCGTCCATCGGCAGTGCGGTGAACTGCGACCACGCTTTGTCTGATTCAGTCCAATATACCAGTCCCTTGTCCAAATCCTCTTTGCCGAGTTCAGGTGTCGTGGCCAAAGGTGCTCGCAGGACGACCGCGCGTGCACGGCCGATCTGAATTTCCATATCGCCGAGAAAGCGCGTGGCGTTCAGGTCGTTGCTGTAGATCTCGCGCAAGCCGCTGACGGCTTTGTTCATGCCGACGAGACCTAACACCCCGACGATCACAACCAAAATCGCCAGGAAAAACACTGAGACGCGTAAGCGCCATCGAATAGACATGTTGCCCATGGTGCTCCAGTACTTCGCTTTAAGAAGAGTTGCCAAGAGGCGTATCGCCAATCGGGCTTCCAATTGGTAAACGGCATGTTTTGCCATTCCTACAGGGGAATAGTAAAAATACCAACTTGGTCGTCAACTTCCTATAATGCAACTAACAGGCAATAACGTCCTTTCCTTTGTTGTTATGTTTGTGTCGTCGGATTGGGGGGGAGTCGTTACCACTGAGGATCGGCACCATCAGCGGCCACGCGCATCATGCTTGCGCGCCAGCGCATGTGATTCCCGGCCGTCGGTGCGGCATCTAGAATACAAAATATGCTGTTGGCGATGTCGTCATAAAATCATGCCGCACTAAAAAACTAATAAGCAGTACAACATAAAATAAAAAAACATGCCTGTTAGTCAATCGAAATTTTCTGCCTCATGCCTGTCATGCTAATCGCCTACGATAAACAGGGGGCTGCGCTCAACGGATTGTCGTCGAACCCAAGCCCACTCTGCGAAAGTCCACCTACGTGCTCCATGCGTCCGTTGATTTCATTTCCAGCCATCGCTTGGCATTCTGCCAACGCGTCTTTTCGGGAAAACGCTGATGCTGTCACATTTTGTACCGTCGTCGGGGATCGTGATTGCGATGCTCGCTGTGTGTTTCTTGATGGTATTGGCTTTCGAAGCAACCAATGGCTTCCATGATGCGTCGAACGCCGTTGCCACCGTGATTTACACGAACTCCCTGAAGGCCACGCCAGCGGTGGTTTGGTCCGGCATTTGCAATTTCGTTGGCGTACTGGTAGGAGGCATTACGGTGGCGTATGCCCTCGTCGAAATTCTGCCTCCTGACGTGTTGACGCCGCCAAACGGCGCCCCTGCGGTACCGATGTTGGTTGCCATCTTTGCGTCGGCACTATTCTGGAACGTCCTGACCTGGGCGTTTGGCGTGCCGAACAGCAGTTCGCACTGCATTATCGGCTCGCTGATCGGTGTCGCAGCGGCTGATGCGTTACTGCAATCCCGCAGTGTGGCGCAAGGAGTGGATTGGAAGCAGATTCTGGTCGTTCTAAAAGGGCTCGCGATTTCTCCCGTGTTAGGGTTTGTCCTGGCGGGCGCATTGTATGGCCTGCTACGTATTTTTCTGAAGAGCCGCGGCCATTTGTTCGTGCCGCCGGCACCGCATCAGCCGCCGGTCTGGTGGATGCGCGTCTTGCTGATTCTGACGTGTACGTCGGTAAGTTTTTCTCACGGAACCAACGACGGGCAAAAGAGCATTGGTTTGATCATGTTGACGATTATCGGGATGCTGCCGGCAACCTACGCCTTGAATCCGTCGGCGGATAACCAGATCCGCACACTCAGCGACTATGCGGGTCGAGCCATTCCATTGATCGCGCTTTACGGCGACGATATGAAGGCCCAGGCTTTGACATCGGCGAGTCGCTTGCACGGGTCAAGCCACGTACTTGCGCAACAGGCACAGGCCATCGAGGCGCAGCAGCAGGGACAAAGTAGTCCGCTAGATGCCAATGGCGGGCAATTCGCCGCCACACGCGCACAACTGCGCGGCGATGTTTATCAGATTGTCTCGCAGATGAAGCACGTTGCCGGATCGGTCGATGCGTCGGCGGAGGAACGCCATGAAGCGACCGAAATCCGCAAAGCAATGCGTGACTCCGTGGAATATGCGCCGCTATGGGTCCGGCTGCTGAGTGCGCTTTGCCTCGGCGTGGGCACGATGTTCGGCTATCAGCGCGTGGTCCGCACGTTAGGTGAGCGCCTGGGCAAGCAGCATATGACGCCAGGGCAGGGTGCCAGCGCCGAACTGGTCGGTTCGGTTCTGATCGGAACCGCTGGTTTTACGGGCCTTCCCGTCAGCACGACCCATATCGTGACATCGGGTATCGCCGGAACGATGGCGGCTGGAGGGCAAGGCCTCCAGCCTGGCATGTTGATCCGCATCGTACTGACTTGGATCGTGACCCTGCCGGTCACGATGCTGATCGCGGGCGTTCTATTCTACGTCCTCGATAACCCCGCGCTGTAGCGCAGCCGAGATCAGGCCGACGGCTGGTCGGCTTCGCGCAGACGGATGAGGGCGTCCATCATATTGCCCGCTTTTGCCGCTTTGACCGAGTACCTGAGTTTTTCCAGTGCCTCTTGATATGCGGCCAGAGCGACGTGTGTATCGGTGGACGCGTCCGTCGGTAAAGCGACGACAATGGACTTGGAAATGCGATCAGCCAAACGGTAGTGAATCTGTTGGCTGTTCAGCAATTGCGTGACAGTGTCGATCAACGTCGTCGTACCCGGCAGGGTTTCTGACGGAATCACTGTCGCACTGTTGACACGATGGGACATTTTGTTTCTCCTGAGACATCGCGAATGCAATGGCGTTGCCGCCGTGCGAATTCTCTCTTATTTTACTGTTCAATGATCAATAATTATCCATGTAAATTAGACATATCTGACCTCGACCCGCCGTGTCAACGGCTTGACGTTACCACGCTAGAATGATACTCGGGCTAAATAAATAGATTGGAAACGTTTACAAACCAGTATAGGCAAGTACTTTTGCGATTTTTCTGAGCTCTGTAACAGCGGGCGTGCGCTGATTTTACGATGACGCCCCATATGCTTGAGAGGTTAGTGGATCACCCTGTATTGCGCAGGCCGGACGCGACACCGTTGATGCATAACTTGATGCCGCGACGAAGTTTGTCACTCGATTCACCACTGCGATAGCGATGTAGCAATTCGACTTGAAGATGATTCAACGGGTCGAGATACGGGAAGCGATTGCGAATCGACCGCGCGAGCAGGGGATTGTCGGCAAGTCGCACCGATTGACCCGTGATGGCTTCGAGAACCTCCACGGTGGCTTGCCATTCACGTTGAATTGCGCCGAAGATCGCCTGCCGCAGTGCGGCATTGTCAACCAGGCTCGCGTAGCGTGACGCCATTGGCAAATCGGCTTTCGCCAATACCATGTCCATGTTCGACAGCAATGTTGTAAAAAATGGCCACTGCCGTACCATCTGCTGCAATTCCGCGAGCCGCGCTGCTTCGGTATCCTCCCCTTGTGCAAGCCATTCCTTGACGGCGCTGCCGAAGCCATACCATCCCGGCAGCAATAGACGGCATTGTCCCCAGGAGAATCCCCACGGAATCGCGCGAAGATGAGAGAGGGAGCGCGATGCGGGGTCCTGCAGTTTTCGCGACGCGGGACGGCTGCCCAAATTCAGATCAGCGATTTCGGCTATCGGGGTTGCCGCGAAGAAATAATCGACGAAACCTGGCGTTTCGTACACCAAGGCGCGATACGCTTGCTGCGCTAACGTCGACAACCGATCCATGATCTGCCCATATCGCGCGAAACGGGCATCCTGCGCACCCGCACCCGCACCCGCACCCGCACCCGCACCCGCGCCCGCCTTGATGTCGTCGAGCAGCGTGGCTTCAAGCGTTGCCGCCACCAAGGACTCGAGATTGCGCCGACCGATCGATGGATTACCGAACTTTGCCGCGATCTGTTCGCCTTGTTCGGTCAGCCGAATCTGTCCTTGCACAGTGCCGGTCGGTTGCGACAGGATGGCCTGATAGGTTGGGCCGCCGCCACGGCCCACGGTGCCGCCGCGACCATGAAACAGCCGCAATTGCACGTTATGTTCGGCAAACACCGCGACCAATGCTTCTTCCGCCCGATACAGCGCCCAGTTCGATGTCAGGAAGCCTCCATCCTTATTGCTGTCCGAATATCCCAGCATCACTTCTTGTTCTCGTCCCAGCGCGCGCATCCGGGCTTGTGTGTGCGGCAGGGCGAGCCAGGCTGCCATGATCGCCGGTGCGTTTTGCAAATCCTCGATTGTCTCGAACAACGGGATGACCATGATGCCTGGGTTGTCCGCGTCGGCAAGCAACCCCGTTTCCTTCTGCAGCAGCAGAACTTCTAGCAGGTCGCTGACGGTCTCCGTATGCGAGACGATATAATGCGGCACGGCTTCGACGCCGAATTGCGCGCGCAGCGTGGCAGCTTGTTCGAAGATGGCAAGTTCGCCTTGCACCAGTGCACTGTATCGTGCGTAGCGGCTGCGTAAAGGCCGCACATGCGCGAGTTCCTGCTGCAACCAGGCCACCCGGCTTGCTTCGTCCATCCGTTGATAATCGGCATCGCCTGCAACGGCGCACAGCTCGGTGATCACCTGTTCGTGGATATCGGAACTTTGCCGTAGATCCACGCTGGCCAAATGGAAACCGAAAATGGCGAGTGCCTGTCGTAGCGGTGTCAATCGTGCGGCCGTCAGAGCGCTGCCGTGGTGTGCATGCAGTGAGTCATAGACGATTTTCAAGTCGTCGGCGAATGCCGCGGCGTTCGCGTAAGGCGTCGCGCTGGCCAACGCATCGTGCGGTAGCGCGGGGCGGCCTGGAAGGTCGACGTCGCGCTGCAATGCCGTTGCGCGTAACCGGAGTGCCATCCCTCCCAAGGCGCGCCGATAGGGCTCGTCTTCGCGGTGTGTCGACGGTGGCAGCCAGGCATCTGCGCGTGTTGCTAGGTCATCCAGCGCCGGACTGACCGAGACGAGCGTCGACGACATGGAAAGCTCGGTGCGCAGCGCGGCGATTTGATCGAGGTAGTAAGTCAATGCGATTCGTGCTTGTCGCCGCGCGGCAAGGGCCAACGTGCCGGCATCGACGTTTGGATTACCGTCACGATCACCACCAATCCAGCTCCCCATCCGCAAGAAAGCGGGTAGCGGCCCTGGCGCCTTGATCGCTTCCGCCAGATCGCCATACAACGCCGGCAACTGGTCAAGGAACGTCGTGCCGTAATAAGACAGCGCGTTGACAATTTCGTCTTCGACGCTGAGTTGCGCCGGCCGCAGCATGCGCGTCTGCCAGAGGGTGGTGATATGGGCTTGAATCAGCGCATCGATACGTGCCCGTTCTCGCGCGCTCAGTGGTGCGTCGCGCTGGGCCAGCAGGTCCGCAATGGCCTTTTGCGCATCGAGGATGCTCTTGCGTTGTACTTCCGTCGGATGCGCCGTCAGTACCGGGACGATCAGCATGTGCCGCAGCGCATTGCGCGTTGCCTCATCGTCAATGCCCGCTTCGCGCAGGCGGGATAAGGCATACGGCAACGAGCCCGCTCTCGGTGCCGTGCCCGCGAGTTCATGGTGCCGATGCCGCCGGTTGTGATGCCGATCTTCCGCGATATTCGCCAAGTGTGAGAAATAGCTGAAGGCGCGGACGACGCAGACCATTTCCGGGTCGCTGAGACCGTTCAACACCTTGTCGAGCGCCTGGCCTGCCGCAATGTCGCCATCCCGTCGAAAGCGCACGGCGGTCTGCCTGATCGACTCGACCAATGCATATATCGTCTCGCCTTCCTGATCACGGACCACTTCGCCCAGCAATCGACCTAGAAAACGAATGTCCTCGAACAACGGGCGATCCTTGTCCGGCACTTCGGCGGCAGGGACCGGGATGGCACCATGGCCGGAGGGCAACACGGAAGCGAGGTCGGAAGCGTTTGACGGAGCAGCGGTGCGGGGGAGGGTCATGGCGGGCGCTGGGCGTGGTTGCGGTGCCGATGCGGCGCCGCGCGGTGGAGTCGGCAAGCTGACCTATTATGCCAAACTGCGTGCCCGCCCGCGTTCTCCCATTGTCAGGGGCAGACGACCGTGAGTCGAAATGGCACCGGATGCGCGGCCGCGTCTTCGATCGCGGCATTCACGTCGTCGAGTGCGAACCGCATGATCGCGAAGTCGTCCAGTCGCAGCAGCCCGGCTTCCACGAGCGCGACCAGGCGCGGGGCGCTGGCACGCGAATACATCCACTGCCCACGCACGGTGATGTTGTTCAGCATGAACCAAGGGTAGGGCAGCACCAGATCTTCTTCGCCCTGTAGCCCGATGCCCCCCATCAATACCACGCGACCACCCTGTCTTACGCTCATCATTGCCGCCCGCGCGGTGCGAGAGGTGGCGGTGGGGGGAAGGAAGTCAAGTACGCAATCGATGATGTCGCGACCGGCGGCGCGCATGCGCCTTTTATCGTCCGGCTCGATCCCGCTTAGCGCGACAGGTACCACTCGCGAACCGAAGCGGTCTACCAGCGCCGCAAGACGCTTGGTATTGCGACCTGCCACCACGACGCGTGCGGCACCCATGGCCAATGCCACCGCCACGGTGGCACTGCCGAAATGCCCGGTGGCGCCGCTGACGAGCAGTGTCTCGCCGGGGGAGAAGCCAATGGATGCCAATCCTCCGTAGGGGACGAGCAACGTGTTCAGCGCACTCCATTGGAGGAGGGTGTCGTCGTCCTGGGCAGCGGGTGAACGATCAATCGGGATTGGCAAGGCGTTTTCGAGGGGTAGTCGCATTTGCTGCGCGAACGGACCGTCTCGATAGCGCTGTTGCAGGATGGCGCCTGTTTCGCCGCGGGCGTCCCAGCCTTGCAGCGCGGCGTCACGGGTATGCGGATCGTCCCGCGAACGCAATGTCGGATCGCAGAAAACCCAATCGCCTGGGCGTAGCGTGGTCGCGTCGGGTCCGACCGCGGACACGCACGCGACTGCACCGCATCCGGGCACCATGGGGGGTGTCAACGAATAGACGCGGGCGCCTGCCAGGATTTCCTTCGTGTAGGGCAGGATCGGCGCCGCCTTGACATCGACGACGATTTCGCCGGGACCGGCGACGGGCGCAGGCAACGTCTGGATGGATAGCGGTGCGCCAAAGGCAGTCAGGACGGCAGCTTTCATCGCTTCACGCTCCGTTGAATGATTATTAAATCGTCGATGCCCATGATCTACATCGTCGATTATCGCATGGGGTAACTGGACGGCTGCCCCTCGCTGTCTGCATAATCGTGCGCAATTAGGCAATATGTACGAGAAAGACGCGTTCGTGGAGCCGGGCGCATCTGGACCTATTACCATAGTGACATTCACATCCAAAGGGGAACCCGTGAAAGGACGCCGTGCCTTCCTGCAGCATTCCGCCGCGCTGACCGCCGTGGCTTCGTGGCCGTTCCTGGCGCATGCCGCGCCACGCCGCGCACCGTCGCCACGTGAGGCGGTGTCGTTGAAGACACCGGCGGGACCGTTGCGCGGCATGCGTCAGGATGGCGTCGACGTGTACAAGGGCATTCCTTATGCGCAGCCGCCCGTGGGCGAACTGCGCTTCAAGCCGCCGCTGCCACTGCCCTCTCCGGGATGGGACGATACGTGGAACGCGTTTGCATTCGGGCCTGCCCCGATTCAGGCGGTTCGCAAGCTACCGGGATCGGATCAATCGCTGCTCGGCGACGTGCCGCTCGATGAGGATTGTTTGCGCCTGAATGTCTGGGCACCTGTCGACCCCGGGACTCACCCGGTATTCGTCTGGATCTACGGTGGCAGCAATATCGCTGGAGCAGCCAGCCAACCGCTGTATGACGGCACGCACTTCGCCGAGCAGGGCATCGTCTGCGTGACACTGAACTATCGCGTCGGCGCATTGGGTTTCCTGGAACTGGGCAGTGTTCTCGGCGATGCGTATCGGGGTAGCGGCAACAACGCAAACCGCGATCAGTTGATGGCATTGCAGTGGGTACGCCAGAATATTGCGGCCTTCGGCGGTGATCCGGCGCGTGTTACGCTGGCTGGTGAATCCGCTGGCGGCAAGGCGGTTGCGGCATTGATGGCGATGCCGGCCTCCGCGGGACTGTTCCAGTCGGCGATCATCGAAAGTGGTGGGGGGCAGACCGTCCACGATCTCCCGGAGGCGGACCGCGTTACGGGCATTTTTTTACAGGCGCTCGACAAGCAAGGGTTGAAGAAGGAAGACCTGCTGAGTGCTTCGACGGCTCAGATCCTTCAGGCGCAAGCCGCGACCATCGCCAACTACCAACGCGCCTTCGCATTCCGATCGGTCGTCGATGGCGCGATGTTGATGGCCAGGCCGCAGGATGCCATTGCAAAAGGCGCGTCGAATCAAGTGCGTTTGCTGATCGGTTCCAACCGGGATGAAAGTCTGGTCTTTTTCTCACCGGAGTCGGTTGCGGCGGGGCGCAAGGACCCGAGCGTCGCGGCCCCGTTCTTGCCGCGCGAACTGGCGCAGTTGCGTGTAGCGGACATGGAAAAGGCATCGGCGCGGTACCAGCAGACGTTTTCATCGCTGTCCGCATTCGACCGGCGCATCCGCTTGCTGACCGCCGAGGAATATTGGGTGCCTACGGTTCGACTGGCGGATGCGCATGCGCTAGCGGGGGCGATACGTGGTCCTATCGCTTCGAACGGCCACTGGCTTTTGGCGCCTTCGAGGGATATACCGTGCACGGCTCGGAATTGCCGTTTGTCTGGGGCAATCTGGACGATCCATTCACACAGATGTACTACAAGGGCAGTGCGCCGATGCCGCCCATTGGCAAGGCCATGCAGGAGGCATGGGTTGCTTTCATCAAGGGTGATGCGCCCGCATCGCGGATGCTGCCGCGCTGGTTGCCCTATTCGCCCGATCCGCAGAAGCTGCGCCCGGCCTTGCTGGTCGATGACGATCCAACCGCACATGCGCGCACGCGCCAGAAAGATCAGGACGACAGCGGCCCGGCCCCGCGTGAAACGATGTTGCTGCGTGACAAGCCCGCGCTGGCATCGAATCCATCGGGTGACGAGTTGGCCTTGTGGGACGGTGTGCTATGACCCGCCTGGCGGTATGGGTCTCGCATGCGCAGGACGGCGATATCGGCGGCTATGATTTTGATTGCGATATCGGCCGTTTTGTAGGATCGGCGCGCCATCCGGCTGAGCCGGTCGTCATGCCGATGGCGCTGTCGTGGGCGCGGCGCGTAACCCTCGCGTCGCCTCACGCCGCGAGGGTATCCGCACGTCCGGACGGGGCATTGCTGCTGGCGGCGACACGTGCGGAAAATCGTCATATCGTCATCTACCGCGTGGTCGATACGGCCTCCTCGTCGATCAGTGGGAACGCCTCGATTTCGCCAGCCGTTTTCGAGAAGACGTGGCCGAGACTGCAACGGTTGGGCCGGGCTTCCATCGCGTCCAGTCTGGCGTATGTTGAAATCGATCCATCAGGCCGCACGGCGATTGGTGCGTCGTATGGTGAGAACCGCGTGAGCGTGTATGACGTCGACACGCTCCTTTCCGCTGCCGGTGGGCATTCCGCGCAGGAAGGCGACGGGAAGAAGCGCGATACCGACATCGACATGTCGCGGGAAGTACCGCCACGGCAGGTGATCGATGGCGTCGCGCATGCGCATGCCGTTGTCGTAAGCCGTGATGGACGCCACGTGTATGTGTCTGCCTTGGGCGGCAACGCCGTGTGGTGTTTTACTCTGCAGGATGGCCAACTCACGGTCAACGACGTGGTGGACGTGGGTGCTGGCTTCGGCCCCCGTCACATGCGCCTGAGCCTCGCCGAAGACTATCTGCATGTCCTTAGCGAGTTCCAGGGCGTGGTGGCGACCTATGCGCGTGCGCCGGAGACCGGGCATTTGACGCTTATCTCGATATCACCCCGCAGCGACGGTTTGTCAGCGTTGATACAAGGGCGAGCGCGACCGAACTTCTCCGATCCGGATCAGCCCGATCCCACCGAGATGGCCCGTTGGATCTGGGCCGCGGATCTGCAACTGACCCCCGACAATCGTTTCCTCTATATCAGCGAGCGGGCATCGAGCCGCATCATCGTGCATGCTGCGGATGAAACGCACGGCTGGCAACCTGTGTCATGGATCGACACGGAAGCGCAGCCGCGAGGCATCGCAATCGATGCCAATGGACAATACTTGTTTGCCAGCGGCGAGCGCTCCGATTTCCTGTCGGCTTACCGCATCGATTCGGCAACCGGTGCGTTGACGCTATCTGACCGATGTGCATCGGGTAAAGGCGCGAATTGGATTACGGTCGCCGCGCCGCTGGCTGGTTGATCAAGCATTGGCGTCACGCAATGACAACTGCATCAGCGTGACGTCTATCCACCGATCGTACTTGAATCCGACGTTCTTCAAGCGCCCGATCGGCACGAACCCGCAGCGTGCATGCAAGCCCAGCGATGCGGCGTTGTCGTCGCCAGCAACCGTCGCGATCATTTCCTTGAAGCCGGCCCTGCGGCATGCCGTGATCAGGTTTTCGAGTAGCCGGCGACCGAGCCCGCGCCCGGTGACGGATGCATCGAGGTAGACCGAGTGTTCGACGGTAAAGCGATACGCCGCGCGCGCTTTGTAGGTGCCGGCGTAGGCGTAACCAACAACGCGATCATCCTGCACGGCGACCAGGTAGGGTGCATTTGCAGCGACGATATCGTGGTAGCGCTGGCGCATCGCGTCGACGCTAGGCGGCTCTGTTTCGAACGAGATCGTTGTAGACAACACATACGGCGCGTAGATCCGTGCTACGTCGGTCATATCCGCCGGCGTTGCCGCACGGATGGTGATCGTATCGACGTCGCCGGAGACGTCAGGTCGGGTGCCTTGTGCGGATGAGATGGTCATGGGGGAATACGTTGATGCGCCTTTGCGCGGGCCGGCGGGTGCGGCAACAGTCGGGCCGACAAGGCGAGCCCGGCTTTCAGCGTGTAGATTACCAGCATTGTGCCGACCAGATTACCAATGACCATTACGGTAAGGCCTTCGAAAAGCAGATGCGTGCGTCCTTGCAGCAGTAACCAGACATGCTGCGCCAGTGGGTCCAGAAAGGAGAACGCAAGAATCAGCACGAACAACCGGGAGCTTGTCAGATTGGACAGCGACGCTTCCAGTCCATATCTGTGCTGCGCGGCTTTATAGATCAGGTAGGGAACCAGGGACGAGATGATGCCCCCGATGAAGGCGCGCTGCGGATCGTGGGGAAAGACATAAGTGAATTTGACGATCCAGCCGGCCAGCAGCAAGCCGATGGCCCCTCCTTCCGCCAACAGTAATGTGCTCAGCAGCCGAACGCCAGCGGGCAGGTAGATCCAGTTGATGCCTTGAACGAACTCCGTGCGCGCAAATAGCATCTCATTGAGCCATAGCGCCGCGATGAACATGAGGATCGTGCCCAGTATCGAGGCGAGGTGAACGCGGAAAGGGGACATGAATCAGCGTGGTTCGGGACGGCTTTCCGGTTTAACGGCAAACTGGGCAAATGACCAGGAGATGTGCCTGCCTATTGGCGCTGATTGTCGCTCAGAGCATTTCGACGGACAATTCGAATCTGACGATGCTTTCAATAATGATGTGTAATGTCCACATCGCGCTGCTGTCAGCATGCGCTATGGAGCGTGCATATGCAAAACGTTTTATCGGTTCCTTCGTCCGCGGCAATCCTGACGCTTTCGGCTGGCACATGGACCGCGTCGGTTTGTCCGTCACTCGGTGGCGCGATTGTCGGACTATGGCGTAGCGGTCGCGAGGTCTTGCGTGGGGGCGGCGAGACGGATGTAATGACCGGCAATATTCGGGCACTGGCGTGTTTTCCGTTGGTGCCGTTTTCCAATCGCATCGATCACGGTAGCTTTTATTGGCAAGGCGCTCGCTATCGATTGCCACCAGACGATCGCGCCGCCCCGCATGCATTGCATGGCATTGGCTTGCGTCGCGCCTGGCAGGTGACGTCGCGCGATATACAGGCCGTGACGATGGTGCTGCGGCATCGCGCCGACGCGTATTGGCCATTCGACTTCGCTGCACTGCAGACAATCCGGCTCGACGACTCGGGCATGACATGCCGGCTCGAATTGGTCAATGATTCCGGCGTGCCGGCGCCCGCCGGTTTGGGATGGCACCCTTATTTTCCATTGGAAGCCGGGACGCGGCTGGTCACATCGGTAGGCACCATCGAGATAAAGGGAGACGATGGCCTGCCGACGGCCGTCGTACCCCCGCCGAAAGCCTGGTCCTTTCACACCGGCGTCCAAATGGCGGATATCGAGATCGACCACTGTTTTCATGGTTGGGCCGGCACGGTCACGCTGTCACGGCAAGTTTCCGAACCCGATGCCGGGAATATCGATGGGCATGAGGTCTTGCAACTGATCGCATCCGAACCCTTGCGCTCGCTGATTCTGTATCGTCCGGCTGGACAATCGTTCTTCTGCATCGAGCCGGTCACCCATGGCGTGGACGTGATCAATCGCGCGTTGCCGGGGCAGGCCAGCATGCAAGCACTACCCCCGGGACAGCGACTGTGTGTCGAAATGCGGATCGCCTACGCGCATTGTTGACGGGACAGGCGATTATTCCATTGCGCGCGATAGAGAAAGGCGGCGGATGTGTCGTATCTTGTGCGACGCCGCGCACGAGCACGGTCGCGCTGATATTGTCACGCTTACAATAGCAATGGAAAAAATCCTCCTTCACGATACACGCCTCTTTCTCGACGATGTCCTCCCCAGCCATGCAGTTCACGTTGCACGCGAAGCAACGGGAAATCGACGCGTTGCGTTTGCTGGCCGACCGGATCGAACTCACTGATCTGCTCGGCCGGCTGATTCACGCATTGCAGCGTGAGCGGGGCATTTCGAGCATCTACCTTGCATCCGATGGCAAACGTTTCGTGACCGAGCGCGGTGCCGTGCGTGACGCGTCCTCGCCGATCCTGCTGGCGCTGCGTGACCGGCTCGATCTGGAGCTGGGGCCGACCCAGCACGCCACGGCGCGCATGTTGTCGATGATCGCCTGGGTGCTGCTCGATCTGGACTCCCTTGACGCGCTGCGTGCGCGAATCGATCGGCGTACGGTGTCCGCGCCTGACTCTGTAATGGCCTTCAGCAAGGTCATCGGTGGTCTGATGGAGTTGATCTTCCAACTGGCGGATGTATCGCCGGACCCTGGCATTTCGCGTACGCTGGTCGCGCTGGTTCACGTGGTGCAAGGCAAGGAGGCGGCTGGGCAGGAACGGGCCGTGGGCGGGCATATGTTTGCCGCGGGGACGTTTTCCGCGGACCAGCAGCAGCGCTTCGCGCATCTGATCGGTGCGCAGCAGCGCAGCCTGGACGTGTTCCTGCAGTTCGCGGGTGCAACACATTGCGAATGGTGGCAAACGCGCACGGCGACGCCGCATGTGAGCCGTGTTGAAACGTTGCGCCAGATCATCACTGCCGCCAAGGCCGGCGACACCTTGGACGCGGCGTTGACCGAGTCCTGGTTTGATGCCACCAGCGCGCGGATTACCGACCTTTGGCATTTGCAAATCGCGTTGACGATGCATGTACGGCAGGCGTGCGACACGCAGATTGGTGTGGCACGGCAGGCCTTGCGGGATTCGGAACATTTGTTCCGGCAGTGGCGCGAGAATCCGCCTCCTCACACCCATGCGCTCGAACATTTTTTTGCCGGAGCGTCCGGCGACGAGTTTGCCGCGTATGCATTGCCCGACCGCTTTTCCTCCGCGGACCGCTCGACCGTGGCGAGCCTGCAATCGGTATTGCAAGCGCAGGCGGCGCGCTTGGCGCGGGTGGAGGTCGAGCTCGACGCGGCACGGCGCGCGCTGCATGATCGCAAGCTGATCGAGCGTGCGAAGGCGGCATTGATGGCGCGGCATGGCTTGCGTGAGGAAGCGGCGTTCAGGATGCTGCAAAAAGGGGCGATGGATCAGAACAAACGCCTGGTCGATGTCGCGGAAGCGGCGTTGGCGTCGCCCGACACCTCACCGCACATGCCCGGTGGGGACGGGCGTGACGCCTTGCGCGCCAAGGGCCGGTCGTGATGCGCATGCAGACAAGACAGTCCCGCCCGAGGCGGCGAAGATGACGGATCGTGTCGTGCGACGGAGCGCGGGTGCAACGGGGGCCCGAAAAGGTGCATACCGGTTGGCGCGCAATCCTTCGGCGGCACGTTTCCTTCATTCGCGGATCACGACATCATGACTTCTTCAGTGGCATTGACGCCGGTCAGCGGCGCGCCGGCCTGGCGCGGCGACGCGCTCAGTGGCAAGGACAGCTGGATCTATCAACTCAGCGAAGAACAGGTCGCGGAACTGGAGCGACTCGGGCGCCGCTTTGTCGAGGCGGATCCGGACTTGCGTTGTGTTACCGCAGCCGATTATCCGCTGGACCACTGCGCATCGGCGATTGCGGCGTGGGGAAAGGATGTCGACACGGGCCGCGGTTTCGTGCTCGCGCGTGGTTTGCGCACGCATCTCTATTCGGATGCGTTGTCGGCGGCCATCTACTACATTCTTGGCTTGCATATGGGCGATCCGATGCGACAGAACGAGTTGGGTGATCTGCTCGATCACGTCTACGCCACGTCGGACAAGCTGCTTGACGATCCGAGCGCCTTGTCCTCGAAGATCCGCGATCTGCTGCCATTTCATTCCGATAGCTCCGATATCGTCGCGCTGATGTGTCTGCGGCCCGCGAAAGAAGGTGGCGCATCGTGCCTCGTTTCGGGCGCGGAAATCTATAACGAGATTTTGCGGCGGCGTCCGGACCTGGCGCCGTTGTTGCTCGAGCCATTCCATTGGGATTGGCGTCGACAGGACCCACGCGCTCCGGCGAATACTTATACCTCGCCGATCGTCAGCTTGGCCGAGGGAGTCTTCAGCATGTATGCGGGCTCGCTCTACGTGTTCACCGCGCAAGACTACCCGGAAGTGCCGCGCTTGACGTCGGCGCAGACGGAAGTGCTCAAGCTATTCGACGACATTGCTTATGAACCGGGCATGTCGCTCGAAATGGATTTCCGTCCGGGCGACATCCAGTGGCTTTCGAACTACGCGGCGCTGCATTCGCGCACGCGATTTGTCGACTTCCCGGAGCCGCAGAGACGACGCCACCTGTTGCGTTTGTGGTTGCGGCGCGCGGGCGGGCGGCCGATTGTCTCCGGGTTCGGGAAGAACGCGGTCGTGCAGGATCGACACGAAGGTCGGCGGCAGCAAGATCTGCCCGATGCAATGGCCGATGTCGCCGGTAATTTCAAGATTGCGATTGCTGCCGTCCCCCGCATGGGCGGGTAATGCCGCTGCCGCATCGCGGTGGCAACAGCAACGGGTCTGGATCCCGTCCTTGCCGGGTCTTTTCCTTTAAACGACCGCGCGCGTGCTGGCTATGGTGACGCGCATTTGCCTGGTTCGGCATTCGCGGGGCGTGATGCCATATTTCGCGCGGAAGCTACGGCTGAAATGCGCGGCGTCGTTGAAACCCCATCGGAAGCAGATTTCAGACACAGACAATGTGCCATGCGCGCTGCTGCACAGGTCTGCGTGGCAACGTGCCAGTCGACGATCGCGAAGATAAATACTGAACGTCAGACCGGCTTCTTCGAATAATTTTTGCAGATAGCGCGGTGAGATGCCTTGCTGTTCGGTCAGTTTTGACAACGACAACTCGGCATCACCTAATTGCTGATCGATGGATTGGCAGATTCGATGGAAATGCGCCGCCCGGATACGATCGCCGAAACGCTTTCCTGGCTGCGCATCGGCGAGGCTGGCAACCAGGAATTCCGACAGCGCGACTTCCAGCGGGTGAATCTCGTGCGGAGCAAACGCTTCCAGCTCATCACCGACGGACAGCAACATGCCGGTCAGCATCCGTGTCAGCCGGCTATCTCCCGGCAGGATGCCGCTGCGCAATGTCCCCGGATCGACAAGACCGGGGTGCAACGCGTTGATCGGCATCCGCACATACAGCATCCGGAAATCGGCATGCAATTCGAGCGTCGAATCGCGTCGGCTCGGTCCATAGAGAATGTCGCCGCGAGACAATGCGATGCGATCGCCTGCTTCGGAAAACACCGACCTCCCGTCGAGCAATACCGCAAGCCAGAGGCCGGCCTGTTGGTTCTGATAGCTACCTGAGATGGTCAGCGGCGAGGCGCTGAGGCGGGAAAATTCAATGCCTGTCGGCGACACCATGCCAACGACTTCGGCGTGGAAATCGTCGCCTAACGCTATTTCCGGCATGGGCAGGCACATCGTATCCATGGCCTCGCGCCACACATACGGACGCGCCGTTTCGGCACTGCCCTGGGTCGAATAATGCCAGTTCTTGACGGTCATCATCGCATCGGTCCTCTCGGCACGGTTCGTCTCGATCGTGGCGATATCGCGGAATAAATCAAGACAGGGGATATTGATGCTTTTGTCTAGCCCTATTGTCGCGCCAATGTGATGCAAGTCAAACAATTCAAAAAAGTGCGTGTTGAGAGGGGCGGTCAGTCGTGGCGCGGCGGAAAGATGCCGCGTGGGATGCGTACGTGTGCGCCCAGCGTGGTATCCACCACCTGCGTGATGCCAACGTCACCCGCCACGCTAATCAGCGAGTAGGCATCGTTGCGACTGAGTCCAAGGTGCTCCTCCAGCAAGGTCATGGTGTCCAGCGTGGCGCCGCGCAAGGCGTCGTCCAGTTGATCACCAAACCCGTGAACGATCCAGCAGTCGGGCGTTTCCAGCAACGGCGCGGGAAAGTGAAAGTCCTTGCGCAAGATGATCTGCATCGTCACATTCAGCGATGATTCAATAGCCGTACCGCTGACTTCGCCATCGCCCTGCGAGACGTGCGGATCCCCAACCGAGAATAGACCGCCTTCTACCTGCACCGGGTAGTACATCGTCGCGCCCGCGCCAATCCGCCAGTTATCGATGTTACCGCCGTGCCGGCCCGGGGGAATCGTGCTGACACGGCCATTCAGCGCTGGCGCGACGCCCGCGGTGCCGAGGTGTGGGCGGGCGGGAATGCGCACGCCGGATAATGCGGTCTGTCGGTCACAGACCGGGCAATCGGTGATCGTGCCGGGCGTTAGGTATTTTCCCTTGAAATCGTAGGCATAGCGTGCGCTAGCGTACTGCGCGGCGGCATCCAGTTCATAGATTGTCACGCGTTCCCTTTCGCCCATTTCCTTGTATAGATAGCCCCAGTTTGCCGCCAGGTTCGAGCCGTAGCGGCAGCGCGGCGTCATCGACAGGTAGCGGACTTCGAGCATGTCGCCTGGTTGCGCACCCGTGACATGGATCGGGCCAGTCATGATGTGCACGCCGGGATTGCGATCTTTTTCCGGGATAGCGCGCCAGAGCGTATGCAGCGCCTCATCCATCATCAAGTCCGGCGCGTCGCCGGCATGATGCGTGACCGTTTCCGCATGGACGATGTCACCGCTCGCGACTGTCAGGGATGGACGCAACGATGCATCAAAGTAACCCCAGTGCACATTCTCCGGAGTGGCGCGCAGCGTGTGTAGTTGCTTGGGAGGCGTGTCCGCGCGGACGTGCGCAGGGGAGGGAATCAGAGCCATTGCAATTTCCTGACAGGTAACGGGATCGGTAGAAAAAATAGGGCAACACCCGCAAACTTCATGGGCCTAGGCGGTGACGAGCCGCGGCACGCTGCATCACGCGACACGGCATTACAGATCGAGTACGAGTAGCGGTGACCGGGATCGCGAACAGCAAGGCGTGAAGACCGTGCCTGTTTCCTGTTCGTCGGCACTCAGGACCCAGTCGCGATGGTCGGGCGTACCGGACAGCACGCGCGTCGTGCAGGCACCGCAGACGCCTTGTTCACACGACACCGTGATGCGCACACCAGCGCGCGACAGTGCGGTGCAGACGCTTTCACCGGCCGTTACCGGAATACGCTGGCCGGTACTGGCGATTTCTACGACAAAGGGACCATCGGCATGATGCCCGCCTTCCGCGTTCGCTTCGCCGCCTGGTCGTTCCGCGCCAGTTGTCGGCGCGGTGAAGCGTTCGGTGTGAATATGATCGTGCGGCCAGCCTAGCGTCGCGGCTGTCTCGAAAACGGCATCGATCATCGAGGCCGGTCCACATACGTATAAATGGCGATGCGGTTCGGGCGGGCCGATCAAGGCGACCAGATCCTGACCGCGTCCGACGTGACGCCGCACCGCATGCCGCCAGCGCGTGCCGGTCGACAGTTGGGCGGAAACATGTGCATCGGCACTTCGCCCAAAATCATGTAGCGTGAAGGCGATCCCTGCATTGTCCAGGGCCCAGGCCATGGCGATCAGTGGTGTGATCCCCACGCCGCCGGCGATCAGCAACTGGGGCGGCGTGCTATTCGGCCCAACGGCGGGCCACCGCACGGGAAAGAGATTCGAGGACGTCGATGCGTGCAGCAGGTCACCGGGCCGTACGTCATCGCAAAGAAAGCGCGAGCCGCCACGACCATCGGATTCCCGTTGTATTGCGATCAGGTAGACCATGGGGTTCGACGGATCACCGCACAACGAATAGTGCCGCAAACGCGGCTCATCTTGCGCCGGATCGTTCGCGTAATCCGATGCGGGGCGACAGTCGATTGCCAGATGCGCGCCGGCCTCGTAGGCCGGCAAGGGCATACCGTCGGCCGCTTCGAGTTCGAGCGCGATAATGCGCTCGCTGAGCGCGTACCGCGCGATGACGCGCAAGCGCAGTACTGGCGGACGGGAGGACGTCGTGGCAACCGGCGTGCGCATCGATTCCATGTGTGTGTCCGGATTACCAGGGAGCAGAAGGTGCGCATTCATTGCATTGCCCCGGTAGACGCAAACGCACCATTCGTGGCTTGTGTCAAGGGCGATATGCTTTGCAAGGAGAAGCTCAGCATGCTCAGCGAGCCGTATTCGACGCGCTCGGATTCGAAGCGCAGCATATCGTCATCGTGTCGGGCGCCCAGCGCGTAGAGGACCGGCAGATAATGCTCGGCTGTGGGGATCGACATGGCGGCGTCGCGGCCGTGCCTGGCGAAATCGATGACGTCATCCGACTGGTTCGCGGCAATGGCATTGCGAATGACGGTATGAAAACGTTGCGCCCAGTCATACCCCGAGTCTGGCCGCGACCAGTTCATGGCGGGCAGGTTATGCACGATGTTACCGCTGCCGGCCAGCAGGACGTTCGCATCTCGTAACGGACGTAATGCACGGCCCAGCGCGAAGTGATCGCGTGGCGAGAACGCCCGGTTCAGGCTGAGTTGCAAGACCGGGATATCGGCTTCGGGCATTGCCTTGACGAGTACCGACCATGTGCCGTGATCGAAACCCCAGCGCTCGTCCGGCGTGACCGCGATGCCCGCGGCCGCAGCGCATTCGATCAGTTCCCGTGCGACGTCCGGTGCGCCTGGTGCCGGGTACTGTACGTCGAATAGCGCTTGTGGGAAGGCGCCGAAATCATGAATAGTCTGTGGTTGTGCCATCGCGGTGACCGCCGTTTCACGGGTCATCCAGTGTGCCGATACCATGACGATCGCGCGCGGCCGCCGACGTGAGAGCACGTGCCGACCCATCTCGGCCCAGGCGCGGGTGTTGGCATTGTCTTCCAATGCGTTCATCGGACTGCCATGTCCAAAAAAGAGAACCGGCTGGCGGTATGGAATGTCGGGCATGGTACGGTGGTCAGTCAGGCAAAAGAGGATACGGGAACCGCCGCCGGATCGTCATGGCGCTCGACATGCGGTGCGGCGGCCAGCAGGCTGCGGGTATAGGGGTGCCTTGGATTGTGGAGGACCGTTTCGGTCGGACCCTGTTCGACAACAACGCCGCGTTGCAATACCAGGACACGCGAGCAGAGATAGCGCACGACGGCAAGGTCGTGAGAGATCAATAGCAGCGCAACATTGTGCGAGTCGCGCAGCGACAGCAGCAGTGCCATGATCTGGGCTTGCACAGAGACATCCAGGCCGGAGACGATTTCATCGGCGACGATCAGGCGTGGTACGTCGCATAAGGCGCGGGCGATATTGACGCGTTGCCGTTGACCGCCGGACAGTTGTGCGGGGTACCGTCCGACCAGTTCCGGCGCAAGACCTACTTCTTCGAGCAGAGACAGCGCGCGGCGTTCGCGATCGACGTGCAAATGCGCGCGCTGTGACAAAGCTTGCGTGACGATGTCGCCGAGGCGTCGGCGCGGGTTCAGCGCGGCGCGCGCATCTTGAAAGATCATCTGGATCGCGCCAATGCGGCGTTGCCATTCAGCACGGCTTGCTCCCAACGCACGCTCGTCGAGCGTGATCGTGCCGCTTGTGGGGGTGTCTAGGCCCATGACGAGTCGGCCAAGCGTGCTTTTACCGCTGCCACTTTCGCCGACAATACCGACGAATTCACCGGGCGCGATATCGAGATCCAGGGGCGCGAGCGCCGAGGGCGCAATATTGTTCGCACCACCGCCGGCGGTGTCACCCACCGCCGTATAGCGTTTCGACACACCTTGCAAACGAAGGAAGGGGCCAGGTTCGCGGCGTGGAGCGCGTGCGCTTTGGGCTGCCATTGAAGATGCGGCAACCGCGAATGCATCAACCACGGTCTCAGCGGCGGATGATGGCGGCGTCAGCGTCTTCGAAGGGCGTGCGTCCGACAACGTGCCGCGAGCATGATCAGGGCTGCCCATCGGCAGCAGGCAGCGCGATAGCGTGCCACCTGTATCGATCATCGGCACGGGGGCTTTGTTGCAAGCCTCGACGGCCAGCATGCAGCGCGATGCGAAACGGCAGCCGCCGATGTCGCCGAACGATTCGAAGCCGGGCATGTGGCCGGCCAACGGCACCACGCGGACCAAAGGCCCCTTCAGAGGCGGATTCGCGCGTAGCAGCGCCTGTGTGTAGGGATGCGCTGGACGGGTCACCACCTGCTGCGCGGTACCGTGCTCGACGATATCTCCCGCATACAGAACGGCAATGTCGTCGCAGGCAAATCGCGCGAGGCCTAGATCGTGCGTGACGAACAAAATCCCCGTGCCGCGTTTTGCTTGCATTGTGCGCATCAGATCGACGACATGGCGTTGCGTGCTGACATCCAGCGCGGTGGTGGCTTCGTCTGAGATGACGAGTTCGGGATTGCTTGCAAATGCCATCGCGATGGCCACCCGTTGGCACATGCCGCCAGATAATTCGAACGGATAGCGCGTCAACAAGGCAACAGGGTCTGGCAACAGCACTTCCGTCAGGGCATCCAGCGTGCGTTGCCGCCGTGCGCCCGACGGGATGCCGAGCCGCGCGAGATGTAATGCGAATTGCTTGCCGATCGACAACGTCGGATCGAGTGCCGTGGTCGGCTCCTGTGGAATATACGCAATCCGACGGCCGAGCAAGGCACGATGCGCCGAAGGTGACATCGACAGCAGGTTTTCGCCGGAGAAAGACAGGAACGCGGCATCGGTGGCAAAATGCGCGGGAATCAACCGACCCAGCACGCGGCCCAGCATGCTCTTTCCCGCGCCGGATTCTCCTACGAGGCCGAGCGTACTGCCTTTTTTCAGGGTCAGCGAAATGTCTCGCAATAACGCGACGCCGTCGCGGCGGAGGTTCAAGCGCGAGATGTGTAGTAATGCGGTCATCGTGCCGCCTCCTCGCGCGCCGGTGTAGGCGCACGCGCTTTCCTCGACGGGCGGGCCTCATGCGATGTCGATTCCGCGACTGCGTATACCGGACGCGTGCCATCGGTCTTGCCGCCGCGCTCGTTTCCGCGATTCGTCCCGCGCACCAACAAGCGGGCATCCGTTGCACGCCGCAGTCCTTCGCCGAGCAACGTGGTAGCCAGCACCGTGACGACAATGCAGGTGATGGGGGCAATTAAGCCCCAAGGGGTGGTAAAAACATTGGCCAGTCCATCGGCGATCATGCTGCCCCAGGTTGGTGTGCCGGGCTGCGCCGAGAGCCCGACGAAAGACAGGCTGCATTCGGCCACGACGGCTATCCCAATTTCCAGGCTCATCAACGTGATCAACGTCGGCATCATGTTGGGCAGGACGTCGTGCGCGATTGTGCGGAACGTTCCCGCACCGGCGATGCGCGCGGCGGCAACATACTCGCGACGACGGATCACGGCGACTTCCGCGCGCAGTACGCGGCAGAAGCGCGTCCAATCGACGAACACGAGTGCGATCACGACATTGATGATGCTGGGCGACAGCGCGACCATCAGGATCAAGGCAAGGACCACGGCCGGAAACGACATCCAGGTCTCGACGATTCGCATCACTACCCAATCCGTTCGCCCACCGCGCCAACCGGCCAGCAATGCGAGCGTGCCGCCGACCAGCGCCGCGCCGATCGGGGCGACGCAACCGACGAACATGGCGACGCGGGCACCGTAAATCGTCAGGCTAAGGATGTCGCGGCCAAGCGAGTCCGTGCCGAGAAAATGGCTCGCCATGCCGCCGGCTGCCCATGCGGGCGGCAACAGCGTGTTGATGAGGTCCTGCTGGTCCGGTGCGACAGGCGCAAGCCAGGGTGCGAACAGGGCCATCGCGGCGACGGCGAGCAATATCAGGCCGCCCAGGACAACCCGGGGTTCGCGCAGGACGTGCAACAGGGTAGCGATCATGATGCACTCCGCAGACGGGGATTCCACATCAACTCCAACGCGTCGACAATCGCATTGACCATTTGCACGACCAGCGCGTACAGCAAGGCCAGCGCCTGAATAGTGGGAAGATCATGCGCGCCGATGGCTGAAATCATCACGTTGCCGATGCCCGGCATGCCAAAAACCTTCTCGACCAACAGCGTGCCGCCGATCATCAGGCTGACCTGGATGCCTAGCACGTTGATCGTCGGCAAGGCGGCATTGCGCAACGCATGTCGCCATAAAATCTCGCGGTCGGAGAGGCCGCGCAGGCGCGCGGCCGTCACGTAGTCGTCCGCATAGACTTCCAGCAACGACGAGCGCAATAGCCGCATCAGCGGCGGTGCGATACCCATCGCCAATGCGACGCAAGGCAGCACCAGGTGCCATAACGCGTTGCCGAAGGCTGCGAACTGACCATCCAGCAATGCGTCCAGTAATAAAAAGCCGGTATGACGTACGATGGTATAGCGGCCGTCAAGCGGTCCGACGAAAGGCAGCCACCGGAGGCCGATACCGAACGCCAGCATCAGCAGAATGCCCCAGAGGAAATCGGGAATCGACATCGCCAGACCATTGGCGACTTCCGCGATCTTCTCGGCCCGGGTGTCACGTTGAAGAAACGCGATGATGCCTGTGCCCACGCCGACCACGACGCCAAGCAACAGGCCGCCTGCCAGCAATTGCAGTGTGGTTGGCAGCGCATTCAAAATCAACGCGCCTACCGGTTGACCGGTTTGCAGCGAATAGCCAAACTGGCCGCGCACGATATCCGCAAGCCATTGCAGGTACTGTACCGGGAGGGGGCGATCGAGACCAAGCTGATGACGCATCGCCAGTACATCGGCTTGGCTTGCGTTGGGCGGCAGCAGCATGGCGACCGGATCTGCCGGGAGCATCCGTAGCACGACGAAGACAACCACCGAAACCGTGAGCATCGTCGCCACGCGCCTTAGCAGCCGCAGGCCGAAGCGCCGCGCGTTATGGCGCCGTACGGCAGCCCGCACTGTCGCATCGGCGGTGGGGGAGGGAGATGCCGGCAGCGTGGCATCGGCAGCACGAACTCGTCTGCCGTGCGTTTTATTGGGATGCGTCAACATACGGCGCCTCGTCGACGTAGACCTGCATAAGGGACTTGCAAACCACTGTGCGGACCATGTACTGCGTTCAGCTTGCCGTGACCACGTCAATGGCGGCGAGCCGGGCGTGCGCGCCCTCTAGCGTCGTGCGGGCAGCGGCCGCCTTGCCGATACGTTGACGTGCGGCCTGGTAGCGTGGGACGAGCCAGGCGTTCAGCTCTTGCTGTGCGCGTTCTTGCCAGGAATACCGGCCGCGAATGGCGAACCGTGATTGCAGGCCTTTTTGCACGAGCTCGTCCACGTGCAGGTCCTGCGCGACGATATCGGACACGGCGCTGAACGACAGCTCGACCCGTTTTTGAAACAGCGGGTCCTGCATCGCGCCGGGTGCATAGAGCACGCCCTGATCCATATGATGCGTACCGGCCGCGTCGGCGCGCAGGATCATGTAGATCACGCTGTCGACCGTAACCACCAAGGACAGCGTGGGCGGGACATTGGCGAACAGCATCCGGTTGCGCTCTTCGTCCGTCAGTTTGGGGAAGATCGGAAACAGCGCTTTTTGCGTCGGGTTGAAGGCGGCGTCCGCGTGAATCGTGCCGTTGAAACGGTAATAGCCGGCCGTGTCTTCGGGAAGACTGTCCGGGAAGGACGCCAACGCGCTTGGCACGAAATCGTGCAGCGGACCGTGATGCAGCCGGTTTGCGTGATACCCGTCGTTGTTGTTTTCGAACATGACTTTCCAGTTCCACGGAAAGTGTGCAGCGTCACTCGGCCGTGGTCCTTCCGCGCGATCGAGTTCGAAATTCGCCAGTACCGGATCGAGCGCCGTGAGTCGCGGCGCAAGCGGCGCGGCTTCCTTGTCGAAGTTGACAAAGATAAAGCCTTGCCACGTTTCCACGAGCAACGTCGGCAAGCAAAATGCTTTTTTGTCGAAACCTTCCGTGGCGTCCATTGCCGGAGCGGCAATCAATTCGCCGTCGAGCGAGTAGGCCCAATGGTGATAGGGGCAGAGGAATGCGCGGGTATTGCCGTTGCCTTCCGCGACCAGCATCGCGCGATGTTGACACACGGCGGACATCGCCTTGATTTCATTACGCGCATTGCGCGCGATCAGCAGCGGTTCGTTGACGATCGACGTGGTGAAGAAATCGCCTGGTTTGGCAATCCAGTCGGTACGTCCGACGCAGAGCCATTCGTGATTGAAGACCGCTTCCTTCTCGAATTCATAGAAGGCGGGATCCGTGTAGCACTGGGGCGGCAGGGTCTCGGCCTGGCCCACTGGTAGCGTGCTCGTTTCCAGTCCTGCGAAGAATGCGTCGTCGAATGCTTGCGGCATCCGTGGGAGGGCGATATTCGGCTTCATGACAATATCTCTTAATACGTAACGTAATCGCGTTGCATATGCGAGCGCATCGGGCAAGGCGTGAAAATCGGTATGTCGATTCACGTATGGCGCGTTGGCGCGCATCACGCTCAAGCGGACCAGTAGCTTGGCAGCATCCAACCGCTCAGGAACGGCGTATAAGCAAGGTCGTGCTTGTAGGCCGCGGTGGCGATCCCTTGCAGCAAGGGCAATGCATATCCGTGCTCGATCGCCCATCGATGGAACGCCTTGTAGCCGGCAATACGTTTGGCTTCATCGGTCTGCGCCGTCAATGGATCGAGATAGGCGGAGATGTCCGGGCTGCGCCAGACCGCGAACGAGCCTTTCGGATTCAGGTAGCTGCCTGCCGACAATTCCGGGTCGCCGCTGCCGTTCTGCCACATCCATAGCACCGGTCCAGCCAGCGTGCCATTTGCCGCCTGGGTGAAGAACTGCGCCGGCTCGATGATGGTCAGTTGGGCATCGATTCCCACTTGCTTCCACATCTGGACAATGGCACGGGCCATGTCGAGGTCGCCCGGATACACGCCATTGGTGGCGAGGAATGGTAGCTTGACGGGTTTGGCCGGGCTGAAACCGGAGGCGGCGAGCAGTTTCGTCGATAGCGCAGGGTCATAGGCGAACGTGTAATCCGGATCGTAGGCCGGAGTTCCAGGAGCGGCCGGCGTGGACTGGGGTTTCGGTACGTTATTGAAGAACGCGCGTGCCAATGCCTGCTTGTCGATGGCGTGATGCATAGCCAGCCGGACGTTCTTGTCGGCGGTCGGGCCCGCATTGATCATGTGAATCAGATAGGTGTCGCTGGTCGCGGTGATCGTGCCGGCTAGTCCCTGCGTGCCGCCCAGACGGGCTGTTTGTTTCACCGGCAGTCCTGAAGCAAAGCTGCTTTGCCCTGCTTGCACCGCCGCGATGCGCGCGGTAGCGTCCTTGACCACTTGAAACACCACATCGCGAACCTTTGCCGTTCCGCGCCAATGCTTGTCGAATGCGGTGAGCGTCACGCGTGAGTCCGCTTGGTAGTCCGTCAGGCGATAGGGTCCTGATCCTACCGGCTTGGCGATGAAGCCTTCCTTGCCTACTTTCTCGAAATACTTGCGCGGCAACAGATAGCCGCCGAGATAGGCAAGGTAGGCCGGTGCCGACACCATTGGGGCCTTGAAATGCATCACTGCCCGGGTCGGCGTAGGGGTCTCGATTCGATCGAGTGCCCACCAGATGCCGCCCACTTGCAACGTTTTGTCGGCATGCAGGCGGTCGAAGTAGGTGAATTTGAAGTCGTCGCTGCTGGCTTTGTCGCCGTTATGAAAATAGACGTCGTCGCGCAGATCCAGTTCCAGGACCGTCCCTGCGGTGTCCTTCCATCGCCACGCCGTCAGGATGGCGGGCGACAGTGCGCCTTTCGCGTCGATATCCAGTGCGGTGTCGAATACGCAGCGATAGATCGAAATCGGATTTGGTGCAACGCGGACCAAGGGGTCCCACGATGGCACATCAACCGGGAACGCGATTGCAAGGGGTGCGGCGGCATGCGCTGTCGTACTGATGCCGAGTCCCGTGGCGAGCGTGCCGGCAGCGGCGCCGCCGAGGAGGCGCTGACCTGCGATGAGGGTCTCGGCGAGCGGCATGCCGGAGGCAATGCCGCCGCTCAGCGCTTGAAGAAAATGTCTACGGCTTATCATTGGGGCCCTTTTCCGAGGCTTTGTCTATCGATGAACCGTCGCCGCGCCGCTATAGGCATGGACGACGTCGACAACGTGATTGAACCAAGCATAAGCAGCTAAATTTCCGCCGTCTTGTCGTCATGCGCACGGCGTACCGCCGTTGCATCCGGTGCGGCGTGACCATCTCAGAAACGATGAATCATGGCGATCCGTGAGACGACCTGGGTTTGTGTATTGGACGGCAGGGAATAGAAACCGGCGCCCTGGTTGGCATCGACACCTGATGATGCGCGTAGATAAGAGACGTTCGCGTAGAACGACGTACGTTTGGACAGGTAATACTGTGCGCCGAGCGTTGGTTGATGCCAGTGTGCACCTTCGAACGTGGTGTATTCCCAACCGCCGATGAGCAGAACATCAGGTCGCGGCGCGTACATGGCGCCAGCCTCGTAGACGTTCATCGTGGCGCTGTTGCTGCCATAGCGCAAGTTCGTCGATGTGAAGTTGCCTACCAGCGTGACTTTTCCCAACTGGTAGCTCGCGCCGACAGCGGCAGTGGCATCGCGATCGACCGTGAACGGTGAGGTGTAATACAGGTCCGTCACGCTGCCGTCTGCATTACGGGTGGCAACGGTCTGTCCCAGGAACTGGGTGACACCAATCTGAGCGTAAGGATAGATGGCGACGTTATAGAGCCGTGTATAGGCGGCTGCGGTGCTGAATCCGCCATGTGTGTACGCCACGGTGCCGCTGTATGAGCTGTTCTGATGAAAGTTTCCGGCTACGTTGCCGAAGCCATACATCAAGCCGAAGGAGAGGCCGTTATAGGCATTGCTCATGTATTTGACCGAATTCGCTACCTGGACGCCGGATATCCGATCAAAATTGCCCATATGGCCCGAGTACACGCTGGCATAGCCGTTGACGTTGAACGGTGTGATCGTATCGAAGATGAAATCGTATTGATTGCCGAACGTCACCGTGCCATACGGTGTGGCGAGGCCGACATAGGCCTGGCGCCCAAATTCCGCGCCGTTCTGGCGGAATGCGCCCGTGCCGAGCGAGAAACCATTCTCCAGATCGAAGATGGCCTTCATGCCGTCGCCTAAGTCTTCACTCCCTTTCAAGCCCCACCGATTGCCGAAGTTGGCACCATCTTCAAACTTGAACTGGTGCTTGCCTGCCTGATTGCTGACATAGGTGATACCAGCGTCGATGATGCCGTATAGCGTGACGCTACTTTGTGCATGGACATTGCTTGTCGCACCCATGGCGAACAGCGCCGCGCAAGCGCCTCGGGCGAAACTGGATAATGGCAAGAGGCGGGTGGCAAGGCGGCGGGGCGTTGTGTGAACGTCTTGGACCCGCGCGCAAGCAACCGCGATGGGGTGCGGTGCTTCTTGCGGGTTGCGGGCCGGGTGTGCCTGGTTCATGGTGTTTCCTGTCGCTGGGCCGTGTGTGGCGGAATGGGGATTGCATCAACCTTGGACATTGCGCTGAAACACGCTTGTGGTGACGTGCGCGGCGCAGTACAAAACGTACCCGACCATATTCGGGCGAAGTTGTCCGCGCACGCGCGCAAACTTGATCTTTTGCTCTTCCGCGTAAGGCAAGCGCAAAAACGGGGCATTTTCGAGGCCAGTGGTGCGACGGCTGGCGCATTGTCATCGCGACGAATCGCGAACCGAGACATCGCAAGGCTGGCATCTGCCAAACGCCAATGTGAGCGGCTCAAACGGATGCGGGTGATATGGGAGCGTCACTGTGGACGTGTCTGTTGCGCGGTGACGTCGTTCCTGGACGCGCATCTGCTTCCCCGGTTGATCCATGGCACGATAAAGAGGTGGATACGACGAACAGGTTTGCACGATGAGGCAGATGGCAAGCGTCATGATGGCGCTGTGGATGGCAGGATTGGCCGCATGTTCCCCGGTTGGGACGCTCAATGCGCTGACACCCGGCGATACTTACGTGGCACAGCGCGGCATTCGCTATGGCACGTCGGATCGAGAGCAACTTGACGTCTATGTGCCAAAGGGCATGGCGACGGCATTGCCGACGTTCACGGGCACGAAGACATCGGGTAACGGCGCGCCGGCGCAGGGCGCTTTAGCGGCCGACGCGGGGCCCGTGCCGATCATCGTGTTTGTCTATGGCGGCAGTTGGCAAAGCGGGTCGCGGACCGATTATCGATTTGTGGGAGAGGCCCTGGCGTCGGCCGGCTTCGTCGTGGTTATTCCGGACTATCGCGTCTATCCTGAAACGATCTTTCCGGGCTTTGTCGACGATGCGGCCGCGGCAGTCGCATGGGCGCGTGATCACGCCGGCGCCTATGGTGCCGATCCGCGCCGCTTGTTCCTGATGGGGCATTCGGCAGGGGCGCAGATCATCGGCCTGCTGGCAACCGATGATCGTTACCTGCGGGCGCAGGGATTGAACAAATCGATGCTCGCGGGCGTAGTCGGGTTGGCCGGTCCGTACGATTTCCTGCCTTTGCGGGATGACACGTTGAAGCGCATCTTTCCGCTGGCTCGCCGCGAGGAAAGCCAGCCGATCCATTACATCGATGGCACCGAGCCGCCGATGTTCCTGGGTGTCGGTAACGCCGACAAGACTGTCGATCCCGGCAATACGACTCGATTTGCGGCGCGTTTGATGGAAGCGGGCGACCGGGTGACCGTCCGATATTATCCGCGAGTCAACCATGCCCTCACGGTGGGGGTCGTGGGTGCGCCGTTGCGCTTCATCGCGCCCGTGCGGCGCGATGTAGTGGCGTTCATACGGCAGACGTCGGCGGCGTTGCCGATTCGGTGAGCCATGCGCAGCGGCGGCGCGTCAACGCTGCAACGCCAGGTCGATCGTTTCGTCGACCAGCGTCAATACTTGTTGTTGCGCCGGATCAGGCTGCGTGGCAGGTCTGTCGCTGGCGCGCCGTAACGGGTGATTCGGTGCCGGTGTTGGCGCCTCCCACAATTCTCCTTCTCCGGCGTCGATGGCCGGCAGGCGGAACATGCGGTGGAGTCGGGCTTTCAATGCGATCAGATTTGCGCCGAGTCGCTGCATCGACGCATCCGCGGAGGCATCCGGATCAACGGAAGAGACGTCGTTGTCGGACACTCCGACCTTTCGTGCGACGGCAGCGCCATGAGTGGATGATCCTTCGGTCGCGCGGGATGCCAGTGTCGCCGGAAGGCTCGACACGTCGGGCAGCGCGCAGATCGGTGCGCCATGCACCGAGGCTTCCATCGATTGCAGGAGGCTTTCCACGGTCCGCTTCAACGCGTCGATTTCCTGCAACTGCCGCTCGTTTTGCTCGGTCAACGCAGCGGTTGTCTCGCGCTGCACGATCAGCTCCTGTTCAATTTTCAAGCGGGCATTATCCAAGGCCTGGGTCGCCAGGGCATGCTGGTGAACCGCCCGCTCTAATTCTCCGGTTCGACTTTGCAACTGGCCTTCGAGGGTGCTGGTCATTCGCCGCAGGAACGCCGCTCGGGCGTCAAAACGCGACACGACGAGTGTCACCATCAGGATCATCAGCGTCAGCACGACGATGGTGGTGGCCAGCCACGGCATATTCATGCCACGCGCGGCCCCGCAGACCGAGCCCGGCAGGAAATGCGCGGCACTCATGCCCACGTAGTGCATACCGGTGATAGCCAAGCCCATGATCAACGCCGCACCGACTCGCTTCGCGAGAAGATGGCGGCGCGTCGTACCGCTGAGCGTGTTGGCCAGCCAGAGTGCGGCAGCCGAGGCCACGATGGCAATGGCCACCGATTGTGCGACCCGCACTGGATCGTAGTCGATGCCAGGCTGCATGCGCATGGCGGCCATCCCGGCATAGTGCATGCCGGCGATGCCGCAACCCATGAGGACGCCGCCGACGGCGATATGTGGCAACGACAACACGGGACGAATGACGACGTTCAGTGCGAAATACGAGACCACGATGGCGAGTGCCAGTGACGCCACCGTGATTTTCAGGTCATAACCTAGCGGAATAGGGAGGGAGAATGCCAACATGCCCACGAAGTGCATCGACCAGATGCCGATACCCATCGCGGTGGCACCAGCGGCGAGCCATGCATGCTTGACACGAGGACGCTCGAGAAACGAGATGAACGCCGTCAGGTCGAGAACCGTATAGGACGCCAGCGTTGCGATGATCAGAGACAATACAACGAGCGTCGGATTGAATGTTCCTACCATGATGCATGCATTTCCGGTGACCGAGCAAAATTGGGAGGCGCTGAAAGGCGGAAAAATGCGAACCTTTCGCGCCATTCTCTATAATGACTTACACCGTGATTGCATTGATTAGAAATTTCCCGTAAAACATTCGTTTACGTGATTTCGCGGTGTGCAACTCATGATTGTCAATTGTCTGGCCTATGCGCCGCATCGTCCACCACGCCCGGTGACGATGGACGGTATCAGCGACGCTTTATGCGACAAGGAAACGTTTGTATGGCTCGGTATCGCCGATCCGACAATCGATGAGCTACGCAAGGTCCAGGAGGAGTTTGGCCTGCACGACCTAGCGATCGAGGATGCGTTGACGGCTGAGCAAAGGCCGAAGATCGAAACGTATGGCAATTCGCTCTTTATCGCACTGCGCACGATGCAAATGGTAAATGGCGATATCGAGGAAGGCGAGGTGCATATTTTCGCCAGTCCGCAATGCGTGATCACGATCCGCCATGGAAAGGTACGATCGTTCGCGCCGGTGCGGGAGCGTGCGGAGTCGGCAAAGCATTTGCTTGATAAAGGCGCCGCGTATGTTTTATACGCCATTCTCGATTTTGTTGTCGATCAGTACAGTGAAGTAGCAACGGAACTGGAATTGCGATTCGATGCGCTGGAACGGGAAATTTTCACTGACCAATTCGATAATCGCGCCATTCAAAAACTGTATGAAATCAAGGCACGGATGGTGGATCTTCGGGGCGCTGCCATGCCGGTGGAGGGCATCTGCAGCGAGCTGATCCGGCTGCATGAGGATCTTGTCTCGAAAGAATTGCGTGCATATTTTCGAGACGTTCAGGATCATATTGCCCGTGTAGTGGATACGGTCGATGTCGTGAGGGAAATGCTGACCACGGCCATCCAGGTGAATCTGGCACTGGTACAGGTATCGCAAAACGAGATTGTCAAACGACTCGCGGGGTGGGGCGCCGTGCTGGCCGTGCCGACAATCGTATTCAGTCTCTATGGTATGAATTTCAAATCCATGCCCGAATTGGATTGGTCGATGGGCTATCCCGTCACGCTATGCGGGACGGTAATTGGCTGTGCCGTCATGTACTGGCGATTTCGGCGGGCGGGTTGGTTGTAGACGCGGGTAAGGACGGGCATGGCATTTGCGTCTTCCTCCGGCAGTCAATGTTGCCCGTTGCCGTGCATGATCGTACTGTGCAATGCATCGTCGCCGATGAGGCGACGTATTTGCTGCCTGCGTATTCAGCTGCTGACGGGCGGCGAGCAAACCCTGAATACCGAGAAACGCCATGCCTGCCGATAATATTCCCACTACACCGTATGATCAAATGATCGCCGCGCTGCATGAAGGCCGGGAGGCTCAGCGCGTCTTTAAACGGCGTTGCCGCCAAGAGGTGAACGCGCTTGCGTATGCGGTAGAGCGTCGGCTAGGCGCCCCAGTAGGATCTGTACGGGTCCTCGACCGAAATGGTGTGGGAGGTGACGATGCGGTGATTGTCTGCGAAGACGCTCCGGGCCGGATCCAGTTCACATTGTCCATGCCGATCGAGCACGATCTCGAATTGCTTGCCGATCCGTGGATTCCGGTGGAACGCGTGCCGCACCAGAGCCATGTATCCATCGATATCGCAGGGAATCTCATTCCCGCGGAGTGCCTGACCGATTCGCGTTGCGTGGAGGCGGTCTGTGTCGCCCTGCAACGCGCGGTGGCGGCCGAGGCGGGCAAGTGGCTGCCGGGCATGATCGGCGGACCAAATATCGCATCGCAATGTCCGGGCGCCGGAATCGATGGGGACGGAAACGGGCTTCCTAGCGGCGAATCGGAGCGCAAGCAGTCGACGGCGGCATCGCTGTTACGTGCGGCCATGCCCTCGCTGATGCATCGGTAACGTAATGTGAATGCATGCCGCGGCGCTGGGACGGTTGCGGTTCCTGCTTGGTGTTGCCTGCGACTGCGAGATCGACGGGATGTCGAAAACGTCCGCCGATCCAGTCAGGCACTCCCGCATCTTATGGCGCGCGAAGCACTGATTCGCACTCTGCTTTACACTTGTCGCCAAGCAGGAAAAGCCGCTGCATAGTGGATCTTTTCTTTCATTTTCATGACGAGGATCCTTTCGATGTCAAACACGAATCAAGCCGCCGCCGTGAACGCGTATGGTGCCAGCCAGACGCAGATTACCGTCCAAGCCAAAGACGGCCCATGCAGGGTCTGGGTGTTGACGCCTGCGGGGGAGGGCAATTGGCCGGGCGTCATCTTTTACATGGACGCATTCGGCATCCGCCCCGCAATGATCGAAATGGCGAGCCATGTAGCCAAGCAGGGCTACGTTGTACTGCTAGCCGATCTGTTCTACCGCTTCGGCGAGTACGAAACGCTTGACCCAAAAGAGGTCTTCAAGGGCGATTTCCGGGCGATCGTCGGCCCGCGGATGGCCAGTACCGATAATCACAAGGCTGCGGAAGACACCGCTGCACTGCTCGCATATCTGGATACGCGCGGCGACGTGAAGAAGGGCAAGGTTGGTACCGTCGGGTTCTGCATGGGGGGCGGAATGGCAATCAGTGCGGCTGCTTACTACCCGGATCGTATCGCGGCCGCCGCCAGCTTCCACGGCGGCAATCTGGCAACGGATCTCCCGACCAGCCCGCACTTGCTGGTGTCAAAGATCAAGGCTGAACTGCTGGTGGCTGCCGCGGATAAGGACAATAGCTATCCGCCCGAAATGGCCCAGCGTTTTAACGCTGCCTTGACTGAAGCGGGCATCAAGCACGAGAGTGAAACCTACGAAGGCAAGCTGCACGGCTGGATGAAGCCGGACATGCCGGTGTTTGATGCGCCAGCCGCCGAACGCGGCTGGAAGGCCTTGTTCGCGTTCTACAGGCGTACGATCGGTTAAATGCCTACCGACGAATCGACCGCTCCAGACTGCGCGAGATTTCGTCTGCAAGGGCTTTGACACTTTGTGATTCGCCGTGGAGCAGGGGGCGCGATGCCGCTATTGCGCCCCATGTGCCACAAAATAAAGCGATGCACCGATCATTGAGATGCACCGGCACGAATACGATCGATCGTGCGGTCGGGAAAGCGGTCTTGTACCATTCCGGCACGCGATGGACGAAGCTGTCAGCGCGTATGTCCTGGAAAAACGTGGGGTTGCGACTACCTAGTGCTTGGTGAAAGATGTTGTCTTCGAAGCCAGCGTTAAAGCGCAGATCGACAAGATGATCGCGTACCCCTTCGCCGTACGTCACCTTGGCCGCATAAACATTTTCCTTCGTATTCAGCAGGAGCAGAAAGCCATTTCTTAAGTTCAGGCACTGGCCGATATTCTCGACCACCAGCGGAATGACGCCGGCGGTGTTCAATGTCGGTGCGAGCGACCGCACATGTGTCAGCGCTTCGCCAAATCGTTCCATCGGATTGGCTGGCATCTCGAAAGCCTCTGCGTCATCCGATCTCCCCGTCCCCCCCGATCCACGCGAACAGCGGCGCTCTGTGCGTGCTCCAACGCGTTATTCAATGTGGGCGCATCCATGCCCAAGGCATTGAGGTAAGGTTTGACGAATTGTTCGATATCGCGGGGCGCTGTTTTTTTCTCGATCATCGTCGCCACTTCCGCAGCGACGGTCGAGATCATTATCAGCCACTGCGTGTGCGAATCGTTTCGCACGCCTGCGTCTGGCAGGGCGCCCGCCATGCAGTCCGCCAATGTCTCCGGGACGTTGAAATGCCGCGCCAGGGCTGCCGCGATATCTGTCAGGCTTACCCCGAGTACCTCCCGGCATGCGTCCCGGATCGTCACGTCCGGATACAAGCGCGTGTAGTCCAGAACCTGCTGCCAGTCTTTTTCCAGGTACAACGCAAGCACTGTGGGAGCCAGCAAGTACATCAGCGTGGACAGGACCGCCTCTTCGCTGGCTTGGCTGGCATGACGGTGGGTCATATTGCGCGCAAACTCCGATGCGACCATCGCGCGTTTCAGCGCGTCGCGACCGGTATCGAGGTGCGGCGAGTTGGCCTGAAAATCTGCGATATCGGGCAATTCCGCGCTAAATTGCTCTACGGTATTGACGCCAAGAACCCGGATGGCACGAGAAATAGAGATAATCTCGTCGCCAAATGAATGCCGCATTGCGGAATTTGCCTGCCGGATAACCTTTTGGGAAAGCGAGATATCGGACAGTACCAGATTCGTTAAATCCGCAAGATAGGCTTCCTCGTCTTTTAATGAGGCGATAATGCGGTCCGATGAGCTTTGTAGTGATGGTAATTCACCACGTTCCGCCATTGCCGTGAATAATCGGGTCAGAAGGTCGGCTTTATTTTCGATTTCTATCACCGTACTTATCCTTTAATCGCAGTTTGCAATGGACCGGGATAATAAAGATACCCTGAAAGTATTTCGATCGTTTGTTTTAATTCGAGCCTTGACTGGAGGTGTCGGGCGAAAACGACGTATTTCGACATGCGATGGGGTCGATCAGGCGGGGCTGGATGCGCGTCCCCGCGTTGCGCCGCTTGACGCGTTGCAGCATGACATTGGGACGGTATGGAGCGAAGTGATGTTGATGAAACAGTGTTTTCGATAGGGCCATCCTTTTATTTGAAAGTCTTGAAAACGCACTGGCGCTAGAATATGCAGCTTTTCCTTTGCGTTTTGCATGGTTTCACTCTTCGCCAAGCAGTTGGGGAACGAGGGAGGCAGTGGCCGCATGCGTGGTAAGTCAGGTATGGTGATAGCGGGTTATGTTGGATTCAAATCAAGTTTTACGTCGGCGCGATATTATTGCGCTGGGTTTTATGACATTTGCACTGTTTGTTGGGGCAGGCAATATCATTTTTCCGCCCCTCATCGGGCTCCAAGCGGGTACGCGGTATGGCACCGCTGCGATCGGTTTCCTCTTGACCGGGGTCGGATTGCCGATTCTGACAATCGTCGCGATGGCGCGCGTTGGAGGAACACTGGACAAATTGAGCGGCCCGCTCGGCACTGTCGCGGCGCGTGCGCTGGCCGTGGTGTGCTATCTGGCGGTGGGTCCGTTGTTTGCCACACCACGCACGGCAACCGTTTCGTTTGCTCTGGGTATTGTGCCCTGGACCGGAAACAGCGCATCCGCTCTGTTCATTTATAGCGTGCTTTATTTTGTCGCGGTTTTGTTGTTGTCACTGTACCCCGGAAAGTTACTCGACATTGTCGGTAGGATATTGGCGCCGGTGAAGATCGGGATGCTGACCATTCTCGCCGCCTCGGCCATGTTTATCGCCGCAGGCTACCCAGGCGTGCCTACACCCGAGTACGCCACCCATGCGCTGTCGTCCGGCTTCACCAATGGCTATCTGACAATGGATACGCTGGGTGCCATGGTCTTTGGCATTGTCGTGGTCAACGCAATGCGTTCACGCGGTGTTACCTCGGCCTACGCTCAGACGCGCTATGCGATGATCGCGGGCATCATCGCGGGCGTGGGGCTGGCGTTGCTGTATCTGGGCTTGTTCAAGCTTGGTGCGGAGAGCCGCACGTTGGCGCCGAGCGCCACGAATGGGGCACAGATTCTGGACGCATACGTTGCGCATGCGTTTGGAAACGGCGGGGTGGTGTTGCTGACTGTCCTGATCACCGTTGCTTGCCTGGTGACCGCCGTCGGTTTGACCTGCGCCTGCGCAGCTTATTTCAGTGAGTGGTTGCAGATTGGATATCGAACGATGGCCATTGGCTTGTCGCTCTTCGCGCTATTGGTATCGAACCTCGGCCTGGATCATCTGATTGCGTTTTCCATTCCTGCCCTGACGGCAATCTATCCACCGTGCATCATTCTGGTGGTGATGAGTTTTACGCTACATCGCACCCGTACGCCCAGTCGCGTGCTATGGCCCGTGATGTTTGTCACCACCGTGATGGGGTGTCTGGATGGCTTACACAGCGCCAACCTGACGATGCCCGTATTGAGCCACTCGGCGCGGTCCTTGCCTTTTGCACAAGCGGGACTCGGTTGGTTGCTGCCGGGACTTACGGTCTGGGCGTTGGCCTGGGTCTATGATGGTGTTGCTGGTCATACGCGGCCGGTGCGTGACCAAGTTTGACTGGCAACATAGGTTGGCTTGAAAGCAGAATTTGCTGGTGCTTGTTGTAATCAGGACGACACCGGCTTCTAGTGCTGACCATGAGGCTCGCTTGGTTACACTCAGTAGAATGATGTCGCCGAGCGGCCGCTGTTGCGCTACCTGTTATCACTATCCAGCATAGGCTGTTTCTAAGAAAAAAGATTGACCATTGCAGTCGTATGCATGCCAAGACAGGGCAGATCGCGGCCGACAAGACAATCAGCTCAAGGCGCATTTGCCATGCAAGAAAACACGATCATGAAACCCGTTCCGAACGACGTTTTTCACATTTCAGAAAAAGGGGCGGCAGCCTCGCTGTCTAAACTCCCGTTACCTTTCAACGTTATGTTCGAACGCGGGGATATTTCGATTGAGCTTTATGCGCCGCGAGGT
>NZ_LAQU01000001.1 GCF_000970345.1 Robbsia andropogonis | reverse complement strand
CGCGTTGGCATGGCGTGCGGCGTTGGTCGTGAATTTGCTCATCTCCGGTGTGACGGCCATGGCTGCCCCGAAGTTCGCAAGCTTGTATGCGCATCGAGACCTCGACGGGTTGCGCAAGAGCGCCGCGCAAGCTATTGGTCTGGTGTTGTGCATGGCGGTCCCATTGACCGCCTGCATGTTGATCTTCCCGGAACGTCTGCTCGCATTATTCGGCGCCGGCTTCGGTGACGGTGCAACCTCGTTGCGCATTCTCGCCCTGGGGCAACTCGCCGCCGCATGCTTTACCGCGATGCCGGAGCTTCTCGGTATGACGGTGCATGAACGGGTGTTGTATCGGATCAATATCTGCTCGGTTATTGTTTTGATTGTCGGACTTGCCGCGTTGGCGCCATGGAGCGGCAGCGCGGGTGCCGCGGCCGCAACAACGTTGTCGATTGGCGTGAATGGTGCGATGGCGGCATGGGCTGCTCATCGCTTGCTGGGCGTGTCGCCGCTGGTGGCTTTGTGGCGCAAGCTTTTACGTCAATCCGCATGATCATGCAGGCTATCTGGACAGGCCGCCTGCAGGGGGATGCACGACGTCCGGGTTGCGACCACGCATACGCCCCGTCATGCGGGTCCAGTCTTTCCAGCTTCTTCCTGTAAAGCCGTTTGCAGAGAAGTCCAGGAGAGGCCGAGTTCTTCTTCGGCGCGTTGTACATCCAGGCGAATGTCCTGCTGCCACAATCTGGCCAATGAGGGTGGCAGCGCTGGTGGCAAGTGATGGATGCCCGCCTTGCGCCCGGCGATCTCGGCGAGCTTCAATGCCGGCGCCAACAGTTTTGTCTCGAACTTCATCCGCCGTGCGCCAATCCGTCGTATCGGTGTTGCACCCAGTGCTCGTCCATAAGTGACGAAGTACTCGTTCCAACGCGGCGCGTTCGCCATTGCCAGGTTGTACGCACGGCCCGGGGCCCGGGGGGAGCGCAGCGCCAGCAAGGCGGCTTGCACGACATCATCCACATGCACGAGATTGCTGTTGCCGTCTCCGGCCGCGCCAAGGTCGCCAATGCGCCGCGCGCGTAATAGATCGGCGATACGCTTCGACCACTGCGGGCTGCCGCGACCATAGATGCAGCCCGGACGCAGAAACGTGACCGAAGGCAGTACACCGAGCAGCCGTTCCGCCTCCACCTTGGCCAGCCCATAGGCACTGCTGGCGGCCAGGGGGGCATCTTCGTCGATTCGGCCTTCCGCGTTGCCATACACCGCCATCGAGCTGAAATAGACAACGGGTATCGGCTGGGCTCGCGTGGGAAGGTGCGTGTCGAGCGCCGTGCGCAACGCGCGTGCGTTGGCGACGATCGCGTCCGGCGCGCCAGCGAGGCAGTTGATCACCCCATCCACTTTGGCAATGGCGGCACCTAGCGACACGGCGTCGGTGCCGTCCACCTGTTCGACGCCATCACCGGCGCGGCGTGATGCCGCGACGGGCTCTGCCCAATCGGTTGCCGCGAGTGCCGTGACAACCTGCTTGCCAACGAAGCCTGTGGCGCCTAGAACGAGGATACGAGTCTTCATTGCGCGGGTTCGAAGTGCGTGTGGTCCAGGGAGGATGAAGTGCTCGTCGATATCGGCGTCGCCTCCACGGTGGAGGTGTCGGCAAGATGGTCCGCGAGACGCAACGCCAGCGCGACAATGCTCAACGTGGGGTTGGCCTGTCCGGAGGTCGGGAAAACGGCGGCCCCGGCAATATAGACATTGTCCACTTCATGCAGACGGCAGTTCGTATCGACAACACTGCTGATGGGGTCCGTGCCCATTCGCGCCGTGCCGATATGATGGCCGCCGTATGCGCCATAGCGCGTCATTTCCGCTTCTACCTGTTCCGAATCGTAAGAAAACGTCCCTACGCCACTGCGCGTGATTTCACTGGCCAGCGCATCGAGTGCGCGGCTGATGGTTGCCACATCTTGCGCGGTGTAGCGCCAGTCGATATGTATGCGACGCATGCCGATGGCATCGCGCTCGTCGCTCAATGTAATGCGGCTGTCCGGATTCGGTTCCTGCTCACCATGGAAATCCAGGCTGAAGCGGAGATTATCGGGCCGAACGATCACCGAAGGGAACTTACGTTCCGCGAATGTCCGGTGCGTCAACCAGTTCGCGAGGAAACGGGCGGTGGCTGGTGCACCCGTAATCACATTTTTAAGATGTGCGAACATGGAGCCATCGCGCCCTTCCGGTGCCTCGCCGTATAAACGCTTCGCGTATTCGTAAGGCACGATCGGGCGTGCAAGATACAACGCTGACAGGATGCCGTTGCCGTGTCCCGCATCGGGAATCCGCGGGTGATGCAATCGTGCGACAAAATTGCCGGCGCGCAATGCGTGCTGCGCATGTTCCCGCAGTGCCAACCGTCGTCGACAGTAGATGCCTTCTGCCGACATGTCGTAGTCGTGCCATACCGATGATGCGGACGATAGGTCGATTGTGCCGATCGTGCCAGCGAGATGACTCATGTAATAGCGGCCGACCACGTCGTAGGCGTTCCCCAGCCCGCGGCCGCTTGGTCCTGGGCTGCTCAGAAGCAGGCGCGGTACCTCCAGTCCGCCGGCGGCAAGTACATACTTGCGGGCGGAGACAGTGAAACTCGTTCCGCTTACCGTGCGGATTTCAGCATTTCCAACATGGCGTGACGTATCGTCCTGCATCGGCAGTTGATACAGATTGGCGTGTTGCAGCACGCGCACGTTGCTTTTGGCCAGACGGGTGCGATAACGCGTGCCGAAATTGGTCGGGCAACTGAAACGTTCTATCGTATTGGTCTGAAAAACGTCACTGACGAAACCGCCAATCATCGGTTGAAGCGGTTTGTCAAAAGCCGTCTCTGCGGTGTAGGCAAAGTCGCCTGCTTCGCAAATCGCATTTGCCATTGGGTAATACGGTAGAAGATCTGCCAGCGTTATTGGCCAGCCACTGTGTGCGATATATTCCCGCGCCTCGAAATCGATCGGATCCAGCGGCATGCAACGCCCGCCCCAGAGTGTCGTCGATCCACCGAACGTGCGAACGCGATAACTGTCGGCGGGTGGGTGCAGTCGGGTATCCGCGACGCTGCCCTCATAAAGCGCCTGATTCACCGGCTCTTGCGTGTCGCCACCGCTTTCCAACAAGGTGATGTCGAGCCCGGTGTCTTTCAACGCGAGCGCAAGCGCAATGCCGGCGGCACCTGCGCCGACGATGCATATATCGGTTTGAAGCAACGTGCCGCTGGGCATCTCACGAGCATCGAGAATCATCGTATGTGACCGGCAGCCACGCTGCTAGGAAAGGAAAGAAAGAGGTCGCTGCGATGTTAGCTGATCTGTAAGCGAACGGCGCGGCATTGCAACATCTGTTCGATTTTGACATGTGGACGCGCACTTTTAACGCTTTCTCATATCGCTATCTTTAAAAAAACATTATGATCAAACGACTGTACTGATGAAATGTAATCGTCAGTCAAGCGCATCCTGGCCTGTCGCCAGGAGTCAAAATAACAACACGTTCGACACGTGACGAGACACGCATTCGCCGATGCTTCGGGCGGATGCATGTGGCGCGCATCTTGCCGAGACGTCGGGGCTACTAAAAGAAAATGAGCAGCGTGTCTTGCTTGTCCACGGACTCGGACCCGAACGCCGAAATGACCGCCGAGCCAACGGTCACGCTTTTTGGGCTGGATATCACCGCCGTTTCGTTCGTCACCGCGTTGGATGTGCTTGCCGATGCTGCCATGCAGCGCGATGGCCGCGCACGAGTAGCCGTCACGCCCAACGTCGATCATTTGGTTCGGCTTGATGCACAGCCTGCATTCCAAAGCCTTTATCGCACCGCGGACTATGTATTCGCGGACGGGATGCCCGTCGTGTGGGCGAGCCGCGTCTTTGGCACGCCGTTGCCCGAGCGCGTGACAGGGGCAGATCTGGCGCCGGCATTATGTGAGCGCGCGCGTGAAGCGGGACTGCGTGTCATGGTGATTGGTGGTTTACCCGGTCATGAAGCCACTTTGATCGAAGGGATTGCCGCTCATTATCCAGGCTTGGATTTCGAAGTCATCACACCGTCCATGTCCTTCGATCCGCTTGGTGCGGAAGGTGAAGCGGCGGCGGCCCGTGTGCGCGAAGTCGCTCCGGATATCGTGTTCGTCTGTTTGGGCATGCCAAAGCAAGAGCGTTGGGCGTTTCATTTTGCGAATTCACTCCCGGGTGGTCTGATCCTGTGCGCCGGCGCCGCAATGGAATTTGCCGCAGGCCTGCGGCAGCGCGCGCCAAAGTGGATGCAAAGATCCGGGCTGGAGTGGAGTTGGCGGTTGATGCAAGATCCAGCGCGACTCTGGCGGCGGTATTTGCTCGAGGACACGCGTTTCCTTGCAATCTGCTGGCGTTACTGGCGTGACTCGCGTCCTGCATAAGCTGGTGGCGCGCACTGAACGTGAGCGACTTGCGCGGTGCATATGGCGGAAAGCTATTGTGATCCGCCTTCCGCTTTTTTATCCATGTGGGTAGCGCTAGGACAGAAAGAAAAAAGCCGGGCGCAGGCATCGGGCTTTGAAGCCGAGAATGCAAACTCGACGTTATTATTTCAGCGTATTTTAAATTGCGTTGCGTCCCAGGATAATTGACGGAATCGTCTTTAAGAGGATCTGCAGGTCGAGCCATAACGACCAGTTCTTGATGTAGTAGTGGTCATACTCGACACGGCGTTGCATCTTGTCCGGCGTGTCGGTCAGGCCGCGCAATCCATTGATCTGTGCCCACCCGGTAATGCCTGGCTTGACACTATGCCGGAGCATATATCCTGGAATCATGCGGCGATACACTTCGTTATGTTCCGCGGCGTGCGGACGTGGTCCAACCAGACTCATGCCACCAGCCAATACGTCAAAGAACTGCGGAAGTTCATCAAGCGACGTGCGGCGTAGAAAACCGCCCACCGGTGTAATGCGGCGGTCGCCGGCAAAGGCTTGTTGCAAACCAATCTCCGACTTTTCCTCCTGCGCTGGCATGGCCACGTACATTGAGCGAAACTTATGCACGTAGATGGTTTCACCGCGTTCGCCGTAACGGACCTGACGGAATAATATCGGCCCTGGTGAATCGAGGCGAACGGCGATGGCACAGGCCAGCATGACCGGCGACAACAATATCAACATCAGGCCGGCGCCAGCAATATCGACAACCCGTTTTGCCATCCGCGACAGGCCCAGGATGGGTACGTCGTGTACGGCAAGCAACGGTATGCCCGCGAGATCAGCGCTGTTGATCGCACGGTTTTCCATCACACGCAACTCCGGCACGAGATAGATAGAGGCCGTCGAATCGTATAGCTGGTCCAAAAGATCATTGCGGATGTCACTCGTGCGTACCGGACTCATGCCAATGAATACGATCTCGAAATCGTTGGCATGGATGCGGGTGCCAGCCTCTTCATACTTGCCGAGATACGGTGGCAATGGTTCGCCGGGATCGGCATCGACCGGTTCGTCGTTGTAATAGCCAATGACCTTGATGCCTAAGATAGGGGAACGAGCCAAGCGCAGGTTGAGCGTGCGCGCCTCGCTGCCAAGACCAAAGAACACGGCTTGCCGCTGGCTTCCGGGGGCATTATTAATACTATGGGCCGCGGCGCGCAACACGGCGAGGCCGGCGAGTTGAAGGGGCAGTGCGAGAGCGGTCCACTGGGCCAGCAGGATACGCATATCGCCATTGCCGCGGTGTGTGATGAACAGTAGAACAACCAGGATCATCACCAGCCTGCACCAGTGCAGTGCGCCTCGCCCCAGCATCCATCGCATATTTCGGGCGCTTGCGACTAAATGAAAGCGCGCGAAAATGACAAACGCTGCTACGGCCAGTGAACCCGTCAATGCACGCGCGTACGGCGTATCGTCAACCTCGCCGCCCAAAGACTCGATTGCGATAAACGCACCTGTATTAATCGCGGCGCTGACAAAGCCGACCAGCGCCATAAACAGGCGGTGATGGTGGATCGACTGTGGGTGCATGAAAGGTTCCGCTGGTAAGTTAGGACAACAAACTCTACGGCAATCATAAAATCGCGAAATCTACGACATGGGCCAGGTTCCGCTCAAGGCAATAAGAGAACCCGCCACGGTTGTCACAAGGACGCAGGCAGCAGTGGACGAGTCGTTGGCAAATCGCGCTGTGCAACAATGACGCCGCGCACATCGACCGGCCCCATATCGCACACTATTTTAAGAATCGGGCGCGATATATGGCGGGCGCAGGCACATAATGCCGTTCCCCAACGGCCTGACGGCGACGCTGTTCATTCGGTGACGTGAGCGGCTTAGCGCCGCATCAATCATGCATTGAAACAACTGCCATCCCTTAATTCAAACGTATGTTACCACCACAGTATTTGGTAAAGCGTGTTTGTTCTAAATTTAACGATCATCATGCAACACTTGAAACTTATTTCTTTTTTGGCCAAATTGAAATGTTTTGTAATGTGCTGTCTTGGAACTTTTTCTTAATAAAGTTCACAACGCGCGTTCTAAATTACGCTTGTCGACAACATGAAGGGAGGCAGCAAGAATACTGATGGTGATGTCCATGCATCACGTCTCGATGACGCGTCTTTATTGCCAGGATGCTGGCAAAAATGATCGATAGCGACCCGCAAGCCGCCGGGCGAGACCGAGGGCAGTGCGGCGATACACGGATTGACAAAACGATTTCTATCAAGCCTTGCGGCTTTAATTTTGTACGATATGGTACATTACGCCCACGCAACGGCACCGACGGATGTGTCGGATGTGTCGGATGTGGTGTTGCCCGTATTGTGATGAAGAAACCGGTATCGATCCGGCCCGGCATTGCCTTCCCGTCGTAAACCACGCTTAAGATCACCGTATTAAAAACGTCGTCAATCGCGTCGGCTGCGGGCCGCTTGCACGAAGCGCGTGCATCTATCGGCATCGTGGTGCTGATCTCGTTCAGAAATTGATAGCGAAAGCCGGCTTTCCGTCCGAGTGCCACATATTGCTATTGTTGAGACGAAAATGGAAAAAGATCGTTGTGCATGTTAGTGACGCATTCATTCGCATTGCTACTTAATAGCGATTATTTAATTTGCAGCACTGTCCGGTCGATGATCTGTCGGGCGACGATCCTGCATTTATGTTCATACGGGCGCTATCGATATACTGCGCTATGTCCGCGGTGCATGTCAGTCACCTAAGCGCTGCGATGATATCAACGCCTGGGGATGACCGAATGGAACGCTTCAGCTGAAACGGTGATTGGCGCCGTGCATATCTGGTAATAGCGCGAGGAGCTGATCACGGTTTCGCGCTACCATGCCATGCGTGCCCGCCTTTTCGGGTGCGTGAGCTTGTTGTTTTTATCCGATACATTTCATGACTGCAGTCTCGAACCGGCAGCGCGCCACGCGCCGCACAAACTCGCCTCGACCGATTCTTGCACTATCCGCACTGTCGGCAATCATGGTGTTGGTCATCTCGACGGCGCATGCACAAGCTTCGGTCTCGTTGTATGGCGTGATCGACACCAGCATCGAAGTCACGAACCCGGGGTCGTCCTGGACGCCACGAATGGATTCGGGTGCCTACCGTGGATCACGTTTTGGTATTCGCGGTGTGGAAGATATCGGTGGTGGCAACCGCATCCTGTTCACCTTGGAAAACGGCTTCGGTTCGACGGACGGCACATTCGCCACCGCGGGAACGATGTTCAATCGCCAGGCCTGGATTGGTGCAAGCGGTGGCTGGGGGCAGGTCCGCATGGGCCGTCAATACTCGCCGATTTATATCCCGTTCAAAGGACAGTTGGATGCGTTCGGTGCGGGTACGATCGCGTCCGGCTTGAACAACTTGTCGAAAATCACGCCGTATTCGAATAATGCGTTTACTTATATCTCGCCAGATGTGTATGGCTTTACCGGAACGATCATGCTCGCTTTGCGAGATGCCGATTCAGCTAATGGTCTGGGCGGCAATTACGAAACGGTCACGTACAAGCGTGGTGCATTGAAGCTGCTGTATGCACATCAGCAGACCACTGGAATAAGCGGCTTGCGGTCTAACCTGGGCGGCGTGTCCTACGTTATCGGCAATACCACCGCGTTTCTGTCATTCTTCAATGGCGATGGTGGCACACCGCGCTATCACCACGAAGGCGTGTCCGTGTCGGCGCGCTACGCGTTTTCACATCACTGGCGCGCGTCGCTCGGCTATGCCTATATGCGAGATCAATCCGGACAAGGCAATAACGCGGATCAATTCAGTCTGGCCAGCGAATATGATCTTTCCAAGCATGTGACGTGCTACGCAAGCGCCGGCTGGCTGCGTAATCGCGGCAACGCAACCTTGACACTCCGTGGCGTCAATGTGACGGGCTTAACGCCCGCCTATGCAGGTGCGGCGGTGCGTGGCGTGCAAATCGGGATGATTGATCGGTTTTAAATTGCCGTCCAGATGATCCAGTTGGACACGGACGGATCGCAAGCCCAGGCGACGAGCAGTGTCCGAATGAGGATCTTTCCGTCATGTCTGGTGCAGTCGCGCGACCCGTGAGGGCACTTCACGTAGCCCTGTGGTGCCACTTCCCGGTGTACTGTCGGCTTCGTGATATTCGGCATCCTCGTTGACGGACCAGACATCATAGAGCGGCTCTTCCGCGATGATATTTTTTACCGCGAGCATTGCTGTCATCATCGCGTGATCCTGGTTGTTGTACTTATGCATGCCATTGCGTCCGACAAGATGCAAATTGGGGTAGTGTGCATCGATATCGGACCGGATCGCATCGACGATGTCGCGATATCGGTCGTCGTAGACCGGATAGGCTTTTGGTTGCCGGACGACGCGCGCGCCCTTTACCTGATCGCGGCTGACGAGGCCGATCTTTTCGACCTCCGTAATAGCAAAATTCACCAGTGTCTCATCGCTGCTTTTCCAAAGCGCGTCGTCGTCGAAGCAGAAATACTCCAGCCCCAGACATCCTGCTTGCTCGGCATTCGGCACCATGTCCGGCGACCAGGAAGCAAAGTTCTGGATGCGGCCGACCTTGACGGACGGGTCGTGTATATAAATCCAGTTGTCCGCGAACGATGCCGGACGATCGACCATCAGCGCGACAGTAATGAAGTCGCGGTATTGCAGGTCGCGTGCGCGCGGTGCCGAACGCGGGACAGGGCGCATCATGCCCAACGTTTCTCGCATGGGTGCTGTACAGACAACGTGGCGGGCGGTAAAGCAGGTAACCGAACCATCGGAGGACGTCGATTCGATGGTCCAGCGTGCTGTCGCCTTATCGTAGTTAATGGCACTTGCCGCGCGGTCCATCAACAACGTCCCACCTTGCTTTTGGAATTTTTTGGCCGCGGCCTCCCACAGCATGCCCGGACCGCGTCGCGGATAATGGAATGATTCGATCAAGCTCTTGACGGTTTTGCCAGGCGCACTAGACGCCGGCCGAATTCCGACAGATTGCTTGATTGCCCGGATGATCGCGGTTGACAGGCTCAGGCCTTTGATCCGTTGCGCGGCCCAATCGGCGGAGATGTCGTCGCAGGACATCCCCCATACCTTTTCCGTGTATGTCTTGAAAAAAATCGAGAACAGCCGTTCGCCGAACTGGTTCGCCACCCATTGGTGAAAGGTTGTGGGATGTTTATGCGGCTGGATGCGAGCACGTAGATAGGACAAGACGCAGTGAACGCTTTCAACGATCCCGAGATTTTTCAGAGCCTCCACGCCGTCGAGCGGATAGCGGAAATATTTGCCCTGGTAATAAATACGGGAACTGCGTGGGCGCTCGATGAAATCGTCCGGCAGCAGTTCGCGCCATAACGCAACAACCTCGGCTGACTTCGAGAAAAAGCGATGGCCGCCGATATCGAAGTAATGACCTTCGAATGTTTCGGTACGGCTGATACCGCCAACATAGCGCTGATCTTTTTCAATCAGCGCCACCGACAATTCGGATTGCTTCGTGAGCAGGTAGCCGGCCGTCAACCCCGCCGGACCAGCGCCAATGATCAATACATCAACCGATTGCATTTTCTCCCCCACGCAGCTGGCGTTTATTTCGAGACATGCCGCGCGCATCGGCCGCGAGCGGTGAAGTTAATGTGCTGCGGATACGTTTGCAATCATAGAGCCAGTATCGTTTTGCGGGGGATGCCTCCCATTGTGCGTCGGTTCCGAGCGTCGTATCGTTTTCCGGTGACACGACAAAGTTCACCGCGTCGTGCCCCACGCCCACATCCGCGCAAACGCGGCGAATCCCTTCCGGATCCAGCGGCGTGTAGAGGGCCATGCGACGAAACAACAAGGTATTTTCGCCTGGTATCGTATGGGTATTGGCAGGCAAGGCAATCGTACCCGCGCGTCGCATTATTTCTTTTGCAGCCTGTGCGTCGCCGTCCGGACCACCGATGACGCTCGCCCGCCGTAGTGCCTCGAACGTCGTATCACGTTGGAACACCATTCCGCTTGCCTGCGCTGGCGAGAAATAGCTGGCGGTGCGCATCAGGAGCCAGGGGTAGACCAATTCGTGCCACGGGCCATCCCAATACACGAGACTGCCCGGCGCGATCTTGCCGGCAAAGGGTGCGCGTGCCGGATCGTCGAGGCGCGCCTCCATGATCTTTATCGTCGTAGCGCGCTGGTCGAAATTGGCGGCACCATATACCAGCAGGCCGAACAAGGCCACGTAGAAGGCCACCAGCGCTTTTTTGTCGCCAAGTAAGCAGCACGCGCACATTGCACCAACCGTCACCGCCATGAAACGGGAATGGATAATGATGTCAAGCAACGGGAACGCCATTGCTAGCAATGGTTCGTGCGCATCCGCCTGACTCATTCCGAATGCCATTTGGGCGATGGCCCAAGTGGCAAACGCTGGCAACGTCAGTGCAATGAGCCAGCCCTTATAGCGTGCGTCAATAACGTCGAGGCAGGCAAGTAGCTGGCTTGCCGTAGCGTGTGTCCGCAGTAACGGACGCGCGTTACAGAGTGCTGCGATTACCAGCGCGGCCACGCCTCCCCCCACTTCCAACGTCATCCAGCAAAGGGCGAGCCACCAAATCAGTGCGGGACGGGCGCACCAGTATTGCAAGAGCAGCGCTGGCAGCGCGAGCCATTGCATGACCGTCAACAACCAGAGGACGCGCCAGAACTGCAACGCGATCCACAGCGCGTCATGTCCGCCGATGTCCGCGAGCGTGGCACACACCATCCCGGAAATGCCGATCAATGCCAGCCCCCCCCATAAACGGCGTTGCGCCTGCGCTTCGTCGGCATGGAGAATCAGCGGGAGCGCGATAACCCAGCATGCCTTGCTCCATGCAAACAGCGACCACAATGAAGGGAACAGGTAGTCGATCTCGGTGCGTAATACCCCGCGCCAGATGCTGTCGAGCGGATGAATCGCAAACCAGGAAGGCGTACCGTATTGCAAAGCGCTGAAAAGCAGCAGCAAGACGGCAAAGATTCGCCACCAGGGCAGGCGCGACGTCGCGACCATCACAACGGCCGCAAAGCCCACAGCGCCGTTGAGCGGGTGCAAGGTCATGGCGGCAAGCGTAAGTGCGATCGCAATCCAGTGCTTGCGGTCGATCGCGAATGCAAGCGCCCATAGGCACAGGCCTTCAGCCGGCAGGCGTGCCGTCAGCCAAGGCTCGGCATAGAAAAACGCGAAATTGTTGCCATAGTCCGACGGCATGGCAACCACGAAGAGTACGGCGATCCAGTGCCATGGCGCGGGCAACACACGCCGTGCCACCTGCCCGACACCGGTCCACCATAGCAAGTGGGCCAGTACGAGCCCGGTCAGGTTGCCAGCTCGAATGCCGATCAGCGCGATCAGTTTCTCGTAAAGCTTGCCGTACAGCGTCCATTGATCCTGTGAGCCGAATGCAAAAAATAGATCATGGCGGAAGTTTTCGGGATGGGCATTATGCAGCGCCTGCACCGTGTACAAGATGGCGTCATGCCGAATCCCCTGGTACGGGCGCACCAACATGAAAAGCGTCGCAAATAACAGGCTCATCGATACCGCACCCAGAACGGGGTGGTTGAAGAACCGCTCGGACAGGCGTGCCATGGGTGGCGTTACGGTCTCTGCCTCGACAGGGGAAGGCGGCGCGCAAGAAACTGCGAGCAGCGGCACAAGCGGAGGGCGAGATTGTGTATCCACCATGGGGACGACTTGCGAGGCTCGCATGCCGGGTCGTTCGAGAACGTCGATGATAGTGCGGAAAGGACCGACGTCATATCTCAAATTGCCGTCGGGAAACCGTGCAATTCCACGGATTGGGAGTAATGGGAGGTGCCGGAGAACGGAATTGCAGGCCTGTTCTTCAAACAATAGTTAAAGATTGCAGTTGTAATATTTGGTCAGAATCGGTGACAATGCCGGTCGGCACGCTGAATTTTGGGATAGCCATAGGGCAAATCGATAATGATTCTCATTTATGCCTCCATTTCGATTCGGTGTTCCGCAGCGTGGCGGTCGCGTCATTTCAACAGACGAGTTCAATAAAATAACGAGGATGTCATGAAGCATTCAAGCGTGCTGCCAGCGCGTCTTTCCACGTTGTCCGCGGCGTTGCTGCTGGCATTTGCCGGAACGTCCGCGTATGCGCAATCGGCACAGCAAGGAGCGGAAAGCACCAATGCAAATGCCGGCACGAACAAAAAAAGCGTGAATGACGGCAGCGGGCAGGCAGGCGTTACCTTATCTGCCACGGCGGCATCAGGGGTGACGGCGGAACAGGCGCTTGCGCCCGTGTCGGTCTCGGGCTCCACGGAGAGCGTGCTGCAGACAAAGACGTTGCCATCCTATAAATTCACGGCGCCGCTACGGGATACGCCGCGTTCGGTCACCGTTATCACCGATGAGCTGCTCAAGGAAACAGGGGCGACGTCGTTCAGCGATGCATTGCGCACGGTGCCAGGGATCACGTTCCTCGGCGGCGATGCGGCGGCAAACCCGTCCGCGGACAGGCCGGTGATTCGCGGTTTCGAGTCGCGCAACAGCATTTTCGTCGATGGCATGCGCGATGACGGGGTGCAGAATCGCGAGACTTTTGACGTTGAAAATATCAGCGTGATCAAGGGGCCGGACTCGGTGTACGCCGGTCGTGGCGCAGTGGGCGGCAGTGTCGACATCACGACTAAGGTTGCAAAAGCCGACAACTTCGACAACGGCTCCGTTGGCGTCGGTACCGACGGCTACAAGCGGATGACGATCGACACCAACCATATGGTTGGTGACAACGCGGCATTCCGCTTGAACCTGATGGGACATGATGCAAACCAGGCCGGGCGAACGGATATTTACAGCAAACGGTGGGGCGTGGCGCCATCGGTTGTTTTCGGACTGCACAGTCCGACGACGGTGACGGTCAGTTACTACCATCTCAGTACGTACGACATGCCGGACTTCAGCGTGCCGTTCCGTAGTACGGGCGGTACGCCGATTAATGCGAGCCGGGGCCAGTTCTTTGGCTTGAATTCGAGAGATTACCGCCGCGGCACGACCGATACCGGTGAGATCCGCGTTGATCATACGTTCGACGACAACTGGAAACTGCGCAATACGACGGTCATCGGGCGCTCTACACTCGACTACATCGCCACTAACCCGCAACTGTCGTCGGCTACTGGAAACACGCTGTGGCTGGAGGCAAAGAGTGGCAAATACGCGCTGAACAATATCGCAAACCAGACCGAGCTCACCGGCACCTTCTCGCTGTTCGGTGTGCGCAATACTATTACCGGCGGCGTGGAATTCACGCATCAGAACAGCGTGTATGAAGGCTATCTGGTCAGCGACAGCGCTGGCGCAAATCTGCGCAACGCCACTAGCTGTACGGTGGCTGGAGATTGCGTCAGTTATCTGGGCGGTTGGGACCCGAATCGTGCCTGGACCGGTTCCATTCAGTTGAACGCCGATAGCTTCCCGGGCAAAGCGCTGCATACCCAGACGAACATCGCCTCGGCCTATCTTTTTGACACTGCTAAGTTGACCGACCGCTGGCAGGTCAACCTGGGGGCACGCTTTGACCGCTATAACGCGAATGTTACGCAGCAGAACGTCGCATCGCTGAACAGCACGTCCAACCTGTTCAGCTATCAGGGCGCGCTGGTTTTCAAGCCCGTGGAGACGATGAGCCTGTACACGTCCTATGGCACCTCGTCCAACCCACCGGGTTCGAACGCGGGTCTGGGGGGCGGTAACGACCAGTTGCTGACCACAAACCAGAACCTGTCGCCGGAACGCAGCCGCAACATTGAAGTAGGTGCGAAGTGGGACGTCTTGCGGCAACGCTTGTCACTGACCGGCGCGTTATTCCAGATGGACAAGACCAATGCGCGGGTCAGCGATGGTCTGGGCAATCTGATCAACGCCGGGCACCAACGTGTACGCGGTACCGAATTGGGCGTGGTGGGGAATGTTACTGAAAAATGGCTCGTGCAAGCAGGGTATTCGTACTTGAATGCGGTGACGGTGGATGCTGGCAAGGCGCAGTCCAGTGCGTCGGGGTTGCCGATGGTGATGGTGCCGCGGCACAACTTCACACTGTGGACGACTTACCAGGCAACGACGAAGTTAACGGTCGGCGGCGGTGCCACGTTCTCGTCGTTGACGTATGCCAGCGTGGCGCGCACCGGTTCCGCCCCTGCGGTTGAAAAATGGATACCGGGTTACGCGAAGTTCGATGCGATGTTGTCGTACAAGATCAACAAGTACACGGACGTGCAACTGAACGTCTTGAATATCTTCGATCGCAAGTACTTCAGCAGTGCCTACCCGATCTACGCGACCTGGGCCCCGGGCCGCAGCGCGATGGTGACGATGCACTTCTATCACTGATCGACGGGCACCAAACGAACGCCGTCAAGAGAGGGTGTTCTCCGCAAATCACCTTGCCGGACGCGTCCGGCATCGGCATTTTTTCCCTCTCAAAAAAGCATCGCGGACGAACTGCGGCGAATCGTTGTTTCCGCCCCACCAGAAGGGCAGGGTGATCCCTCTGGAAGCATATCCCACAGCCGAAAAACGGCACTCTGAATGATAGAATGCGCATGCTTTTCGCCGGGCCGCTCCCCACCTCTGTGACGACCAGCACTCCTTTTCGCTCTATCTTCCTCGGCATCTTTCATGGGCAGCGCACTGCTTTCCACCGTGGTCACGTCGACTAGCATTGTCGTCATCTGCCTGCTTTTCAGCGTTGCACTGTTGGTCGCATGGTGGCAGTTCGATATGCAACGCCATGCGGCGGCTTGGGCGCTGTCCTTTCTCGCGGCGTCGATTGGTCACGGTTTGCGCATCTCGACCATGCTTTTTCCGAACGATGCGGCGCCGCTGTCCATGTTGGCCTTCCATGCCTCGGTCGCCAGTTTTGCCCTTCTTGCCTTGGGATTTCGACAGCGGGCGGAACGCAGTCTCCGGGCGGTATGGGTCGCCTGGCTGGTGGCAACGCTGGTGTTGTCTGTTTCGTGGTCTGTTCGTGACGACGAATGGCGAACCTGGTCGCGTATCACTACGTCCTGCGCTGATTTCGTCATGCTCTCCATCATGGTTGTGACGCTGCGCCGCGCACGCGGTGCCGGGGCGTTTGCACGTTGGGCGTTAGGTGCCTATGCGCTGTACATGCTGACCGTCGGACTGGCGGCGTGGCTTGCGAGGGCAGGTGGGCCATGGTCGGATCGGATGTTCGTCGTTGTCATGTCAGTAGGTACGCCGGCAGGGATGATCGGAACCGGCGTGTTGACGATGCTGATCGTGGCCGCTGATCTCGCGCGGACGCTTCGTAACCAGGCCCGCACGGATCCGTTGACAGGCTTGTACAATCGCCGCGCCATCGACGAGGAAGCGGAGGCGCTGTTGTCTCGTGAATTCGCCGGACAACAGCAACATGCGGTGTCGATCGTCATTGCCGACCTGGATCATTTCAAAAGCATCAATGACCGCTTTGGTCATGCCGTGGGGGATAAGGTGCTTCGCCGATTTTCAACGCATTTGCGCAAGCACCTGGGCACCGCCGATCTTGCGGGTCGCATGGGGGGCGAGGAATTCGTCTTCCTGATGCCCGGCCTCACGGCGTCGGAAGCGGTGCAGCGGGTGGAACGTATCCGGCAAGGCGTGCCCGCCGCAATTGGTAGTATCGTCGGCAATGAACGGGTGACCGCCAGTTTCGGCATGGCGCGCGTACGCATCCACGAGCCTTTCGCGGATGCGCTGGCACGCGCTGACGAAGCGCTTTACGCGGCAAAGGCGGCAGGGCGGAACCGGCTGGTGAGCGAAGTGTCATCGGCGTCGGCGTTATCATCGGCATAAGAGTGCACCTCATGTCTCGTCGAGGGCACCCGGATTTTCACGCCCTGGGAGCATGTCATGGCAACAGCAATTCGAGTGGGCGTCGTCAGCTACGGCGCCGCGAGCAAGGTATTCCATATTCCCCTGATCCGCACGACACCCGGCTTGGTGTTGGCGGCAGTATCGAGCAGTGACGCGTCAAAGGTACGTGCGGATTATCCGTCGAGTGAGGTGCGTGTCTTCGAGGATCATCAACATCTGATTGCCAGCGACGACGTGGATCTCGTCGTGTTGCCGACACCCAATACGACGCATTACCCCTTGGCGCTTGCCGCGCTGCGAGCCGGCAAGCATGTGGTTGTCGACAAGCCGTTCACCACGAGTTTGCAGGAAGCGCAGGACCTGGCGCGGACCGCGCGTGAAATGGGACGGCTGTTGACGGTGTTTCATAACCGGCGTTGGGACGCGGACTTTCTCGCGGTACGGGCATTGCTCGATGCCGGCACCTTGGGGCGTGTCATCGATTTTCAATCGACGATGCATTATTTCCGGCCCACCGTGCGTGACCGGTGGCGCGAGCAGGCGGGCGCCGGCGGCGGATTATGGAACGACCTGGGCCCGCATATGGTCGACCAGGCATTGCTGCTGTTTGGCGCGCCCCTGGGCATTTATCTCGATAGTGCGGCGTTCCGCGAGGGCGCGCAGACCGATGACTACTTTCGTGCGACGTTGCGTTATGCGGATAAACGTGTCCTCTTGCAGGCCAATGCGAGTGCCGGATTGGCGGTCCCGCGCTTCCTCGTTCAGGGAAGCGCGGGCAGCTACTGCAAATTCGGTATCGACGGGCAAGAGGATGCGTTGAAGGCGGGACAATTGCCGGATGCCAAGACATCGTATTGGGGTGTTGATCGAGACGACGGTACCGTGCACGTGCACGCCGATGGCAGCAAGCGACCCTATCCAACACCGCCGGGCAACTACCCTGCTTTCTATATCGCGGTGCGCGATGCCCTGGTGCTGCATCGGCAAGTGGGAGACGGGGCGGCCGCCGCGTTAGTGGCATTAGCGCGTGCTGTTGACGGATCATCCGCCGCCAGCGGCGTGGCGAATGGATCCGCCGTGCCGGGCGCTCCCGTACCGTTTGCCGGTGTCGTGTCGTTGGACGAAGCGCTGCGGGTAATGGCGGTGCTGGATCTCGGACGTGAAAGCGTCTCACGACGTGCGGAGATGCTGTACGAGGCGCCGCACGCCTGAGGCTGGGGTCATTACATCGGCGGTGGCACGCCGTTTTTTTCAACCAGGATGCGTTGCGCGCTGTAGTGACCGTCACTGGCGGCCGTGGCGGTCACGACCACTTTTTTGCCGGGCTGCAGATCCTCGCGTGTCGCATTGATGAAACCGACAACCGGGACGTTTGCCGGGACCGTGATCGTATTTGTCCCGCCTTTGTAAGACAGTTCAAGCGTATTGCCATTCTTTGATTTCACGACCGAATCGACGTTCGCGTTGGTCATCGTGCTTTGCGGTCCGAGATCGTAAGGTCGATGGCCTTCGCCCGTGCCGCGCGCGGACTCGTCGAAGACATGCACTTCCGTCGCCGTCATCTTGCCGTCCACGCCTGTCATGGCCGCGGTCCCGATAAAGGAACCAGGTTTGATATCGGCCAGTGACATCTTCTTTACCGCGCCGATGCGAACGTCGGGCGGCACGTCGACCGTGACGGTGTCGCCGCTGTTGCGGTGCACGGTGATGCCATTGGGGGAAACGGCGGTGATGTCTCCACGCAGCCGCGCCGTCTTTGCGGGTGTCTGCGCGTAGGCGCTGAAGGTGGTCGTCAGGATGACCGCGCCGGTCAGGGCAGCATTAAGACCGCGCGTGAGCAGCGGCGCACGCGCAAATAACGCGCGCATATCGTGAGGGATTGGCAAGGACTGAGGCATGAAGGCTCCGATAGCGGATGATGCAAGTGACAGGCCCGCCCGGAATCGTATAGCCGGTGTCAGGCCTGCAGGCTTTCGTTCGAATAAGCGATGGCGCTGGCGTAAAGCGATGTGATGGTCGTATCCGGCAACAGCACACGAAGCGGATTGTCTTCGATGTCGCTGCCTGGAATCCCTTCCAGCGCCTCGGCCAGACGTAGCAGATCGCCAAGCTGGCCCTTGTCGTGCAGGATGGCTTCCTGCACTGGCCGGGCCAATGACAATTGTGCCATCAGTTGGGCGCAGGTCTGTCCGGTCACGATATGCATCAGCGAGAACAGACCTACCTGATAGGCATTGTCGGAAAACACGTCGTCGAACGGATCCAGTTCTTGCGCGGCCAATTCCATGAAGCGAGCGCGTGCGCTGACGGTCTGCACCAGCGGATTATCTTGCGGTGACATGTTGCTGGCTTCGCCATACAACAGAAGCTGCGCCCACCGTGCCAACCGCCGTGTTCCCACGCGCATGATTGCTTGCCGCACCGTGCCTGGGGTATGCCCGCGCGTGGCGGCGGAGCTGGCCAGTGTCATCAATTGCTTCAATAACAGCGGGCTCCGTTTGACTGCCGCCTCGAGTTCCGCCGCGCTTGGCTCGCCGGCAAGCGTGTTCAGCAGCCGCAACAACGCGGATTGCGAGGCCGATGCACATCGCTGTTTCAGCACTTGGGGGCGCGCGAAGAAATAGCCCTGGAACAGGTCTACGCCCAGTGCCAGCATTTCCTCGAATGACTCGCGGGTCTCCACTTTTTCGGCGAGTATCTTGCATCTTGCTCGCTTGGCTGCGGCGACCAGCCCCGGGAGCGCGGCCGGGCGGGTATGCAGCATGTCGATTTTCAACACATCGACAAACTGCAGTCCGTCCGCCGGCAGTTGCGATAGATCGGTGATGTCGTCGAGTGCGATCTGGAAGCCGGCGTGTCGCAACGTGCGCACGCGCTGTACTATTTCGGCATCGAAATGGACTGTTTCAAGTATCTCGAGGGTAAATCGTTGCGGGTCCAGCATTTGCAAGGCATCGTTTGTCAGCGATTCGCGACCGACATTGATGAAGCCGCGATGCTTTCCCATTACTTCATTGACGCCGAACTCACTGACGACATTGAGAATCACGCGTTGCGTCGCCACGGCGTCATCGACGATGACAGCATGATTGCCTTCTCCGCCACGGAACAGCAATTCGTATCCAGCGATGGCACCATCCCGACCAACGATCGGCTGGCGGCCGAGTAACGCCGAGGTTCTGGTGTCTTGCGGGAGGGTTACGGTGTCAGGGGACATGGTGAAACAAATAGGGAATCTTTTTTTACGATATGCGCCATTGCCACACCTGTTTCATCAGACGTATGGTCTAGTGAAGACCGTTAATCCCGATGTTCGGTTACAGCGTTACCCTTCTCGGGGGAATTGGCATGCCACCGCCATATAGTCCGTGGTCTCCACGGAAGTGGGCTGTGTTCAGGAAAGACCGTACATTACTCTTTCCGATGAATTTTTTCGTTGATCTTTCTGTTTGAACCTTGAAACAGGCAGTGATACTGCAGTCGCAGCGTAATCCATCTCCACATATTCGTACTTACCACTGCGTACGGAATATCCCGCTTCGAACTTGATGGTCAAGGTGGTCATTTTTCAAAAATAATTGCGTTGCATCGGTGACGTTTCGCATATCTCAGAAAAATCCATGCCTGTTTATAAGGGAAATGCGGGGAAATCCTAATCTATTTTCTTTTCAGATTGCTCGGAAAGATTTTTGGTGTGGCGACGTCACGTCGACAGGTTCCACACGGGAAATACTCTCACGAATCACGCGCCATGGCGTGTGATTTCGTTGCAAGTTTGTGAACACTGTTACTTACGCGCGTCAACGGTGCGAGGTAATAGAGCGTTAGAGTAAAGGCCAACAACATGAAGAGGAGGCGCACCACCATGCAGACAGCCCGCATCCGTAGACCTTTTGTTATCGCCGCCACGGCAGTCCTGATGACGTCTTCCCTGGCCGCTTGCATCGTCGCGCCGCCTCGGCCACCTGAACCCGCACCTCGGGTCGAGGTGGTCCCGGTCGCGCCGGCGCCGGCTTATCACTGGGTACGCGGACATTACCGTTGGGCCCGCGGTGAGTGGGTATGGGTCCCTGGTCACTGGCAGCCGAATTAAACCGCCGTCGGGTTATGTCGTATTGCGCTGGCCGCCATGGCCAGCGTTGCCTGAATAGCGACGTCAAGCGGAAGCGTTGGTGAGAGTTTCCTCTGGTATGCATATATTGTCATGGCAACGTGACGTGCGTCGTTTTCCATCGAGGCCCGTTCGAGATCGCGCGATGTCCGCCAGCACGGCCAGCCTGTAATAAATTGTGGCAAGGAATAACCGAATGCGGGCATGCCATTTGCGACGCGGTACGCAGCGTAACATCGTATGGAGGAACGCGTTGATGCGTAGACGCCCGCTGGAAATTCTCTCAGGTGCTTCACCCGCCTGTCGCAGACTGCGCAATGATCCAGTCTTGAAAAAACTGCACCGCTGTCGCTTCGCCGCGCTCTCCACGCGTTTTCGGACGGGTGAGCCAATAGCCGCCGGCATCGATTTCGGTATCGAATGGGCGAACCAGCGCGCCGGACTGCAACTCCCGCGCGAACATCGACGGCGGCGCCAGCGCCACGCCGGCCCCCTGCATCGCCGCTTCTACCATCAACCTTGAAGAGTCGAACATCGGTCCCGTGATGGTCCAGGTGCGAAGGCCGGCGGCCTCCAGCCATTGTGCCCATTCGTCGGTGCGATAGGAGCGCAACAGCGTCTGGTAGCGAAGGTTGTCCGGTCGAACCAGTCTCGACGCCAGTTCCGGCGTACACAATACGGTCAATGGCGCGTTGCACAGCAACACGTTATCGAACCCTGACCAGAGCCCGTCGCCGAACCGGATCGCGCAATCCAGGCCTTCCGCGGCCACGTCGACCTGGTTGTTGTGCGTCATCACGCGTAATTCGATGAATGGGTGCATGTCTCGGAATTGCTTCAGCCTCGGCATCAACCAACCCACCGCGAACGTACCCACTACCCCGACTGTGAGAACGTCATGTAGCGCGCCACCGCGTGCGTGCATGCCGTCGAACTGCTTCAGCACATTCTCGATGCGCATGAAGGCGTCGCTCAACACCAGCAATAAGGCGCGCCCTTCATCCGTTACCCCCAAGCCGCGCGGCAAACGCTTGAACAGCGAGACGCCCAGGCGCCCCTCCAAAGCCCGCACGTGCTGGCTCACCGCAGCTTGCGTAACGCTCAGCTCGGCCGCGGCGCGGGTGAAGCTCTCATGCCTCGCGGAGGACTCGAAGGCGCGCAAGGCATTCAATGGCAAGCGAGGGCGAATGGTCATCGAGATAAAAGTTTTTGTTGTGATTCGTCGTAGTTATCGTTGCTTGGCGTTGGCCCGTTGATTGATGATAATCGCTGGATGTGACAGATCGAATAGTACATGAATGGTGCTTTTATTTGCTTGTGCAAAGCAACGCGCCGGGTGCGATATTACGTCCAATGATGGTGGAGGCAAGGAGCATGACGAACAAAGGTTCACATGGGAGGCGGTTTTTAGTACGATATTTTCTTGTGTGTGGTGTGGTGTTCCATGGTGCGGTGTCGCCATGGCAGCAGGCAATGGCCGCGGTCGATGCGGCGGGAGATCCTGCTTACGCATCGGAGATGCCGGTGACGCCTTCGGTCATGGCCGATCGCCATCGTGCAGCTGACGCGACCGGTCGCACCGGCCCATCACCCGCATTGCGATCAACCGTGGATGAGGCGATTGCCTCGATTCGTCAGCAGTATCAGGTAGCCGGGGTAGTGGTGGGGGTGAGTATTGATGGTACGCATCAATTCTTCGACTATGGCGTGGCATCGCGGGATACGAAGCGTCCCGTAAGCCAGCGCACCTTGTTCGAGGTTGGTTCGGTCAGCAAGACGTTTGCCGCGGCCGTGGCTGAGCGTGCCCAGGCGCAGGGTGGTTTTCAGTGGAACGACCCGGTCAGTAAGGTGGTGCCAGCATTGCGTGGCAGCGCTTTCGATCGCATCAGAATGTGGCAATTGGGAACGCACACGACGGGATTGCCGTTGCAGGTGCCTGACGAAGTGACAAACGACGCACAGTTGATCGACTATCTGCAGCACTGGACGCCACCGCGGGGCCAGTCGGTTGGCGAAGTGTCGGACCTGCATCGGCTGTATTCAAATGTTGGCACTGGCTTGCTTGGGCGGTCGGCGGCCGACAGCATGGGGCGTGACTATGCGACGATTGTCGAGCACGACATGCTCCCAGCGTTGGGCATGCGCGGTACCTACCTGACGGTCCCCTCGGATCGAATGGCGGACTATGCGCAAGGCTATACAGGCGATGATCGACCAATCCGCGTGCAGCGGGGTGTGCTGGGAGACGAGGCTTATGGCGTGAAGTCGAGCGCGGAAGATCTCCTGCACTATCTCGATCTGCAGATTGCCGCGACGCAGGCCGTACGCGACACGAAACGCGGGCCGCACGTATCTGATACGATCACCGATCGACCCGCGACGAATGGGGCGTTACCCGAGACCATCGGCCGACGTGCCGCTTGGCTGGCGGCACTCGCGGGTACCCAACGGCCATGGGTGCGTGCGGGCGTCATTACACAGGACCTGATGTGGGAGCAGTATCCCTATCCCGTGACGGTGGCGACGCTGCAGGAAGGCTGCGGCGCGCCACTGGCCTCGGCGCTTCCGGCGAGGGTCTTGCCGCAGGCTACATCCGTTACTGTCAGTACGCGCGAGGCGTCGGCGGTCTGGATCAACAAGACGGGTTCCACGAATGGCTTTGGCGCCTATCTTGTTTTTATCCCGCAGCGCCGAATCGGTCTTGTGATGTTGTTCAACAAGAATGTGCCGATTGCGGCGCGCGTCGCCGCGGCGGCGAAAATCGTTTCAGCGATCGACTCGAACGGCGTTAAGTAATAATCGATGATGGCCGATGTCACCGCATCGGCGTCATTGTCATCGCAAGGGTTGTCGGCTTGTAAATGAAACAGATCGGATTCATCGCGCTTTTCGCGATCACCGCATTGGCCGAGCTTGTCGGTTGCTATCTTCCCTGGCTGGTTCTTAAACAGGGGCGCAGCACGGCATTGCTGGTGCCGGCCGCCGTCTCGCTGGTGGCCTTTGCCTGGCTGTTGACGCTCCATCCGAGCGCCTCTGGTCGCATCTATGCTGCGTATGGCGGGATGTATATCGCCATGGCATTGGTGTGGCTGCGGTACGTCGATGGCGTCGCGCTGACGCGTTTCGACCTGCTTGGCGCCGTGCTCAGCCTGGCTGGCATGGCGGTCATCGCGTTCCAGCCGGTCGCGCGATAACGGCCACTGTCCCGGCAGGCGACAGGTGCAACGACCTTGTCCCCGATTTATCGGCGCATCTTGCCTCGCCGCTGCCCGCATGGCCGGGGTGGCTGCGCTGACACGAAACAAGCGCCTTTTTCATACCGGTCGACCTACTCACTCGTTACGGGCCTGGACACTCACCTCGTCCAGCGCGGCGAGCACATCGTGGCAAGCCCCCATCGTGTGATAGTCGGTCTTGCCCGGCGGGCTTTTTTCGTCGCTGTATTTTGTGTTGTCACGTCGCAAGATGCGATACCACGCACCATAGGTGTGATCGATGAAATGCTCCCAGCAATACGCCCAGAGGCGGTCATAATCATCCCAATAACGCTGCTCGCCTGTGCGGCGTGCCAGACGTGCCGCTGCCGCGAATGCCTCGGCCTGGACCCAGAAGTATTTATCGTTGTCGCAGATCGTCCCATCAGGTGCCATGCCGAACAGGATGCCACCGTGTTGCGTATCCCAGCCGGGGACCATGGCAGCGTCATACAGTTCACGTGCCCGTGGCAGCATCCACATGGTTTGCGGTGTCAACTCGGGTATCGCATTAACGCGACGTTCCAGTTGTAACAATATCTTCGTCCATTCGACCTGATGCCCTAACTGGAAACCCCACGGACGGAAAAGGTTCGCCGGATCGTTCTTGTTGTATTCCCAGTCGACATGCCAGTCACTATCGAAATGTTCCCAGATCAGATCATTCGTTAACGCGGCTTGGCGAATGCAAATATTTTCCGCAAGTAACAGGGCGCGGATCAGATAGTGCCGTTCCTTCGTGGCATCGTAGGCGGCCATCAGCGCTTCGGTCATATGCATGTTCGCGTTCTGGCCGCGATAGGGCTGCAGATGCCAATCACCGTCGGCCTCGTCGGCATAGAGCTGGTGCGTGGAATCCCAGAAATGGGTATTGACCAGTGCGTACGTTTCAGCAATCAACGGCGTGGCTTCTTGAATGCCGGCGAGTGAAGCATGGGCGTATGCAAGCAAAACAAACGCATGCCCATATGCATGACGGGTCGCATCGACCTCCGTTTTCATCGGCTGCGCGCCGCTTGTTCCCGGGCGCCACTTCATCGTCCAATCATACCCGCCACGCACGGGGTCCCGGTGTACATCGCGGACGAAGCGCATTGCATGTAGTGCACGGGCCTGATCCGCTTTGTCGCCAAATGCGCGATATGCGGTCGCGTAATTGAAGACGAACCGGCAACTGCTCACGAGATGCCGTGTCTCCGCGTCGAAAACGGTCCGGTCGTCTCGAAACGCATGGTGGAAACCGCCGGAAGCGTCGTATCCGTGCGGTGCATAGAACCCTAACGTATCTCTGATGTGGGCACGTAGAAAGGGCGGGGCGCGAAAATCCGGCATGGTATGTCGTCTCCTGATTGGGCGGTGAGCCCATTGTTTTCCGAAACATTATTGCATGACCCGAAATTGGAGGGTGCTGACAACCAACATTGCCAGTTTCCAGGTGCACCATGCACAGTATTAATAGCACACCATCCGCCGTCCGGTGTTTGCAGTAACAACCCTGCAACATTGCAATGGCTGGGACTTCAATCGCCAAACATGCAATGCGTGGCGACGCAATATTATTGCGAGCAACTTTTTGCTATCGCGATTTCAATATATATATAAGGAATACGAAATGCATACTGATATGACGCCATGCCGTAAAGTTGATACGCCTTTTTCGAGAATGCTTCGTGATCCAGCGCATGGGTGCGGGGCGGCACGGACTGTCTTGGGTCCCGTGTGGCCGATGATGGTTTGCATTGTCTTTGGTCTGACGGCATGCGGTGAGAAGCAGGCAACCGGTCCCGCATCTTCCGCCAGTCCGGCATCGAATGCCAGTGCCGCCGACGGGAAAGGGTCGGCTGACCATAAGGCCTCTGCTCCCGCGAGCGGAGCAGACCCGCTCGGGATGCAGGCGATGGGCGATCGTGGCACCGAGGTACTCGACAAGGCGGCAAAAGGGGTCGCATCGCTGACGGACGGGGGGGCTGCCATGCTTGGCCGCATTGGTATCAAGCTGCGTGACGAAGATGCACGGGCCAGTGGTGGCAAATCGGGCGAGATGGCGCAACAACAAGGTGCCGCCACCGCATCGGATGCCGCTGCGCGCGCCCAGGATGCGGCCACCACCGCACGAGATGCGGCCACGCGTGCCGCTGCCGCGTCGTCTGCTGTCGGGGCGCACGTGGCCGGGGCCTCTTCAGATGCCGCGGCCCGCGTGACTGGCGGCGCGTCGGATGTTGCGGCGCATGTGGCCGGTGCGCCGCACGCGGCAACGCATATGAGCGGAGCGTCCTCGGATGCCACGGCGCGCGTTCCTGGTGTCGCGTCAGACACGCAGGCGCGTGTCACCCGCTCCCCGTCTGATGCGGCGGCGCATGCGGCCCAGGTCGCTAGCGGGCCTCGCGATTCGCGTGGCGAGGATCCGCGCGGGGAGCGTGCGCCAGACACGTCGTCGGCAACGCGCAATGGCGCGGAACAACGTACGCCGGAAACGATATCAATCCCGTTCCTGCATGGCAAAAGCACGCTATCACCGGAAACAGCACCGCTTATCGATGTCATTGTCAATGCATTGAAGAACAAGCAGGCGGCACATGCGGTGTTGTGCGGTCATGCGGACAATAGTGGCACGGCAGAGTATAACCGCGCCCTGACGTTGGAGCGGGCTCGGGCGGTTCGTGATCGGTTGGTGGCGCGCGGTATCGATCCCTCGAAGTTGAGCATTCGTAGCCGGTTTGATACGACGGAAGCCATCGGGCGCGATGCGTTCTCGGAGCGACGTGTTGACGTCATCCTGACGGTTCAAGACGCGTGACGGTGTGCGGAATTGCCACCTCAGGCATGCATCACTGCAATGACTGGCCCTTCATTTCTGGCACGAGAAACCAAGTTGCCAACATGTCGAGCACATAAATGGCGGCCAGCATGGCAATGGCCGTCTGAAAGGAGTAGGCGCTGGCAATGGCACCGATGACCAGCGGTCCAAAGCCGCCTACCGCACGTCCGGCATTCCACAGGACGTTTTGCGCAGTCGCGCGTGCGATTGTCGGATAGCCTTCCGACATCAGCGCGCCGTAGCCGCCAAGCATGCCATTTACAAAGGCGCCCATGACGATGCCGGCGCACAGGATGGCGCCGGGCGCACTCAGGGTCGCGTAGACGCAGACCATGATCGCCGCGCCTGCCTGGAACAGCAAAAAGCTCGGGCGGCGACCGATGCGATCGGCCAATTGTCCGAAGACCCAGATGCCGGCCATCATGCCAACGACGGTAGCCGAGGTCCACAATCCTGACTTCATCAGCGACAGGCCAAGCGTTTTCGACAAATAGCTGGGCAGCCAGATCGATATCCCGTAATAGCCGAAATTCTGGACCGAGCACAGTATCAGGCAACCGACGCTCAGTTTTGTGGTGCGGGCATCGGCGAATAACAGTCCGAAGGTCGCGCCCCATGCGAGTGGGGCACCGGGGCTTCGTCTGGCGTCGACAAATGCCTCCGGCTCGTGCAACGTTTTACGCATGAGCCATGCCGCTAATGCCGGCAGGACGCCGACGACGAACATGCCACGCCAGCCGATCAGCGGTAGCAGCAACGGGGTCAGCAGCGCCGCGGCGAGCACGCCCCCCTGCCAGCCCAGCCCGACGTAAGCCGATGCGCGGGCGCGCTTGCTGGCGGGCCAACATTCGGCGACCAGCGCCATTCCTATCCCGAATTCCCCTCCCAGGCCCAGTCCGGCGATGGTTCGGTAGACCAGCAACTCGCCGTAGCTGTGCGCAAACGCACACAAGCCTGTGAAGATCGCGAACAGGAAGATAGTCCATGTCAGCACGCGCGCCCGGCCGAAGCGGTCGCTCAGCGCGCCGAAAAGCATGCCGCCGATGACCGAACCGATCAGCGTCCAGGTTACGATCGCACCTGTTTGGCCTGCGGTCAGGTGCAAAGCCGAACCGATGGCGGGCAACATGAATCCCAAAATGAGAAGGTCGAAGCCATCCATCGCATAACCGGCGGCGGCGCCAAATAACGCGCGACGTGCGTAAGGAGTCACCTCGTCATGGGAAAGTGTTACAGAGGAGCGGATCATCAGGGCAAAAATCGACAGTAGGCTGAGACGAGCGGAAAGATACGCGTCTCATAATTTACTGTCGAGCCTGACATGCCGTACGTGGCGCACGGCACACGCACGGCAGTCGCGGGCGCTGCGCCCGCGTGAGATCACATCAACGCGTGGTCGATGCGATCGACATCGAGGAAATGGCTGTTCGTGTGATTGCGCGCGGCGGATGCAGCATGCGCGACAATATGCTTTTCATCGCATGCCAGGGGCACGGCGCCAGGCGTGGGTGTGCCAGGCATCACGTCCTCGATACGATCAGTATCCGTTGCCGCGGCAGCGGACATGGCATCTATCAGCGCCTGGTCGCCCAGGGTACTTCCATCGCGCATCGATGTTGCATCACGCAGCAATGATGTGGCGAATGCGTCGACCACCGTATCAGAGGCGGGAATGCCGGAATAGCGATCTGTGAATGTCTCGGCTTTCGCAGCCAGCAACAACAGCGCCGCGGACTCGCGTCCCGCGTCGCGCGCGCCAATCCGGCAGCGTGCCGCGAATTCATGGATATCGGTAAAACGGACCTTCGTGTATTGCAGCCACGCACTTGCCAATTGCAGGTTCATCTCGCATTCCACCACACGACTAAAAAAGTAGACTACCGCCAAGAAGATTGATTCGCAACAGAAAATCGTCCATGAGTGGCGTGTATTTACAACTGCTGCCGATCACCATCAAACGGTTTTCGCCACACCGTCCATCACTACGTGCACGCGTCGTATGTACCGTTGGATTTTAGGGGTTAACCCTTAAAATGTTGACATTGTGAACCACTACGCATCTTGGCCTGCTGAACTATTCAACTGATATCAAAACAGCGCAACGGCATGCAAAAACGGGACAATGCCTACCGATACCACATGCCCGATGCATCTCAAAAAAATATGCCGCCCGCACTTCAAAATGCCGGCGGCGTGGCGCGCGTCGATCTACCCCAGCCATTGCCGAATGAGTAGTTGCCTATTCAGCGCGGCGGCATTCCGCCCAGCGTGGATAGCATCAGCAAGTTTGCCAGATCAATCAGGTCGAACACTGGGCATCCGCATACCTTCTCGATACGATCCCGGTAAGGTCCCATATTCGTACATTCGAGCAGGATCGCGCCAATATGCGGCGCTTTTTCCATCAGTGCTTGCGCCCCCGCCACCACATCGCGGGCGACGTCGTCCATATTTCCCGTCGCTTGATTACCGATGATGACACGGGCGAATTCGCTATCCGGTGCAATGCCTTGCATGGGGGTGGTTGGATCGACGCCGACGGCGCGCAGATGATCCGCACTCAATGATGTGGCGGACGCTGTCAAGATGCCTACCGACACATGCGCGCCAAGCAGCGTTCGCAGCATCGGCACCAGCAGCAATGCCGACGTGCCCATGGGAATGCTTACCGCGTCCGCCAGCCGTTGTTGATGCAGCGCCAGGAATCCGCAGCTCGTAATGATCGCGCGGCATCCTGCGTCTTGAAGGGCGCGCGCGGCGCTGCAAAAATGATCGACGAGGCCGACGGCACGGTCATGAACAACCCGCGCGGGCGTGGCGTGTTCCACGCGCCGCAGTATCACGGGATAGCGATAACTTGCGGGATTGCCCACATCGCCCAGTGGGCGAGGGAACTGCGTGTCCAGCATCAGGATGCCAAGCGGCTTGGGCGACATGGTTCGAACAGGAGTGGAATAAGAACGCAGGATGATGGCACGCGCAGGCAGGCGCGTGGTGTACGGTGACGATGCTACCGGCTTTCCCTACAGTCCGCCAACATCCATTGGCTGCAGTATGCTGAAAAGTGCATTGATATTGCTGCGCCGTCCTGGCAAGCAGGTTTTCAAAGAAGGAGTGTCTTTGATGGGTTCAATCAATAACGTCACATCTCCGCGGCGCGACGCCGGCACGTCCGCTCCACCCGCGCCGGCAGCATTGGAACCGGCGCCACCCTGCACGCTCGTCATCTTTGGCGCTCACGGCGACCTGACGAAGCGGTTGTTGACGCCCGCGCTGTACAACCTGATTGGCAGCAATGCGCTGGACAAAGGGTTCAAGGTGATCGGCGTGGATCGCGTGCCTGGGAGCGATGCGTCATGGCGCGAAGAACTTGGCCAGACGATGCAAACCTTCACGAAAGACCCGAACGCCGAGTTCTACACGCCGCGGATCGATGCCGCGCTGTGGGGAGATCTGTCGAACCGCCTGCACTATCTGCAGGCCGATTTCACGGATCTGGACGCATTGCGGAAACTGGGTGAGCAGATAGACGGCAACGCTGTGTTCTACCTCGCCGTGGCCTCACGCTTTTTCTCGACGGTCGTGGAAAACCTTGGCAAGGTTGGACTGACCCGGGAAAGCGCGGGCGCGTTCCGTCGCGTTGTGATCGAAAAGCCGTTTGGTTCGGACTTGGCCAGCGCCCGCGAGTTGAATACGAAGATCCTCGGCGTACTTGATGAGCATCAGGTTTATCGAATCGACCATTTTCTCGGTAAAGAGACGGTACAGAACATCCTCGCGCTCCGTTTTGCGAACGGTATGTTCGAGCCGCTGTGGCGTGGTCAGTATATTGATCATGTTCAGATCACCGCCGCGGAAACGGTGGGTGTGGAGGGGCGTGGTGCATTCTACGAACCCACCGGCGCGCTGCGCGACATGGTGCCGAACCATCTGTTCCAATTGTTGGCGATGGTAGCCATGGAGCCGCCGAATTCGTTCTCGGCGGAGACCGTGCGTAACGCAAAGGAGCAACTGTTCGAGGCGATTCGTCCGGTGACACCGGAAAATGCGGTGCGAGGACAGTATGCCTCTGGCACCGTCGATGGCCGTCCCGTGAAGGCTTATCGTGAAAGTCAGGGCGTCGCACCAGACAGCAATACCGAGACCTACGTTGCGTTGAAACTGGAGATCGATAACTGGCGTTGGTCCGGCGTGCCGTTTTACATGCGTACCGGGAAGTCGATGCTGGGTCGGCGCACGGAGGTCGTCGTGCGCTTCAAGTCCGCTCCCTACGCGATGTTCCAGGATGAGCCGGTAGAGGCGTTGACGCCGAATGACCTCGTCCTGAACATTCAGCCGGTGCAGGGGTTGACATTGAACATCAGTGCAAAGGTACCCGGCCAGAAAATGGATCTCGCGGGTGTGGAAATGAAGTTCCGCTACGAAGACGCATTCAGCGAAACACCAAACGTGGGCTACGAGACATTGCTATATGACTGCCTGTGCGGGGACGCCACGCTGTTCCAGCGCGCCGACAATATCGAGGCGGCATGGCGGGTCGTGGATCCGGCCATCAAAGCGTGGGCGACCGACAAGAGCGGTCCGCAATTGTACGCCGCCGGGTCCGAGGGGCCGAGTGCGTCTGACGAACTGCTTGCCCGCGATGGACGTCAATGGGCGTCATTGACGCGGCCGGCGAAGTGAGTGAAAAGGTCATGCACGGCATCGTCGTGCCTGGCCGGCAAGATGCACCTCATGGGCCCGCAGTGATCACCGTCATCGGGTCACTGCGAACGCGGGTGTCCGTGTCGATGTTCCCCGGCGCATGCCTGGTGGGTACGATGCGAAGGATGCTCCGCGAGCAGCTTGCGGGTGACGCCGTTGGTCCATCCAAACCCATCCTGCAATGGATATTCGCCCCCTCCGCCCCCTCCAACGACATCATGCGGATCACTAACGTTATCTGCATGCAGCGCGTACTTTTCCACCAATTTGCTTTCTCGTCGATAGAGTGCGCCCACCGTATCCAGCCAGCGATGGGCGATATCCTGCGCGAGTTCACGCTGGTTGTAGCGGCGTAATCCTTTTATCGCAAGCCATTGCAGCGGCGCCCAGCCGTTGGCACGATCCCATTGTTGCGGGCTGTCGCGCTCGGTGGTCATCAGTCCACCGGGCGCCAACAGCTTGACGGACATGGCTTGCGCTACTTGATGTGCTTGCTGCTGCGTCGCTAGGCCCACGTACAGCGGGGTAGCGGCGGCGGCCGTCAATTCTTCGCGCGGCTTCCCGAGTTTCCAGTCGTAGTCCACGTAAGCGCTCGTCAAGTCGCTCCACAGGTAACGGTCTACGGCAACGCGGCGTGCCTCCGCCAAACCACGAAAACGTTCCTGGCCTGCTTCGTCACCACTTGCCCCGCTAAGACGCGATATCTGTGTTTCCAGCTTGTATAGGAAACTGTTGAGGTCCACCGGCAGAATAGCGGTCGTGCGGATCGTCGAAAGATCGTCAGGGTCGGCCAGCCAACGCGAACTGAAATCCCAGCCGGACGCGGCGCCGGCGCGCAGGTCGCGAAACAATTCCGATTTGAACGTCTCTGGTGTCACGACGGCGCCACTTGCCTCGGTCCGCACCGTGCCGTGGGCGCTGATATCCTTGATCACACCGGCTAGGCGTCCTGCTTCGATATCCTCGAGAAACCCCTCATCCCGCGGCGTGTCGCGTTCATCCCAATATCGATTCAGCAATGCCCCGTCTTCCATTCGCACGACGTGGCGATAGGCATTGCCCGGTAGCGTGTCCTCGGCGCCTTCCATCCAGAAGGCGTGTTCGCGCAATAACTGGGGCAGGAAATGCACGGCGCGTTTCAGGCCGTGCTCCTCAAAAAGATCCACCATTAACGCGAACACCGGCGGTTGCGAACGGCTTAGGTAGTAGCTGCGGTTGCCATTGGGTATATGGCCATAGGCATCAATTAGGAAAGCGAAATTATCGGCCATGTTGCGTAACAATCCGTGCCGCCCGCTTTCCGCCATGCCAAGCATCGTGAAGTAAGAATCCCAATAGTACATTTCACCGAAACGACCACCTGGCACGACATAGTCGAAGGGCACCGGCAGCAACGAGCCATTCGCGGGGTGGGAGTCCGGGGTGCGGGTCAGGACATCCCACAGCGCATCGATATGCGCCCCGATGGGTTGAGCGGGGTCCGAGACGTAATGACTGTTGTGTACCGGTTCCGTGATGAAATGGTCGGCAACGAAAGCGCGCAGGTCGAAGCCCGGCAACGCGTGATTCTCCCGGTACCGTGCGACGATCGATTGCGGATCACGTAACGGCTGGCAATCGACGAACGTCTTGCTGTCGGGAAAGACGCGCGACTGCTGTATGGCGACAAACATTTCCTGGTAGCGATCGGCGGGCGTTCGTCCGTCCGCCGCCACGACATGTTCGACGCCGGGAGCTTTCCCTCCTTGCGCAAGTACTTTTGTGGAGCGATGCGTCATCTTCCTGCCTCCTTATTGCGTCTAAAGCACGTCGCTTCACTCTAGCAGAGATGCGCCGCCGCCGGGACCGCGTGCGGGGGTAGACCTTGCGGCCAGATGGATTTCATTGGTAAGCACAATGAAGGGTCACTGACAGTACGATGAAACATCACGCTGTTTCCACCGTGACGCAGGAAGCATCGGCTGGTGCGACCGTTGCGGCATTGTTCAGGCCGGCATGATCAACGCGTGATCTGCAATGCAATGGAAGAATGCACATCCACGTTGGCGCTTTCGAAAAATCGTTGGGTGAGGGCGCCCAGTGGCGTGTCAGGCGCATGGTCGTATGGCGCCGGTTGTTTTTTGGGTCAGCGTTGGCATGGACACTACGCCATGTATCGGCGGATACTGTCACTGCTCGACGCTTTTTTTCTTTTTTCAGCACGCTTTTCCTGTTCTTTATGCAAGCCTCTTCCCTGGTACGTATCCGTCCCTTCAAGCCTTCCGATGAACAGGCGGTCCTTCATGTCGTTTTGCGGATTCAACGCGAGGAGTTCGGCGTTCCGATCACGGTGGACGAGCAGCCCGACCTGCGCGCCATTCCAACGTTCTACCAGCAGGGATGCGGTAACTTCTGGGTGGCGGAGGTCGAAGACGACGTGCGTGGCGCGATGGTGGTCGGCACGATCGGCCTGAAGGACATTGGCGCGGGGCAGGCGGCGTTACGCAAGATGTTCGTTTCAGCGCCGTATCGTGGGCGCACGTTCGGTGTGGCCCATGCCCTGTTGGCGCATCTGCTGCAAAGCGCGCGTGAGCGGGGCGTGGCGGAAATATTTCTCGGCACCACCGCCATGTTTCTGGCCGCGCATCGTTTTTACGAGAAACACGGCTTTGTCCAGACGGACGCCGATGCGTTGCCAGACCGTTTTCCGCGGATGGCCGTGGATTCGCGTTTTTATCGTCTGCAACTGGATTGACCCCTGCTTGCCGCCAGGGTGCAGGGTGTGCCATTGAAAGCGGTACGCGATCCAACGGCGTCGAACGCTTCGGAATGGACTACGCGGCAGTGATCAATTCGCCCCCCGCCGTGCGGCGAGGGGGATCGTCATAACGGATCTAGCGTTTCGCCAGATCCAGTGCATTGGTCATATCGCCCATGGCGGGGAAACCATTCGCGCGCAGCGCATCGTCCCTTTCCTTCAGGCCATCGAGTACGTCGAGGCCGAACGTGCGGGTGATCAGACGCAGGATCGAGCCCGTGTCGTATTGCGTGTGATCGACAAAGCCGCGTTTTGCCAGCGGCGAGATCACCAAGGCCGGGATGCGCGTGCCAGGACCCCAGCGGTCCCCCTTCGGTGGGGCGACATGATCCCACCACCCGCCGTTTTCGTCGACGGTGATGACGATGACCATGTCCTTCCATTGCGGACTATTGCGCAGCACATTGACGATGTGCGAGATATGCCGGTCGCCGGACGACACGTCGGCATAGCCGGCGTGCAGGTTCAGATTGCCTTGCGGCTTGTAGAACGTCACGGCGGGTAACGTGCCTGCCTGCGCGTCAGCGAGGAAATGATTCGTCGACGTTGCATCGCCCAGCCCGCCATCACGCAGATGTTCGCGACGTGACGCGGTATTCGGGCCGAGGTTCTCGAAATAGTTCAACGGTTGGTGGTGCCATTGGAAATTCGGGATGACCGGCGTGCCGTTGGTGATGTTCTTGCCCTGCGCATCGATGGCTTGCTGAAAGGCGCCGGAATACCACGCCCATGACACGCCTTTCTTGTCGAGCTTGTCGCCAATGTGTTCATGATGCTGCGGCGGACACACCTTGGCATTGGCCGGATTGGTCATGTCCGCTATCCCGTTCGCGTCGAGCTTGACATCCGGCGGGGTGGGGATATAGGGCGGCAACATCGTGTTGACGCCATAGCTGAGTTTCGATCCGTCAGCCAGCGTTTCTTCCGGCGTCAGCGCGCTCGGACCAAATTTCGGGATGCCATTCATTGCGCTGGCGGGCGATTCAGGCAACGGCTTGAGATTCGGGTCGCGCGGATCACCGCTGACAGTGGTGGCAATCGTGGACTTGCCGATGCGCGACGCCGCATTCGGATAGCGTGGCGGCGTGGCGGCCACCAGATACTGGTGATTCAGAAAGGACCCGCCGAATGCGCCCTGGAAGAAGTTGTCGCACAGCACGAACTCGGTCGCCAGGTTCCACAACTGCAGGCTATAGCTGGTGTTGGTGTAATAGCCCATTGGAAAGCCGCCAGAATCGGCCCAGGCCACGAACATATTGTTCTTGCCGCCATTGATCTGCATCTGATTCTGGTAGAACACATGCCACAGGTCGTGCGTGACGATAGACAACGGCAGCGCTTCGCCTTGCGGTCCTTGTAGTGGGAATGGCGCATTGGGCAGGTCGGTTTGATATTGTTCGCCGGCCTTGTAGGTGATGCCGTCCGCGACCTGGTCTTTCGGCGCCCAGCCATCGGGGACGACGGGCAGCTTTGGCAGCACCGTCACGCCGTCGCGATCCAACTGCCGATATGCCGATGGTGGCACCGCCGACAATGGCGATTGCAGACCAGGAAAATCCGCGAACAGGTTGTTGAAGCTGCGATTTTCCGCGTAGATCACCACGACGTGCTTGACACGTTCACGCAGCAGCTTGTCGACCGTATGCGCCGGCAGCGGCGCGGACCGATGCGTGTCTCCATGCTGCGCGGCGACGGACTCCCCATTGGCCAGCACGCCGCCGAGCCCCATCGCTGTCAGACCACCCAAAAAACGCCGGCGCCCTTCTTTCTGGATGCTTCCTTCGGCGTTGCCTGTCGAGGCAGATGCGGTGTCCGCGGTGGTGGAGGACAGCGTAGGGTCTTGCGGGGTTTGCGACGGCGGCACAGGCTTCGACATGAGACGATTCCTTCTCGGATGGATTGAGGGGGCTTGGGGGGCGTGCTCAAGACTTCGCGAAGGCACGCGGAGCACCGGGACGCCCGATCGCGGGCGATACGACACGTCGATATGCTTACACAATCGCGCGTATCATCGGATCGTAATATGACAGTGTGATGACGTCATAAACCGGACACACGGGGTCGTCGGACGTTGCGCGCGCGTTCGGTGCTAGCCGATGCGCATTCAACGCGGCGGTGCCGGCGCGGTGGAGCCGCGTTCGAGCCATTCGGGTTCGATATCATGACCCGGCAAAACGTTGTCCTTGCTGTTGGCCGCGCTCCCCCCGCCGCCCGTCGCGGCGGCCTGCATCATGGCCAGCAAGCGCTCGGCTGCAAGACGGCCGATGCGGTGCGTGTCGACCCGCATCGTCGTCAGCGGGGGGTGTGCCTCTGCCGCAAGTGCGAGGTCATCGAAGCCGGTTACCGACAGGTCCTCGGGTACAACGAGGCCGTTCGCGGCCGCCTCGCGCAAGACTCCCAGCGCAAGCATGTCATTGCCGCAGACGATCGCGGTCGGACGGCGGACCGATGGCGCCGCTTTGTGGGCTCGGCGTGCCCCGGAGGTCGTGGCAGGCGAACGCGTGGACCGTTCGAGCAAGGGCTGATCGAGGCCCATGATCGCGCGCAGGCTGTCGCGGCCGAACGCGAGGGTGGCCGGGCCTTCCCGTCGATGTTCCGGCGCGATGAGCAGGCCATGCCGCTGCAAAGCGGCCTGTAATCCCCGCTGCCGGGCTTGTACCCGGTCGTTATCATCGGCGGGCTGGAACACCGTGCCAAAGGTCCGATGGCCTAATCCCACCAGCTTGTCGACAATCCGCTCATACGCGGCGGCATTGTCGAAGCCGACGCATACATGAGGGCTGTCGCGCCGATAAGCGTACGTGACGACATAGGGCACGCGATAGCGCCGCAGGGCCTCGAACACCTCGGGCGGATGGGCTTCACCAACCAGCGCCATCGCTTCCACGCCGCGTGCAAGCATCGCTTGGACCTGTGTCAGTGCCTGGGCGGGGTCGTAGTTCGAGCAGCCGAGGAAGAGCGTGATACCGTGCTCGGCGAACGCGGCTTGCATGCCGCTCACTTGCGAGGCGAACACGTGATCGTCCAGCGTCGGGATGATGATGCCGGCGATATGCGTGCGGGTGGAGGCCAGCGCACGTCCGGCCGCATGCGGAATCCAGTTCAACGCTTTGGCGGCAGCTTCGACACGTATGCGGACTGCCGCCGAGACTTTGCCTGGATCGTTATAGACGCGCGAGACCGTCGCCGTGGATACGCCGGCATGCCGTGCAACATCTTCCAGCACACTGCGCCCATTGCCTCGCCGCGTACGCGCGGTCTTGCCGGTTTTCGGCGTAGAGACGGGAGGCTGGTCGGCAGGGTCGGAAACGGGCATCGATGCGGCGATAGGTAAGGGGTCAAGCGCGCTTGGCAATGCGGGCGCGGAAATGTTCGGTTCCGTCGACAATCTTGTCGAGGATCGCATCCAACGCCCAGAATCGTTCGCGCACATCGAAGTCGATCACGCGGCACCGGATGGAGGAGAACGTGCCGATACGTTGATGGTACATCTTTGCGAGCGCCGGATAGCCGAGCGATTCCGAGACCGCGCATAGCACCAGGAACGTCGAGAGTTCATCGGCTAGCGCGGGGTCTTCGTCACCGTGGTTTCGAAGCCAGTTGTAGAGGTCCGGGTGGAAATTCGTGAACACGCCGTTGAAGCCGCCCGAGCCGGCGCGCATCGCATCCCGTGCGATCGCCGCGTTGGCGTTCAAGATCTGCAGCGTCGAGCCTTCCGCCAGTTTCACGCGGCGCTTCACGGTGTCCAGGTCGCAGCTCACATCCTTCAGCATGATGAAGCGGCCGGTGTCGATGCAGAAACGCAGTTCTTCATCCGTCAGCAGACGGCGGTAGGGGGCCGGGCATTCGTACAGGCCCAGCGGCATGTCGGCCGGCAACCGATCCAGCAGGTATTGCAGATTCGACAGAAATGCATCCGTACCTTTTTGTTCCGGATCGAGGCGGTTCGTCACGAGGACGATGCCGTCCGCTCCCGTCTTGGCCGCGACCAGCAGTTCCTCGACCTGTTTTTCCAGATCGTTGCTGATATGCCCGGATACCACCACCGGCACCCTGCCGGCAACCTTGTCAACGACATGCTTGCCCAGCGCGCCACGTTCTTCCAATGTCAGCTTCAGCATTTCGCTGGATTGACAGACCGCGAACAGCGCGTCGGAACCGTTCGCCAGGTACCACTCGACCAGGCGGTCCAGCCCCTGATAATCGATCGTGCCGTCTTCATGGAACGGCGTCAGCATCACGGGCACGATACCCTTGACGACAGTGGAAATTCCCGTGGATGCGGTGGAAGCAGAGGACATCGATAGCACCTTGTCTTGAACGTGAAACAAAAACGGTATGAGAAATGGGAGCGTTGCTGATCAGCCTTCGACGATCGGCTTGCGCACCAGGATCAGATAGCTCATGGCGCCAACGAAAGCGATACCGGCGGCGGTCAACAGCGCTGGAACGAACGACCAGTGTCCGGCGATGACGCCCGTCAGGATCGGGGCCAGCGCTCCGCCCAAAAAGCCGCCGAAGTTCTGCAATGACCCGAGCGATGCGATCCTGCTTGGCGGGGCCGCTGCCGTCGCCAGCGCCCACGAACTCGCCGACGCTGCGTTCGCGAGGAAAATCACGACGGAGATGCAGGCGAGCGCGACGGTATTGCTTTGCACCAGGGCCGCCGGGATCGTGAATGCCACCATGCCCAGCATGGCTAAGACCACCGCATTGCGGCGGGCGATGACCGGTTGTGCGGTCTTGCTGGTGACCAGATCGGAAAACCATCCCGCGCACAATGATCCCAGAAAGCCGCAAAAAAACGGCACCGACGCGGCAATACCCGTGCGGGCCAGGCTCATATGGCGCTCGGACGTCAGGTAGGCCGGCAACCAGGTCAGGTAGACCCAGTTCAAATAGACGGAGCCGAAATAGCCAATCAGCATTCCCCAGGTAGTGGCGTGACGGAACAGGCCGAGCCAGTCATCCAACGACATCGCCGGACGTGCCGTCGTGGCGGATTGATCCGCGTCCTGTTCGAGGTAGGCCAATTCGTCGGCGTTCATCCGGGACCTGTCCGGATTCCGGTAGATCGCCAGCCAGACAATGGCGGCGACGAGTCCCGCCGCACCGGTGATGATGAATGCCCAACGCCAGTGGAACGATGTCAGCAGAACCGACAGACATAACGGCGCCAGGGCCGAGCCCAGTGGCGAGGCCGAATTGAAGATACCGGTGGGTTTGCCGCGGGCGCGCAGCGGGAACCAGTCGCTGACCACGCGTGCGGCGGAAGGGAATTGCGGGGCTTCCCCGATCCCCAGGACGATACGCGCGACGATGAACCAGCCGAATGTGCCGACGATGCCGCCCGCCGCTTGTGCAAGCGACCAGACGATCAAGCCCAGGCCCAGCAATGTGCGCGCGCCGATGCGGTCGACAAGCCAACCTACCGGTAATTGGAAGATGGCATACGTCCACGAGAAAGCGGAAAGCAAAAAGCCCATCTGCGTCAACGACAGTCCCATGTCGTCGCGAATCAGCGAGTTCGCGACGGACAGCACGCCTCGATCGAGGTAATTGATGATGCCGCTGATCATCAGCAGTGTCAGCGCGATGACCTGCGTGCGGCGGATACGTGCCGGAGCCGGCAACCCACCATTCCGTGCGAACTGTGATGCATACGCGGACGGACTGACCTTTGTGACTTCCGGGGCGGTCGACGACGGTGTGGTGGCGCCATGGGCCAGGCTGGCCGCGCTCGGTTTTGATTGCATTGAACCCTCTCTGTATCAGTAATCCGTCGGGCGGCCTGTCCGCCTTCGCCTTACGCCATGAAATCGAATCAATCGAGACCGATCGTTGCAGGGCGCCGTCGCGTGAAGCCGCCGCGCCTCCGTGAGGCGCATCTTTGTCCCAAAAATCGTCACGGCACGCGGGTCAGTCCGCTTGGGCGAGCACTTCGGCGCGCGTGGGAATGGACGTCTGCGCGCCGTGACGCGTGACGCTGATTGCCGCCGCGCGTTGGCCGAACGCGATCGCGTCGACAATTTCCTGTCCTGCCGCAAGGGCCGCGGCAAAGCCGCCGGCGAAGGTGTCGCCCGCGGCAGTCGAGTCGACAGCCTTTACTTTGTGTGCCGGTACGTACCCGCGCAACGCATCGTCGGCGCGGCCGTTGCCGTCACCTGCACCCGGATGTCTTCTTGTTTGCCAGTAGACGCCATTTGCGCCCAACGTCACGATCACGCAGCGCGCGCCCTGTTCGAGCAACGCGGCGGCGGCGCGCTCGGCATCTTGCGTCGTACGTACCGGAACGCCGGACAGCAGTTCGGCCTCGGTCTCGTTGACCACCAGGTAGTCCACCTGCGCGAGCAGTGCTCCCGGCAGCGGCCGCGCTGGCGCCGGGTTCAGCAACACCGGTGTGTGCTGGCGGACCGCACTCGCAATGGCGTGCGTGACCGTATCGAGCGGCGTTTCCAACTGGCAGATCAGCATGTCCGCTGCCGCGATTGTTGCCGCCGCACGGTCGACATCGGCGCGCGTGAGCGCGTCGTTGGCGCCGCCGACGATGACGATGCTGTTGGCACCGTCCTCCGCGACGCTGATGACGGCGATCCCGCTGCTGCCGGGAACGGTGCGAACAAGGCGGGTATCGATGCCATCGGCTTGCAGGCCGTCGCGCAATGTCGTGCCGAATGCATCTTCACCCACGCAGCCGATCATCGCCACCGCCGCGCCAAGTCGCGCCGCGGCCACGGCCTGGTTCGCGCCCTTGCCGCCCGGAACGGTTTCGAAGCCGGTGCCGGCCAACGTTTCACCGGGTACGGGCAGCCGTGGGGCACGGACCACCAGATCCATGTTGGCGCTGCCTACCACGACGATCGACGGGTTCTTCGGGAAAACGGCGGGGGTGACCGGGCTCAAGACGCATGCTCCTTCGTCAAGACACCTTCTTGGTGTCGGTATGTTAGCGCTTACATCGTTGCTTGCATTTCTGCTCTGCAACAGTGTTAGCGCTTACATTTTCCGCTGAAAGCGATTGCAAACGCAAGTAGTGGAAGCGAGAAAGGGGTAAACCCTTGAGCGTTCAAGGTATGACGGTCTCCCGTCGATAGCGTTTCTCTGCGCGCCGCGCGGAAGGCGTGCGCGGCAATGCCATGTCGACGAAGACCTTTCTGCTATTTGCCGTGGCGTGGCAATCTGTCAAGCCTAGGGCAGTGTGATCGTGAGGCTGGCTTGCTGTGGGCCGACCTTGACCAAATCCGAATACGGCGCCAACGCCTGCAGTGTTGCATTTCGCAAATAGCTCTGCAGACCAAGCAATGCGACGATACCAATCAGCAGGAAAACCGCCGCGAAGCTCCATAGCGGCGCTTCCCGCTTCAGGGTGTGTTCGATTTGATCGGGCAACGCCCAGTGCGGCGCGAATGCCGCACGCTTGCCTTTCATGTTCGCAATCTCGTCACCAATCCGAGCGGTCAGGTACGCGAGCTTTTCCGGGCCTTCCAGCAGATACTTTCCTTGGAAGCCCAGCAAGAGGCACATATGGAACACTTCCAGGCTTTGCAGGCGCGCGATGCCTTGCGCGCGGCAGTCCTCCAGATAACGGAAGAAGTTCTCCCCCGCCAGTTGCTCGCCGAACAGGAGGAGTTGTAGCGGCCGTCGTTCCCATTCGTCGCGGATAGAGAAAGTGGATGCGAGCACTGACTCATCGATGGCCGCGCAGAAAGCGAACTTGGACATGAAGATATCCTCGGCCGCCACATTCATCTTCTTTGCGCCACGCTCGAAATCGTTGAGGAACTGCTGGATGCGATCCAGGAAGTTCGCGACGTTTTCTGGCTCCCGGCCGCGCTTGAGCAGGAAGAGCATGAAGAATCCGTCGTACAACAGATCCAGAAGTGACTTGACTTCATAGGCCGGCGGCGCGGCATTCGTCGGATGCACGGGGTTGGGGGCGTGGTCGCCAAACAGCGAAGGGGCTTGACTCATGATGTGACCGCGATTAATTCGATACGGAGGTTATTGATGCCCGCTGGCGCGTAGATCATCAGTGACTGCGCTTGCAGCATGCGCTCGAACAGCATGCCGCGCGTATCCAGCGAGAAATAGCAGACGCCCGGACGCACCGGGATGGCCGGTGGAACCTGCGGGGTATAGCTCAGGCGCAGACCCGGCATGGCGGACTGCACGAGCTTGTCGACGTCGTCCGGCGCGCCAAGCTTGAAACGTGCCGGTACCGCTTCGACCAATTCGACGTTCGGCATGTCCGCCGAGACCGCCAGAAAGAACGTGGTCTTCTCGTCGATCTTGCCGGAGTCGATGCGGCCCAGGTGAAACGACGGTCGAACCTGTTCCAGCGGAATGATGAAGTACCGCTCCGAGATAACGGTGTCGAGCAATTCACGCAGCATCGCGTCAAGTCGCGCGAAGCCTGTACCAGGCTCGTCATGCTTATACGGAGGTAGATCCGCCAGCGTATAGTTTTTCGAGAACGTCATCAGTTGACCGGTGACGCGCAATAATTCCTGGAAGAGCCGCTCCGGATGCATCGCCGGATGCTGATGCAGGTGCGCGAGCGTCGCGAACGCTGCGTTGGCGGTATGCAGCAGCCAGAACGAGGCGATGTCGCCCGAGCGAAATTCGATGATGTTCTTGCTCGGTTCGCGGTGAAAACCATACAGCGCATTAACCTTGGCCTGCAGCGCATCGATCAGGCGGCGCAAGCGATTCATCAACAACGGCGAGGCCTCGATGGTGAGACTGGGCGGCACGAAATTTTCGTCCAATTCCCAGCCTGATGTCGCGGTGCGCCGCACCCGTACCAAGGGCACCGCCAGGAACTGGTCGCGCGGCTCGTGTTGCGCCACCAGCCGCACGGCCTTTTTCAGGACGGTCACATCAGCCTCCACCGCATCGGTGTAGAGGTCCGCCGCCATCTGCGTTTCGGCCACGAAACGGGCAGTGAATCCTTGCTCGTCGGCATCGGCGCTATTACGACCGGCATCACGCGTCGGATGCATGGCGAGATAGAAGACGACCTCGTCCGTGCCTTCCGCCATCGTGTCGAGCGCGACTGACGGCGGTAGCGCGTCGGCCTGGGGCGCCGCATACAATTCGCCGTCGGGGAAGACCAGTGACAGTTGGGAGAGACGCAGCACATTGCTGCCCAGCGCATCCAGGTCGACGCGCAATGTCCGAACGCCCCAGTTGTAAGGCTGGAGCGCCTGGGTGGCCTCGAACAGCCGCGCTTCATGATACGCATCCTGTTTCTGGAAGTGCTGGGGGCGGAGGAACAATCCTTCACCCCATAAAACTTTGTCTGAATAACTCATTTGATTCCCCGCTACGCCACGTCAATGTTTTTACCCGTTTGCAATCCGGAGATTCTCGGTGGGGTAGTGAATGAGGCGGACATTTTTACGTGAATCCGCATCGTACATGATTAAAATCGGTCGATATTTCCGTTCATTACTATTCACTTTTCCTATTTGGAAATGAATGATTGCTATTGGCAATTCACCATGGAAAGCATATTAAGCGATTGCTGGGCTGCGCTATCCGATGCGACAATTGGTGTCCCCGCCGTGACAGTCATTGCACAGGCATGCATGCCAATCAAAATGCCGGATTTTTCAGATTTCTTTGGATCGAACACTAATCGCCACCGTTGTGTCGCCGGTTGGCGAAATAGTGCAACCACACCAAAAGCGCCGGCTTCGTACGGTACCTTCTCAGTTGATGTATAGCGCTGCCCCGGAATAAGGGTTACTTCACGCACTTGTATCAGGTCTTGACCGAGAACCTGCTTTTCTTTATCGGGATCGAGAAACGTATCGAATGGCGCTTGCTGGAAACTGGTAGGGTCTTTCAGCGCATATAACCGCACTACAAGCGCAACCCCACGCTTCGATGTGCCGGCATTCAGATTCGTACCGGCATCCAATGTCAATGTGATCTGCCGGGGCGGCTTCTGTGAGTCAGGTACCGGCGGCTTGCCGATGCCTACCGCCTGCAGGGCCGCCGATCCAGCCGTGCCAATTAAGCCAACGCCGGCCGCACAGCCGCCAAGCGCGATAGCACAGGCTACGCCAAGCGTTATGCGTAGCCACCGCTTTTCCCCCCAGTGCGCCATGTTTCGACGTACCGTTTTCTCTCTTGCCATCATTCTTTTCGCTTTTCTTTGCACGCTCATCGGTCACGGAGACCCGCGCGTGATGTCATAACCAGGTCGATCGGCGATATATCCGCTACGGTTCGGTATCGCGCCGTCCGCAACGCTACTTATTGCTGGCGACGTCCAACAACGATTGCTTGTGCCATATCCCGGAATTTATTCTTTCGATAACCTTTCAATGTAGAGTTGTCTAGTCACTTTCTTCTCGATTTTTCATGTTTCGACATCAAAGATTCATCGTCGGATAAAGAAGGCCTCAGGCGCCGTGCATTCGTTTTGCGTATGATGATGCTAGTCACTAAAAATACACCAAAAACAACGAAATGCGGTGGGGGATGAGTCTGTCCACCTCCTGTCGGCCCGTTGTCAGTCATCAGAATGGCCTGTACTATAACAGCCGTTATTTTACAAAGTGCGCTTTAAAACTGTCGAACGAATGTGTGCCAGACGGCTTTACTCAGTCTGATGGCTTTCGGGGTATGAAAAGACAGGGATATAGCGTGCAACGAGACAAGTTGTACGGGACAAACTTCTTTTTCGGCGGAACATGACCATCCAACGTTATATACAAAAAGCCGCATTTGCCATGGCCGTCTGTGCCGTGATGGCAGGTTGCGCATCGACCCAGAAGACGCAACCTCTGACGGGCGATGCCTATAACAAGAAGCTGAGTGACGCGGATGCGCTCTGGAAGTCCGGCGACACCGACAAGGCGATTCCGTTGTATCAGGAGTTGGCGAAGAACGACCCGACCCGTGAAGAGCCGTGGTCGCGCATCGCGCAGATCCAGTTCTCGCAAGCGCATTACGGTCAGGCGATCGTTGCGGCGCAGGAAGCGCTGCAACGGGACGACAGTGATCGACAGGCGCGCAGCGTCCTCGCGGTCAGCGGTTTGCGTGTTGCCACGCAGTCGCTAGAGGAATTGCGCAAGGACAGCGCGCTGGTCGGCGATGCCACCACCGACGCGCGCATTCTCGCGCAGCAATTGCGGGACACGCTTGGCGAAGCCACGCTGTTCCCGGATGAGGTCAAGGATGACAAGCCGAAGTCGAAGAAGGTCGTGCGCCGCCGTACCCCCGCGCGCAAGGCAACGACCCCGGCCGACAACGCCGCGCCCGCTGCCAATGCGGCAGGCGATTCGTCGGGCGGTGGATCCAGCAACCCGTTCGGCGCGCTGAAGTAAGGCATCACGTGCGGCACCCCGCGGTGAAGCGCCGGTCTGCGTGCGCTTCACTACGCCGTTCGGCGCGAACCCTTCGGGGCAACACGCAGACCAGGAGAACAGACGATGGCGAAGAAAGAAAGTGTGCAGAAGCGGCTGCAGAAAGTCCGTCCTCCGCGCGTGCAACTGTCATATGAAGTCGAGCGCGGTGACGCGATCGAGATCAAGGAGCTACCGTTCGTCGTCGGCGTGGTGGCGGATTTGGCGGGGCAATCCGAAGTCGAGCAGCCGAAGCTGCGTGATCGGAAGTTCGTCAACATCGATCGCGACAACTTCGACGACGTCATGAAGGCGGTGGAACCGCGCGCGGCTTTCCAGGTCGAGAACCGCCTCAGCGACGCGGGAGGGAAGTTCGGCGTGGACTTGAAGTTCAAATCGATCGACGACTTTTCGCCGGATGCGGTCGTGCAGCAGATCGAGCCATTGCGCAAGTTGATCGAGGCACGATCGAAGCTTGCCGACCTGCGCAACAAGATGGCGGGCAACGACAAGTTGGAAGACCTGTTGAGCGACGTGTTGCACAACACCGAGCAATTGCAGGCGTTGGGTCGTCAACCATCGACTGATGTCACCGGCAGGAAGGGCGAGGACGACGCGTCCTGAGCCTCACGTTGCGGCTACGCGCGGTCACATGGCGCGTACTACCCCTCGACCGCATCACGTCGACGAACTTTAAAGCGATCAACAGAGCGATCCGATGAATCAACCTTCCGCAGCGGCCTTGCAGGCCGCAGACAACCAGACCGAGGCGGCCGAAAGTTCGCTGCTCGACCAGATCGTCGCGCAAAGCAAAGTCGCGAAATCGGATACCGAGCACGCGCGGGCGAAGGACCTGATCGGTGAACTCGTGAACCAGGTGCTGGACGGTACCGTGGTCGTGTCGGACAACCTGTCGGCAACGATCGACGCGCGGGTTGCCGAACTTGACAGCCTGATTTCCGCCCAGCTCAGTTCCGTGATGCATTCCCCCGAATTCCAGAAGCTCGAGAGCACCTGGCGCGGACTGCATTACCTGGTCCACGAGAGCAATACCGGATCGACAATCAAGATCAAGGCCTTGTCCGCGACCAAGCGCGAACTGGTCCGCGATTTCAAGGCCGCGATCGAGTTTGACCAGAGTGCCTTGTTCAAGAAAGTCTACGAAGAGGAGTTCGGCACGTTCGGGGGCGCCCCGTTCGGCGCGCTGATCGGGGATTTCGAGATTTCGCGCCAGCCGGAGGACATGTTCTTCATCGACCAGATGTCGCATATCGCTGCCGCGGCGCATGCACCGTTCATCGGATCGGCGGCGCCGGAATTACTGGGTCTGGAGACGTTCTCCGATTTGGGAAAGCCGCGCGATCTCGGCAAGGTATTCGATACCGTCGAATACACGAAGTGGAAGTCGTTCCGGGATTCCGAAGACTCGCGCTATGTTGGCCTGACGCTGCCACGCTTTCTCGGGCGCCTGCCGTTCAATCCAAAGGATGGGGACGTTGCGGAGACATTCAACTTTGTCGAGGAAGTGGACGGCACCGACCATAGCCGTTACCTCTGGTGCAATGCGGCATGGGCGTTTGGCGCGCGTCTGACGTCGGCATTCGACGACTTTGGCTGGTGCGCCGCCATCCGCGGTGTAGAGGGAGGCGGGCTGGTGGAGGATTTGCCAACCCACACATTCAAGACCGACGATGGTGAAGTGGCGCTGAAGTGCCCGACCGAGATCGCGATCACGGACCGGCGAGAAAAGGAACTCAGCGACCTGGGTTTCATCCCCCTCGTGCATTGCAAGAACACGGACTATGCCGCATTTTTCGCGGCCCAGTCCGTGCAGAAAGCAAAAAAATACAACACGGACAGTGCGAATGCCAACGCGGTGCTTTCCGCGCAGTTGCAATACATCTTCTCCGTATCGCGGATCGCGCATTACCTGAAGGCGATGATGCGGGACAAGATCGGCAGCTTTGCATCCGCACAGAATGTAGAACAATTTCTGAACCGCTGGATTTCGCAATACGTGCTGCTCGACGACAACGCGTCGCAAGAGCAGAAGGCGCAATTCCCGCTGCGTGAAGCGTCGATCCAGGTTTCGGAAATTCCCGGCAAGCCCGGTTCATACCGGTCGGTTGCGTTCCTGCGCCCGCACTTCCAGCTTGACGAGTTGTCGATCTCGTTGCGGCTGGTTGCTGACCTGCCGAAGCCGTCGAATGGCTAGCGATGGTGATCTTTTACATTTTTAAACTATCCGAGGACGATCACAGATGAAGGACATTTACCTGAAATTCGGCAGCCCGGCGCTCAAGGGTGAGTCGCAAGACAAGGACCATGCAAACTGGATCGAGATCAGCTCGTGGAGCCAATCGATCACGCAACCGCGTTCGGCCGTTGCGTCGACGGCGGGCGGTCATACGTCCGAGCGTTGCGAGCACGGCGATATGGTCTTTACGAAGGATATCGACGTTGTCAGCCCGTTGATGTACCAACACGCTTCGGGCGGCACGACGTTCGACGAAGTCACGGTCGACTTCATGCGGGCGGACGGTGACGGCGCACGCGTCAAGTACCTGGAAGTGAAGCTGAAATATGTGATCATCTCGAGCATCGCGTCTTCTGTTCAAAGTGCGTCGTCGTCAACGGCGACCACCAGCGCCAGCACTGCCGATACGACGCTGCCGAGCGAAACCTTCACACTGAAGTACGCCGCGGCACAATGGAAGTACACGCAGCAGAAGATTGGCGGTAGCCAGGGCGGTAACGCGCAGGGTGCGTGGAGCTTGACGAAGAACGACAAGACCTACGCAGCGTAAGCGAGCGGGAGTGGCATGAAGCGTTTCGAACCCAGTCTGCTCGACAAGCTGTTCGATGATGACGTACGGCGCAGTGCCGCGTCATCGGCCTTACGAACACTTTCTGTCGAGGAATTGAAAGCCACGGTAGCACGCGATGTGGAGGCGTTGCTTAACACGCGTACGCCGTTGTCCGAGGCGGATCTCGAAACGCTTCCCGAATGCAAGCAGTCGGTCTTGACCTATGGCTTGCAGGATTTTTCGGGTCTGAGCCTTGCGAGCTATTACGATCGCACGTTCATCTGCGACGCGATCCAGCAGGCGATTGCATGGCACGAACCGCGTTTGCAAGAAGTCAAAGTATCGTTGGAACTTAAGGAACAGGCCACCAGCGCGCTGTATTTTGCCATTCAGGCGTTGCTGGTGGTACATCCGGCCGAAGAGCCGGTCAGCTTCGACGCCATGCTGCACCCGTCCACGCTGCGTTATTCGGTTAGCCGCGCACGCGGTGCCGATGGCCGACAACGGTAAAAGTATCGGCAGGCGGACGCGCGGCGATGCACAACCACACATGGGACGCAGATAAGGGGCCTCATGGAAGATCTGCTTCCGTATTACGAGCGGGAACTCTCGTATCTACGACGCTATTCGCGGGACTTCGCACAACGTTATCCGAAGATCGCGGCACGGCTCGCGATGTCCGGCGAGCACAGCGAGGACCCGCACGTCGAGCGAATGATCCAATCGTTCGCGCTGCTGGGCGCACGGATCAACAAGAAGCTCGACGACGACTATCCCGAATTCACCGAAGCGCTGCTTGAGGTGATGCATCCGCATTACCTGCGGCCGTTTCCGTCGTGCTCGATCGCACAATTGGACGCGGGAGAGGCGTTGCTGCAATTGACCGCGCCGGTCACGATCCCGCGTGGCACGTCGTTGCAGACGCGCCCGGTGCGCAGCGCGCCCTGCACGTTCCGTACCGCGTACGATGTCACGCTCGCGCCGGTGACGATTAGCAATGTCCGGTATTCGCCGATTGCCAGCGCCCCGTCCGCGGTCGTGCTGCCGGCCAATGCCACCGGCCTGATATCGATCACGCTACGATCCACGTCCGTCCCGTTCCGCCTTGGGGATATGCCGTTGCCGAGATTGCGTGCCCATATCCAGGGTGAGCAATCGCTGGTGTCGGCATTGGCCGATGCGATGTTGCTGAACGTGACGGCCGCGTATGTCGAGGCCGATGGCAATTTTCGCTGGAAGAAGCTGCCCCGGACGCCATTGTCTCAGGTCGGGCACGGCGAAGATGAATCACTGATTGAGACACCGCCGCGTTCGCATCCTGCCTATCGGCTGTTGACCGAGTACTTCGCGTTCCCGGAGAAATTCGACTATATCGATATCGACATGCGTGCGCTGACGCAAACGGGCGGGCGGGCGCAGCAACTGACCCTGCATCTGGTATTGAAGGACCTGCGCGGGGATTCTCACGCCGCGCGGTTGTTGGAGTCCGTGACGCGCGACCATCTGCAACTGTTCTGCACGCCGGTGGTCAACTTGTTTCCCTTGCATGGTGAACCGATCCGGATCAATCACACGGCGCTGAGTTATCCCGTGGTGCCCGATTCGCGGCGTGCAGCAGGCACCGATGTGTATTCGATCGACACGGTCAACCTGGTGCGCCAGACCGCGAACGGCGAATCGATCGTCGAATACCGGCCGTTTTATTCGTTGCGTCACGGCGAGTCGAACGATCAATCTGGCCATTATTGGTTCGCCCGTCGGGATGACTGGGTGGCGAGCAAGAACCCGGGCTATGAAACCGAAATCTCGATCGTTGATATCGACTTCGATCCCGCCGTGCCGGCGACCGATACCTTGAGCCTGGAGTTGACCTGCACGAATCGCGACTTGCCCTCGATGCTCGCGTTCGGCTTGAGCGAGGGGGATCTGTTCCTGGAAGGAACATCGATCATCCAGCGTATCGTCATGCTGCGACGGGCCACGCCGAGCCGGCGTTTCGAGCGGGGCCGCGCCGCACACTGGCGTCTGATTTCACACCTGGCGATGAACCAGGTGTCGTTGACGCAGACCGGCCCAGGCCCACTGCGCGAGATGCTGCGCCTATACGACTTGCCGCGTACTGCCGTATCGGCACGACATATCGATGGCATTGCCGATGTGACGCAACAGGCAGTCGTGCATTGGATGCCCGGTAAGCCCTTTGCCACGTTCGTTCGCGGAATCGAGATCACGTTGACGATCGACGAGGATTTTTTCGTCGGTGCGAGTCTGCATACTTTTGTCGGCGTCATGGACGCGTTTTTCGCGACCTATGTGCACTTGAACAGCTTCACCTTGCTGGTGGTGAAATCGAAACGGACCGGCGAGGAGATTGCGCGATGTCAGCCCCGAAGCGGCGAATCAGTCCTGGTGTAGTCGAGCAACTGCTCGAAGCACCGCATCGCTTTGGGTTTTTCCAGGCGGTGCGTGTGCTCGAGCGTTGGTTCCTGCGCCGGGCAGAGCAGGACCTTATCGCCGGCCGTACGGCCCGCGCCGCCGCCAGCCCTTCATTGCGTGATCATCCCGATGGCGTCGCGGTCCGTGGCGGCGCATTGCAAGCAGACATCCCGCCCTCCGGCGCTGCCATGGTGAACGTGCACGATGACCGGAAGGAGCATGAAAATCGTGAGATGCGGCGCCGTGCGCTGACAGCACAGATGTCGTTTCGCACAACGTTGTCGCTCAGGTTCCCGCCTAGTGAGATCGAGCAGCTTCAGGCCTACGACATCGATGGCAACCTGTTGCATGACCCCGCGTCTCAACGCGCGGCGATCGCCACCGGCCGCCTTGATCATGTCGCGCTGACACCGGCCTTCTTTGGCTTGCTTGGTGTACAAGGCGCGTTGCCGCTGCACTATACCGAACAGATCGCCGAACGCGAGACGCTGGGGCGTGACCGCGCCGCACGTGAATACCTGAACATCTTCTCGAACCGCGCGACCGCGCTGTTCTACGGGGCATGGAAGAAGTACCGCCTGGCGCTGCACTACGAAGTGGATCGCGATGAGCGGTACAAGCCTTATCTGCTGGCCCTGGGTGGCGTGGCGCCGCGCATGCAGCGCACACTGCGCGACACGGTTGCGGCAGAAGATCCGTTGACCCCTCACTTCGATGAGGCCGTCGCGGGCTACGCCGCAGCGATACGGCAGCGGCCGATGTCGGCGGCCTATCTGCAGCGGGTGCTTGGCGATTACTTCGGCGTGGCGATCAACGTCGTGCAGTTCGTCGGCAAGTGGTATTCGGTGCCCCCTGAGCAATGGACGCGGCTCGGCATGCACAACGCAACCCTGGGCGCTACGGCCTTGTCAGGTGAACGTGTATGGCAGCGTGATATGTGCGCGCGGCTCGTGATTGGACCGATGACTTTGGCGCAATACCGAACATTCCTTCGTGGCCGGCCCAGTGCGCTGGCATTGACGCGACTGCTGCAACTGACGGTGGGCGTGCTGTTCGAGTTCGAAGTGCAGTTGGTGCTGCACAAGGACGCGGTACGGCCGGGTTGCCTGGGGAGCGCGGGTAGCTTGGGGCAAGATGCTTTCATGATGTCGCGTCCGGCCCGGGACCATCGTCATGATGCGCGATATGCGCTCCAGGTCATTGACCACGCGTGATTTTTTTTTGACGATATTAAGAAGAAGCAGGCTCACGACTATGCGCACACCGTTGAAGGTCTTGATCGGAAAACTCGATGCCACTACTCGCGCGGCGGCCGAGAAAGCCGCCAGTGAGTGTCTGGCGCGCGGACACTTCGAGGTGGATCTCGAACATTTGTTTATCGCATTGCTCGACGATCCGCGCTCCGATGTCAGCGTCATCATGAAAGCATGCGGCGTCGCGCCGGACGCGCTGCGAGCCGACTTCGAGCGTAGCCTTGAGGAACTGCGCACCGGCAATACACGCACGCCGGTTTTCTCCGAGCAGTTGCCCAGGCTGTTCGAACAAGGCTGGCTGATTGCCTCGCTTGATGGTCATAGCGCGCGCATCCGGTCCGGCCACTTGCTGTTGGCGTTACTGACCGCCACGGATCTGCTTCAGATCGCGCAGCGTATGTCGCCGCGTTTCGGCAAGGTGCGATTGGAGGATTTGAAGCATCGCTTCGATGACATCACGGCTGGCTCGTCGGAAGTGCCTGTCAATGCGGCAGAGCAAGAGACGGAAGGTGAGGCCGGCCCGGTGGCGAGCGCATCGCCTGGCGCACCCGGGGCGGCAAAGTCGAAGACACCGGCGTTGGATACCTATACCAACGACCTTACCGCGCAAGCGCGGGCCGGTAAGATCGATCCGGTGATTGGTCGCGATGCCGAGATCCGGCAGGTCATCGACATCTTGATGCGGCGGCGGCAGAACAATCCGATTCTGACTGGCGAAGCGGGCGTGGGGAAAACCGCGGTGGTCGAGGGACTGGCATTGCGTATCGTGAGCGAGGACGTGCCGCAACCACTGAAGGGCGTAGCGCTACGCGTGCTGGATATGGGGCTGCTGCAGGCCGGTGCCAGCGTGAAGGGCGAGTTTGAAAATCGTTTGAAGCAGGTTATCGACGAAATCAAGAAGAGCCTGCAACCGATCATCTTGTTCATCGACGAGGCGCATACGATCATCGGGGCCGGCGGTCAGGCGGGGCAGAACGATGCCGCCAACTTGCTGAAGCCGGCGCTTGCGCGAGGGGAGCTACGCACGGTGGCGGCCACCACCTGGAGCGAGTACAAGAAGTATTTCGAGAAAGATGCGGCGCTGGCGCGGCGTTTTCAGGTGGTGAAGGTCGAGGAGCCGGACGAAACCCTGGCCGCGGCAATGCTGCGCGGCATGGCGCCATTGATGGAAAAGCATTTCAACGTTCGCGTGCTGGATGAAGCCATCGTCGAAGCGGTGCGCCTGTCGCATCGCTATATCACGTCGCGACAGTTGCCGGACAAGGCGGTGAGCGTGCTGGATACCGCGTGCGCCAAAGTCGCACTCGCGCAGAACGCGACGCCGGCACCCATCGAGGACACGCGCAAACGTATCGAGCGAACCGACACCGCGATTGCCGTGCTGGAACGTGAGCAGCGCGACGAACCGGTGAATGTCGAGCGGGACGGACGGCTGACGACGTTGCGCGCGCAACGCGATGAGGATGCTGCGGCATTGGACGTCCTGGACGCACAATATGCGCAGGAGAAGGCACTCGTTGCCCGCGTCGCCGCCTTGCGCCAGGCGCTGGCCGAGGCGCAGGAGCCGGCGGCATTGCAAGCGGAGCTGGCGAGGGTGATCACAGAGCTTGAACAGGCGCAGCAACATCAGCCGATGCTGCCGTTGCAGGTGGATGCGCATGTGGTGGCCGGTATCGTTGCGGCCTGGACGGGCATTCCGTTGGGCCGCATGGTGCGCGATGAGATTGATACGATCTTGCAACTGCAGGACCTGCTGGGCGCTCGCGTGATCGGACAGGACCACGCGCTTGGTGCGGTGGCTCAGCGCGTGAAAACGGCCAGTGCGAGTCTGGAAGACCCGAACAAGCCACGGGGCGTCTTCCTTTTCGTCGGACCGTCGGGCGTGGGCAAGACGGAGACCGCGCTGGCGTTGGCCGACATCCTCTATGGCGGCGAGCGCAAGATGATTACGATCAATATGAGTGAGTATCAGGAGGCGCATAGCGTGTCCGGCCTGAAGGGATCGCCGCCCGGTTATGTCGGTTATGGTGAGGGAGGCGTACTGACCGAGGCTGTGCGACGCAATCCGTATTCAGTCGTGCTGCTCGATGAAATCGAGAAAGCGCATCCGGACGTGCTGGAAATGTTCTTCCAGGTTTTCGACAAAGGTTTCATGGACGATGCGGAAGGACGTGAAATCGACTTCCGCAATACGATCATCATCCTGACATCGAACGTGGGCTCATCGACGGTGATGCAACAGTGCCTGAACCAGCCGCCGGAAGCGCTACCTGATCCGGACGAATTGGCCGAGGCTTTACGCGGTGCGCTCCACAAGGCGTTCAAACCGGCTTTCCTGGGGCGAATGAAGGTGATTCCGTATTATCCGATTTCGGATACGGTGCTTGGCGAGATCATCGAATTGAAGCTGGCCCGCATCCAGGCGCGTGTGCAAGCGAACCACCATGCGGTGTTCGAATGGGACGAAGCGCTCGTCGACGCGGTGTTGGCGCGGTGTACGGAAGTGGACTCGGGTGCGCGGAACGTCGATCACATCTTGAACGGCACCCTGTTGCCTGAGATCGCGCAGCAGGTGCTGGAGCGCGTCGCGGATGGCACGCCGATCCGCCGGATCGCCGTGAGCGCGGGCGAAGGCGATGTCTTTGCCTACACCGTCGAGTAAGCCGAACGAAGAGAACGCGTTGAGTGAGCCGAACCAAGTGGAAATGATACCGCTCGAAGCCGTCCAGGCCTTGCTGCAACCCATTGCCGAGGGCATGCCCGCAGGAGAGGACCTGCTGTTTTCCAACGATTTCGACGTGATACAGGAGGCGCGCCGTTTCGAAGACCCGTCACTGGATCAGGGTGAATGGGTGACCGATGTCAAGGAGGCCAACTGGGATCTCGTCATCGCGCGTGGCACCGCCTTGCTGTCCACGCAGACGAAGGACCTGCGTCTCGCGGTCTGGCTGACGGAGGCATGGGGCATCAAGGAAGGTCTACCGGGCCTGACGAAAGGATATGCGCTGCTCAACGGCCTTTGCACGGAATTCTGGGACACGTTTTATCCGTTGCCGGAGGACGGGGATCAGGATTACCGGCTGGGCAATGTCGGCTGGCTGTCTGGCCGGACCGCTGAGTTGCTGCGGGGCGTACCGTTGACGCAGGGTGGTGGCGGATATGGCGCATTGGATTGGGAGGTGGCGGCCAATCTGATCCAGGCAGTGAAGCGGGACCCGGACAACGCCGACGACATCCTGCGCGGCAAGATTACGATCGACATATTCGACGCCGCGCGCCGGACGACGAAGCCGTCGTTCTACACGCAAGTGTTACGTGAGCTGGCGGCGTTCGAGCAGGCGTTCAAGGCGCTGGAGGCGACGCTGGATGCAAAGGCGGGCGACGATGCACCCAGTTTCCGGCAGGTAAAAGAGGCGTATGACACGGTGCGCCGTCTGGCCGAGCGTTTCGCGAAGGATGCGGGCATTGACCCCCGCTGGTGCCTTGGAAGGCGCGACAGCGGCGGCCGGTACGGCGCATCAGCCACCACAAACGGGCATGCCGCCACCAACGGGCGGCGCTTATGAACGGATCGAGCCACAGTTCGACCAATCGGAGGCGGACATCATGGGGCAACTCAGTGTTGTGTCGGGCGGCAGCGCCGGGAACGGTATGTCGAATGGCGGTACGTCCAGCGGCATGGCCGGGCCGATCGCCACGCGTGCGCAGGCGATTACCCGTTTGCGCGAGGTGGCGGCGTTTTTCCGGCGCACGGAGCCGCATAGTCCGGCGGCGTATATGGCGGAAAAGGCCGCGATATGGGCCGACATGCCGTTGCATGAATGGCTCAATGCCGTGGTGAAGGACGGCGCGTCGTTGGAACAACTGAATGACTTGCTAGGGGTGAAGCGCATCGACGAGTGAAGGCACCGCGCGCATCGTTCGGCGGCCGGACATGCTAAACGCGCATTCCCTCCCGTTGTCTCAATGCGCTGCATCCGCATGCTGGCGTGGGTGGTAGAGAGGTGATCGCCGTATGCTTCAAGACCGTACGTCTTCACCCCAGAAGTCCCGGATGGCGGCAATTCCATGAGCGCCGGCGGCAAGCGCCTCGTCGAGCGACGCGATACGCATGCCGCCCAGCGCGTACACCGGAATGGACGTCAGCGCCGCGATTTCCCGGAAGCGGGGCCAGCCCAATGGTTCCGCATCGACATGTGTTTTTGTGGCCAAGACCGGTGAAATGGTTAGCAGGTCGGCGCCGAGCGTGTTCGCATGTATTACTTGATGCGTGTCATGGCACGCCGCTGAAACAAGAAAATCGGATGGCAGCGGTCTGCTCGCGCAATGCATCAAGCGCGCGCTCGTCAGATGTACCCCGTCGGCGTGCAGTGAACGCGCCAGCTCGGGCGGAGCATTCAATAGTAGACGAGCACCATGACGACGACAGCATATCCGCGCTTCCCGGGCGAGCCAGGCATATTGCGCTGGTGTCACCGTCTTCGCGCGTAATTGCACCAAGGTAATCCCACCGGCAAGCGCCGTTTCCAGATGATCGATGAAAGTCGACAGGGGCGCGTCAGGTGCGGGCTCCGGGGTAATAAGGTAACGCCGTGGCAATGGGGCGGACAATGTCATGGGATAAAATTGGCGCGATACCGTTACCTTACACACTTTCTATCGAGGAGGGCGCGCGCGGCGACCCTTCCGGCACGGCGCCTTACGTTCCCGCGCGGAACTCTATGCGACGATTCCGCGCGCGCCCCTCCGCGGTATCATTTGGCGCAATCGGTTGATCCGGGCCAACGCCGCTGCTGTCCATCTGCTGCGCGGGGATGCCCCGTCCCACCAGATACCCCTTCACGGCATCGGCTCGCGCTTGTGACAGCGCGATATTCGAGCGCCGATCACCGGTGTTGTCGGTATGGCCGATAATCGCCACACGCGTGCCCTGCATCGTCGACAGGGCAGTCGCCATCTGATCCAGGATCGCCTTGCCTTCCGGCGCCAGCACGGAACTACCGATCTCGAATTCGATCGTACGATTCGCCAGTGTCCGGTCTAGCAGGTTCTGCTGCTGTTGCGGCGCGGCCACCCGCAGTCCGTTGCGGATAGTGAACGTCGGATTCAACGCGACGGCCATTTCGCTGGCAACTTGCTGGCGCTGCGCTTCGTTGCCTACCTCTCCGCGGATATCGATCTGCGTGCCGTCGATCTTCAACTGCCCGCGATGCACGGTCTTCAGGTTCGGCGCCAATAACTTCTGTACATTGCCTGACCAGTTCGCAGGCGTGGATACATTGCCCACGGTGATCTGATCCTGTACGTTATCGGCGCCGTACAAGGCCTGTACGCGTGCCAGCACGGCCGCCTTTGTCGCGTCATCGGGAACGATACCACCCACCACGACCTGCCCTGGCCGCGTGGCGCCGCCGGGGCCCGATGCGGCACCATTCACCGTCGTCGTAACGGGTGCGGTCGATGTGACGGCTGCCGCACCGCGACCGTTGTTTCGGCTGATGGACCCGGCGCCGCCGTTGCCACCGTCGAGCACGGTGGCTTGCGCGTTGTCACCGCCGATCCGATTCACCACGACATTGCCACTGCTATCGTCGGCGAGTGCGGGTGTGCCAATGATCGTCGTGCCCAGTAGTATTCCGCTCGACATCGTCAGCGCCAATAACGTGTTACGCGTCTTTGGCGGTGTGTGTAAACGCTTCGAACCCATCCACTATTCCCCGGTAAAGACTTCGCGGAACGTATCCACGGCGACGCGCAACGACAGTTGCGGTTGGTCCAGATAACTGACGAGTTTGGTCAGTGACGAATCGGCTCGCGCCTGATCGTCCACCCATTCCGGATCGTCGATGTCGATGTTCTGCGTCATGTAGGCTTGCGGATCGAACACGCTGTGCAAGGTGCGTGCGGAGCCGCCATCCAGACCGATGATCAGACGGTCGCGGCCCTGAATCCTCGTCATGACGATGGCCACCTCGAAGTCCGCGCGGGACACGAACGGCGCGCATAATTCCAGCCACAGTACCGCCACCAGACTCCGATACAACGGGTCCGTCGGCAGTGGCAGGGACAAGCCCTTTTCCACGCGTGGCGTGGTATTGCCAATCAACGGCTTCAGCAGGATGCCAAGCGCCAGCAGCGTGCGGCGCGGATTGACCGCCGCGCCACCGGAAGCCGCTTTCAGCATGGTCGTCAGTCCTTCGAGCGTCTGGTGATCGAGGAAATCGTCGAACGTGCCATCGTGCGGACTGCCCGGTCCCGTCACGTCGACGGTGACCAAGGTATCGGCCAGGTTCTGCAGCGCACCCGCGGGATCTTGCGGGCCCAGCAACGGCATCATGTGGGCCTCGGCGCGTGCCCAGAGCCGGGCGAGGGCCAGCGGACTGCGCGTCTGGAAGTGCATCGGATGTTGCACTTCGAACGCCGCGGCGACGATAAATGGAAAACGTCGCTGCGATGCGTCGCCGCTGGCGGCCAGATGCCCCGCGACCGCGATCTTGCTATGTGAGCCCAGGAACGCGAAGTGCAGTGGCGCGATGGTGTCGTAGACCAGCTTCCAGCGTGGATCCTCGGCCATCATCTCCATGGTTCGCGACAGCCACTGGTCCAGCGTGTTCAGCAGTTGCGGGTTTCGCGCGCTGCGTACGAAATCGCCACGCGACGGCAACTTGCCGAAGTACTCCAGGTGTTGCTGGATCGCTTTGCTCATGGGTTACCTCCCGCGGATGCACCGTTGCCCGGCGCCGCCAGCGCCCCTGAACCGCTCGCTGTCGATACGACGCCGCTGCCAGGGTTTGCCGGTGCGCCGATCCGTGCGCCTGGCACCGGCATCGTCACGATACTGGCCGGGAGCGTCAGGCCGAGCAAGCTCTGACCTCCCGCGCCTGATTTACCCCCGGCGCTGTCGCCGCTTTGCGCACTGCTGATGATGCGCATCCGGGCGGTCACCGTCACATTGCCCTGAGTCCATGCCAGATCGAACGTGCCGTCGGCTTTTCGTTTCGGATGACCGGCATCCAGCAGTTTCTCGAGCCCATAGTTGCCCGGTTGGTTAAACAGTTCGATGGTCCGGCCGTCATACGAGGTCGCCGTCAACTGCGCGCCCGGCTGACCATTCGGATTCGGCCAAACGAAGTTCGTCCATTGCGGCGGCGTATTCCGATAACGCAATACCTGACTGTCGATCGTGATGGCGTATTCGGTCGTGCCCGGGCTCGGCTCCGGCAGGATCTGGAATACCGTCTGGGGTTGCTGCGCGGCTGCACCGCCGGATGCCGCGCCACCGGCGAGCGGCGCCACCCAGCGACCGAACCCGGCGATGAAATCAGGCGCCAACTGCAGCCCCATGTCACCCCAGGTGCGCGGGCTCAAGACATCACCGCGCCGGACTACCAGCGGTCCCAACGTGCCGGAGACGAAGGTCGAGATCGTGCCGTTCGGACCGAACACCTGACCGATCTCGGCCGGGGCGGCTTCTACCTTGCCGTTCGCGTCGAACGGATATTTGGTGGCCAGGCTGGTCTGGAACGGCTGGTAGATCTGCGCCGCCCAGATCTTGTTGATCTCGCCACTGGTTGCACGCGTAATCACCGCATACCCTTCCTGCAGCGGGCGTACCAACAGCGGCCGCAGTGCATTGCGCTGGTCCTCGCCGAGCCCGTTCAGCATCTGCTCGTCGACGTACGTCAGGGCGTCCGAGAGTTCCGAACCATTGCCATCCAGGGTCTGCTGCATCAAGAGCTTCGCGCCCGGTCCGGGCTCCCCCTGGTTCTTCAACGTATTGAAGCGTGAACGCACCTTGCTCAGGCGATCCATATACGTGCGCAGCATCGAGCCTTCCTGCCGTTGCATCACGATACGGCCCAGGCCGGTGAATGCCGTGCCCACGGGACCGATCGGCATGGCCACCGGCTTGCCGTTGATGTCGATGTTCGCCGTATCCGGCACGTTGCTGCTGTTGAACAGGTTCTTGAACCAGTTGATGACGCCGGTCTTCGCTCGCGTGATGCCGGTGTTCAGCAGCGACGGGTTGTCCCACGACGTCTGTTCATATGCAGTCTCCAGCAGCTTGCGGATCGGGGAGTCCTGCGGATCACCAAGGCGGTCGAGTGCATTCGTCGCTTGCACGAAGGTGCCGAACTCCCGCACCGAGATGCCGTTCATGAATTGCTGCCATTGCCTTGCGTACTCGGCCTTGTACATGCCGACCAGCGCCTTCTGGATCTGTTCGGGACTGCCATCCAGCGTCAGGTCATTGCTGTCGGTGCTGTCCAATACCCAGTCCTTCGCCTGCAATTCCTTTGTCGCCGCGTCGCGGATGGCCGGTTGTACATAATCGAACCAGGCTTCGCGTGTGAACGTGCCGGGAATCGCATAGCTGCCCGCCACCAGCTTGCCATCGTCGGGCCCAAGGATACGGGCGACTGTCATTGGCGCATAACGGGTGGATGCACGCGCCTTGATCTCCTCATACACACGCTCGCGTGCCGGCATGCCGCTGACCACGCGTCGCAGATCGGCGCGCGTCTGGTCGACCAGCGCGAGGTTCTCCTCGATCATCGGCCAGTCGTCGTCATTGACCCGCGACAGGTAGAACGTGATCATGCGTTCCGCGCTGCGGATCATCTGGTCGCGTGGCATCGCCCCGCGATTGGTTTCCAGCCAGCCCCGCCAGAAACGGGCCAATTGATCCGTCAGATGCGCGATTTCCACATGACGCTTGTCGCCGAGCATCAGATACGTCTTGAGCGCGTTATAGGCATCCTGCACGTTCGTCGGCGATGCATCGGCATAGAGGCCGTTGCTCGGTGGCGCGCCATTGGGCGTGATCGCATTTCTGCGCGTGGCCTGCAGCGCCGAGGGCGCGTTGGCCTGCGCATTGACTTCGCCGGGTGCGTGATTCAATGGCGATAAATCGCTCGCATGCGCGTTGACATCGCTCAGGAAGGCCGCGAGGTTCGCGGAGACCGGTGACAGCAACAACTGCTTGATACCGTAGTAGTACTCGTCAAGGAGCCGTTGTTCCAGACGATCGCCTTGGTAAAGCCCGAATGACAGCGACAGCGGCCGATTCTGGCGGAACTGTTCCAACTGCTGGATACGGTCTTCGAGGATGTCCATGCCCTCGAGTCGAGATTGCAGGTCCGTATGTTCACTCTGCAGACGCGCGACCTTGTCGAGATCCGCTTGCACGTTGCGGGTCAGTTGCTGGTTATTGAGCGTCGACCAGGTCCAGACGCCCAGCATCAACGCCAGCGCCGTCACCAGGCTGAAGAACGTCAGGTAGCGTGCCCGTGTTTTCAACGGGCTGGCATATTGCCGTACGGTCTTGCGATCGGCAAACACCACTTTCGAGAAAAAATCGCGCAGGAAGAAGCCGTGCTTGCTCAGGGTCGTCGACGCGTTCGGCAACGGGTTGCCGCCTAGCGCGAAGCGCCGCGCGATTCGTTCCGACGCCGCGCTGTTGGCCACGCCTTCCTGCAATGCGCTACTGAAGTAGAACCCGCGGAACACGGGTTGGTACTGAAAGGGATTCGTTTCGAACAACGTTGCCAGGAAGGACCGCAGCGACGCCTTGATTGCCGAGAATTCCAACGGGAAGCTCAATTGGCCAGGTGCCAGCGTGCCGTTACGACTCAACGCGATCTGCGCGATGCTGATGTCCTTCAAGCCGTCGTGCAGTTCGTCGAAACGCTTGTCGAATTGCGCCACGGCGTCCACTTTCTCGCTCGGCTCGTACGGGAAGCTCGAGCCCCATACCCGCTCGAATTCAGTGCGGTCGCCACCGCCGAAGAATTCGGTGAAACCGGTGACCAGGTCCGCCTTCGTGAACATCACGTAGACGGGTGCGAAAACTTCCAGTTTTTCTGTCAGTTCCTGGACGCGTTGGCGCAGGTTCTTTGCCAATTCAATGGCGAACTCCGGTTTGCTGCCGGTCAGTTCGGCGATACTCGCGGTGACGATGATGCCGTTGATCGGCGCCCGTGGCCGGTACTTCTTCAACAGGCCGAGGAAACCGAGCCATTCGCTGCGATCTTCTTCATGCACGGCATAGCGGCCGGCGGTGTCCAGCAGGATGCCCTCGGTCGTGAAGAACCAGTCGCAGTTTCGCGTACCCCCTACGCCGTGAATCGCGGCACTGTTTTCACCGGCGAGCGGGAATTGCAGGCCGGAGTTCAGGATAGCCGAGCTTTTGCCTGCCGATGGATTGCCGATGACGATGTACCAGGGCAATTCGTACAGTGCGCGGCTACCGCTCATCTGCCCGATTTTTGACGTCTTGATCGTCCGGACCGCTTGCGCGAGACGGCTACGCAGACCGTCGAGTTCCGCCTGGCGTGCCGGATCGGCGCCGGGTGCCGGTTGCGCCGTTTCCACCTGCTGCTCCAGCGCTTTATTGAGCCGTGCACCCGAGCGGTGCGCCTTCAGATACTTGAAGAGCCGGATCAGCAGCCACAGGAGCAAGAGCATGCCGAAGACGGCGACCGCCCAGACAAGGCGTATGCGTAAGGCGGTCGCGCCCAGGAACAGGAAGCCGACCAGCGCCAGCGCACCAATGATCGACAACGTACGGGTATGGGTCAGTATGCGAAGCAAGCGTTGCATGAAAAGAGGCGATCCTGTTCTTGGATGTCTTACGGGCCAATAGAGGCGGAAGGTGTCGCACCATTCGCATCGGGGTACGGCACTTTCGGCGGATCAGGCGGCTAAGGGTTGCACATGCGTTTGTGAATCGGCTGGTATGTTGGGGTGGGTCGGCGTGCCGCTGGAAGCGGACTGTTCGGATGTGTCCGGGGGCGATGCAATGCGCCGGTCGGTGGGGGGGACACCAGCACGCGTCACGAGCATCGCCAGGGCTTGCCGCTCGGAAAGCGTCATTGCGAGCGCTGGATGACCATGCTCGGCGGTGTCGGCGGCGGCCAGCGCGACACTCAGCAATGCGCCGGCCGCACCGGTCTCGCCGCACGCGCCACGGATGGCGAAGCAGTCGCGCCGTGCCGCCAGATGCGCGACTGCCTGCGCCCAGAACTGGGACATCTTTATCGATTCGGGCCCAGTAGCGCCGACATCGGAAAACAGCGCGCCCATCGTCTCGGCGGACGTGGCCGATGCACGCAATGTCTCGTGCGTCAGCGCTTCCCAACTTGGTGGCGGGCGGTTGCCATCGTGATTGTCGTTGCCTTCGGTCTCGGCATCGCGCGTGGGAAGGACATCATGCTCGGCAAACCCGGGCGCGCTGATGATCACGTCGGGCTCGTCGAGATACGGGTGCGCAGTGCCTGATGGCCTGCTTGCTCCCGGCTCGCGCGACGGCATTTCCCCAGGCAAGCGATCCGGCCCGGCCGATGCCGCATGTACCTCCGGCATCGCGCCTAGAACGATCGCAACGGCCGCTTCGCCTGCCGTCGCCGTCTCGCTTCCGGGGGCATCGTATATCGACGAATGCGTCGCGGCGATGATGACCACGGCCGGCGGCATGGTGTGTCCGATGCCATGCGATGCGGCGTCGTGAACCGGAGGCGGTGTGCGGTGCAGCCGGTCGATCGCATCCGCGACGACGCGATAGGCATCGTCGCTGCTGGTAGCGGTGCTGGCGTGGATCTGCATCGCGACCGTCGAGGCAACACCATGCTGGGCGGCGACCTCTTCGTGCATCTGCTGGAGTGCCCGGATGGTCTGCTGCGTCAGCGCGGATGACCAATCCGCTGGCGCGATGGCGATAAGTTCGACTGCGAACGACCGGACCGGACGCACTGTATCGGAATGCGAGGTTGCCGCAAGACTATCGGCACATGCTTGATGCAGTTGCAGGAACGCGTCCCGGCAGACGTCGAGCAGCAAGGTGACCGCGCGCAGCGTACCGTCCGCCAGGGAGGGCGGCAGGCCGCCAAGGGAAGCGCCACCGGCTTCCAGGCGCAGGCGCGTATCGGCCAGCGCCGTCGACGGCAGATCCGATATACGAGCGACACGGCGCGGATACCCGGCCTGGTTTAGCAGCGTGGGATCGAGCGGCGCCGTTTTGCCCTGCTTCAACTGGGCCTTGATCAGTCCTGCCTTGGTCCCGAGCGGGCTACGCATGATGGCATGGCGGAACGCCGCGGATGGCGCCGGTCGTGGCGTGACCTTGTTGCCGGAGGTCTCGGGTTGGGGTGCCGTATCGATGCTGCCTCCCTGCGGCGCCGCGCCGGGTGTTTGCAACGTGTGCTTGATGCTGCCGATCATGCGGCCCAGGAGCGTGTAGGCAATGACGATGACCGACGGCATGAGCACGAGGTAGTCGGTGATGTCGCGCGTCGATGGCACGCGATTGCCATGCTTCCACCACGCGATCACGGCCATCCAGACCAGCGCGAAAACCGCGAAGATCGACAGCAACGTTTTGAGGATCTGTTTGATGGGGAGCGTCTGCATGGCGCTTAACCCCGCAGGCGCGCGACGCGGCTGATGACACGGCACGACACGCCGACGGCGAAGCGCCGTGTCGTGCCTTGATGCGTTCTCCATCCCCGCCTGCGAACGGCGCCGCGTGCGCCGCTACGGTCTGGCCGGTCCCCGAGGGCGATGCGTGGCCGTATCATGCTTTGTTATTCTCTACAGTCGTCTACAAAATGGCAACACTGGCAGTGCGGGGGCGTGACGTCCGTCGATGCCCCGGCCGACCGGCCTACTCCAACGGATTCAAAGGTTTTGATACCCCCATCTTGAATCCTGGTTTGTGATACTCGACGTGTCCGTAATCATGGAACGACCAGTCCCCGCCCCAGACCAGTCCCACCTCCGCGGCAGTCTTGCCGTACAACGCATACCCCCGCATGGCCCACGGATCTTTTTCCGAGATCACGACCTTGCCATCGCGCAAGAAGGCGTTATCCGCTGCTAACCCATATTGGTGATAACTGCGATTCGCCCCTGCCTGTGTCACCTGATTCCCCGATGACGCCAGGCTGGCTTGTCGATCAGGGCTGCGATAGCCCTCCAGCAACACCATCTGATAGCCATATCGCTCCGCCATCAACTTGTAGACCAGTAACAACCGCGTCCGGAAGTCCGCATCCAGCAGGCTCCAATCGCGGCTGGCATTGCGAATTTGCGGCCGGATCTGCTCTACTTCCCGCGTCGTGAAGACTTCCGGCGGCGGCGCCGGCGGCGGTACCAATTGTTCTCCGTGCAACAAGGCATCAATCTTCGCATCGGACACGTCTGTCGTGTCCGAAAACTGGAATATCTGCTGTTTGCCACGGAGGGATAATGCAATTAATGGCGGCGTGGCGAGTGTTCCTATCGAAATGAGTAGTAACAAACGACGGCGAACTAGCATATCCCGGAATCGAGCCGATGTCGATGCAGCCGCACGCGCCGAATGCGTTAAGCCTTTTTCCCCATGGGACGCAACAGTACCAAGTGTGCCGGTAATACGTCGAAATGCCCGTGCGGTATGTTCTACCGCCTGCGCACGTGCATCGGGAAGAAATACCAGAATAGCAATGCCCACCGCGGCAAGAAAATAACCCGACAAAGCGAAAAAAATCACGATCTTAGATGCTTTCGAAAGGAGGTGTTACACATGGTGTGGCGAAGCATTTCTAATCCTGAGCGATGTGCATTAAAATCCTCCGACATGTTCGCATGCCGCCGTGCCTTATGAAAAGATTGCCAGACGTCTTAGCGACCGCATGCATGCTATTTGTCGTATTTTTTATGAAAGCGTGAACGGAGCGATGATCGACGTTCCATGGTTCTTGGTAAATGGATAGGCAAATGCGCGGTGAGGGTTAGAAGGCTGTCGTAAAATATGGATTAGAAAGGTCGGTCTGCATTACGCGTATACGCTCATATGGTTGCTTAGACATATGACGTGAAAATTGGATTGATCGGTTGTGCATGCGTCGCCATTGCGCCGGTATTGATGAACGAAAAGAATCGAAGAGAGAGGATGAGCGACGGAAACGGAGTAACGCCGCCCAAGCAGCCGCCGAGTCTGGTTGGCGGAGCCGCATCATCGTCCACCGCACCGAAGCCGGCTGGCGCGGAGCCCCGTATTCTGGCGGGTCTGGACGGGAAAGGGGCGAAGGCGGTCAAAGGCGGGGCCAAGGCCGCGCCGGTAGGGCCACGTGGCGCGCGTAAGGGGACCTGGATCGGCGTCGTCGCGTTACTGGCATTGGTCGTGGTGGCGGGCGGTGTGTGGCGCTCGCAGCAGCGTGTGAATCGTGACGAACCGCTCACCGATGCACGCGTGTCTTCCGGTACAGCGGATGGCTCGGCCGTGCGGGCGCAGCAGGGCGAGGAGCATCCGCCCCCTTCAGGCACCGCACGGATGCAAGGGACCAATAACGCAGCGGGGGGGAGTCCGCCGCCGACTCAGTCGGCAACGATCGTCAATGACACGTCGGGACAACCTGCAACTGATTCGAGAGTGACGCCGCCTGCATTGGCGGCACAGCAGGAAGATCCCGTAAAGGCGCTGGCCGAGAAAAACGATACGCCTGATAAGCGGCGTGAAACGACAGCCCCTTCGGGTGCGGCCGATGCCAAGGCAAAGCGCGCCGAAAAGAAAATGACGCGGCATGAGCGCTTGCTCGCGGAGCGGGAGGAGCGGGCGCGGGAACGGGCGAACGATCCCACGCAAGCGGCGCCAGCCGCAAAGAGTGAGGACCCGGATGCCGATATTCTCGCGGCGCTCTTCAAGCACACGAATGCGACCGATGCGAAGGGCTCGCCTGTTGCGACATCGAAAGGCGCGGTGTCGGCCAAGTCGCACGGGTCGGCAAAACCTGTCGCGGGCAGCCTTGCCGCGAAGGTGGAGGCGTGCCGCAGCAAGGGTTTCTTTAACGGTGAGGTGTGTCGCTGGCAGGTCTGTAACGGTCACTGGGGGAGCGATCCGGCTTGTCCTGGTAATCCGCAACCATCGGCTGCCACGTCCGCGCATTGATTCGGTGAGACGACGCCCACGGGCTCCGGCGAGGGCCGGATGCGCGGGCATCTTTAACCGGTACAGGCCTGTGCCTGATCGCGAAAATGCCATTGCGCGTATCGTGCATGTACTTTGGCATCGAAACGCCTGGCGATGCCCATCGTCAGGTTGGTCCGGGGATATGTCATGAAGTCTGGCAACAGGGTAAAGTGACTGACAGCGTGCCTTTGCGGGACGAGATTGCTGGTCGATCGTCATTCCTCGCGGACGCCATCACGCGTTTCCGGCCTACCTGTTTGATCGCTACCGAATTGCTGCTCATGATTGAAATCCGTGACGAAACGCCCGTATACGGGCCGCCGGACCGTTGTGAAGGGTGTCATTCACCCGAGGCCGTACCCATCGAGATGGCCTTTGCCTTCCAGCCGATCGTCGATCTGACGACGGGGATGGCCTATGCGCATGAGGCGCTGGTCCGAGGGCCTCACGGAGAGCCGGCGGAATCCGTTCTGTTGCAGATACGCGACGAGAATCGCTACCAGTTCGACCAGCAGTGCCGCACGAACGCCATTGCGCAGGCGGCGGCCTTGGGCATGCAAAGTTTCCTGTCGATCAATTTCATGCCGAACGCGGTCTATCAACCGGCGGCGTGCATTCGCAGCACGTTCGAGGCGGCTAAGAAGCATGGTTTTCCACTGGAGCGGGTTATTTTTGAGACGGTGGAGGCCGAGAACGTCATCAGCCGTCGTCATCTCGTCGAGATCTTCCGCGCGTATCAATCGTTTGGTTTTCAAACAGCCATCGATGATTTTGGTGCCGGTTATTCGGGGCTGACCCTGCTCGCCGATTTTCAGCCGGATCTCATCAAGCTCGACATGGCGCTCGTGCGGCATATCGATCAGGATACTGTCAGGCAACGGATTGTTTGCGGGGTGCTGCAAATATGCCGCGACCTGGGGGTTCGGGTCATTGCCGAAGGTATCGAAACGGCGGGCGAGCGGGACTTCCTGGCGCGTCACGGCGTGACCCTGATGCAGGGCTTCCTGTTCGCGAAGCCGGCGTTCAATGCCATTCCGGAAATCGCGAATGTGTCGTAGTACACCGATCTCCTGAAACCGAACGGTCACGCGCCGTTATCCCCTTTCGTGCCGGGAAACGACGGGGGCAGCAGGTGACCGATCTTGTTCGAATCCGGCAGGATCGGTGCCGTTTCAGACTCGGCCTCTTCTGGCGCCGATACGCGGAAAGCCCGCTACCACGAACGCTCTACCGCATGGATACCGGCCAGCTCACAGGCCGCCTCCCAGACATCGCAACGCGCGCGAGCGGCTCCGAATACCTGTACGCCCAGCGTGGCGCCGTCCAGCAGCATCACGAGAATGGGCGCCACGTCCTGCGCTTTTTGCGGGTCGATGATATCGGAGAGGATATCGGCGATAAAGCAGGTCAAATGCGACTTCTGTTCGACATTGATTCGATGGATCTGCGTTCCCTTGTCGGAGAACTCGTACGCCGCGTGGGCGAACATCGATCCGGTGAATCCCTCACTGTTGAACCAGTCACGGTGCCAGTCGAATACGCGCTTCAGGCGTTCCACCGGCTCCTGGACAGCCGTTACATAGCGTTCGAGCGATTCGGCATCGCGGTATTGGCAGGTTTTCAAGACGGCCACCACCAGATCGCCCTTGGACGGGAAATGGCGATACATCGTCATCTTCGACACTTTGGATTCAGCGATGATCCAGTCGATGCCGACTGCATGATAGCCATGCTTGCCGAACAGCGTCGTCGCTGCTCGCAATATCTGTTCTCGTTTTTCTGGCACGGAGAACCTACTTGGTCAGGACGGTTGGAAGGAAAATGTCGATCATGCACGGGTACGGCATGAACCAGGCCGGAACCCTGAGGCGCCGGCACGGCGTGGCGTGTGGAAGTCTTGTTATAGGCTACATTGTCGAACGGCGTTACAGCCCGTTCCTTGTTTTAACCGGCGAAATTTAAGAAAATTCATTGCCCGGTATTTCGATTATAGGGAAAGTTTTGGCATTCGGCAGGAGGCATCTAAAAAAGCGGTCGTGGCATGGCGAGACGCATTGGTCGGCTGCCGGATAAGAAGAGTCGTGGACGGTTGTGGAACGGTGCCTGCACGGTGTAAAGGCCGATCGATGCAGGCGTCGTGAAGTGCCAGGGCACCTGTGCGCCAAATCCTGTCGTGGGTGTGGCAAACGCGGTGTTTTGTGGGAGCGTGATGGATAATCGAGGCGGTGTGATCCACGCCACCCATCGCCTTCGTTGTTTTTTTAATCGTGAAAGCGATAACGGGATTCCTGCCTGATGACTGACGTATCGCGGCACTTGCCTACTTCCGATCCTACCGGTGCGTCTGTCACGACACCGGACATCGTGGCACGCCACGCGCTTGCATGTACGCTGGCGCGTTCGGCGGGACGCCTCGCGCTGGCCTTCTTCCGGGAGCGTGACACATTGCAGATAGAGCACAAGGGTCTGCAAGACGTGGTCAGTCGCGCCGATCGTGATGTGGAGCAATTCATCCGCGCCGGTATTGCGAACGCCTTCCCCGACGATGCATTCCTGGGTGAGGAAAGTGCGTCCGAACAGAGAGCGGCCGTTTCCTCCTTGGGCCATGTCGCGGGCGGTCAGGCTGACAAAGCCGCACCCGATGCCGGCGCGGGTGTCGAGATGGGACAGGACGGCCTGACTGGCGCCAGCCAAAGCGCGCTCTGGGTAGTCGATCCGATCGACGGAACGACCTGTTTCTTGCAGGGCATGCCGGTCTGGTGCATCTCGATCGGCGTGGTCATCGATGGCGTGCCGCGCATCGGCGCGGTCTACGATCCCAACACTGATGAGCTCTTCCACGCGATGGACGGTGCGGGTGCCTGGCTTTCGACAACCGGCCCGAACGGCGTGCCCGTCGAGAAACGTTTACTGGCGCATCATGCGGCGTCGTTTCGCGACGGGCCGCTCGGCCTGGGCTATTCGCACAAAGTGCCGGCCTCGACAGTCGTGCCGTTTCTGGACACGTTGTTGGCTGAAGGCGGCATGTTCATTCGTAACGGGTCCGGGGCGCTGATGATCGCTTATGTTGCGGCGGGCCGGTTGATCGGCTATTACGAGCCTTTCATGCATCCCTGGGACTGCATGGCGGGCCTTGTGCTTGTACGGGAAGCCGGGGGTATCGCGGAGGATTTCCTTGCCGGTGACGGCTTGCGTCGCGGCAATCGGGTGATCGTCGCGGGCCCACGGTTGTTCACATCGCTGTGGCAGGCAGTTGATCGGACGTCGGGGATCGTGGCACGTTGATGGCCGCATCGACCATCCGTATCTCGCGTATCGGTTGTGCGAATGCAATGCCGAACGCCGCGAGCCCATCGACGATGGCGAGGTTCAGCGCCTGTTGGCAATCCATGTAGGTCGCATAGTCGGGGCGCGTCACGTAGTAGACGACTTCGAATTCCAGGCCGCGCTCGGCAAAGGCGGCGAAATGGACACGATCACAGCGCGTGTGCGGAATCTGTGCAAATGCCTGCTCCACCATGGCGGGTACCGCGCGCAGACCTGTGGCGGGTGTCGCGTAGGCCAGACCGAAGCGGAAAACGATGCGTCGTGTCTGCATGCGCTGGAAGTTGTGGATTTGCTGGCGGAGCAACTCGGTATTGCCGCAAATGATTTCTTCACCGCGCAAGCTGCGGATGCGCGTGGTCTTCATGCCCACCTGTTCGATGGTGCCACTGACATCGCCGAACGCGATGAAGTCCCCAATGCGAAACGGCTTGTCCAGGCCGATCGCGAGCGAAGCGAACAGGTCGCTCAGCACACCATGCACGGCAAAGCCGATCGCGGCCGCGCCAATGCTCAGGCTTGCGACAAAGGCGGTGATGTTTACGCCACCCTGTGCCATCAGGGAAAGCAGGAAAAGCGCCCACATCACGGTGCGCACGGACCAGGCAAGCACGCGGACGATGACGGGGTTGATGCCGTCGTCGCTGTCGAGGCCGATCGATGGTTGTGGCGTGACGGATGCGGTCCGCGCGCCGTCAGGTCCAAGGGTCCGTGAATCGGTTGCCCTCGCCGCCGCCTGCGCCGCGGCGAGGGCAAGTGCGGCGCGCTGCGTTCGATGCCGTTCGAGGTAGCGATGGCTTAAAAGACCCACCGCGCGACTGGCCCATAGCGCGCATTGCAACAGGATAACGGTCTGCCATCCGCGCTGCGCCCAGGTCAGCACCCCGTTGGCGATGTCGCCCTGTGATGTGGCCACGGCGCTCAGCCCGGTCAGCACGGCAACCGCCATCATCATCGGTCTCCGCGTATCGTCCAGCAAGGCGACGACGATGTCCGTCAGTGACAACCGCGCCTTTGGTTCGCTCGTGGCGGCTATCGGCGCCCCATCTGTTTCATGTGGCCCGTCTTCCCGTGCCGTCCTTGACGCCGCGGCAGACAATTTGCACATGGCCCAGCGTCGCAAGCCGTCGAGCACGGGATAAGTAACGGCGGCAATGATTACCGCACTGGTCCATTGAAGCGGCGTGAGGCCGCAGAACGTGACGGTGGTAAGCCAGGAGGGAGGTGTCAGGGTTGACATGTGCCGATAAAGACGCGAACGTGAGGTGCGTTGCCGGGCAAGGCAATGGCATTGCCCGGCAGTTGCGGAACGTCAGTGTAAGGGCTGTGGCATCTCTAAAAAACCGGTGGATTTGTCGGATGCCGATGGCTTGATGAAAGGACAGTGAAACAACGTGATGGATAAAGAATACGACGCGCTCACCTTGCTGAAGGCGGAAGCACCGCCGATGCCACGGGGGCCTGCGGACGTGCGCCCAAGCGGGATGCCGGACCGTATCTACGGTGCATTGCTCGGTCAGATTCTAGATGGCATCTACCCGCAGGGCAGCCGTCTTCCCTCGGAACACCAACTGGCGGACGCATTCCAGACGTCGCGGCCGACAGTGCGCGAAGCGCTGGCGCGATTGCGCGCCGATGGCATTATTCAGACGCGTCACGGTTCCGGCACAACAGTGGCGCATCGTCCGGACCCGGATGTGCGCCGTTTCGCGCCGCTGGAGACGTTGTCGGATATTCGCCGTTGCTACGACTTCCGGATCGTCGCCGAAGCAGGGGCTGCGGCCCTGGCGGCAACTGATGCCGGCGAGATGGAGCGTGAGGGAGTGCATCAGGCGAATCACGCATTGATGCGGGTGATCGAGACTGGCGGAATCGGCGCCGACGAGGATTTCGCTTTTCATGCCGCCATTGCACGAGCATCGATGAATCCCTATTTCGTCACCGTGTTGGGCTTTTTGCACGAGCAAGTGCTGTTCAGCATGAACCTGTCGCGTAACCTGTCGTTGATCAAGACGGCGGCGCGGCGTCGCGAAGTGCAGGCGGAGCATGCGGAAATCGTGGCCGCAATCGATGCACGAGATGCCGAGGCTGCGTCTGTTGCAATGCGCCATCACCTTGAACACGCCGTTGTCCGCATGTTCGGCACCTAGACGGCCTTTGCCGGCACCAGGCAAAATGCGCTACAGTGCGGATAGGTAAAGTTGTTTGACAACTTGGTCGTCACGTCTGATACCGCCCGCGCGGTGCCGGTGCGACGTCCTTGGCCCGCCTGGAGTGACGATGCGAACCGATGCGTTTCTTCCCGAGGAATTGGGCGCGACCGTGATGGCGGTGCCCCCGCTGGCGCGTCGCGCGGATTTCTCCCTGGACCCGGTGCAGAACCGGCGCTTGATGGCGCACATCGCGCAGGGCGGTGTGCGCACCTTGCTGTATGGCGGCAACGCCAACCTCTACCACGTGCCCATCAGCGAATACGGGACGCTGCTTGATATGCTGGCGGAGCAGTCCGATGCGGGGATGCGTGTGATTCCGGCCATCGGCGCCGATTACGGCAAGATGCGCGATCAGGCGCGAATGCTCCGGGAACGGGACTATCGCACCGCGATGGTACTGCCGATGGCGGGTTTTACCACTCCGTCGGGGGTCTACGACGGGTTGTCGCATATTGCCGAGCTGGCAGGTTTCCCGCTGACGTTGTATATCAAGCACGAAGCGTATCTGGACCTGGATACGCTGGCGCGGCTCGTCGAGCAAGGTGTGCTGGCGGCGGTGAAATACGCGATTGTCCGCGAGCAGCCGGAAAACGACCCGTATTTGCGCGCCTTGATCGATCGCCTTGCCGGATCGGCGTGCCTCGAAAAGCTGGTCAGCGGCATGGGCGAGCGTCCGGCGATTACTCATGTCAACGCGTATGGCCTGGCGGCGTGGACGACCGGTTCCGGCTGTATCGCGCCGCGTGCCGTGATGCGTCTGTTCGACGCGGTCAAGGCGAACAGGCTCGACGAGGCCTACGCACTGCATGCCCGTTTCATGCCGCTGGAGACGTTGCGTGACCGGATATCGCTGATCCGGGTGCTGCACGACGCGGTCACGGTCAGCGGCATCGCCGACATGGGGCCGATGCTGCCGCTGCTCTCCAACACCGACGCGGCGGACATGCCGGCTGTCCGTGAGGCGACGCGGACGCTGCTCGAATTCGAGCAGTCTCTCACCTGAGCACGCTCGGTTCGCGGCTTCCTTGGACGCGCACCGCCTGCCCGACTTTGACGACGTGATCGATGTCACTGCCTTGGTGACCGCACACAACGCCGCCGCATGGCCGTTGCGCCCGCGCTTCGGCAGCGCGGCGATACAGCTGCATGACTTGTTCGTTTGCCACAGGCTGTCACAATGGCGATTTTTGCTTGGTGTAAGGTAATCGAAACTACAGCACCGGGTATCGCCATTGGATCGGCCGGTACAAACTGAAAGCACCGGGGGCGAACCTCTGGGAACAAGCGTCTTGATGGGCGTGTGACAAGTCAATGCAATGCAGGAGAGCAGGTTGAGGCAGCCGGTAGACGACTCGCGGCATGATCGCCACGAGGACGAAGAGGATCATGCAGGGCAACCCGAGGGAGCGGCGGCGTCGCGAGCAGGCGGTAATGGCGTATCGCCGCTCGTTGAACACGCGTCCGGTGCGCTATCGCAAGAAGGGATTGCGATAACGCCACTCGAAAAGCAACCGGACGCGACCCGCCGGTCTTTGGTTGGGCGTGCGGTGTTCGGTGTACCGCTCACACTTGCTGGCGCGGGATGGACCGCGCGTGCGGCTGCGGACGCGATAGAGGCGGGCGATACGTCCGCCAGGCAGTCCCGGTCGGCATCGGCCGACGCCACGCCGGGCGAGGCAAGTGTCGTGGCGCTATGGCCGGCAGGACGCATCCCCGGTGTACGAGATGCCGCGCGGTTGGCCGCGATGGGTGCGGAGCGCGTCAGTGCAAGCGGCGCGGTGCGTAACGTCTCGCAACCGCGGTTGCGTGTCTATCTGGCCGATCCGGCGCGGCGCACTGGCATGGCGGTCCTGGTAATTGCCGGAGGCGGCTATGCCCAGATCGAATGCGGCCATGAGAGTACCCCCGCGTGCCGTTGGTTGCAGTCGATCGGTATCACCGCGTGTGAGCTGATCTATCGACTGCCGCGGCCGGGCTGGGATCGCCTGGCGCCGTTGCAGGATGGGCAACGGGCCATGCGCGTCATTCGCGCCAACGCCCAGGCCTGGCATGTCGATCCAAGCCGTGTCGGAGTGATGGGGTTTTCAGCCGGCGGCCATTTGGCGGGGACGACCGCCGTCACACCCGGCATCGCGCGCTATGCGCCGATGGATGCGGTGGACGCGCTGCCATCCGGGGCGATGTTTGCAGCCCTGATATACCCGGTATTGACGCTGATGCCGCCGTTCGATCGTACCCGCACGCGACGATCGCTGCTCGGTCGCGACGACGGGGGTGACGTCCCGGCCTTACCCGCGCATGCCGACGGGCATGCCAACCGACGCGGCCATCCAAGCGTGGCAAACAGCGACATCCCCGATGCGGCGCAGAGCGAGGCAGCTGCGGCGTTGTCGGTCGATCGGCATGTGGATGCCAACACGCCGCCGATCTTTCTCGCGCAGGCGACCGACGATCCGATTGCGCCGGTGGACAACAGTCTGCTGATGTACGCCGCAATGCGCGCGGCCGGTCGCCCCGTGGATATGCATCTGTTCCAGTCGGGTGGCCATGGCTGGAGCCTGGGGCGACCCGGCACCGAACAGACGCTATGGCCGGCGTTGTTCGAGCGCTGGCTTGCGCTGATCAAGGTTTAGGCCGGCCCATTGGTCGACTCAGGCGGCGCGCCGGTCGGTGCCAATGGCGCCAGGCGCAGCCGTGTGAAATGCGAGACGAAAGGCGTGAATGCCATGAATCCCTTCACGGCCTCGAATTCCGGCGTGTCATAGACCCAGTCGCCTGCGATCGTATAGACCGCCGCGTAGGCCGGGCCGTCGTCGATGGCCTTGTAGCGGCTGCCCGTCAACCAGCCTGGGCACGACAGGATCGCGGGCAGATGCACTTCGTCATACCAGCGATTGAACGCCGCTTCCTGTTCAGGCGCGATATCGACGCGGACGATATGGATGTACGGACCCGCGGCATTGGCGGGCAGGCGATCGACGGGAAACTTCACTGTGTCTGCTCCACTGGTTTTGGCTTGACCCGCGGAAACTTCAGCGTGGCTTCGGCCTTCAGGACTTCCGTGCCTTCCTCGTTTGTCGCGCTGGCGTGCCACACGGCGGTCCGTGTCTCCGATTGCATCGCTGCGATCCAGACGCGAAAGCGTAGCGTATCGCCGTAGAATACCGGTCCGGTAAACCAGAAACGATCCTCGATCGATACCCCCAAGGTGCCAACCAACTCTGCCGTCAACACGCTGGTACAGATACCGGCCACCAGAATGCCCGGTGCCAGACGCCGGCCGAATCGGGTCTTGCCGGCATACCCTTCATCGATATGCACCGGCCCGAAATCACCGGTGGCCGCTTCATACAAGGCACCATCGGCTTCGGTGATGGTCTTGCACAGGGAGACCTCGTCGCCCACGTGCAGCGTGTCGAATGGTTTGATGTCGTACATCGCGTTCCCCTGATCAACCGACCAGCGGCAGCATGGCCGCCGTGCCGCCAATCACTTGCCTGCCGCCGTCTTCGGTGTCGATCACGCAACGCACGTCGAACGTCAGCGCGGTTGCGGCGACCCCGGTCACCGTGGCAATGGCCTCGATCGTGCTGCCCACGACCACCGGCGCGTCGAATGCCAGGTCGAGCTTGCCAAGGCGCCAGGCCTTGCCGGCTATTCGGTTCAGGCACGTCGATGCCAGGGCCAGCACAGCCATCTCGAAACTCAGCATATTTGTAAAGCCCGCTTCACGCGCGGCGGCGGCATCGACGTGCAGCGGTGCGAGGTTACCGCTTATCCCCGTGAAGAACGCTTGTTCGGCCACGGTCATCGTCTTGCGGAACGACATCGTCGCTCCGGCTTTCAGGGTCGTTTCGTTTTGCATCGCAGGAAGGCATGTGTCAGTGAATGAGGCGCGACAAGTCAGGCATGCCGAACGGGCACGGACCGGCTTGCGCACAATGGCGCCGCGCGTGCCTACAACGTCAGGCCGCGCTTGATCACGCTGCGCGCGATCAGCATGCGATGGATTTCCGATGTGCCGTCGTAGATACGCGTTACGCGGCTGTCGCGATAAATGCGCTCCAGCGGCATTTCCTTTGTGAAGCCCATGCCGCCGAATACCTGGATGCCGCGATCCGCCACGCGACCGATCATCTCCGAGGAATACAGCTTCACCATGGATACCTTGTCGCGCACGTCACGGCCTTGGTCCAATTCCCACGCGGTGTTCATCACCATCATCCGCGTGGCGAAAATTTCCGTGGCGGAGTCCGCGATCATCTGCTGCACCATCTGAAAGTCGCCGATGGGCTGGCCGAACTGCTTGCGCTCGGCGGCATGGTTGCGCATCAGCTCCAGCACGCGCTGCGCCATGCCGCAGGCGCGCGCGCCGATGTGGCCAAGGCGGATGCCGGCCACGCTATCCATGATCAACTTGAAGCCGCTGCCCAGCGTGCCGAGGATCTTGTCCTTCGGGATGCGGCAGTTTTCAAATACCAGTTCCGCATGACCATAGCCACGATGGCCCATCATCGGCTGCTTGCCGGTCACGTGGAAGCCGGGCGTGCCCTTGTCCACCAGGAACAGCGTGATGCCGCCGCGGGCCCGCTTTTCTTTATCCGTCAGCGCCATGACGATAACGTAATCGGCAATGTCGCCGTCGCTGATGAAATGCTTGCGGCCATTGATGATGAAGTCGTCACCGTCCTCGGTGGCAACCGTCGAGATCGACGCCGCATCGGAACCGGCGCCGGGCTCCGTGATCGCCATCGCGCAGATCTTCTCGCCACGCACGGTGGGCAACAGGTATGCGTCGCGTTGCGCGCCGTCGCAGGCCAGCAGCATCGGATACACCTGACCGAAGATACGGCGGATCAGTGCGTCGGACGTCTTGCCCAGTTCTTCCTCCACAAAGCACATGTCGACATGCGACAAGCCGCCGCCGCCTACGTCCTCCGGCATGTTCATGGCGAACAGACCCAGCGACATCGCCTTGTCGCGGACGACCCGCAAGGTGTCCGCCGGGATCACGCCGGTATGTTCGGTTTCCGCTTCCAGCGGCTGCACTTCGTTGGTCACGAACTTGCGGACCGTATCCACCAGCATCTGGGTTTCGGAGGAAAGGGAAAAATCGATCATGTCAGTCTTCGTGGTAAGCAGGTTCAGGCAGGCGCGGCGGCGCGGATCACGCCGCGTGCGATCAGGTCGTCGATGTCGTTTTGCGCGTAGCCCAGTTCGGTCAGAATCTCCATCGATTGCGCGCCCAGCGGCTGCGGCGCGCGCGCGACACCGGGCGCTTGCCCGTCGAAGCGCGCCGGGTGCATGACAAAGGTCACCGGCTTGCCTTCCACGCCTTCCACGGTCTGGAATGTTTCCAAGTGCGTCAACTGCGGATCGGCCTGCAGGTCGTCGTAGTCCTGCACGGGGCCGTGCCACACGTCGGAATCGGCCAGCTGCGCGAGCCACTGCGCGGTGGTCCTGGTCTTCAATCGCGCGCTGACGAGGCGGACAATCTCTTCACGGCGCGTGTAGCCGGCATCATCGGGAATATGGGCGAGGGCGGGTTCTTCCAATGCGCTTGCCAGCGCTTGTGGCGTCGCCATCGAAATGGCGAGGTGACCGTCAGCCGTGGCGTGAATGCCGTACGCGCCGCCGCTGAACCAGCTTGCCAGGCCCGCCGGTCCGCGCGGCGAATCACTGCGTGCGCCATTCAGCCAGGCCGTCAACGATTCGGCTTGCAGATCGATCGCCGCTTGCAGGAGGCTCACTTCCACCAGGCGGCCTTCCCCGGTGCGCTCGCGGTTGAACAGTGCCGCCAGAATGCTCATCACGTAGATCACGGCGGCATGCTGATCCACCACTACCGGGCCGACCGCGGTGGGGGGACCATCAGCGCGGCCCGTGCGCGCGGCCAGGCCGGAAAGCGCCTGCAACAGCAGATCCTGGCCAGGCTTGGCCGCGTAGGGGCCCGAGCCGCCATAACCGCTGGCGCTGGCGTAGATCAGGCGTGGGTTGATCGCCTTCAGCGCGTCATGGCCGAGGCCCAGACGGCCCATGGCGCCAGGCCGGAAGTTTTCCATCAGCACGTCGGCGTCCTTGACCAGCCGTTGCGTCAGCGCACGGCCTTCGGCGCTCTTCATGTCGACCGACAGGCTGCGCTTGTTGCGGCCGGTGGTCAGCAAGTTGACGCTCTGCGTGCCGACGAAGTGATCCGCCACCGCCCAGTTGCGATGAAACGCCCCATCGATGGGCTCGACGGCGATCACGTCCGCGCCCAGATCCGCGAGCATTTGCGCGGCCATCGGGCCGGCATGGAAGTGGTTGAAGCTGATGACACGGACGCCGTCGAGGAGTTTCAGCATGATGTTCCGATTGGTTTGCATACGTCTGACATGGCCCGTCTGCGGCATGGCGGCGTTTGATGCCGGCAGCGCTGGCAGACGGGTTGTTGACGCTATTCAGCATAGCAATCGGAAGAAGCGCGGCGGGCGTATCGCACTATTAAATGCATGGCGCCGACTATAAGCGAGCCTCATGATTGCCCCCCGCGCGAGAGGGGAGGGTGTACGCGACAGGAAACGTTGCGTACACCGCCGCGCGTTGCAGGGGGATGCGCGGCACTGTGTGTTGCCGCACCCTCAATGGCCGCCGCCGATTGCCCGTCGGCGTCGGCCAGCCAGTGAGGTGGCGCCGATAAAGGGTGGTTAGTCCGGCAGATGCGATTGCGCGCGTAGCGTGCCGACGACTTCGCGCGCGTGTTTGACGAAGCTTTCGGTCAAGCGCTGGCGGGGTCGATCTTTCGGCAACAGCGCGCACAGCGAGATGGGCATGCCTGAACGGAACGGACGAACGACGATGCTGCCTGGTGGCTGACTCAGTGCCGACAGTTCATCGGTCAGCGACACGCCCAGTCCCTCCGCCACCAGGCGACAGGCCACATTGGAGAAACGCACTTCGATATCCGGTACGAAATAATCGCCGTCGGCCTCGAACGCTCGCTCCACCAGCAAGCCCAGGGGACTGCGGGCCGGCGCGCCGATCAATCGGCGGCCGCGCAGCGCGGCGGGCGTGACGATGTCGCATTTCTCCAACGGGTCGCCCGGCGGTGCTGCGCAGACGATCCGTAATTCGCCGAGCGATTCGTTGATCAAGCCCGGCCGCGTGGGTGGCATCATTGACAGGCCGAGATCGGCCATGCCGGAATCGAGACTCTCCAATATCGCATCCACGCGCATGGTTTCCAGATGGACCTTGACCTTCGGATGATCGACGGCAAACCGCGCGAGTGTCTTTGGCACGAGCCATTCCGACAACTCCGCGGTGGCAAACACGCGAATCACGCCCGCGCGGCCGGTTCGCAGGTCCCAGGCCTTTGTTGGATAGCTTGATGCACGAGGAACAACGGCTCGGCGTCGTCGAACAGCATCTTCGCTTCCGAGGTGGGAATCAGGCGGTTACTGATGCGGTCGAACAGCGGAAAGCCGAGCTTGGCCTCCGCCAGGCGGATCGCATTGCTGACGGCAGGCTGCGACATGCCGAGTTCGGTGGCGGCTCCCGTGGTTGTCCGGTAGCGCATGACCGCGCGCAGTACCTCGAGTTGTCGCAGATTGATCAGGACACGTGCGCTGGGTGGATTGCCGCCCGCGTCATCCTGCCTTGACTGACCATTACCCCTGCCACTTTGTGCATTGGACCGGTATTCCGTTGCCATCCTTTCCCTTAGTTCAATTTTCCACGGCGTTGCAAATCCGGCACAGCCCCATCCGGGCCAATGCGGTGCCCGCTTGCATGCCGTCAGCGCGATTCCACGCTTGCCTCGCGCGCGACCGCCAATGAAGCAGTGCCACATCGGCCCATGCAATACGCTCGATTGCCGTTCGCGCGTAGGGTTGCCAGTCTCTTCCCGGCAATGCGCGCGGACATGCCATTCTGACAAGATCCCCTGTCGAAGCTATAACTATCGATTATAGTCGGCCGTTTTTTTTTCACTGGCGCGTCGGGATGGCGCGCCGCTAATGTCTCAATACCGCAGCCGCCTAGTCATTTACACGCCTGGCGACACACCGTTGGCGACGGCTGGCCGGTATCCCGTGTTCGCTTGCGGCATAAGCGGTCACCACACCGCATCCTGGAGAGACCATGTTTTCACGCCGCCATATTGCGCCCACCGTCGCGACCATGCTCGCGACCGCTTTGACTTCGTGCGTCGCCATGGCGGTGCTGGCCACATCCGCGCAGGCCGCGTGCATCGCGGTTCCCGCCGGTGACCTGGTGAGCAGCGGCCATCTGCAACTGTCGATCAATCCGACATTGCCACCGCTGCAGTTCGTCGACGAGACAGGCAAGATGAAGGGCATGAACGTCGATCTGGCCGAGGAGATCGGCAAGCGGCTGTGCCTGAAGGTCGACCTGCTGCGCATGGATTTCCCGGCGATGGTGCCAGCGTTGAATGCGGGCCGTTTCGATGGGATCAACACCGGTATGTTCTGGACCGAAGCCCGTTCCAAGTCGATGTACACGGTGCCGTATGCAATGTCGACGATCGACGTGATCGCCGATCCGTCGCAGAAAGCGACGCTGAACGACGTCAAGGGCCTGGCGGGCCACTCGGTGGGCGTCGAGGCCGATTCCTACCAGGAAAAGTGGCTGCGTGAGCGCGCGAAGGAAATTACCGACGCGGGCGGCAAGCCCTTGGACATCCACGCATTCCCGACGGCAAGCGACATGCTGGCGGCATTGCGCGCGGGCCAGTTTGATTTCGCGGCACTGCCCAGCTACACCGGCGCGGCCGTGGTGAAGTCCAAGCGGGCGAAACTTGTGCTCGGCGGTCAAGGTGGCACGCCTACGACGATGGCATTCCGCAAGAAGGCCGTGGCCGAAGCGGTGGCGAAGGCGATGGACGACATGATGCAGGACGGCTCGTATGCGAAGCTGATGGACCGCTATGGCATGACGAAGATCAACACACCGCATATCACGCTGGTGGGTTCCGGTCCGGCGTGAGTGTCGCCCTCGTGGCCGCCGCCCGGCGAATGCAGGCCAGGTTCGAGGTTCCCGAGGCGTTCGGCGCGGCGGCCATTTTCTATCTGTTATCGACAACCTACCGCCCGGTGCTTTGTGCAACGCTGGTTGTAAGCCTACCTTCGGGGCCGAGCATTCGGCCGCCGGTGATCGAGAAATAAGGAATGACGATGACGACGCTTTCCCTGACGGGTGTGGTGGTCGCGACCGTACTGCCGTTTGACGCGGGCCAGGAAATCGATTGGGCATCCTATGCGCGCGTGGTCCGTTATTGCGTGATGGCCGACGGCATCTCCGCCGTGCTGGTCAATGGTCATGCCGGTGAGGGTGGCGCGCTGACGCCCGACGAACGCGACGCAGTGATCCGCGCCACGCGCAAGACGATGCACGACGGCGGCCAACAGGCCAAGCCGTTGATTGCAGGCATCATCGCGCAGAGTACCCGCGAGGCGGTGCTGGAGGCGCGGCTTGCGAAGGCGGCCGGCGCGGATGCATTGACGATTTTCCCGCCGGCATCGTTTGGCGGAGCACGTACCGAGATGGTCGTGTCGTATGTGCGCGCCATCATCGCCGCGGCCGACCTGCCGGTGGCGATTTTCCAATATCCGCTCGCGTCCGGTTATGGCTATTCGACGCAGACCCTGATCGAACTGGCCAAGTTGCCGCGCGTGATCGCGATCAAGGAGGGCAGCGACACGATGCGCGCGTATGAAGAGAACCGTGCGGCCATCAAGGCCGAACGGACCGATCTAAGTGTGTTGGCATCCAACTTCGATTGGTTCCTCGCGCAACTGGCCGTGGGCGCGGATGGCATCCTGTCCGGATTGGCGGCATTGGTGCCCGATGATCTGGTGGCGTTATGGCGCGCGGGTGCGGCGAACGACCTGCCCGCGATGCGTGCCGCCAGCAACAAGATGCTGCCGCTGGTGCGCGCGATCTACGCATTGCCGCGCAATGAAATGTATGCCCGCATCAAGGTCGCATTGGCGATGATGCACGTGATAGCGTCCCCGATGGCGCGCGAGCCCTTTGTGCCGGTGCCTGACGTGGTCTGCGCCCGCATTCGCGCGGCGTTGATCCAGATGGGGCTGTTGGATGCCGAGGGTCGACCGGTGGTATCGCTGATCACGTCGCTCGATGACGGGGCAACATTGCCCGCCGAATAATGCGCATGGCGTGATACAGCGGTGACCGCATTTTCCGCCGCTAGCGCCGCGCTTTACGCAGCCTTGAGGCGAACGCGCATGGACCTTTTCTGAAACGCGCCAACCGATCCAAAAAAGCATCTCCTTCTGGCTGCGCCTGTAGACCGGAACCGCCGTCCGAAAGGGCGACTGCGCGGGACCGTCTCGGATCGTTTTTGAATGAACGCACCAATCCTGTGCGATCATCCCCAGGTATAGTGTAAAAAATCGAAAGCGCGCCGCGGGTCAGACCTGCGGTGCGCCGTCCCTCTTTACTGTCCAGTGTGTCAATTCAGCATGCAAAATCCGGCGCTTGTCGAGCAATATGGTCCGCGCGAATCGATGGAATACGACGTGGTGGTGGTAGGCGGTGGTCCCGCCGGCTTGTCCACGGCGATTCGTCTGAAACAACGCGCCGCGGAAAAAGGCACCGACATCAGCGTCTGCGTGCTTGAGAAGGGTTCCGAACCCGGCGCGCATATCCTGTCGGGCGCGGTGATGGACCCGCGTGGGTTGGACGAGCTGATACCCGACTGGAAGGCGCAGGGCGCGCCGTTGAACGTGCCGGTCACCGAGGATACATTCCTGTTCCTGACCAAGGACGGGGCGCGATCGGTGCCGGCATGGCTGCTGCCGGACAATTTCAAGAATCACGGCAACTATGTTGTCAGCCTTGCCAATGTCACGCGCTGGCTGGCGCAGCAGGCCGAAACGCTGGGGGTTGAAGTGTTCGCCGGCTTTCCGGCTGCCGAGGTCCTGTATGACGCCAATGGCGCGGTGCGTGGCGTGGCGACTGGCAATATGGGCGTCGGCAAGGACGGGCAGCCCACCGCGAATTTCCAGCTTGGCATGGAATTGCTGGCCAAGTACACGGTGTTTGCCGAAGGCTCGCGCGGCAATCTCGGGCGTGAACTGATTGCGCATTTCGATCTGGCGAAAGATGCGGATCCTCAGGTGCATGGCCTTGGTATCAAGGAAGTCTGGGAAATCGATCCGTCCAGGCACAAGGCGGGACGGGTGATGCATACGGCCGGCTGGCCGCTCGACACCGATACTTACGGCGGCTCCTTCTTGTACCACCTGGATAATAACCAGGTGGTCGTCGGTTTTGTCGTGGGATTGGGATATAGCAATCCCTATCTGTCGCCGTTCGAAGAATTCCAGCGCTACAAGACCCATCCGGCGATCCGTCAGATCCTGGAAGGGGGTAAGCGCTTGTCGTATGGCGCGCGGGCGATTACGGCGGGCGGCCTGATGTCGTTGCCGAAGTTGGTCTTCCCGGGAGGCGCCCTGGTTGGCTGCGATGCGGGTTTCCTGAACGCATCGCGGATCAAGGGCAGCCATGCGGCGATCAAGTCGGGCATGATGGCAGCCGACGCGATCTACGACGCGGTTACCGCGGGCACGGTGCCGGATGGCGTCAACGCACCACGTCGCGCGGCTGAACTGGCGGCCTACCCGGCTGCGTTCGATGCGTCGTGGTTGAAGCAGGAACTGCATCGCGCCAGGAATTTCAAGCAGTGGATGAGCAAGGGGCTGTATCTGGGCACGCTGATGGTGGGCATCGAGCAGAAGCTGCTCGGCGGCAACGTGCCATGGACACTGCATCACAAGCATGCCGATCACGAGACGCTGAAGCCGGCTTCGGAATGCACGCCGATCACCTATCCTAAGCCGGATGGCGTGTTGACGTTCGATCGATTATCGTCGGTCTTCCTGTCGAATACGAACCACGAGGAAAACCAGCCGGCGCATTTGACGTTAAAGGACCCAAGCGTGCCAGTGAAGGTGAATCTGGCGCAGTATGCGGGGCCGGAATCGCGCTTCTGTCCGGCGGGCGTCTATGAGTTTGCCAAGGACGAGGGCGGGGCGGAACGCTTGGTGATCAATGCACAGAACTGCGTGCACTGCAAAACCTGCGACATTAAAGACCCGACACAGAATATCGTCTGGGTCACCCCGGAAGGTGGGGGCGGGCCGAATTACGGCGCGATGTGATCGGGGAGATGTCAGGGCTGGTGCGGGGTCATACCGGTTGATCGAACACCCCGGCCTCGTCCAGCAATGAGATCAATTCGTCCGGATAAATTGTCGCAGTTGTCGTCGATAAGTCCTCCCGGCTCCACCATCTGTGATCCGCCATCACTTCTCTCTCCATGATGGTCCAGCCATCACGTGAGATTGCCTCCGAGGTCGTGTTCACGACGAAATATTGCTCGACTGCAAGCACCTGCTCGCCATCGGGCAACTGCAAGGGAAATTGACGCTTTCCTACCGGCGTAGATAACGTTGTCTTCTGGATGCCGGTTTCCTCTTGCAACTCTCTTATTGCGGCGTCGGTGAACGTTTCACCTTGCTCGACGCCACCGCCTGGCGTTGCCCAATAGACCTTATCTGCGAGCGCGCCAGTACGGTGTTCGAAACGGAATAGCAGCACGCGCCGCTTTGGCGTGGTGATCAGTAGTCTGGCTGATGGTCGTTCTCGCATGGGTTGATTCGGCGTTGGGTGCATGGAAGTAACGGTCACGATGCAATACGTACGGCGAAGCTAAAAAGGGGGGGGCGCTCCGAATCTTCTACTGCCTTTAATAGGGCAGTTTTACGTGCGAATCAACAGCCATAGTCCTGGGAAAGATCGATCCTTTGACGCGTCCGGTACCGGCGCAACGCCACGTCAAGGCACACTTCGCAAAAACGCGCGTACGTTCCGATTCATGCGCCGGTTCGCGTCTCAATGACGATACTTTAGATGCCCACTGCTCCGGTTTTTCGCTACGGAACGATGCCCTGCGGTTATCCACGGTGTAGCGTTTTCAGTCAGCCGCCGCCAGATCGCCGCGTAACCCGGCGTTGCGGGCAAGCCTATTCAGCGGTCCGCCCGCTTTTATATATGAATACGTGATGCCTTAGCGCTACAGAACAAGATCATACCGATGGATAATAGTCACTACGGCGATTTTCGAGCAACGCATGCCTGGTCTAACGTTCCAGACCAATGGGCGCACGTTTCCGGTCAGGGAAACAATACGGCTAATCCTTCCCCTCCCGCAAACGGACAAAATCCGGTAGCCCATTCGATCAATCCGAACTTGCAGGCGCTTCGGACAATGCAACCGCATGTTGCGTCCTCTTCCCATCCTCTTTCCACCGCGCCACGCAGCCGTAGTCCGCGATTGATCTTCGAAGGATACATGGATGCAGTGCTGCGACACAGCTTTTCGACGCTCCGGAAAAGCGTTCCGTGGTTTCCCATGCAAGCGCGCGATGTTCGCATATCAACGCCCGCGTCGATCGAAGGCGGATCGGCGGGTATATGTGAATGGGACGATCAACACTACCGGCGCACCGGAACAGTCAAAATATCGATCCGCGTAAAAGTCGAGCCGGGTAAGCCGCTGACGCCCGAGTATCTGGCATCCGTTCTATACGTCTTTGCTCATGAATTGGGAGATCATGCATTGGGTTACGCGGTATCGCTATCGCAAGGCAAACTGCCGCTTCCCGAAATGGTCGATCACAAAAAGGTATTTTCGCCGAGCGACGAAACGAACGCCTGGCATCAGGTTGTGAAATCCAACTTGAGACACATCGATGTCCCTCATACCGGGTTTCCTGATGCGCAGGCGAAGGCACGTTACGTACATGCGTTAAAAGTCGCTTTTCTAAAAGAGTATGCGACCGACGTGGAGAATCATTGCATCATGGATTACAACGGACGTGACGACGAAGATGACGATCGTTACATCTACGCCCGGGGCGATGACGACCTCTTCGATAAGGGAATGGCGTGGGCGCAAACCTTGAAAGCAAAAGCAGCTTATCCTGACGATCCATTCTGGACAACGGGTATCGCGACCGATACGCACGCCTCGCAGCATATCCAATCTGGTACGGAGCAGCATGCTCACCGCGCTTTTATGAATGCTCCTGGCTATTCGTCAGGCGAAGAAGCTGCGGCAGAAAGTAATCCGATGCGCACCACGGTTGATGATCTACATGAAGCGATTGACTACGTCGAGACGATGGACGATCGAGACAGAGACAGCCGCTATTAGATGGTGCGATGGCTTTCCGTGTACGCCCTGACGAGATGGGCGGTCATCCAGCACCAAACCGAAAATTTTTAAACCTCGAAGCTGAACATGTTTTCGTTGCACGCACCCATCATTTCGACTATATTGGAAATATGGAAGAGAAAGATGTCATCCGTGCTCTGGCAGCGCTAGCTCACGATTTACGATTGCGCGTGTTCCGCATGCTGATCGTGGCCGGGCCAGATGGGCTCACACCAGGCACCATGGCGGCGCAATGCGAGGTGCCAAACGCGACACTCTCCTTTCACCTAAGGGAACTGGTGCACGCGGGGTTGGTCACGCAGGAACGCCACGGGAGAAGCCTGATCTATCGTGCTGCGTATAACCAAATGAATTTGGTTCTCGGTTTCTTGACCGAGAATTGCTGCCAAGGGCAACCCTGCCTGGTGTCGGACGCAAATTCGTGCCTATGCTAAAGGAGCGCTGCCATGAGACGGTTCTAACGGCAAGGTGGTGATATCGCAGCTAGTACCGCGCTCTATTCGAAGCGATTTACCGCAGAGCTTTTTTCATCGATTTCGCAATGAATGCCCCACACACCACCGCTGCGCGCAGCACCTCGTCAAAGCCAGCTATCGGTTTCTTCGAGCGCTACCTCACCGTCTGGGTCGTGCTCTGTATCGTCGCGGGGATCCTATTTGGCCAGATGCGCCCTGACGTTTTTCAGGCAATCGGCCGCATGGAGTACGCCCAGGTCAATCTGCCGGTCGGCCTGCTGATCTGGGTGATGATCATACCCATGCTTTTGAGGGTTGACGTTCGCTCGTTGCATGAAGTGCGCCAACACATCAGGGGCATTGGCGTCACGCTCGTGATCAACTGGCTTGTCAAGCCGTTCACGATGGCGTTCCTTGCGTGGATCTTCATTAAGCAACTATTCGCGCCGATACTGCCCTCCGCACAGCTCGACAGCTATGTGGCCGGACTGATCTTGCTGGCCGCCGCGCCTTGTACGGCGATGGTGTTCGTCTGGAGCCGTCTGACGGGCGGTGATCCGCTTTTCACGCTCTCACAAGTTACGCTTAACGACAGCATCATGGTGTTCGCGTTCGCACCGCTCGTTGGTCTGTTGCTTGGCATCTCTTCCATCACGGTGCCTTGGGCAACGCTGCTTACTTCGGTCGCGCTCTACATCGTCATTCCCGTGATCCTCGCGCAGATCTTGCGCAAAACATTGCTCTCGCGCGGCGAGACTACCTTCGAAGCGGCAATGGCAAAGATCGGCCCATGGTCGATCACTGCGCTGCTCGCCACGCTGGTGCTGCTATTTGCTTTCCAAGGCGAGGCCATTCTCAAGCAGCCGCTTGTGATGGCGATGCTTGCCGTGCCCATCCTGATCCAGGTGCTCTTCAACTCGGCGCTGGCGTACTGGCTCAATCGCGCGGTCGGCGAGAAGCACAACATCGCGTGTCCGTCCGCACTGATTGGCGCATCGAACTTCTTCGAGCTGGCTGTCGCGACCGCAATCGGCTTGTTCGGTTTCAACTCCGGCGCAGCACTCGCGACGGTCGTTGGCGTGCTGATCGAAGTGCCGGTGATGCTGCTCTTGGTACGTGTCGCCAACCGGTCGAAGCGCTGGTATGAGTGCGCCTGAATGAAATGGAAACAACACAATGAACGAAGTCACCATCTATCACAACCCTGATTGCGGCACTTCGCGTAATACACTCGCGATGATTCGCAACGCCGGTATCGAACCCATTGTCGTGGAGTATCTGAAAACGCCACCTTCCCGCGACACGCTCGTCGAACTTATCCAGCAATCTGGGCTGGCCGTGCGCGACGTGCTCAGACAGAAAGGAACCCCGTACGCAGAAATGCATCTGGACAATCCGGCTCTGACCGATGAGCAGTTTCTCGACGCGATGATGGCGCACCCCATTCTTATCAACCGTCCCTTCGTAGTAACGTCGAAGGGCGTGCGCCTTTGCCGTCCGTCCGAACTGGTACTCGACATTTTGCAAGAGGCACAACGCGGCGCATTCACGAAGGAAGACGGAGAAGTGGTGATCGACGCGGAGGGAAAACGTGTCTACTTCGGTAACTGATCTCGCCACGGAGCTTCCGCAAGTCGATGCAATGCTGTTCCGCGTACCTGATATCCAGCGCCATCAGGTCGAGAAGGCTTCCCAGCACGCACCTCGCATCCTGGTGCTCTACGGTTCGCTGCGTGAGCGTTCGTTCAGTCGCCTGTTGAGCGAAGAAGCGACGCGCCTGCTCACGGCGATGGGTGCGGAAGCCCGAACGTTCAATCCGAGCGGTTTGCCACTACCCGACGACGCGCCCGACACGCATCCTAAGGTAGCCGAATTGCGTGAGCTGGTCCTATGGTCGGAGGGTATGGTCTGGTCCTCGCCCGAGCGCCACGGCGCTATGACAGGCATTATGAAATCGCAGATAGACTGGATTCCCCTTTCAGTGGGTGCAGTGCGGCCGACGCAGGGCAAGACGCTCGCGGTGATGCAGGTTAGTGGCGGGTCGCAGTCGTTCAACGCCGTCAACCAGATGCGCGTGCTTGGCCGGTGGATGCGCATGCTGACTATTCCGAACCAGTCGTCGGTGGCGAAGGCCTACATGGAATTTGATGAGACCGGCCGCATGAAGCCTTCGGCATATTTCGATCGTGTCGTGGACGTAATGGAGGAACTTGTGAAGTTCACCTTGTTGACGCGCGATATCGGGCCGTACTTGGTTGACCGTTACAGCGAGCGTAAGGAAAGCGCCGAAGCATTGATGAAACGCGTGAACCAGGCCATTATCTGACCGATACGTCCGTCTTCACCCTGCATAACGTCCTTTGCTGGGACATTCCACTTCCACGCTCGCTAACTGAGCAGGGCTATTACCTTCGATTATGAAACGGCAACGCCGAGCAAGCGTCCCACGCCAAATGTGAACGCGGCAGTGATAAGTCCAACCAGTATTTGGCGCACGGCGGAATAACTTGCGGAGCGACCATTGAAAAGCGACGTAAACACACCAATGCCAGCGAGTGCGACAACGCTGTAAGCGACGCATTGCGCAATTGCAGAAGCACCGCTACTCCACAAAAACGGCATCGCGGGAAAAAATGCACCTACAGCAAATAGCAAAAACGACACGCCTGCTGCAGACCATGGATTTCCGCCCAACTCAGCGGGGTCGAGTCCTAGCTCTTCGCGAACCAATACGTCGAGTGCCATCTTTTTGTCCCGCATGATTTGTCCCGCTACGCGCTTGGCTTCGTCGCTAGCCAAACCTTTTGCACGATAGATGAGTGCGAGCTCATTTTCTTCCGATTCAGGGTTGTGCTCCAACTCGTCCGCTTCTTTTGCAACTTGCGCTTGCGCGAGCTCTCGCGCGTTTGTAACAGATAGCCATTCACCAAGCGCCATCGAACAGGCACCCGCCACAAGGCCCGCGAATGCCGTCAACAAAATGATGCGAGAGCTGGCCTCGGCACCGGCTACGCCCATAATGAGGCAAAAGTTTGAAACGAGGCCGTCGTTCGCACCTAGTACGCCTGCGCGCAAATCGTTTCCTGATGATACGCCACGATGCCAAGATTCGGCCTGCGCGATATCTGGCCCGCCGACAGCCGTCGGCTTGCCAACGTTTGCCATTGCTTGCACGACATTCGCATGCTCATGTTCTTCCGCGGACATCCCGGCCGTTTCGGGACTGCCCGCATACTTATTTCTATCAGCGAACTCGGCAGCAGCCAAAGAAGGCAAAACATGCTTCGGCCCCAAAAGGTGAATGACGCCTTTCATGACGAGCGTCTTCGCATTAAACCGCGGTTTTGCGACAACCCCGTCGCTGGCCAATCGATTCAACCAAACCTGAGCATGCTGTCGCTCCGACTGCGCAAGCAGCAGAAACACGTTTCGGCGCTCAGGGTCTTTGTCGACTTTCGAAAGAGTCTCGTAAATTGCCGCACTATGCAACTCATCTGCAAGATGCGCACGATACTTTTGATGTTCTTTTTTGTTTGCCATTGTGATGATCAGCAATTAAACAGCGAGTCTAGGCTCGGTTACCAGCTATGCGAATGAGAAGAATCGAGCGGCGTCACCTTACCCTAGACGACAAGCGATAAATTGCCACCCACCAAAAACGATAATCATCCTCATTACGTATCGTCCCACTCACAGCATGCGATTTATCACCTCGTCGCGCAGAATAAATCTATGGAAAAGCGCCGCGAAAATATGAATGCCAATCAACCCCAAAAGCACCCACGCGAGCCATCCATGGACGTCGCCGAGCCAGTGGCCGAATGACGATCCAACAGCGGAAAGGGGGGGATACGGAATAAATCCGAACAACTTGACTACCCAACCTCGCGCAGACGCATTAGCCCATCCTGCCAGGGGAATAAGAACAAGAAGACAGTACAACGATAGATGCGTTATAGCGGAGGCGAGCTTCACGGCAGGCGTCAAGTCTGCCGGAGCTGGCCTATGGGTTGCTCGCCAGATAATTCGCATCGCCATGGCAAGCACGATAGCCGCGCCGACGCTCAGATGCCATGCGATAAGGCCTTCTGGGAGAGTGCCTCTTTTAACATCTGGCATCGTCCACCCTAGAAGAAACTGCGCAAGTACAAGAAGCGCTACCAGCCAATGCAACATGCGAGCCGTGGTCGAATACGCTTTTGGTTGTTCCATGTTTTCGTACATATGATTCAATCCGGGTCGAAGATACCGCCGACGAGAGTAGCAAAGCGAGTTTAAAGATTACCTTAAGAGACGCTAGAATCATTCGAATTCTGCGATATCGTTAACACGACGGTTCCTTTTTCATCCCCGTATTAATAATCATGCGCATTCTCCTTGTCGAAGATGACGACCTCATTGGGAGTGGTCTTTCAGTCGCTCTGCAAAATCAAGGGTATGCCGTTGACTGGGCACGAGATGGCAGTCACGCGCGATTGTCGCTAGATACAACAGGCTATGAGCTGATTGTTCTCGACCTAGGGCTTCCTAAGCTTGCTGGCCTAGAGTTGCTCAAAGCCGTGCGAGCCGCCGGCAATCACACGCCAGTCCTTATCTTGACGGCAAAAGATACCCCGATTGACCGCGTTCACGGACTCAACGCGGGAGCCGATGACTACGTCGGAAAGCCATTCGACTTAGACGAAGTTATAGCGCGGTGTCGGGCGCTTATAAGGCGCGCTTATCGACGCGGCACCGAGGTAATCTCGTGGCGGAATTTGCGAGTGGACACGGCTGCGGTCACCGTTCATGTACAGGGAGAGCAAATTGACGTCACCGCGCGGGAATTCGCGATTCTTGTCTATCTTCTGTCAAACGCAGGAATCGCACAGAAAAAGTCGCGGATCGAGGAAAGCATATACGGATGGAGGGATGAAATCGAGAGCAATGCAATCGAAGTGCACATCCACGGGCTGCGAAAGAAAATCGGAATGGATGCTATTCGCACTATTCGCGGCGTAGGCTATCTGATGGAACAGCAATGAATATGGTCCGCGGTTCAATACGTCGCAGACTCATCACGTTACTATTGGGTAGCGTTGGCGTCGCCTGGCTAATGATATTTCTTTGGAGCTTCTATTCCGCCAAGCACGAAATGATGCGCTGGGATGAAACACGAATCATTCAGCTTGCGCCTCTGCTAATAAAGCTCGACGTGCGAGACCTCAACCGACTTTCCGTAACAGGAATCGATGCACGTAATGAGATCCCTCAGAACGGCTGGCATGTGCGGCATGACTCGGACGTTAGAAAGCGCTTTGTTCAATTTCGCGTTTCCGATGAAGATGGAAACATCGTGTCCATATCGGAACACTTCCCATCAAATTACATTGCTGAGCATCCGGAACAGTCCATCAGCTACGTTACATTTGCCGGTGCGACCTGGCTGTCGCATGTCGCTTATGATGCGTCATCAAAACGGATACTGACACTGCTTGAGCCATTGAACCAACGAAGCGATTTGGTAACAGGCGTTGCTGCCCGTATCGCAAGACCCGCCTTGGTTGGACTGCCGTTGGCGATGGTTCTGGTTTGGTTCGTTATCGGCATTGGATTGAAACCGCTCAATACATTGACTGCTGCTGTGAGCGAGCGAGATAGCAGGAATCTAAGCCCTATCCGGTTGCCGAGCATTTCCTCAGAACTGGTACCGGTCGTGTCATCCATCAACGACTTACTCGAACGACTGAGACTATCATTGTCGAAAGAGCGCACGTTTACCGCGGACGCTGCACATGAATTAAGAACGCCCCTAACAGCAATAAAAGTACAAGCTCAAGTCGCGCTAACCTCGAGTGACCTATACCAACAGCAAACGGCGCTCCGTCGGGTCATTCTAGGCGTTGACCGGAGTGCTCACCTAATTCAACAGTTACTGCTACTGGCGCGCATCGACCACCGCGCAAATACCGAAGCGGCCGTATTTTTGCTACAAGACGTCGCCATCGAAGCTATTGGCTATCGACGCGAGCAAGCAAAAGAAAAATCAATCTCATTACAAGTGACCGGAGACGCGCAGGTTTCCTTGCACGGCGACCCTATTTTATTCCGCGTGCTCATCGATAACTTGCTTGATAATAGTATCAAATATGGTACATCGGGAGGTTTTGTTCACGTTTCATTCGAGAGAGCGCGCGGCGTAATTAAATTTATCTTATGTGATGATGGAAATGGTGTATCGGAAGAAGAGTTAGAGCGACTCACCGACCGTTTTTTTCGCAGCACGTCCGCAGCTGCACCAGGAAGTGGATTAGGACTGGCCATAGTTAAACGTATCGCAGAATACTACGATGCGTCGCTCAGCATAAGCCATGGTGAGAACAAAAAGGGGTTGTCTGTGACGGTAACCATCCCCCAAGTGGGCTAGGCTAGCAAATAGCCCACGAAATCCACTGGCATAGAACAGACGCGTTCCAGTTATCAATGCTGACACCATATTGCTCATCCATGCTCGTACCTGACAATCTGATATGGATGTCAGGCCAATCGAAGGTAAAGCGTAACCAGAAATCTTAACGGACAGTTCCCTTGAACGGTAGCACTCCCATATGCTCTGCCGTGTGTGAGCAAAGCTCTCCGATATGCCCATCTAGAAAACATTCTTATCGAAACAATTCTATTCTCGGTCATCGGCCGAGAGGATGCACTGGCCACGCCAACCGATTTCCGCCTGCCTGTTCGGCCGCAAGCTTGGCCTAAGCGGTCATTCGACACAGCGTCTTCTCATGACTGATATCGGGCAGGACCCGTCAGTCGCAATGCGTAGGCCGAAGTCTGCGTACGGATCCCGGGTTGCCATTCACCGCCTCGACGTAGACATGCGGCTCAATCCTTGGGTTTGATCCAGTAGTGCCTCGGACTGCGTCCGAAAGTACGTTTGAACGCGCTGCTAAACGCACTATCTGACGCATAGCCGACTCTTGTCGCAATCGTTGCTATCGGGTCGTTGCCGTGCCTGAGAGCGAGGCTTGCCACCGACATGCGCCAGCGAGTCAAATAGTCGAGCGGCGGCATGCCCACCAACGCCTTGAACCGTATCGCAAAGTTGGTGCGTGACATGCCTACGGCCGCGGCCAGTTCCCGAACCGTCCACCCCTTGCCGATGTCGCCGTGCATTAAATGAAGCGCGGCGCCGATCTTCAGATCTCCGAGGGCGCTGAGCCAGCCTGGCACCGGCTGCACTTCATCGATGTACGCGCGGAGAATCTCAACGAGAACGATATTGGCAAGACTTGCCGCCATTGCGCTTCGGCCGGCACGAATGGACTTCGTTTCGATACATTCTTATTACTCGCTCGCGGGCCTCGACATCGAGCGCGAACTGCTTCCCGCAATCGAAGATCAGAAGCTGGGACTGCTCTGCTGGAGCCCGTTGGCAGGCGGATTGCTGTCAGGTAAATTTGATCGCAATGGTGTAGCCGAGGCGCATTCGCGCGGTGCTCTCATTCAGTTCCCACCGGTCGATAGCGAAAAGGCCTTCGATATTATTGACGTACTAACGGATATCGGTGCGCAGCATGGCGTAAGCGCGGCACAGGTGGCACTCGCGTGGATTCTCGCACGCCCTTTCGTTACGAGCGTCATTACTGGCGTCAAGCGGGTCGAGCAACTCACTGACAACCTCGCAGCGCTGGATCTGGTGCTCAGCGAAGACGACAAAAAGCGACTGGACGAAGTGAGTTGGCCCGCGATCTCCTATCCTGGCTGGATCCAAACCTATAACGCGGCCGGGAGGTTTCCGGCGGGACATCCGTTCGGGGGGGGCGATCGTGGACCTTAGACCAAACGCCGCTTTAACGGATCGTGCCCGCGGCCACATCAACGAGTATGTATGGCTGCCGTCCTTGCGCTTTCACGACGCGAGCATCCGGGAAACCCACATATCACCCTGCCGCTAGAAGCAAGGCGGTGGATTCGCGTCGTCTAAGCACGCATCGTTCATCGAAAAAGATGAATGTCAGAAGTGGCCATTTGAACGGACCTTCGTAACTTCGGTCTGAACGGGTCGATAGCTGTCCCCCATGTCAGCATCTTTAGTCTGTAGTTGCCAATGTCCGCTGTGCGGCCAACTGTGACCATCGGCGACTGCCAAGGCCGTTGCAGCGACCGGTTGAATCCAACCCGAGAATCCGCCATCTGACTGCCGTCTCTGTTTCGGCCTTAGCGGACATGCATCATCTTGCACCGAGTGCATGAAATGTACGGAAAAAACAGTCGTTGCCAAGTCTCGGAGTACTTTTACTACCAATTTGCCAGTGAAGCCCTGTTGGTACTTCGAACTCAAACCGTTCACTCTGCTGTTCTCAAAATGGAAAGAACAGTTTCTCAGACGTGACGCTTGGTGCGCGGCTGCCCTACACCCCGTGAAGCAAGAGGAGTAGACATTACGATTGACGTGCGGGTCTCGCCGTAAAGGTTAATGCGTTCGATGAGCTGTTCTAGATCAGTCATGTTCAAAGCGACCAACCGTATGACATATGAATCCGCGCCCGTTACATGATGGCATTCAAGGACTTCGGCAATGGACTCAAGCAACTTGAGAAATTTGGATTTCGCAGGTTGCGGCACCGTGATTCCGATCATTGCGCTAACGTTATAACCAGCTGCCACAGGATTGATCCGAGCACCGTAGCTCTCTATGACTCCGCCTTCTTCCAGGCGTTTAACCCGCTCGGTCACAGCGGGAACCGATAGATGCACTTGGCGGCCCAGGTCCGTATAGGTCATTCGGCCGTTGCGCTGCAGCAGCGAAAGCAACTTCCAATCCAGATCGTCCATAGCGCCTATTTTTTAAAGTAGAAAACCGATTTTTACTTAAAAAATAACTTTTAGCTAGATCCGATAGTGCTTAATATGCATCTGCACATCGCCGCTTCTCCTCGGGAAGGAACATGCTTTTAATTAAATCAATGGCATTGGGTTTATGCATTGCTGCGCCGGTCGGACCAATTGGAATGCTGTGTATTCAGCGTTGTTTGAGCAGTGGTTTTCGTTATGGCTTTGCAACTGGGATCGGCGCCGCGTCCGCGGATGCGATCTATGGGTTGTTTGGGGCGCTGGGTGTGGCGGGCATAGCAAACGCGCAGCCCGCGCTAACCATAGGCTTGAAAATCTGCGGCGGCGCATTTCTCTTTTGGCTGGCATGGACCACAGCGCGCGAGACCCCCGTTACGCACAATGGTTACCAAGCGACGACGGGTGCGAACGTATCTCGTTACTTTTTGGCAACGTTTTTCCTGACCCTGTCCAACCCTATAACGATTCTGTCTTTTATCGCTATGTTTGCCGCGCTCGCATCAACCGCGGGCTTTCATGGTGACCGCGAATGGTCAACCGTAATGACAATGGTCAGTGGAGTGTTTGTTGGCTCGGCTGTCTGGTGGCTGTTCTTAAGCATTTTAACCAGCACATTACGCAGAGCGATGCCCAGCTCGTGGATACGTAGGCTTTCACTAATGTCGGCCATCGGAATAGCTGCATTTGGAGCTTTCCAGATGGTCACCGGTACATCTAGTTTCATCGAGGTTTTCTGACACGCAATACATCGGTACCACATTCCGCGCCGCTTGGAGCCTGACAGCATTAAAGGGCACTAGCCGACCGAAAATCTGTGAGCGTGTGCAGCGCACGGATCGCGATTTCAGCGACTGTTGCCATCGGTGAAAAAGGTCATTTGCTGGTTTTCGCCCGACAGACTGTTAAGGCCGAACAACAGCCAATGCTTTTCAGGTTCTCCCGTCCTCGGACGTGTCTGCCGGTGGAATGCCCCTACCTTTTGATGCCGATTGCGACAATCAGAATCTAGATTCGCAGCAACGAAGTCCGGCCATTCGCGCAACTTTGTCACTTTTTGCAGTAACTAAGTCACCCTACGGTAATAACAGAAACAACGTTCTTTGCTTCGCATTATTGAAGCGTCTCATGCATCATATGCTGTCCGCAGGACGTCGCGGAATGTATTGGCATGCGAAAGCGACAGCACCAGCAAACGAACATCTGCAATCGCAGTAGCCTGCTGGATGCAGGGCCATGTTTTACTTTCGGGGAGCACACACATGAAGATAAACCCCATCCTTCGTCCCGAAGGCGTTGTTCCAGGCAGCACCGACGATTCAAGCGCATCATCCGAAACAACCTTTCCGGTACACAAGCAGCTTGAGGCGTATAACGCCAGAGACATTGAGGCGTTCATGCAATGGTGGGCCGAGGATTGCGAATATTACGCATTCCCTTCGACCTTGCTTGCCAAGGGGGCTGCGGAGGTACGAGCGCGCCACGTCAGCCGGTTCGATGAGCCGAATTTGTTCGGCAGGTTGATCGCCAGGAGCGTGGTCGATAATGTCGTTGTTGACCATGAGGTGGTAACTCGGACGTTTGCAGAAGGGGAGGGGGAGGTCGACGTGCTCGCGATCTACGAAGTACAGCACGGAAAGATCGTGAAGGCGTGGTTCAAAATGGGCACGCCGAGACTGACTTGTGAAGGTGACTGAAACACCGCGGATACACCACCGCCCCATTCCTCCTGGGCGATGGCCTCCACCTCTTACTTGATACTCACCCCCGAGAACCGCACGCTACCGAGCGGATCGATCATCATGCCGGACACGCGCTTGCTGACCGGCTGGTAGACGATCGAGTGTGCGATCGGCGAGAACGGCAGTTGATCGGCGAAGATCTTCTGCGCCTGCATATACAACTTGGTCCGTTCAGCCTGATCGGTCGTAGAGCGCGCCTTGACGATCAAATCATTGAACGGCTTGTCGCACCAGCGTGAGAAGTTGTTGCCATGGATGGCATCGCATCCCAGCAACGTCCCGAGCCAGTTGTCCGGATCGCCGTTGTCACCGGTCCAGCCGATCAGCATCGCATCCTGCGCGCCGGTATGGCCGCGCTTCATGTATTCGCCCCATTCAAAGGTGACGATATTGGCCTTGACGCCGATCTTGGCCCAATCCGCCTGAATCATCTGCGCCATCAACTGACCATTCGGGTTGTACGGTCGTTGCACCGGCAGTGCCCACAGCGTGAGTGAGAAGCCATCGGCGAACCCGGCTTTTGCCAATAAGGCCTTCGCCTTGGCCGGATCGTATGGCTGGGCCTTGATGCTCTTGTCGTAGGACCATTCCGTCGGTGGCATGGCCGTCGAGGCTGGTGTGCCCATGCCTTGGTACACTGCCTTCAGGATCGCCGCCTTGTCGATGGCCATGTCCAATGCGCGTCGGACGTTGACATCTTTCAGGTAAGGCTTTTCAACGTTATACGCGAGATACCCTTCGTTGAATCCCGCCTGCGACGGCATGTCGATATTCGATGCCTGCTTCAGCGACGCGATTTCCGCTGGACGCGGATAGCTCATCACCTGGCATTCATCGGCCTTCAACTTCTGCGCGCGGACCGTTGCATCCGTCGTGATCGAAAAGATCAGGTTTTTCAGCTTCACCGCGCCGGGCTGCCAATAGTCGGGATTGCCTTCGTACCGAATGGTCGCGTCCTTCGTATAGCTGCGGAACGCGAACGGGCCGGTGCCTACCGGCCGCTGGTTCAGGTCCGGCGCCTTGTTTTCCTTCAACAGTTGCGCCGCGTACTCGGCCGATTGAATCGACGCGAATGGCATGGCGAGGTTCTGGATGAACGGCGCGTTTACTTCGCTGAGATGAAAGCGAACCGTATAAGGGTCGACCTTTTCGATACTGGTGATCAGCTTGTCCAGACCCATGTCCGTGAAGTATGGGAAGCTGGTGGGATAGGCCTTGCTGAACGGCAGGTTCGGGTCCAGCATCCGCTGGAACGAGAAAACCACGTCATCGGCATTGAAGGTGCGCGTCGGCTTGAACCATGTCGTGGTCTGGAAGGCAACGTCATGACGCAGGTGGAACGTGTAGGTCCGGCCGTCCGGCGAGACCTCCCACGATTCGGCCAGCCCTGGTACGACCTTCGTGCTGCCGGGTGCGAACTCGACCAACTGGTCGAATACCGTATAGGCGCTGGCGTTGAAATCGGTGCCAGTGGTGTACTGCGCCGGATCGAAGCCGGCGGGGCTACCTTCCGAGCAATAGACCAGCGAACCTTTCATCTGCTGCGCGGCGGCGGAGGCGGTATTGGCCACGCCGAATGATAATGCGGCAGCCAGAATCGATGCCGTGGTGACCCCCAGCCAGGTCGGCCGGCGCGGGATACCTTGCCGGCCAGCGTGCGCCTGCGCCAACGACAAATGCTTCCGCATCATGGACGCACCAGACAAATTGGCAGAAACAGTCGAGCCGGCCAGGCGCCGTGCGAGTGACGGCCTGGGCGTCGTTCCAGACGAAAATACGGTCTCCAAATGCATACTCCTTGCTTGCGGCTGTCGCGTGCGTTTGGGTGCCGGGTCGTGCGGCATGGCAAACGCCCCGCACAGGCGCGAATCGTTATTGGGAACTGTAGCGAGCGTAGCTTTCGCCCCCGCCAAAGTAAGCGCGAGCAAAAATCGTGTCAAGCGAGGGGTCTCCCGGCCGCCGGGGCCGGATTGCCTGAACAGGCGTATCATTGCCGGTCTGCCTGTTCGATTGCCCGGCCTGCGGCGTAGGCGCCTATCCCCGTTCCTGCCCGCACCGTGCGATTTGTTCAAGTGACGATATTCTTGCACGACTTCACGCCCGCCCGCAGGTGCGCCACACGCTATGACCCTACACGCTCCTTATCCGATTTATCGCCCACGGCGCCTGCGCCGTACTCCCGCCCTGCGCAAGATGTTCCAGGAAACCGAATGGAACCTGGACGACTTGATTCTGCCGATCTTCGTCGAAGAGGGGGCCACCGAATTCGCGCCGATCAACGCCATGCCCGGCGTGATGCGTATCCCGGAATCCCGTTTAGCCTATGAAATCGAACGGTATGCAAAAGCGGGCATCCGTGGCGTGATGACATTCGGCATTTCGCACCACAAGGACGACGTGGGCAGCGATACGTGGAATGAGGAAGGGCTGGTGGCGCGGATGGCACGCATCTGCAAACAGACCGCGCCCGAACTGATCGTGATGTCGGATACGTGCTTCTGCGAATACACCACGCATGGCCATTGCGGCGTGTTGCACGCGCACGGCGGCGTGGACAATGACGCGACGATCGCGAATATCGGTTTGCAGGCGGTGTCCGCCGCGCGGGCGGGTGCCGATATGATCGCCCCTTCCGCGGCGATGGATGGCCAGGTCAAGGCGATCCGCTCAGCGCTCGACGGTGCTGGTTTCCACGACACCGGCATCATGGCGTATTCGACGAAGTTCGCGTCCGGCCTGTATGGACCGTTCCGCGATGCGGCCGGCACCGAACTGAAGGGCGACCGCAACGCCTACCAGATGAATCCGATGAATCGCCGGGAAGCCGTGCGTGAGTCGCTGCTCGATGCGGCGGAAGGTGCGGATTCGCTGATGGTGAAGCCGGCTGGTGCCTACCTGGATATTATTCGTGACATCCGTGAGGCATCGGACTTGCCGCTGGCAGCCTATCAAGTCAGCGGCGAATACGCGATGATCAAATTCGCCGCGGCGGCCGGCGCAATCGATGAAGCCCGGGTGGTGCGTGAAACACTGGGGGCGATCAAGCGCGCGGGCGCGGACCTGATCCTGACGTATTTCGCGATGGATATTGCCCGCGATGGTGTGTGAGGACGCGCTGGACCCACTGCATGGCGGCACGGCACGGTCCCGGTTCTTGAATAATCCGCAGGTGCGCCGCATGTTGCCCCGTACCATGCACCACCACACAGCCCGACCCGGCGCATGCAAAGTGCTCGCCCTTCCGAAGGGCGACTGGCCGCGGGCCCTGTAGTTGTTCCGGCATCCAGTCCAGTGGCGTGGGCCGGCATTCGACATCGACGCTGCCGTCACAGACCAGCAAATGCGACCGCGCGGGCAATGGCAGCACGATACGCTGATGCAACGCCACCGCAATGCGCTGGTCGTCACCACATTGGGCAACATCCTCGGCGGTGATGTCGTCGCCGATAGCGCCAACCTTCCTGGCGCTATCGATATTCCCACGCGCGATCAACGCCGCTACGGCCGTCCGGAATGCGTGCATCCGCTCCCATGACGGCACGTGCGGCGTATGCTGACGCTGCTCGCGTAGGGACCAAGATAATCCAAACATGATGTCGCACCGGATGAGCGGGAAGCTGGAGCAACTAGCCTATCCGTTATGCCGCTGGTTTTGCGCGAAGGGGTGCGCTTGCTTGTTCGCGAGTTCGCGCATGGCGTCGTCGCCGGTGCGATTTTCGGATTTTGCTTCAGCAGCCGGTACGACGAATGCGCTCGACGGCGAGTCCGAAAGTGGGACGCAGCCGTGTACCTACTACGTTGCCGGAGAAGGCCGCCACCATCCAGAGCCAGCCGTGCAGGCTACCCGAGACGATGCCGCTGAAATACGCACCGATATTGCATCCGTAAGCGAGCCGTGCGCCATAGCCTAATAGCAGGCCACCGATGATGGCCGCCAATAGCGAACGCGGCGGAATACGCCAGACCGGTGCGTACCGTCCTGCCAGCGCCGAGGCGGCAAGCGCGCCGATGATGATGCCGATATCCATGACCGTGGTCACATCTTCACGTAATGGCGCCTGCAACGCGATGGCGTTGGCCGTCGTTTGCCAGAATGGCCAGGCGGCTATATCGATGCCCAATGCCTGAACGGCTTTCGCGCCCCACAGTGCAAAGGCCGAGGTCACGCCCCAAGGGCGGCCCGCCAACGCCATCGTTGCAAAATTCAACAGCACCAACAGGATCGCGCCCGTCCACAATGGCCAGGGACCACGCAGCCAGCGCAGCCCTGGTTGTTCGGCAATGCCATCGTTGCCCGGCAGCAGTCGACCGTGCCGCCGTTTTTCAATCAGGATGGTCGCGGCGACGATGCTGGCAAAGAGAAGCCAGTTCAACCCGAGCGCCGGCACGACACCCAGGGCGTGGACCAATGACACCTTGGGCAGGGCCGGCAGCGCCGACCAGAACGGTAGGTGAGCGGTGCCGATGACGGAGCCGACGACGAACGTGGCAAGCGTGACAATCATCCGTGTGCTGCCGCCTCCCACAGTGTAGAGCGTGCCGGAAGCACAGCCACCGCCCAGTTGCATGCCGATGCCAAACAGAAACGCGCCCACCAGGACCGATGTGCCGGCGGGTGCAACCAGGCCTGTGACGGGGCGGCCGAACAGCGAGCCGGCCGACAGCGCGGGAAAAAACAGCAGCGTGCCGATGGCGAGCATGATCATCTGCGCGCGCAAGCCTGCGCCGCGCCCGTCCGCTATGAAAACGCGCCACGCCGATGTAAAGCCGAACGCAGCGTGATACAGCGTGGCGCCCAGCAGGATGCCGACCGCGTACAGTGCGGCCTGACGGGCGCTGACCATCGTATCGAGCCATGCGAGGCCAACGAGGCATAGCACCACGGCGATGATGAAGGGGGGCGGATTCCACATCGGTGCCGGTTTGAGGGGGCGGGGCGAGGTGGGAAGGGATGATGCAGGTTGAGCCATGATTCAGAAACGGTGCGGAAAAACCGGCATTGTCGCTCGATTATGGTTTCAACGTTGACCGGCCCCAAGCAGCGATGCGCCCGTCGCGCGACGAGCCGCGCCGTTTCCTTCGCGTGGCGCGGCATCGAGCCGCGCCAGCACCCGTTCCGGTGTGAAGGGGGGCGCGCGGAAACGTACGCCCGTGGCGTCGAACAGCGCATTGGCAAGGGCGGCAGGACCGGGAACCGATGCCGATTCGCCCGCGCCCAGCGGCGGCTCACCGGGCCGGTCCATCAAAACGACGTCGATCTCGGGCACCTGCTCGAATGTCAGTAAGGGATAGCTGCCCCATTCCCGTGCGGCGGCCCGGCCATCGGCAAAGCGTACCTGTTCGAGCAGCGTCCGGCTCAGCGTCTGAATCACGTTGCCCTCCACTTGATGCCGCACGCCCTCCGGATTAATCATCAACCCGGCATCATGACCGACGACCACGCGCGAGATACGGATCTCGCCGGTGTCTGGCGACACATGTAAATCGACGTGCCAGGCCGCCCACGCCGCGCCGAAGCCCGGGAAGCGGCTATGGACGTAACGCGCGTAGGAAAGCCCGCGTCCATGCAGCCAGCGCGCGGGCTGGATCGAAGCCGATGTGGCAGCCGGGACCGATGTATCGCCACGATCTCGCGCCGCCATTTCCTGACCACCGGGACGCCAGCCAGCCTGCCATCCCGCGCGGGTTGCCACCGCACGCAACACATCCTGGGCGCGCGAATCCTGGTGGAGATGCCGCAGGCGGAAAGCAAGCGGATCCACCCCCGCATGCCATGCCAGTTCGTCGATCATTGCGTCGTGCGCAAACGCGTTGGGCAGCGCCGAGACGCCGCGCAACCAGGCCGAGCGCACCAGCGGCGCCAGATCCTCGCAGATGAAACGACGGTGTGGGCTCACATAGGGAGAGACGAGCGTACGATCTCCCATCTCGAATACCCGGGGGGTGGCGGCCACCACGCCGGTCAGCAGGGCCGGCAGCAATGGCGCGTCGTTCGATGGGTAGCGCGTGGTCAGACCGTAGGCCAGCAAGGTGCCGTCGGCGGCAACACTGCCGCGCGCCTGCATCGTTTGCGCGGCACCTTTGGGTTCCCAGAGATGCTCGTCGGCACGGGACCATTGGACGCGCACCGGCGCGTCGACCGCCCGCGACAGGAGCAGCGCATCGCCGGTGACGTCGTCGGCGCCGTTGCGTCCATAGCAACCTGACGCTTCCATTCGAATGACCTCGATGTCGGCCTCGGTCGCGCCGATCAATTGCGCGAGATCATGCCGCAAGGTCTGCGGATTCTGCGTCCCGGACCAGACTGTCGACCGGCCATCCGCGCGGTAGTGCGCCAGCGCGCACGATGGCCCGATGGACGCATGCAACTGAAACGGCCAACTGTACAGCCGATGCAGCGTGACGCCTCCCCGGGCGACGTTATCCGCTTCGGCGCGGTCGATATCGCCTTCGTCGAGCAGCAGTCGATGCCTTGCCGGGGCCGCGAGGATGGCGCGGGCAGCGCCTTCGGTGTCCTCCAATGCGTCGCCGCCGATGGCGTCATCGTGCGGCGCCTGCATCGGTTGCCATTCGACCCGAAGGTGCCGCGCCGCCAGGATCGCCTGCTCCTCGCGCTCGGCAACCACGCCGACGAAATCGCCGAGGACGACCACGGCGCGCAGTCCCGGCAAACCAGCAAGCGAGGCGTCGTCGACGTGCAACAGCGATGTCCCCACGAAGGCGCCACAATCGTGCCCTGAATAAGGCGGCCTGATCACGCGTCCGTGCAACATGCCGGGCACCCGCATGTCGTGGACGAACGTCAGTGCCCCACGCGCTTTTGCCGGCAAGTCGAGGCGTGGCTGTGCGGTCCCGACCACGCGGTAGTCGGCAACCGGCTTCAACGCCACCGTGTCGTCGAGGCGCAGCGTCAGATGCAGTCGCTGCCTTGCCAGCAACGTGCCATAGCCAACCACACGGCCATCGGGCGCAATCACCTGGCCGGCATCGGTACACCAGCCGTCGGGGCGGGTCGCGGGTTGCGTGACGGGGGGCGGCGGGTAGCCGAAATGCGCATGGGCCAGTGCGAGCAATGCGGCGCGGGCCTGTGCCGCGGCCATCCGTAGTGGCACCGCGCTGATCTGAATGGATGCGCTGGCGATCGTCGGTCCCTGGTTCGGCGTCTGATCGGCATCGCCGAGCACCATCGTCACCGCCGTCGTGCAGACGTCCAATTCTTCGGCGACGATCTGTGCAAGCGCGGTACGAATACCCGTGCCCAGGTCGACATGGCCGTTGAAGGCGTGGATCGATGCCTGCGCCTCGCCGGGCGTGGTTGTCACGGCGATAAAGAGTTCCGGCTCGTTCGGTACGAACTGCGAGCCACTGCCAGGCTGGCCGGGTGCGGGCCTTGCCGGTACCGCGGGCGCTCTGACGATGCACAGGGCACCCATGCGCGAGAGCAGGGCGGTCCTGGATGGTGGTGGAGACGCTGCGCCGATCCCATCTGCAGGCAGTGCGCTGTCGGGCTTACCATGTAAAGGCGTGGTCTGGCATGAAGCGCGCTTTGGCGACGCATGGGTGTCGGATGCGGACGAGGAAACGCGGGGCAATGCGGTCATCAGGGCCGTCCTCGGTTCGGATGCGCGAGAACGGCTATCATGGCAAAAAATTATTCCGGCCGCCCGCGCCGGCTTCATGGCTTTGCAACGGACGATTCGCATGTACGACATTTTCCAGACCGAGCGCCTGATCGCGCTTTGGCTGACCGAGGATATCGGTCATGGTGACCTCACCGCGCAGTTGATGATCGAGCCCGACGAGACCGGTAGTTTCGTCATGAACGCGCGTGAGCCGCTCATCGTGGCGGGGATCGATATTGCCGCGCGCGTGTTCCGTAGTTATGACCCGGCGTTGACGTTGGCGGTGCGTGTGCGGGATGGCGAGAAGGTCCCCGCCGGCGCCGTGCTGATGACCGTCTCCGGCAACGCGCGCAGCGTGCTGACCGTCGAACGCACCGCGCTGAATGTGATTCAGCATTTGTCCGGGATCGCCAACACCACCGCCCAATATGTCGCGGCGTTGGCGGGCACGAACGCGCGTCTGATCGATACGCGCAAGACCACGCCGGGCTTGCGGATGTTGGAAAAGCACGCGGTGGTGTGTGGTGGCGGCCTGAATCATCGGCTGGGGCTCGATAACGGCGTCATGATCAAGGATAACCATATTGCTGTTTGCGGCAGCATTGCCGAAGCAGTCCGCCGGGCGCGACGCCAACTGCCGGTGCTGACGAAACTCGAAGTCGAATGCGACCGGCTGGAACAGGTGCGCGAGGCGCTGGCATCGGAGGTCGACTTGATCATGCTCGACAACATGTCGCTCGACGACATGCGCGCGGCTGTTGCATTGGTCGACGGGCGCACGAAGCTCGAGGCGTCGGGCGGCATCAACCTGACGACGATCGGTGACGTTGCCCGGACCGGTGTCGACTACATTTCCACGAGCAAACTCACCCAGGCCGCGTCGAGCGTCGATATCGGCCTGGATGAGGCCTGAACGCAGCGGGAGGCGATGATGACGGATCACCACATCCCGGGCGAATCGCGCGGGGGAGAGCATGCCGATTTACCCATCGACGCCGGACGTCCGGTGCGCTATGGTTGGGGCGGGGCAGGACGCCGCAAGGGTGACAGGGGCGTGGAGGCTGCCGCGGTGCCGGGACAGGATGTGCCGCCCGCCGCCGATGCTAATCTCGCAGGCAACGCCGTTGCGCCGCTGCGCTCACTGCGGGATGCGGGGCAGGCACTCCGCGACGGCGACGTTCTTGCGTATCCCACCGAGGGCGTTTTCGGCCTGGGCGCCGACCCGTTCAATGCCGCCGCGGTGGCGCGGATATTTACACTGAAACAGCGACCACCCACGGTTGGGGTGCTGTTGATCGCATCGCGGATCGAGCAGGTGCTCCCGTTGATCGACCTGTCCGCGCTAGACGCGGCAACACGTGCGCGCGTCTGGGCGGAGGTAAATGATACGTGGCCGGGTCCGATGACGTGGGTCTTTCCGCGCGCGAGTGTGATTCCAGAGTGGGTGACAGGCGGGCACGCCGGCATTGCGCTGCGGGTAACCGCACATCCCCCGGCCGCTGCTTTATGCGATGCCTTTGGTGGTGCATTGGTCTCCACGAGCGCCAACCTCCACGGGCAGCCGCCGGCCCGGGACACGGCCACGCTGCTGGACTATTTCGGTACGCGTTTGGACGGTTTTGTCGACGCCCCCCTCGGGACGCAGGAAGGTGCCACGCCGATTCGCGACGCGCTGACCGGCGCTTGGCTGCGGCAATGATTCAGGGATTGGGACGATGGCGGTAGCGGCGGGCGACATTCCCCGTTTCACCCTCGCCATCGGGCGCCGTGTCTGCTCAGGTCCCCCAGCTAGGAAACGGGGACGGAGGCGACACGGGAGAGGCGGGCATCAAGACCATCCGCTCGCCAAGGATGGTCAGCGTGGGGGAGCCCTTCAAAATCGATAACGTATCTCGCGCCAGCCCGATCACCGTTTCCTCGCGCGCATCGTGATGCAGCACGCATTCGATAACGGTGCCGAATTGCACCAGCATGTCCAGCGCCGTCACGTTCGGCGTTTTCATCAAGTCGATCAGCATGGTGACCAGATTCTGATTCGCAACGGTGCCGGGAAACGCGTTAAAAAAGATCCGTGCGCGCCAGACGGCATCGTCCGGCGGCATATGCCTTGCGCTGGCGGATAAAGCGGCATCCACTCTATCGCTGACATGATGGAACGCCGATTTCATCGCCTCACGGACGATCGTTGCCGGATCGGACGAAAAACGTAATACAAACGATAGTAGGTGGTCCGCCGCATTCGGCGTTGTCAGCATCATGAGCATCGGCAGTAAGACGGCACCGAGCACATGGGTGGGCCGGATCTGCGCGCCATATTGCGCTTCCACCATATCCAGCAACACCAGTCTGTCCTGATGCAATGGTGTGACGCGTCGTTTCAGCATCTCTGCGGTCAGTACTTCTTTTGTACCGAAATGGTAGTTGACCGATGCAAGGTTGACCGACGCCCGTTCCGTGATCGTGCGTAAAGTCAAGCCTTCAACGCCTTGTGTGGCATAGACCTGCTCACAGGCGTCCAGGATGCGGTTCCTTGTCGCCGTCGCGTCCCGCCCTTGCATATGGAATCTCCATAATCCGTACCGATCTGGGGGTTGGACACCAAGATGGCGATATGTGAGCGGATTTCACATCGCCATGGACGACATCTCGTTTTACGCGCCAACCAGGTTCTCTTAGAGTATCGCGCAACGACGATAAAGTAACGTGCAATTTCTGATAACGGCGATTCAGGACAAACGATCGACTAAAAACAAGGCGCATGCTAATCCGTTCGCAGGAAGGCCTTGTTGTGGTGTTGTCTTATCACCCAAGCCTGTTTTTATAGTGGTTGGATTGGTCGCGATGCCCAACGTGGGGTATTGCCATACCCGCACATCCTCTTTTTGAAATACCGGGTTGCCACGCGCGACCCATTGGAATAGTGACGTAATGACAACGCGAATGTTTGGCATGCTGATTTTCCTGGCGGCGCTCTGGGGTGCTTCGTTCCTGTTTATCCGGATTGGAGCAGGGCCGTTTGGACCGGTGCCGCTGATGGCGATGCGCGTGACGATCGCAGCCGCTTGCCTGATCGCGTTCATGCTCGTGAAGCAGCGGACAAGGAGGGCTGCGGCGCCATCGATCGGCAGGTCCGACGGGCCGTTGGCGGAGTCGCAGGCGGCGCCCGTCTTGCCGATCGTGCCGCCCATGCCGCTCGGGTCCGCTGCCCGCCAGGCCGCTCCGAGCGGTTTTGCTGCAATGCGGGGCCACTGGCCGGCGTTGATCGTTGTCGGACTGTTGAATCAGGCGTTGCCATTCTGCCTGTTCGCGTATGCGGAATTGACGCTGTCCGCAGGCGTGACATCGGTCATTAACGCGACCACCCCCTTATGGGCGGCGTTAGTGGCGTTCGTCTGGCTCGGCGATCGACTCGGACGCCTGCGCGCGGTGGGGATGTTGCTCGGGCTCGCGGGCGTCGTCGTGCTTGTGTGGCCGGACCTGACGGGGGCGATGGGGCAGGCGTCGAACCCGTTGGCGCCGCTTGCCGTATTGGCCGCGACGCTGTGCTACGGCATTGCGGCGAACTTCACGAAGCGGCATCTCACCGGCGTCAACTCCTTGGCGGTCGCGAGTGGCAGCATGCTGGTGGCGGCCATTGCCTTGTTGCCGCTGGCATGGTTATGGTGGCCCCTGGCCCCGATCCCGCCGGAGGCCTGGATCGCGGTGGCGCTGCTGGGCCTTTTTTGCACGGCTTTCGCCTACGGGCTGTATTTCGCGCTGATCGCGAGCGCCGGACCGGCGCGCGCCGTATCGGTCACCTTCCTGATCCCGGTGTTCGGGTTGCTCTGGGGCGCGATATTCCTGAAGGAAGCGCTGACGTCTCTGACGCTGCTGGGCACGGGCATCGTGCTGGTCGGCACCATTCTGGCCAGCGGCATTGGCGGCAAGCGACCGCTGCAACCCGCCAGGAGTGTCTCAGTACGGGGTTAAAGGCTCGCGCGCCAATTCCAGCGCCGAATCGCCGGGGTTTCCCTGTCAAAGCCCAGCACGCTGATGGTCGCCGTGTCGAGTGTCAGATGGCGGCCCAGGCGGGCGTCGCCTATCCAGGTGCCGGCCAGTACCCGCAGGAAATGGCCATGCGAGAACACCGCGATCCGCGGTCGGTCCGACTGGTTGCGGGTGCTTGACAAGGCGGCACGCAGCCCATCCGCCGTGCGATGCGCACGCACGGCGATGTCGTGCAGACTTTCGCCATCGGGCATCGGCGACTCCCAGACAGCCCAGTCGGGCTCGCTGCGCCGGATATCCGCCGTGGTACGGCCCTCGTAGATGCCGTAATCCCATTCTTGTACATCGGGTTGCGCGAGGCATTCCCGTGCTGCCGCGCCGTTTGGCCCGAGAATGCCGGAGAGCATGCAGGTCTCGCGAGCGCGGGAAAGGGGGCTGTACCAGACCGCCTGGAAATCCACATCGGCAAGTGCGGGCCGGAGTGCCATGGCCTGCTCGCGACCGGTCTCGGTCAAGGGCACGTCGGTACGGCCTGTATGCTGTCCCGACTTGCTCCAGGCGGTCTCGCCGTGGCGGATCAACCAGATTTCCGCATGCGAGGGGATGACGGCGTCCGGGGTCGTGCGGAGGTTGTCTCCTTCGACCTCGGAAGGGAAACGGGTGACGGAAGGAATCGACATGAGCGTTTCGTCGTCCAGGGAGGGTAGTGGGGGCATGGCGTCGTGCACCATTAGCTTAGAATAGCGGTTTCGCACGCAGTTGTCCGACCCCGTTCCCGCAATGCGACCTCCTTTTCTGCGTCCTGGCTTCATGGTCATTCATGGCAATCAGCCGGACGCGTTGCGCGCATTGCTGGTGCAATGGATCACACGCCATCCGCTGGGGCCATTGGAAACCGAGGTCGTGCTGGTTCAGAGCAACGGTATTGCGCAATGGCTGAAGCTCGCGCTTGCGCAGGATGCGGACGCGGCGGCGGGGAGCGGCGGTTGCGGCATTGCGGCCGCGCTGGATGCGCAACTGCCATCGCGGTTTCTCTGGCAGGTTTATCGTGCCGTACTGGGTGAGGATGCGGTGCCTCGCACCTCGCCGTTTGATAAGGCGCTGATGACCTGGCGGTTGATGCGATTGCTGCCGACGCTGCTCGAGGATCCGACGTTCGTGCCCTTGCGCCGCTTTCTGGCGCGCGATGCCGATATGCGTAAGCGGTATCAACTGGCCGAGCGGCTGGCGGATCTGTTCGATCAATATCAGGTGTACAGGGCGGATTGGCTGGAGGGGTGGGCCAATGGTCGTGACGATATCCAGACCAGCCGACAAGGCACCCAGCCGATTGCCGCGTCGCTTGCCTGGCAACCGCGTTTGTGGCGCGCCTTGCTGGAGGACGTCGGGCGCGATCATCGTGATGATCGCGAAGCGGAAGAAAGCGGCAACGAGGGCGACGCGCGCGCGCGTTCGAGCCGGGCGGAAATTCATCGACGCTTCCTGACGCGAATCGCGCACATGCGCGCGTCCGTGGCGCGTCGCGTGCGCGGCACCACGGACGCGCGTGACGCGGCTTCGTTGGACGCCGATGTGTCCGATGCCGCCGATACCATCGATTGGAACGCCATCCCCGATGAGGTGTTGCAACCCGCCGTGGACGCCACGCGCGCGAGGATGCTGCCGCGCCGCCTGATCGTCTTTGGTATTTCTTCGCTACCGCAGCAGGCCTTGGAGGTCTTGTCGGCCATCGCGCCCTGGACTCAGGTGCTGTTGTGTGTTCATAACCCGTGTCGCCATTACTGGGCCGATATCATCGCGGACAAGGATCTGCTGCGCGCCACGCGGGCGCGACAGTCGCGTAAATCGAGCATGCCGGCGATATTGGACGACACGCAGCTGCATCAGCATGCGCACCCCTTGCTCGCCGCCTGGGGCAAGCAAGGCCGGGATTTCATCGGCCTGCTGGACCAGCACGACGATGCGCAGTCCTACTCGGCGCGCTTCGCCGATATCGATCGTCGCATCGACCTGTTCGAATCGTACGGCGAGACCACGCTGCTGCAACAGTTGCAGGACGACATTCTGGCATTGCGGCCGCTCGGCGAGACACGGGAACGATGGCCAGCGGTGGACCCGGACGAAGATGCATCGATCCGATTCCATCGCACCCATAGCACGCAGCGTGAAGTGGAAGTGCTGCATGATCAACTGCTGGCGGCCTTCGCCGACGACCCCACGCTGCAGCCACGTGACGTGATCGTGATGGTGCCCGATATCGATCACTACGCGCCGCATGTGCAGGCGGTTTTCGGCTTGACGGTCACCCGCGATCCGCGCCACGTCCCCTACCAGCTGGCGGATCAGGGTGCCTTGCGGCACGACCCCTTGCTCGGCGCGGTGGAGATGCTGCTGGGGTTGCCGCAGTCCCGGCTGGCGCTCAGCGATGTGCTCGATCTCCTCGACGTTCCCGCGTTGCGCGCCCGCTTTGGCATTGCCGAGGGCGACCTGCCGCTGCTGCGCCGATGGATGGTGGGCGCGAATATCCGCTGGGGACTGGATGCCGCGCAGCGAGAAGATGTCGCATGGCCGGATAGCGACGATGCGGAGTCGGCGGAGGGTCGCGGCAACCTACCCGACCTCAATGCCGGACGCGTGGGCGTGCCGGAGCAGAACAGCTGGCTATTCGGCTTGCGTCGGATGTTGCTGGGCTATGCGGTTGGCAGTGACGCCGCGTGGCGCGGGATCGAACCGCTGGACGAGATCGGCGGCCTGGACGCGGCGCTGCTCGGACCGCTGACGCATTTGCTGGACACGCTGCACCGGTATTGGCGCCTGCTGCGCGACACGGTGTCGCCCTCGGACTGGGGCGTGCGATTGCGTGGTTTGCTGGCGGATTGTTTCGACGTCGATGCGTTGGCCGGCGTCGGCGCAGGGAACGGAAAAGGCACCGACGGTCGCAATGGCGCGTGGACCAGCGGCGAGATCGAAAGCCGCGATGGGTTGACGTTGCTGCGGCTGGACGCGACCTTGCAGTCCTGGCTGGATGCCTGTGCCGAATCGCGGATGACGGATGCCATCCCGCTATCGGTCGTGCGCGAGCATTGGCTGGCGCAGATGGAGCAGCGTGGATTGTCGCAACCCTTCTTTGCCGGTGCCGTGACGTTCGCCACGCTGATGCCGATGCGTGCGATTCCTTTTCGCATGGTCTGCCTGCTCGGCATGAACGATGGCGACTATCCGCGCACCCGCGTGCCCATGGACTTTGATCTGATGGCCGCCGATTACCGGCCTGGTGACCGCTCACGTCGAGAGGATGATCGATATCTGTTCCTGGAAGCGGTATTGTCCGCGCGCGACAGGCTGCATATCAGCTGGGTGGGCCGCAGCATTCATGACAATTCGGAACGGCCGACGTCGGTGCTGGTAGCGCAACTGCGCGATCACCTTGCCGCGGGATGGCGCCTGGCCCGCCAGGATGACGATGGGGCCGCGCCGGCGTCGACCGCGTTGTTGTCGGTGGGCCACGATGATGCGCTGCTGTCGGCGCTGACGGTGGATCATCGGATGCAGCCGTTCAATCGCGCGTACTTCGCCGATACCGGGGACCCGCGCTTGTTCAGCTTCGCACGTGAGTGGCGGGACGGCCTGGTCGCGCAAGCCGAGGCACGCCGGCAACGCACGATCAACTCGGTGCCGGTTGCGGCGACAGGGTTGGCCAGCGTGTCGCGGCAATCGTCACCGTTGCCGCCCATCGCGTGGGACGGCGAGTTGACGGTGCATCACCTCGTGGATTTCCTGCGCAACCCGGTTCGTGCGTTTTTCCGCACGCGATTGAAGGTGACGTTCGAGACCGATGATCCGATCGGCGAGGACCAGGAACCCTTCGTCGTGGATGGACTGCAGACCTGGGCCTTGCAAGACGAGTTGATTCGCCGTCGTGGCGCGGTGCAGCGCGCGTTGCTGTCAGGCGATGCGCATGGCGCAGTAGACGGGAACGCGGCACACCACGTTGCCGCTGATCAAGCCGCCATCGCCGCGACGCTCCACGCCGTCGTCGATGCGCAGCTGCGGCGCTTCGCGCGGCGTGGCGCGTTACCGGTCGGCGCCTTTGGCGATGCCGCGGTGGCGGCGCTGCGCGAACCACTCGTGCCGCTTTTCGCGCAATACGATGGCCTGCTCGCCACCTGGCCGTATCGGCTGCCCGACGAAGCATTGGACTATCGATATCCGATTGATGCGGTGGATGGCGACGCCGACGCGCGCCAGGTACTCGATTGGATTACCGGCTTGCGCGGTGCCGACGACGGCGCGCGGGCGCGCATTGTCACCAGCAGCAGCGCACTGATTTCAACCACGCAAAGTTATCGGCGTGACCGGGCGATTCCGCATTGGGTGGAGCATCTTGCCGCGCATATCAGCGGCGGCCCCTTGACGACATGGGTGCTCAGCAAGAAAGGCGAAATGCAGTTCGCACCGATAGCGGACGCCGACGCATTGGCGTTCTGGCAAGCGCTGCTTCGTGCGTGGGAGATCGGCATGCGGGCGCCATTGCCGTTGGCGATCCGTGCCGGGTTCACCTGGCTCGAGCGCGGCGGGGCACGGGCGGGTCACCTTTCCGACGGCGATGATATCCGGCCCGGCGCGGCGCAGGCGTCCGCCGTCCCCGATGCCGTCGTGCCAGACGTCGATCCGGGCGGCCCCGGCAGCGACGCATGGGAAGCAGCCCGCGCCGTCTACGAGGACGGCGCGTCGACGACCCCGGCGGAACGCGACGAGAACCCCTACCTGGGGCGAGCGTTTCCGACGTTTGCGTCGTTGTGGGCGCATGGCGATGCCGCGTATTGGACGCGTACCTTGCTGGAACCGATTTATCACGCGCTGCCGCGCAAGCATCGAACAAAGGGGGAGCGGTGACGCACGGGCCTTTCATCGACGCTGATGTTCCTACGGACGACGGCATGCCAGGGGACAGAATGCCTGGCATTGTCGATCCCTTGTCGTTTCCGTTACGCGGAAGCCGCCTTATCGAGGCAAGTGCGGGGACCGGCAAGACGTTCACGATCGCCGCGTTGTATCTGCGTCTTGTCCTGGGGCTGGGGACGGCGCGGGCACTGTCGCCGCCCGAGATTCTCGTCGTCACTTTCACGGATGCCGCCACCAAGGAACTGCGTGACCGCATTCGCGCGCGCTTGAGCGAGGCGGCCGCGTTGTTTCAGGCGGTGGCAACGCAGTGGGACAGTACGACAGCCGGATTGCACGATGGTGACGTCGGCGTGGAGGACGTCGAAGCGGCGGTACAGGACGCCGCGTTGCGTGGCGATCTGTTGTTTCGACTGTTGGCGATGATGCCTCCGGATCAATGGGGCGCGGCGGCGCACAAGTTACGCATTGCCGCCGAATGGATGGATGAAGCGGCGGTATCGACCATTCACGGCTGGTGCTATCGAATGTTGCGTGAACACGCATTCGACAGCGACAGTTTGTTTGCGCAGCGCCTGGAGACCGACCAGCGCGACCTGCTTGCCGAGGTGATCCGCGATTATTGGCGGACGTTCCTCTATCCCGTCGATGATGCAGGTGCGGCCGCGATCCTCGGATGGTGGTCCGGCCCTGATGATCCGCCGACGGGGCCGCTGCTCGGCAAGCCTTCCCTGTATGCGCAGGTCACGCGGTTGTTGGCGCATGTTGGCGTATTGCCGCCCGGCGAGATCCCCGTGGACGCGATTGCAACGGCGCGCGCCGCGGCACAGGTGCGATTCGATGCCTTGCGCGCGCCATGGGCGGCATGGGTCGATGAGCTCGCGGTGCTGCTCGATGACGCGTGCGCGGCCAAGCGCGTGGACGGGCGTAAGATCCAGGCACGCTATTACAAGCCCTGGCTGGAGATCTTGCGAAACTGGGCCGCGCAGGAAGCGCCCGCACCGTTGCTGCTTCCTGATGCCGCATGGAATCGCCTCTCGGAGGCGGGGTTGGCGGAAGGATGGAAGGTCGGCGAGCCGCCTGACCATCCGGCGTTATCGGCGTTGCCGTTGTTACGGCAGGCATTGGCCGCATTGCCTGATGCGCGCGATACCATTTTGCGACATGCGGTGCATTGGGTGGCCGGACGTTTTGCGCTGGAGCAGGAGCGGCGCGCGCAGATGGGCTTCGACGACCTGTTGCGCCGTCTCGATGCCGCCCTCCAGGGCAACAATGGTCAGCGTCTGGCCGCGTTGATCCGACGCCAGTTCCCGGTCGCGATGATCGATGAGTTTCAGGATACCGATCCGCTGCAGTATCGAATTTTCGATGCGGTGTATCGGGTGCGTGGAGCCGACACCGATGCCGGAAGTGAAGCTGAATTGGAATGCGCAGTCGAGGGTTCACGTGACGAAGACGGTAGCGCGCATGCGTCTTCCAACGGGGCGGTAGAGGCGGATGCGGTGCCGTCCGGCGCACCGGTCCATGCACTGATTCTGATTGGCGATCCGAAGCAGGCGATTTACGCGTTTCGGGGTGCGGACATCCACACCTACTTGCTGGCGCGCGAGGCGACGGCTGGCAGGCATTACACGCTGGGAACCAATTATCGATCGACGCTATCGATGGTGGCGGCCGTCAATCACTGTTTCGAACAAGCTGAAATCCGCCCTGAAGGCAGAGGCGCCTTTCTGTTCCGCGCGGCTACGGACGTGTTGGCGGCGCATGCCGGCGTAACGCGTAATCCGCTGCCGTTCTTGCCGGTGGACGCCTCTGGCCGGAATCGGGCATGGTGGGTCGACGGGGAAAGGTCGGCGGCCCTGACGGCCTGGTGGACCGATAGCGACAACGGCATCGCGCTGCCGCGCAACGCTTACCAGCATCGCTTTGCGCACGCATGCGCCGCGCATATCGTGCATCTGCTTGCCTTGGGCAAGCAGCATCGCGCCGGGTTCCGCGACGCCTCCGGTCATGTGACCCCGGTACAGCCCGCCGACATCGCCATACTGGTCAATACCGGTGCCGAAGCCCGTGCCATCAAACAGGCATTGCAGGCGCGAGGTATCCGCTCCGTGTATCTCTCGGATCGGGAATCGGTTTTCGCGAGCGAGGCCGCGGATGATGTGCAACGCTGGCTTGCCGCCTGTGCGACACCGGATGACGACCGCTTGCTGCGTACCGCGTTGGCTTCCCCGATACTGGGGTTGGATTGGAGCGACCTCGATCGGTTGAATTCGGACGAAGCCGTCTGGGAAGCGCATGTGACGCAATTCCGCGAATACCGTCGATCATGGCAACGCCAGGGTGTGCTGCCGATGTTGCATCGCTTGTTGCATGATTTTGGCGTGCCGGGCCGTCTGCTGGCGGCGAACCTCGAACGTGCCCTGACCGATGTGCTGCATCTTGCCGAACTGCTGCAACAAGCCAGTAGCGTGCTGGATGGCGAACACGCCTTGATTCGGCACCTGGCCGAACAACGGCGTGATGCCGGTAGCCAGGACGATGCACGCAAGCTACGCCTGGAAAGCGATGCGGAACGGGTCAAGGTCGTCACCGTACACAAGTCGAAAGGGCTTGAGTATCCGTTGGTGTTCCTGCCGTTCGCCAGTGCCTATCGCGCGGTGAAGGACAGTGATGTTCCACTGATCTGGCACGATGCGCGGCACCAGACGCACGTGCGCTTGCGCGGCGACGCCGATGCGGTGCGCCGTGTGGATGACGAACGGCTGGGTGAAGACCTGCGCAAGCTGTACGTGGCATTGACGCGTGCCCAGTATGCGACGTGGATCGGTGTGGCGCCGTTGGCGGACTTGCATCGCGGTGCGCTAGGCTATTTACTGCACGGTGGCCAGCCGATTCCGCCGGGCGATATTGCCGCGGTGCTCGAGCGTTTCCGCGGCGGCTGCGGCGATATCGCGGTGACCGCGTTGCCGACCACTGATGTGACGTCGTCCCTGGACGACAGGGCGGATGTAGCACTGCATGTGGCCGAGGCCGCGCACGCGGACGGGCAGGAACTCGCGGCATTGGCGCCGGAACGGGCACCGCCCGCCGTTCCGCGAGAGACCTGGTGGATTGCGAGCTATACGGCGCTTGCCGCGATGGCGCAGGGTTCGCGTGTGCAGATGGCGCCGCCCTTGGAAAGCGCGCACGAGGCCCTGTACGCCGAGGAGGTGGACGATGCCTTCTTCGCCACGAGCGACGAACTGGGTACGGATGCATTGAATACCTCTCCGCCGTCCCCGCTCGATGCCATGCATGCTTTTCCGCGCGGTCCCGGACCGGGTAGTTTTCTGCATGGTCTACTGGAATGGGCTGGTGAAGAAGGATTCGATCGTGTGGTGACAGGCGACAGCCTGCGCGACGAGATTGCGCGCCGTTGCCAGGTGCGAGGATGGGATGTCTGGATCGCGCCGCTTACCCAATGGCTGCAAGACTGGCTTGCCACGCCGCTTCCGCTGCCGATTGCAGTGGGGAAGCCGGTTGAGGGCGACGTAGGCGATGCAGTCGACGAGGAATCGACTCATCGGGACAGTCCCGCCGCCACGTTGAAATCGGCGGAGCGCGTTTCAACGGTCTCGTACGGCCCGTCATTGGCTGACTTGCATGGCTATCAAGTGGAAATGGAGTTCTGGTTCAGTCTTCACGACGTGTCAGCTCCGCTGCTCGACCAGATCGTACGGCGCCACACGCCCGAGGATGCGCCGCGTGCGCGACTGACCCCGCATCATATGAATGGGATGTTAAAGGGGTTTATCGACCTGGTGTTTGAATATCAGGGGCGCTACTACGTCGTGGATTACAAGTCGAACTGGCTGGGGGACGATGCGCGTGCCTACACGAGGCAGGCCATGGCGGAAGCGGTGGCGGCAAAACGGTACGATTTGCAATACGCCCTGTATGTGTTCGCATTGCACCGCCTGCTGCGCGCGCGATTACCGGATTACGACTACGACACCCATGTTGGCGGCGCGCTCTATCTTTTCTTGCGCGGTGGCCGGGCTGCAACGCATGGCGTCTATCATGCGTGCCTGCCACGCGCGATGATCGACGAGATGGAGGCGTTGTTCACCGCCTCGCCATCACAGGTACAAGATGTCGCTGGCGCACCGACCGATTTCGACGGCATGTCGGAGGGGGGGCGATGAGCGGCGTGCGCGATAGCGACAAGAAGGGCCGGACGACGCGTAAGCCGACGCATCAAGGCGATGCGCGCGCGCGGGACGATGTTCAAGCGCAGGCGCAAATGGCGTTCACATTCGCCCAGGAGCCGGATCTCGGCCTAGCCATGGCACCGTCGAGCGCGACCGCCGAACCGAAATCGATCACCCCACCGAAGCCCGCCTCCGAACCGCAACCGATTATTGAACCGGAGCCCCCCAGCGAGCGAGACGCTGACGTGCCGCCGAACGTGCTCGTCTTATCGGGCGCGGAGATGCTGGTGATCCTTCGTGACTGGGCGCGACGCGGTTGGCTGCGGGAGTTGGACCGTGCCTTTGCCGCCTTTCTCATGGAGCAGGTGCCCGCCGCGCCGGCGTTGCTGCTGCTGGGCGCGGCGCTGGCCAGTCACCAGCTCGGGCGAGGCCATGTTTGCGTGACGCTGGCCGATACCTTGCACGATCCGCGTTTTGCCTTGTCCTTGCCTCCCGAGGAAAGCGCCGCGTTTCAGGCGTCCGGTGCCGTGCTCGCTTCATCGGATGGCACGTCCTGGGGCGGGCCACCAATGCGTGGCGCACCATTCAACCATGTGGCCGATGACGCGCGTGCGCTGGATACTTTCGCGCGGCGCGTTGCGGAACGAGCGGTAACGCCGGAAGTGCTGCTGAATGGTATCGACGTCGCGGTCTGGCGTTCGGCCCTGCTCGTGCCGGGCCTGGTCACACGCGTTGCGACATCGACGATGCCCGCCATGTCGCATGTCGCATCGGCAATGGCATTTTTCGATCCGCCACCCGACGCGGCTTCGCCACTCGTTCTGGTGGAGACGGACGAGGGCGATGCGCGTTTGTATCTACGTCGGTATTGGCGGTACGAGCAAGCGGTCCGCACCGCCATCTTCCAGCGGGTCGCCGCGCCCACATCGCGAACCGGCGCAGCGACCGACGGCACCTTGCGTGCGTTGTTGAACTGTCTTTTCCCTCCGTCCGGACGCTTGCCCACGGACGTCACCGATTGGCAAAAACTGGCGTGTGCATTGATGACGCGTCAGCGTTTCGGGGTCATCACCGGCGGTCCCGGGACCGGCAAGACGACAACGGTCGTTCGTCTGCTCGCGTTACTGCAATGTCTCGCCCTGTCGGATGGCGGCGCATCCGGCGTTCCTCCAGCGCAGACGGCGGATGCATCGATGGCGACCCGTCATGGCACGGCCGATGGCCCGCATCGCCGCGGCCGTGCCTTGCGCATACGCCTTGCCGCGCCCACCGGCAAGGCGGCGGCGCGCCTCAACGACGCCATTTCCCGCGCGGTGGCATCGCTACCGTTGTGCGACCTTGCCGCGCTATTGCCCCCCACGACGCACGGCGAGGGTGCGTCATTCCCGGCGCACGTCGATATCGCCACTGCCGCCCATCCCGATTCGACCAACGCCATCGTGGCGCGCTTGCGGGCCGCGATACCCACCGAGGTGACCACGTTGCATCGGTTGCTGGGGAGCCGCCCCGACAGCCGACGTTTCAGACATGATGCCGATACGCCGCTGGCGCTGGACGTATTGGTCATCGACGAAGCGTCGATGGTCGATCTCGAAATGATGGCCGCCGTGCTTGCTGCATTGCCGACGGGTGCGCGGTTGATTCTGCTAGGGGACAAGGATCAATTGGCCTCGGTTGAGGCCGGCGCGGTGCTCGGCGAACTGTGTGCACGCGCGCAGCAAGGTCATTACACGCCCGAGACTTGCGCATGGATTGCCTCCGCGACGGGCGCATCGATCGATGCGTCGTTGCGCGATCCCGACGGCGCCCCGCTGGATCAAGCCATCGCGATGCTCCGGCATAGCCATCGCTTCACGGCGGACAGTGGTATTGGTCGCCTGGCCCACGCCGTGAACGAGGGAGATGCTCGCGCGCTGCGCGAGATCCGCGCGACACCGTATCCGGATCTTGCATACGTCGCGCTGTCACCGGCGTCCGACGTGGATGCAACGGTTTTCAGGAATCTCGTGATCCATGGCGGGGTCTCGGATGCCGATGTGTCGACGAACGGCACGCTGGCGTCGGCGGCGGATACGCCAGCGTCGCGGTCCGGCTATGCGCGTTACCTGCGCGTATTACGGGAGCAAGCCCCGCACGGGGCGTTAACCGCCGACGGCACGGCACCAGGCGTGGCAGTGCCAATACCCGATGCGCGCCATGGTCTGCACTCAGGGACATCCGCATTCGGGGAGGCGCGCCATGATCGGGTAACGTCGTCGCATCCGTTCAATGTCGTGCGCGATGATTACGACAACTGGGCGCGCGCCGTGTTGGACGCCTACGGTGGTTTTCAAATGCTTTGCGCGCTGCGGCGGGGCGAATGGGGCGTCGATGGTTTGAACGATCGCATTGCAAGGACGCTGCATGAAGCGGGTTTGATTGCGTTGCCATCGATGCGTCAAGTTCGCGCGCCTACGCCGTGGTACGTTGGACGTCCGGTACTGGTGACACGCAACGATTACGGGCTGGGGCTGATGAACGGCGACATTGGCATGACGTTGATCGGGCCGCCCTCCGATCCGGCGAACGTCATATCGACAGTCGATGACACGGGAGCAACCATCAAGGCAGGCACGCCCCCGTTTGCCGCGCAGACGGGCATGTACGAGCGTGCCGGGCAGGGATTGAGTCGATTACGTGTGGCTTTTCTTGCAAGCGATGGCAGTCGCGCGGTCAAGTGGGTGCTTCCCAGCCGATTGCAGGCGGTGGAAACGGTGTTTGCCATGACCGTACATAAATCCCAGGGCTCGGAGTTTGCCCATGCGGCCCTTGTCCTGCCGCCCCGGATGAATCCGATCCTGACCCGTGAATTGGTGTACACCGGCATGACGCGCGCCCGACAATGGCTCACATTGGCCAGCGCCGCCCGTGACGACCATGTGTTGATGCAGTCCATCGAGCGGCGTGTGCTCCGCGCGAGCGGCTTGATGCGCTAAAACCATTCGCCAAGCTGTCGTTGCAACGATTTTGCGTTGCCTTTTGAAGGCACGGCTGGTATTGGCGTTCCTATCTAGCGGCGTATCCTATCGCCGTCGTGATGCGGTGCGAAGTTGCGTCACGGAAAAAGCAGTCATGCTGTCTTCAACGTCGCTTAGCCGGCATTCCAATCGTAGAATCCGCCATTGCATTAAGACCTTATTGCCATGCCTCATTTGGCATTACGTGGAGGCGTATAGGCAATAACTAGTCGAATCTTCTGCTTTTATCGTACGGCGATGGGCGCGACACGGAAAGACGTCATTAATTAGGATGACGATGTATTTGCGTGATGAAATTTATCGATAGGGTGGTGTTGTTTTAAAGCGCATGACTTCGCAAAATGGTTGCAATAGAAGTCGAAAAGTTGATTGGTTGGTTACGAAAAAAGAGATTTACACAATGCCAGATGGAACGCTCGTTTATAAGAGAAGGGATGTTTGGTTCGTACGACGCCATATGAAAATAGTGATATGCGCACTATTTTCAACCTTATCGTGTCAAGCTCTCGCGCAGATCACGGCGGACCCCACCCACGGGCCGATCCCGAACGTTGTTAGCACGCACAACGGCCTGCCGCAGGTCGATATCGTTGCGCCTTCTCCCGCGGGCGTATCTCACAATCACTATTCACAATTCGATATCGGTGAGCGCGGCGCTATTCTGAATAACGCACCATACGGGGCGAACACCCAATTAGGCGGTGAAATTCTCGGCAACCCGGCGCTGCTTGGCCGATCCGCGACGCTTATCATCAATGAAGTGCATGCCAATGCGCCTTCGCATTTGCGTGGTTTTCTTGAAATAGCGGGGCAGCGCGCGGATCTCATCATCGCGAACCCGAACGGCATCATGGTCGATGGTGGCGGTTTCATCAATACGTCGCAGGCGTGGTTGAGCACTGGCGTGCCGCGTTATTCAGCGGGTGGGTTGGTCGACGGCCTGCGCGTTGATGACGGGACGATCACGGTGTCCGGAAAGGGGCTTGATGCGCGCCAAACTGACGGGGTGGCACTGCTGGCCCGTGCGACGCAGATCAACGCCGCAATACATGCAAACGAATTGACGATTGCAACAGGCCAAAATGATATCGACTATCAAGGGATGCGGGTAACGCCGAAGCCGCGGGCAGGCGATGACCACGGTATGCCCCCATGCACGGCGTCATCACCGGGCGCGCGCAAGGGCGTCGCGATCGATGTCGCAAATCTGGGTGGCATGTATGCAAATGCAATCACCTTGACGGGAACAGAGGATGGGATGGGCATGCGGGTGGCGGAGGGCGGCAAGTTGTCGGCCGGTCGCACACTGGCGTTGAACATCGAAGGCCACCTCGAATGGGATGGCCCTCATCGGGACGGCCCCGGGGGCCATGCTTCGGCAGCGCCGCATCTGGTGGCCGACGGCGAGGCGGAAACGCTTACGTTCAAGGCACGGTCCGCCGACATCCGTGCGGGTCTGCTCGCGGGGAAAGACATCGACATACAGGCGGACCAGGTTGCCTATGGCGGGTGGGCCGAAGCGGGAAACCAGTTGCACATCCAGGCCGGCGAAGCGAACGTCGCGGGAAACCTTCGGGCCACCGATGCGGTGGTGGAGGCCATTGACCGCATCACGCTTACCGGCGTGGCACACGCGGATGCGGGGGTGCGGTTCGCCGCCAATCACGTCGTGCAGCGGGGACAACTGCGCGCGCCCAATGTCACGATCAATAGTGCTAAAACGGTCCTTCACGAAGGAGATACCACGGCGAACACGTTTTGGGTGAGCGGTGGTGACGTTGATATGGCAGGGAACGTCACGGCACGAAATGCGCTGACAGTCAATGCACGCGGTCCCTTGCGCTTGCGTGGTACGTCCAGGGCACGGGGGCCCGTTACCTTCGAGGGGAGCGGAGTTGACTGTACGGTCGCACGGACGTATTCGGGTGACGTGCTGACGATCAAGGCACGCGGCGAGGATATTGTCCATGATGACGCCGTGTCTATCGGTAGGCAGCTAGCCATGGAATCCCCTGGGACGGTGTTCAATCGCCGTGGCCAGATCGAGGCAAGGGATGATCAAGCCTCTGCGGATAATGCGCATGGTCCTGCGTCAGCAAAACATGATGCCTCCGGAGGCGTGTCAATAAAGACCAAGACGCTGACAAATGCGGCCGGTGATATCCGTGGCCGGGACGTTGACATTGCCGTTGCGGATTACAAAGGCGGCGATGGCATGGCCTTTGGATCGAAGCAAATCCGGATCGTGGGCGGCAGTACTTTCTCCCTTGATGCAAATGGCAGTATTGGCGGGCAAGGCGCGGTTGAAATCGTGGCCGACGATATACAGAACGCAGGTACGCTCTCTGGCGGGTCTGTGCTGATAACCGCCGCGAACCAGCTTGGGAATAGCGGGAAAATACGTGGCGTCGACGTGTCATTACTGACAAGAAGCAAACTATTCAACATCGGAGGCGAGGTTGTTGGCAACAATGTCAATATTCTTGCGGCTGACCTTTTAGTGGCGGACGGGTCGCTCGATGGACGACGTAGTCTTACCATCGAAGCAGACAAAGGGGTGTCGCTATTAAAAACGGGTCATATAGGCGGCGACGGTTGGGTTGATATCAAAGCGCGGCGTCTTGATAATGCGGGAGAAATCAACGGATCAGACGTTGCCATCGATGTTGGCGAAAGCGGCGTGCTGTCCAACCAGGGCGGCAAGATTGTGACCAAGGAACAACCCGTCGCTGCCACGCCGGGTGCCAATGGTTGGGTGGGCAGTGAAACCGTATCCTTAAACGCAGGGCGTGTGGATAACAGTGCCGGCGGGGAAATCGGCGGCCGCAATATCGATATCGCGGCGGATATCTATGACGGCGGCAATGGCACGATTGCCGCGACGAATGACGTCGTCATCAAGACCGTTGGTACGGTATCACTCGACAGCGGCGGCGTGATCGACGGCAACCGTCATGTTGAGATTAGCGGCAGCGGTATCGTCAACGGTGGGAAAATCAGCGGGCAGCATGTCGCGTTGCAAGCAAAAAATGCCATTACCTCCGAGCGTGGTGGGCGGATTGCGGGAGGCCAAGTCGATGTTCACGCTAAGACCGTAACGGTGCCCGGTGGTGCGATCGAGGGCACAAGGCAGGTCATGGTGAATGCTGACCATCTTGTAGCGTTGGAGGTCGACGGATTTATCGGGAGCCACGGCGCGGTCGATATCAATGCGGAGGAAATCCGCAACGCGGGGGAAATATTCGGGCAGGAAGTGTCGTTGTTTGGAACGAAACATATAGTGAATCAAGGTAGATTGATCAACGCCGGTCCTGATCCGCTGAAACCCGAAGGCTCGATCTCTATCCAGACACCGCTTTTGCATAATCCAGGTGGCCGCATCACGGCCAAGGATATAGCGATTCACGTCGATGAATATCAAAGCGGAAACGGCATTGTTCTCGGCACGCACCAGGTAAAGATACTAGGGAAAAAACGGGTATCTCTCGATGAACATGGTTATGTCAAGAGTGCCGGTCATCTCGCTATTGACGTACCCGAGATTCTAAACCGTGGCGAAATCAGGGCGGCGTCCGCAGACCTTCGCGCGACAGACATGCTGTCTAACGAAGATGGCATTCTTGGAATCCACGCCGCCGGCAGCGCCATGGGCGAAGGCGCCTCGCTGGACAGCAATGGTCGTGCACGGATTGAAACGTCTTTACTGAAAAACCATCGTGGTCAGATAACGGCGCATGACATCGAGATTGATGCCACGAAAGTCCAAGGCGATGGCGGTGTCATTGTAGCGAGCGGCGACGCCCGTATCACCAGCCTTGAAACGGTGGCGCTCGCTTCGGGGGGGTATATCGGAGCCGATGGGCAGGTAGCAATAGATGCCCGTGATATCTGGAATGCCGGAGAGATTTCTGCGTCCAATTTGCATCTCACCGCAAAAAACAGACTTTTGAACGCGGGTGGATTGGTCAAGATCGAACCGATCTTGACGCACGCGTCGTGGGAGAAAGAAGGGTCATGCCTTCAGGCGCGTGAATTGGATAATCGAGGCGGAAAAATACAATCTCGGTCGCCGGATTCGATACGGGTTGTCGCTGACGCCCTGGACAACCAGGATGGTGAGATATCTCATCGCACGACGCATCTCGCCGCGCATCGCCTCGATCCCATGCTCGCTTTCGATATCGGCACGGTTCGTGGCGTTGGTAAGGTTGCCGCGGATTTTGACGTTGCGTTGCATGTGAAGGACCCGTTGCGGCTATCGGAGCGCGACGTTGTTGACGCTGGCGGAAAGCTGGATATCGCGCTCGATAACGGCATGTCGCATGCGGGCACGATGCAGAGTCGATCGGACATGACGTTAGCCAGCAAGCAGGATATCGTGCAAGAGGCTTCGGGGGCGATGGAGTCGGGTGGTTTGCTGGACATTCGCACAGACGCCGCGATTCGTAACGTCGGCCGGATGCATGGTGCAAAGGGCCTGACCGCTCGTGCCAATGCATCACTGGAGAACCGCGAAAAAGGATCGATCGACAGCGATGGCGATATCGGACTGACGACAAATTACTTGCATAACGATGCGACGATTCGTTCATCCATAGGTAAGTTGGACGTAAGCGCGAACCATGTAAAAAACACTGGTTTGATGGATGCCGAAGCGGTAAGCGTAACGGCGTTGGATATAGAGAATCACGCTGGATTGTTTGGTGGAAACGTCACGCTGAAAGCCGATTGGATCAAGCAGTCGGGTAACCAGGCGCGGATCGTTGCACGGGACAATGTTGCACTCTGGGTTCGGGATCATCTTTATAACGCCGACCGGGCACGGATATACAGCGGGGCGTCAGTGATGATTGGCGGGGAGGCGTTTGCTAACGTTGAAGCCTCGCGTACTGCAACGAAGACGCAATTGGTCGAGAACGTGGACGCCGAGATTGTTGCGATGCGCGATATGGGTGTGGCTGCGCAGACGTTGCGTAATGTCAATAGTCGCCCTGGACGCATTGAAGAGCGCACTGAAACCACGACAACGCGACTGCGGCCTTTACCGTGGTTTCATCGTACCGATCCAACTGAATCCGGTACCCCATGGCACAACGCCAATACAAACCAGTTCGATGTCTATTTCGTCCGGCCAGAGGACATTCTGTCCACGCATCACGTTGTCACGCCGGACGGGATAGACCTCGATCGCGTGGTGATACGGACGCACGGTAATGACTCGGCTTTCAGGCTCATCGAGGGTGGGACGAGCTATCACGATAAAGTCCAGCATCGATTCGAAGAACGGCTGGACGTTAGCGCAGGTACGCGAGAGGTTTTTATTCATCGTCGCGAAGACAATGTCGAAAACCCGGACCATGTTCTTGGCGCACCCGTCTTCGGGCCGAATGGCCGCAGGCCTGCGGAAAATATGCATGGCGCAATCCAGTTTGACAAGGCTGCTCGGGGGGCAGCCACGGGTTGGGTGAGGCTGGACGCGGAATCAGACTATCGAGATCCGATACTTGATCTCGTGACCACACAACGGAAAAGCAGGGAATCGCGCTATCCGATCGAGATATGTCGCGATGCTAAAACGACGGTTACGCGCCAGGTACATGTTCCTGATTCTCAAGCCACACCTGCGCGTATCGCTTCCGGTGGGGCAGTGCACATGGCAATGGGTGAGCGCCTTGAAAATCTCCATGGCGAGATTACGAGCGCTGGTGACTTGCAAATCAATGGTCGACTGCGATCGGGAGATGGCACGGATCCCGGCGGAGATGCGGGCGGCGGCGCGACAATTGAAAATAGCGGAACGCGGCTAACGCAACGGACCACTTTCGACATCACGTCATCTTATGGGCGTGCGCTTGGATCTTTTGCTGACAAGGAGACGCAGGCTGATCGAGAAAAACAGATAAAGGAACAAGTGCATTGGAAAGCGCCACCTCGAAGTGCCGTGATTGGTCACGTCGGAGGTGTCATACGTGGCGGCGCAATGGCTGCTGTCGGTGTTGGCGAGGTATTCAGCGTCGCCCAACCGATCGCCCAACCGATCGAAAAATCCTGTCGCGCATCGGATGCTCATTCAAGCAACTTCGCCCCCCCCAGTGGCCATCGGTTTGTTGCAGGAAATGAAAGTACGCTAGTACATGACGAAGCACACCGGTTTTCACAGAAACCGGAGAATCTCGGCGGGAACCTTGATCTCAGCACCATCGTCGGTAAGACGGGCCGACCACTGTCGGACTTCACTTCGACTCCGCACGATCTCGCTGGCGATGTACAACCGAAAAGTGCTGGAACGACTCCGAATCTCGTTTGGCAAAATGTCTTTGCCGATAACACCACGGCGGCGCGCAGCAACGGGGAGAGCGACTCTGCTGCAGAAACCCCAACACTGACCTCGCCAAGTGCAATACCGACCGGTGCGTCGCCACCCAATGCATCGGGCTTTGCGCAAGACCCGCATGCCAAACGGCCTCACAACGTGGAGTGGGAGGTCGATCTGACTGACCTTGAGTCAGGTGGCGGTGTGTCTGATTGGTTAGGCATCGCACCGCGCCAAGGTGTGCACATTCTCCACCCGGCGCTGGACGCTCGATATCTCATTGAAACGGATGCGCGCTTTACGAGCCGCACTGCATTGACCGCCTCGGAATATTACCGACGAAAAATACTGAAGACAGTTGTTGCATCGGTGGAGGACGATGAAGGTTTTTCGTCGAGCGAATACGTGCTGCGGGCGCTTGGAGAAGATCCGCGACTATACAAACGCTTAGGCGATGCGCAATACGAACTGAATCTTGTTGTTCGGCAGATGCTGGCGGTAAACGGAATGGTACGTCGCGCGGATGACGCTGACGCCTACGCGGGCTATCGCGCGTTGATGGATTCCGGGGTCGCGCAGGCTGCGGCGTTGGGTCTTCGCGTGGGGCAACCATTGACCGAGGCCCAGATATCAGCGTTATCCGAGGATATCGTTTGGATGGTGAACAAGCGGGTCCGCCTGGCCGACGGTAGCGAACAGACGGTGCTGGTACCTCGGGTCTACCTGGTCCGTCCGGAAAGTGATGACGCAGGCATCGCGTTCACGGAACGTATGTCGCCGGTGCATGCTGTCAACATCGAAAATTGGGACGGCACGCTGGGAGCAAAAAACGCATATACGTTTCACAAAGCGTCGTTGACTGAGAAACTATTTCACCGTGAGTCGACGAACGCGCATCCTGTGGCGAGGCTTGCCAATTAAGTCTCAATCGTTCGTTGTGCATTTAAACGGCAGGATTGTTCGTCGTGTCGCTTTGATGTTGCAATTGAGGGGTTTCGGTATTTCAATTCAGGCCCTTTTATAATGATATGTACTACATATGAAATAGCGTTGAACTATGAAAAGCCGTTGCGCGCGTTCATCCGCATCATTACTGCGGGTTGCATGGCGTTCGCAATGGCTTCCCCTGTCAACGCCGTGGAAAGCGACGAGTCGCATAATGAACGTACTGATCTATTTTCTGAAGACGCACGTCGATTGGAGCAGGAGCGCGAGGCGCGTGATAGAGAGCATGCACTTAATGCACCTTCAATGCGCTTGCAGACCCGTGCTCCTGCGACCTACCCGGCACTGCCTGTCGAATTGCGCTGCGTGCCCATAGAACGCATTGTTTTGAGTACATCTCCGAATGCGGCATTGGCACAAGACAACAATGCTGTTTCGCAATGGGGCACCGACAGAGAGCCCGGGGCATTCAGGTTTGCGCAGCGATGGGTGGATCACTATGCCGGTCAATGCATCGGCCCGAAGGGTGTGCAGGCATTGGCTACGGGTGTTACCCGTATATTGTTGCAGCATGGATATGTGACATCGAGTGCCCATCCGGTGCCGCAAGACCTCAGCAAAGGCACGCTCGTACTCGGATTATCGCCCGGCGTCATTCGCGCCGTACGTTTTGAAGGGGATGCGCCACGTGCCGGATTGATGCTGGCGTTTCCCACCGGCGCTGGCCGCATCTTGAATATTCGTGATCTGGAGCAAGGTCTCTCGAGCATCATGCGCACACGCGGCCAGAGTGTGACGATGCGTATCGAGCCTGCGGACGGGGTTGTGGGCGACAGCGCGAACGCCGCAATGCAAATCGGCGGCAGGGACGACACGACGCGCGGCGGTGTGACGGAACTGCACAATCTGAGCGATGTCGTGTTCGTGGTCCGTCACACCCGGCCATTTTCGTTCCAGGTCGGGTATGACGACGGCGGCAGTGCGGGAACGGGGCGACATCGCGGCACGGTGGGCGCGAGTGTCAGCAATCTGTTCGGTCTGAACGAAACGTTCGAGGCGAGGGTCTTGCAGGATGTCTTATGGCGCCGACCATCGGGCGTGCGTCATCAGAGCGGAAGTTTCAGCATTCCTTTTGGATACTGGACGTTCGATGTATCAGGCGGACAGACGAAGTATGCTGTTTACATACCTACCAACACGCGGAATTTTTTCTTCAATGGCGAGATGCGGTACGCGGATTTCCGATTGCAGCGTGTCATATCGCGGTCGGCGTCGCAAGTCACGACATTAGGGGTCCGACTCGGCAAGCGGATGGGCAATAATTTCGCCGATAGCCATCGTCTCGAAAATCAGCGGCGTAATGAAACGCTGCTCGATCTCTTCGCGTCGCATCGGCATTATATCGGTCGTGGGCAGGCCGATATCACACTGACATGGCGACAGGGTTTAGGTTGGTTGGGCGCGCGGCCTGACCCCGCATCGGCTCGACCGGAAGGCTTGGTTTCGGACCCGACCGGCGTTTTTGGCACGACGCGCTACGACATGATGCTGGTGGATGCGAGTCTGCTCTGGCCGTTTCGCGTCTCCGGCCAGACGTTCTCTTTCAGCACGGTCTGGCATGGACGTTATACGGAACAGGCGTTGCTCGCGATCGATATGCTGACGATCGGCAATCGCTTTTCCGTGAGGGGTTTCGATAGTGATAGCGTACTCGCGGCCGAGAAAGGGGTTTTCGTCCGTAACGATCTTGCCTGGCATATCGGCCAGACCGGCGCGCAGCTTTACCTGGGAGTGGATGCCGGTCATGTCAGCGGCGCGTCCTCGCGCTATCTTGCAGGGCGGCACCTCGTCGGCGCCGTGCTCGGCTTTCGCGGTTACATCGGCTCCGCAGGGCTCGGCGGCGTTTCCTATCACGGTTTCGCCGGCAAACCACTCGTCAAGCCGAACGGCATGCCGACTTCGCGTTGGGTCAGTGGTATCGAGCTAGGTTACCGCTTCTGACGCGGCCCTGAATCGGTATCGATGATCTCTCGCAGGAACGTCCACAATGCCGGATCGTCGGACGTGGCCACGTTGAACCGGAACCACGCCGACGGCTCGTCGCCAGGGCGAAAATACGTGCCCGGCGCCAACCAGATGCCGCGCGCCAGTGCCTGTTCGCTGATCACCACCGCATGATCCGGTGCGATCGGCATCCGCGCCCATAGGAAAAGACCGGCGCGTGGCAAATGCATCGGTTTCAGCCCGGCTGCCAGCAGGGCGGGGCTGACGCGGTCATGGGCGGCCGCGAGCCGCTCCTGCAATCGCACGACGTGCCGTTCGTAATGGCCTTCCACCAGCACGTTCGCCACGGCCCGCTCGGTGATCTCGGAAGATGTCAGGCCCACGGCCATCTTTGTCAATGCCAGTTGCGACACAACGGACGGTGAGGCGGCGACGTACCCCACCCGCACTGCCGGCGTGATGGTCTTGGAAAATCCTGACAGGTAGATCACTCGGTCGAGGCCTGCCATTGCCGCAAGCATGGGTGCGCCGGCCGGCGCGAGTTCGCGGGAGATATCGTCCTCGACTACCCAGATCCCATGTCGATCGGCAGCCTGTAAAAGACGAAACGCGGCCGAGACGGTCAGTGACGTACCGGAAGGATTCTGCAGCACCGTGTTGACGAACAACGCCTTTGGCCGATGTGTGCTTATCGCCTGTTCCAATGTCGCGATATCGAAGCCGTCGACGGTTCTCGGCACGCTGACGACGTTGACACCAGCAAGCTTCAGGATCTGCAGCAGATTGCAATAGCCGGGGTCTTCGACCAACACGGTGTCGCCCGCCCGCAGCAGCGTGCGCACGACGAGGTCGAGACCCTGGGTCACACCTTGGGTCAACAGAATCTGACCCGCATCTACGCGCAACGACCACCGCCGTAACGTCGCGGCGATATGCTCACGTAACGCGGCCCAGCCATAGGGATGCCCGTAGCGGCCCATGCGTGCGCCAGGTGATCGGCTCACACGCCGCAAGGCATGTTGCAGTCCTGCATCGTTCACCCAGTCGCCCGGCATCCAGCCGCAGCCGGCCTTGATCGGCACCTGGCGGTCGGCGAACACATCGGACAAGAGCCAGGAGGCACTCAACGCGTTGTCCATCGGTGGCGGAACGGGGGGCGGCTGCCATTGACCCAGTCCCGTATCGGCCACCTTGTAGCCCGCGCCGGCGCGAGCGACGATCAAGCCCATTGCTGCCAGCCGCTGGTAGGCTTCGGCAATGGTATAGGGGCTCAACGACTGTTGTTTCGCGAATGCGCGCACCGATGGCAGCGTCGCGCCCGCGGGGACAATGCGCTGGTTGATCGTCGCTGCGATTCCGTCCACCACTTGGTCAACAAGGGACCCATGTTGGCGACGATCGCGGGAAAGGGACAGATGAAACATCGTTAAGGTCGGAAGACTTACGGGCGCGGCGCGTGCACTGAAGGCGGGGCTCGACGATCGACAGCGGCTACCCATGACGCGACTGAAAGCGTAACACAACGCCCCGTGCACGCCATGCGCAAACGCCCAATCCTCTTCAGCGTCCGCTTGGCCGTCATGATCCGCATCGCATCGCGTGATAAGAGACTGGCTAATCGGCCAGGGGATGCGCTCTATCGGTTTGGCGCAACGCGCGGCACACTCGCAGTGGAGATCGGCAACGGTGAAGGGCCATAAAGATATGCAGGTAACGTACGAAAAAACGCGGACGCCTCGCGCGGGCATCATCGCTGATAATGACGCGAGTGCCATCGGCTGCGAGCATGCACAGACAAACGAGGCGTCCGACACGACGGAGCTGGGTTCGGCAACGGCCTTGAGACAGTTGCCGACACCCGTGACAATGCTTGGCACGGGCTATCGCGTCGAGGAGCCACGCCGGAACCTTTGGCACGCCGGCGAAAGCCTTCCTACGTTGCAGGCAACGGATCATCGTGCATCGGCGAACGAAGAGATCGTGATCATTCCAGGGTGTGCTACCGTACGATCCGGTCCGAATATATTGACGCCTTCTCACATGGCTTTCTTCGAAGTGCGGAGTGAGCATGAGATAAAGCCCGTCATATACGATACAGCGTCGGGTAAATGGTGCGACGCCGACGATGACACCCCTATCGATTCGTCCGCACCCACGGACGCGATGATGGGGGCGTTGACGTTGTTTCGTCCCCGCTGCGTGGCGGAGACCTTTCCTGACGCGAGACCCATTCCCAAAATCGCATTCAGCTTCTGGGTTGGAGCTCCGCCGCCGAAGCATTACCTCAAGAAGGTAAGGCATAACGCCAAGGTGTTACGCCGGTCCGGGTACCGGTTCGCATTGATCCTCGATACGCATGATCCAGTCGGCGATGGCACCGAGGATGCATTGAAATCCGGCATCTGGCCTTTCAAGCGCAGCCATATCCAGATAGAACGCTGGCGTGATACCAAAAAAACGCTGCGCGACTTTTGTCGCGGTCATCCGGATCGCCTCGCGATGATTACCGCCGCGCTGGAAAATTACCGCGCCATTTCACATCTCGGGATCTATGCCGGCGCGGCCGACATCGCGCGCTATCTGCTGTTGTTCCAACGCGGTGGTTTGTACATCGATATGGACGACGCCTTGCCTGGCGGATTCGACGGTGTGTTACTGGCGGATTCGCATATGGTGTGGTCGCCGCTTCTGGAGGGGGGGCCACATGAGAGCGTCCTGGGCGATACCCGATCGCTTGCGAACAATATGCTCGCCGCGCAAGCAGGGTCGCCGATCATGGCACGGGCGTTGTCGTTGAGTAACGAGCGCCTGGCGAACGGCGGTCTTGCCGCGCTGACGCGTGCCGCTAGTCCAGGTGCCGGACTGCGTAAAGATGGCGGTCAACATTACCATGGCGGACAACGGGCATTGGTGACGCGCGAAAGAGCACAGGCGCTGTTCATTAACACGGGGCCGGTGCTGCTGCACGACGCCGCACGCGAGGTCGCACCGGGCTTTGTCACGTACTTGGAGAGGGTCGACTCCGCTCGCAAACGTGCTGCCGATTTGATTCGGGACGGCGCGTATCAAGCGCGGCTCACCAGGACAATGCTGCCATTGGATGCCGCGTACGAAGTCCGAACCGAGACAGGGGCGAGCTGGGATCGCACACCTGTACCATTCTCCAGGAGGTTCTCGCGACGATGTCCTCCGCGATCGAACAGCGACGGTGTGTGAGCGGTGTGATCGAACCCGATGTCGCGGACGGTGTCGCTCTCTCAGATTATCGCGTGATTACCGCGCATGAAGCGATTGCCGTGTGCGCCTGAGCGTTGTTGCGGAGCGCAGTACCCATCGTCGGAGGTCTGATCGATGCGTGCCTTTACACCAGCGACTCGATCCGATTCAGGAAGTCCGCTTTTGAGATGACGCCCAGAAAAGTCCGATCGTCCGGCGAGGCCACCACAGGCAGACGTTCGCCTTCATGACGCAAGAACGCTTGCAAGGCGACGGCGGCGCTGTCGTCGGGGTAGAGTACGGGAACATGGGACGTTGCCATTTCCTTTGCCGGTGCGTCGAGGTTCAGTTTGCCCGCGGCGACGAGCTGGTTGAAGTCGCTGAGCGCGACGAAACCGTACAATTTGTGACTGGCATCCACAAGATAGACATACTTGACCGGCATCGCCAGGAAGACGCGCCGGACCGCTTCCAGCGACGCGTCGACATCGACGATCTGCTCGGTGGTTTTCATCAGTTCGCGCACGCGGGTGCCACGTGCGCGTTCGTCCGCTGCGCGTTTTGCGTTGATGCGTGACGTAGCCGAATACATCGGATCGGCGGTGAGTGAACGGCTGACGAAAAACGCAACGATGGCACACAGCATCAGCGGCAGCATGATCTGATAGCTCGACGTCATCTCGAAGACCATCAGGATGGCCATCAAGGGTGCCTGGGCGGTGGCCGCCAGGAACGCGCCCATGCCGACGATGACACAGGTGATTGTGTCCGGATGAATCGACGGCATGATCACTGCCAGTATCTTCGCGCATAACGCACCCAGCGCGGCACCGACGAACAGCGTGGGCGTAAAGACCCCGCCGACGGCCCCCGATCCGGCCGAGATGACCGTCGCCAGCACCTTGAAGAGCAGTATCAGCACCAACGTGGTCCAGGGCCAGGAAACATGCATTAGCTGGTTGACCACGCCATAGCCGTTTCCCCATGTCTGCGGCAGCCAGATCGATATGGTGCCAACCAGCAGTCCGCCCAGTCCCAGACGCACCGGCAGCGCACAGGCGGGCGGCAACGGCAACGCCTGCCATGCGGTTTTGCCCCCGCGGAGTGCCGCCATGAACAAGGGCGACAGAAAGCCAAGTACCAATCCAATCAGCGGAAAGGCCAGAAACTGGATGGTGTCCAGTTCGGGCAGGGCCGGCGGCGTATAGAGCGACGCGTAGCCGGGGAGCGCGCGCATTGTCACATTCGAGACGACCGCGGCAACGATCAACGGGCCCATCCGTTCGGCAACCACCGAGCCCAGGACGATTTCCGAGACGAAGAAGGCACTGGCGAAAGGGGCGCCGTAGGCCGAGGTCAATCCGGCCGCCGCGCCACAGGCGACAATGGTCCGCAGGCGCTCTGGCGAGACGCGGCGTGCTCGTCCGATCAGTGAGGCCGCGAGCGCCGCCATTTGCACCATCGGGCCTTCGCGACCAATGGAGGCACCCGAGACGATGGAGCAGAGTGATGCCGCGGAGCGGACCAGCGTCTGTCGCACGGGGAGGACACCCTCACCCAGCGTGATGGCTTCCATGTAGTCCGAGTGACGCGTCTTGTCGGTGTAGCGCCGCGCCAGCATCAGTAACAGGCCCGCCAGGATGCCGCCTGTCACTGGCACGATGATCCGCGTTTGCCACGGGACCAGCGCCGCCAAAGTGGCCATGTCGCCGTCGCGGCCAAAGATCAGGCGTTCGAGGCTGTCCATCGTATCGCGAAACGCGAGCGTCGCCAGTGCACCAGCCATACCGGCAGGCACCGCCCACAGCAGGGCGATCTGTCCGTCGGACGGATGCAGACGTTCGACCAGGGACAGCAGGAGCCGTGTCTGCAGGAGCGTTTTCCAACGTTGCCAACGCGATGGCGGGGCGCGATGAGAAGGATCGGGGTGGGACGGCAAGATCGTGAACAGTGAGTATCCAGCGAAGGGCGGGACGTGCCTACGATCATACCAGTGCGCCGCGGGCGTATCGCGGCACACTGGTACTGGTTTGTTCCAGCCGGATCAGGTCGATCTGCGCTTGCGTGCGGTCGTGCGTCGGGCCATCGCGACGCAGCCGACGACGGCCGCGCTGACGAACAACATCGACGGCTTGATCGTTTCGCCGAGTACCACGCCGGCAAGGAGCAGTCCAACGAAGGGCTGTAGCAACTGCAATTGCCCCACCGCCGCGACCCCACCCATCGACAACCCGCGATACCAAAAGAAAAATCCTATCAGCATGCTGAACAGCGAGACGTAGGCGAGGCCGAGCCAGGCGCCGACGGGGACCGACGATACCCAGTGCAAGAAGGTTGGCGGGGCGCTGGATGTCCGGTGCGCGTGCAGTCCCGGCAGACCGATGGTGTCGAACAGCGGTCCCGATGACCATGGGCGATCGAACCAGCCGGCCATCAGCATGAACGGCAGCGCCAGCACCAAGGCCCAGCAGATGACCTGCCAGCCGCCTAGATCCCGTGCCAGGCGCGCGCCTTCCGCGTACGCGTAGCCACAGACGATGATGGCGAGCAGCATCATCATCTGCCCCAACAACACCGCGGCGCTCGCGGGCGATGCCCGAGGCGAGGCTGGCGCATGCCCGATCATTTGATGGAGCGCGTAGCCAACGATGATCGCCGCGCCGAACACGGAATAGATCCAGAACCACCGCGAGGGTCGTTCCGACGTCCTCAGCACGCCGAACAAGGCGGTGCTCAGCGGCAGCAGTCCGATAAATACCAGTGCTTGCGCCGAGGTGATAGATTGCAGCGCGATGCCGGTGAACAACGGAAAACCAACCACCGCGCCAAGCGCGACCGCCGCCAGCGCCGTCCATTGCGCCACGGTGGGGCGCCGGCTACGCGTCAGCCACAAGGCGGCCAACGCAAGCACACCGGCCAATGAGGCGCGCGAAAACGTGAGAAACGTCGGGGAAAAACCTGCCAAGGCGACACGGGTCGCGGGCAACGAGCCCGAGAATATCAACATGCCAAGCAGGCCGTTCAGCCATCCGCCGATCGCGTCGGGCGTCGTTTGGACGCGGATATCGACATCCCTGTTGCGTGCGGAGAATGACGCGCCGGGCGCGCGCGCGCCATACGTAGTCGCCGGTGCGTCGGACGACAAGGGTCCGATGGGGGCGGCGGAAGCGGAGGAGGAATGGGACATGTCGGTGCAATGCCTTGGTTCGAATCTACATGAGTGCCTAGCGTGCGCCGATCGCGTTGCGTTGCCCAGACACACACCGGTACAATTGGAGAAAACTGTACCGGTCCTTGTTGCAGTACGGTACTGCGGAGCGCCCCGGTGCGTAGGTTGCGCGGGTCGCGGGAATCTCGAATGACGGATCGATTGACCAAACTGGCTGGAACGGCGGGCGCGCCCCCGGACATCCTGGCCCAACGACGTAGCGAACCGAGCGCGGGTGTCACCACGCGCATCGACGAGGTGATCGCATGGGTTCGCTCACGGGTGGATGCGCGCCTGCTGTCACGGGGTGAGCGATTACCATCGCTGCGGCAGATGGCGCACCTGTTGCAGGTGTCGAAAGCGACTGTCGTGACGGCCTATGATCGGATGCTGGCACAGGACCTGATCGAATCCCGGCCTGGCTCCGGTTTCTATGTGCTGGGCCATGCCCCGGTGCGGGCATTGCACACGGAAACACCGGAGCTGGTGCGCGAAATCGATCCGCTATGGGTAACCCGGCAGTCGCTGGAAGCCGCGGAGGGCTCGTTGAAGCCGGGCTGCGGCTGGATGCCCGCGTCCTGGATGCCGGACGAGGCGATCCGGCGCGGCTTGCGCGCCTTGTCCCGTGGACGTACACAGACCTTGAGTGAATACGGTGTGCCGCTCGGCTTACCGGCGTTGCGGCAACAACTGAGTCAGCGTCTCGCGAAAAACGGTGTGCCTGCGGCGCCGGAGCAGATCGTGCTGACGGATTCAGGGTCACACGCCCTGGATTTGCTTTGCCGCTACCTTGTGGTTCCCGGCGATACGGTGCTCGTCGACGACCCCTGTTATTTCAATTTCCAGGCGCTGTTGCGCGTGCATCGGGTCAGGGTGCTGGGCGTGCCGGTGACGCCGGATGGCCCGGACCTGGAGGTCTTCACGCGAATTGCCACCCAGGAGCGGCCGCGCTTATACCTGACGAATTCGGCGGTGCAGAATCCCACGGGTGCGATCCTGACACCGGTGCGCGCGCATCAGGTGCTCAACGCGGCCCATGCGCACGGCGTCACCATTGTCGAGGATGATATCTTCGCGGACTTCGAGCACCGTCCCGCGCCGCGTTATGCCGCTTTCGATGCACTGCAACGGGTGATCGTGCTGGGCAGCTTTTCCAAGACGCTGTCGGGTGCGGCGCGATGTGGCTATATCGTACTCAGGCCGGACCTGGTGGACGCGTTGGTCGACTTGAAACTGGCCACCACCTTTGGTAACGGCGGCGTATCGGCCGCACTGGTCGCGCAGCTATTGCAGGATGGCACCTACCGACGGCATTTGGACAGCCTGCGTGGCAGACTCGCCGATGCCATCGGCGAGACACTGCGTCGGCTCGAACGGGCCGGACTGACGCCATGGCTACGTCCGGAAGCCGGCATGTTCGTCTGGGCGCGACTGCCCGACGGATTGGACGCGGCGGCGGTAGCGCGACGGGCGCTGGATCGTGACATCGTGTTGGCGCCGGGTGATGTCTTCAGCGTTGGCCGGAGAGCGCCGGATTACCTCCGCTTCAATGTCTCGCAATCGTTACATCCGGCGGTCTTCGACGGACTTCGTGCCGCCATCGACGACACCCGCCGGGCGGCGGCGCGAGGCGCCTGACGCTGTGTGAGGGGCCTTGATCAGGCAGGATGGGTAAATGACGGCGATGCACGTGGCGGGCGCGTCCTGGTTGATTCGTCCACGCGCGAAGGCATTCTTGATGCGTACCCATGGGTTTGCCCTGCCGCGGGCGCGCGGGGCCGCGCACGTTATTTCCGGTTGGTCTACGATGCGAACGTGATGGCTGACACGCGCGATGTGAGCCGTCTCTTCATACTTTGATTGATGTTACCGCTGAAAGGAACCGACCATGACGCATGCCGAGCAAGCCGACGATGTCCATTTTTACCATCCCGACGAAGGACATCGCCTGGCGCATGATCCGTTCAAGGCGATCGTGGCCCCACGGGTGATCGGCTGGATTTCGACGCAGGACAAGGCCGGCAACGTCAATTTGGCGCCTTACAGTTTCTTCGGCGCCTTCGCGAGCTTCCCGCATGTCATCGGTTTTTCAAGTGAGGGGCGTAAGGACAGCCTGCGCAATATCGAGGAGACGGGGGAGTTTGTCTGGAACTTGACCAGCGCGGAACTGGCGGAGCAGATGAACCAGAGCGCGGCGCCGGTGGCGCATGGTGTCGATGAATTCGATCTCGCCGGGCTTGCGAAGGGTGCGGGGAGGAACGTCCAGGTGCCCCATGTGGCCGATGCCCCGGCATCGCTCGAATGCAAGTTGCTGCAGATCGTGCGGCTCAAGGGATTGGACGGCAAGGACCTGAATAATTGGTTGGTACTGGGCCAGGTTGTCGGCGTGCATATCCGCAAGGCCTTCTTGAAGGATGGCCTGTTCGATACCGTTGCGGCCAATCCCGTCATGCGCGCCGGCTATCGCGGCGACTATCTGGGCATTGGCGACACGTTCGAGATGATTCGCCCATCGGCCTGACCGGCGCGCGATGCGACAGGCCGATTGGGCACTGTCAAGTTAGCGAGAACATCGGTAAGCCAGTCAGATGAAATCCTAGTTCATCTATCGCGGCCACCGTTTCCCGCCTGCCATCATCATGCAAAAGCACCGCGATACCTCGGCAGCCCAGCGATTCTTTAAAAGGATATTGCGCAATCACCCGGCACCGAGGGTCATCGTCATCGATCAGCTCCGCAGTTACCCTGCGGCGTTTGCTAAGACGAAGCACGTATTGGTATGCGCTGCCGCATGGATGGATTAGCTTGCATCAAGACCAAAGAGAACATATTCACTAATTTTTAATTGTTAAGCGAACGAATTCATTTAAAAATCATTACGGTCTGGCCGTATGCTGCATGCAGCGCAATAATTTCCTGCCTCAAGAAAAATAAGAAACAATTACTCCTCGATCGAAGCTAACCGTCGTGCGCTCGCCATTACCTTTGAAACGATATTGAACTGTCTGGTAGTGGCCGGTAATATTACTTGTTAATCTCGCCGAGTTAATCGAACGGGCTAGTCATTTTGGCTATTTTGGACTATCCATTTGGTGTGCGTCACCGATGCGATCACGCGTTTCGAATGATGTTTGTTCGACAAGCTTTTTCATAACAGAGAGACGCGTGCCCATGGCTCCAACGACCGCCGTGCCGAGACTTGTGCGGCAGTTCAAGAATGCCTGTTCTCCATATACTCGCGGCGTACGTCGAGTCTGAGCTCAGGAGCCGATAGACAGCGCTACCCGCTATTTCCCTAAGCCAAGCCGGCTTTAATGAAAACGATGACCAACAGCGCGTAACCGCGCTGTGAAACGAACTCAAAAATCATGGATGTCTACGAGCAGATCCAGTCCGGTAACCCGCTGGGGGTACAGAACAACCGGCCGCTGAAGCTCGATACCCCGGCGGGAAAGGATGTATTGATGCCATTGCGCGCGGTAGGGCACTCACGCATCGGTCGCGGTTACGCCTTCACGGTCGACATGGTGTCAACGTCGCGCAAGCTCGAACTCAAGCAGTTGATCGCACAGCCCGTCACGCTTTGGATGCGCCAGAACGACAAGACGTACAAGCCGCATCATGGTTACGTGCATACAGTGCGTCGCCTTGGCATGGACGGTGGGCTCGTCCATACGCAGCTGGAATTTGCGTCCTGGCTTCACTTCCTGCGCTTTCGTAAGGATGCCAGGATCTGGCAAGGTAAGACGGTCATCGACATACTGACTGACGTGTTTAATGCGCATCCTCAGGCACGGGGCAGATTCAAGTTCAAGCTGTTCGGGGAACTGCGCGATCCCTTGCCGCAACGCTCGTTCTGCATGCAGTACGAGGACGACTGGAACTTCGTGCACCGGCTCCTGGAGTCGGAGGGATTGTGGTTCTACTTCGAGCAGTCGCCGGATGGGCAGTCCCACACGATGATCATCACGGACTACAACTACTACTGCGACGAACTGCAGCCCGGTCAGATCGATTTCTCCCGTGCACAGATGGACGCCGAGGTGGAAGGATTTTCGCATTGGTCCGGCACCCGCAGGCTGCAGAGCACGCGCTATACCGGTGTCACCGGCGACTACAAGTCCCCGGGCTCAAGCAAGGCGCGCAGCAAGGATACCCTACCTAACCAGGGCGATTTGCCGCAGCAGACCGAAGTCTACGAATACACCGGCAAATATACGTGGCCCGACTATAAGCGTGGCGACCATCTGGCTACCTTGCGGATGGAGGAGATGGAGTCACGGGCCAAGCGGTTTCATGGCGCGGGCAGTATCCGCCGGATGGACGCGGGCCGATATTTCGAGTTGCGAAATCATCCGGACCATCAGAATGATGGGCAGCAGGAACGTGAGTTTCTCGCCATCGACGTGCGGTGGTTTATCGCAAATAACTTGTTGACGGGCAACACCCGACCATTGCCCGGGAGCCTGGAGACGGAGATAGCCGATGCGCGTGCAGACTACCTCGGTGACCAACTGGGGGCTGAGAAGACCGGGAACGCAAAACTGAGTGCGTCCGCGAGCGGTGGGAGCGCCGGCTTCTTCCTGACGCTGGTTGAAGCGCAGCGCATGAGTGTGCCGTACCGCAGCCCGTTCGAGCACAGGAAGCCGCAGATGCGGATTCAGACGGCGACCGTGACGGGACCTGCGGGCTCGGAGGTCTACACGGATTCGCTGAACCGCATCAAGGGCAAATTCGAGTGGGACCGGCTGAATAGCGGAGACGAAAATGCCTCGTGTTGGCTACGGGTGGCGATGTCGGATACGGGTGGCAGTTACGGCGGTGTGCACGTGCCCCGCGTGGGCGAAGAAATCTTGGTGGATTGGGTCGACGGGGATTGTGACAGGCCGATTGTGACGGGGCGCGTATACAACGGTTTGAAGACGCCAAATTGGCATTCGAACGGACTGCTGTCGGGTTATCGGTCAAAGGAGCACAGCGGGGATGGCTATAACCAATTGGTGATGGACGATGCCACCGGCCAGAGTCGCACGCAGCTTTATTCGAGTACGGCAGATACAGGGCTGCACCTAGGATATCAAGTCGCGCACGAAGGTAACACGCGGGGGCAGTACCTGGGCAGTGGCTTTGATTTGAAGTCGCGGGCTTATGGTGCCATTAGGGCCACGCAAGGGCTGTTTGTTTCGACTTACGCTACTTCGGGAATACAGCCGTATGACACAACGCAAGCGCGTACGCAATTGACAAGCGTTAAAACACTTGTCGAGCGTATGTCGAGCGCGAGTAGTGCCAATCAGGCCGAGTCGTTGGACGGCGCTAAAAGCGCTGCTGGGAGCTTGGTTGATGCGACACAGCACACGGATTCTGGTGCAATCGGCGGTGGTGGTGGCAGTACCGCTGGAGGCGGCACGGGCGATGCAGCCGGTTTCTCGCGTCCTGTGATTGTAATCGGCAGCCCGGAGAGCGTTGCGGTGTCATCGCAACAAACAGCGCAGCTTTCGGGCAGTACGCACGTCAATATCGTCAGCGGTGAAAATACACACGTTGTGGCCGGCCAGTCTCTGCTAGCAAGTGTTGCGGAGAAAATCAGCATTTTCGTCCAGAACGCCGGCATGAAATTGTTTGCCGCGAAAGGTCCGGTGCAGATTCAGGCGCAAAGCGACGCAATGACGTTGAAGTCTGCGCAAGATCTAACGATCACCAGCACGGAAGGAAAGATCGTCATATCTGCGAGTAAAGAGATCTGGATCGGGGCTGGTGGGTCCTACATCAAGCTTGGCGAAAATATGATCGAGCATGGCACTCCTGGTGACCTGACGTTCAAATCACAGGCTTTTAATAAGGTCGGCCCAGCCATGATGCGCGTCAACGATACGTTGAAGAGTACCGCGCCAGGATGTTCGTGGAAATCAGCGAGTGCTAGCGCGGATAGTGCCTCAGCGCTCACGCTGGATTAATCAGTGCGATGTCGAATAAATTTCAAGACAACATGCGTGTGAGAGACCAACGTCAGTGTCCGATCCAGAAAATCTAAAGAAGCAAATTCGAGCGGCAATCCAAAAACAACTGGCGCGGATGGAAGACGCACGCCTTTTAATCGTCGTCGACCCCGCGGCGTCGCCGCTTGAGTCATTGGATGCGGAGCCGTCGTTTCGCGGTTTGTCATCCAGTTCAATCTTGGTGCAGCACGACTTGTTTCCGTCGTCAGACTGTCCGTACTTGATTGAATTGGATATTGAGATTCCGGAAGTAAGGACGTTGCTCGAACGTAGCATTAACACTGTCTTGTCCGATCGGACGGCAGATCGGATGGCGCGCGGCGCCGGGCAGCGTATCGGAGGTTGGATCGTTACTCAAGAGACACCAGAAGCACTGGCGGCGTATTGGGGCAATTTAATTTTGCAGCGCGACGAACGAGAACGAGCAACATTGCTTCGTTTCTACGATAACCGCGCCTTAGCATTGCTTTGGCCGATGTTAACGATGCGACAACGGCAAGGGTTATTAGGTCCCGTGACGACCTGGCTGTCCCTGGATGCCGTGGGCGACTTGACGACATACGAAGTGTCCGAGCCGTCCATGGCCGGGATGAGTATTGCCGCGGCGCAATGGCCTGCGATCCGTCGGCATGGGCTTGTGAATAAAGCACTGGCACGATTTGCATTTGACGGTGGCACAGTGCGGCCCGTGAGCGTCGATACGGCAATCGCAGCAGCAGAGAGAGCGGACGTATTGGAGTTAGAGGACGCTGCCGATGCGGCGCTCTTTGTCAGTCACGCATTGATCTGGCATCCGCGATTTTACGAGCATCCTGCGGTGGAGAGGGCCTTGGGTGAAGTTGGCCCGGAAACATTCTACGCAGAAGCGATCTCCGTGCTCAGTGATACCGAGATAGAGGATATCAAGGGCGGCAGATGGCTGGAGGCGCAGAGGCGCAATACAGTCGAGGAACGCGACGGGCAACAACGTGTGATTGGCAGCGTAAAGACATGATTACGCGTGGGCGATATGAAGGTATGAACCATGGATAAAACAATAGGTGGCGTTGTATCTTGCGTGAATTGCCAAAAGGCGGGCCTTGCTATCTTACCGGTGCGATATGCGGTGGTGCCCACCACAATGCCCGGGATACTTCCCGCCGGCATGACGGGGCCCGGCGTTCTCGACGTCCCCTTGACGATGCATCGTTATAGCCTTCGCACGCTTCGAGAAGGGTGGGTGTACGTATTCTACGAACAAGGCGCGCGTGGGAAGCATTATTGGGAAGCGTATCAGGTCACGGCGGATGGCTTGCTGTGGAAGTTGAACCCGCCGCCGCTTCCTCCCGAGCCGAAGATCCATATGTCGTGCGCCGCACATTCTGTTGCGGTGCCTATGGCGTTGCTTGTGATTGAGCGGCCGGAAAAAGCCACCAAAGTGTATGTGGCGTTCTCTGAGCACGCCTGGGTTGACGATACGTTTAAACAATACGCATCGAATGCGAAAATTCGCAGCGAGCGTATGCAGATGATCAAGCCTTCTAGCTGGATCACATCCGGCGATGGGAGCTTTGGTGGCAGCAAGGGTGAGCACGGGCATGCCGTGGCTGCGACGACCGCTGGTATCGAGACCGTTGTTGAATATCATCCTGGTATAGACCCGAAAAAACTGCAGCCGAGCGCGCCTGTTTTTAATGCGGATGCGGACGGGGTAGTCAAAGATTCGAATGTTTGGCGACAAGCGTCGACCCGTTACCCGCTTCATATGCGTCAAGCGTCGACGGTGTCGGTTAGCGCCGAGACGCTGAAGTTGATGGAGCACATCGGTCACCGGCCCTCGGGTAAGCCGTATACGCCGATGCTTTTGGGGTTGTGGGATGGTATTGGTATTACGCATGAACTGAATGGGTTTAGCAATGATCCGGCGGGCGTGTTGATGCAGTACACGAGTTCGCAGGATATGCGCGTGGATGCGGTGCAGTTGATCGGGGCATCTGAGGCGGCGGTGCGCAGCGGGGCGGCCCAGTCAAAGAGCCGGTGGCGGAAGACCTGGATGACAATGGCGTTGGCGGGCGGTGGCGTTGACGATCCCATGGCACTCTCGCGCCCCGGCGCGCAGGAAATGATCAATGACGCGGGCAAGCTTACGCCGGCGGAGGTCAAGGAAGCAGGTGATAGCGCATGGAAAGACTACGTTTCTTACTTGAAAGATAAGGCATGGCCCAATAAATTTAAAAATGGTTTGGACACAGCGAGCAGCGAGTGTACGCACATACAGTCGCAGCGAACGGTCGACGTCGGATCTTGGATTGGTTCCGACGTTTTTTTGCACGCCTTACATGACTACGATCAGGCAAATATTGCTGACGGACTAGCATTTGTTCGAGTAATCGACACGGCATTCTCGGGGCTTTCTGGAACAGCGGTCGGGCAAGCTATCATCGAGAAATACGTTAAAAACTTCGATGCAACGGATGATAAAAGTTACTTCTGGCGCGCTTTCGCATATAACCAGGCAGAGACGCGTCAAGAGGTAAAGCAGTTGGTTGTGGCGGCCGCTAATGATCCGCAGGCGTGGGTTGCAGACCACCAAGCGACGCTTTATTTGTACATGGGGTATATAAAGTCGTTCAGCAAGCTTTACGAAAAGATGGAGGAAGTCGCAAAGCATGAGACAGCGATCTCCGGCACAGAGAAAGCTGTGAAGGCGATAGGTGCCGAACGCCTGATGCTCTGGGCGGGACGAAATTTAGTCAAATTCCTCGGTCCCATCTCCAATACGGTCGGGGGCGTGGCGATCAAAGGAGCCCTGCTTGTCCGGGCCGGTATCGCTTTAGAAGATGCGAAAAAACTCATTGCCGAAGTAGCTACTTGGGAAGCGAGCATTGCCGGAAAACTTGCGGAATACGAGCAAGCAGCCTTGGCAAAAGGGGTTGCTGCGCTCGAGGCAAGGACAACCGCACTCGAGCAGCTATCCCGAGAGCGGCGAAGTGAGGTGGTCCAGGCACTCTATGTCGATGCGGAAAATAACGCGAGCACCGGGGTAGCAAAAGCGATTACTGCCAAGGCACTTTATGGAACCCTCTTGATAATAGAGTTGATAAATTTTAGCGTAATGGCGGCGAAGCCCCATAAGTCTGGTGCCGACTATCTAACATTGGGGAGTGGGACGTTATCACTTGTGGGGGCATGCCTAAATGTCCCGAACAAATGGCTGGGGGGCTTTGCGAAGACAGCTGCGGCAACCACTCTCGCGAATATGAAGGTGGCGGCGAGTTATTTGAGTGGGCTTAGTGGTTTCATCTCTTTATATGCCGATGCGGATAAAGCGATCAGCAATTGGCGCGACGGCAAGCTGACGGAGTCACTTTTATACGGCGTCAAGGCAGTCAATGATTTTACTTCCGGAACGGCATATGTGTTGACGGCAATGTCATCATCGGCATCTGTCATAGTCAGGTCGGTTCAAGGCGGAACGAACGGTGCTGCGAAAGTACGCTTTTTAGGACGACTCGCTCTCGGGAATTTGGCGAATGCAGAGCGAGCGACGCAGCTTGCGGCAGGAGCTGGTAAAGACGCCGCTGCAAGTGCCGCGCGCAAAGTTGCGGCCACCGCGCTTTCAGAAGCTGCGGGCGAAGTAGTTACCGAGCAACTTGCCTCAAGGGCGGCATTAATGATGATGGGACGCCTTTTAGTCATAGCCTCAGGTTGGGAAATCGCTGTCCTAATTCTTATTGTTCAAGTTGGCCTGAATTATTTCCTCCCGAATGATTTGCAAAATTGGATTAGCCGATGTGTTTTCGGTAAGGCCCCATGGGGCGAATGGGACATCGAGAAACAACGATTGGAATTTCACAAAGCTATGACCTCACAGGGTTTCGAGAATGACACAAAAAATTGAAGGGCCGCAAGGTACAACCGTGCTCAAGGGCCGTATAAGTAAGTTGCATGTCCGGATCGAGTCACGCGAGGCTCTTTTTACTGCGGATGACAAACAAGCTTTGCAAGGTACCGCAGTAGCGGCAGCGGCGATGGGATTAGGTGGGATTGCGATCGGTTTGAGCGCATCGGACGATTTCACTGCCGACGACGGGGAATTAATGACATTTGATTTGGAGGATGAGCGCGTAGAGGCTTGGGTATGGCATAGCGAATTTAAAGACGGTGATGAAGTCGAAGTCGTTGCAGAGAAAATAAACGGTCGATGGATAGGTTTTGCGATTAGGCGAGTCGCTGATGGCTTAATTGCGGTATATCCGCATTGTGAGCGAGGCAGTGCTGCGTTCTATGTATATGCTTTAAAGTTTGTTGGAGCGCTTTATGGATCCGGGTTTGTCGTTGTATATATTGTTGGGATGTTAATAAATTATTTCAAGTACAACAATGAATGGCTTTCGATAAATATTATGATGGGATGGTTGCTTCTCATCACTTTGGCGATGGCTGTATTTATTACGTGGCGAGTCGGGTCAAGGTTCTCAAAAGCTAGGAAATTAGCAGATCGAATTTTCTCAGCCTACGGTTGGAAGAGACCCTCGTTCATAAATCTGCCAAGAGAATCGAATCGTGATCGACGAGCCGGTGATACATTGTATATGGGAATTTCTATCTTTCGATATAATCCAAAATAAATTACAGATTTATAATTTTAAAAGCGATTGTTGAAGAGATTTTTTGTATTTTATTTCTCAAATTTCGCGATTTAGAAATATTGCTGTAGTATTTCCAAGTTTTTCGCTGTTAATTTGATTATCTGGGGTTAAGTCCTTGCGATTGCCGTGTTTATATACGGTACATGCTGCGAAGGGCTCTGGCACCGATACGCAAGAAGACGGGCGCGCGCGCGTGCTTGATGGCGATCTTGTTCTGTGCCCATGCTAGAAAAACCTTGTAAAAGCCAGTGTTGAGTACCGGGGTAGCAAAAAGCGATTACTGCCAAGGCACTTTATGGAACCCTTTTGATAATAGAGGTGATAAATTTTAGCGTAATGGCGGCGAAGACCCATAAGTCTGGCGTCGACGTATCTAACGTTGGGGAGTGCGACGTTGTCACTCGTGGGGGCATGCCTAAAGGTCCCCAACAAATGGCTCGGCGGCTTCGCGGAGACAGCTGCGGCAACCACTCTTGCGAATATGAAGGTGGCAGCGAGTTATTTGAGTGGGCTTAGTGGTTTCATCTCTTTATATGCCGATGCGGATAAAGCGATCAGCAATTGGCGCGCGGGCAAGCTGACGGAGTCACTTTAATACGGCGTCAAGGCAGTCAATGATTTTACTTCCGGAACGGCATATGTGTTGACGGCAATGTCATCGTTGGCATCTGTCATAGTCAGATCGGTTCAAGGCGGAACGAACGGTGCTGCGAAAGTACGCTTTTTAGGACGACTCGCTCTCGGGAATTTGGCGAATGCAGAGCGAGCGACGCAGCTTGCGCCTCCGTAAACTTGCTCGTCTTCATGGCATCTCTTCCCGGTTCGGACCAGTCAAATAATGCCGGATTCTCTAGTTTTCAACGAGACTATTTTCTGGGGTAGGGTCATCAGCGTTCATCTGATTGTTGGGCTCAATACTCTAACCGATTCGCGCCGCCTATTTGCACCAGAGCCGTCTCCCGCACGTTTGCGTTCTCAGGCGGATGAGCGCCGGCTCAGGCGGAAAACCATGACGAAGGCGATGAACATCAGGAAGCCGCCGGTGATGAGGCTGGTGCCGATGGCACCTTGATAGGCGTGCGCCAGCATGTGCTGTTGCGCGACGGGCAAGGCACGCATGGCGCTGATGCCATGCTCCAGCAACGTCGTGACATCCACGTCCAGAGGCAAAGACGCCAGGCGCTGATGCAGGGCGAATGCCATGACGCCGCCGGACAGCGCCGTGCCCAGCGAGCCGCCAAGCGACCGTACGAAGGACATGGAGGCGGTGGCCGCGCCCAAGGACGTGGGGGGTACGGCGTTTTGCACGACAACGGTGGCGTTCGGCATGCCGATCCCCATGCCCATGCCGAGCAGTGCCATCACCGCGAGAAACGCCCATACGGGCGCGCCGAAATGCGCACACGTGGCAAGCAGTGCCAGACCGAGGAATTCGAGGAACACGCCTAGCGCCAGCAGTTGGGTGAAGCGCTTCGTTCGCGACGAAATCCGGCCACCCACCACTGAGCTGATCATCATCGCGATCACCTGTGGCAGCATCATCATCCCGGATTCGGCGGGCGTCTGGCCCAACACCAACTGGTAGTACAGCGGCATGAACACGAGTGAGCCCATCATCGCGAATGCCATGCAACCGGAGGCGGCAACGCTGATCGCGTAGGGGGGCAATCGGAACAGGGTCAGATCGAGAATCGGCTCCGCCGCCCGATGTTCCACCACCAGTAACAGGCCGAACGCCAATACGGCCAGCAGGCCGAGCCCGATTCGCGACAGCAGCGCGTCCATCGCGGCATTGGCGTGAGCACTCGCCACCTCGGTTGCCGCACCACCGCTGTTGAGCAGCAGCAGGAGCGCCGCGGTCCCGATGCTCAGCAACGCGGCTCCGGCGTAATCGATTCGATGGCGGCCGCCACGTAACCCTTTTGGTAGCGCGGACATCACCAGCGCCAGGGACACCACGCCAATGGGCACGTTGATCAGGAAAACCCAACGCCACGACGCGTGGGACGTGATTATCCCCCCAAGCAACGGCCCCGCGACACTACTGACCGCAAACGCCCCGGTAAACAGGCCCTGGTAACGTCCGCGTTCCGTCGGTGTGACGATGCTGCCGATAACCGTTTGCGACAGCGTCATCAGCCCGCCGGCCCCCAGTCCTTGCAGGCCACGAAACAGGATCAATTGCATCATCGTCTGCGCGGAGCCGCAGAGCCCCGATGCCACCAGGAACAGGACGATGCTGATGGCGAAGAGGGGGCGTCGCCCGTACATGTCGGACAACTTGCCGTAAAGTGGTGCGCTGATCGTCGAGGTCAACATGAAGGCCGTCACGACCCACGTCATATGCACCAGTCCGCCGAGGTCGCTCGCGATGACCGGTAATGCCGTGGAGACAATGCTCTGATCCAGCGCGGCCAGAACCATTGCCAGCATCAGCCCCGCGAAAATGACCTTGCGCCGACTCGGCGCCACCAGCACGATATCAGCAGTGCGATCGGCATCGGCATGCTCCCTAGTCTGCGGGTCCGACGCGCCGGCCGTCTTTCCGGCGGCGTTGTCGGGTGAGGGGTAAGGGGATGGCGGTGTAGGGGAATCCGGCAAAACAGAGCTCCAGGGAAAATGGGGCGACGATGTCGACCGATGGTATCCGTTTCCGGGATGGAAAGTCTTTGTAAGGATTCTGTGCATCAAGGGCCAGGAGGATCATCGCGGTATGATGTCCTCGCGTGGCGCTTGTCTGTCTTGCTCGAAGACACGGCGCCGTCATGGCTCAACCCACCAATACACACGAAAAATACGATGAACGAGGCCAGTCACCAGTTATCGATGACGGTGTTGATGACGCCGGACATGGCGAATTTTTCCGGCAACGTCCATGGCGGCGCGGTCCTGAAGTTGCTGGACGGCGTTGCCTATGCTTGCGCGAGTCGCTATGCGGGGCGATATGTCGTGACGTTGTCCGTCGATCAGGTCGTATTTCGTCAGCCCATTCACGTGGGAGAACTCGTCCATTTTCTCGCGGCGGTCAATTACACCGGACGCAGCTCGATGGAAATCGGGATCAAGGTCGTCACGGAAAATATCCGAAGCCAGGTCGTCCGCCATACCAACAGCTGCTATTTCACGATGGTGGCCGTCGACGACGAGGGCCGCTCGGTCGAAGTGCCGCAATTGCAGCCGTCGACCGTTGAGGAGCAGGAACGGTTCCGCAAGGCGCAACTGCGGCGACAGCTGCGCAAGGAGATGGAGGATCGCTATCAGTCGATCCGTGCGTCCGGCTTCGATGTCGCGGGAGGCGCGAAAGGCGACTAGGCGATCCACGTCCGCTTCCAACGGGGTTTCTCCGCCGGTTGCTACAGAGCCGCCGCCGGCGCGTTGCTCGACTGGTTGCCGATGCGCGCCCTGACCCTGAAGATGATGGCCGCGCATCCCGCCAGCGTGATCGTGAAAATGGCCGTGGCGGCGGATATGCCGAGCCAGTCCGACAACACGCCGAAGGCGAGGATCGGCATCGTGCAGCCAACGTAGCCGATCACGTAGAACAGGGACACCACTGCCGCGCGGGCATGTTCCGGCGCCGCATGATTGACGAGGGTAGCCGCGCCGACGAACGCGGCCCCATATCCCACGCCAAGCAGCACCATCGAGGCCGCGAACAGCATCGGCAGCTTCAGCCAGGCGGCGGTGGCGCACAAGGCCAGCATCACCGCGACAACCACGACACCGCCGATGATGGCGCCATGCGGCGGCATTTTTCGTGCGACGAGCTGCGTGCTGCCGGTCACCAGTTGGAACAGGCTCAGCAGCAGTGCGATCGATGCCGGATCATGGATCTGCATCAGCGTGTCCGCAAGGGACGGGGTCAACGTCATGACGAACGTGCCCGCGCACCACACCAGACCCAACGCGGCCGAGGCGATCAGGAACGGGGCACTGGACATCGCCTGCCATTTCGCCGGGGCCGCCGCCGTCGCGGTCTTGCCGGCGTCCCGCGTATCATGGGCGCCCGTGGCAGCATCGGGCGCCGAGGGCGGCGTATTCGCTCCCGCTGACACCGCAGCCGCGGCGGCTGCGGCGGTTGCCACCGGGACCGTTGCGCCGTGTTGCAGCGCCGCCTCGAAGGCGTCGGCGACGATGTCCACGCCCGTCCCGGACGCGAGCGGCGCGAACGCCGACGGAATCGATGCGTCGGTTGCCGAGGCCGGGGGCAGCACTACCAGAGTGTCTGTTTCCTGCACGTCGGGCGCGAGGTCGAGCACCGTTTCCCGAACGGGCCAGTACACGCGGGTCAACGCCACCACCGTCGCCAGCCCGGCGGACGCAATCAGCAGGAAGGACAGCCGCGTGGGGATCACATCGATCCACAGCGCGCCCGCATCCAGCAGCGGACCCAATGCGCAGCCGAATGTAATGGCGCTGGTGCCGAACAGGGCAGCACGCTTGCGCAATTCGACGGGCGCCAGTTCGACGATCGCGGCGCTGGCCGAACCGGTCAATGCCCCCACGCCGAGGCCTGAAATAATCCGGCCTCCCACCAGCCACCCGATCGACTGCGCGAACGCCATCGATACGGCGCCAATGCATACGCAGACCAACGCCGGAATCAGGATGACACGCCGGTCGGGCAGACGGTCGGACAGACGGCCCGTGGTCAGCAATGTCACCAGCACGCCCGCCGAATGCACCGCATAGATCACGGTTAGCATGGTACTGTCAAAGCCCATCCGCACCTGTAACTGGTGGTACAGCGGGGACGGCGCCGTGCTGTTGGCCGAGGCGATGACCAAGGCAAGCACGGCGAGCAAGAGGGCCCTCAGGGAGGCGTCGGGAGAGGGCGAACGCGAAGACGAATCCACTTGAAAACCGCGTCGGTCGCGGAAAAAGAAAGGGTGGCAGGGCCGGGACGTGGCAACGAGGTCGGTTTTCGTGCGAACGCAGCGATGTCTTCGGACATGGATACCGCGCGGAAACCGGCCGACGGGGACGTAGCTAGTGTAGTTTGATGCGGGGCGTCGACGATTTGCGCAGCCGCTGCGCAATGGCGTCGAGCAAGGCGTGCATCGGGCCAGTCAAGGCCATGAGGTGCTTACGATACAAGGACACGTACATCAAGCGGGCCAGCAAGCCTTCGATAAACAGGCTCTTGCCGCTGACCCCGCCCATCAAACTGCCCACCGCGGTCCAATGGCCCAGCGAAATCAACGAGCCGAGATCACGATACACGTACTGCGGCAGTGCCTCACCGCGCATGTGCATGGGTAGCGCCTTGGCAAGGAACGCCGCCTGCTGGCTGGCCGCTTGCGCGCGCGGCGGCACCAGGCGGCCAGTGGCGGGCCAGGGGCAGGCGGCACAGTCACCGAACGCAAAGATGTTCGGGTCGTCCTTCGATTGCAGCGTCTGATGAACGTCGATCTGGTTCGAGCGCGTAACGCTCAGCCCCGCCAAGGTGCCAAGCACCGCGGGGCCCTTGATGCCGGCAGCCCACACAGTCAGATCGGTCGGGATGTACTGGCCACCCTTGGTCTGCACGACGTTTTCCTCGACCTTCGCCACGACGTCGCCCGTCAGGATCGACACGCCCAGCTCGCTGAGTTGCTGCGCGGTCGCCGTGGCCACGCGTTCTGAAAGCGCCGGCAGGATGCGCGCATTGCCTTCGATCAGCGTGATGGTCACGTCCTGCCACGGGTCCAGCTTATGTACACCGAAATCGCGCAGTTCGCTGGCCGTCGTGCGCAGTTCGGCCGCCAGTTCGACGCCGGTTGCGCCGCCGCCGATGATCGCCACGCGGACCAGCGGGCGCGCGTTGTGCTGGGCCTTGGCCGGCGCACGCACCAGTGCGCTGATCAGCAGACGCCGGAAACGCTCCGCCTGCGCCACGGTGTCGAGTGCGAGCGCGTGCTGTTCGGCACCTTCCACATTGAAAAAGTTCGTCGTGCTGCCAATTGCCAACACCAGCGTGTCATAGGGCAGCGTACGTTCCGGCAACAGCGCCACGTCCTCGCCGCTGTCGCTGAACACTAGCGGCGCCAGCGTGATCGTCCTTGCTTCCCGGTCCAGCGCAACGAACTCGCCTTGCTCGAACTGGAAGTGATTCCAATGCGCCTGTGCCGCGTACTGTACCTGATGAATGTACGGATCCATGCTGCCGGCCGCAACCTCGTGCAGCATCGGCTTCCAGATGTGCGTGGCGTTGCGGTCGACCAGCGTGATGTGGGCCGTACCTGGCTTGCCCAGCTTTCGGCCGAGTTGCGTGGCCAGTTCGAGACCCCCGGCACCGCCGCCGACAATCAGGATCCGATGGCTGGTTTGCGTCTGCATCTTGGGTTGCACCTTGCTGAAGATCACGCCGCGCGGGGTGCGTCGACGTTAGGTCGGGACAAAAACATTATTGTAGCGACTGCCTGCCGCCGCTGTCGGTCCCGGCGCGTGTATCGCATCGCGTTTTACGACGATCGTGGTGCCTTCGGTCCCAGGGCGGACGCTTTGCCGCGCTTGCGCGATGATCGTTGCTATTGTTCATCCGACGCCTTCGGGGCGGTCTTTTCGGGGGAAGGCGGAGCGGGTTGTGCCGCCGGGGCGGATGGCGCGGCCGATGACCCCGCCGATGGCGTCTCGCCCGCGTTGTCCGGATGCATGGTTTCGGGCGGATGCGCCTCTGTGGTCAATGTTGACGTGGAGAGCACCACTGCGGTGGGCTTTGCGTGCAGGGTGATGTGCAGCAGCTTGCGCGTCATCAGCACGGCGATGAACGCGGCGCCTGCCGTCAGCAACATGCCCATATGAACGGAACCCACCAGCACGTCGCGGCTGGTCGCGATCAGGGCACGGCCCGCGACACCGATTTCTCGCAGCGCATCGAGGACCTGTTGCTGCGCGGCCGGATCGACCAATAACTGCGGATCGCGAAACCGCTGGGCAAGGGCTTCCGGCAGCGGCGTGTCGAGCGTGGCAGCCAGTCGCCGGCCCACGCCATTTTCGTAGCTATGCGTGACCATCACCCCAATCAGCGTAGTGCCCATCATGCCGCCAATCATCCGGGACGACTGCATCAGCGCGGTGGCAATGCCGAAACGGGCCTTGCCGGCGATATTTTGCGAAAAAATATTGAGATTGTTCAGCGTGAAACCGAGGCCCAGTCCGGCGAACATGACGGACAGCACCAGGAACCAGTGAGGCGTGTAGGACTGCGTGGCCATCACGCCCATCGCCGACGCCAGCATCAATGAAAAGCCGATCGTCAACGTGAGGGCCGGCCGACGCAACCGTATGACGATCGACGTATTGACGACGCTGCCCACCGCGATAAACGCGGCTTGCGGTGTTGCCAGCAGGCCCGCCAGTTGCGGCGACAGGCCGAAACCCCCTTGCAGCAGCAGCGGCGTGAAGAACAGCAACGAGAACATCACGAAGCCGGCCAGTACGGACATGATGAACAGCCGCACCAGTTCTGCGTTGCGAAACAAGTCCAGCGGGATGATGGGATGCGACGCCCGCTTCTCGCACCATAGCAGTCCGGCGATACTGCAGATGACAATGCCCAGCAGCCAAAGGTTGTAGGTCGTCAAACCTTCCCGAGGGATGGCCTCCACGGACATTTGCAGCGCCCCCAGCGCGACGGTGATCAGCACCGCGCCGCCGATATCCAGCTTGACTTGTCCGGTATGCACGTGCCGCACCCTCGGGAGGAAGCGCATGATGCAGAACAGGCTTGCGGCGCCCACGGGCAAATTGATCAGGAACGTCGATCGCCAGCCATATTGTTCGGTCAGAAACCCACCCAACGACGGGCCGGCCGCCGTACCGATGCCGTACGCGGCGGCCATCACGACCTGCCACCGCACGCGGGCACGCGCATCGGGAAACAGATCGGGGATCGACGCGAATGCCGTGGCCACCATCATGCCGCCGCCAATCCCCTGCAGGGCGCGCGCCAGTACCAGGAACAGCATGTTCGTCGCCAGACCGCACAGGATGGAAGCGACGGTGAAGACAATCACCGCCGCGACGACAAACGGCTTGCGACCGAAGAAATCACCGATACGCCCAAAGATCGGCACCGTCGCGATCGATGCCAGCAAGTAGGCATTGGCGATCCAGGCGTAATACTCGAAGCCTTTCAGCTCGGAGATGATGGATGGTAAAGCGGTACTGACGACAGTCTGATCGAGCGCAACCAGCATGTTGACGAGAGCGATACCGATCATCGCGAACAACGCTTGCTGGAAACGCAGCGCGGAAGGCGTTGCGGACTGAGGCATGGGTGGGACCGGGCAGGCTGGTGAAAAAGATGAGAGAGGCGCGTGGGGCATATAGTGGCGCTGCAAGCGCAATGCCACGCTGCCAGTGGCAACTCGGCGGTCCGCGCGATACTTAGCGCAGCGTGACTTCGATCGGTGCGGTATCGGTGAAATCCGGCATGGCTGCGAGCCGCATCTCAAGGCGTTCTACCCACTGACGCGCTTCGTCGCGTGTGACATCGATCCAATACGGATCGCCGGCCATGTCATTAAGACGATGCTGGGGAAATTGGATGATCAAGGAAGGCGTGGGCTGTGCGGGCATGGTCAAGGTGTCGGCAGGGGAGCGGCTTGAGCGCGGGGCCGAAGCCGTCGCGCGCTCAAACCTGTATTGTGCCCCTATCCCGGACGGCGCGCCTGTCCGAATCGCGCCATCGATGCGATCCGCGCCACAAAACTGTTCTCGCGGCGACGCGACGGGGTTTCCGCGGTCGCCGCTTTTTTGCCGGTGTTAGAACGTATAGCCCACGGACACGAAGGTCACAAGCGGGTTCACGCGCAATCGGGTCTTGCTGGTCACCGTGCCCACTGCTGACTGCGTCGTCAGCGTGGCGTCCGTGTTCAGCCACATGTAGGAGACCGATGCACCGATGGACCAATGCTTGTCGAACTTATATGACGCACCGGCATTGATCACGGGTGCGAATGAGCTGCTCAGGTCCGCACTGGTCTTCCCGACCAGCAAGGGACTCTGCGCGGCAAGGAATGCACCGTTGGCCATCTGGCCCGACAATTTGACGTTCGAGTACCAGACGTATGACACACCCGCACCCAGGTAGGGACGGAATTTCGCCTCGGGCTTGAAGAAGTTGTATTTCACAAGCAAGGTCGGGCTCCACTCGTTCGCCGTGCCCAGTTCTCCTAGCGAAGACAATCTGCCCTGACCATTCAGCTTCATTTTCGGCGGATAACCGAACACGCCTTCGACCGAAATGTGATCGGTGACGAAATAGTTCAGCGTGAGGCCGGCCGTGTTCGCATTGCTGACACTCGCGCCGGTATTGGCGACCGTCGTGGACGTGCCCCGCGCGCTGACCGTCAACGGCTTGCTTGAATCCTGAGGCGCCAGATGAAACCAACCGGCATTGACCGTAAAGCTGCCGGCGGATTGCGCCATTGCCGCGGTGCTGATACCGCATGCACAGGCGGTGAGCGCGGTGAACGCGCACGCTTGGCGGATTGTCATTGCTGTCTCCTTGTACCTTGAGCCTCAGGCGGGGGTGCCCGTTTATTAGATGTGGCTGCAAGTGATAATACGACGAACGATCGTGCTTTTTCGATTCGGTATTATCCCTGATGAGTCAAATAGGTAACACTCGACAGGTCAAGGTTTCGGGAGGATGGCGGAAAAAATCGGCGCTGTTAGCGGGAAGTAAAAAAATAAGCGTCCGAAGACGCTCGTTGGTTATGCCGCGCGACGGATCAATCCCGCGCCAGACCCTGATTCTCGGCACAACCCAGGTGCAGGTTCATGCATTGGATGGCGGCGCCGGCGGCCCCCTTGCCGAGGTTATCGAGCCGCGCAATCGTGACGATGCGGTCTTCATCGCCGAAGGTGAACAGATCGACGCGGTTGGTGTCGTTGCACGCTTGCACGTCGAAGAAGCCGCCATCGAGATTATCGGCCGCGCCGATCGGACGGACGTTGATGAAGTGTTCGTCGGCGTAATGCGCGCGCATGCAGGCGTGGATATCGGCCACGTCGGCTTTTCGGGCGAACTGGCGCGGATGCCAATAAGTCGTGACCGCCAGACCCTTGAGGAAGTTGCCGACGATCGGCGTGAAGATCGGCGCCGCGTCCAGCCCACCATGCGCCTTCATTTCCGGCAAGTGCTTGTGTTTCAATTCCAACGCGTACGGACGCGGACCTTCCAATGCGGGGGAGAGCGGAATCGACTGGTAATCAGCGATCATCTTCTTGCCACCGCCGCTATAGCCGGTCAACGAATAGGCGGACACCGGATAGGATGCCGGCACGATCCCCGCCTTGACCAGCGGATGCACGCTCAGGACGAAGGCGGACGCATGGCACCCTGGCACTGCGATGCGCTTTTTCCCGCGGATGGCGTCACGGTAGGCAGCGCCTAGTTCCGGCAGGCCGTATGCCCAGTTCGGATCGGTACGAAATGCGGTACTGGCATCGATGATGCACGTATGCGGATTCGTCACCAATTCGACCGACTGCCGCGACGCGACGTCGGGCAGGCACAGGAAGGTGACATCGGATGCGTCGATCAACGTACGACGTGCTTCCGGGTCTTTGCGTCGGTCTTCATCGATACGGAGGATCTCGATATCGGCGCGCGCGCTCAGGTATTCGAAAATCCGCAGGCCGGTCGTGCCTTCCTGCCCGTCGACAAACACTTTGAAGCTCATTGCGCTTCCTCTATCACGTCATGGGAACGCCACACACGGCGCATCGGCGCGCATCGCTCGTCGCAACGCGCACCCTTGTATTTTAAAGCCAACCGTGAGGCATTTGTCCGGTTTTCTGCAAAAGCCGCCAACGACGGCAGGACATTGTCGTGACGGGCCGTGCCGCCTGAAAGCCACGGCCAGACTACATCGCGCGGCTTCCTTCAGGGTTCCGAGAAGACCGGCGGCACGGCGCGCACTTCGATACTGGCTTGCGCAATCGCGTCATTCGCGATTTCATGCTCGAAGAACGGCGCCGGCAAGCCTTGTGCAACATGACCAATCGGCCCTTTCATGGCGTAGACGGTCAATATGTATCGGTGCGTTTCGGCGTACGGCGCGGTGGCCCAAAGGGGGTGGTCGACTGGCTTTTGCGGGAGTTCGCCGCTGGGGCGGTTCGTCATGCAGGGGCCGGTGTATCCCCCTTCGCTTGCGTCGTTGCGCGCTTGTACCGCCCCGAGCGCGGCGAGGGCACCAGACGCCGCCGCATTGGCGGGCAGTTGACTGATGCTGGCGGGGATACCCGCGACGGCCCAAAACCACCAGCCATGCCCAGGGGAATCGCGATCGAAGAACGTAATGGCGAAGGAGGTCGTGCCCTCGGGGGCATCGCGCCATTGCACGGCGGGTGATCGGTTCTTCCCTCCGCAGTCGAGACCGATCTGCGCTACGTCCAGCGGCATGCCCGGTACAAAATCCGGACTGCTGATGGAGAAAGGCGGTGCGGCGTAGGCGGATGGCAGCGTCATGCGGCAGACCAAAACCGCGCCCACGATCAATCGGACAAGTCGACGCCGAAGAGGGGATACCTCGAACCGCCTCGCACCCGTGCCGGTCCGGCGCGAAAAGGGGATGCCAACGAGGCCATCGAGGATGGCGGCGTCCCACGCTTGCGGGGCCGGCGCGTCGATCCAATCGACGCCTGAACGGAGAGCAAGCGGCCTCATGAGATATGCATGCGATTGAGCTGACAACGATAATCGAGTCTATCACGCCCCAGGCCCGATCGGTCGGTATCCCTCGGGCAGGGACCGGTGCCGTCGGACATGCCACGGCGTTGCGTCATCGATGTCATTCAAGCGTGTGTTGCACCGTGTGTAATGCGATAGGAGAGAGCAACGATGAGTGGAAGGGAGGACGCAGGCGCGTGCGCCATCCGGGTGATGCTGGCGGACGATCACCATGTCACGCTATGTGGCATGGCGATGATATTGGACGTGCCATTCGCGTTGGAGTGGCTGTATCGATCCGAGGCGCAGGGGCGTACGCCCACCGGCCAGGTCGCCAACGGGACGCGCTCGTGCGCGACACAGGGTGTCAAGGAGCGCGCAAAGCCGCGCGATGCCGGCGCGGCGCGCGGGATCGTGCCCAATGCGATCGACGCGCCGAATGGCATGTCCGACCGCATCGTGGTCGACGTCAACCGGGGGGGAATGGCTGCAGATGGGCCGCCGTCGCCGCCCGTTTCGTCATTGCAGCAGTCCGTGTCCGCGTCACCGGCGCTGGCATCATCAGCGGGGCCGTTGGCGCCCGCCGCCTGGCATCCCGCGACGAACGGTTTCACGTCAATGCCCTCAGCGCGCGCGCCACGGCGATCCGCATTGCCGCGGGTCGATCATGGCGATATCGATGACGATGAGGATGCTGGCGAGGTGCGTGCGTTATTCGCCGTGCGTGGCGGCTTTGAAGCGATCGCGGCGTATCGGGGATACACACAAGCGTGCATGCGTGACGGCCTCAAGACTGCCGCGCGGACAGGCGCGCGCGGCGCCGTCAAATACGCTTCACCCCGTCGCGACCGGCCGCCGTTCGACGTCGTGGTGACCGGCGCCTACTCGCGGTCGGTCGATCTGTTCGACGCCTTGGCCGGTACGCCGTGCGATGTACTGATCTGCGATCTTGCCATGGGGGAGGGGCCTCATGGCGATGGACTGACGATGATCGGTTATCTACGTCGGCATTATCCGCGCATCAAGTTGATCGTCCATACGATGTGCCTGCATGCTTGTGTGTTACGCAACCTGCAGTTGCTCAACGTGCAAGGCATCCTCAGCAAGATGGACGATCTCGCCCTGGTGCCCACGGCGATTCAAATGGTGCAGAAAGGCGGGACATTCCGCGGGCCGTCTATAACGGCGGCGTTGGTGCAGGCGGGCTATCCGGAGAGCGAGACGACGCGACCGGCGATCTGGAGCCCACGGGAAGCCGAGGTGATTCGTCGTTTCGTTAATGGCGATCCGGTAAAGCACATCGCGCAGGCCTTGAACCGCAGTGTCAAGACGGTCAGTACGCAGAAGATGAGCGCGATGCACAAGGCCGGTATCAGCAGCAATGCCGAGTTATATCAATACGCTGCCGCGAACGGTCTGCTGTCGATACCCGGTGTCGCTTCCACTGCGTGGCAGTGGCATGACGGTGGCGTCGACGATTGACCTTATCGTGCATCGGCAGTCCGTCACATCGGCCTGCGGACAATGACGTTGAAAGCACAACGCGCGCATCGGGCGCAACCGGAATTGCGCGCGCCCGCTGTCGCTATCAACAGCCTGTCAGGCAGATACGCCGTTTGAGCCGCCGTTGCGCGCTGACCAGCCTGCCGGGTCTTTCAGGAAGGCTTCCACTTCATCCAGCGTGTTCTGGTCGAAGTACGATTGCTTGCGCGCCACGGCGAGCACATCGTGCCAGGTCGCCAACGCGTGCAACTGCACCCCGATATCGGCCAGCGCCGTCTTGCTCTGTTCGAAGATACCGTAGTGGAATAGCACGAAAGTGTGCTTTACCTCGGCGCCCGCGGTGCGCAGGGCTTCGCAGAAATTGATCTTGCTCTTGCCATCGGTCGTCAGGTCCTCGACCAGCAGCACACGCGATCCTTCTTTCAGGTATCCCTCGATCTGTGCATTACGACCGAAGCCTTTCGGCTTCTTGCGCACGTACTGCATCGGCAGGTCGAGCTGATCCGCGATCCATGCGGAGAAGGGGATACCGGCCGTTTCACCGCCGGCAACGGAATCCAGTTGCTCGAACCCGATATCGCTCAGGATGACGTCCTTCGCCATTTGCATCAGTGCACGGCGTGCGCGTGGGAACGAGATCAGCTTGCGGCAGTCGATGTAGACCGGGCTTGCCCAACCGGAGGTCAGCTTGAACGGCGTTTCGGCGTTGAAATGGACCGCCTGGACTTCCAGCAGGATCTTGGCGGTGGTTTCGGCGATTGTTTGGCGGTCGGCGCTATTCATGTCGATGGCGTTCGGTGGAAATCCAATGGGATGCGCGGCGCCCTGGTGCGTACTGACGTCGCTGCGGCAGGCTGCGCACCGGCGCGCCGTGAGGCGGCATCAGTCGCAGACCACATCGGGCGATCGCGTCCCGGTCGGGACGCGCGCCAGGGGCGCGGGCGCGAGATGCGCGCCCGGCAACGGAATTGGGGCCACATTTTACATCAGTTGGACCACGTGCCAGGGCAAATATCGCTTTTTGATCGGCAGGAGCAACATTCCAGCCTCATTGTAACCGGCAATGATCATAAAGGTGCTGAGACCGAAGTCTTGCTGTATTTGTATGCCTTCGCTTTGGTGGTTTGCATATTCGCGGATCAATGGGCGGCCAAACAAGTCGACATCGACACTACGGAGACTATTTACCGGAGTGACATGATGATTGCTTTTCCCTCCCGATTCGTTGCAACCTTGCCCGTGTATCGCGGTATGCCTGACCCCGGGACGCATACGATGTTTGTCCACCGTGCCCGTGCAAGTGTAGCCGCCCACGACGATGCGGGAGCCGTCGGCAAGGGGACCGGTAAAAGATTGGCCTTTGCCGTCATTGTGCTTGCCTTATCATGCGCGGCACTCAGCGGCCGCGAAGCGCGAGCCGATCTTGTGGACCCCGGTGGCACGGTGACCGTGGTCTCGCCCTACGGCTTGAAGACCAAGATGGATTCCCGGTGGCGCGGGTCGATAAATGGTGGTTTCACCGGGGTCAATGGCGACGTACGCTCTTTCGCCGTCAATCTCGATGCGGATGCGCAGCGTTCAACCGGCATCGACACGATTACTTTAACCGGCATGGCGGTAAGGGGCCTGACACGTACCGCGAATGGTGTGTCCGCGCAGACCGCGAATTATCAACGCGGCCTGCTGCAGTACGATCGAAACATTAGCGATCGGGTGTACGGCCTCGGATATGTCGAACTCGAACGCGCACCATTACGCGGACTGTCGATGCGGACGACTTTCGGTGTTGGCGCGGGCTATCATGTTTTCAAGGATGTAAGCAAAACGTTCGACGTGTTTGGCGGTATCGGCTATACCACGGAGCGCTACGCAGCGTCGGATACCCAGCCCGGTGTTACGATCAAGGCACCGGAATTGATGGTGGGTGAACGCTTTACGTATCAGTTTTCCGAGCGGTCACGATTTGAACAACGCTTTGTTGTTTATCCCAGTGTGGGGCCGTTCGGTCGCGTCCGCACGCAGTTGGAACTGGCATTGAGTACTGCGATATCGGATCGATTGCAGGTAAAAATGTCCTTTCTGAATATCTATCGCAGCCATCCGCGTGCCAATAATAACAAGATGAATTCGATGTTAATGGCCAGCATTGGCTATGTGTTTGGCGGTTGATATGTCGGAGCCCGTCGCGCTGCGGCGGCGCGTCGGCGTGATGAAAGGTCATGAAAGATCCGTTCGTCCATTCGTGTTTCACGAAGAAAAGTGACATGCGGCAAGCGTCGTTCATGTCAAAAGCATTTTGGTTGCTCGCACGCGCGAATTGTTTGTCTGTTCTATGATCAGAGAGCAGCCGGTGCAAATGGCGGGGGCGCGTATGCGGTCGCGCTTTCCGTTTTTGCACTGGAAATCCAGGCTGTAGATGTGTCCGGTTCACGAATCGGGTCTCGCTTCCCTCATCCGCCTCTCTGACAACATGAAATTGAAAAACTTCCCTGTTCTGCCGCTTTTCATGATGTTCGCCAGCGCGCCTGTCTGGGCAGATCCCGTTGCTCTTGAGAGTAGCGCGGCCGTCAAGACAGACGGGCAATGGCGAGGATCGTTCAACGCGGGGCTGAGCGCCGCGTCGGGTGACACCAGTTCCATGGCCGTCAACGCCGCGGCCAACGCACAGTGGGCCAATACGACCGACAAGTTCGTGGGATCCTTGACTGGCCTCTACGGCTGGACGAAAGACAGCGACGGTACAAAGTCCACATCAAATAATTTGATCAAGTTCGATGCCGAATACGATCACGACCTGACGCCGAAGGTATATGCGCTAGGGGTGTTTCAGGCGCAACGTAATGAATTGCAGGATTTGAACTTTCAGTCTTCAGTAGGCGGCGGTTTTGGTTATCACGTCGTGAAGACGAATCCCACCGTGTTCGATGTCTATAGTGGTGTGTCGTACAACTATGAGCAGTACCACAGCAGTTCACGCAATTACCCTGAACTATTGATGGGTGAGAACTGGGTGCAGAAAATCGGCCCCAATACGACGTTCAACGAGCGCATCGCGGTGTATCCCAACCTTGGCTACATCGGCAACGTTCGTACGCAGCTCGACGCTGGCCTGACTACCCAAATCACCGATCACTTGAACTGGAAGATCACGGTTTCAAACAGCTATCAAAATCATCCAGTCTCAGGCGTCAAGAAAACAAATACGATTGTGATGACGTCCATCGGATACAACTTCGGTCCGAAATAAAGCGTATTGCATCGCAGCATCATGACACCGCTTTATTGCGTCGCAACATCCTGCCAGGAAGGCATTTCCGCGCTGGTTGCGTGCTTTGTCGCATGATGCAAGGCAGTTTGCATGTGACGTTCTGTCGCGCCCTGAGCGTGTAGCGATGCAAGGCCGGGACCATTTGTGCCCTCGTACAGCGTCCCCGGCGAGATCGTCGCGCTCTTTCCTTTTTGCATTGCCGGCAGTTCTCGCGTCGGACCCTTCGTGTCATTTCTTCGTAACGCCCCGCGCCATTTGCACGGATCCATGCATGAATGGCACACCTCACGCCTTGCGCCACATAATGTTTCGGCCCTTTAAATAAGAGGTAGAACGCGAGCAATTGGTTTGTTCCGTTTTGCTTCTCAATATATTCAGGGTGCCCGTCGCACGCTTTCCGCCAAGCGACGCAACTCGTGCCGCCCTCTCTCCATATGTGCCCCGCTGGCGGTTTGTGCTGGCAAAGGTGTACACTGGGCGCCGCTTATACTGGCCTAGCGTGGCCATCGTAAAGATATTATTGCGCGGTGTTATGGATGATCGGCGTGCTGGTATCCGTGACACCGCGTTGTTGCTTTTGATTCAGGTAACCAGGGGAGATGCAGATGGATGAAGAACTGAAAAAGAACGCGCTGGCTTATCACCAGTTTCCGCGTCCTGGGAAAATCTCTGTTACGCCAACGAAGCCATTGTCCAATGGCCTTGATCTATCGTTGGCGTATTCCCCTGGTGTGGCGGCCGCTTGCATGGAGATTCATGCGGACCCGCTGAATGCCAATAAATACACGTCGCGCAGCAACCTGGTGGGTGTGATCAGCAACGGGACCGCGGTACTGGGCCTGGGCAATATTGGCCCGCTTGCGTCAAAGCCGGTGATGGAAGGGAAGGGCTGTCTTTTCAAGAAATTCGCCGATATCGATGTCTTCGATATCGAGTTGGCCGAGACGGACCCCGACAAGCTGGTGGATGCTATAGCGATGCTCGAACCAACGCTAGGCGGCATCAATCTTGAGGACATCAAGGCGCCCGAGTGTTTCTATATCGAAAAGAAGCTGCGCGAGCGAATGAAGATCCCGGTCTTCCACGATGACCAACATGGCACCGCGATCATCGCCGCCGCTGCGATTCTGAACGGATTGAAAGTCGTCGGCAAACAGATCGGCGATGTGCGCCTTGTTTGCTCCGGCGCTGGCGCGGCGGCCATCGCCTGCCTTGACTTGTTAGTGCACCTCGGCGTGAAAAAGTCGAACATCCTGATGGTGGACTCCAAGGGCGTTGTGCATACCGGGCGCGATAATCTCGATCCGTCGAAGGCTGTCTATGCGGTGGAGACGAATGCCCGGACACTTGCCGATGCCACGCGCGGCGCGGATATCTTCCTGGGTTGCTCGGCTGCCGGTTTGTTGAAGCCGGAGATGGTCAAGGACATGGGGACGCAGCCACTGATCCTGGCACTGGCCAACCCTGAACCGGAGATCCGTCCGGAAGCGGCGCGTGCCGTGCGCCCGGACGCAATCATCGCCACGGGTCGGTCGGATTATCCGAACCAGGTCAACAATGTACTGTGCTTCCCGTTTATTTTCCGTGGAGCATTGGATGTCGGCGCCACGTCGATCACCGAGGAGATGAAGCTCGCGGCGGTGCATGCCATCGCCGAACTGGCCCAGGAAGCCGACCAGGGCGACGAAGTAGCAAAGGCGTATGAGGGCCATACGCTCGAATTCGGTCCGGACTACTTGATTCCCAAGCCATTCGACCCTCGTCTGATCATCAAGATCGCGCCGGCGGTGGCACAGGCAGCGATGGATTCCGGCGTGGCAACCTTGCCGCTCGATAGCCTGGACGCCTACCGCGACAAGCTGGCTTCCACGGTCTATCACACGGGCATGGTCATGCGTCCTGTTTTCGTCGCGGCCAAGGCGAACCAGGCGCGCATCGTCTTTGCCGAAGGGGAGGATGAGCGCGTATTGCGGGCCGCGCAATATGTCCTGGCTGAAGGCATTGCGAAACCGATCCTTATTGGTCGTCCTGCCGTTGTCGAAATGCGCTTGAAGAAAATCGGCTCGAAACTGCTGGCCGGTGAGCATTTCGATCTGGTGGATCCTGAAGACGATCCTCGCTTCCACCAGTGCTGGCAGGCATATCATGAGATTGGTGCGCGCGAAGGGGTGACGCCGGAGGTCGCGAAGGCGTCGCTGCGCAAATTCAACAGTCTGATCGCAGCGATTCTCGTGCGCCTTGGCGAAGCCGACGGCATGATCTGCGGCTTGATCGGCGGCTATCACGACCACCTGAAGTACATCGATCAGGTATTGGGTCGTGCCGACGAAGCGAAGAACTTTGCGGCGATGAACCTGCTGATGTTGCCGGGCCGGAACCTGTTCATTTGTGATACCTACGTGAACGAAGTGCCCACCTCCGAGCAACTGGCGGATATGGCGGTCCTGGCTGCCCGGCAGATCGCGCGTTTTGGTATTCAGCCGAAGGTCGCCTTGTTATCGAATTCGAACTTCGGTAGCGTCCCCAGTGCATCGGCAAAGCGGATGGCGAAAGCCCGCGAGCTCATTGCCGCACGGGAACCTGGTCTGCAAGTGGAAGGCGAAATGCATGGCGACGCGGCACTGTCGCAAAGTATCCGCAAGGCGGCGTTCCCGGCGTCGGCGCTGGAGGGCGAAGCCAATCTGCTGCTGATGCCGAATGTCGAGGCGGCCAATATCGCGTACAACCTGCTGAAGATGACCGGCGGGGAAGGCATCACCGTGGGCCCGTTCCTGCTGGGCGCCACGCATCAGGCGCATATCCTCACACCCGCCGCCACGGTCCGTCGCATCATCAATATGACGGCAGTCGCCGCCGCGAATATCGCGCAGGAATAAGTCGATGGAAAACGCCCGCTTTCCGTCGTCCGAGAGATCCGGGGCGGGAAAGCGGACGTTTTTCTTATACGGTGGGCATGTGCGCAGTGGGCGGTCGCACTACGCGGTGCCGGCGACATACCATGTTTTATGCTTGTGCCGACAAGGCTTTGGTGATCAGTTGGTGCAATTCCGCGAAAGAGGGCTCGCCAACGTACCGCTTCAGGATCTTGCCATCGCGGTCCACCAGGAAGGTGGTGGGGGTGAGTTGCACATTGCCGAATTCCTTCGATGCGTCGCCGGTGTTATCGAAAGCGACTTGGAACGGCAGGTTGCGGCTCTTCGTGTAGTTTTCCACATACGATCGATTGTCGTAATTCATCGCCACGGCAACGAACTCCAGGCCATCGTTCTTGAACTGGTTGTAGGTGCTGATCATCTGCGGCATTTCCTGCATGCAGGTTTCGCAGCTGGTTGCCCAGAAATTGACCAGGTACACCTTGCCTTTCAATTCGCCGGTAGAGACTTTCTGACCCGAGAGCAACGTGAACGTGGCATCTGGAACATGTTTTGTCGACGTAAACGCGAACCATCCCGACAACGTGAGCGCTGCGACGATGATGGCGGCGGCAATGCCGTAGATGCCCTTGCGACTCGTGGCCGTGGACGATGTTGGACGCATGACGTCAGCCTCTATGACCGCGCGAAAAAACGCGAATGGGGAACTGCGGCGATAATACACCGGTTTCTTAAATTGTATTGATTATGATCTTTCGCTTTGCTTCCGGTGCGACAGCCAGTGCCGAATGGACCCGTCGCGGCGTGGTTTCTCTCTGTATCGTGGGTGGTGTCGTCTGTGGCGTGTTTGCGCTGGGCGGGTGCAGCGATAAGACACGCTGGCGCAGCGCAACCGACGCCACGGGGAAATACAGCGCTGATTTCCCCGATGCGCCGCAGATGGAAATTGACAAGATCGTGCTGGACGAGACGCATCAGGTTGGCATGCGCACGCAGACCGCTACCAATAAGGATGGGGTGACCTACGCCGTAGGGGCGATGATCTTGCCGGAAGACAGCGACGCCATGCGCCGGCTTGCGCAGCGTGCGTTGCTCGATGGCATGGCGCGCAACGTGGCGCACGCCGTCGCTCCGGCGCCTGTTTCGATGACGGCTGCGGATGGGACGGTATTGTCCGGCGAGTCATGGCAGTCGACAGACACCGTGCCTGGCACCCGCCAGTCGCGCGTGGTGCGGGCGCAGTTCGTCTCCCGCGGCGATCGGGTCTATGAGGTGGTCATCGTCGGCGAGCATTTACCATCCGATCAGGATCAACAGCGATTCTTTAATGCTTTCAAGCCTTTCTGAGCGACGCGTCGCGCTGGATGGGCGCGGACCCAATACCATCGGACAGCCTGTGGATAACCTTGTTCACAACTTTTTTTCACTTGACGCAAAGTTGAAGGGGCTTGTCAATAGTCGATGCGTGTCAAATTTGTTTGGTAATTATTTTTATAAAAATCAATAACTTATTAAAAATATATTACGTAATGCGATACGCGAAGACCGATTGTGTAAGCGCATGCCTACGACGCGGTTTTGTGTATAAGTCAAGTCTTGACAAGGCAGTCATTTTGACTTTCCCGTCAGTCCCTTGAAATAACGAGCTTACTTTTCCCATACGCCGTTCAGGGCCGGCAAGAAAAATATCAAAACGTGACCGCGATGGCGCCTGGAAATATTGCCAAAGCAATAATATAGCGTGGTCGGCACATCGCGGCCCGCCCGCTGGTCACCGTCTCACCGCTGCCGCGGCGCGCGATGTTGGCGATTTGCCGGGCTTCTTTATGGCGCAAGCCGCGTGCAATCGGTTGCCAGGCGCTTGCTGATGGTGCGCTGGAAGTCTTCCAACCCGCACGCGCCGTTCGCGTCTGAAGCGTCGCAATCGCGCAACCGCAATGCGCTGCTGTTCGCCAGTGTAAATGCCGTTGATGTTGGTAGCGCGCCCCGATTGCCTGAGCGTCCCTTCATCACAGGCGTCGGCGTGTCGACGGCGTTGACCCGCACATAATAGTGCTGGTCCGCTGGATCGCGCCAAAGGGAGAACAGCCATTGTGCGGGCTGTCCCGCGTGTCTGATCGCTCGGGGCGCAGTGGTGGCGCCGTCGAGCATCGATGTCACCGCATCGAACATGGAGCCATCTCCCGAGATCCAATACACGCGGCTTTGCGTGCTCGCATATGTCCAGGGTACCGTTACGCCGAAACGTTGCTGGGTCAGCGCCCCCAATACCTGACGCATTGCCAGCGTGCCGCGACGCGCCGTCAAGTAAGGCGATGCTCGCAACAAGGGTCCTTCGTCGTTTAGTGCGAATGCCACCACTCCCTCCGCGGTCGTCTTGCCCTGAATCAGCCGGGCACCGGGGCCGGAACGCACATCGCGCCGCAGCGCCGTGGCGTCGATCAGGCAGGCGCGACTGCCCATGCTGTCGAAAAGGGGATCGGGTCGACCCAGGTCGTTTTGCCGATGCACGGGAACGCCGCAGCCGGGCGCCATGGCATCGGCTGCGTGACGCGCGCTATCCGTGGCGGCAGCGGTGATATCGGCATGAACGTACAGTTGATCCGGGGCGGGGCAACCGTGTAGCGGCAGTAATTGCCAACTGCGCAGCCAGCCTGCTTCGTTCCGGGCCAATCGCGTTGCCGCTTCCGGGCGCGTCAACGCGATGACCGCCTGCAACTGCCAGCCGTTCGCGTCATTGGCGGACACGGTACCGGGCCGGCTGTCGCCATCGGTGCCAGGTTGCAACGCCCGTACCTTCGTCGGGCCCGTGGCAAGCGCCAATGCCAGGCGCAGCGTATCGGGATCGATTGTCCTGACGCGCGGTGCCGGTGTCGCGGCGGTATTGTTGACGGATTGATCGTTCGGCGAGGCTGGATTCTGTGCGGCTTCATTGTCTACCGCCGTGCCGGCCGCGACGCTTGCAACGCGGCGGTCGGATCCGACCGTGATGACGCGCAGGTCTGACGGCACGGGGCGCGTGTCTACCACGGTGGACGTCGGGGTGGCCGGGCGCGATGCGGCGTTGGCGGGAACCGTCATGCTGACGGTCCCCGACGAGCGGGGCTGATCGGGTCCGGAAAGGGGGGCGGCCGTCGATGACGCCTTCCACTGCGCGATGAGCGCGCAACCTCCCATGCCAAGGCCTAAAGACAGACCGAGGACAAGCGGTGCGTGGCGGACATATCCGCCGAATAGCGCATGCACCGAGGCGCATGCGCGGGCGATCCGTGCTTTGTGTGTCATCGGTGCCATGGGTGCCTGCGCCCGATCTGCCAGTCTCGCATACGCTTCTCGTTCCATTCCTCGCGCCGTCATGTCGCTCCTTCTCAGCCGCATGTTTCGCGTGTGCCGCGTGTTCGAGGAAAGCCGCCGGTAGAGCGATTGGCGTTCTTTGATATCGTTGCGCACACATCAAATTAATTGTCGCGCCATTTTCCAGAAAGCCGCGCGGAACGACAAGAGCTGTTTGAGCGCACAGGGGCGCGGACACGACGCGGCGATGCCCGTATCGCCGGGCGGGGGCGTACACGGGTGCCGGTGCGGCGTCATGGCGGAGACGATGGCGTGGGTAACGATGATGTGGATGTGGACATAGACTCGCGGTCGTGCTGCGGTCCGTGAAGGGGATCGCTACAATGGATTTTTTACCGGTGTACGTACGACGTACGGCGAAGCAGCGTGTTCTTCGTTGCCGGGACGCAATCAAGCGAAGGAACCCGTAATGTTGTTGTCGAATTGGGAAATGATCGGACGGCTGACCGGAGCGGCCATACTTGGTGGCGCGATCGGGTTCGAGCGGGAAAGGCTGTCGTGGGCTGCTGGCCTGCGCACGCATATGCTGGTCAGTGTCGGCAGTTGCTTGATGATTCTCGTATCTGCCTACGGATTCTCGAACATCATGCAGGCTGATCATGTGGTCCTAGACCCGTCTCGGATTGCCGCGCAAGTGGTTTCAGGGATTGGTTTTCTCGGTGCGGGTTCGATTATTCTGCGCAACGAAGTGGTTCGGGGTTTGACCACGGCGGCAAGTGTCTGGGCAGTCGCCGGTGTCGGTCTTGCGATGGGGGGCGGCATGTACATTCCCGCGACCGCGGCGACCCTGATCATCCTGCTGATTCTGGCAGGGATCAAGCCGCTGGAGGAACGATATCGCGCCAACCGGCAATCACACCAGATCGTCCTCGATGCGGAGCGAGGTGTGTTGACGCTGCATGTGCTGCACGATGTGCTGGGGCCCGAGGCGGGCCGGGTGCGGCAATTCGTTGTCGAACGTCATGAAGAAGACGATAACCTTGATCAGATCCGTATCACGTTCTCGCGCGTGACGACAGGGCAATACCGGAAATCCGTGGAAGCGCTTCGGAAACTGCGGGGCGTTACGGTTCGGGATTGAGAAAGGCAGCGTCAGCGCGTAACGCGGAAGGCTGTCTCGGCGGACACCATACGATGCGAGCACTTAGCAGTGCATCCGCTTCCAGAGATCTCGTCGGCGTTATACACGCCCCCGTTCGCGTTCTGGATGCGCCCGCCATCGGCGATGCGCACCTCGTCTCGTTGGCGCGCAGCAGCGCCGGGACTTCTCGATCCAGCGCCTTGAGCCGTTCCCGGTGATCGTGAGCCCATCTCTCTCAAGATCACATATCTCCTCGAAATCCAGGGCGCTTCAAGGCAAACGAATGAGCGATATGTTCCGCGGTTTCCAGTAGCGCTTCGCGCGACACACCGTCGCGCGCTTGAATTGAAAAACCCTGCAATACCGCCGCCAGGTGTCGTGCGGTGGCGGCCAGTTGAGAACCTTCGACCCAAGGCGCAAGCACTGACGCGATGTCCTGGCGGATGCGGTCGCGGCGCTGGGCCAGTTCGCTGGCCAGTTCGTGGTGATCGGGGTGTGTGCATAGCATGCCGCTCGACACCATGCAGCTACGTTCCCCCTCTACGGAAGTGACCGTGTCGACAGCGGCGACGAGCAATCGGCGCACCGCCTCGGGCAGGGAGTCCGCCTGCTGGACGGCTGAACGGTCGATCAAACTGAACGCTTGCGAGTAACGATCGAGCGCTCGTCGATACAGGTTCGCTTTGCTGCCGAATACACCGTACAGGCTGGGTGGCGCCACGCCAATTGCCTTGGTCAGTTCATTCATGCCTACGCCTTCATAACCATGGCGCCAGAAGAGCCGCATGGCTGTTTCCACGGCCTTGTCTTCATCAAAGGCGCGTGGCCTGCCGGTTTTGCGGGACGAGGCGGGCTTTTCCGCAGGGCTTGTCTGTTTCATAGTGATCATTAAAAAACACTTGACGCCGTTCGTCAAGCTCCTCAGACTGATGTTTTTTAGCGATCACTAATAAACAATGATACCTCATTCTGCACCTCCGGCGTTCCTCTTGGTTCACGGTGCATGGCACGGCGGATGGTGCTATGCCCGGGTTGCCCGGATACTGCGTCGTAAGGGTTACGACGTTTTTACCCCGACTCTGACCGGCCTGGGCGAGCGTTCGCATCTGGCGTCTGCAGCGGTCAATGCGTCCACCCATGTACGAGACGTTCTCAACGTCATTGAATTTGAGGGGCTGACCGATGTGGTGCTCGTAGGCCACTCGTATGGCGGAAGTATCGTCACGGCTGTCGCAGATGCCGTCCCAGAAAAGGTCCGGTCGCTGGTCTACCTTGATGGTTTCATCGGCGAGGATGGAAAGTCTCTTTTCGACATGGACGCGCCGGCAGCCACCGCCGCGTACGTCGACATGGCCCAATCGCACGGGGGGCACACCGTACCGCCGCTTCCGGCCGCCGTATTTGGTGTCAATCCTGACGATCAGGCGTGGGTAAATTCGCGGACGACCTCCGGTTCGTTGGCTTGCTGGACTGAGCGATTACGTCTGACCGGGCGTCATGAGTCTGTTACCAACCGCTCATATGTGCTTGCAACCGGATGGACTGGCCCATTTACGAAGTTCTACGACCGTGCCCGTGCTGAAAACTGGCGAACATACGCGTTCGACTGTGGGCATGATGTCATGATTGATATGCCTCATGACACCGCGGACGTTATTGAGCAGGCCGCTTCACCAGGAGCAACGATCGTGTCGCGGCACTCTCCTCGCCGTAAACTTATCAGGAGTGCCACGCATGGTTGAATCGAACGCTGCCATCGCTCCACCATTTTTCCCGTCATGGCAACGCATCGATGCCGAGGCAGGTGGCGTGCATTTCGCTGGCGCGAGGGGAGGCGATGGTCCGCCGTTGCTGCTGATTCACGGTTATCCCCAGACCCACATCGCCTGGCGGAAAGTGGCTCCGGAACTGGCCGAACACTATACCGTGGTCGTTCCGGACCTGCCAGGCTACGGTTCCAGTCGACCCAGTGACATGTCGCCACGATGGACCAAGCGACGTGCCGGCGACGCGCTTGCCGCGCTCATGACCCACCTTGGTCATGAGCGCTTTGCGGTCGTCGGCCACGACCGCGGCGCACGCGTCGGATATCGGCTTGCACTCGACCATCCGACAAGGATATCGGCCTATGCATCACTTGCTGTGCTACCCACCGCGGACGCGATGGCAGCCATGGACTATCGCGCTGCAGCGCGCGCCTTCCATTGGTTTTTCCTTGCCCAGGAAGCCGACTTGCCTGAGCGCCTGCTTGCCGCCGCCCCCGACGCCTTTATTGACCAAGCGCTTGACAGGATGACCGACGGCAGAGACATCATCGAGCCAGCGGCCTTAGACGCCTATCGCGCTGCGTTTCGTGACCCCTTGGTACGACATGCCATCTGCGAGGATTATCGCGCCGCGATGAACGAAGACCTCGCGCTCGACCTGGGTGACCTTAAGGCGGGACGCAAGATGCCTTGCCCGGTTCTCGTGTTATGGCCTGAGGCCGATCATCCATCCAAACAACGTACACCGATCGACACCTGGCTGCGATGGGCAGACAATGTAAGCGGAAAGGCGACTTCGGGTGGGCATCTTCAGCCTGAAGACGCGCCCGGGGAAGTGCTGGAATCACTCTTGCCATTTCTTATAATATGTACAACGAAGTAATAAAAGCAAGCGCAATACATTGAGTTGGTATTCAATCTTCCGCCTTTCGATATTGGATTGCTTCCGCGACGTGTTGCGTGGTGGGCAGATCGCTATTGTCAAGATCCGCGATCGTGCGGGCCAGACGGAGTACGCGATGGTGCCCGCGGGCCGACCAACCAAAGCGTTGCATGGCGCGCGCGAGGAGATCGCGCGAAGCGTCGTCGAGGCGGCAATGCTGCGCCAACTGCCGTGCGTCGAGCATGGCGTTGGCACAACCTTGCCGTGTCGTCTGACGATGCCGGGCTGCTTGTACCCGCGCCCGCACGTTCGCGCTGCACTCACCGCGCGGGCGCTGGCGTTCCACCGCGCTCGTTCGCGTTCCGGCGTGCCGAGGCGCGCTATTCCCCGACATCAATTCCATCGGCGTCAATGCCGCCAGTGTCAGCCGCATATCGATCCGATCGAGCAAGGGGCCCGAGATGCGGGCCTGATACCGTTGTACGATCGCCTCGCTACAGCGGCATCGTCCCGACGGGTCGCCGGCATATCCGCAAGGGCAGGGGTTCATCGCCGATACCAACTGGCAAGCGGCGGGAAAGTGGGCTTGCTTGCCCGCACGACTGATTGTTATATGACCGGTTTCGAGCGGTTCCCGCAACATATCCAGCGTACGCCGATCGAACTCCGTCAATTCGTCAAGAAACAAGACGCCGTTATGCGCCAGTGACACCTCTCCGGGCCTCGGCGGATTGCCGCCGCCAACAAGAGCGGCCGCGCTCGCGGAATGGTGCGGTGCGCGGAACGGACGCAGGCGCCACCGTAAAGGGTCGAATCGCGCGGCGCTGCTGAGCAAGGAGGCCGAGGAAAGCGCTTCCGCGTCGGACATGGGCGGCAGGATACCCGGCAGACGCGCCGCTAGCATCGATTTACCGGCGCCCGGTGGACCGACCATCAGGATGTGATGGCCTCCCGCCGCCGCGACTTCGAGCGCGCGCCGTGCCGCGGCTTGACCAATGACATCCGCCAGATCTGGCAGACCATCGGTACCGGGCGAAGTGTCCGGGGACGTCGCTTTCGAACGACAATGAAGTGTCGCCGTGCCGCTACCGTTATTGCCGTCGCGGCTCTTGCCCTCTTCCCGGCCATCACCGCAGCAATCGTCGATGACATGGCCGTCGTGGCACGTCCCCGCGACTGTGCGGGCGATTTGCGCGCCACGTTCGCCGCGCAGGTGGGCACACAGGGCAGGGAGATCGAGCGCGCCGTAGACCACGCTGCCTGGGACGTAAGCCGCTTCGCGTGCATTGCCGAGGGGAAGGTAAAGCGCTATTGGCGCGACGTCGCCGCCCTGTGCGGGTGCGTATGCCGGTGTCGGCATTGCCTGCCGCGTAGCGGCAACCGTGCTGCAACTCAGCGCGAACGCACCCTGTATGGCCCGCAGTTCGCCGTTCAGCGACAACTCGCCGACGAACACCGCGTTGCGCAGTGCACTTTCCGGTAATTGGCCGCTGGCGACGAGAATGCCCAGCGCAATTGGCAAATCAAAACCGCCAGAGGCCTTCGGCACGTCGGCAGGTGCCAGGTTGACCGTGATGCGGCGCGGCGGAAACGTAAAACCACAGTGATGTAGTGCGGCTCGCACGCGTTCGCGGCTCTCCCGTACCTCGGCATCCGGGAGTCCGACGATGGCGCAACCGGGCAGGCCATTGGCCAAATGCACCTCGACGGTGACTGGCAATGCCATGCCAATGGTCAGGGTCCGGCTGTGGACCACGGCTATCGTCATCGTGCGACCCCTTTTGTGTTCGTTACATCATTCATTAAAGGAGAGGTCGCCGCGCGCGCATGTCAGCGGGATGTGCTGCCCGGCGTGCCCGCGGTATTCGCCTGCTGCTCGAGGCTGGCGACACGGTGCTCGAGCTCCTCCAGGCGCTGACGCGTCCGCGCCAATACCTGCGCTTGCGTGTCGAAATCCTCGCGCGTGACAATGTCAAGTTTCGCGAAGCCTTGGGCAAGGACTGCCTTTACATTGCGCTCGACATCTTTCGCCGGGGATTGCCGCAACAGGTCAGCAATCCTCTCTTGCGCATCTTTCAGAAAAGCTTCGGGTTTCATATTTATCCTTGTATGCACTTTATTGGTGCGGGAGGCGGTGTGTGGCGGAAAAGCACCAACAAAGTGCGCACCAAAATGGACAAAGAGCGTGGTATTTTACGTGCGTACCACAGTCAAAGCCGCTGAAATGGGCGTGCCGCCATACCGTCACGGATGCACTCTAGCATGAACCAAACGAGGATTTGTCAGGGATGAAAAGGGTTTGACCGTCTGGACTACAGCCCGTTCGCGCCGCGTCTCTGTTCCCTTGGCGTCCGGGAACGTCGACGACTCTTGGCATGGCATAAGGCTTGCCTAGGGGTGGACTGGTCCTGCGATAAGCAATCCGAAAACCTTCGGTACCAGGGGTGTGCCGATGGCAACATTGGGACCGTGAGAGCACCGTAGCGCGTCCGCTTCACGGCGCATGCGCATCGCGGATCGTCTTTCACTGAGCGAGGAGCCGATTAATTGGAGCATGCGATGAAACTCATTACAGCAATCATCAAGCCGTTCAAGCTCGACGAAGCGCGCGAATCGCTGTCGGCGCTCGGCGTCTCCGGGATTACTGTCACGGAGGTCAAGGGTTTCGGACGGCAAAAGGGGCACACCGAGCTGTATCGCGGTGCGGAGTATGTCGTGGACTTTCTGCCGAAGGTGAAGATCGAGGCGGCGGTTTCCGACGATCTCGTCGATCAGGCGATCGAAGCGCTCGAGCGCTCCGCGCGCACGGGCAAGATCGGCGACGGCAAGATCTTCGTCACGCCGATCGAGCAGGTGATTCGTATTCGGACCGGGGAAACGGGCGCTGACGCGCTGTGAGTGAGACAGAAGAGGGAATAGCAAATGCGTAAATTCTTGTTGGGCATTCTGATGGCGGGATCGCTGCTCGGGGCAGTGGTAGCTCCCGCGGTAGCGCAGGATGCGGCATCCGCAGCGTCGGCCACGCCGGCGGCAGCATCATCGGTGGCTCCGGCCTCCACTCCGTCGGCAGCGCCCGATGCGGGCTCCGGCACGGCGGCAGCGGCAGCGGCGTCGGGTGCTTCTGCTCCGGCAGCGGCGGCGCCAGCGGCACCGACCGAGCCGTTCTCCGTGGATGCGTCCAAGATCTCCAGCGGTGACACGGCCTGGATGTTGACGTCGACGGCACTCGTGCTGTTCATGACGATTCCGGGTCTGGCACTGTTCTACGGCGGCATGGTCCGCAAGAAGAACGTGCTGGCGACGATGATGCAGAGCTTCGCGATCTGCTGCGCGGTCACGATCGTCTGGATGGTGCTGGGCTATACCTTGGCGTTCACGCCGGGCAGTGGCTTCCTCGGCAACTTCTCGCGGGCGTTCCTGAGCGGCATGACGTACGCGAAGTCGGCGGACGGTGCAACGGTCACGGAAACGGTCAGCCACTTGGCGCCGACGATTCCCGAATCTGTCTACATGATGTTCCAGATGACGTTCGCGATCATCACGCCGGCCCTGATCACCGGTGCGTTCGCTGACCGGATGAAGTTTTCGGCGATGCTGGTGTTCTCGGTGCTGTGGTCGATCATCGTCTACGCGCCGTTGGCACACATGGTCTGGGAACCGACGGGTTGGCTCGCGGCTTCAGGCGTGCTGGACTTCGCCGGTGGTACGGTTGTTCACATCAACGCCGGTATCGCTGGTTTGGTTGCCGCGCTGGTCCTGGGCAAGCGGATTGGTTATCAGCGTGAAATCATGGCGCCGCACAATCTGGTGCTGACGCTGGCTGGTGCCGCCATGCTGTGGGTGGGCTGGTTCGGCTTCAACGCGGGTTCGGCAGTGGCAGCGGACGGCCGTGCCGGCATGGCGATGGCAACGACGCAGATCGCAACGGCGGCCGCGGCGCTGGGCTGGATCTTCGCCGAGTGGATTTCGCATGGCAAGCCCTCGGCCCTGGGTCTGGCCTCGGGCGCGGTGGCAGGTCTGGTTGCCATTACCCCCGCGGCGGGCTTCGTCAATCCGACAGGCGCGTTGATCATCGGTATCGTTGCTGGCGTCGTCTGCTTCTGGGGTGCAACCTGGCTCAAGAACAAGATGGGCTGGGACGATTCGCTGGACGCTTTCGGCGTGCACGGTATCGGCGGTATCATCGGTGCGGTGTTGACCGGCGTATTCGTTCAACCGAGCATCGGCGGCCTGGACGGCAACGTGCTGACGCAGATCAAGGGTGTGGTGACGACGCTGGTCTACAGCGGCGTGCTGACCTTCGTCCTGCTGAAGATCGTCGACGTGATCATCGGGTTGCGTGTCACGGAAGACGAAGAGCGCGAAGGTCTCGACGTCTCGCTGCACGGCGAGCACGTGGAGTAATAACAGGGCGTCACATCGGGGAGGGCCGTGCATCGCACCTCCCGGTATGTCGTTTCAATGACGGACCCGCCTTTCGGCGGGTTTGTCATTTGGGCCGACCGTCCGGCGCGAGTGCGCTGTGATCCGTGGTGCAATCGATGTCGTGGGGGGGCGTCGCGGCCGACGCGAACGCGATCGCATGCAAGCCCAATTCCCGATTTCCGTAGCGATGTTGCATCTCGCTCGTTTCATCGTTGCTACCGATGACGACGGGCGGCGTACGGGGCAATGACGTTAAGGCACACAACCTTAAGGCAGCGCCCGCCAACAGGAAAAGAGCCAGCTTTCGCAGAACACGGGAGAGATGGTATTCCTTCTTTCACATGTCACGCTCAATCGTTGCAATTCGCGCCTTGAAACGGGTGCGTGCGGCCCCATATGTAAGCGCGTCATGACGTTTTATGCCGGGCGTTCGGAAAAAATGACCCACCGGTCATCAATTGGGTCCCGGGGCGTCGGGTGATAAAATTAGGCTGATCAAACACTTATCGCGGTGTGGTCCAGGGTGCCCGCGCAATATCGAAGTTGGCCTGATTTTTGCGCTACGATGAGCCCGTCCCATGCCCAACGGGCCGGCCTATGCATGACGCATGGCACCGGACGGCAGGGGATTTTGTCCTCCATGTTTCGGACGCGGGCGGATAAGGATTTGACCGATCTGGGGGTCGTGTCTGGTCTGTGAAAGACGGTTTTCAACGTCTCTCCGCTCTATATAAGCATACAATTCCCCACATTAACCGCCCGCGAGATATTAATGGTTCCGCATCTTGTTACCGCGCTGAACGGTCCCTTGCTCGAATTGGAACGGAAGATCCTCGATGCCACGCCGGCGATCGAGCGTTGGTTCCGACTCGAGTGGCAGGAGCATACGCCGCCGTTCTATTGCTCGGTGGACTTGCGCAATGCAGGCTTCAAACTGGCGCCCGTGGACGCCAATCTCTTTCCCGGTGGTTTCAATAACTTGCCGCCAGAGATGATTCCCCTGGCGGTGCAGGCATCGATGGCCGCCATCGAGAAAATCTGCCCCGACGCGAAGAATCTGCTGTTGATCCCGGAAGGCGGGCATCACAGCCGCGCTTATCTCGAAAATCTGGCGCAGTTGTCGTCGATCATGCGGCAGGCGGGCTTGAATGTCCGGATCGGCTCGCTCGACGACGACCTGATGGACCCGATGACCGTGACGCTGCCTGACGGTCAGACGCTGGTGTTCGAGCCAGTGCAGCGTATGCCGCGGCGCCTCGGCATGCAGAACTTCGACCCGTGCTCGATTCTGCTGAACAACGATTTGTCTGGCGGTATTCCACGTGTGCTCGAGAATCTGAACGAGCAATACCTGCTGCCGCCGCTGCATGCCGGATGGGCCGTGCGGCGCAAGTCGAACCACTTTGCGTGCTATGACGACGTGGCCAAGCGCTTCGCCAAGGTTGTCGATGTCGATCCCTGGATGCTGAATCCGTATTTCGCGAAGGTCAACGATGTCGATTTCCAGGAGCGGATCGGCGAGGAACGGTTGGCCGACGCGATCGATTCGGTGCTGAAGAAGGTCGCGAAGAAATATCGCGAATACGGCATCGGCGAGAAGCCGTACGTGGTCGTCAAGGCGTCCGCGGGAACGTACGGCAACGGTGTGATGACGGTCCACGACGCGGCCGAGGTGGCCGGCCTCAGCAAGCGCGACCGGAACAAGATGGCGACTGGCAAGGAAGGCATCGAAGTCCATGACGTGATCGTCCAGGAGGGCGTGCCCACGTTCGAGCGCGTCAATGCCGCCGTGGCCGAGCCGGTGGTGTATATGATCGACCGCTATGTCGTGGGCGGGTTCTACCGGGTGCATCAGAACCGTGAGCGCGACGAGAACCTGAATGCACCGGGCATGCAGTTCGTTCCCTTGTCGTTCGAGAGCGCGGCGATGCCCGACCAGCACGCCGCGGCTGCCGCGCCGCCCAACCGGTTCTATCTCTACGGCGTGGTCGCGCGCCTGTCATTGCTGGCTGCGTCCATCGAACTGGAAAAAACCGATCCGGAGGCCATACAGGTCTGATCCATGAAAATTCTGTTCATCGCCGATCCGCTGGAACAATTCAAGATCTACAAGGACTCGACCTACACGATGATGGTCGAGGCGCATCGTCGAGGCCACACCGTGTTTGCCTGTGAGGCGCAGACGCTGGCCCTGGAAAGCGGCGCGGTGTCCGCCGTCTCCAGCCAGATCGACATCGTTGGTGAAGAGCAGTCGCATTGGTTCGCCCGTCAACCTGCGCGGCAGCGCGTGTTGACCGACTTCGACGCGATCCTGATGCGGAAGGATCCGCCTTTCGACATGGAATACGTCACCGCGACGTGGTTGCTCGAAATCGCCGAGCGGGCGGGTGCACGCGTATTCAACAAGCCACGGGCAATCCGCGACCATTCGGAAAAACTGGCGATCGGCGAATTCGCGCAATTCACCGCGCCGACGCTGGTGACGCGGAATGCCGCCCAATTGCGCGCGTTCCATGCGACCCACCGGGACGTCATTTTGAAGCCGCTCGACGGCATGGGCGGCACTGGTATTTTTCGCGTGCGGGACGACGAATTAAACCTCGGTGCGATTATCGAGACGCTGAGTGATAATGGTGCCCGCACCATCATGGCGCAGCGCTACATCCCGGAAATCAAGCAGGGTGACAAGCGCATTCTGCTGATCGGTGGCAAACCGGTGCCGTTTTCCTTGGCGCGCATTCCGCAGGGCACGGAGGTACGTGGCAACCTTGCCGCGGGAGGCGTCGGGCGTGCGCAGCCCCTGTCGGCGCGGGACCGGGAGATTGCGGAGACCCTGGCGCCGGTCCTCTATCCACGTGGCTTGTTGCTAGTAGGGCTGGATGTAATCGGTGATTGCCTGACCGAGGTCAACGTCACTAGTCCGACCTGCTTCCGGGAGATCATGGATCAGACCGGCTGTGACGTGGCCGCGCTGTTCGTCGACGCCCTTGAGACCACCGCCAATGCCTGATCCAGTCGACGCACGGTAGGCTGCTGTCGCGAAGGGTTTATGGCAACACTTTGATGACCGGTCCATCATTGTGCAGCGCACTTCGGCCGCCGGAATGTTACAATCGATTTAAAGCCTGACGCTTTCCCGTCAATCCGGGCGGATGCGTCATGTTCGCGCGCATGTAACGTACCAGGGTTGGTGCGAATGCCGCGGGGCGCAATATCGCCGGGAGGTCGCGTAATCTTGCCGCGCGTGCCTCATCGGCGGCGGCTGGCGGTAGACCGGCACCTCCCCCGATATTCGCAGCGATGGCGCGCCTGGCAACTCGAGCCTTTCGGGGCTGGAAAAAAATGGCCGGTATTTTGATTGTTGCTCACGCCCCGCTGGCAAGTGCGCTGCGGGATTGTCTGAAACACATCTACTGCGGATTGCCTGCGCAGATTGGTGCAATCGACGTATTGCCCGATAGTGATCCCGCCGCTGTCGAAGAAGTCGCGCGTGCGGAAATCGAGCACCTGAAAGACAGCAATGGCACGCTGGTCTTTTCTGATTTATATGGCGCAACCCCGGCAAATATCGCCGGGAGGCTGGCGTCGATACCCAATGTTCGGGTGCTTTCCGGCGTGAATCTGCCGATGCTGCTTCGTGCGATCTGCTATCGCACCACATCGCTGGACATGCTGGTCGAAAAGACGTTGGCCGGTGGCACCAATGGCATTCAGGCGGTCGCGCAGGCGGCACCCTACGTTTTCCCCGTTCCCCCGGTTACCTGTCCGTCCGAGCACCATGCAGCGCGAAGAAATCACCATCATCAATAAACTCGGGCTGCATGCGAGAGCATCGGCTAAACTGACGCAGTTGGCAGGCAAGTTTGCCTGCGAGATCTGGATGTCGCGCAATGGACGCCGGATCAATGCAAAGAGCATCATGGGCGTGATGATGCTAGCGGCGGGCATTGGCAGTACGGTGTTGGTAGAAACCGAAGGCGCCGATGAAGCCGATGCCATGACGGCGCTGAAAGGGCTGATCGCCGACAAATTCGGTGAAGGCCAGTAGCGCATTCGCACGCGTCGTCGTCACCCTCTTTCCTCCGTCCTGCGCGTGCTTTGTGGCATTCAACCCCATCGACCTCTTTTGTTGGGAGCGCGCGCGTGTCTTTCACTCTGCATGGGATTCCGGTTTCGAAAGGCATCGCCATTGGTCGTGCCTGCCTGATCGGATCGGCCGCGATCGACGTCGATCACTATGTCGTCGAGCCGGGTGACGTCGACGCAGAGGTGCAGCGGTTCCGGACGGCGCAAGACGCCGTGGGCGCGGAGCTGGAAGTCTTGCGTGCGGAACTGCCGCCCGATGCGCCCGGCGAAATGGACGCCTTCCTGAACGTCCACGGCCTGCTATTGCGCGACGCCATGCTCGGCGACGCGACGGTGGAGTTGATCCGCACCCGGCGCTACAACGCCGAATGGGCCTTGACCGAGCAGTTGGCCAGCCTGATCCGGCACTTCGACGAAATGGACGATCCCTATCTGCGGGAACGTCGCGCCGACGTCGAGCAGGTCGTGGAACGTGTCCTGAAGGTACTGGCCGGTCATCCGTCCGCGGCGTTACTGGTGGCCGAACGCACGCGTGATGGAGACATGGAGATGATCGTGGTTGCACACGATATCGCCCCGGCCGACATGCTGCAGTTCAAGACGCAACGTTTCTGCGGCTTCGTCACCGACTTGGGTGGCCGTACTTCTCACACCGCCATCGTCGCGCGCAGTTTCGGGATCCCTGCGGCAGTTGGCATGCAGCAAGCGAGTACCTTGATCCGGATGGACGATGTGATCATCGTGGATGGCGAGCGCGGCGTCGTCATCGTTTCGCCACCAGAGACCGTGCTGGAGGAGTACCGCTACCGGCAAAGCGAACGCGCGCTCGAGCAACGCAAGCTGCAGTTGTTGCGCTCGGCCAGTACGCAGACGTTGGACGGCACGCCCGTGCATCTGCACGCCAACATCGAATTGCCGGACGATGGATTGGCGGCGTCTGCCGCAGGTGCTACCGGGGTCGGCTTGTTTCGAACCGAATTCCTGTTCATGAACCGGCGCGGCACCTTGCCCGATGAGGATGAACAACTGGCGCAGTACCAGCGCGCGATCGAGGCGATGAATGGTCTGCCGGTGACGATTCGGACCATTGACGTGGGCGCTGACAAGCCGCTCGACTCGCGTACCGGCGAGGGTTTCGAGGCGGAGATGAACCCGGCCCTGGGGCTGCGCGCCATTCGGTGGTGCCTGTCAGAGCCCCAGATGTTCTTGACGCAGTTGCGTGCGATACTGCGCGCCTCGGCGCATGGTCCGGTTCGCATCCTGATCCCGATGCTGGCGCATGCCAGCGAGATGGATCAAACGTTGGCGTTGATCGACGAGGCCAAGACGCAGTGCGACGCTGCCGGCATCAAATACGATCCGAACGTGCCGATTGGTGCGATGATCGAGATCCCGGCCGCGGTATTGGCTCTGCCCTTGTTCCTGAAACGTTTCGATTTCCTGTCAATCGGGACCAATGACCTGATCCAGTACACGCTGGCAATCGACCGTGCGGACAACGCCGTTGCGGCGTTATTCGACCCGTTGCATCCTGCTGTCCTGAAATTGCTGAGCATGACGATCAGCGAGGCGAACCGCGCCAAGATTCCGGTGGCGGTCTGTGGTGAAATGGCGGGTGACCCGCTGATGACGCGACTGCTGCTCGGGATGGGTCTGCGTGAGTTCTCGATGCACCCGAGCCAATTGCTGTTGGTGAAGCGCGAAGTGTTACGCTCGGATCTCGAAAAGCTGGAAAAATGTGTCGCCGACCTTGCGGCAATGGTGGAGCCTGCCGAGATTCAGGCGACCGTGGCCCGGCTGGCGGCGTTGTAGCGCGCGATGAACATCGGAGGCAAGCCGGTGGGAACTGTGGCGGCGCGCCCGTTATATCGCATGCGGTCGTGTCGCGCCTGCATGACCGCTGCAGACCGGGCAATCCGGTTGCCGTGAGACCTTGAACTCGTTCCAACGCATGGTCAGGCTGTCGAGCATCAGCAGTCTGCCGGACAGTGTCTCGCCCATTCCCCCGGACAGCACCTTCAACGCCTCGCCTGCCTGGATCGCCCCGATGATCCCGACCGTCGGGGCAAACACCCCCATCGTCGCGCAGGATGCCTCTTCTGGCGCAGGCTCGGGTGGAAACATGCACGCATAGCAGGGTGCGTCGTCGTCGGTGAGATCGAACGTCGTCACCTGGGCATCGAATCGCAATGCCGCTCCGGACACGAGCGGTACCCGATGCGCTACGCAGGCACGATTGATGGCCTGGCGAATGCGGAAGTGATCGGTGCAGTCGAGCACCACATCGGCCAACGGCACCTCGCGCGCCAGCAGGGCATCGTCGGCGGGGGTGCGAATAGCGCGGAAGAGAACATCAGCGTTGAGACGGGCCGCCGTGTCCGCCAAGGAGTCGACCTTGGCCTGGCCCACGCTGGCGGTGGTATGCGCTATCTGTCGCTGTAGATTGGTGAGGTCGACATCGTCACCGTCGATCACCGTCAGTTGCTTGATGCCGGCCGCCACCAGATACAGCGCCGCCGGACATCCCAGCCCGCCCGCGCCGATGATCAGGACACGGGCGTTGCATACGGCCTGCTGAACCTCGATACCCCATTCATCCAGCAGGATGTGCCGCGAATACCGCAGCAACTGCGCATCGTTCATTTGCCGGCCGGTGCCGAGGCGCCGGGGACTGCCGGCAACGCGGGCTTGGTCGTGACCACGGGGGCCGATGCATCAACCGGCGGCTTCGCGGCCGACAGCGTACGTTCGGCTGCCGACTTCGACAACTGTACCGGCAAGCCCTTGAACTTGTTCAATGCCTGTTGCAGCATGAAGTCCGCATTCGCGCCGGTTATCGTTCCGAAATCAGGCGGTTGGCGATTGCGCTCCTTCTGACGCTGTTCCGGCGTCATCTTGTCGTTGCGTTCTTCCAGTTGGCGCAGTTGCTCCATCCGGTCTGCTTCCCGTGTCTCGGCTTCCTTCTTCTCGTTCGGGTCCTGCAGGTTGGCCAGATGGTTCGTGTAGTCCACTTCACGTGTCACCAGCGCATCATCCGGGTCGCCTTCGGCAAACTGGTCGACGGTCAGGTCCGGACGGATTCCCTTGTTCTGTATGGAACGGCCGCTCGGTGTGTAGTAGTACGCCGTCGTCAGACGCAACGCGGTATCGGCGGTCAGCGGCCGGACCGTTTGCACGGAACCCTTGCCGAATGTCGTCTTGCCCATGATCAGCGCGCGATGATGATCCTGCAGCGCGCCCGCGACGATTTCGGAGGCCGACGCCGAGTAGGCATTGGTCAACACGATCATCGGCACGCTCTTGAACTCGTCGGGCAGGCCCTTGAGCGGATCGGTGGTCATGCCTGGCAGACGATAGTTGTCGAACGTGTCGCGATAGGCCTGCTTCGAATCGGCGATCTGGCCGTTCGTCGACACCACCAGGGAATTGGCCGGCAGGAACGATCCGGCCACGCCCACCGCGCTTTGCAGCAAGCCGCCGCCGTTGTTACGCAGGTCCAGCACCAAGCCCTTCAGGTTCGGCTGTTGGCGCGCGATATCGCGCAGCGCGGCGGCCAGATCCGGTACCGTCTTTTCCTGGAAACTCGTGATCCGGACCCACGCGTAACCCGGCTCCTCGATCTTGTACTTGACGCTCTTGACGACGATTTCCGCACGGGTCACCGTGAGCGGGAACGTGCGCTGGTCCGATTTGCGGAAGATCGTCAACGTGACCTTCGAACCCGGCGCGCCGCGCATGCGCTTGACCGATTGATCGAGCGTCATCCCACGTACAGGCGTGTCGTCGATGCGGGTGATCAGGTCACCAGGACGGATACCGGCCTTCGCGGCGGGCGTGTCCTCGATTGGCGAGATCACCTTGATCAGGCCGTCTTCCGACGAGATTTCGATGCCGAGCCCCGCGAAGCGGCCCTGCGTCTGTTCCTGGAGTTCCTGGTAGTCGGTCTTATCCAGATACGACGAATGCGGGTCGAGGCTGGACACCATGCCCTTGATGGCGGCGGTCAACAGCTTCTTGTCGTCTACCGGCTCGACATATTCATGCTTGATCTGTCCGAAAACTTCCGCCAGCAAGCGGAGTTGATCCAATGGCAACGGCGCTACCGCAGCCGCAGCCGTGTTGTTCGCAGTGGTCTGGGCGGCCGCTGAAATCTGCAGTGTGGCCAGCACGCCGGTCGCCAGACCGGCAACGATCAATACCAGGTGCTTCAGGTGTTTGCGCATAACGAAGGTGGGAATGAGCGGATTGGTCCGCGTGCAAAACGGGCGAATTAGGAAAATACGTTAGAACGCGCCGTTATCGACGGGTATCCCAGGCAGTATAGCGTGGTTTGCGTGCATGATTTGAACCGGTGTTGCCTGAGCAAGGCGGGTGAAAGGCCGTGCGCGGGCGCCGTCCAGGTTCGGCGTGGGCCGGGCGGGCGCCAGATGCGCGCGTCCGCCCGGCGCGGATTTATTTCGCCTTGCCCTGGTTCGCCACGGCAGCTTGCGCTTTGGCGATGGCGTCGGCATCGCCTAGATAGTAATGCTTGATCGGCTTCAGGTCTGCATCCAGTTCATAGACGAGCGGGATGCCGTTCGGGATATTCAGGCCGACGATATCGTCGTCCGGGATGCTGTCCAGGTATTTGACCAGCGCACGGATGGAGTTGCCATGCGCGGCGATCACCAGGCGCTTGCCGCCGCGCAATGCCGGCGCGATCGACTCGTTCCATAACGGCATGACGCGTGCCACGGTGTCTTTCAGGCACTCGGTCAGCGGCAATTGCTCCCGTGGCACCTTGACGTAACGTGGATCGCGGGCCCACTTGTCGGCTTCCGCGGCATCCAGCGCCGGTGGCGGGGTGTCGTAGCTGCGACGCCAGACCAGCACCTGTTCATCGCCGTACTTCTGCGCGGTTTCCGCCTTGTTCAGACCCGCGAGCGCACCATAGTGACGCTCGTTCAAGCGCCAGGAATGCACGACGGGCACATACATCAAGTCCATTTCGTCTTGCACATGCCACAGCGTGCGAATCGCACGTTTCAGCACCGAGGTGTAGGCGATATCGAAGGTGAAGCCGGCATCCTTCAGCAGTTTGCCGGCTTGCCGGGCTTCGGTCGCGCCTTTTGCGGTCAGATCGACATCAACCCAGCCGGTAAAGCGATTTTCCTGATTCCAGGTGGATTCGCCGTGGCGAATCAGAACGAGTTTGTACATGGCGAAACATCGGTAGTGGATAATGCGGCCTGCGCGCGAATGCCTGGATGCCAGGCCACACGGGGTTCCCCCCGGGGAGAGGAGGCCTCCACCAGGCAGGCGCCGGGTGCTTGATTCGCGCGCATCTATCCCCACATTCTAGAGTGTCCGGCGCACAACCGTACCATTGCGCCGACGCAATTGGCCCGAAAATCCGGCGAGACTGTCTATAATGCGCGAATTCCCTTTTTGCGGCGGTCGCCTGTGAAGTTTTTTACAAATCCCTTCAACCTTGTCCTGATCGTCGTCGTCGTGGTTTCCGGCGTGATGTTGTTGTGGCCCACGTTGACGCGGCGCAACCGTGGGCTGTCGTCCAGTGAAGCCATTTTGCTGATAAATCGCCGGAATGCGGTTGTCATCGACGTCCGCACTGCCCAGGCGTACGCGGTGGGGCATTTGCCGCAGGCGCGGCACCTTCCCGCTGCTGATCTGTCGGCGAAGGCGCAGCAGGTGGCAAAAAACAAGGTGACCCCGGTGATCGTCGTCTGCCAGACCGGCCAGCAATCGGCCAAGGCGCTCGACGTGCTGCAACAGGCTGGTTACACCGAAGTCCATTCGCTGCAAGGCGGTGTGGACGGCTGGCAGAAAGCAGGGTTGCCAGTGGTGGCATCGAAAGCGTGACATGCTGGGAAGGTCCCTGAACGCATCCGTCCGGTTCGGCCGCGCCTCGCGAGGCGTGCGGTGACCGATGTAACGGGCGCGGCATCGAATGCATGAAGCAAGGAGCAAACGAATGAGTAACCCACAAGACAAAGGCGCACATCACGTCGTGATGTACAGCACGCAGGTCTGTCCGTATTGCCAGATGGCGGAACGCTTGCTGAAGCAGCGAGGCGTCGAGCACGTCGAGAAAATTTTGATCGACAAGGACCCCGAGCAGCGGGCAGCCATGATGTCCCGTACCGGCCGCCGCACCGTGCCGCAGATTTATATCGGTGAAACGCATGTTGGTGGCTATGACGACCTGTCCGCACTGGACCGCGCCGGTGGCCTGATGCCGCTGTTGGATGGTGCGGTAACGGGCAGTTGACCCGCTTGCCCGCTGTGCCGCGTCCGCGTTCGCGTGTTGTGGCGGCCACCGGGCGGCACCCCGGATACCACCTGTTTGCGCGTTGTCGCGCATGATGGGTTGGCGTATTGCACCGGCGATATGATCCGCATGTCGCCGGTTTATTTTCTGAGATGATCGATGAGCGACCAAAACGACCAGCCTTTCTTCAATATCCAGCGTATCTACCTGAAGGATACGTCCCTGGAACTGCCCAATGCTCCGCAGATTTTCCTTGAGCAGGAAATGCCGCAGGTGGAAGTGGAAGTGATGGTCAAATCCCAGCAGTTGCAGGAAAACGTCTACGAAGCGAGTGTCATCGGCACCGTGAAGGCCAAGGTCGGCGAGAAGGTGGCGTTTTTGGTGGAAGCGACGCAAGCAGGCATCTTCGATATCCGTAACTTGCCGGCGGATCAGCTCGATCCCGTTCTGAATATCGCTTGCCCGCAGATCCTGTTTCCGTACCTCCGCTCGAACATCGCCGATGTGCTGACGCGCGCGGGGTTCCCGCCGATTCACCTGGCGGAAATCAACTTCCAGATGCTATACGAGCAGCAACAGCAGCAGGCCGGCGGCCCGGATAGCGACATCATGGTCGCCCAGAGCGCGCCGCAGACGCACTGAGCGTCCGCATGAAAATAGCAGTATTGGGCGCCGGTGCCTGGGGTACCGCGGTTGCCGCCCATCTCGCCCGCCGCCACGACGTGGTGCTGTGGGCGCGTGATGCCACGCTCGTTGCCCGTCTCGCGGCGAATGGCACCAATGAAATCTACCTTCCTGGCTGCCCGTTGCCGGCCATGCTGCGCTATGGCACGGACCTCGCGGCAGCCGTCGCGCATGGCACGCCTGATGCCACCGTTTCTCCCACGCTGCTGGTTCTGGCAACGCCCGTTGCCGGCCTGCGTCCGATGCTGTCGCGACTGACGGGATTGGACGGCGCCGGCCCGATGTTGTTGCCGGCCGGTACGACCATTGTCTGGCTGTGCAAGGGCTTCGAGGCCGGGTCAGGCAAATTGCCGCATCACGTTGCCACCGATGTCCTGGAGGCCGCGTATCCTGGCGCGCAGAACGTTGCACGGCCGGCTTTGGGGGTGCTGACCGGCCCCAGCTTCGCGAAGGAGGTCGCGTTGGGTCTGCCGGTGGCCTTGACCGCGGCCAGCACCGATCCGTCGTGCCTGCAGCGTATTCGTGATGCCTGTCATCACGATGCGATGCGAATCTATACGAGTGACGACTTACCGGGTGTGGAGGTGGGGGGGGCGGTCAAGAACGTGATGGCGATTGCCACCGGTATCAGTGATGGCCTGGGCCTTGGTCTGAATGCCCGTGCGGCGTTGGTCACGCGAGGGTTGGCCGAGATGACCCGTCTTGGCGTCGCACTGGGCGCCCGAGCGGAAACGTTCACCGGCCTGTCCGGCGTGGGGGATCTGATTCTGACGGCTACCGGGGATCTGTCGCGCAATCGCAAGGTCGGCTTGCAACTGGCGAGCGGGCAATCGCTCGATGCGATCCTGGCGGGGTTGGGTCACGTCGCCGAAGGCGTCGCGTGCGCGCGTGCCGTGGATGCGTTGGCCCATGCGCGCGGTGTCGACATGCCGATCACGCGCGCTGTGTGCGCCGTGCTGTTCGATGGACAACCGGCACGCGACGCCGTTGCCATGCTGCTCCAGCGAGACGCGAAGGCCGAATAGTCAAAGCCCGCCCTCATAGCCGACTTGTCGCCATGCCTCGAACACCGTGACTGCGACGGCATTGGACAGGTTGAGGCTGCGATTGTTCGGCCGCATCGGCAATCTGAGTCGATGCGCGGTGTCGAATGTCGCCAAAAAAGCGTCCGACAAGCCACGTGTTTCCGGGCCAAAAACAAACCAGTCTCCGGGTTGCAACGCTTGACCGGCGAAGCCGGTGGCGCCTTTCGTCGTGAACGCGAACATCCGGGCGGTATCGGGTTGCGTCGCGTCCAGAAACGCCTCCCATGACGGATGTACCCGCATGCGCGTGTACTCGTGATAATCGAGCCCGGCGCGTCGCAGCTTTGCGTCCTCCAATGGAAAACCGAGGGGTTCGATCAGATGCAGGTCAGCGCCCGTGTTGGCGCAAAGGCGGATGACGTTGCCCGTATTGGGTGGGATTTCCGGTTCGACCAGAACGACGTTGAACATGGTGGCGACAGCGTGATGAAACAGTGAATCGATAAAGTACGAAAGAAGGTATCGGGCAATGCCGCCACGCCGGGTTTCAAGCCGTCCGAAATACGACGATGGCCGTGACGCGCCGTGCACCGTGGCGTTTCAAGGTGGTGGCAATCGCATCCAGCGTGGCGCCCGTTGTCATGACGTCGTCGACAACGCCGACATGAATGCCGATCGTGGAGGCGTCCGCCTCCGACATCGTATCCAGGGCCGTAAGGGACACGCCACCGGCCAAAGAGAACGCACGTTGCAGGTTGCGCTGTCGGGCAGCGCGCCCCAGCTTTGCCTGCGCTTCCGTATGCGCGCGTTGCAACAGTCCGGCATGGGTGCCGATTGCCAGATGTACACCCAGACGTCGGGTGATTTCCCAGGCCTGATTGTACCCGCGGGTGGCCAGACGCTCCGGTGAAAGTGGCGCCGGAATGAGAAGATCCGGTCGTGCGGATGCGGGCATCGTCGTCAACCGGCAGGCGAGACGTTGCGCGAAGTCGGAAGCCAGGCCCACGCGGCCCTGGTATTTCAAGGCAACGATCATTGCGTCGAGCGGCGCCCGGTAATCGGCAAGCGCAATGGCCGCATCGAAGGCCGGCGGGCGGATGTGGCACTGGCCACACCGGCGCAGCGCCGCGCGGACGCCTTCGCGTTCCCGGGCGGGAGGCGCCTGCAAGGACAACCGTACGGCGCAACGCTCGCAACGCGGCACGGCGTCGTCGGCGTGCCAGTAGCATTGTTCGCAGCGCCGGCACAAGGGACCATCGGCGCGATGTTCACATAGCAAGCACGCCGCGGGCAGGAGCGCCCGCCATTGCTTGCTCGCCCAGGCCCGTATCATGCCTGCGAGCGTTCTCGAAGTCCCGGGCATGAGGGCGTGCGGCGGATGGCGTATCGGGATGGGAGGCGATGCGTTCGACATGAGAGGCTCAGGGTCACGGGTGGCCGGCGCCGGCCACGAACGGTGTCCGCGTGCGTGAACGCGTCGCCGGTGCGGTGGACGTATACTGCGAGACCAGTGTAGCGTCGTCCCGACGCGTGGAAAACGCCGTTTCACTATGCCGAACGACTCAATTTCTCCGTTGCCCGGTGATGCCGGATCGCCAACATCAGCCATGCCCGCGCATTCTACGGTGTTGACCAGCGTGCGCCGCGGGTTTGAACGGCGTGCGGCGTCGTTTGGCGAGTTCAGCTTTCTGCCTCGGGAAATCGCGTCCCGGATGCACGAACGTCTGGACTATATCAAGGTGTCCCCGTTACGTATCCTGGACGCCGGTTGTGGCCTTGGGAGTGATCTGGCTGCATTGATGCAGCGCTATCCCATGGCGCAGGCGGTGGGCGTGGATCTTGCGCATGGCATGCTCGCGCGGGTCCCGGAGACGCTCGACGGCGCGCAGGCCGACAGCGCCGGGTGGAAGCGCAAACTGTCGCGGAATCTGCCCGCGCCACTGCGTCGCGCGATGGGAGAGAAAGCGGCGTGGCGCGTTCAAGCCGACTTTACCGACCTTCCGATCGCGGCTGGCAGCATCGATCTGATTTGGTCGAATCTCGCGCTGCAATGGCACCCGGCGCCCGATCAGGTGTTTCCGTCGTGGCAACGTGCGCTGGCCGTGGGGGGGCTGTTGATGTTCTCCACAGTCGGGCCGGATACACTCGCCGAAGTTCGGGATGCCTGGTACGACGCGTACACCGCGCTGTACCCAATGCCTGTCGTGCCCGCCACATCGACGAGCGCGCGGCAGGGTGCGGCGGCGTCCGCGTTGCCTTGGACAGCCCCTGCGTCAACGGAATCACCAGCCGCGTCGGACATGCCCCGTGCGCCGGTACGCGATTTCGTCGATATGCACGATTTTGGCGACATGCTCATCGCCAGCGGTTTCGCCGAGCCGGTGATGGATATGGAGCGGCTGACGATCACCTATCGCGAGCCCGCCGCATTGCTCCGCGACGTCAAGGGATGGGGACCGTGGGTGCGGGGCGTCGGTGCGCAGGGCGCGATGTCCGGGCCAGTGGAGTTCGCGTCCGTCGGTGCCGCGAACGGGCAAACCATGGCGACTCGATCATCTGGGTTGATGGGGCGCCGGTTCTACCAGGCCTGGCTCGAAGCACTGGATGCGCGGCGCGACGCCAATCGAGTGATTCCGTTGACGTTCGAAATCGTCTACGGCCATGCGTGGAAGGCCGCACCGAAGCAGACCGCTGATGGCCGCGCGATCGTGCGGATCGATGAAATCGGGGGACGACAGGGGCGGCAACGCTTGCGCCGCGACCCCGGCTGATGGAAGCGCCTGGTGCGCGCCGCAGCGCGCGCGGGATGAGGCCGCACGGCAGGGCAGGAGGCGAGTGTGGCGTCGCCGTCGCGCGCACGCTGCACTGCCGCATTGCAGTAGGGCATGCGCCCGCGTGAGATATCGAACAGCGTCGCAAAATGACATCGTTGCTGCCGCCGCATTGTATTGTTTTGGGCGGTGCGGCATTTGGTCGCGAAAGATGAGGGGAGACCCTGAATAAAAACCGGTCCGCGTTAAAACGGGGTGGACTAACGATGAAATAGCGGCAAAACCCCGGAAAATTCGGCCAAGTTCCGCTTACCTTCATGATCGATGCGGGCGGATGTGTCTGACATTTCGGCGCCTGCGGAGCAGGGTGGCCACGTACCCGGGCGCGTGCTCGGTTGCTGCCGTGGTGGGGCGGCGCCTATAATGCGGCGCTTGGTCGCATGACGCCGACCATGCGCTGGATCGCCATTTTCGGAGAAGTTCGTACCGGAGGGACGGCGGGCACATCCTGATTCAGTATGGTGTTGCGCCGACGCTGGTGTGAAAGTGACCGCGCCACATTTGGCGCGCCTGGTCCGGTCCCCGGTGGGAGGTAATGATGGCCGCATTTGACTTCGCGCAGTGGTTGCATGCGCTTTTAGACATTCATGTCGCGCTGATGGTGTTCTGCTTGCTGGTGTTCGCGGGCGTATTCGTCGCGATGCTTTATTCCATCCTCCGGCTTCGCCGCATTCGCGGTCGTAGCGAGGATGGCACCAATTTCCATGGCAGCATGACCGTTGAAGTGGTCTGGCTCGTTGTGCCGTTTCTCATCATCATCGGCATGGCCATTCCGGCGACGCGGCTGGTGTTTTCGCTATCCGCCGGCTGATCCATGCGTGGCGTAGCGGGACGATCTTCCCGTTACGCTGTCGCCGTGGAGACCCTTTAAGACGATGATTTCTCTCGCTCATTTCATCCAGCTTGCCGCCATCGGACTGTGCGTCGCGCTATTGCCGTTGTCATATGTCCTGGTCAAGGGTGACAAGGCGAAGTTCCGCAAGTTGCTCTGGGTCACCACGTTCCTGACGCTGGACCTTGTGATGTTCGGCGGCTTCACGCGGTTGACCGATTCCGGCCTGGGTTGCCCGGACTGGCCGGGCTGCTACGGTACCGCCTCGCCATTCAGCGCCGGTCACGCCATTCATCAGGCCGCCACGGCAATGCCGACGGGACCGGTGACGATGACAAAAGCATGGATCGAAATGATCCATCGCTACATCGGCATGGCTTTGGGCGTGCTGATCATCACACAAGGCATCATCGTGTTCGCGCGCCGGAAGACACTGGGTATCTCGCTTCGCTGGCCCTTAGGACTTCTCGGACTTGTCTTGGTGCAAGGGGCATTTGGTGCGTGGACCGTTACGCTGAAGCTGCAGCCGGTCATTGTCACAACCCATCTGTTGCTGGCCTTGACGCTGCTTGGCGCGCTGGGATGGTTTGCCGCCTCGCAAACGCCGCAGCCCGCGTTCGATCCAGGTATACGCCGCTGGCGGTTTGCCGTATGGGCCGGCTTGTTGCTGCTGGCGGTGCAGATTGCGCTGGGTGGCTGGGTCAGCACCAATTACGCGGTCCTGGCCTGCACGGATTTCCCCTTGTGCAACGGTCAGTGGGTCCCGCCGATGGACTTTCACCAAGGTTTCCACTTGTGGCGTCAGTTGGGGATGGGGGCGGATGGCGAGATGATCACGCAGGCCGCATTGGTGGCGATTCACTGGACGCACCGGGTGTTCGCGATTGTCGTGGTGGCCTATCTGTCATGGCTCGGATGGATGCTGAAGCGCTCGCCGGCCCTGCGGCAACCGGCGCGTTTGCTCGTCGCGCTCGCGATCGTCCAGTTCCTCACCGGGATGTCGAACATCGTGCTGAAGTGGCCGTTGCCGATCGCGGTGGCGCATAACGGCGGTGCCGCCATCATGTTGCTGACCCTCGTCATGTTAAACTACCGCGTGTCGGCCGCACGCTGGCGTTCCGTGGAAAACGCCGGTTCAGGCGTGGATTCCGATACCGGTGTACCTGCCGGATCGACGCCGCCTGCGCGTGGTGCGCCGCACCCGGCCGTCCTTTCGAATCACGCGGCGCCAGTGGGATCCGCACCGCTCTCTTCGACGCCTACGCAAAAAGCGGCGGCTTTTTCAACGGATTCCGCGTCGTCCGCCGTATCGGGCAGGGGCGCCGATAATGGCGCCACGCCCGCACCGATCAAGTGATGGATAGCACAACTCTTTCCTCCGTGCCGCGCAGTCGCGCCGCGCAGTACTATGCACTGACCAAGCCGCGCGTTACGCAATTGGCGGTGTTCTGCGCCATCATCGGCATGTTTCTGTCGACGCGTGGCATGGTGTCCTGGCGCGTGCTGATTGGTGGCACCGTGGGCATCTGGATGACCGCGGGCGCCGCGTTCGCGGTCAACTGCCTGGTCGAGCAAAAGGTCGACGCGATGATGCGCCGGACCGCCTGGCGTCCCTCTGCCAACGGCCAACTCGACAGCCGCCGCATTCTGGCGTTTTCAGCGGTGTTGGGCGGAGTGGGTATGTGGGTGCTGTATCGATTCACGAATCCGCTGACGATGTGGTTGACCGTGGTCACCTTTGTTGGCTACGCGATCGTCTACACATTGATCTTGAAGCCGTCGACACCGCAAAACATCGTGATTGGCGGCGCGTCGGGGGCGATGCCGCCCGCGCTAGGGTGGGCCGCCGCGACGGGTGCGGTGCCCGCGGAAGCCTGGCTGCTGGTGCTGATCATCTTCATCTGGACGCCCCCCCACTTCTGGGCGCTGGCGCTCTATCGCCGCAAGGACTATCTGAGTTCCGGATTGCCGATGTTGCCAAATACACATGGCGAGGCACTGACACGGTTGCATATCCTGCTGTACACGATCGCGCTGTTCGCCGTCACGCTGATGCCTTTCGCGGCGCGGATGAGCGGCTATCTGTACTTGGTGAGCGCCATCGTCCTGGGCGGCGTCTTCATGCGCTATTCATGGCAGATCTGGCGCCACTATTCCGATGCGCTGGCGCGTCGGGCGTTCCGTTTCTCGATTGTCTACCTGTCTTTGCTGTTTGCGGCGTTGCTCGTCGATCACTACGCGCAGATGCTGTACGGCGTGTTTGCCTGAGCGCACTCCGGGGTCATGACTTCCTCCAACCGGCACGCCCCATGCCACGCGGCCTTACCAGCGTCCGCCGGCCGTCGCCGTGCGCTTTTGTGCATTGGTGCGGCTGGCGCGTCACGCCCCCTTTGCCTGTCGCCGCTCGGCTTGATGAGCGCGGCCCTCGGCGGCTGCGGTAAACGCGGTGCGGATTTCGCCAATCTGGATATCACGGGCAGTCGTGATTTCGATCCGCGTTTCTCTCTTGCTGATTCCCACGGCACCTTGCGCACGATTGCTGACTGGCATGGCAAGGTGGTGGTGCTGTTGTTCGGCTATGCGCAATGTCCAGATGTCTGTCCGACGTCGTTGGCCGAGCTGGCGCGTGCCAAGGAGCGCCTGGGGGCCGATGGAAATCGCCTGCAAGTCGTTTTTCTCACCGTCGATCCCGACCGCGACACGCCGGCTATATTGACGGAATATGTGCGGGCATTCGATGCTGGTTTTGTTGCACTCAGGCCGGAGACCGATGCAGCCGTCCAGCAGTTGGCAAAGCAATTTCACATCTATGTGGCAAAGACGCCCGCAACATCTGCAGCCGGCGCTTCCATGTCACAGCCGGGCGCAGGGCACTACGGCATTGCCCATACGGCAGCCAGTTTCGTGTTTGACCCTGAAGGTCGCCTGAGGCTATATGCAAAGGATGGGGAGGGCGTGGACCGGTGGGTCCACGATGCCCGTCTTCTACTAGCACCGGAGCGCACCGGCGCCGCGTAGGGCGCCGCGGCCGCGGCGCGTGGGATCAGGCGAACGCGTTCAATGCGCCACGCATCTTCTTCATGGCGCTGGCTTCGATCTGGCGAATACGCTCCGCCGAGACGCCGAATTCATCGGCCAGCTCATGCAGGGTCGCACCGCCGCTACCGTCATCCTCGACGTTCAGCCAGCGCGCCTGGATGATTCGGCGGCTGCGCTGGTCGAGCGACTCCAAAGCCGTGCTCAAACCATCCGATTGTAGGCGATCGAACTGACGGGTTTCCAATACTTCGCTGGGCTCGGCCCGCGAATCCGACAGGTAAGCGATGGGCGCATAAGATTCTTCGCCGTCTTCCACCTGGCCTTCGAGGGCGATGTCACCGCCGGACAGCCTACGCTCCATCTCGGCCACGTCTTCACGCTTGACGGACAATTCCTTTGCCAGGCCATCGATCTCGGCCGGTGAGAAGGCCTGAGCGCCCTGTTTGTGGCTGCGCAGATTGAAGAACAACTTTCGTTGCGCCTTCGTGGTTGCAACCTTCACCAGGCGCCAATTGCGCAGGATGTATTCATGGATCTCGGCCTTGATCCAGTGCATTGCATACGATACGAGTCGCACGTTCTGCTCCGGATCGAAGCGCTTCACCGCTTTCATCAAGCCGATATTGCCTTCCTGGATCAGGTCGGCATGCGGCAGGCCATAGCCCAGATAATGCCGCGCAATCGATACAACCAGCCGCAAGTGCGATAGAACGAGTTGCCGTGCCGATTCCAGGTCCTGATGTTCACGGAAATCGCGGGCAAACCGGGTCTCTTCCGCCTGCGTCAGCAGGGGAATCCGGTTTACTGCTTGTATATAAGCGTCGATATTGCCGATGTGCCCGGTCAGCAACGACTTCGGCGCCAGCGCCAGCGCGCCGCCGCGCACTGCCGCGCTTGAAAGGGTAGGGGACATGGCTTCGCTCACGTGAAATCCTCGGTTAGCTTGTCAGAAAAATAGCCGAACAGCAGCATCATGACAGAGAGATATTAGCACTCAATGCTGCCGAGTGCTAATAGCCAATTGGACAAAACCCTGAACGAAAAGTTCAAAAACTATCAGGTATGCTTCACCGATAGGGTAACGTCTATGGTACGCCTCCGCGCCGGTCCGCGTCTAGTGCGCAGCGTGTACTACTTACCGGGGATTTGTCTCTAAATCTTACGGAAACCCTTCATTTTAGCCGTATCCCCGACGTTTCCGCAGCAAATCGCCAAAGTGCTTAGAATGAATTCAGCATGTGTCCCCGCGATCTTCATCCAAGGGCGGCAAGCTGTCAGACGTGATGCGCTGAACGTCTGGTCTAATGGTTTGAGTAATCAAACATATTAAAAAGAACGACTGCGGTCTTCATTACCGCGGAAGGTAGACGACGGAGCGGTAGATGCAAATTACAAAACGGATTTTCCGCAGCGCACTGATCGCGGGCGCTGCGGCAATCATGTATGGGCCGACCTTGGCTCACGCGGCGAGTACCTGGGGTGCGCAGTTTGCTTATGGCTTTGCCAACGATCATGAGGTGCACACGCAAAAATACGATCTAGGCCTTGTCTGGGATCCACATTTGACGTGGTGGCAGATCGGTGGCTGGAATTTTTCGGTCGTCGGTGAAGCCCATGCGGTGTACTGGGATGTGGGAAGCAGCGCCACCAAGACAATTGGTGAATTCGGCGCCACTCCGGTGTTGCGTTTCGAAAAGTCGTCAGGTGCGTGGCGTCCCTATGTGGAGGCGGGAGCAGGCGTGCGCATACTCACACATACCAGATTGTCGGATACATACACGATGTCCACCGCGTTCCAATTCGCCGATATGGTGGGCGTGGGGGTCAAATTCGGCAATCATCAGCAGTATCAACTGGGATACCGGTTTCAACATCTCTCGAACGCCAGTATCAAGAGCCCCAATCCGGGGATCGACTTTCACCAAGTCTACGTGCAATACAACTTCCAGTAGCGGAGCTGAAGGCCGACTTTTCGGTTGATGCGTTGGCCGAAGAGGCCGAGTTCGCGTGCCGCCGACGGCATGGTGGCGGCGCGTGAACTAGCGCCCGCCGTCGCTGGCAATCGCCACGATCTGCGTCACTTGTCGCGCGATGCCGGCCGGAATCCGCGTGGCGTCGGCCAGCGCCGCCGTAATCCATGCCGCCGTGGCATGTGCGTCCATCGCCTGCGCGGCGTCGGGCAATTGCAGCATTGCGGGATCGTCGGGCACGTCGTCGCTACGGCTGGAGGGCACCAGCACATCGGCAGCCCCCTCTTTCAGCCGATCGATCTGTACTTGACGCCGAACATCCGCCACGGCTTCTCCTTCCGTGCCGCGCGCCAGCAGGATATCGCCGCGTGCCAGCGACGGATGCGCCGCGAACAGGCCGGCCAGACTGTCGCGATAGGGGGGGTGCGTGTAGTTGACCAGGCGTATGCCATGCCTGCCCTCCGGATAGGCGAACACATCCAGCAATTTGACAAGGGTATGGGCGCTGTTACGTACGCCCATCGTCGCGCGCAGTTTCAGCAGCCGATCCAGCCCTGGCGACAGCACATCGATTGGCACGAAGACGGGTTTGCCTTCCCTTAACCGTTCCGTCGCATCGTCCGCCGACGCGACCGGGGGCAACCCCATTGCCGTGAAGATAGCCGCGCTCGTCACCCGGCCGGGGTCGTCGCGGACGCCGTGTACGACAACGGGAACGCCCCGCTGTGCCAACATCGCCGCCAGTAGCGGCACGAGGTTCGCCATCTTCCGGGCGCCGTTATAAGACGGGATCGATACCGGACGCAACCATCCAGTGGCGCGATGCGAGGCGGCTGTCTCCGCGACCGTTTCCACGCCATCGCACGGAAACGGGATCGCGTTGACGCGCGTTTGCGCGGCGGCGAGCATGCCGGCTAACTCGTCAGGCGTCTCCCCTTTGATGCGGTACGCCATCAACAGCGCACCCAGTGCCACATCATCGACGCGGCCATCCAGAATGGCGGTAAACAACGCCTCCGTGTCATCGCGGGACAGTGCCCGCGCGCCGCGGGCGCCGCGCCCGATTTCCTTGATCAGGTGCGCGCAGCGGAAGGCGCTTCCGTCCGGGGCGGAAGCGGGTGTGGCGGAGGCAGCGGCGGTAGGGGAGGATTGCATGTTCGATTTCGGTGAATAACGGCTGTCGCGAGTACTATAGCGCTTTCATCGGCCAGGCTTGCGGCGATGTCCCATGGAGGATGGTCACGGGACGATCTGCTCGCCCCCCTGGCAGTATGGCCGCCCGTGGCGGAGGTGGCCGCCGGTTGCTACATTCGTATTGCGATCCGATCGCTTTTTGAGATGTTCTTGGGAGACTTGTGATGGCCTATGTTATCGAACCCCCGGTCCAGGCAGCCGTTCCGGTGGCGGGCACCGATGCCGACTTTCCGGTACGCCGGATCTATTGCGTAGGCCGCAACTACGCAGCACACGCGCGTGAAATGGGACATGACCCGGACCGCGAACCACCGTTCTTTTTCGGTAAGCCGTCCGACGCGGTGGTCTACGTCGCGCCAGGCACCGAAGGCGTTTTCCCCTATCCAACGAAGTCCGATGACGTGCATTTCGAATTGGAACTGGCGGCGGCCATCGGCAAGGGTGGAAAAAATATCCCGGCCGCCCAGGCATTGGATCATGTCTATGGCTATGCGCTAAGTCTGGACATGACACGTCGGGATTTACAGACCGTGTCCAAGAAGTTGGGGCGCCCTTGGGAAACAGCAAAGGGCTTCGATCATTCGGCACCCATTGGTCCGATCCATCGCGTCGCCGATATCGGTCATCCTTCGAAGGGTGCGATTTTCCTGGAGGTCAACGGTGACGAGCGTCAGCGCGGCGACCTGTCCGACATGATCTGGTCGGTGGCCGAGACGATCGAATACCTGTCTGGCCTGTTCGAGTTGTTCCCCGGCGACCTGATCCTCACCGGCACGCCGGAAGGCGTCGGCAAGATCGTGCGCGGCGATGTGATGCACGGGGTGATCGACGGCGTGGGGGAGTTTACCGTCAAGGTGGTCTGAGCGCGGCGGCTGGTGGTTGCGGTTGGATCGCGTCAGCACGGGATCGGCGCGGCGTGATGCCGCGCGTTGCCCGGTAGAGGACAGTCAGCCAAGTAACGCGTCGGCGAATTCCACGGCCGAGAACGGCTGTAAATCGTCGACTGATTCGCCAACGCCGATGAAGTAGACCGGTACCGGGCGTTGCCGGGCGATGGCAGCCAGGATGCCGCCCTTCGCGGTGCCATCGAGCTTGGTCACGATCAGGCCGGTCAATCCCAGCGCGTCGTCGAATGCCTTCACCTGGGCCAAGCCGTTCTGTCCCGTATTAGCATCCAGTACCAGCAGCACCTCGTGTGGTGCGCCGTCCATCGCCTTTGCCGTCACGCGCTTGATCTTGCGCAGTTCGTCCATCAAGTGCAACTGGGTTGGCAGCCGGCCCGCGGTGTCGGCCATCACGATGTCGATCTTGCGTGCTCGCGCGGCGTTGACGGCATCGAAAATAACGGCGGCAGGGTCGCCACCGGCTTGCTCGATGACGGTGACATTGTTGCGCTGGCCCCAGACCACCAATTGCTCACGTGCCGCCGCGCGGAACGTATCGCCCGCTGCCAACAGCACGGATTGTCCGTAGTGCTGTAGATGTTTGGCCAGTTTGCCGATGCTGGTGGTCTTGCCCGCGCCGTTCACCCCTGCAATCATCATCACCATCGGCTGTTCCCGGCCAAGGGTAATGGTGCGTTCCAGGGGCTTGAGCAGATCCACCAGCAAGTCGCGCAATGCCGCCTTGACTTGCGTGCCGTCTGTCAATCGGTCGTTGCGGACTTTTTGACGGAGGCCGTTGATCAGGAACTGCGTGGCTTCTACGCCGGCGTCGGAGAGCAGCAGGGCGTCTTCCAGTTCCTCGAAAAGCGCCTCATCGACCTTGACACCGACAAACAGCGTGGTCAGATTCGAGGACGTGCGCGACAGGCCGCCTCGCAGACGCCGCATCCACGATTGTTTCGCCGCCGGTTCCGGCACTGGTGGCGGTACGATTTCAAAGGCGTCGGCTGCTGGTGCAGGCGCGCGTGCGCGGGTTGCCGCCGGTGCGGCCATGCCGTCGGTTGGCGCTACAGCCGATCCACCGATCGGCGTGGGAGCGGCCGGAGGCCGGCTGGCAATCGAGGAAGACGAAGTCGCCGGCGTCGAGGGGGCGGCCGGCGCAGGTTCCGCAACGGGGGCGGGGGCACCGAACGGCACCGGTGCCGCGGGCGGTGTCACTGTCGATGCCGCGTCGGCGACCTGGGTGGGCTGCGTTATCGGTGCCGTGGAAGGCGCCCCCGCGGGTGCGATTGACGTACTGTCGTGAGGTTGCGCCGGTCCGATGGCAGGCGCCTGCTGCGCTGGAGACGGCGCGACGGGGGGGCGATCGTGTGCCGATGGCGACCGTTGCGCATCGGGCACGGCGGGAGCAGGCTGCGTTGGCGCCAGTGGCGGCGTATCATCGCGCTTCTGTTCCGCGTTATCCTTGCTGTCCTGCGAGCGGCCGAAGCGTTTGAAAAAACTGAACATTTGTGAAATCCGGAAAGCAACGCGCGAGCGCCCAGTATTCTAACAGAGAGGTAACGATGGATCTTGACGCAGCACTGGCCGAACTCGCCGTGACGCCCGTCGCCGCGGATGCGCCGCTGTCCGTGCATCGTCTGGACAATGGTCTGACGGTTTACGTGCTGGAAGATCACCGTGCGCCGGTCGTGGCGCATTCGCTGTGGTATCGCGCCGGTTCCATCGATGAGACCAGCGGGGTCACGGGCGTCGCCCATGTCCTCGAACATATGATGTTCAATGGCACGAACCGATATGGGCCTGGTGAATACGACAAGCAGATGCAGGCACTCGGCGCGTATGCCAATGCGCTGACGTGGACGGACTATACCGCTTATACGGTGGAAGCGCCTGCTCGACATCTCGGCGCTATCATGTCCTTGGAGGCCGAGCGGATGTCGCGTCTGGCAATCGACGATGCCGAGTTCGCCCGCGAAATCCGCGTGATCATGGAGGAACGTCGGCAAAGCACGGACGACGATCCCAGTGGCTTATTGTTCGAGCAATTGTACGCAACCGCATTCCATGCGTCGCCGCAGCGCTGGCCGATCATCGGTTGGATGAGTGATCTGGAGTCGATGACCGCCGACGATGCGCGTGCGTGGTATCGGCAGTGGTATCGGCCTGACAATGCGGTGCTGGTGATCGCCGGGGACGTCGCGCCCGATCAGGTCTTGGCCCTGGCGCGGGACCATTACGGCGACATTCCGTCGGACACCGGCGCGCCCTTGCCCACGCGACGCGCGCAACACGAGCCGGAACAAGGTGGCACGCGTCGCGTGACCGTACGTGCGTACGTGCCCACGCCGCAGTTGGCGCTTGGTTTCAAGGCGCCTCGGCTGCATCGCGCGCAACCCGGAGGCACACCGGCTCAGGCGGCACTCGATGAGGATGTGTTTGCATTGGCGATCCTGGCCGAACTGCTGGATTGGGGGCGCGTGCTGGAGACGGCCTTGGTACGAAAGCGCCGTCTTGCCGACGAGGCGTGGGCTTCGTTCGACTATCTGATGCGCGCACCGGGATTGTTCACCATCGGCGCGGTCTGTGCCGCCGATGTCTCGCCCGCGCGCGTCGAGCGTGCGCTGTGCGACGCCGTGGCGGCGGTCGCGCGGGATGGTATCGACGAAGCGTCGCTACGGCGGGTCCGGATGCAAATGATGGCGTCGCGACTTTACCGCGCTGATTCCGTGTTCGAGCAGGCCGAGGAAGTGGGGCGCCTGGCGATGCTCGGTTTTGGCGACGATGCGCGTGTGATCGATGCGCGACTGGCGGCGGTCACCACGGCGCAAGTGCAGTCGGTGGCGCGGCGCTATTTCAGACCGGAAACCATGACCGTGGCGCTCCTTGTGCCCGCCAACGAGGATACCGGGGACGAGCCGGACGAGCATGTGGAAGTGATTGCGCCGACACATGCCGGGGGCGCTACCCAACACGCCGGAGCGGCGGCTGCGGCGCAATGCGATGGCGATGCCACTAACGGGGCGGCATCGCCGATCAGACAATCGGGTCAGGCGCTTGCCCGGACGGGCGGGAGGATGAGCGGGTGATTGAACAGTGGACCAGCGCGAGCGGCGTCGTGGTGTATTTCGTGCCGCGTCGCGAAGTGCCGATCGTGGATATCAACATCGACTTCGCTGCAGGCAGCGTATTCGACCCGCCGGGCAAATCCGGCCTTGCCGACCTGCTGGCAAGCGTGCTGTTGACCGGCCAGAAAGCCTACCGCGCGACAGGGCCATTCGTCGAGGAGACATTACCGGCGATGCGCGAGGAAGTCGCCGAGCATGCATTCGACATGATCGGCGCCAAGGTAGCGGCCGATGCACAGGCGGATCGTCTCTCGGTTGGATTGCGCGCGTTATCGCATCCGGTGCTGTTGCGGCGCGCGGTGACATTACTTACCGCTATGCTGGCCGTGCCGTCTTGGGCGGCACGGCCGATCGCCAGAGAGCGAGAGCGCTTGCTGGCCGCCGCCGAGGAGCAGTTGATCGATCCTGAGCAGTTGGCAAATTTGCGGCTGACGCAGGCGCTCTACGGCGACCACCCTTATGGAAGGTTGCCCGACGTCGCGAGTCTGGAGGATATTGAAACGGCCGACCTGCGTGCTTTTCATCGGCGCTATCTGACCCGTGAACGGGCGGTCATCACGGTCGTCGGCGATCTCTCGATGGACGACGCCCGCGCGATGGCCGAGCAACTGGGGGCGCGTTGCCGCCGGCCTTGCCGGAGGATGCGCCATGCGTCGCGCGGGACGGCGAACACGTCCGTAGCCGAGGTGCCGCGATCGATCCCCTGCTCAAGGATCTGCTCATCGCGCCAGGTCCGTCGGCACGGGCGGGCGCGCAATGGATCAATCACTCGGCCAGCCAGGCGCATCTGTTGATCGGTGCCTTGACACCGGGTATCGCGCACGCCGACTATTTTCCGCTGATGCTCGCGAACAGGATGTTTTCCTGGATGCTGAACGATATGGTTCGCGAGCGTCTCGGGTTGGCTTATGAGGTATCGAGTACCTTGTACGCGTCGCGCGTGGGCGAACATCGCATTGTCGTAAAAACGCGGGCGGACCAGGCGCGCCGCTGTGAGCAGGCGATTCGCGATACGCTGGTCGCGTTCGTCGGTGACGCGCTGACGGATCAGGCGATGTTGCAGGACTTGTATCTGCGCACGCGGACCGAGATGATCGAGGGGCGAGATCTAGCGCTGGATTCGAATGCAAAGCTGCTGCGACAGGCCGCCGATATCGGCTTCGATGGCCTGCCGTTGGATCGCATCCGGACGTGGGTCGATGCGGTACGGAACGTCACGTATGCGCAGGCGCGTGAGACCTTTGCCCGTTGGATCGACCCCGCACGACAGGCACGGGTCGTTGTCGGCGCTAGCGACGAAGTGACGCATGACAGCCGACCCGAGGCCGATGCCGTATGACCGAACGTCGCGTGATGCAGACAGCCGTGGCATTCGAAACATCGGATAGCCTGTCGACCGGAATGCGCGCCATTTCTACGCCCGAGACGCATGACAGTCGGACGCCGTGCGATCTGTCGGCCGCGGATGGTGCGTTTGCCATCGATGCCGATCATCCTTTGGTCACGCGCCGATCGACGCGGCAGTTCCTGTCGACGCCACTGCCTGACGGCATGCTGGCGCATCTGCTGCGTGTGGCGCGTCAAGCGCCGAGCGGCGCGAACTTGCAGCCAGGCGAGATCATCCACGTACGCGGCGCGGCGCGCGCGAGGCTCAGTGCCGCGCTGTGCGAGGCGCATCGTGCGGGGCGACAGGAGGTGGAGGACTATCGGTACTTCCCGAATCCGATGCCGCATACGCTGCGACGCAGGCAAGTGGCGGCGGCGCAGGCACTGTATCAGGCCCTGGGTGTCGCGCGGGACGACAGTGATGGCCGTGCCAAGCAGTTCACGCTGAATTTTCAGTTCTTCGATGCGCCGGTAGCCTTGCTGGTGACGATCGATTCGAGATTGGGCGCGGGCGGTTACATGGACCTGGGCATGATGCTGCACGGCTTGATGGTTGCCGCGCAGGCCGAGGGCCTCGGCAGTTGCGCGATTGGGGCAATGGCGCATTTTCCGCGCGTGATCCGCGCGTCGCTTGGCCTGACCGATAGTCGGCACGTGGTGTGCGGCATGGCGCTGGGGTATCGCGACCCGGCGGCGCCGGTGAATGCATGCCGGACCGCCCGCATGCCGCTCGCTGACTTTTTTACCGAGATTGGCTGAGAGGCGCCGCCTGCGTCGCATCCTTGTGTAGGGCGACGAGGGCTGCCGCGCCCAGCCCACCCGCGCCTGCGATCGCCGCCAGTCCAAGGTCTCCGTCCTTGCCGGTGTGATGGAGATCCGCCAACACCCGTACCAGGGCGATCGCACCCGATGCGCCAATCGGATGACCGCGTGCGATGCCGCCGCCGCGACGGTTCAATTGCAGCGGATCGACACCCAACTGCTCGGCAAAGGCGAATGCTTGCGAGGCGAACGCGTCGTGCAGCTCGATCGTATGGAGTGCGCAAGCCGATAGCGCGTGACGCGTCAGAAGCGCGTGCGCGGCGTGGCCCGCGGCGAGCATCGGCTGTTCCGGCGCGCCGCCTAGCGAGATGCCGCCGCGCCATACCAGGCGTGGCAGCGTGGTAGGCGCAAGCCGATCGGCGCGTGTCAATACGACGAATGCCGCGCCGTCCGCGCGGGGCGACACCGCGATGCGGCTTTGCGCGTACACCGCATCCGCAGGCGTCAAGGCAACGGGTCGTCCGTCCGCCCGCATCGCCAGGGGCATGCGGGCGGCATGATTCGTGCCGAGGATACGCGGATAAAGGTCGGCCTCGACCTCGGCGACAGCGACGATTTCTTCGTCATTCAGGTCGGCGTGGGCGACCGCGCGCGCATGCATCGCGACGGCGTATCGGTCCTGATCGGCGCGCGTCCATTGTCGCGATCGTGCATACTCGGCCGCCGCCGCGAATAAATCCGGATCGCGCGCCGGATCAGGTGCGAAGGCGGGGCGATCGTAAGGTATGGGACGATCGTCGGCTTTCGCGGGGCCGAGAGGGCGGTGCGCGCGGATCGGCGCACGGCTCCATGCCTCCACCCCGCCCGCGATGACGATCGATGCGGTGCCGGCCGCGATCAGGCTGGCGCCGATCGTCACGGCATCGAGGCCGGCACAGCACTGGCTGTCGATCGAGAGGGCGGCGCACCGGTCCGGCAAACCCGCGGCGAGCGCCACCATGCGCGCCGGATTGCCGTTGGCGGCCAAGGCGTTACCGGCAATCACCGCGTCCACTTGCGCGCCGTCGATTCCTGCTCGTGCGAGCGCCGCGCGAAGGACCGGTGCACCGAGTGCATCCGGGGTCAATCGCGAAAAGGCGCCATTCACGGGGACGACCGCGCTGCGTGCCCATCCCGCGATCACGACCGAAGTATCATGTGCCATCATCAAGTATCGTTCCGTGCAAGGGGCCGCTGGCGCATCGGTGAAAGATTCGTCCATGCCTTGTCTAGAGCGGTCGCAGCGTCGCGTGGCCTGTATCGCGCGCGCAGGCCGTCTCCAGTAGCGCCGCCACGGCTGGGTGATCGGTTTTGCCGCTGGTCGTGCTGGGCCAGTGGGTCTCGGCGTCGAAAACAAAAAACCGGCGGGGGGTCTTGTACGGTTCGAGCCGCGCCCGGCACCAATGGAAGAGTTCCGTGAGTGCCGGACGCTTGTCCGATTCCGCCGGCATGTCGCGCCACCGTATGGCCGCCACCAGTGCACGTCCTCGAATCGGGTCGTGGACCCCATGCACCGACGCTTCCTCGATCCACGGGTGCGCCCGCAGCACGCTCTCGATCTCTTCCGGGAAGAGGTTTTTCCCTTGCGTCACCAGCATCCGTTTCGCCCGGCCGATCAGACAAAGGCGACCCGCCTTGTCGAGATAGCCGACGTCGCGGACAGACAGCCAGTCGCCTTTCCCGGCGTCGCGCTCCCGGATGGCGGCGGTCTCATCCGCTGCGCCGTCGGCATTGGCGTAGACATAGTCGTTGAAGAGCATCGGACTACGCACGAAGATAAGACCCGCACGATCCAATCGCTCCGATCGCGCGTCGGGATCGATATCCTCGGCGGGACGCAAGGCATGCACTGCATCCGTCGCGTTGGTGGACGCCGCATGGTCAAAGCGATCGGTGCCATCGATCTCCGCATGTGACACTTCCGCGTCGTCGCCGGGCGTGGCGTCCAGAGGCTGGATACGCACTTCGACATTGTCGAACGGTCGTCCAACCACTGCGTCGGGCAAGTGCTCGTCGGCATCGGTCCAGGCGACAAAGCTCGTTTCCGACGCGCCATAGAATTCGACAATGCGCGCGTTCGGAAAGCACGCCCGCAGTGCCGGTGTGCGTTCGCGCATCCAGCGCGCGCCGCTTATCATGACGAGCGTGACACCGGTTAGCGGTGCAAGTGTGCGTCGCGCCGTAAGGTCGAGCATCACCGCCAACTGACTTGGCACCGCCACCACGCAGTGTTCGCCGCTGCGTAGCGTCTCGAACGCCCGCGCCGCGGAAAATCGTTGTTGCAATACCACTCCGGCACCGGTCCACAGGCCTTGCAAGGCACCGAACAGAAACAAGGAGTGAGAGAGGCGTCCGGGGCAGAATACACGCGACTGCGCGCCGGGCCCGAACGCGGCGATCGCCGTGCGCAGGCTTTCCGTCCACGACAGGTGATGTCGGCGAAACCCCTTAGGCAGACCGGTGCTGCCGGACGTGAAGCCGACGTAGAAAGGTGTCAAGCCACCGGGTGCAGGGGGCGCGGCCGGCGTGTCTGCGAGGGCATTGCCCAGGCCTGACCTGACGGTATCGGGCCAGTCGTCGTCGGCCACGACGGCCGCGCGGCCGCTATGGATGATTGCCAGAAAGTCGCGCAAGCGCGCGATCGGATCGTCATGACGACCTGACAGGGTTGCGGAGGCGAGGTCGCCAGGATATCCGGCCTTCCGCCGCGTCGGTGCCGCGGCATGTCCGGCGTCGTCCGTCGTGGGGGCGTCATGCCATAGCGTCGCGTCGAGCCATACATGCCACGGAGCGTCGATATCGCGCAGGTAGGCGGCACGTGCCTCGACAGCGCGATGCAAAGCGGCAAAGCTTAACTGCCGGGTGCCATCGTCCAGCGCAATGCGGTTGGGAAACTGATCGGCCCAATAGGCCAGCGGCGCATCCAGCGTGGCGAAGTGCATCGGTGTGACCAATCTCGCGTGACGGGAAGTTGCCCATTATAGGGAAATCGGCTGCGGGAATCGTGCGGCGGGAGCGGCCCTTGCGACGTCGAACCTGCGATAATCGCGTTTTGCTTTCACCGGAATTTCCCGTCATGCCTCGTTCGTCCTCTTTTGGCGCCACGCCGTCACGTGCTGGCAGCCCCGCCTCCAAAGTCGGCGGCGCTGCGGTGACGCGGCCTCGCGGCGTTGCACAGCAGGTACGGATCATCGGCGGCATGTGGAAGCGCACGCCGCTGGCGGTGATCGATGCCGAGGGGCTGCGGCCGACACCCGATCGGGTGCGGGAGACCCTTTTCAACTGGCTGGGGCAGGACCTGAACGGTTGGCGTTGTATTGATGTTTTCGCCGGCAGCGGGGCGCTCGGTTTCGAGGCCGCGTCGCGCGGCGCGGCGCAGGTACGGTTGATCGAGCGGCATCCTCGCGTGGCCGCGCAACTGCGCGCCGTGAAGGATAAGCTGGAAGCCCGTGGCGTCGAGGTGCTGGAGGCCGATGGCGCACGCCTGCTGTCGAGCATGGCGCCGGGCAGTGCCGACCTGGTATTTCTCGATCCGCCTTTCGACAGCGGTGCATTGCCGTCCGCGCTGCTCGCCGCGTCGCGCGTTTGTGCGCCGCAAGGTTTGATTTACGTGGAGGCGCCTGTGCCGCTGGCACCGTTGCCTGTGAAGAAAAAAGGGCCGGCCTCGTTGACGCTCGATCCGGAAAGCCCGCTGGCACGTGCATGGGCCGGTTTGATGCAGGAAGAGGGCTGGGAAGTCTCGCGTCAAGGCGTCGCGGGTGCGGTACATTATCACTTACTGCAGCGCAACACGACGACCTGACGGGCGCTGCATCACCAGCATAGGAGCGGCCCTGCGAGCCGACGCGGAGAAGAGACAATGATCATTGCGGTATATCCCGGCACCTTCGACCCCTTTACGCGGGGGCATGAGGATCTCGTGCGACGCGCGTCGTCGATGTTCGACGAACTGGTCGTAGGGGTGGCGGCCAGCAAGCGCAAGGGGCCGTTCTTCTCGCTCGAAGAGCGCTTGGAGATTGCGCGGGACGTGCTTGGGCACTACCCGAACGTGCGGGTGGAAAGCTTTTCCGGCTTGTTAAAGGATTTCGTGCGCGAGGTGAATGGACGTATCATTGTCCGGGGCTTGCGCGCGGTTTCGGATTTCGAATACGAATTCCAGCTTGCAGGCATGAATCGGCATCTGCTGCCGGACGTCGAGACGATGTTCATGACGCCTTCCGAGCAATATCAATTCATCTCGGGCAACATGGTCCGGGAAGTTGCCTTGCTCAGCGGGGATGTCAGCAAGTTCGTGTTTCCCTCGGTCGAGGCGCGGCTTAAAGAGAAGGTCGCACGGACCGATATGGGAAGCTGAGCGGTGAACCGTGGCATCGGCGGGCGCAGCGCGCGCCCGCCGATGGCATCATTGCCTTGTGCTGTTTGACATAATGGTTTCGACGCGCCTGGGATGCGTGGTATCAGCGGCCTGTTGCAATATGGCCACTGCTGTTTCCAGCGTATGTCGATGGTAATCGGTCGGAGATTTTCTGACGGCGGCTGTCGACGTGACGGAAATCTGGCTTCATCCCACGTTCCGGTGGGCATCGTATCCATGGTTCATGACATTTAATATGTAGTCCTATTGAATAACAATGTTTATTGTTTGTAAGATTGTGTTTTTCAATTGATGAAGCAGTGCCCTTCGATGGGGATACCTATGTTCATGCTTCGTCCGCGCCGTCAGCGTTGACGTTTCAACAGGCATTGCTATTAGGTATCGCGAGAATCGCCTGGGGTTTCCTCGCAATGCAGACTAGTGCCATCGAGCGCGGCGGCGCTTGAACCCTATTCGGGCGTGCATTCGCCTGACCCGCGACGCGACTTTCCCCGGCATTCGACCATTCGGCGTTAAAATGCAAGCGCCTGACTTGTTCCGACGTCGCGGTTTCGTAGGCGACACACGATAAGTTATTGTATTTTTACGTGTTTATGGTTTCGATATGGCGCTGATCATCACCGACGAATGCATCAACTGTGATGTCTGCGAACCCGCATGCCCGAACCATGCAATCAGCATGGGCATCGAGATCTATGAGATCGACCCGGACAAATGCACCGAGTGCGTCGGGCACTTCGACGAGCCGCAGTGCCAGATGCTTTGCCCGGTCGAATGCATTCCGCTTGACCCGAACCACACCGAAACGCGATCGATGCTGCTTGTCAAGTACGCGCGGCTAACAGGGCGCGACGTACCTGCTGAGGACGGTGCGCCAGCGGCCACCTAACGGCGAACCGGCCGTTGCGCCGACATTATCCGACGGAAATCTTATCCAGTAACGCTGCCGGCTCGCCTTCAGGCGTATCCGACATCGCTGGCCGGCTTTCCGATGTATCCGATACGATCGATGGCTGTGCCGGCAAGTCGCATAACGATTTGTCCTCGCGCGCTGGCGTCAACAAGTATTCCGACGGGTTGGATGCCCAGCGCGAAGGTATATCCGGCAACGCAGGTGCCGACACTCGCAGTGGCGCGTCGCTTCCCAACGAAGCCAACGGATTCACCGTGTTTTGCAGCGAAAGCATGTCGGTCATCGACAGTGAGCGATCAGGGGCGGACATCGCCAGCGTCGTCAGACTGGCCGCGATGACTGCAGGGGGACTGCAAGTGGCATCGCGTGCCCACCCCTGCATCAGGTTGCTCGACAGGACGCTTTTGGCGGTCCATCCCAACGCCCTGCCGAGATAGCCATCCCCTCCTGCGACACGGATCTGATCGGCGACCAGTCCTGGGAAGCTTTCCTGCCTGACAAACGCCCAACCTAGCTCACCGGACAGTTCCGTCAGCGCGGTCTGCAGGTAGGGGCCGACGAAGGCCGCGCTTTGTCCCAGCATCCCCGATTGCGTGACAACGGCATGCAGGTGCGCCGGCGCGTGTGCATCCAGCGTCTCTTTTGACAGATAGCCCCAGGTAACAAAGGAACAGACGCCATTTAAACGGTCTGAGGCGTGAAGCGCGCTGCTCGCGGCGATTTCCGTCGCTGCACTTATTATCGTACCGAATCCAGGCAGTGTCGCATCCATAGCTACTCTCCAGGTTGACCGAGCCGCCCTGCTTGCACGCAGGCCAAGGCGGCAGGGTGTGATGAAACTCGTTACCTGGTGACGCTAATACGGATTAGCCGTTGCCACGCCGTGCCTTTCGGATTGCGGGGGAGATGTACGTATTCTTTCGCCGGGCTTCGCGGCAAATGGACTCCCTGCGGCGCAATAAGCGCTTTTAGGCAGACCGCCGAACGCGGCCGCGCTTTTTGTATGATGCGGACCTCGATCGAGCGGCAGGCTGTGTCCGTGCTGCCCGCTGCTTTATTGTCGATGCAATGCCATCATCGCTTTTTCCTGCTGTCCCTGCACGAAGGTAGGCAGGACGGCGCGACAGCGGTCGATGGATGCATCGATCTCGGCCTGTTCCTCACGGCGCGGCGGCTTCAGGACGAAGTTCGCGACATCGGGCTTGCCAGCGGACCCGGGCACCAGATCGCGCGGATGCCCGATGCCGATCCGCAGGCGCCAGTAGTCCTGCGTGCCAAGTTTCGCGCTGATGTCCTTCAGCCCGTTGTGACCGCCACTCCCGCCACCGCGCTTGAACCGCGCGATGCCGGGTGCCAGGTCCAGCTCATCGTGTACCACGAGAATCTCGTCGGGCAAGATCTTGTAGAACCGCGCCAGGCTACCCACCGATTGACCGGAAAGATTCATGAACGTAAGTGGTTCGATCAGCCAGACCTCGTCGCCATGGAGACGGGCGCGCGCCACCAACGCATTGAAACGGGGTTCGACACGTAATGTCGCACCGGCCTCGCGGGCCAACTGGTCGATCAACCAAAAACCGGCGTTATGCCGCGTGTCTTCGTATTCCGGACCGGGATTGCCCAGTCCGGCAATCATGCGGATGGCAGCCACCACGCTCTCCTGAAAATAAAAAAACCCGCCAGCGTGATGCCTGGTGGGTTCTGTCATACCGGCTCCGCCCCTATGATAGCGGCGGAATCGGTGAAGGGGGAGGGACGCCGGCATCGTGTCCGGCAGGGCCGCGCGAGCGCCCTGGCAACAACGGTACGATACCGCTCGACCAGGCAAGACACCTGGCCGATGTCGAGATTACGACGCTGCCGCTTCGCCGCCTTCGGTGGCGCTGCTGTCGTCGCCAGACTGCGCCGCTGCCGGCAACGTCGCCGTGACGATGACCGGGTTTTCCGCCGCGAATGCCGGCGACAATTGCACGCCGTTCGGCAGCTTCACGTCCTTCGCATGCAGCGACTGGCCCAGCACGAATGCCGCCATGTCGACCGTCACGAATTCCGGCAGGTTCTTCGGCAGCGTGACGATGTCGAGTTCGTAGTACACGTGCGAGATCACTGCACCGCTCAGCTTCACAGCCGGCGACGTTTCCTGATTCAGGTAATGCACCGGCACCTTCGTGTGCAGGACCTTCGATGCATCCACACGCATGAAGTCGACGTGCAGCACCATCGGCTTGAACGGATGGTATTGCACATCGCGCAGCAACACTTGCTGCGTGGCGCCATCGGCAACCTTCAAGTTCAGGATCGATGCGTGGAACGATTCCTTCTTCAACGCGTGGAACAGCGCGTTGTGATCCAGTTCGATCAGTTGCGGCTCGCCGACACCGTACACGATGCCCGGCGTCTTGCCAGCGCCGCGCAGGCGGCGGCTCGCACCCGTGCCCTGTACACTGCGCTCAAAAGCGATAACGTCCATCTTGTTTCTCCACAAACTGCCCGCGACCAGGCAGTGTAACGAATCCGTATCGGATTCTCGTCAAAAAACGACGCGACCCGCTTTGCAGCAAGGCCGCGCCGATTGGTCCCGCGTCGGCTTCGACCGGCGCGGAGCAATGGGGTATCAGGGCAGCAGGCCTTCGCCGTCCTGAAACAACGACAACACCGAATCACCCCGACGAATCCGTGAGAACGTCTCGGCTAGCAGGCCGGCGCTCGACAAGGCACGAATCTTCGTGCAGGAGCGCGATTCGTCGCTCAGCGGAATCGTGTCGGTCACCACGAGTTCGTCCAGCTGTGATGCGGCAATACGTGTGGCGGCACCGCCCGACAGCACCGGGTGCGTCGCATAGGCGAAGACCTTCAACGCGCCACGTTCCTTCAGTACTTCCGCGGCCTTGCACAACGTACCCGCCGTGTCGACCATGTCGTCCATGATCACGCAGTTCCGACCTTCGACATCGCCAATGATGTTCATCACCTCGGCGACGTTCGCCTTGGGACGACGCTTGTCGATGATGGCCAGTTCCGTGTTCAATTGCTTCGCCAGCGCCCGGGCGCGCACCACGCCACCGATATCGGGCGATACCACCAGCAAATTGTCGTTGTTGCGGCTGCGCAGGTCGTCGAGCAGGATCGGCGTCGCGTAGATATTGTCGACCGGAATATCGAAGAAACCCTGGATCTGGTCGGCATGCAGATCCATCGTGATGATCCGGTTCACGCCGGCAATCTGCAGCATGTTGGCCACGACCTTCGCCGAGATCGCTACCCGGGCCGAGCGTGGACGCCGGTCCTGACGCGCATATCCGAAATAGGGAATCGCGGCAGTGATCCGACCCGCCGATGCGCGACGCAGCGCATCGGTCATGATCATCAGTTCCATCAGCGTGTCGTTTGTCGGCGCGCAGGTGGACTGCAACACGAAGACGTCCTTGCCCCGGACATTTTCCTGGATCTCGACCGATATCTCACCATCGGAGAAGCGGCTGACCGTTGCCTTGCCCAACGGCAAGCCCATGATCTTGACGACTTCCGCGGCAAGGTGCGGGTTGGCATTGCCAGTGAAAACCATCAGGCCTTCGTTCATCGTTTTTTCACTCGGGGGGGCGGCTTTGAAGGAGGCAACACGGGCGGACAAGCGCTGATGCTGGATGCCTGCGCCACCCGAAAGGCTGACGTCTTGCTTTAGCTTCTTCATCGGACTGGCCGAAGATCAAACTGGGAGACTTATCGAGCAACGGGGCCATGTGGCCCCGTTTTTATAATGACTGCCGCCATCGCTCGATGGGAAGAATTCTTTTGGCAGGGGAGGAAGGACTCGAACCCTCGCATGCCGGAATCAAAATCCGGTGCCTTGACCAACTTGGCGACTCCCCTACGTACTGCTGCCGGCGCGATGCCGGTTACCGCTTTATCGAGACATCGCCTACACAACCACGCTGTTCGACTCGTTCTTTCAAGTGCTTCCGAAGTCGCGTTTGCGTTCGTTCGGATCACTCAAGAGCCCTGCATTATAGGTGGGTTTTTCCTACCCGTCCAGCGTTTTCGCCAGATTTTCTCAAACACCGTACTACGCAAGGTTCATCCTGCCAAGAGCGGATGTCGTGCAATGCCCGGCGCCACCACACTGAACCAGGAAGCGTACGGCAATCGCGCTTGTGCATCCTGTGCGGCCTGTTGGCTGGCGAACGCTGCAAAGACGCTTGCGCCAGATCCGGACATCCGCGCCGGCGCAAAAGCAGACAACCAGACTCTTGCTTCCTCGACCATCGCGAATTGCTTTTCCACGGCAGCTTGCATGTCGTTCGCGCCGAACCCGAAGACTTCGGTGGCGCTGGCGCCCGCAGCAGCGTCTGGAAAGTCCGCAATTGTGATGACTTTCGTGTCCCTTGTCAAATAAGGCGAGGAAAATATTGCCGCTGTGGAGGCATGTGCCGGGGGCGTGACGATCAGGAACCAGGCATCCGGGGTCCGCACCGGTTGCAGTACCTCACCCACGCCTTCGGCAAAGGCGGTTCTGCCATACACAAAGAAGGGAACGTCGGCCCCCAACGCCAACCCGAGTGTCTGCAGTGCTTCCCGGGATTCCGACAGTGCCCAGAGTCGATTCAAGGCAAGCAGGGTCGTGGCGGCGTCCGAACTGCCCCCACCCAGGCCAGCGCCCATCGGAACACGCTTCTCGACGACGATGTCGACGCCGTGGCGGGTCCCGGAATGCGCTTGCAGCAATCGTGCGGCACGCACCGTCAGATCCATTTCCGGATCAACACCGGGCAGCGGCGTCAACAGGCGGACATTCCCGTCGTCACGCCGCGCGAAGTGCAACGTGTCGCCCCAATTCACCATTTGAAACACGGTCTGCAACAGGTGATACCCGTCGGCGCGCCTGCCGGTGATGTGCAGGAACAGGTTCAGCTTCGCTGGTGCAAGGCAGTCCGTCAACGCGGGTGCGCCGGAAGGCAACAAGGCGCGAAGCGCTGCGTCGGGTGAAGTGATATCGGTGGCGGAGCCTGAAGGGCGCGAAGTCGATAGCGGCGGCGTGGTCATGTTGAAACGGCAAGGGACATAATAAAACGCGGTGACGAACGCGGCGGGAAGCAGGTTCCGCCGACGTCGTCTGCCAGGCCCGGAACACGGATGAGCGTCGGCGCGCGGCGCGATCCGTGGCCGGACGTCTTGATCAAGGATTCAACACGAGCCGGACATCAAGTGGTGCATCCTTGGGGGCGTCAATGCGCGTCAAGTTCATGAGGCGCACTCGCCCCGCCGACGCCGTGGCGGGGCCGGACGTGGACACGTCATTCGATGCCGATGCCGCGCGGGTCGACGCCGACGCGTCGGCCGAACGGTCGGCGAACGCGAGATAGTCGATACGCCAACCGTCCTGAACGATCCGCGTGATCCGGCCTTGCGCATCGCGTGTCAGCGTCGCATGCGTTTCCGGCGCCGGGGTGTTCTTCAGCCAGTATCGCATTCCGGAAACGGGCAAGGGGAAACCGAGGGCGCCACGCATCAGGTCCTCGACGTTATTCGCGGTGCGAGGCGCCTGATTCGGCAATTCGAGCGTGGCTTGCGTGGGGGTGCTGCCGACGATGGCCAGCGTGCTGCCCAGCGGGCTTCGCAGTGACAATGTCACCTCGTCGCCTTGTTCGAGCCAGTCGAAATTACCGTAGGCGCTCTGAATGTGTTGGTTCTGATCGGCATATCGCACCGAGAAGCGGCCTTGATATGCGTCGCGCATCGTTGCCTGTCCGGTTTCGGACGTCTTTTCGCGCTGTGGTGTTTGCTGGGTGGCGCACCCCCCGAGCAATGTCACCGCAGCGAGGCAGGTCACGGTGCAATGGAACGCCAGACGCCGGGTCGGCCACGGTTTCCGACGCTGCACGTCAAGGACGACAGCGCCGCTGCCCTCGACGTCCGGCCGTCGACGGTCATGCAGGGGCGCGCACTTCATTCGATGGTGACCTTCAGGCGGGACATCACGTTCAGCAACGTGTCATTGGTCGGATCGAGCTGTTGCGCCGAGCGCAGCACCTGACGCGCGTCGTCCTGCTTGCCCTGACTCCACAGCACCTCGGCCAGATGGGCACCGATTTCCGCGTTTGGCTGGATCTGGTAAGCGCGGCGCAAAAGGGTGACAGCCTGATCCTTGTCACCCAGCTTGTACTTGACCCAGCCGGCGCTGTCGGTGATGTAGGCATCGCCCGGTGCCAGCGACATCGCTTTCTGGATCAACTTGTCGGCTTCCTCCAGCCGTATGCCACGGTCCGCGAGCGAATAACCCAAGGCGTTATAGGCCTGCGCATTGGTGGGATCGAGGGCGATAACGCGCCGCAACTGTGTTTCCATCAGCTGATAGTGGGCGTTGCGTTCGGCCGCCATCGCATAGTCGTAAGCCAGGTCCGGGTCCGTCGGCGCCAGTGGGATCAGCGCGGCCAATCGTTGCTCCGCCTGGTCGTACTTGCCAGCCTGCATCAGGACGCTGGCATCGGCGCGACCCAAGGTGAGGGCTTCCGCGCCGGTACGCGGCTGCACGTTCGACAGCAACGCATCGGCTTGGTCGTAATGCTTTTGCTGGACCAGCAATTCGGCGCGGCCGATCTGCGCAGGCACGTACTGCGTGCTGTTGAGATCCACCTTTCGCAACCAGGCATCGGCGGCGGAGTAGTCCTTGCGCTCCGCGGCGATTTGCGCCAGATACAGATACGCCGGCCCCCCGTCGATATGACGGGCCACCAGCCCGTTGGCCGTGCCGCCGCTGGCTGTGCTGGCGCTCTGCGCCGCTGCATTCAACCTGGCTGCCTGATCTGCGTACTGCGTGAAATATTTCTCGGCGTCCGCCTGCTGCTTGAGTTGCATGCTGAGCAAGCCCAGCGCGAACAGCGGCGCGGGGTCCGACGGGTTCGCGCGATGCAGCGTCTCAAATTGCTTGCGCGCCGGATCGATCTGATTGTCCGCCAGGTACAGCTGGGCCAGCAGGAAACGCGCCTCGCGATCCTTCTGGTGCTGCTGTACATAGCCGGAGACCGATGCAATCGCGTCGTGCCGTGCGTCGGCGCCCATTTGTGCAAGCAATAACGCCGCCGGCGCATAATCGGGCTTCAGTGTCAGCGCCGCGTTGAATGACTTTCGTGCGCCGGGCTGGTCATCCGACAGCAATTGCTGCCGCCCGATGGCGGTAGGGGCTTCCGGCCGGCTCATATCGTCTTGCAGCAATTCACGCAGGACGCGAATGCCGCCGATATGATCCGGGCCTCGGCCAATCAGGTCTTGCAGCGACAGAATCGCCGCACCGCGATCCGCATCGGACACGGCGGCCAACTGGCGCGCAAGCAATGGCTTGGCTTCATCCAGATAGCCGTTCAGCACGAGCAGCGTCGCATCGAATTGCGCCGCTTGTTCGGAGTGGGGGGCATATTGGCGCCACAGGCGCGCGGCGGTCAACGCATCGCTCGGGCTTTGCACGCTCACGGCGATTTCCGCCGCGCGTTGCGCCATGCGCGGGTCCTGCGTTGAACGGGCCAGGGACAGGTAGGTCTGATACGCCGGCGCGGGCTGACCGCGCTGCAACGCGACTTCGGCGGCGAGCACCTGGAACACGATCTGGCTCGTCAGTTCGCGATTGGGGAGGTCGATCGTGTCTTCCGATGGCAGGGTGCGGCCATTCGGCATCATGACCGCCGCCGCCCGCGTCGATATCGCGGTGCCGGTGGGCATGGGCGTAACGGACGGGTCGTCGCCATCGTCATCCCCGTCCGGTGCTGCTTGCGCCGGCGCACCGGACGAGGGCGCCGTATTTCCCTGCGCCAGCATCAGCCCGGCATGCGACGGGCGCGTGACGGTTGCGCCGTCGGCGGCGAACGCGGCATGCGACGTCAAGCCACCCAATGCAGCGGCGGATACCGCCGTCACGACGGCGGCACGCACCAAAGCGACGATCCGGCGTACGGCGAAGGCCCCGGCTGTATGCGTGGGCGCTGTTGGCATCCTGGTGATGCGCGCGCTACCGTGCAGCCCGCGTTGGTGGACGGGGGCAGCCTGCGGCGCTGCGATGTGCTCGGCGGACAATAGGGACATGGACAGTGCATCCTGATGCGTCGTTCGCTCCGGACGCGATAAACGGGCGGGTGTGGCGAAAGAGTGGTTCATAAGTTCCGGGCTGCGGTTTCCTTGATTGTATCGCGACCGCTACGTTTAGACCCGCCGCTACATCCAATCGCTTGCGAAATGCCCATTTCTGAAAGTTCCAGGCGCAGACATCGTCGGGATGGCGGTGGTACATTGACGGACCGTTGTCCGGACAGGGCGCCCGCTGCCGCTGATCATGCCTGAATTACCTGAAATAGAAGTGACCCGGCGCGGCATCGCGCCTTATGTCGAGTCGCGCCGCGTGCGTGCGGTGCATGCACGTGCCCCGGCCTTGCGCTGGCCGATTCCCACCGAACTGCCAGACGCGATGCGTGGACGCGTCATCACTTCGGTAACGCGTCGGGGTAAATATCTGTTGCTCGAATCCGATGCCGGATGGCTGATCCTGCACTTGGGGATGAGCGGTTCACTCCGCGTGCTGCAAGGCGAGGACCGCCACCTGGCGCCTGGACGGCATGATCATCTGGACGTCGTGTTTGATGACGCGGTGCTGCGGTTACGCGACCCGCGCCGTTTCGGCGCCGCCTTGTGGCACCCGCGCGCGGCGGGCGATGTCCTCGCGCATCCCTTGCTGGTCTCCCTGGGTGTCGAGCCATTCTCCGATGCGTTTTCCGGCGCCTTGCTGTTCGCGCGTACCCGTGGGCGGTCGATGGCAGTCAAACAGGCGTTGCTGGCCGGCACGATCGTCGTCGGCGTGGGGAATATCTATGCCTCCGAGTCGCTGTTTCGGGCCGGTATTCGCCCAACCACCGCTGCAGGCAGAATATCGCGTCAACGCTATGATCTGCTTGCGGAGCGGATTCGCGAAGTTCTCGGCGAGGCGATCGAGCAGGGGGGCAGCACGCTGCGCGACTTCATCGGCAGCGATGGGGCCAGCGGGTATTTCCAGATGGCGCATGCGGTGTATGATCGCGACGGCCAACCGTGCCGCGTCTGCCTGCTGCCGATCAGGAAGATCGTGCAGGGGCAGCGCTCCACGTTCTTCTGCCCGCGGTGCCAGCACTGATTCGTATCGATCCGAGGCGTGCCCCATGCGGATACCGACGTCGCGCACCGCGTGTTTCCGAAACAGGTAGCCCTGGCGCTGCCATTGAACCGTCCTGTGGGTCCTCGTGGTTTCACTGATCGCAAAAGACACTTTCGCGCCGCGCCTGATCGCGTGGCAACGGCAGCACGGCCGGCATGACCTGCCTTGGCAGACCGATGACGCCTATCGCGTCTGGCTCTCCGAGATCATGCTGCAGCAAACACAAGTGGCCACCGTCATTCCGTACTATGCCCGCTTCACCGCGCGCTTCCCGGACGTGCATGCATTGGCCGCCGCGCCGGAGGACGAGGTCATGGCGCTATGGGCCGGGCTGGGCTATTACTCGCGTGCGCGAAATTTGCATCGGTGCGCGAAAGACGTGGTGGCGCGCTTTGACGGTCGCTTCCCGGACAATATTGCCGAGCTGGTCACGCTGCCCGGTATCGGTCGCTCGACTGCCGCTGCCATTGCCGCCTTTGCCTATGGCGCGCATGAGACGATTCTCGATGGCAATGTCAAGCGTGTCTTGGCGCGCGTGTTCGGTATCGAGGGCTTTCCCGGCGAAAAGCGCATCGAGATCGCAATGTGGCTGCTTGCCGAGTCATTGTTGCCGAAACCTTCCGGGTCGACCGGCTCGGCAAAATCACGTGCGACGATGAAGGCCTATACGCAAGGCCTGATGGACCTGGGCGCCACGTTGTGCGTTCGTGCGAACCCGTTGTGCGAACGGTGTCCGTTCAACGACGATTGTGTCGCCCGATCCACCGGTCGTCAGAAGGATTTGCCCACCCGCAAGCCGCCGAAGGTCATTCCGCAACGGGAGACGACGATGCTGGTATTCGATAGCGGTACGCATCTGCTGTTGTATCGGCGACCGCCGAACGGTATCTGGGGAGGATTATGGAGTCTGCCGGAGGTATCGGATCAGGCGCAGGCTCGCACCTTGGCGCGTGAGTACGGTGCCGATTGGTCCGCGACTTCCTCGCTGGCGCCATTCACGCATCAGTTCACGCACTTCCGTCTGACGATTACGCCGCTGCACCTGCCCTGCGCGGAACCACAAGGTGGGCCATTGCCCTTGTTGTCCACGGCGTCCGCGCCGAAGCCGCGCGCCGCGGCGACATCATCGGCACGCAAAGCGTTGGAAGTCGATATCGACCCTGCCGCGTCAGCGGACAGTGCGCCGGTGGAATGGGTGGCATGGACGGCCCTGGATCAATACGGCCTTCCGGCACCGGTGCGCAAATTGCTGGATGGCATGCACGGTGCCTTGTTGTAGCAACGGGACGAACCGGCGGCGATAGCGCGCAAGACCGCCCGTCTTGGCAGGCTTTCACGCGGTCAAAAGCGCTTGCCGCGTGACCGGGCTTGGCAGCCAGGACACTACAACATCTGGTGTCGCATCATGTACTGATGAACCAGTTCTAGGCGTGTACCCGCATCGTCGAGTTCCATCAATTGCTGGCGTGCGCGTATCGAAATAGGGAGCACTTCGGAGAGTCTATTCGCGACCCAGCTCGCATCGTCGAGGCGAAACGGCTCCAGAAACGGTATATGGTTGGGATCACGCTCTTTGACGTTATCGATAATGCGGCTCAGCGCTTCGGAACACGATGCAAGCCGCATCCGATGCGCGTCCGAATCATCCTCGACGGTGTCGTCACCAAGCGGCTCGGCAACCGCGCGAAGCAATCCATCTTTTTCGACGTGCGTCGATATCACCCTGAACCGCTGCGAACCGCGGCACCGCAGTAGCAGCACACCCAACTGCTGCACATCGCAATTAACGATCTGGGCAAGGCAGCCGATGGGCTCCGGCTCCGGCTGGTCGCCTCCCGGCAGTGACACTTCGCTGCCGCTCTTCAACAGGCAGACGCCGAACGGCGCGTCACGACGCAGGCAATCCCGCGCCATATCGAGGTATCGCGCCTCGAACACCCGCAACGACAGCAGGCCTTCCGGGAAAAGCACGGTTCCCAATGGGAAAAGAGGCAGGTCGGACAACAGCGTTGCCATGATCGTCACCGTCCGGTGGAGGCGCCGGCCAGGTATGCCGGCGCGATTTCACGATGCCGCAGAATCACGCGCTCGACGCCGCCGAAACGCTCGGCCAATGTCTTAGAGATAAAGACCGAGCGGTGTTGGCCGCCAGTGCATCCAATCGCCACCGTCAGGTAACTGCGATTGTCGCCCCGGATAGCGGGTAGCCAGGTTTCGACAAAATGCGCGATGTCGTCAATCATCCGATGGACTTCCGGAATGGCGTTCAGATAATCGATCACCGGCTTGTCGAGGCCGGTCAGCGGGCGCAGCGCAAGATCGTAATAGGGGTTGGGCAGCATGCGCACGTCGAACACATAGTCGGCGTCAAGCGGCAGCCCTTTCTTGAAACCGAAGGACTGGAACATGACGGTCAAGCCTTCGTTCTGGTGTTCGGCAAACGTGCGAACCCAAGCACGGAGCGTATTCGCGCGGAGATTGCTGGTGTCGATCTGATGCCCAAGACTTGCCAGCGGCGCGACCAGCGTGCGTTCGCGTTCGATCGCATCGGCCAGGGAGGTATCGGCAACACTCGACACCCCGTCCGGCGACGATGGCAGGCCGCCGGCCGCGGACAACGGATGGCGCCGCCGTGTTTCGGAATATCGCGCGATCAGCGCCTGGGTGCTTGCGTTCAGGAACAGCACGCGGACGGTATGACCGTCGGCACGCAAGTGGGTAATGATGGCGTTGATATCGGCTACGGACGGTGCGCCTGCGTCGCGGGCGGTTATCCCTTCCATTTTGGCCATTGCCACCGCGCCAGGCCGTGCATCGATGGCAACGGCAAGCCGTGTGCAGCCATCGCGATGCAATTCATCGGCGAGATCTTGCAGGAAGCGCGGACGAAGATTCTCGACGCAGTAATAGCCTACGTCTTCGAGCGCGTTCAACGCGACCGATTTGCCCGACCCGGAAATACCGGTGATGAGAATGATCCGCATGGCGGCAGCTGTACTAACCCAAGTCGCCCAGATGTTGCGGCATACCGTGTCGGCATGCGCCGGTGGCACTGCGCGCGTTGGCGACGTCTGCTGAATCGAATCAGTTGCCGCGCGCCGCGCCACCGTCTGGATAAGCAGACGATGAACCGGTTCATACCGGCGATTGCAGCCATCATAGCACTGTCGTCACTGCCTGCGCGTCAGATCATTTTTCCAGGAAACTGACTGTCCGGTTCTTGCATGGCCAGCCTTTGCCGATCCATGAAATCATGCAGCGTGTCGATGCCGCGCAGCTTCAGGATCGTATTGCGGACGGCCGCCTCCACCAACACCGCCAGGTTTCGGCCCGCCGCTACCTGCAAATTCACTTTCGGAATCGGCAGGCCGAGGACGTCGAGCGTCTGTGCATCGATAGGCAGGCGGTGGAATTCCCCGTCCGGCCGCCGCACCAGATTGACGATCAATTTCAGCTTCATCTTCCGGCGAACAGCGGTTTCGCCGAAGATCGTCTTGATGTCGAGCAGACCCAGCCCGCGGACTTCAAGCAGATTCTGCAGTAGCGGCGGGCAGCGTCCTTCGATGTAATCGGGGCCCAGGCGTACGAAATCGACGGCATCATCTGCCACCAGCCCATTGCCCCGGCTGATCAACTCGAGTCCCAGCTCGCTTTTGCCTAGTCCTGAATCGCCTGTCAGCAACACACCGAGACCGAGAATATCGAGGAAAACGCCGTGCATCGTCGCGCGCGGCGCAAGGATGCGGGACATATACAGTCGCAGGCTGTCGATGACGGCGGCCGACGAAAGCGGTGTCGTGAAAACGGGCGTCGAGGACCGTGTGCAGCGCAGGATCAACTCGTCCGGCACCTCGCCAGTCCCCGCGATCACTAGAAACGGCGGTTCGAGCGCGATCAGCTTGGCGATGTCGTGCGAGCGGTCCTCGTCGGACTGGCGTTGGTAATAGGCCAGCTCGGCGTCCCCCAGCACTTGGATCCGGTTGGGATGGATCACGTTCAAGTGTCCTACCAAATCCGCGCTCGACGTCGCGCTCTCGACCGTTTCCGGAGAGAAACCGCGCTCCCAGCCTTCATGGCCGGTCAGCCAGCTGAGTTTCAATTCGGCGGCGTTATCGTCGAAGATGCTTTGCGCATTGATGCTCGACGTGTCCATCAGGCGGAAAACTCCACGCGAAGAAGAGGAGGGTCAGTTATGCCACTGCGTCAGGACACGATGAACGTGCAGCGGGTCGGATTCCGCGGCAAGCATTTCGCGTGTGTCGCGGTCCGACAGCAACTGGGCGATTTCGGACAAAATTTCCAGATGTTGCTGCGTGGCCTGTTCCGGCACTAATAGGAAAATCAGCAACGAGACAGGCTGGCCGTCCGGTGAGTCGAACGGCACCGGCGTATCCAGCCGCATGAATGCGGCAAGCGGTTGCTTGAGTCCCTTTATGCGGCCGTGCGGAATGGCGACGCCTTCCCCCAGGCCGGTGGACCCCAACCGCTCACGTGCAAAAAGGTTGTCAGTGACGGTGCTGCGCGCGATGCCATGCTGGTTCTCGAAGATCAGACCCGCCTGCTCGAACACGCGTTTCTTGCTCGTGACACTGACGCCGAGTTGTACGTTTTCCGGCGCTAACAGTTTGGCTAAACGATTCATGTTGAAAAGCAGGCATCCGCCGCTAGCGCTTTGTGCGCACGCTAACGTCATGCCGAGCCGAATTTCCCCGTGATGAACTTCCTATTATAGAGCACGTGCTTTCGTTATTGCGGCATTGTTGCGCGCGTCAAATGAAACCACACAATGGCATGATGCGGGCAAAACACATTGCAAACAACAAAGCCGGTGGCATGACCACCGGCTTTGATACCAGATGCGACACGAAGCGCGGTGCGGTAACGCGTAACCGGCACGCAGCCGAGCCGTTGTACGGCCTGGAAAGGGCGCATACGCCCGCGACTATATCGACATCGTAACGATTCCTTACCGCCACTTTCCCGATCCGGACACATGTGCCACGGCATCAACGGGATTATTGCGTGGTACTCACCACGCCGTGGCGCTTATTGCATTGCTTGCACTTCAGCCTGCGCCGCATCCACCGCGACGTACTTCAGCGCCTCGCGCTCATGGCCTTGCAGCCGGTCCTTGTGGCGCAGTACCTGGCGGTCGAGTTTGTCGACCAGAAGATCGATCGCCGCGTACAAGTCTCCGTCGGCACTTTCGACGTAGATGTCGCGTTTCTTGACCGTCAGCGTGATTTCGGCGCGTTGCCGTTTTTCCTTTTCCCGATGGTTGTCTACTGTCAGCAGCACATTCACGGCGATTACCTGATCATAGTGCCGTAGCACCTTGTCGAGTTTGTTCATCACATACTCGCGCAAGGCGGGCGTAACATCGAGATGGTGTCCACTGATGGTCAGATTCATTGCTGCTTCTCCCATGCTGGGGCCGGAGGATCGCCGTGCAGCGTAGGCTGTTCAGTCGATCGCGGCCGGTACAAACCCGGCGCAACATGCGACGGGCTACTACACCCTCGCTGCGAGCCACCGGCCGCAGCCTTGCTGGGCAACGGCTGGGACGGGAACCTACAGCGACTTTCGGAGGTTGACAGCAGGAATGCGAAGCGCTTCGCGGTACTTGGCAACCGTGCGTCGTGCGACGACGAAACCTTGTTCGGCGAGAAGTTCGGCGATCCGGCTGTCCGATAGCGGAGATTTCGGGTCTTCTGCTCCTATCAATTGCTTGATCAGTGCACGTATCGCTGTGGATGAGGCCGAGCCGCCGGTATCCGTTGAGATATGCGACCCGAAGAAAAACTTGAATTCGAGCGTCCCGGACGGCGTCAGCATGTACTTACCTGTGGTGACGCGCGATACCGTCGACTCGTGTAAACCTAGCGTATCAGCAATCTCGCGCAAAACCAAGGGACGCATGGCGATTTCGCCATGGGCAAAAAAATTCTTCTGCCTTTCCACGATAGCTTGCGCCACACGCAAAATTGTATCGAAACGCTGCTGAATATTTTTGATCAGCCAACGTGCTTCCTGAAGTTGCTGACGCAATGAACCACTGCCGGGATCGCCCCGGTTATTGCGCAGGATATTGGCATACAGATTGTTGATCCGGAGTTTCGGTACGACTTCGGGATTCAACTCGGCGATCCAGCCCTGGCCGGTCTTACGAACAAGCACGTCCGGGACCACGTAGTCTGCTTCCGCGCTACTATAGGCCGCGCCCGGGAAGGGTTCGAGCGAACGAATCAATTGATGCGCTTCTCGCAGCGCGTCGTCGTCGACCTTCAACTGGCGCCGCAGCCGCGTAAAATCTCGCGCCGCCAGCAATTCGAGATGATGATTGACGATCTCGATCGCCAGTGTCCGCGTCGCGCTTGGTTCATGCCTGCGCAATTGCAGCGCCAGGCATTCCGACGGCGAACGTGCCCCTACACCAGGGGGGTCGAAGCTTTGCAGCAACGTCAACGCATTGGTCAAATCATCGAGATCAACACCGCTGTCTTCGGACAATTCATCGATGATTTCGTCCAGCGTGGTCGTCAGATAGCCGGCGTCATCGATCGACTCGATCAGGAAAGTTACCAAGGCCCGGTCGCGTGCATCCGTACGGGTCAGTGCGAGCTGGCTGTTCAGATAATCGCGCAGGTTCGTGGGGACTTCCTCGAGCTGCATCGGTGGCAAGTCATCATCGTCGTTGCCGGCGCTATTGCCACCCGAGGGACCGCGCGCGTAGTCGTCGAGACTCCAGGTCGGGCCGTCGTCGCTACTGTCGCGCGCCGGCTCGTCACGTCGTTCGCCGTCGTTGCCGCCATCGCCACGCGCATCCGCCCCGGCGCCGCCGTCCACGGCACCGTCGCCGTCCCGCCGATCCGCCCCGCGCGCGCCATCGTTGGAAGCGGCCGTACCGGCGCTCGATGCCAATGATCCATCACTGGCGACGCGCAACGACTTGCCGCCCCAATCGTCATCGCTCTCGAGCAATGGATTCTGGGCGACAGCGGTGGCAACTTCCTGTTGCAATTCCAGCGTCGACAGTTGCAGCAATCGAATGGATTGCTGCAACTGCGGCGTGAGCGCGAGGTGTTGAGAGAGGCGTAACTGGAGGCTGGCTTTCATAATATCGCCAACCATTGTAGTGGCTTTGCTGACGCGGCGAAACCACTAGATTGCGTTTGATACGTAACATGGCCCGGTAATTGCAGCGCGCCCCGGGCAACGTAGGTCGACCGGGGCGCGGGAATGTAGAAAAAGCGATGTGACGCGGTTGACGGATCGGTTTTTGGCCGTGTATTACATCCGGAAATGTTCGCCGAGGTACACCCGCCGCACGTTTTCGTTGGCGATGATGTCGGACGGCGCGCCTGCGGCGAGGACATGCCCGTCGCTGATGATGTAGGCGTGATCGCAGATACCCAGGGTTTCGCGTACATTGTGATCGGTGATCAGTACGCCGATATTGCGGCTTTTCAGAAACCTTACGATCTTCTGGATCTCGATCACCGCGATCGGGTCGACGCCGGCGAACGGCTCATCCAGCAGAATGAAACCGGGATCGGTCGCGAGTGCCCGTGCGATTTCCACGCGTCGCCGTTCGCCACCAGACAAGGACAGTGCCGGATTTTGACGCAGATGCGCAATCTGCAATTCTTCGAGGAGCGCCGTGGTCCTGTCTCCCAGTTCCTGGCGCGACAATTTGCGGCCGTCCGGGTGATGCTGCAATTCCAGCACCGCGCGGATATTCTGCTCCACGCTCAACTTTCGGAACACGGACGCTTCCTGGGGCAGATACGACAGGCCCAGCTTTGCGCGCAGGTGAATCGGCAGCTTCGAGATAACCTCGTCGTTCAGCTCGATTTGCCCAGCGTCCAATGGCACCAGACCAACGATCATATAGAACGATGTCGTTTTGCCCGCGCCGTTCGGACCAAGCAGACCGACGACCTCGCCACTTGATACGTCCAGGGACACGTCCTTGACGACGGTACGCGCACCATAGCGTTTTTCCAGGTTGCGCACTTTCAGCGTGCGGCGCTCGCCGGCATGCTGCAATAATCCGCTGCTTTCGTGCGCTGTCGCCTGGTCGTTCATTGCTGCGATGACCGTGTCCGTCATTGTGCATCCTCCAACTGACGCGCGGGTTCCAGCGGCGTGGCGCCCGATGTGGTGGATGCGCCGTCCGTCGCCGCCGGCGACAGGTTGCTTCGCGCCTTGCCTGTCGTGGCGGGGGGCGGCGTTACGTCGCTGCCATCGCTCGGCGTCAACACGGCGCCGCCCGACGTATTGGTCGTCGGTGCGATCATGCCACGCACGCGACCACCGGGCGTACCCGTCTTTGTGCCGCCATTCGATTGCGCCGTGTAATAGCCCGTCTGACCATCGTAGCGGATGACACTGCCGTGTACCTCGTCGATAGGCGTGGTCAGACCTGACAGGCGTCGCGCGACGGCCTGGCCAGTCAGTGTCGAGACGTCGTTCTTGCCGTCATAGTCGATACGCTTGCCCTGTCCCTCGAAGTATTCATTGACCCCATCGCGCTTCTCCCGGATGTAGGCGAGCCCCTTGTCGGACGTGGCCGTGGCGTAGGAATAGCCTTCCGGGTCCTGGTGAATTTCAGCCCGGTCGCCGCGAACGATGATCGTACCTTTCGTCAGTTCGACATTGCCGGTCAGGATGGTCGTCTGTTTCAGGTCGTCGTAGGAGAGATGGTCAGCCGAATAGACCAGCGGCTTGTTCTTGTCCGCTTGCTCGGCATGCACGGTCGACGTGATCAACCCGCTCAACAGGGCTGTGATCGTTGCCAGCGCGGCCGTCACGCGCCGCGCGAGGATACGAGGCTCTTGATACATGAATGTCATCTGGTCGTTCTAATTCAGCGCGACCCGCCGTTCAATTCCTGTGCCGCGATGGAACCGCGTACATTACCGAACAATTGGGCCGCGCGGGTCGTGTTGATATATGTCATGCCTTGCGTGGACGTCGCAACCGACGGGCCGCGGGTCAGCTTGACGGGTTTTTCTGTCCGAATCGTGTCGTCGTTCACCAGTACTTCGAAATGAGATGAATCGGCTTCCATTGGCGGGTCCGCGGGCCCTGGTGCACGGACGATCTTCGCATCATCGTACAGGTTCACGATGGAGCCATCGCTATTGACCACGCCCCATTTGGACGTGGCGGTGATGATCGGCGAGCCCGGCTTGAACGAGCGCAACGCGGGCTCGGTCAGGAAGCTCGTCTGGTCGTCTTCAAAATGCTTCATCGTTTTCGCATTGAGCCGGTACTGGACGTTGCCGGTATCGTCCAGCATCGTCACGGATAGGTCGTTGCCAAAATAATCCGGCGTATGTTCAAGCTTCTTCGTGACCGTTTCTTCAGCAGGGCGCAGCGATGTCTGAAGCACCCAGTACGTCCCGGCAGCCAGAATCGCCATGATGATGATCGGCAGGAACGGCGCGACGCGCTGTGTCCATTTCACCTGATGCGCACGGCGCGGGCTGGGTGGCGGTGGCGGGGTGGGCGTGCCGCCGGCGGAAGCGCTGGAAGTCATCACATCAGCTCCGGCATTGCTGTGCCAGCAGCGCGTCGTAATGTCCGGTGGCCCGCAGGATCAGATCGCACACTTCCCGTACCGCACCCTCGCCGCCACGCGCTTGCGTCACGACATGCACACGTGCCTTGACGTCCGTGTGCGCGTTCGCCGGCGCGCAGGCAAGACCGACACGGCATAGCACCGGCAGATCCGGCCAGTCATCGCCCATGTAGCCGATGTGCATGTCTTGTAACTGCAATTCGGCCCGCAGCGCCGCCAGGACATCGTCTTTTTGCTTGACGCCCTGGAATACGCGCGTGATGCCGAGTTCGCGCGCCCGGGAGGACACGATGCCGGACTCCCGGCCCGTGATGATGGCTACCTCGATGCCACACCGGGCCAACTGCTTGACGCCATGGCCATCGAGCGTATGGAACGCCTTCAGCATTTCACCATCGGCCCCGTAGTAAATCTCGCCGCTGGTGAATACGCCGTCTATGTCGAACGCCATCAACCGGATACCGGCGGCGCGGCGTGCCACGTCGTCGGCGTCGAATGGCGCAGGAAGCGGCGCTGCCGCATTGGCGAGGGCGGTCTGCCGGGTCATCAGATTACCTTCGCGCGGAAGAGGTCATGCAGATTCAACGCACCAACCAACGTGCCGGCGGGTTCGACCACCAGAATCTGGGTGACGCGGTGTTTTTCCATCTGGCTGGCGGCTTCGCTTGCCAGATGATCCGGCGCGATGACTCTCGGCGATGGTGTCATCACATCGCGGATCGGCAGCATATCCAGATTCGAATGGCTCTTCAGCACGCGCCTCAGGTCACCGTCCGTGAAGACGCCGATCAATTTGTCGCCAGCCTCGGTCACCGCGGTCATGCCCAGCCCTTTCGCCGTGATTTCGAACAAGGCGTCATGAACGCTCGCGCCTGCCGAAACACGGGGGACGGCGTCACCGACGCGCATGATGTCGCGAACGTATGTCAGCAGGCGACGACCCAGGGCGCCTCCAGGGTGCGACCGTGCGAAATCTTCAGGGCCAAAACCGCGTGCGTCCAGGACCGCGCAGGCCAGCGCGTCACCGAGGGCCAACGCGGCGACGGCGCTGGCGGTGGGCGCGAGATTCATCGGACACGCTTCTTTTGTGATATGCCCGTCGAGATGCGCATCGGCTAATCGCGCCAGGCTGGACTGCGGATTGCCGGTGATAGCGATCAAGCCGGTATCCATGCGTTTCACCAGCGGCATGATCCGGAGCAACTCATCGGTCTCGCCGGAATACGAAATCACGAGAAACACGTCGTCCGCGGTAATCATGCCGAGATCGCCGTGAACCGCCTCGGCCGGGTGGACGAAGAATGCCGGCGTGCCGGTACTCGCCAATGTGGCCGCGACCTTGCGCGCGATATGGCCGGACTTGCCGATGCCGGAGACGACCACCCGTCCGCGGCAAGCCAGCAGCAACTGGACCGCGTCGACGAATTGCACATCCAGACGCTCCGCGACGCCGCGCACGGCGTCCGCTTCGATGGCCAGGACGTTGCGTGCCAATGACATGGCACGGTCTTGATTGATTTTCGCTATCATTCGCGGAGTATAACAAAAGGCCTGTAATCGGGTATTTCGGGCGCCCGCCGGGAAACGCATTTCCGTTACCGTTCTGTGACGGAACATTACCGGCCGACGACGGAAGGGCACGCGTCGATCTGCCATCGAATTCAGCCTGTTGCAGGCGCTTCCCCGTGGTGAATGTTGGTAGGAAGCGACAGTGTTGTCACAAGATGATGCTATTTTCGAGGTGGTTACCTTTCCTCTTCGAGAGATATGCCGTGCTTGCGGCATCGCCGTTCTGTTTTCTCCTGTTCTTTGCCCGCTGCGCCACCTTATGCCTGATGCCGGATGCCGGATGCCGTGGGCGCCGCGCATGCCTGCCGCCGATGTGTACCGGACCGATCCGGTTCCGTATGGCGACGCTTGACATATTCGATGCGCTCACCGTAGTGCCCGTTCTTACCTGACTTTCCACGAGCAAGACCTGACGATGACGACACCGCTGGAGCTGACCTTGATGCTGTTGCTGGCTGCCGTAGCCGGCGTGGTCCTGTTCCGCAGCTTGAACCTGCCGCCGATGCTGGGGTATTTGACCGTCGGCATTCTGGTGGGACCGCATGCGTTGGGCATTGCGTCCGATGCGTCGCGTGTTGAATATCTGGCCGAGTTCGGGGTTGTCTTCCTGATGTTCTCGATCGGTCTCGAATTTTCGCTGTCACGATTGCGTGCGATGCGTCGCATCGTTTTCGGCTTGGGCGTGGCGCAGGTGGTGGGTACGATCGCCGCGTCGATGCTGGCAGGCGCGGCTATTAATGCGTTCGCGCATTTCAGTTGGCAATCGTCTTTTGCCCTGGGCGCGGCACTGGCAATGTCGTCCACGGCGATCGTCAGCAAGATGCTCGCGGAGAAGCTGGAACTGGAGTCCGAACACGGGCGAAGGATCATTGGCGTCCTGTTATTCCAGGATCTCGCGGTGGTGCCTTTGCTGATCATCCTCGCCGCGCTCGGCCAGAATGCACGGGATCTGGCGGTTTCGCTCGGGCTGGCCGCGGTGAAGATCGGGGTCGCACTGTCGTTGCTGTTGTGGCTCGGACAGCCGTTGATGCGTTTCTGGCTGACGTTGGTCGCGCGTCGCCGTTCGCAGGAACTGTTCATGCTGAACCTGCTGCTGGTGACGCTGGGCGGTGCTTTCCTGACCGAGGAACTGGGTCTGTCGATGGCGCTCGGCGCGTTCATTGCCGGCATGCTGATTGCGGAGACGCAGTATCGGCATCAGGTGGAAGAGGACATCAAGCCGTTCCGCGATGTGCTCCTCGGGCTGTTTTTCATCACCACCGGCATGCTGCTGGACCCGATGATCGTCTGGCACCATCCGATTGCCGTCCTCGTGCTGTTTGTCGTGCCGATGGCGTTGAAGTTGGCGTTGATCACGGGTCTGTCGCGGCTTTTCGGTGCAACGCCCGGTGTCGCGTTGCGTACCGGGTTGGGCCTCGCGCAGGCCGGCGAGTTCGGTTTTGTCCTGATGAACCTGATCAATGACAAGCACCTGCTGGACCCGGTGACCAGCGAGGTGATTCTTGCAGCCATGCTGTTATCGATGATCGCTGCGCCGTTTCTCTTGCAGAACATGAATCGGATCGTGATGCGCGTGTCCTCCAGCGAATGGCTGGTGCAATCGTTGCAGATGACGAAGATCGCCACGCAGAGCATGAAGAACAGCGGTCATGTGATCATCTGCGGTTATGGTCGCTCCGGGCAGAATCTGGCGCGCATGTTGGAACAGGAGGGCGTCGACTACGTCGCGCTCGATCTGGACCCGGATCGCGTAAACGCCGCCGCGTCCGCCGGGGAATCGGTCGTGTTCGGTGATGCCTCCCGGCATGAGGCGCTCACCGCCGCCGGCCTGCAACGCGCCGCGGCGGTGGCCATCACGTATGCGAATGTATCGTCGGCATTGCGGGTGCTGGCGCATGTGCAGGAGTTGAATCCAGGGTTGCCGGTGATCGTACGTACCATCGACGACGCGGCATTCGACAAGCTGACGGCCGCCGGCGCGACCGAAGTGATTCCCGAAATCGTCGAGGGCAGTCTGATGCTGGCGTCGCACACGCTCGTGGTGGTGGGGGTGCCGATGCGGCGTGTGCTGCGGCGCGTGGAACAGATGCGCGACGATCGCTATGGCCTGCTGCGTGGCTATTTTCGGGGTGCCGATGATCCCGACGATGAGAACGAGGACGAGCAGGTCAGGCTACAATCCGTCAAAATCGAACCGCATGCCGATGCGGTGGGCCGGACGCTGGGCGATTTGCGCCTGCGCGAGATCGGTGTGGAAGTAACGGCCATCCGGCGTCGCGGCATTCGGGGAGGGGAGCCGGATGCCGCGGCCAAGGTGATGATAAACGACGTGCTGGTGCTGCGCGGCACGCCTTTGGCCCTGTCGGAGGCGGAGGAAAGGCTGCTCCGCGTGAGCGCCCGCGTGTAGTCCTGTTTGCCGCGCCCGCCGTGCGATGTGGCGCGATCGCGCGGCAGACCAGGGTGGCGGGGCAGGACTGCACGTCAAACGACCTGTCGGCCGACGAATCAACAAGGGTATCCAGTGGATTTTTCAACAAAGACGTTGCCGGCTCCCGGTGATCGGGAGGCCGTCGCCGCCTATCTGCGCGCGCGTGTCAGGACTGTTCCCGACTGGCCGTCGCCAGGTGTGCAATTTCGTGACATCACGCCATTACTGGCCTCCGCCGCGACGATGAACGTCATTGTCTCGGCGTTTGCCGCCCGCTACCAAGAGCAGCGCATCGCGCACTTTGCCGGACTTGAGGCGAGAGGGTTCATCCTCGCGCCACTGCTCGCCCATGCCTTGGGCGCGGGCTTTATTCCATTGCGCAAGCAAGGAAAACTGCCTTACAAGAAGATAAGCGAATCGTACAAGCTCGAATATGGCGAGGCAACGCTGGAAGCCCACATCGATGCGTGCCAGCCTGGCGATCGGGTCGTATTGGTGGACGATTTGATCGCGACGGGCGGTACGTTGCTGGCCGGGCGGGCGTTGTTGCAGCGCCTGGGCGCCGAGGTGGTCGAAGGGGCGGCATTGATCGATTTGCCCGAGTTGGGAGGATCGACGCTGCTGCGTAATGCCGGGTTGCCGTTGTTCACGCTATGTACGTTTGAAGGACATTGATCGGGTGCTCCCGGCAAACCTGGCTTCGCGACCTATGGGGATGGGCGGCATGAATATATCGGACAATACATTGGACGCGGCGCGGGAGCGGTTGACGGGCGGCCCGACGGGTGCGCCGGCATGCATCGCGGACGCGCGTTACTTCGATCCGAGCCGTTTCTGGCGATTCGAGATCAACGGTGTCCGCGTGGGCTGGGTTCGTCACGATGACGTCGCGCGTCTGGCGCGCTGGCCAGGGTATTTCGCTTTCGTGCCGGGGCGGCGTGCGATCGACGGCGGCGCTGAACCGACGCGCGGTGCGGACGAAGGGGGCGCCGTCTTTGACAATACGCAAGGCGCGGGGGTCGTGATGCTGGCGCCGTCGCTTGCCGACGAGCCTGCGCGCACGCGTGCGCTGGGCGAGGTCATTGCCACCTTGCGCGACGACGGCCGAATCACGGGTTGGCGTGACGAGATTTTCGCGATCCGCAATACGTTCGATGATCCGCCGCTGGCATTCATCGAGCGGGCCGCGTCGCGGTTCTTCGGCACGATGACGTATGCGGTACATGTCAACGGGGTGCAAGGAACGCTAGCCGACGAAGCGGGTATGTCGATGTGGATTGCACGGCGCAGCAACGCGAAGGCCGTTGATCCAGGGAGGCTGGACAATTTGGTGGGCGGCGGCATCCCGTGGGGCTGCAGTATTGCCGAGGCCCTGGTCAAGGAGTGCTGGGAGGAGTCGGGTATCGCCGCCGCATTGGCGGCCACCGCAACGCCTGGTGGCATACTTCACGTCTTGACCGAAATCGACCAGGGCGTGCAAGCCGAGCAACTGTTCGTTTTCGATCTGGCGTTGCCGTATGATTTCGTGCCGCATGCCGAGGATGGCGAAGTGGCGGAGCATCTTCATGTCACGCTTGCCGATGTGCTCCTTGCTATCGCACGCGGCGAGATGACGATGGATGCCAGCATCGCCACGCTGGATTGTGCGTTGCGTCGGGGCTGGATCACGGCGCAGCACGCAATGGGATTCGGTGCGCTTTATAGCGCGCCACTATGATACGTTTCAATTTAATCAAGCAATAGTAGAGAGTTGAGGGAAGCATCCTATGTCAGCGCGCCACGATTACATATTGACGCTGGGTTGCCAGGACCGCCCGGGCATCATTCACGCCGTGACAGGGTTCCTGTTCGAGCGTGGCGCCAACGTGCTGGATTCCGCGCAATTCGGCGATGCACACACCGGGCGTTTTTTCATGCGTGTGCACTTCGAGGAGATTGGCGTGGAGGCCGGGCATGCATTGTTGCTGCAGGCGTTCGCGCCGCTTGCCGAGCGTTTTGGCATGCAATGGGAACTGCATGCGATGGCGCACAAACCGCGGGTCATGTTGATGGTGTCGAAGATCGGGCATTGCTTGAACGATTTGCTGTTTCGCTATCGGACCGGTCAACTACCGATCGAGATTCCGGCAATCGTGTCGAATCACAAGGACTTCTACCAGTTGGCGGCGTCGTACGATATTCCGTTTTATCACTTCCCGCTGATGAACGCGACGCCGGAAGGAAAGGCGGCGCAGGAAGCGCGGATCATCGAGGTGCTTGAAGAACAGCAGATCGACCTGGTGGTGTTGGCGCGATACATGCAGATTTTATCGCCGGCACTCTGCGAGAAACTCACCGGGCGGGCCATCAATATCCACCACTCGTTCCTTCCCAGCTTCAAAGGTGCGCGGCCGTATTTCCAGGCGTTTGACCGGGGTGTGAAACTGATCGGCGCAACCGCGCATTATGTAACGACGGATCTGGACGAGGGCCCGATCATCGAGCAAGGCGTGGAACGTGTCGATCACAGCATGAACGCGGAACAACTGACCGCGATCGGTCGCGACGTCGAATGCGTGACCCTGGCACGCGCCGTCAAATGGCACGTCGAGCACCGCGTGCTGATCAATGGGCATAAGACGATCATATTTTCGTAGCAGCACGGCAATCGGCCGCAGCGGTTGATGGCCGTAAGCGCATTATTTCCACCGAAATCGTCCATTCGATCGCCTGCCTTTTGACGCGGCTCGATTCGATTGCCTGACAGCGTTTGGCGGATTGCCGGATGTTGGCCGTGTTCGACCCCGTGGGGCCAAGGTACGCCTGCTTGAACGGCGTGGATGCACCGGCGAGACGTGTGAGGATTGGCCGAATGGCGGAGCCTCGCCTGGGTGCGTCAAAGCAGCAAGTCTGCGAAGCTTTCTGCTTGCACACATTCGGATTCTATCGTGAAAGCCTTGCTGAGCATCGACGCTGCGAACCAATGGACGGAGCGCGCAAGACGCTTGCTCGTTGATGCCGCATGCGATGGGGGACTCCTGGAAGGGCAGGGCGAATCTGTGACTCCGGCAGGCGCTTCGGTGCCGTTGGTTGTTGGTGAGATGCTCCGGCGCACGCGTGATGTCGCGATGCCTGCAAGCGCACCGATGGCGATGACGGAGCGAATCGTCGTGCTCTTGAGCAACGATGGCGTCAGTCAACGTACAGCGGTGAAGGAAGTCATCAATAGCGGGGCGACTTGGCTGGTGGAGGCGCCTGACGGGCAGATCACCGATGCGCTCCGGGTATTTCAGTGGGTGCCGGGCACGGAGGATACCGTGTCGGTCACGCGCCGTTTCGCGCAAGAGAGGCCCGTCGCGCGTAAGCTGGCATCGTCGCAAGCATGGCGAGAACCACGGGTTTGTCGCTTGCTTAACGGGCAATTTCAGAGCGTCTCCAGATCGTGCTACAAGAAAATGTTGTCCGGGACGGATATCCCGTTACGCCTTTATATCGTTGCGCACGGCACGACGCGAGGCGAGTCCGCAGCGGTGGGCGTACGTCGCACGCTGGATCGTGTGGACGCGCCCGACCTGGTGGGTTTCTTGATGCGCAACGTGTTCAGGCATTTGCCGGGCAAGGGAAAATCACACACATCCGGTGTAACCATCGATATGGTGGCATGCGCGTTGTCTGTTCCTGGGGAGTGCTTGACCGATGCTTCCTCCTTCGTGGGTTGCTTTCTGAAGGCACTGGCGGATTGCGACCCTTCGCTGGCGGAGCGATCAACTATTGTCGCCAGCACATTCAAGATCGGCTATCCCGCTCATGGCTTCGAACGTGCGCAGCAGATCACGATCAGCGGGCGCGATTTGATCTTTCCAGAATCCATGTTGACCCAATTTGGCATTTCGCATCGCTTCATGGCGATATTGCCGAAGGCCAGCCTTGGCCGCCGGGAACCGATTCGCATTTCCTTCGTGCAACATGATTTCTTGCAGCAAGAGTTCGTCGTGCTGGATGCCTTCGTAGCCGCGTATGAACATTGGCAACGCGTTGAAGGTTGGCATGCACATGAGCTGTCGAGTCGCTTTGTGCTGTTTGAGTTGATGGCCGATCTCACTTTCACCCTCGATCATCCGTCTGACATCGCCATCGTGCGGACGTTTGTCGAACGGCTGATGATTCGCCGGACGCCATCGATGTCAGTGCCGAGTGAGGGGACGAATGCCACGGTATCCATCGAGGGTGGGACCACGGAAGGGGTTGCGCCAATGAGCGAGGTCTTAAGCGGAGCGCATGATGATCGGTCCGTGTTCGAGCGTACGACCTCATTGCGGATCGACGGGGGAGTGATTCGGTTGTTCGCCGATGCCACCAGTCAAACGCCGCTAGCCGTGTTCGATCTCAAGGATGATATCGGCTTGTTCGGTATTACGCTTTTCAAATATGCAACGTCCACGCATTTGATTGATGAGTTGTCGGATGCGGAGCGACAGACCTTGCGCAGGTACTTGCTGACGCAGGTGCGGTTGTTGGATAACGGTATTTATCGGTGGATCGGGGTCCCCGAGACGGGTCGGGAGTTTGTCGCGCGTTGGCGTGGCCGGTGGGCGGCCGCGCCAGATGACCAGATGGCGCGTACACCGCCTGGTTACATGGGCGGTGAACTGTTCAACGCACTTCTGAAAACGGCGTGGATACACGGACGTACCGATGACGTGCAAGCGCTCGCCGCGCTGACATTGCCGGGAGGGGTGTTCGATGCGTCGTCGGCGGTGATGCGCCTCAACGGGTTCAACGAGCAGGCGGGTCTTCACATCGGACGCACGGGAGGCTGGTACGTACATGCCCGGCATGATGGTGTGCAGGGCTGCCGTGCCATACCCCGATCAGCTGAATGGGAGGTCGTCTTTGGCGAGATTGGGGCGGCGGTAGGTAGCATGATCCGGGCGGACCTGATGAAAGCGGATGATCTTCGGTGGCGGCTGCTGAAGATGGCGCGCGATACCGTTGCAAGCGGTCACCCCAATCCTTTGCTGTCACGGAATGACGGCCTGAGCGTGTCGACGTCCGCAAGTCATGCGGGATCGACGGGGATTGATCCGGCGCTCAGCGCATCGAGTGTCTGGCAGCGCGGCTTGTCAGGACGCGCGTCCTATTTTCCCTGTACGCCGGCACGGCGGTGATTTTTAAAGTCGCGTGATTTCATCGGGACGCATACGTTCCGATGGCAGGGCGTTGGCGGAAATGTCTGCGTTGCGGTGTGCGCGATTTTCTTCGCCAGGCGCGATGGCGAAGTGTGCGTTGCCTTCCTCCATCCGTGCTATTGCGGCGTTCGCGTTTTGTGTTGTTGTATCGTTCCCATTGATTTCCGTTTTTGGTGCTTCAGAAATAGAGAGGCTTGCCGCATTTGCACGTTTCAACATGGCGGAATGGACTTTCTCCGTTTCGAGTAGCGCACCGAAAAGGCTGTTTATGGGCCAGACCCACGTTGCCACGCCATTGTTCTGGGGCATACTGAACCCGAGAAACTTATCGATGCCCAGGTTCGAGTACAGTTCGGCATGCCGTGGCATGGTTTTCATGTAGCGCATGCGCTCACGCGCGAACGCGCTAAACGAGGACCATCGATAGCGGGCGCCGCGGTAGACGAAACTGGCCCCGGCGATACCGTTGCCACCGAGTTGCAGTAGCGGCATCACCCCCCCGAACGCCATCACTTCCGTGAAAGTCTTTGCCGCCCACCTCGAGAAAAACCATGGCACGGCCTGCATGTGCGCGTTCTCGATTGCAAGGAACAATCCGGCACGGGTGTAATGCATCCCGATGAATGTGGTGAAGATCACCGCACACCACGAGAGCACGGTGCGACGCGACGCATTCCCTGGACCGCTTTCACCGGTCAGACCACAGGTGATCAGCATTTCCCACACCTTGTCGACGATGAACCCGACGACTTTCCCCACGGTGCCGGCGCGATCGGCGAGCACGGATAATCCGACACCGAGAGCGTATAAGCCCGCATAGACGGCGTGCTTCAACGGGGTGTCGCGGACGCGATAGTGCCGCAAGTGTCGGACGGCATACATGACCGCGACACACATGCAAAAGATGGCCGTCAACCATGGAAGATGGGGCGCCGCGGAAAAGGGTATCAGATCCCATAACAAGAGCAACGCGCCAGCGCTGATGTTCCGCAAAGCGGCGAGTGCGGCATTGCCGCGCATGGCGGCCCACAGATTGTGCCGATTCAATGGCTGGACGATATTGGCTTCGGTGTCCTTGGCGACGGTTTCATTGGTGTTCTCGGTGGCGGTATCCTCGGAGCGGCCGGGCCGCCGCGATAGCCACTTTACTGCGCTACGTGCCGACGTCGCAAGGCGATGCAAACCACGGTTCACGGCATCCGCGACTGCACCGAGGTCATCGTATATTCCCTCTCGTCCGATGCGCGTATGCAGCGGGCTTTCGCCTTTTTCGGGGCGCGAGAAATCGTGGATCCGGGCGGGGGCGATCGGTTCCTCCACGAACGCCTCGCGGTCGAGTCCTTCGAAAGGCGAACGTACGTCCTGAACGGGTGCGTTTGATATGCGATTGACGGGATTGCGTGCGATCGGCGCTTGCAGGTGCGCCCCATGTCCGCGCTGGGCGACGTCAGGAAACGCATGCATAACGCGGATTTCGATCGGTGGCGGCACATATTCGACGGCATCGCCTTGATCCGCCACTCCCATTGGCGCGACAGGATCACCCTCGGGACGCGTGTCGAAATGGGCCAGGGATGCGACAACTGACTGGAGCAACCCTTCCACCGTGGCCTCGACTTCCGTGGTGAACAACGCATTCGCGGCTGCCGCCATTCCAGGGTCGACGGTAATCGAGGCGCGCATCGGTGTCTCGCCAATCACGGATGTACGGTTTATGGCGCGCGCGACAGTCGCGTGGGCGTCACCGCCCGTTGCCTCGGTTGGCGACGAATTATCTCCATCATGCGATGCCGGGTCTGTCGGCGAAACCATTTCCCACGCATCCAAATTCGCCTTGTCCAGGCGTGCCGTGCCAGGCACCGATAGCGGTTGGTGCCAGCCGCGATGCGCGCCGGTCCGCGACATCTCACGGGCAGGTATCACGCGCTCCAGGTGCGACGGGGTATCCCCCGACAGCGCATCAAATCCTCGCATTATCATCGTCTCCGGTCGCGGGAAAACACGATGCACTATAGCGATGGCGGACAGGCGCGGGCAGTTGGCCAAAAGGCCTTGCCGCGAGATGGCGAGCGCGTGTCGTCTTGGCGATGACGCGCGCCAGCGGCGCGCCGTGCCGGGATCAAACGAGTTGTTTCAGCCGTAGCTCGCGCTTGAGGTAGGCATAGAAGATGGGGGCCGCCACGACACCGGGCAGGCCGAATGCCGCTTCCATCGCGATCATCGCCAGCAGCAGTTCCCACGCTTTGGCTTCAATCTCGCCACCGACGATGCGCGCGTTCAGGAAGTATTCGAGTTTGTGGATCGACACCAGGAACACGAAGGCCGCGATGGTCGTCGGCAAACCGACCGATAAACCGGCGACGATGATCAACGTATTCGAGATCAGGTTGCCGATGACGGGCAGCAGTCCGACGATGAAGGTCACCATGACCAGCGTTTTCGACAAAGGCAGGCGCGTATGAAACAACGGCAGCAGCACCAGCAGGAACAGTCCGGTGAAGAGGGTATTCAGCGCGGAAATCTTGACCTGTGCAAACACGATGCGGCGGAATGCGTCGGCCAGACGCGCGAAGCGCGTCATGAGCAGGGCCGCCAGCGGGCGTCGCGCCGTGGCGTCGGACGCGTCCACGGCAATGATCGCGCCGATGATCATGCCTAGCACCACATGCGCGAACGCACGTGCGACTTCGCGTCCCGCCAATTGCAGCGTTGACATGTGCTCATGCAGCAAACTGGCCGCCGCAAGGCGAATGTCTTCGATATCGTCCGGTAGATAGCCATCGACCCATTCGGGCAAATGATCACGCGCCTGATCGATGACCTGCATTGTCTTATCGAGCAGGTGCGGCATCATGCTGGCGTCCGCCTTGAAATGCGCGATGATCATGAGCGTCAGAACGGTCAATGCGCCGACGATGGCCGCCGACAAGACAGCCAGCGCGAGCAGGCGTGCGCGACGGCCGGACACGCGCCGGGCAAGGACGGGGGCCAGCGTATTGATCAACTGGTAGACCAGCAGGCCGGCGAGCAAACCGCCAAGCAGGTGCAAGAGCAGTACACCAAGCAAACCGGCGCCGACCAGCACGAAACTCACGGCTTCCAGCCAGCGTATTGGTGGTTGAGCAGTAGGCGTTGCGTGCCCGCCGAGGGAGGAATGCATCGGCGCGCCCGCGCCATGACCGCCCTTGGGTCCCGAGCCGGATGTTCCTTTTGGTCCCGCCGTGCCGCGCTTGCCGTCCACTTGTACTATTTCCTTGCCAACAGCGATGCCAGGTATTTACCGGTAAAACTGGCCGGTGTCGCCGCAACCTGTTCAGGCGTGCCTTGCGCGATGATCTGACCACCACCGGCCCCGCCTTCCGGGCCCATGTCGATGCACCAGTCGGCGGTTTTGATGACGTCCAGGTTATGCTCGATGATCACGATCGTGTTTCCCTGCTCGCGGAGGCGATGGATCACCTCGAGCAGTAGTGCAATGTCGTGGAAGTGTAGCCCGGTTGTCGGCTCGTCGAGAATATAAAGTGTGCGGCCGGTATCGCGTTTGGATAATTCCAACGACAACTTCACGCGCTGCGCCTCGCCACCGGATAACGTCGTCGCGGATTGGCCGAGTCTTACATAGCCCAGTCCGACTTCGAGCAGCGTCCTCAGCTTGCGTGCCACCACCGGCACCGGCTTGAAAAAGTCATGCGCCTGCTCGATCGTCATTTCCAGCACGTCGCGGATATTCTTGCCCTTGTATTGAATCTCGAGCGTCTCACGGTTGTACCGGGCGCCGTGACAGACGTCGCAGGGCACGTAGACGTCGGGCAGGAAATGCATTTCCACTTTGAGCACGCCATCGCCCTGGCAGGCCTCGCAACGGCCGCCTTTGACGTTAAACGAGAAACGGCCTGCTTCGTAGCCCCGTTCCTTTGCCGCGGGCACGCCGGCGAACAATTCCCGGATCGGCGTGAAGACGCCGGTGTACGTCGCCGGGTTCGAGCGCGGGGTACGGCCGATGGGAGACTGATCGACCGCGATGACTTTGTCGAAATGCGACAAGCCTTCTATGGCCTCGTGCGGCGCGGGTTCGGCGGCCGACCCGTAAAGATGCTGGGCGATGGCGTTATAGAGCGTGTCGTTGATCAGTGTCGACTTGCCCGAGCCGGATACGCCGGTCACGCAGGTCAGCAGGCCCACCGGCAGGTCCAGGGTGACGTGCTTCAGATTGTTGCCGAATGCATCGACGATACGAAGCTGGCGTTCGGGGTCGGGCGCGCGCCGGACCTTCGGCACGGGAATGCCTAGCTTGCCGCTCAGGTAGCGGCCCGTCGTGGAGTTGTCGTTCGCGACAATTTCGTCAGGGGTGCCGCGTGCCACCACCTGACCGCCGTGGACCCCGGCGCCAGGGCCCATGTCAACGACGTAGTCGGACGCGCGGATCATGTCTTCGTCGTGTTCGACGACGATGACCGAATTACCGAGATCGCGCAGGTGCTTCAGTGTCTCGATCAGTCTGTCGTTGTCGCGCTGATGCAGGCCGATCGACGGCTCGTCCAACACGTACATGACGCCGGTCAGTCCGGAGCCAATCTGCGAGGCGAGCCTGATACGCTGCGCTTCACCGCCTGACAAGGTGTCCGCACTGCGTTCCAGTGACAGGTAATTCAGGCCGACATTATTCAGAAACGACAGGCGTGCGACGATCTCCTTGATGACCTTGTCGCCGATATCGCCCTTTGCACCTTCCAGATGCAGTTCCTGGAAGTAGATAAGGGCATCGCGCAACGGCATCGCGCCGATACTGTAGATCGCACGGGCCTGGTTGCCTTCTCCCACGCGGACAAAGCGTGCCTCGCGCCGCAGGCGCGTGCCGTCACAGCTTGGGCACGATTGGATGTTCTGGTACTTCGCCAGTTCCTCGCGCACGGCAGTCGAATCCGTTTCCCGGAAGCGGCGTTCCAGGTTCGGAATAATGCCTTCGAACGGGTGCGAGCGAACGGCGGCCTTGCCGCGCTCGTTGATATAGGAAAAGGGAATGTCTTGATCGCCCGATCCATGCAACAACATGTCGCGGATAGCGTCCGGCAACTGGTCGAACGGCATCTCGATGTCGAAATCATAGAACGCCGCCAGGCTTTGCAGCATCTGATAGTAAAACTGATTACGACGATCCCACCCCTTGATCGCGCCGCCTGCCAGCGACAGCGACGGATGGGCGACCACACGCTTTGGATCGAAGAACGTCTGTTGGCCCAAGCCGTCGCAGGCCGGGCAGGCGCCCATCGGGTTGTTGAACGAGAACAGCCGTGGTTCCAGTTCCTGTAGCGAGTACGAGCAGATCGGGCAGGCGAATTTCGTGCTGAACACGTGTTCGCGGCCACTGTCCATCTCGATGGCCAGCGCGCGGCCATCGGCCAGCCGGACGGCCGTCTCGAACGACTCGGCAAGCCGTTGCTTGATATCCTCGCGGACCTTCAACCGGTCAATGACGACGTCGATCGAATGTTTTTCGGTTTTCTTCAGCTTCGGCAGGTCGTCGACATCGACGATGCGCGCTTCGCTGTCATGCACCGCCCCGCCGCCCGAGCGCACGCGGAAGCGGACAAAGCCTTGCGCTTGCATGTCGTCGAACAAGTCGGTGTGCTCGCCCTTGCGGTTCGAGACGACCGGTGCGAGGATCATCAGCCGGGTATCCTCGGGCAGCGCGAGCGCTGCATCCACCATCTGGGAGATGCTTTGTGCCCGCAACGGGACGTCGTGGTCGGGGCAGAACGGTGTACCGACGCGTGCAAACAACAGGCGCAGGTAGTCGTGGATCTCGGTGACGGTGCCCACGGTGGATCGCGGGTTGTGAGACGTGGCCTTTTGCTCGATCGAGATCGCGGGGGACAGGCCTTCGATCAGATCGACGTCCGGTTTCTCCATCAATTGGAGAAACTGGCGCGCGTAGGCCGACAGGCTCTCCACGTAACGGCGCTGTCCTTCCGCATAGAGCGTATCGAACGCCAATGAGGATTTGCCAGAGCCGGAGAGGCCGGTGATGACCACCAGCCGGTGCTTCGGCAAATCCAGATCGATGTCCTTCAGGTTGTGCGTGCGCGCACCGCGGATGCGGATTTCTTCCATGAAGCTGGTCAGATCTCGGAAGGAACAAACCTGCTACTATAGCGACTTTTCCGGCACGCCGTAGCGGGATGGTCGTCTCGCGTCTTTTGCCGCCCCTGTTTCGCCGACGGCGCCGTTTTCAGATCAGGGGTGCCCGCGCCCGGATGGCAACGCTTGCGACTGGCTGACAAGCCAGCTTGCAGATGGCTTTCCCAGGGGCTTGCGCGCCTGGCTGGTAACCGCCAGAAAAGAAGAAAGCGATAGCGCCCCACGCTTCCCATAGAGTCAATACGCGACAAATCGTCACCCGGCCATGGACGGCCAGGTGACGTAGCATGCCGATGTACGGTGAGATCATGCCGACGCGCGGCGCCGCGGTCCTGGTTGCCGCCTTGCCCTTTGTGTCTCGCCGTCCCGCGTCATGCAGGCTGTAGACGGTGCCACGGAGGCGAGTCTGTGCGTGGCGTCTCGCCGGTGCGCGCGGGGGCGTCAGCGTCTTTGCCCGCGTTGGTGCGCCTGGAGCCTGGGGCGCCGACCCTTGCCTGAATTGCGGAATTTCCGATGTCACACTCACACGCATCATCCACCGGCATGACCGCGCTGGAACGGCGCGCGACGTTGTCGCTTGCCGCGATCTTCGCATTGCGCATGCTTGGGCTGTTCATGATCATGCCGATCTTCTCGATCTACGCCAAGACGATCCCCGGCGGTGACAATACCGCGCTCGTGGGCCTGGCGATCGGCATCTATGGCCTGACCCAGTCGTTGTTGTATATCCCTTATGGATGGCTGTCGGACAAAATTGGCCGCAAGCCTGTCATCGTCGCCGGGTTGCTGGTGTTTGCGCTGGGTAGCGCCATCGCCGCGCTGGCGCCAAACCTGGAATGGATCATCGTCGGTCGCGCCATCCAGGGTGCCGGTGCCATTTCGTCCGCCGTCACCGCCTTTATCGCCGATTTGACGTCCGAAGCCAATCGGACCAAGGCGATGGCAACGGTGGGGGCCAGCATCGGCGTGTCGTTCGCGGTCGCGATCGTGGCCGCGCCTGTGGTGTATCGCTGGATCGGGATGGAAGGGCTGTTCTCCGTCATCGGCCTGCTCGCGATCGTGGCCATCGCCGTCGTTTTGTGGGTCGTGCCGGATGCGCCGAAGGGGGCGCCGACAGTCCGCACGCCGTTCTCCGAAGTGTTCCGCAACAGCGAGTTGTTGCGAATGAATTTTGGCGTCTACGTGCTGCACGCAACCCAGACGGCGTTGTTCGTGGTATTGCCCCATATGCTCGTGTCGACGGGGCTGCCGGTGTCTTCCCATTGGATGGTGTATCTCCCCGTAATGGGGGTTGCCTTCGTTCTGATGGTGCCGGCGATCATCGTCGCCGAGAAGCGCGGCAAGATGAAGCCGGTGATCAACCTCGCGATTTTTCTTGTGCTGATTGGTCTACTGGCAATGTTATGGGTGCCTGATACGATCTGGTCTATCGCGATCGTGTTGCTGGTGTACTTCACCGGATTCAATATCCTGGAGGCATCGCAGCCGTCGATGGTATCGAAGTTGTCGCCGGGACCGCGCAAGGGCGCCGCCATGGGCGTCTACAACACCCTCCAGGCGCTGGGCTTGTTTTCCGGCGGTGCGCTGGGCGGCTGGCTGGTCAAAAGCCATGGCGATCATGCGGTGTTCCTCGCAACCGGTACTTTGGTTCTGGCATGGCTTATCATTGCAAGCAGGATGAAAGCGCTGCCGGCGACCTCGAAGACACCGGTGGGGCGCGCTTGATCGTTGCCTCGGCACAATTGAGGTGGCACTCAGCCTTTTGAAGCTTGTCGATACCGTTCGACCTATGTATTAGTGAATCAGTGGCATCGATGCGCGACGCCGCCGCCACGCCGGGCTTTTCAGGCCTGGACGTGGCGGGCGGCGTCGTCGCACATCGGGCCCAACCGAACCGCAAGGAGAAAGCATGGCATCGGTCAATAAAGTCATCATCGTTGGCAATCTCGGTGCCGATCCGGAGGCGCGTTCGTTCCCGAACGGCGGCAGCGTGACCAATATTCGCGTGGCTACCACGGAGCGCTACAAGGATCGGGACGGCAATTTCCAGGAAAACACCGAGTGGCATCGGATCTCGCTGTTCAACAAGCTGGGCGAGATTGCGAGCCAATACTTGAAAAAAGGCTCGTCGGTGTATATCGAAGGACGCATTCGTACGCGAAAGTACCAGGACAAGGATGGACGTGACGTGTACGCCACGGAAATCGTCGGCGACCAAATGCAGATGCTTGGTGGCCGGAGCGGTGGCGGTGGTGGCATGGGCGGCGATGAAGGCGGCTATGGCGGTGGCGGTGGCGGGGGAAGCTATGGCGGCGGCCGGTCCGGCGGCGGTGGCGGCGACGGCGGCTTTTCACGTGAGCCGGCTGGCGGTGGTGGTGGTCGGGCAAGCGGCGGCGGTGCCGGCGGTCGCTCGGGGGGATCGGGCGGCGGCTACAACTCGCCGAACCCGGGTTTTGATGCCGATGACGACATCCCGTTCTAATAGCTGAAACGCGTATTTTTGTTGACTGAAGCCCGTCTGCCTGGTGCACGCGGGCTTTTGTTTTGCCATCGCCACCCGCGGCGTTTCTCGGTCGCATCGACGTTTGTATAAGCAGAAACCCGTACTAAAAAATCATGTTATTTTGAAAGAGTAAGAAAAAAATGAGTTAAAAAACGTTAAAAGGGCCTATCTTCTATGGATACTTCCGCACAAACGCAAAGCAATGCTCTGGCGCCGAACGTGTACATGGCCATGGTGGCTTCGGTGTCCGCAATCGCCGGTGGGTTGTACGGTTATGACACCGGTATCATTTCGGGTGCCTTGCCTCAGATCGCGCATGATTTTCACCTGAACTATCGGCAGCAGGAATGGGTGACGGCCGCCATCCTGCTCGGCGCGGTGATCGGAGCGCTCAGCTCGACGAATTTGTCGGCCCGTATCGGCCGTCGCCGCACGATCATGATCGTATCCGCCATCTATTGCGTCGGCGTCGTGGCTGCGGCGCTAGCCCCTAATGTGAGCAGCTTGATGGTGGCACGCCTGGTACTGGGTTTCGCTGTCGGCGGCTCCACGCAAATCGTCCCAACGTATATTGCTGAACTCGCTGAGCCGGAAAAGCGCGGCCGTCTGGTCACGTATTTCAATGTGTCGATTGGTATCGGCATCTTGTTGGCGGCCATTGTCGGGGTCGCGGGGCAGCATGTATTCAACTGGCGCTGGATGATTGGCGTGGCGGTCGTGCCCTCGCTTGCCTTGCTGCTTGGCATGACGAAGTTGCCCTTCAGTCCGCGTTGGCTGGTGACCCAGTATCGGATGGAGGATGCAAAGGTCGAACTGTCGAAGGTGCGTGAGACCGAGCGGGCGGTGCGTCGCGAATTGGACGACATTCGGTCGCTGGTGAAGAAGGAAGAGCAGAACGACGTGAGGGGCTGGCGCGCACTCGGTCAGCCGTGGGTGCGTCCGGCGCTCGTTGCGGGCCTGGGAGTGGCGGCTTTTACCCAGTTGAGCGGTATCGAGATGATGATCTACTACACGCCGACCTTCCTGAAAAATGCGGGCTTTGGCGCGTCGTCGGCGCTATGGGCGGCCTTGGGCGTGGCGTTGACGTACTTGGTGATGACCTGGCTCGGCAAGATGTTCGTCGACCATATCGGCCGCCGCCGGTTGACGCTGTGGATGATGCCCGGCGCCGTGATTGCCTTGCTCGTGCTGGGCGCCGTGCTGCATTTCAATCTGATGGGTGCGGCGCAGTCATGGTGGATCGTGGCATGCCTGATTGTGTTCATGATCTTCAATTCGGGCGGCATCCAGGTGGTGGGATGGCTTACCGGTGCCGAAATCTATCCCGTGGCCATTCGTGACGCGGCAACCGGCGCGCACGCCGCCATGCTATGGGGCTCCAACCTGTTGCTGACCGGCACGGCATTGACGATGACGCATTGGCTCGGCGTGGGGGGCGCGATGTGGGTCTACGCCGGCTTGAATGCAGCAGGCTGGTTGTTCGTCTATTTTCTTGTGCCGGAGACGGGCGGCAAGAGTCTGGAGGATATCGAGCGGGCCTTGAAGCACAACACCTTCCTGCCCGGCCAGCGTACAGCGTGATCCACTCGGATAGCGCTTGTATGCGGCGGTGATCAATCGATAATGCATGACTCATGACTCATGACTCATGACTCATGACGCATGACGCATGACGCATGACGCATGACGCATGACGCGGGATAGGCAAAAACTCCCTGCTCGCTCGTCAGCTCCGCGTCATGGGCCGGCCTTTGCCACTATTTCAACGCGGTCTGCCAGCACTTGCGGCTGTCTGCAGCGCATCCTGGATGCGCGTATCGACGCTGACGAGGCGCGCGAGCGCCAGCCACCGACCATCCGTTTGGGGCAGCGCCGGGCGCTGCGGTGGGGTGAAGTCCGCTTGCGTGCCTGCCGGTGCGCCATCCCGCAACCAACGCGCCGCCGCCCGTAGCATGGCGGCAATGTCATCGGCGTAACGTCGAAGCGCGATGTCATGCTCGTTGGCCGGCGGTACGGCATCGGGCCGGCGCCACGGTTGCAATTCGAGGACGGTCGCGGCAGCGGTCAACGCTTTCATTGCTTCCACCAACGACGCACAGAGGACCAACCGCCGATCGCGCTGTAGCGGCGTCTGACGCAATGCACGCAGCAATACCTGTGCATTGTCGGCAGCCACGCAGGCCTCGCGCCGCAGTCCCGTCGACTTGAGCGCCGAGGGGCGCGGCGGTGGCGTGCCGTCGCTGCGATCGAGCATGCCGCGCAAGACGTCGAGGACATAAGTCGCATGCCGATCAAGCGCATCGGCCACCACGCGGGCGAGCCGTTCGCCACCGCGTTCGGGCCATAGCAATTGGCCGATCGCCAGCCCGAGCAAGCCGCCGTAGATGCTGTTCAAGGCGCGTAACGCGGCCAGTCCGAATTCATGCGCGGCAGGCTGCTGTATTTCCGCGACCAGCACGAACTGCAAGGTGACGAAGAAGGTGAAGAGCGCGTAGTGGACGGTGCGACCGACGAAGGTGCCGATCGCGATAGGCAATACCGCGAGGCCTACCGCCAATGGCGATGGCAGCAGAATGCCGACCAGCGCTGCGCCCACCGCACCGATGACACTGCCGGCGATGCGATCGAATGCCCGCTGCCACGTGGAGGTTAGATAGGGCTGCAGCACGAAGACGACGGTCAGCGATATCCAATAGCCGTGATTCAGCGCGAGGCTCTTACATAGCGCCACCGACAAGGTCGTGGCAATGCCAACACGTAACGCATGACGCGCGATGTGCGTGCGAGGATGCAGCTCGCGACGCGCCACCGCTAGCGCATGTCGCGACATCTCGCCCAATCGCCGCCATAACGCCGGCCCCATCCCCTGATGCCCGGACTGCGGCGCATCGGTATGGTTGGCGTGGGTCGAGGAAGGGGGCGTCGCACGCGATGTACGGTCCGTGCCGCCCCCCTGGATCAGGACGGCAGTCGCGGTCGCGCCGGCATCGAGCAATTGCGTCAGCAGATGCAGGACCGTGTGCAGCGTCGGATCGTCGGCCACGCTGAGCGTCCGCGCGGACGCATGCGCCTGTCGCACTGCTTGATCGACCAGCGCCAATGCCTGTTGCAGGCGTTGGCGTTGTTGCGCGTTGGTCAGGTCGGAGACTTCGGCCACGCCGTCCGCGCATTGCCCGAAACGATAAAGCACCCGCAGGATGCTGGCGTCGGCGATCCGTTCCTGCGCGCTGACTGGCATGTTGCGCGGACGGGCGGCCAGCGTATCCGAAAGCGCCACCAGGACGACGAATCCGGCTTCGGCCGCGTCCAGCAACGCCAGCAGTTGCTGACCGCGCTCGCCCCGCGAGGGGCGGCTGCCCAACACTTCCCGGACGCGGGCTCTCGCGGCTTCGATTCGCGCGCGCAGCAATTGCCGGTGTGTGATGCTCACATCCCGTAGCGCGACGTCGTCTTCGCCGACGATGCCGTCAGCCGCCACGTCGTGGGCGCGGTGTGTGCCGTCCTGAGGCGCGCTTGCCGACGTGGCCGCGTCGCGTGCCTTGCGCCGGGCGTCGCGTCGCGCCTCGCGGGCCGGCGATGGCATATAGCGCAACCCTAGCGCATGCGCGTAATCACCCAGTTCCACAAAGCAGCCCGCCACGGCGGCGGTCGCGTGGCGCCACGGTCGCCGGCGCCACACCAGTGCGGTCATGACGATGGCCCACACGCCGCCGCCAATGAAGAAGATGGCGTACGCCGCGCTCTCGCGAATGTCATGCGTCGGTAGTTCAGTCGAGACGACGAATCCGGCGCAAACCAATGCGCCGACAATGGCATTCGACGGACCGGTCAATTGCGCGAGGCTGGCGATGGTACAGCAGAGGAAGGTCAGCGGCAGCAATAACCACAGCACGTGCTGGGCCGCGCTGCCGAGAAAGCAATAGAGCGCCCCCACCAGTGCGACCGCGGCCATGGTGCCTGTTCGACGCGGCAGTGGTCCGCCCGGATCGGCCAGGCAGGCCCAGAACGCGGCAATCGCGCTCCAGCCAAGGCGCGGTTCACCCAGAAGCACGGCCAGGATGACGGGGACGGCACTGACCACGGCGGCGTGGCCGGCATCGGCCCATGGCAGGCTGCGCCAGGCGGCGCGAGCAGGAAGTCTTGCAGCTGTCCTGGCGCGGACGGAGGAAAAACGCATTGGCGCAAAACGGATTATCGTATCGAGGAGAGGTCATTGTATGCGCCCGGCGTGCCGTTTTAGCGTGCGCGGGGGCGACTTTTTACTTATTTCGCCAGGAGACGTGCTGTGTCAGCAAAACGCAAACTGGGCCGCCAAGGCCTGGAAGTCTCGAAGATCGGCCTGGGTTGCATGGGCATGAGCCAGTCATACGGACCCGCGGATGAAGCGGAGGCTATCGCCACGCTACATCGCGCATTGGATCTGGGGATCACCTTCTTCGATACCGCCGAAGTCTATGGACCTTTCACGAACGAGGCGTTGCTCGGGCGTGCGTTGAAGCCATATCGTAGCAAATGCATTCTCGCCACGAAATTTGGCATGCGGATCGAGGATGGCAAGACCACGGGTCTCAATAGTCGACCAGAACATGTGATCGAGGCGGTGGAGGGGTCGTTGCGGCGCTTGCAGACCGATCATATCGATTTGCTGTACCAGCATCGAGTCGATCCAACGGTGCCGATCGAAGACACCGTTGGCGCGATGGCGCGATTGGTGGAGCAGGGCAAGGTTCGCTTTCTAGGCCTGTCTGAAGCCGGCGAGGCGAATATCCGGAAGGCGCATGCCACCGCGCCTATCTCCGTGCTGCAAAGTGAGTATTCGCTGTGGGAGCGGAATCTGGAGCCGCGCATCATCGGCGTGCTGCGCGAACTGGGTATCGGCCTCGTGCCTTTCAGCCCACTGGGTCGCGGCTTTCTGACCGGAACGGCCAAGCGGGCCGAGGAATATCCTGCCGACGACTTCCGGCATGACGATCCGCGTCTGCAAGGCGATAACTTCGATGCCAATATGCAAGCGGCATCGGTGGTCCAGGATATTGCGCGACATAAAGGCGTGAAGCCGGGGCAGATCGCCTTGGCCTGGGTGTTGCATCGAGGAGATGACATTGTCCCGATCCCAGGAACGAAGCGCCGAACCTATCTGGAGGAAAACGCGGCCGCCATGTCGATCACGCTGTCGGTCGATGAACTGCAGGCGCTGGATCGCGCGCTGCCGCCGAACGTTGTTTCCGGGGCCCGCTATAGCGAAGCGCGGATGAAGTCGATCGATCGTTGAGGGAGGGCGCCGGTGGTTGGCCGAGGTGTTAAGACAGGCGGCGCGGAAGGGGGTGACGATGGGAACTCGGGGCGTGGGCCGGTTACTGAGCGGCTGTGCGGGAACCCAGAGCCGTCCTTTTTCCCGCTTACTCACTCGAGGCCGGAATGAATTTCACCGAATTGCTGGAAGCGCTCAGCGCAGAGACCAAGCTCGATCTAAAGGATGTGAAAAATGGGGAATCGTGCTCGATACGTTTTGATGACAAGGTAGACGTCACCCTGGCGTCCGCGCCGGAGGGCGTGGGCGTCAATTTGTTCGCTGTTCTCGGTACGGTGTCGCAAGAAGATCGGTCGATCTTGTTTCCGGTGTTGATGCAGATCCATTTGCTCGGCCTGGTAACCGACGACGCCTACTTCAGCTTTGACGAAGCCGCGAGCCAGGTCACGCTGTTTCGCACCGTCCAGCTTGCGGGCATGGATCGCGCGGCCGGCATGAAAGCGGTCGAGTCTTTCGTCAATCAAGCCATGCGATGGTCCGCCGCCCTGCCGGATCTGAAAAATATTCCCCTGCATGCCGCCGTCAACGACATGGCGGGCAGTGGCGATCCTGCCGCCGGCTCCGTGTTGCGCCCAGGTGCTTCCACGACGCCCACGGGTTCCGGGCCGAATGCCGCCGGTAATGGCGCGCCTTTTGTCATGCCGGTATAAGGGGATAGAACATGATGCAATATCGCGATCTGCTGCTGGCGTTGGGACTGCAGGAAAAAATCGATATCGACCAGGTTCTGGAGACCGGAAGTTGCCTGGTGCGGATGGACCATTCGGGCGGCAAGGCATTGGAATTGACGCTTGAATGCGACAATGAGCGGCAGGTGGTCTGGCTGTATGCGCCACTGGGACGCGTGAAGGCGGAGGCCCGCGCAGATGTATATGGCATGCTGCTGCGCATGCATCTCTTTGGCCTGGCGACCGGGGGCGCGTATTTCGGTTTCGATGCGCAACGCGATACGATCAACTTGTTCAAGTCGATCCGCCTTGCATCGGCCGTGGCGCCGGACGCGGCACGACAGGTGAAGGCCTTCGTCAACGATGTACAGGCAATGTTGCAGACGCTGCCGGTGGAGCCGGACACGGCCATGACCGGGGCAGGCCTGAACCACATGACGCTGCTCACCGGATCATCGGCGGGCGCTGGCGGCATGGCGTCGCCGCAACAGGTTTGACGTTTGCCAGAACATCGTGACGCATGTGAGGAGCAGGGATGCAGTCGACAACCGGGATGTCGGGGTTGGGTGCGGTGCCAGGCCTGGCGGGGTGGCACGCGGTAAATGTGACGAATGCCGCCGGAGAGGTCGCGTCCGCGTTGGTCACCATGATTCGCGGTGCCCGGGTCAATGCCATGTCGGACGCAGTACGGCAGCACTTCCTGCATGGCGCGCTGATGGCGGGCATATCGGCGATGTCGACCGCGGAAGGCGCGCTGGATTTCCAACGTCGTATCGCTGATCGCCAGGCACGGGAAGTGTCGCCGCGCGAAGGCCACGATGCCGGATTGCGCGACCGCGTCGACCGCGCCAGACGCAGCGGTGCCAACGATGGTGTTGGCGCCGCTTCCGCCGAGCAGGATGGGGGCAGTGCCTTGCACTGGCATGACGCGGACCGGGTGGTGACATTGGGCGCGCATGCCCTGCGCCACCATGTCTGCGTCGCATTGGATGATCTCCAGAATCGGTATGCCGCGGACCAGGGCGAGACCACGGTACCGCTTGCGCTCGCCTACTTTCAGCAGGATCAGGATCTCACCCCGGACGCGGCATTGGCCGTGTCTTTGGCCGCGGCGGCAAGCCCTGCACCGCGTAGTGACACGCTGAGCGATGCGTTGGGCCACATGCTGTCGCTGTCCGCGTCGACGACCCCTGCCACGCGCTCAATGTTGCGCCAGGTGGATGATGGCCGTACCCCTTTCTGGCATGAAGGTGTGGCGGACGCGAGCGCGGTCGCGCACCGGACCTTGCGGCGTGCACTGCAATTGCTGACGGAGCAGCAGGGGTCGGTGCCTGCCGAACGTCATACGCCTTTGCGCGAGGTCTGCGCGGCATTCGACCCGTCGAGAATCGCACCGTTCGAGGGTGGCGTGCGTGTCGGCCTGGCACGCCACTGGAGCGGTACGATCGCGGCGGTGCGCACCGCCTCCTCCTTCACCGCCACGGTGACGCCCGCGGAACACGCGGATCCATTTTTGAGAAATATGCTGGAGCAGTTGCCGCGCGACGCGGCCGCTCGAAGGTCGGCGGTCGGTGGGGGAGCGTTATCACGACGGCTCGATCCGGCATTCGTCGCTGAAGCGGCGTTTGCATCCATTGGCATCCGCGACGGCCAGGATGCGAGGTCTCCGGCGACGTTCGATGCGTGGCCGCCGTCATCGCAGGCGATCGCCTCGCCGATATCCGCCGGGGCGGTGGACGCTCGTGCATCGGCACTGTTTGCCCGACTGCTCGCGCTCTGCGGCGGCGACGAGGCCGTGCTGCAGGTGCTGAGCCATCGCATGCATCAGAGCAGCCTGTTGGCGGCGACGTCGCCGGTCCTCGCGCAATATGCCCATGGTGACGACCCTCAGGTCTTGTTGCTGCCAGGGAGTAGTGGCCCTGGGCGCGATCAATTCGTTGTCCTGGGCGATGCACCGCTGTTTCACGTCGATGTTTGGGCCGATGCGGCCGGTGGTGTATGCGCCGATGGCGAAGTCAAGTGGCCGATTACGCAATATGGTGCGGCGGAGGATGCGTACGGCGCTGGGGCAGGGCGGCGCGCCGTTGTTCCGGCGCTGGCCGAATGGCACGTGCCCAGCGCGCCGAGCTGGCTGCAGATCCGCCGGGTTGTCCATGCAGGGCGTGACGAGGAGCCGGAGGGTATCGCGGCAATGCCGTCCGCCGGCGCGGTCCGCCTGACGTATGGCGTATCGCACATGGTATGCGAGATCGCACACCATATGACGTTCAATGCCGACACCGGCGCGCTGGTCTGAACCCACGGATATCATGGGCCGGGTCCGCGGTATATTTGGTCAGTTGGCGTTTTGCCGGACGACGGGGCCAGTATGCACGTCCCTGCGCCAGATCATCGTCACATGCTTCAAGTCGTTTATTTTTGCGATCAACGACGCCGGTTGCGTGATCGGGATCGGCAACCTGGCATATAAGGTGACGACACCGGTGTCGCGATGCTGCCCGAGGGTGCAGCCACCGGTGCCCGCGCCGTGGTGATTGCCTTCCAGCAATTGCCGGTTCAGTGCAAGGATGTGTTCTTGCAATGGCTTGCCCAATGCGGCGTAGAGGAGGATGTCTCCGTGCGTCGGGTCGCCATCGCACATCATGCCGATGGGCAACCCGTCCACTCGCAGTTCCTCCTGATTCCAGAGTTGATCCACCGTCATGCCGAGCGAGGGGCCGTGCCGCATCAACGCCATGCGCAGCGTGTCATAGGTCCAGGCAATGTCGGAACGGGCCGGCACGACAGGGTCAGTGTGTGTTGCGGGTATCGGGGTCACGATGAATATTCCCATACCAATCGCTTGCAATCGCGTGAAAGGCATCAAGGGCATTTTGCAATGCGTCGGCATCCAGCAGGTCGAGTGGCAAGCGCGCGTAGATGCTGACATTGCCCTGTGCGCTGTCACGTCCCAGCGTACATCCGGATGTTCCAAGTCCCAGGTGATTCGCTTCGAGCAGGCGTTTGTCGACGTCGGCGTCGCGCTCGGGGTGAGGGCGGCCCAACGACGCTGTCAGCATCACCTGGTCGTGGCCGTCATCGGCTTCGTGGAGAATATCGATGAGAAGCGTACCGTGACGGGGGCGAGCGGTTGCACAGTGGTTTTGAATGACGATCTCCATCGAACGGTCATGCAATTGAAGCAATGCGTGCAAAAGGTCGACGAATGCACTGGTCACGGTGTTACGGATACCTCATCGAGGAACAACAACAGGTTCGACACCGTGTCATCGCGACACACCGCCGCGATCACCTGTTCGACCTACCATGTTCAAGCCATCTTCTGGACGATGCCGCCGAAGGCGTCGTACAGATTCTTGATCAGCGTACTGCTCAGGTTCGACATCAGTGACCATTTGCCGATCAGCCCCTGGAATTGCAGCAGTTGCGACGTGCTCAGGTTGGGTTGCGTGATGAAGGTATTCATGTCCGCTTCGGTCGCCGTCAACGTCGAGCCGAGTGAGTTGATGATGCCGTCTGGCGAGAAAGTAGCCATGAGATTGCCTGTATCGGTTTGAATACGGTTGTGGAAGAAAGATCATATTGAGTGACGGAGCGTGCCGTGCCGTTCCGTTCACCCCGTACCGCTTTTCATCAGGCGGTCGTATGCAATGCGCCGGCTTCGTCGCGGACGTCACCGGTTCGGTTTCTCGCGATCCGGGGCCGCCCCATTGGTGTTCGCCGTGGCATCGCCCTCCGATCGTAATGCGGGTGGCGCAGCGGATCGGACGTGCAGCGCATGCGCGGTGTCCGGGCCGATTGACACGCGAAGCGACGACACAAAAGACAGGCCGGCCTCCAATGCCCGCACGCACGCTTGTGCCTTTACGAAGGCATCCTGCGGCAAGCCCGCGACGATCTGGGCGCGCAGGCGTTCACGCATCGCCGTGAGTCTTATCGTCAGCGCATCGCATTCGGCGCGCGTTCGAGGCGCACCGAAGTTGCCGTTCGCGCCATGGGGCGGCACATCGGCCGCGCCGCTTTGCGGCTGGCTGTCGCTTTTGGGCGCGATGCCGGGCGTGGGTGAAAGTGGCGGGGCAGGATGCATGGTGTCGACTCCGATGGCTTGAGCGATGCTTAGCGTTGCAAGACGATCCGCTGTGGTGGCGATGGCGGCGGCGCCTGCGTGCTGGACGCTGTGCGGGCGGTGCCTTGTTGCGCGCGTTGTGGTGGCGCCGTTTCCCGATCAAAGACAACGGTGGCGTCATCGACGAATATCAGACGGAAGCCGCGATACGCGCCACCCGGCAGCAGGCGCACATTCCCATCCACCACCACCGACGGCAGGGGGCCGCTGCTGATCGAGACGATTGCGAACGGCAGCAAGGTTGGGGTGAAACTGGCCCGGCTACCGCCGATCAGTGTTCGAACGGGGACGCGGTCGCCATAGCGCTGGTGGAAGCTGTCGAGCATACTGCGCAGCCGTCCGGCATCCGTCGTGGGGGGGGGCATCCAGCACCAGTTGGCCGAGGCTTTGGGCCGCGCTCGTGCGGGCGCTCGCGACAGTGGGGGCGGTGGCGCCGGCCGGGGCCCAGTGAATGGCGGCTCCGGGCAAGCCCACCGCGCGCATCGCGTCTTCGAGCGCCGTCACCGCGCCGTCGGCGGTCAGCAACGCGGTGTCGGCCAGCGTTGCGTTCGGCACCGCCGAGGCGAAGGCGTCACGCAACATGGTGCGCAGCGATGTCAATGCGGGATCGGTGTCAGTGCCGACTCCCGCTGCCGTTATCGAAGGCATCGCGGACGTTTCCGTCGATGCCTCGGACGCCGTCGGGGATGCTGGCGGGACGATACCGAGCGCATCGGCATCGGACGGCGGCAGGATGACGCCGCGGATGCGTATCTGGCCGCTATTACCGGCATCGACGCTGAGGAAAGGGCCGAAGTGACTTGCCATGTCGCGTGCGGCCTGCACGGCCTCGGCGATGATATCGATTCGCATCGCGGGCATCGGCGTCAGACGCGCCAACGCGTTGGAGAGGCGATCTCGTGCCCCGTCGTCGGCTACCCAGCCGGAGACAACCACGCCGCCGAGCGGATCGCGCTCCGCGCGGATGGCATCGCTCCATCCCCCGGCGCGCAACGCTTGTCGCACCTGCGCGAGGATGTCGTTTGATGGCGGGGGGGAGGGCGTCACCGGGGGCGGTGCGTGGCGCGGCAGGATGACGAACAGCGCAAACAAGGCGGCGATGATCGACAGCGCACCGGCCACCATGATCCAGCGGGTGGGCACGCCCCCCGCTGATGCGGCCACGGGGGTAAGCGCCGTTGCGTCCGTTGCTTCGGTACGGCCCGGGGCACGATGGATATGGCGGCGTAGCGCCCCCCAGGGGCCGCGTTCCACCGCGCGGGTCGGTTGGTTCGTCACAGTGGGTCCCGAAGCTTTCGCCGTCACTTCTTCCGCGTCCACTCGCGCATCGGTGTCCACCGGGTCCAAGGGAGATGCATCGTATGCGTCCGGCGTCGACCCATGGGTTGCCATTGGGGTCTCGATCGTTCCGTCCTGTCCCGAGGGCGTCGCCATATCGCGTGACGGGGATGCCGATAGCGCGGCGCCCAGCTCGGACAGGGTCGCGTCTTCCGGCAGATGTACGGCGGGCCAGGGAGCGTCGGCATGCGCGACGGTCACCGTCAATTGCCCGATGTCGATCGGTGTGTCGATCGGCATGACCGCGTCGTGATCGCGCGTGGCGTCGCGGTTGCCGCCGCCGCTGTCGTTGACGGAATCCGCGTGGTGATGCGCGTCATCCGCCTCATCGGCGCGCGGTGGGTTATCGGCGCCGTCGCGATGATCGTCCTGGTCGCGATCGGCTTCGGCGTCGGTGCGGTGCGATGCGGGACGCGCGTCTTGACGACGCAGGCACCAGCCGGTGACACGGCCGTCTGATGCTTGTGCCAACCGTACGCGCAGCGTCAAGTGAGAGACGGCGTCATCGGTCAGCATGATGTCGCAATCGTCCTGCCCGCCGACACGCAGGGTTTCACCCGGCCCCACGGCAATCTGCGCGCCTGCATGCCAGCCACGCAGTATGCGAAGCGCGAACCTGGCAGGTCCCTGCGATGGCGCAATATCGTGCGGCGCTGAGAAATCCTGAGGTTTCATCGTCTATCTATTTTTAGGATATGAGGCGCAAAGCCCGCCACTGAGGTGGCGTTGGCGGCACATTTGCCGCGACAAACCGGAAACCGAACCATGCAGATCGATCAAACGGAACAAGATGGCTGGCAGGTCATGCACCTCAATGGCAGACTCGACGGGACGGGCGCGCCGCTTCTCGAGCACGCGATCGATGCCTACCTCGGCGACGGGGGGCGTCATCTTGTGCTCGACTTGTCGCGGCTCAGTTACATCAGTTCCATCGGCTTGCGCGTCCTGCTGATGGCGGGAAAGCGGCTGGCGCGTCCGGGCCCCGGCAATACGACGTCCGACGCGCGGCAGTCCGCTTCGGTCGCCGCCGCGGGCGGCGAGGTGACAGCGGAGCGCGGCGCCAAGGGGCAACTCGTGCTGGCTTCGCTTAAGGCGAACGTACGGGAGGTACTCGAGATGAGCGGCTTCATCGCGTTGTTCCCAGTCATCGACGACCTCGCGACCTTGCAGCCGGCAGCGGCGTGATACCGGCACGTCATCATGCAAAAGACCTTCAGGCGCACCGACGGGTTGGCGTGCCTGCCTGTGCTGCCGTGCGTGCATGATCGGCATGGTCCTAGAGCACGATGCGGTCGAGCGGCTGAACATTGATCTCGGGCGTCAACTCCTGGTACGACAGCACCGGCAGTTCGTAAAAGTCGCTCTCGATCAGCTTGCGCATATAGCGCCGGATATCCATCGACGTCAACATCACGGGGGGATGGGCACCCCCGCGCAGATCGCCCACGACGAGCTTGATCGCCGCGATCAGTGATTTCGAGACGGCGGGATCGAGGGCAAGGTAACTGCCGCCGGACGTCTGCCTGATGGCGCTGCGCACCGTATCCTCGATAGCGGGTGCCAGCAGATACGCGGGCAGCACGTTGTGGTTGCTGGCGAACTTGTAGCTGATCTGGCGCTTCTGGCTGATGCGGACATACTCCGTCAGCAAGACGGTATCCTTCTCTTTCTGACCCCATTCGATCAATGCCTCCAGAATGCCACGCAGGTTACGCACCGAGATGTCTTCCGAGACGAGGCGCTGCAAGATCTCCGCGATCTTCTGGATCGGCATCACGCGCATCGTCTCCTTGACCAGGTCCGGAAACCGGCCTTCCATCGACTCGATCAGGAAACGTGTCTCCTGGATGCCGATGAAATCCGCGGCGTATTTTTTCAGTACGAAGGCGAGGTGGTAGGTCAGGATCTGGCTCGGGTCCATCGTCGCGATGCCGACGTTCGTCAAGGTACCCCGCAACGAGGCGTCAACCCATAACGTCGCGATGTTTGGCAGGAAGGGCACATCGGGTTCGAACGGCACTTGCAATGCTTCAAGGTTGCGCTGCGTGTCACGTACCAGCAGATGTGCGGGTCGCAGGCGTCCGCTGGCTACCGGTACCTCGGAGAGCAGTACGCTGTAGCGCTCGTCGGCCAGCGCGTTCGTGAAGCGCAACGCGATGCCAGGGAAGGGCACGCCCAGGTCGGCGTACAGCGCGCGTCGGATCTTGATCAGTTCGCTATTCAACACATTCGCGCTGAAGGTACTTCGCAGTCCCGTGGCCACGTCGACACTCAACGGAACCGTGGGCGAGAATTCCGTATGTTCCTGAGCGGTTTCGGGCGTTTCTTCCCCTTGTCCCGCGGCCCGCAGGCCGGGGATTTCAGAGACCGTGCCCGTCTTCGCGTCCACGACCCGTCGGGTGGAACGCAGCAGCACGAAACCAATCAGGCCGGCGGGAATCGCCAGGCAGATGAACACGGCCATCGGCATGCCCGGAATCATGCCCATGCCCAGCGCCACGCCCGCGCCGATCAGCAAGGCCCGCGGTTGCGACAGGATCTGCATGCCGATGTCGCGACCTACGTTCGACTCGCCTTCGCCGGTTTGGACACGCGTGACGATCATGCCCGCGCAGATGGCGATGAATAGCGCCGGAATCTGCGCGATCAAGCCATCGCCGATCGTCAGGACGGAATAAGTGCTGACCGCCTCCGCCATCGGCATGCCGCGCTGGACGCTGCCGATGATGATGCCGCCGAGCATGTTGACCGCCACGATGATGATGCCGGCGATGGCGTCGCCCTTGACGAATTTCATCGCGCCGTCCATCGAGCCGTACAACTGGCTTTCCTTCTCTACGCGTGAGCGGCGTTTGCGCGCTTCGGTCAGGTCGATGGCGCCGGCGCGCATGTCCGCATCGATCGACATCTGTTTGCCCGGCATGGCATCCAGCGAGAAACGCGCCGCGACTTCCGCGACCCGTTCGGCCCCTTTCGTGATGACGACGAACTGGACGATGGTCAGGATCAGGAATACCACCAGGCCGACGACGAGATTACCGCCGACGACGAAGTTTCCGAATGTCTCGACGATATGGCCCGCATCGCCTTGCAGCAGGATCAGGCGCGTGGTGGATATCGAGATGGCCAGACGAAACAACGTGGTGACCAGCAACACCGACGGGAACGACGAAAATGACAGCGGTGAAGGGAGATACATCGCGACCATCAACAGAATGGCCGACAACGTCATGTTGATCGCGATCAGCGTGTCCACCAGCCAGGTGGGCAGCGGCAGGATCATCATGAACACGACCCCGACCAGGATGAACGCCAGCAGGATATCGTTACGGCTGGTGGCCAGCGCCACCGCGCGTTGCAAGGTCTGGTACATGATCGGGCGTGTGAAGGAGGGTTCGGGGGTCAGGCGTCCGGCACGAATGGCGCCGCATCCTGTGCAGGCAACGGGTCCGCCGCGCGGGCAATCGCGAAGGCCTGCATGGCGCGCGCCGCTTCTTCATGGCGTCCGAGCGCGGACAGGATCTGGGCACGTAACAACTGGTAGGGTGCGCTTACCTGTACCCGCACCGGAATAGCCGAGAGCGTCGCCAACGCCGCCTTCGGCTTGCCGGCGCGCAATTGCGCCAGCGCCAGTACCCCGCGGATCGGGTCGTCGGCGGCGGCATCGTGTGCCAGCAACGCGAGCAGTGCGGCGGCGCGGTCCGCGCGCTCGTGTGACAGGAACAGAAAGGCAAGCTGTTCGATGAAGGCGCGGTCATCGTGGTCGGCCAGCAACATCCGTGAAGCGGTGGGCGTCTGACGCGCGGCGGGTGGAGACGAGGTGTCCAATACGGCGGAGGCCATCTCAACCCGCCACTACCAGGCCGCGATACGTTGCCAGCTCCTGCCGCATTTCACGGGTCGACACGAGCACGCGGTGCGCCGCCCGCATGGTCCTTGCCCCGGTGTCATTCGTCGCGTTGACGTTGTCCGTCCGTCCTGCGTCCTGGCGCACCGCCTTTTCGCGCGCGGCCAGTCCGCGTTCAAGCGATTGACAAGAACGATCGAGTGCTTCGCCATAGCTTTTCGGCGTTGCAAAGGCGCGGGTGGATGCGGCTATTGATGCATCGGCGGGGGCATGTTCTGGCGCAGTACTGCTTTTAACCCCGAGCGCGGCCAGCAAATAAACGTCGAGCCCTTGTTCACGAAACAGCTTTTGTAACGGGCCGCCGGTCGGCGTATCCGATGGCAGGAGCGAGGCGGGTCCGGTGGGTAAGCGCGGTCGATCCGCGGCATCGAGTTGGCTGACGTTCGTCAGGCCGTGGTCCAGTCGATATGGGTGCAGTTCCATCTTTCTCGATCAAAGCGTTTCTTCAGTCCATCGAATGCGGTTGCCACCCGTGCAGGTAACGCAGCGCCGCTTCAGCCTCATCGAGATGCAGCGCACTGCCGTGCAAACGCACCATGACGATCAAGGCGTCCTCACGGGCATGCGCGTCCTGCACCGACTGGGCCGCAACATGTATCGACCAGTGCGGATGCGGCGGATGCAATGCATCGGTGGCGTGGGACGCGTCGCGGTTCCGTCCGCCGAGCATTTCCCGCGATGTGGCGGCCAGACGCTGCATCGCGTCCAGCACATGACTTGGCAACTGCGACGCCACCGGGAAGATGGCTTGCAGCAATAACGTTTCATCAAGCGGTTCGATACCGATCCGCGCGCCGGACGCGAGGCGCAACACCGTGCGCTGACGGCTTTGCGCGGGCTCGGCGGCAAAGCCAAGTCGCACGGCCAATGCTTCCACCAGCGCCTTGACCGCATGGGCGGCATCTGATGAGCCGGATGCACCTACGCCGAGATCAGACATGCGCGTTTTCCTCGTCTATCAGATCGTCCAGCGCATGCTGCACCGCTTCGCGGGCACGCATGCGTTGTTGATCGTCCACGAATACCCGCTCTGGCATGTCTCGCAGCACGGCGCTGAAGCCATGCAGGAAGGGAATGGCGCGCGCCAGTACGACAGGAACGCCTTCCGTTCCGGGCGTCGCGTCGGGGGCCGACGGATCTTGCTCTTGGCCAGCCATTGTGCGCGCGAAGGCCACGAACGCTTCCGGTGTAAAGTACGATTGATCAGTCAGATCAACCGCTTTGCGCATCGTCTGCAACGCAGCCGCGCCCGCATCGGCCGGAGAACCCGGGTGGAGTACTTCGGCCAACGAGTCGCACTGCTGCAGCACGGTGACGGCCGTGGTGACGTGCGATTTTTCCGTCAGCAACGCGTGCAGGTGCGCCCGATCGACCGAGGGACGCAGCGAGTCGATATCGCGCCCCACAGCCAGGATGAATCGTTCGAGCACTGCTTGCACCACGCTACCCGCGGCCTGGGGGGATGTACCGTTCTCCCCTGCTGCCGTGCCGGCGCGGGCAGGACTGTCGAGCAGGGCGGTCACGCCGTCCAGTACCCGATGCAGCACCGAGGCAATGCGCGTGTCGCCTTCCACCAGCGTTGCATAGGACGCTTGCAGCGACACGATTTCAGCCGCATCCAGTCGCCGTCCGTCTCCGGGCGTTTGCCAGACGCCACCGGTATTCAGGTCCGCACGAATCCGCGTGCCGTGCGAGAACTCCAGTTCCTGCGTCATGTCGGCGAGCCGTTCCAGGATTGCCTCGGTGTCTTCACGCCGTCCGCCTCCGCGTCTGCCCGCGCGCTGTCCGGCATCGCTGTCCTGATCCTGATCCGACCCCACCGCACCACGGCGCAGCGCCCCCGCGGCCTGCTGCAACGACACGAAGAGTTTTGTCGGATTGTTGTCGCATCGTTCGCGCAACAACTGCAGCATCGTGTGCGGTGCGCCTTGTTGAAGATCGGCGACCAACGCCTCGCGTGTGCGCTGCGCATCTTCATCCTGCTGCAATGTCTCGGCAAGGAACTCGGCCAGCGCTTCAGGATCGATCCATTCGTGCGTCTCTTCCTCCCGCAACGCGCGATCAGCCTCGTCTTCGCTATCCATTTCGGCCGCGATGTATTCCGCCAGGGCATCGGCTTGCTCGGCCAGACGTTCCCCGTGCTCGATGGCGAGGAGCGCATCGTTCTTGAAGATAGGGGCCGCGCCGTCATGGCTTTGTCCGCCGGGCCGCGCCGTGGTATCAGCGCGCGGGCCGACGGAATCGAACGTACTTGGGGCTTGTTTCATGGGGGTGGAGCCGATGTGAAAAGCGGTCATGGCGGTGCACGCAGGTAAGCGAAATAGCGAAGGAACGAAGAAGCGCGAAGTCATCGGTGCTGCGCGATGTCGATGCATGGTTTGATGGATCGATACAACGCCTCGGTTATTCGTGGTCCAGGAACGTGGCGCCTGTCGAGACGCGGCGCGGCAGCCCGACTGTCTGCTTTTTTTACCGTAAGGAAAGGTTGTCGGGATCTGCTGGTGCACAGTAACGCGGCAGGGGACATGCGTTCCCCGCGCGCGCTGAATTGCCGCGCGGGGTGGTCGCCAGATCGCATGGGTCGGCAAACAATGTGACGGGCGGGCGGGTCGTGCATTCGGAAACGCCGGATTGGCAAAGGGAACCCGAACGAGCCGGAGGGTACAGAGTTGGGACGCCTATATAAAGTCGAACGCGGATCGCGACGATGCAGCCCGCACGAGGGGATTGGGCGACGTTTTCATCTTTTCATATGAAGGAGGGTTTGTGTCCACGCATTCCGAACCTGATGACCGCCATGTTGATACTGCAAATGCGCCGTCGCCCGACGTTGGCAATGCCACGTTGACCCCTGCCGATATTGAATTGGATGCCCGTATCGCCGCCTACCTTGAGAGCGGCGCGGAGACGATCGCGCAAGCCGAGGCGTTGCTGATCGAAAGTCAGGCGCTGTTCGATGAGAGTGGTTTGGATCTGGCGTCCGTCATGTCGCGGTTGTCGCCTGCGGAGCGGGCGCAGCTCAACGAAATGACGGCGGAAGACGAGGCGGAAATCGAGAAAGCACTAATGCAGGCCAAGGCGGCGCAGGCGTTTTCCGTGGCGGATCGCAAGGACGTCGGCGGCATGGCCGGCGCGGTGCGCCGCGGGCGCTTGTTTATTTGATGATGTCGGTTTGCAAGGAGGAATGATATGAGCACTCCCGTTTCTGGTGTCGGCGGTGTAACCGATTTGACCGGGAATTTTGAGACCGATTTGAATCTGGTGATGGCGGCGCGTTTATCGGTCAGTGAGCAAAGCATCCAGGGAAAGCTCACGGCGATGAAAGCGTCCACCACGCAGATGCAGAAGTTGAACGAACTTTCGGGTTCCCTGTCGCGTCTGGCGGCCAGCATGCAAACGAGCAAATCGGAAGATAAGCTCAAATTGACAAACGCCGAGCCGCAGAAAAGCAATATCGAGGAAATCAAGACGCTTTGTAGTCAGACCGGCCTGGATGTGACGTCGATCCTGGGTAATGCGGATTTATCCCAGGTGACGCTTAACCAGTTGACCAGCGCGGCGACATCGGTACGCCAGAAAGCCGACTCGATTGGGAGTACGAGTCAAACGGATCAGCTCATGACGCAGCAGGCGATGAGCAGAATGGGGCAGATTGTCGATCAGTGGTCAAACATGATGTCGAAGATCGCGCAGGCAAAGCAGACCCCCATCTCGAATATGCGTTAACGACCATGAACGATGCGGCCGAAGGGGTCAACGAAAGCAAGGCCACGCCGGATGTCCAGGTGGTCGGTGGCCGATGGGTGGAATGGGTCGCGCAAGGCGGTCTGACGCGTGACTTCGTCGGTATCGATGAGCGGGAAATGGAAACGGCTTATCACTACGCCACGCAGCTTTATCAACAAAAGCGCTATCAGGATGCATCGGTGCTGTTTTTGTTCCTGAGCGCGCATAACCAGTGGGAAAGCCGTTATCTGCTCGGGGCGGCCGGGTGTGCGCAGATGCTGGGCCGCTTCGAGGATGCCCTGTCTTCGTATGGCACGGCCGCCAGTCTCCAGATGTCGGACCCGATGCCGCAATTCCGCATTGCGGAATGCTTGATCGCATTGAACATGCGCGAGGAGGCCGTGGAGACATTGCGCTTTGTCATCGATCTTGCCGATGCGCCAGAGCACGTCGCGCTTCGTGCCCGCGCACGGGCGACGCGGGAGTGGTTGCTGCAGGAGGCCAGGCCATGAGTGATACAGCGTTGCCGTCGAGCGGCGCGTGGTCATCGACGAACGAGACCTACGGGGATGGCCTGGACGGTGGTAACGCCGCGAAGCCCGGTGGCGGTCGTGCGCCGGGGGAGCCGACGTCGACCACGGGCGCGCCGGCCGGCGCACCGCGCATGAACGTGGGCGTTGATCCGACGATAGATCCCCTGCGCGCGCTTCGCGATTACCTTCGTACTTCCAGCGTGTCGGGCGGCAGTGGCGACGACGATAACGGCGCACCCGCGCTGGCGCCGTCACACCTGAGCGGCAACGTCGAGGATATGGCGCTCGCGATGCATTTGATGCAAGCGAGTTTTTCCAATGCCCAGGCTGGCACGGCGCTCGCGGAGATCAAGAACAATTCGGTGAAGCTAAAGGCCAGTCAGGCCGAACAGAATGCGCACTACAAGAAGGCCGTGGAAAGCGGGCGAGAAGCGGAAGCCAAATCGGGCGGCGTGCTCGGATTTTTCAGGAAACTTTTCAAGGCGACTGCGGCGTTGGCCGGCATCGTGTTGTCGGCGATCGCCGTTGCCGCGACCGCGGGCGCCGCGGCACCCTTGCTCGCGTTCGCCGTCGCCGGTGCGATTGGCGCGACCATCAGCCTGGCCAGCGAAATCAGCCAGGCGGCGGGCGGCCCCCCGATTTCCCTGTCGGCGATGCTGACAAAAATGGGTACGGCACTTGCCCTGGCCTGTGGGGCTTCCGAAGAGGATGCGGAGAAGATCGGCAAGGTCGCGGGAAATAGCATGGGTGTCTTGCTGGCCGTGATCGACCCGTCGATATTGGGGGAACTGGCGGGGGGCATCGCTGCGCTGTCGGGCGCTAGTCCCACGGTGATGGGGATCATTACCGTGGTGGCGACGCTCGCGGCCGTCGCATTGACGATGGCGGGGACGAATGCGCTGCTCAAAGGAGTGGAAGGCGGTAACAAGCTCGTTGGTGTGCTCGCGAAAATGGCCGGCTTGAAGTACGGGTTGATGGTCACGAAAGGGGTGGCCGAGGGCGCGGGCGGCATCGTCGGTGGGACGCAGGGCATTCTGGTCGCGCGCAGCCAATTCGAGGTCGATACCGCTCGCGCCGATGCGAAGGCGGCGTCTGTACAGACCATGAAATTGCAGAAGCAGATGGACGATCTCCTGGAAGAAGTCCGCCGGTTGTTCGAGCGGGTAGAGGATAGCTATAGCGGCGCCACGCGGATGTTGGGCCGCGCATCGCAGTCGTATCAACTGCTTGCCCGCAACATGGGCGCCCGAATGGGCGCGTGAGTACAAGCGCGTAAGTTCGAATAACGCCGGGCCTGATCGAAGGCATGAGGAAGGAGAAAGTCATGGTGGACACGCAATTATCGGCTAAACGAAACGATGCCGGCGCGATCGGCAACGCTTACGCGTCGGAACGGCAAGGGGCAGCCGCACGATCGGTCGAAGATATCGAAGGGTTGGTCAGCCGTCTGCGGGAGGGACTGTCCACGCTTTCCTTGACGTCGCGCTATACGCGCGACGAATTGGACACGATCTATGCGTTGGGCTGGTCACATTTGTCGCGTGGGCAGGCAGACACGGCTTTGCGTCTTTTTCTGTTCCTGACGGACTACGCGCCAACCGCCCCGACCTATTTGACGGGCTTGGGCGTTTGTCTGCAGCAGTGCGATCGATATGAGGAAGCGCTGACCGTGTTTTCCTGGGTCGGCACGCTTGACGGTGAAAACGTCGAGGCTACCCTTCGCAGCGCTGAATGTCTGCTCGCGCTCAAGGACCGGACAGAGGCGGAACGCCTGCTGGATCTCATCGTGACGGATTCGATGGTTTCTTCTGGAAAACGGACGCATGTGGCCTATCGTGCGCAAGCCTTGCTCGATGTGCTGCGACGCGGCATCGAGGGCAACGGCGCGAGTTCCGTTAGCGGGCGAAGGACCGCAAGCGCAGCGGTTGACAGCGGTCCGGTATCGGCACCGTTCTGACGGTGCGCGTGTACCCGACCGTGGAACCGGGCGCCGCTGGCGGGTTACACAGGTAATGGAATAGATGACGACAGTATTGAGGAGAAGGAACGATGGTTGACGGAATTCGCGGTGACGGGGCCGGGATTACCCAGTCCGTGGTCAACGAAGGCGCAACGAATACCGCGGGTGCGTCGTTGGCAAAGCCGGGCGCTGCCGGGGCGTTGTCGTCGCAAACGTCAACGCCGGTTACCGCCGATCATCCGGGCCTGGCGTTCGACGCAGCGGCGAAAGCGCCAGGGGCACCGATGCCGTTGCCCGTGCCGGATGCCGATGCGTTGTCGAAACCGCGAGTCGGGCAGGCAATGACCGCGATCATGGGGGGCGGCGATGACGGCGGCGCCGCAGCGGTATCCGAGATCGATATCAATCAGTTGATGTTGATGATGTTCGAAATGTCACGCAGTCTGCGTGATACCGCGATGAAGCAACGCGCGATGAGTCAGGAAGCGAATATCGCCAGCCAGTCGGCGGCGATCAACGCGATGCGGGATGCGGCGGCGCAACGCTTGGCCAGCGCCATCATTGACGGTGTGAGCCAGTGTGCGATGGGCGCGCTGGCACTGGCTCAGGCCGCAGGCACGGCAAAAGCGTCGTTCGCGGCGGAAACCGCGAAGGTGGAGTATGCCGGTGCGAAGGAGCTGTCCAAGCAAGGTAACGCCGCTGCGCCCGGGATCGGCCCGATGCGTCCTACTCCCGCCGACGTGCGGGCGGTAGGGGCGCGGTTCGCGGAAGCGAAAGTGGCAGCCAACACACTGGCGGCCCGCAACGACGGCTACCAGAAGATGGGCGCGGCGATTGGGAAGGCGACCAGCGCCGTGACGACATCGTTTGCCGACGAGGCATCGATCACGCAGCGCCGGCATGAACTGGATGCAAGCCGGCATGATACTGCGACGAATTCCGCCGCGGAAATGGCCGGCGTGATGCGCGACCGCGCGAATGAAACATTGCAAACGCTGCGTGCGATTCACCAGTCGCTGGCGGATGCGTCCAACGCGATCACGCGCAATCTGTGATGTCCGCCCGACCCGGCACCGCGCACGTGGCCGATACCGCTCAGGGGCCTGCCGGATCCCTTCTCGACAGCGGCGAAATCAATCTGCTGAACCGCCTGGGATACCTGGCGGCGGAGCGGGGTGATCTGAAGCATGCCGAACCGATCCTGGCCGGTGTCATCGCCATGCGGCCGAATCGCGCCGCGGGCCATATCGGCCTAGCGTTCGCGGCCATGAGCGCGGGTCAGGGGTCGCGCGCGATAGCGGTGTTCGAAAACCTCCGGCCGCCGGTGCCCTCGCTGTCGGCGCTCTGGCGGCGCACGGCGGCCCCCGACGACACCGCGGCGGATGCGCCCGACCGTTTTGCGCCCCATGAGCGCGTGGCGCTTGACGTGCATCACGCGGTGATGCTGCACGCGGTAGGTCGCCAGGCCGAAGGCGAGCAGATCGTGTCGGCCATCCAATGGGATAACGTGCCGGCACAGGATGCCGATGGCCAGCCGCTCGATCCGGCGTTACGACGACTCGCCGATGTCTTGACGAATAAGACAACTGCAAACGCAAGGAGCAGGTGATGTTGGAGGCACTGGCACAAAACGCGGCGGGCATACCCGCTGGCGCTGGATCGGGTGGCGGCGTGCGCGGCGCGGCCGATCCCGCCGCAGTCGCGCGTTTCAACGCGGCACTGCAAGGCGAACCGCTCCCCAGGAGTATCAGCGACGGTGCGTTGCAGGCGGACGGGCAGCCGGTGCCCGCCCTTGTGGCACCAACCTCCTCGACCACCGCATCCCGTTTTGCCAACGACGTGAAAGGCGCGCTGCGAGGTGTGTCGCAATCGTGGCATGAGGTCATGCATAACGTCGCGGCGACCGATGACATGTCATTGGCCACCTTGACGCGCCTGCAGATGACCACGCTCGGCGCGACGTTTCAGATCGACCTTGCGACGAAGTTGATCTCGAAGCCCCCTCAAATTATCGATCAGTTGGTAAAGACACAATGATGCGCGCCGGATGCATGGGGGCGGTGCTGCTGTGCCTGTTGCTGGCGGCCTGCAACTCGCGGGTGGAGTTGATGTCGACGGTCCCGGAGGACGAGGCGAACGACATCATGTCGACGCTGCTAAGCGACGGTGTCCAGGTTACCAAGACGGTAGTCAAGGGTGGTTCATCCTTGTCCGTGCCGAGCGATCAGGTCGCCGTCGCGCTGGAAGTGATGCGCGCGCATGGGTTGCCGCGCGAGCGTTTCACGGGTATCGGTAATGTCTTCCGCAAGGAAGGGCTGGTGTCCTCGGCGCTCGAGGAGCGCGCGCGATACGTTTTCGCGCTGTCGCAGGAGCTGGGGCAGACGCTGTCTCAGATCGATGGTGTCGTCTCCGCGCGCGTGCATGTGGTATTGCCGGAACGTGGCGGCATCAACGAGGTCGCCACGCAGGCAAGCGCGTCGGTTTTTATCAAGCACAAGGCGGGCGTCAGCCTGGATGCGCTGATGCCACAGATCCGGACCATGGTCGCCAACGGTATTCCGGGTCTGAGCGTGGCCCGGGTGACCGTGTTCATGGTGCCGGCGCAAGCGGTGCCCCATGGGGACGCGGTGCCGTGGGTACGTGTGGCCGGTTGGCATGTCGCGCCGAATTCGGTGTCGGGATTGCGCATCGTGATCGGCGTGACCTGCGCCCTGGCGCTGGCGATGGCCGCCGGTCTGGCCGGAATGGGCTGGTGGACATGGCGGATGCGCGCATCGTTGCGTGACGCTATCGCGGCGTCGGGCGCGAGCTCGCCGCCTGCTGCAAAAAGTCCCGGCCTGATGGCAGTGCCAGGCGGACAGGCTGCCGTTGGGCCTGGCACTGAGGAAGCGGGTGATGAACGTGCCAACCCCCGTTGACCCGGAGAACCGGTGGCAGTTGCCCGCGCCGCTGGCCGAGCGCCTGGATGACTTCACGCGCTGGCCGTCGCGGAACCTGCACGCCAGTCGCCAGGAACCGTCGGACCGGGAGACGCTGACGCGTCTGAGCGCGTTTGGCCCCTCGGCGGCGGTGTACTGGCACCGCGTGAAGTCCGAGGCCTTGTCCGCGACGCATGGTCTTGACGATCTGCCAGTGCCGGCATTGCCTGCCGCATTGGCGCGCGTGGTGCTGCTGGATGCAAACGAGTTAACCGCGCTGGCCAGCTTGTGTGGCGTTACGTTGCAGGCACCGTGGGTCCGCTCGGCAATCCGGCGTGAAGAGGTGGCGCAATGGCGCGAGGCGCTTGGCGATTCGCTCTACACGTTCGCGCTGCGGCAGGCGCATCGCTTCCACCCCCTTGCATGCATGACGCCGCACATGCTTGCCATGGAAGCGGGTGAAGCGTTTGCCGATACGTTGCTGGCCGGCCCCGCCATGACGAGCGAACCCGCGCCGGTACAGACACGCGCCGCGCTGCCCCAGGGCGCCGTTCTCCTCCCCGGTGCCTTCGATCGCGATCATCTCAGCGTACTTGGCACGCCGCGGATGCGGCAGACGGTCGATGCCATCGGCTGGCGGGTGCTGGCCACCCTCGCGCTGCGCACGCCGGATGCAATCGGTCGACGCCTTGCCTTGAAGCTGCCCGTCGACGCGATTGCGGCGGTGGTGCCGGATCGCTTTCCCGGGTCGCCGCTTTTGGCCGCGGGACAGGTGCGCGCGGCGGCCTCGCTGCGCCCCACCGTTTTGCCGGCCGCACCGGCACTGACCGCCTTCGCCGACACGGACTTGCTGACGTTTGTCGCCTCTTTGACCACCTGCCTGGATGCGCCATGGCTTTCCACATTCGACACGTTGCCGTGACCCCGCAGCAGGCCAGTGTTCACCTCACGCCCGGAACGCGGGTGGTGAAGGCGTCCGCATCCGCGGCATACGTCGCCGCCGACCGGCTGCTGGCAGAGGCAACACGAAAGGCACAAGCGATCATCGACGACGCCCAGCGCGCCCATGACGAAGAAAGTGCCCGAGGCTATGCAGAAGGGCGCGAGACGGCGCAACTGGAGCAAGCGGAGCGCATGATCGAGAACGTTGGTCGCGCGATCGACTATTTCGCGCGGGTCGAACGCGACGCGGTGGATCTGGTGATGTCCGCCGTCACGCGCATCATCGATGATTTCGACGACCTCGCAAAGGTGACGATGGTCGTGCGCTCGGCGCTTGCCGCCGTGCGCAATCAGAAGCAGGTGCTGTTGCGCGTCCATCCGGAGCAAGCCGCGTCCGTGCGCTCGCGTCTCGATACCATTTTGTCGGGTTTTCCATCGGTCGGTTTTGTCGATGTGGTGGCCGATGGCCGGCTTGGACATCACGCCTGCATCCTGGAAACCGATATCGGCATGGTGGATACCAGCCTTGATGGTCAACTCACGGCAATCCGCAACGCGCTTGGCGCCGTTCTAGGGGAACGTTCGGAGCGGGACGGTCACGCGCGACCCGCGAGGCGTCTTACGCGCGGCGAAGACGTACATGCCCGTGGCTCGGAGGATTGACGCGCCATGCGCACATTCGACTACATCACCGACATGATGCAGGCCGCGCTGCAGGATGCGCGGACCGTTGAGGTCAAGGGGCGTGTCACGCAGGTGACCGGCACGATCATTCGCGCGGTGGTGCCCCGGGTGCGCGTAGGCGAACTCTGTATCCTGCGCGACCCGGACGGCCGTTTCGAGATGCGCGCCGAGGTGGTGGGTTTTGTCCGCGACGCGGCCTTGCTGACGCCGCTCGGCGACATGTATGGCCTGTCCGCGGGCACGGAAGTGCTGCCCACCGGACAGTCGCATCGCGTGCCGGTGGGCGACGAATTGCTCGGCCGCGTATTGGACGGCCTGGGACGTCCGCTGGACAACCTGGGCGAGACCGATAAGAACGGCGCGCCCAAGCCGTTGCGCACCGGCATGTACTACCCCGTGTTCGCCGAAGCGCCGGACCCCCTGACACGCCGCATCATCGATCGGCCTTTGGCGCTCGGTATCCGAGCGCTGGATGGCCTGATGACCTGCGGCGAGGGGCAGCGGCTCGGTGTATTCGCCGCGGCGGGCGGCGGTAAGTCGACGCTGCTAGGCATGCTTGTCAAGCACGCGGACGTCGATGTGACGGTGGTGGCCCTGATCGGCGAGCGCGGGCGCGAGGTTCGGGAATTCATCGAGCGCGAACTCGGACCCGAGGGGCGCCGACGCGCGGTGATCGTGTGCGCCACGAGCGACCGCTCGTCGATGGAACGCGCCAAGGCCGCCTATGTCGCCACGGCGATCGCCGAATATTTTCGCGACCAGGGCAAGCGCGTGCTGTTCCTGATGGACTCGGTGACGCGTTTCGCGCGCGCGCAGCGTGAGATCGGCCTGGCCGCCGGAGAACCGCCTACACGGCGCGGTTATCCGCCGTCGGTATTCGCCACGCTGCCCAAGCTGATGGAGCGGGTGGGAACGAACGACAAGGGTTCGATCACGGCGTTGTACACGGTGCTTGTGGAAGGCGACGACATGACGGAACCGATCGCGGACGAAACGCGTTCTATCCTGGACGGGCACATCGTGCTGTCGCGCGCGCTTGCGGCGACGAACCATTATCCAGCGATCGATGTGCTTGCGTCCACGAGCCGCGTGATGAATGCCGTCACGTCCCCGGAGCATCGCGCGGCGGCCGCGCGCGTCCGTGAGCTGATGGCGAAATACGACGACGTCGCGTTGCTGCTGAAGATCGGCGAATACCAGCGCGGCGGCGATCCCGTTACGGATGAGGCGATTGCAAAGCGGGACGCGATCGTCCGGTTTCTGCGGCAAGGGGTGCATGAGCACAGCACCTTCGAGGAGACGCTGGGGCAGTTGATCGCATTGGCGCGCTGAACGATGGAACTGATCGACGAGTTGTTGAAGATAAAGGAACTACGCGAGTCGCGTGCGCAACTCGCGTTGACGCGCGAGCAATGGGCATTCGCGAAGACACGGCAGGAGCGGGACGATGCGCTGCAGACCTGGGAAGCGCAGTGCGATGAGGCACGCGAACGCGAGACCACCTTGTTCGGCGCGATGATGGGCGCATTGCGACGCGTCCGGGAAATCGAGGACACCCGCTGGGAAGTCCAGTCGATGCGGCAGGAGTCGGACCGACTCGGCGACCTGGCGAGCCAGGCCGAGCTTGCATTGACGCAGGCGCAAGCGCGGCTCGATGAGGTCAGGAACACCGCACGCCGCGCCGAGCGCGCCAAACAGAAGTTTGTCGACCTGGCACTGCGATACACCCATATTGCGGCGCGCGAGGCGCAACGGGTGGAGGACCTAGAAATGGAGGAGGTCGCCGCGCAAGGCAAGGCCGGGGCGGATCGCGCGGACCAGGAAGCACGGGAAGAATGGAACGCCGACCACCCTCCGGGTGACTGAGCGGCAAGAAAACCGCAGTGCTCACCCGGTAAGCTGGTTAAGGAAAGCATGTGATGACAACAACGCGAATCACCGGTGGCGATGCCGCCTACGATACGACGCGCGCGGGGCGGGATCGGGTAGCGGGGGGCGCGCGCGGCGCATCGGCGCAGGTCAAGGCGGGGGTGGGCGGTGACCGGGGGCGGAACGGCGCGCATGGCGATACGCGCGACACCGTGACGCAGGCACGCGCTTTCGCGGCGGCATTATCGCGTCATGCTCCAGAGAAGTCGGTCTCACCTTCACCGCGACGGCCTGAACCATCATCGACCGGGTCTTTATACGGACGCACGGATGTGCGTGATGGTGTGCAATCGCGCCATGCGTCATTCCATGGCATGTCCGACGCCGATCGACAGGCTAGCTGGTCGGACGAACATCGCTCGTCCGGCAACGAGGCGGACGCGTCGCCCCGGTATCCGTCAAGTAATGCGGCGGCGGAGGTCATTGCCGATGGCAATGAAGCGGACGATGTGGCAAACGCACGGTTGCAGGCCGACGGTGACGTCGAACGCGATGTTGGCGACGAACGTGGCGGCCTCGGGGAAGAAGAGGGGGAATCCGTCGGCAACCGCGAGGGCCTGGCCGGGCATGGCATGTTGTCGACATCACATGCCGGTTCCCCGCCGCCAAACGCGCGACGTGGCGATGGCGAGTTCGCGGGCGGCGAACGTGACGGCGAGGGAGGGGATGCGAGCGACGGGATGGCACGGCACGCCCAGGATGCCGTGTTGGCGGCACTGACGCGATCCGGAGCAGGCGCGTTGCAGGGCGCGGTGACGACGTCCCTTCCAACACGCGGGCAGGTGTACGCGTCGCCGCTTATCCCGGAGCTGGGGCCGACCAGCGCGGAGATGGCCAAGGCCTTGTTACGCGAGATGGTGGATGCGATCGACGCGTTGCGGGTCGATGAAGAAGCAGGGCGCGGCGTGGAGATGGATATCGCGGTGCCGGGAACGCGCGGCGTCACCGTTCGCGTCGAGGAGCACGAGGGGTGTCTGCAGACCACGCTGTCCTGCCGCGAGGCGAACGACGCGGCACGTCTGCAATCCGGTATCCAGACGCTCGCCGATCACCTTGCCACGCGTTTCACCCGCGCTGCCCGGGTTCGGATTAGGACAGCGGAAGCCGAGTCTGAAAGCGTGGCTGAGGCATTCGCACCGTCGCCGGCCGGGGAGTCGGTTTGATGGGGGATTTGCCACCACCAGTCCAGCATGAACCCACGCTGACATCGTCGGCGTTTTCACCCACGCTACAGGTTCCGGGCGAGGTCGTGCCGGCGATGTCGCCACCGCTTGCGACGGGGCGCGCACGGCCGGCGCGCGTGGCATTACGTCGCCTGTCCGCGGACGTGGCGCAGTCGTTGACGTTGCTCAGCCATCGCGGCATCGACTGCTTGATCGACATGAAGGCCGGCGCGACGCCGCGTGGCTGGCGGCTCAGCCTGTCCACGGGCGTGGCGCAACCGCTGCGCGATGCGTGCGATCGCGAGGCCGTCATCGATTGGTCCGGCGCGCGCATGCGCTTGTTGTATCGCAATGCGGCGACGTTGTCCTGGCTTGCGGCCCGTCTGAATATCGATGGCGATATGCCGCTTGATGATGCTTCGGCACGGTCGCTGCGTGGCGCCGCATTGGACGATTTGATCGGCCGCCTGGCGCTGACCGGACTAGGCATGCCGCATATCGTGCACGACCGGGCGCTGTCCGCCAGCGCACGTGGCACTGCGTCCGGGGCGTTTTCCTTTGTCGTGTTGCTGCAGGCCTTGGATGCCGCCAAGCCAACGATTCTCGCCGCGCTGGAGGCCGACGCGTTCGGCGTGAACGTGTTGGCGGCCTTGCTGCAAAACCGTCCCGAGCGGCCGCGTGGTAGCGCGCGGGACGACACGTTGCCGCATGTGCATACGACAGCAGGCGAGGACATGGTGCCGCCATGTCCGGTGCATGTATCCATGCCGATCGTCGTGCGGGCCATCCTGCCGCCCGCGTACTTGACGCTCGCCGAACTACGCGCGCTGGCGGTGGGCGACATCGTGTTGCTGGGTGTGCCATGGACCGCCAGGCCGCATACGTCTGGAGAGGGACACGCGCCGTCTGCCGCGCCGGGGGGGCAACACGGCCTGCGCGCGGTTGGCGTTGAAGCAATCGACGACGCGGCAATGCCTGTCTTTATCGAAATTGCCGGCCGGGTGTACTGGCGCGTTGTGGCGAAAGGCGGAACGGGGGCGGCGGCGGACGGCTGGTGCGTACGCTTGATCAATCGGGAGCGCGGTGTGGTGGACGACGGGATGAATGACACGAATGGCGGCGGGAGTCGGATGGACGGATCCCCGGTAAGCGGCAATCTCGACGGCCGCGATGGTGCGTCGTGGACGGATCATGTCGCCGTGCGCGTATCGTTTGAACTCGGTGGGAAAACGGTCCCGCTCGCGGAACTGCGGCAGTGGCGCGAAGGCGGCATCCTGACGTTCCAACCGTCATTCGTGCCGCAGGCAAACGCTACTGCCTCCGCTGGGAGGGCGGCCCGGCGCGACGAAGACGATGAGGCGGACCTGGATATCGACGACGACATCGAGGCCGCGCTGGAGCGGCACGACACACATGAGATGGGCGAATCGGCGGACAGTATCGCGCCGGATGCCCCGCCGTTGGTGCGGGTGCGCATTCGTGTCAACGGCGCGCCCGTGGGCGTGGGTGAACTCGTGGAGATCGACGGTCAACTGGGCGTGTCGATCATGACCTTGTTCGCGGACGGGGCGTATTCGCGGACGCACCCGGAAGAAGAAAAGGCGGATGAGACCGGCGGCGTTGAAGCGGATGGATCGCGGTGAGCAATCTCGATCCCATCGCACTGGCACTGATCCTGGCGTCGCTGACCTTGGTACCCACGTTGGCGGTGGTATCCACTTCCTTTCTGAAAATCTCGGTGGTGATGCTTCTGGTCCGCAACGCATTGGGTGTGCAGCAGGCGCCACCGAACGTCGCCATCTATGGCATGGCATTGATCCTGTCGGCCTATGTCATGGCGCCGGTTGGCGCGCGCATTTACGATGCGGTCATGACGACATTGCCGGCGGGGACGGTCACCGCGTTCGGTCCGGCGGCGCCGGCCGGCATGGGCGCCAATGTCACCGATCCTCGCAACGTCGATGCGAATGGCGGTAGCGCACCGTCGATGTCGGCGCCGCCGCAGACCGTGAACGGCTATGGTGCCGCGAGCCCGCAACGCGGCCGCCAGGGCGGGGCGCAAGGCATGGCACCCGGTGTGTCGCGTCAGGCGACCTCGTCGCAGGGCACGGGCATATCGCTGGATGGTCTGATGCGGGCAGTGGCGGCCGGCTGCGCGCCGTTCAAGGCTTTTCTCATTCACAACAGTCGGCCGGAACATCGCACGTTTTTTTGTCGATACCGCGCGCCGGATGTGGACCGGTACGATGGCGGCCGATGTTGCCGAGGATGATTTGCTGGTCCTGATTCCCGCCTTCGTTCTGTCCGAGATGGATGCGGCGTTCAAGATGGGTTTCCTCCTTTACTTGCCGTTCGTGCTGATCGACCTCATCGTCTCCAACGTGCTGCTGGCGATGGGCATGATGATGGTGTCGCCGGTCACGATTTCCCTGCCATTGAAGCTCTTTCTGTTCGTGATGGTGAACGGTTGGACCCGGTTGATCCAGGGCCTGGTTCTTTCGTACTTATAGGCGCCGGGGCACATCATGCAGACCGTGGACCTGGTTGGATACCTGAAGCAGGCGATGATGCTGACGCTCTGGTTGTCGCTGCCGCCCATCGCGGTGGCGGCTGTCGTCGGTACCCTGTTCTCCTTATTTCAGGCATTGACGCAGATCCAGGAGCAGACGCTGTCGTTCGCGGTCAAGTTGATTGCCGTGATCGCCACGCTCATGCTGTTGGGCGGATGGATCGGCACGGAGCTATACAACTTCACCGTGGTGTTGTTCGAGCAGTTCGGCGATATCGTGCGATGAAGCGGCGTGGCGACGTGGTGCGCGCCGGGGGCGGTCGGAGGCTGCAATGTCGACAGCGATAGCCGGTTTCGACACGGTCGCCTTCGAGGGGCTGCTGCGCATGATGTGGGCCTGGCTCGCCACGCAACCGCGAATGCTGGCGATGTTCACCGTGGTGCCGCTTTTCGGAAAGCAGGCGATTCCGATGACGATGCGCATGGCGATATCCGCGGCCTTCGGCTTCGTCGCGATGCCGGTATTGCTGGCCGGGGCGGCGGACGGATCAAAGGCACCCCCCGGGCTCGATGGCGTGGCGTTTCTGTTGTCCGGTGCCGTGGGCGTGTCCACGGGCGACGTCGCCGGCTTTGTCGTCTGGGTCTTCAAGGAGGCATTCATCGGGCTGGTGCTGGGCTATGCGTTTTCAGTGCCGTTCTGGATTCTGGAGGGCGTGGGGTTTTTCATCGACAACCAACGCGGTGCCGGGCTGGGCGCGACATTGGATCCGTTGACCGGCAACGACTCCTCGCCGCTCGGTCAACTTTTCCTGCAGGCCTTCGTCGTCTTCTTTGTCATTGCCAATGGGCCGCAAATGATGCTGACTTGTATCTACGACAGTTTTCATTTGTGGCCACCGGCGTCGTGGTATCCGTCCCTACGCGGCGACAGCGTGCCGGCGATGCTGGATATGCTGAGCAATCTCGTGCGCACGGCAATCCTGCTTGCCTCGCCGGTGATGATCGTGATGTTCATGACCGAGGTGGGCATTGCGCTGATCAGCCGGTTCGTCCCGCAGCTACAGGTGTTTTTCATCGCCATGCCGGTCAAGAGCGCGGTCGCCTTTTTCGTCCTCGTGCTGTACATCGGCACGTTGATGCAGCAACTCGAAGGGGTGCTGACGGAACTGGGTGGCCTGCTGCGGTTCCTCAACGCGCAATGGTGAGGAAAAAGCATGAGCAGCGAAAAAACGGAACAGCCCACGCAAAAGAAACTCAGGGATGCCAGAAGGAAAGGCGATGTGCCGAAGAGCAAGGATTTCACGCAGACCTTGCTGATCCTGTCGTTGTTCGGTTACTTGATCGGACGGGGAAAGGCGATGTACGAATCCCTTACCGGCTTGATCCTGGTGCCGCCGACGCTGATGGACATGCCGTTCGATTCGGCCGTTTCGGCGTTTACGCATATGGCGGCGAAGGAGGTGGCGATGATCGTCGCGCCCTTTCTCGTGATCGTGCTGGCAGTGGGCATTTTCGGGGAGATGATCCAGTCCGGCGTACTCCTTGCGTTCGAGAAACTGAAGCCCAGCGGGAAGAAGCTCAATGCACTGACGAACCTGAAGCAAATTTTCTCGAAAAAGAACTTCGTCGAGTTCCTGAAATCGACGCTGAAGATCGTTTTCCTGTCGGTGCTGGTCTACAAGGTGCTGATGAATGCATTGCCGCAATTGTTCACATTGCCGCGTGCAGGATTGGAAGGGGTGTTCAGTGCGATCAGTACGCTGATGCTGACGTTGCTGATCAACGTGGCGCTGGCCTATCTCGTCATCGGTCTGGCGGATCTGGCCTGGCAACGTTTCCAGCATCGCACCCAGTTGAAGATGAGCAAGGACGAGGTCAAGCGCGAATACAAGGAGATGGAAGGAGACCCGCATGTGAAGGGTATGCGCCGTCGCCTGCAGCGCGAGATGGCCACGGAAGGCTCCGTCAAGCGTGCGCGCAATGCCACGGTCGTCGTGACCAATCCCACGCACGTGGCCATCGCGCTGTACTACAAGCAAGACGATCCGGACTCGCCATTGCCTTTGGTCCTGGCAAAAGGAGAGGGCGCGGTGGCGGAAGCGATGATCCGCGAGGCCCGGGACGCGGGCGTACCGATCGTACAGAACATTCCGCTTGCACGCGGCATGCTCGCGGACGCCACGGTGGATGAATACATTCCCGAAGTCTTCCTGGAGCCGGTGGCGGAAGTGCTGCGTTTCGTGCGGGAAATGTTGGGGCCGCACGACAGGGGAGACGGATCATGAAACAGGACGGCGAGGCTGCCGCGCGGCGGCTGATCGATGCCTATCTGCTGCGCCGCGGACTGCCCGGTGAGGTGCGTGCGGCGCAGGGCGCGTCGAAGACGCGGGTCGTCGTGTTCGATCAGCGGTATCGCGTTGAAATGATCCCGTGCCGGGAAGGCAGCGTGTTGCTTCGTGGACGCTTGACGCTGCTGCCTTCTCCTGGGACGCAGCGTGACGCGGTGTTGTTGCGGCTGGGCCGCCTGGCATTGTGGTCGGCGAACCGGTATCGCGCATATTGTGTCGTGGACGCGGCGGCACGTGCGGCATGGCTGCAGCGCGTCGTGGACATGGCGGAGCAAAGTGGTACGTCAACCGGCGTCCATGTCGACACGTCCTACGGTCCGTCGCGGCGGGAGGCGCTTCGGACGCCGCACGTCGGCCAGGATGACCTGGATGTCTTCGCTCGCACGCTAGGTGACTTCGTCAATGGATTCGCTGCGTGGCGCACGCTTCTGGCGCGTGCCGAGCGGATCAATGCCGTGCAGGCCCCTGCACGGATGCCCGTTTTTTTCATACCCGCGTGATGGCGTCGGCAATCGTCGCGCGTCGTGATGCCGTTGCGTCTTGCGAGGCAAACGCGGATGCAGATCGTTTCATCTTCTGGCCCTCCCCCACTTCCAAGTCCGTCATGCGCCTTTCAAAGCAGTCTGCCTCTCTCGTCGGGCACGCCCACGCCGCCCCGGTTCCGGTGTATCGCCTGCGGTCCGTCGTCATCGCTTTTGCATTGGCGGCAGTCTGTGCAACGGGCATCGATAGTGCTGCGGCGGCGCCGCGCTGGGACGATGCACCGTTCACGTATTACGCGAACAATGCGCCCGTGACAAAAGTCCTGCAGGACTTTGCGCGCAATTTCAGCCTCCAGCTCGATCTCGACGGCGTCGCATCGGCCCGCGCTGATTCACGCCTTGGTGCACGGGTAAACGGCCGCTTCAACAGTGCGAATCCCACCGCCTTTCTCGATCAGATGGGAAGCGTCTACGGTTTCTCATGGTTCAGCTATGCGGGCGTGCTGTACATCAGCGGTGCATCCGATGTCAGCACCCGCGTGGTGGATGCGCGTGGCGGGAGCATCGGCGGCCTGCGCAGCGCGTTGTACACGCTCGGGGTACTCGACCCCCGGTTCGGATGGGGGGAGATGCCGGAGCGGGGGGTTGCGCTGGTGTCCGGACCGCGACGTTATGTCGAGCTGGTCGAGCGGCTGGTCGCGCAATTGCCGAGTGCTGCGGGCGCGCAGGAAGTGCGGGTGTTCCGGCTCAAGCATGCATCGGTGCTTGATCGGACGATTCAATACCGGGACCGGCAGATTGTCACGCCCGGATTGGCCACCACGCTCCGTGCGCTGATCGAAGGGGACGGCAGCGGCAACGGCGGGGGGCGTGGCAGCAACGAGGTCATGTCGGCATTGACCGCACCCTTGCGGGCGAATCCGCCTTCGTTTCAAGCGCCGAATCTACCGCCATCGTATTCACCGTTGCAGGGCGGCGGCACTGGATATCCCTCATTGACGGGCGTGGCGGGCGGCATGCCACCACTGCCGCCGATGGGGCTGTCGGCCGGTGCCAGCGTCTCGCCACCGAACGGTCTGGGCCAGGCGCTGGCGGCGGGGGGGGCCGGAAACGGCAATGCCGTTGCGGCAGGCACTGCCGGCGGTGAGATGGCGCTCCAGGCCAACCTGCCGCGCACGATTCAACCTTCGATTCGCGCCGATGCCCGGTTGAACGCCATCATCGTTCAGGACGTACCGGACCGGATGCCGATCTATCAAAAGCTGATCGACGAACTGGATGTTCCCACCGCCATCGTGCAGATCGAGGCCGAGATCGTTGATGTCAGTAAAAACCGCGTGCAGGAACTGGGAATCAACTGGAGCGCACGCACGGGCAATGTCGGCATCGGTTTAGGGAGCACCACGGCGACCGCGGCAGCCAGGGGCGGCGCATTGTTGGGCGCAACCGCCGGCGCCAGCGGCGTGTTGTCATTGGTCGGCAATGCAGGCAACGCCTTCGCATCCCGGTTGACCCTGCTGGAGGCGGATGGTGACGCACGCGTGCTGGCCAGTCCGTCGATCTTGACACTCGACAACCTTGGCGCCGTCATGGATCTGTCCGACACCGTCTATATCAGAACGACCGGCCGGGACGTGGCAACGGTCACGCCCGTCAGCGTGGGGACGACGTTGAATGTGACGCCGCGGTATGTGGCAAATGCGCCGTTGGGTGAAATCGAGTTGACGGTAGACATCGAGGACGGCACGATTCTGGAGCTGGATGACAGCGGCCTGCCGCGCATACGCAAGACCACGATCGGGACACAGACACGCCTTTCCGAAAATGAAGCGCTGGTGATCGCGGGGTATAACAGCAGCAATGAGCGGCTGGCGTTGCAGCGTACCCCCTGGCTGAGCAAGATTCCGCTGCTGGGCGCCTTGTTTCGCAGCCGCCAGACCAACTCCGCCAATACCGAGCGGATCTTCATCATTCGGCCGCGAATGATCAGTATTCCCGATGGCCCGGCCTATCGTCCAAACGGCAATCCCGTGCCGAACGGCGCGACGAGTGGCGTAATACCAACGCCAACGCCAACGCCAACGCCGGCTCTGGATGGGATGACCTCGATCGACCGGGGCAGGGCTCCGCCCGGTAGTACCGTCAGCCGTGATGCATTGGGGATCACTACGATCACCACGCCGCTACTGCAGCCTCCTGGCGTTTCAACAGTGCCGGATCGCCCCTAGCCAAAAAAAAACCAGCCTCCGTTTCAAGCGAGGCTGGTATCAATCGGTATGGTGTGGCGTGTGCGGGCAACAAGCGCCGCCTGTTCGCGCCCCATGACGTAAGGGCCGGGTATCAAAGCACGATGCCACGCGCCGCGAGTTTCTCGGAGAGCGCTTTGCGCGCGCGTGAGAGCCGGCTGCGTACGGTACCGATTGGAATCGTCAGCATGACGGCGGCTTCTTCATAGGACAACGCCTCCACGCCGACCAGAATCAACAGCTCGCGCATATGTACCGGCAATTCCGCCAGCGCGATGTCCATTTGCGCGAACAACTGTGATTGCGCAAAACGTTGCTCGGGGTCATGCACGGTACGCCCCGCGATCTCGCTTTCCGGCATGTCGTCGAGTATCGAGTCGTCCGTCATATGATGCCGACGATGCGGTGCGCGAGAAAGGTAATTGCGCACCAGATTCATCGCGATGCCGTACAACCAGGTAGACAATTGTGAGTCACCACGGAAGGTGCGGTATGCCTGCACGGCTTCAACGAATGTCTGCTGGGCCAACTCTTCCGCATCAGACGCGTTGCCGATATGCTTCAAAATAAAACGATAGAGCCGCGACGCGTGGCGATCGATTAATTCCTTGAACAGTGCGTTCTCGTCGACGTAGCCGGTGAACGGCATCGTATGGACGATTGGTTCCACTCCTGCGGACTGCGCTGCCGGGGACTGCAATAGCGCGCACGATTCCAATCTGGATGCCGGCGCCGGTTCGCCCTCGACATCCAGCGATGTCGTAGTAATTGTCTCATCGAACGCGCCATCGGTAAGCGCATCGTCCTCATTTACCTCCGGATGGCATTGCGTCGCATCGACCGACGTAAGGCTGACCGATATCTTCGACAGCGATGCAACATGGTGAAAGTGATCAGTACTACATATCATGTCTTTCATTTTATTTCCCCGGAGGCGATATCCGCCGGCATGCGTGCGGCTTGGCGACGAACGCAAACGTTGATAGGCAAATTTTCACAAGGGGCGCCTGCGGCACGCGCAAACCCGGTCCGTTGACTGTCGACGATTATGAAAACCGTTCGTCCCGCGGACAGCGTACGCCCTGTCTTAGGTGTTAAAGCGCAGTGCCGAGAGACGCCTTGATGTGTAGCGTCTGCATGAATGCCACACCTTCCAGTGATGCCTTTGCGCTTTCAGCCATCTCTATCGCGTTCTGTATCAGCGACGCTGTCAATGGCACACTCCCATACGACGTCAGATTCAGCTCACGGGCGGTATGCTCCGCTATCCGTTTGCCAAATGCGTTACCTAATGACGACACAAAATGCGCCGCCGTGTCTTCGTTCGCTCGTAACCAGGCCACACTCCGGGCATCAGGCGTCAACCCGACAGCGATTACCTTGACACTAGTGCGGTCTCGCACGACAGCTACAGCGGACCCGCATTCGGCACGTCGACGGAACTCGGCAAGATTCAAGGCCGCGATACCAGGGGTCGTGCTCGATGCGTTGCGAAAACTCATCATGTCGCTTGTGCTCCTTCGGGTAGCTCCGGAGGTGGGTAACCCCTGGCAACCGACGGTTCCGCCAGGGAGGATCGCCCCCGGCGAATACACGTGCTATGAGATAACGATTGATTACATTAGAAACGATCTTTCTCAAAAAATCGATACCTGGATTTAGGTAGTTTTCGAATTATCCCTAAAAAAAGTAGCTGGCGTTGATTAAGGGTTATCGAAGTTCGTTTTGAATTATTATTTTTCGGGTTTTTCTGTGTTTTGCAGGTAGGTAATTCCCTAGAGCATGGATTTTTTATTGGTGATACGGGTGTTTTAACTTGTGTCAAGATAAGAAATGTTGAAATTCATGTATCTAACAACAGTAGTTCGTGAGCACATCATGTAGATGATAGTGTAAATCAAACGATCGTTTAGTCATTTTTTCAAACGATCGTTTTAACAAGTATAAAATACATTCAAAGGAATTTGCGTAAAGGGTTTTACGTAACTAATTTGAATCGTGGTTTTTACTTCTGGCGATGGAAAATCAATTTCAATACCGGATGAAGATCGTTGAGAGACATCTGGCATTCGCGAGGATTCACGTCGATATACTGCCAGATACGCAAGGTTTGTTACGCAACTTTTAAGAATTTACGGACATGACAAGAGACGTTTCTGATAATTGGAATGCTGTTCGGTAAGCATCTCACGGGGTGCTTCGGTGAGACGAGCAGCTTGGCCTGAGCTAGGGCAAGACGAGGATGAAAAGGCGATTTTCTCCGTTTTGCACGTGATAATGCGCCGCGTGCAACAACCGCTTCACCAGCACCAGTCCCAAGCCCCCCATCGGATCGTCGAGTGACGGCGGGGTCACGCGTGCCGGCCGCGCCGTCAGCGGATCGAAGGCGATCCCATTGTCATGAAGCCTGATCGCGAAACCCGTTCCCATGGGGGTCACCCAGAGCGCGAAACATGTGTGGTTGCCCGGGTCATCGTCGGCGGATCGTTGTCCGTGCATTGACACATTGTGCAGCAGCTCGTCGATGATCAACGCGGCGTGGAACCCATGGCGCGACCCCGGTGACCTAGCGTCGAGCCATTCGTGCAATGCGCGGATGCAGCGTGCCGTTTCGTCGATCGTTGCAACCGTGCACAGATGAAAAACCGGGGCGCAGGGCTGGATGCTTTCGGCCGGTAGGAACGGAAAGGGCGGAATCGGGTCTTTCATGTCATGTCACCATAGCATCACGCGGCCGCGCCGCTTCACGTTCATCGACACCACGCATTTTTTCTCCTCTCGACGCGCGGTGCGCGTTCTGGCTGGCTGGCTGGCGCTGTTCGGTGTGCCGTTGCTGTGCGCCGTCACGGCGGTGAGTGTCATGTCGGCCATGTTGCGTTCACACGATCAAGGTGTACTGGAGGCGACGGCACAGGCACGCGCGCGGCTGACATTGGCGTCCGTGGCCGAGCGTCTCGGTCGCTTCACGGCATGGGACCCGATATTCACGTCGATAACATCGTCGACGCCGCCCATGCCAGCGACGGGAAAGGCGGGGGCGGTGCATGCGGTCGAGCGCCAGGACATGCCTGTAACCGATCCATCGGCAATGGATGCGGACAATGCGACGTTCTCGCGAGTTCCGGCGGTGCTGGCCCGGGCGTACGAGGATGAGACGTCACTGCATTGGATTGCGCTGGTGGACTTGCAAGGCGTCATCCGTGCGGGAAGTGATACCACGGGCACGGGCGGCATCTTGCCCGCGCCCGTACGTGATGCGATGCACGGAGGTACGGGCGGCGATGCGGGCACGATGGAGTGCATTCTGACGAGTGGCCGCGCCTCGGTGGGACAGGTGCCATGCGGCGCGGCGCACGACGATGTCTACCGACGCTCGCCGGAGGCGTGGGCCATATCGCCGTGGTCCATCGTGCATGCGGGAGAGCGCCTGATTGGCGAACCTGTACGCGATGCGCTCGGCCGGGGCGTGGCGTTCGCCGTCATCGGTGTGGATACGGCCGAAAGTGGCCTCTGGCATGAGGCGGCGAGCCTTCGTGACACGGACGGCGCGGCGTTCATCCGCCATTGGCGTTGGGTGATCCGATACCTTTTAGCGGCAGGCCTGCTGTCATTGGTCGTGTCCGCCGGCGCGTGGTGGCGTGCACGCCGGCAGCAGGTGATGACCGATGGATGGCGCGCCGCGTGGTCGCGCGCATATCGGCGCCAACATGCGTTGGCGCATGCAATGGTGGAACTACCGGGCGTCACCGATGATCCCCTCTGATAACCGTGCCTTCACCCGGGCACGCACCGGCCGTTGGCAGGGCCTTGCCGTTGCCACGTTTGTGACGGCGGTGTTGGCGTTGGGGACGGCGATCGCGATACCGGTACTGATCGACAGCGCGGCACAGCGCCGTATCGGCTTGCAGGCGCTGCGGCAGCATCGTCTCGAAGCGGTGGTGACCGCCGTGGCGCGTGAAAGCATGGTGGCGTCGCGGATCGCGCCATTGGGCGAAATCGCGGGACTATCGATGCAATTGCGGGAGCGGGTCCAGGATCAGCCCGGCATGACGATACGCATCGTCGATCCGGCAGGTGCGGAGTTGGGATCATCCTGGCTATCCGACGCGCCGAGGATGCCGGCCTCGCCGGCATTTGTCGTGTCGATGCCGGTCGATGACGCGGGGGGGCATGTCGTTGCATATGTGCAGGGAAGTTTATCGCCGATGCCTGTGCAGGGTGCCGGTGCGATCGTGCTATCGGCGTTGCCGCGTGACTGGACGTTTTGGATGCCGCTGTTCTGGTTCGGCGGCGCAATGGCAATCCTGTGTCTCGCCGCATGGCGTTATGCGTGGTGGTCGGGCCCCATGGTGCGCGACGCGGTTACGAGCCGGATGATCGATGCGCTGCTGCACGACGATTATCGGACGCTCTGGCGCGTGGGAGGACGTGGCGGGTTCCTGGCCGCGGTATCCGCGGACGCGGCGGATGATGTCGATCGGGCGCGTATTGCCGCGCGTGCGGTACAACGCGTCACGGCGCGTTGGCATACGCTACGCGAACGATCCGGCATCCTCGATCGCACCGAGACAGACCCCGCATGGCCTCCCCTTCGCGCGGCGTGTCTTTCCAATGCGGCCGGCGGCGCGGCATTCGCGCAGGGAACGGTCACCACGCGCATCGTGGTACCGGTTGGCGCGCAGACGCGATGGTTCGCCCTCCTATGCGGCATTGGCGCGGGCAGTCTGGCTGGCTTGCTGGGACAGGTCGGCGCGTCGGTTATGTTCGGCGCGTACGCGGTCGTTTGCCTCGCTGCGGGATGGGGGCTGCATCGGCTATGGGCCGTGGACCGGACCGTGCACGACGTTTCCCCGATTGAGGCGCTCCTTCAAACGACGGCGTTGCCGGCACGCGCGACACCGGATGTCGAGGCCGGCGCGGCGTCATTCGGCATGCATGCCAGCGGGATCGCGCTGTGGATCGGCGTGGCGGTCGCGTCGTTGATGGGTGTGCGTATGTGGCCGGCGCTGTTGGATTGGCCCGCGGCGCTTTTGCCAGCAACGATATTAGTCATGGTGGGATACCTGTTGCGCGAGGCCGTGTCCTGCACATGGTGCGTACATGACATCACGCGGCATGACCCGGTCTACATTGACGTTTGTGACGTGCGTGACCTCGAGGATGTGGCGTCCAGGCCGTACCCGCATGCGGGAAAGGACGCATGCGGCACGTCGTCTCTTTTCCCGCGTGCCGGAGACGGTGGTTGCAAGCCACGGATGCGGGCGAGAATAAGGGCGAGGCGAGATGTGATCGCGGCTGTCGCGGTGGGCGCGCTGATCGTTGGACCGGGCTTGAGTTGCATGGTGGTATCGGGCTGGCCATTCGCGGTGACCGTGTTGGCACTGACGTGTTTGCCGATGATGGCGGCTGTGCAGGCGTGGCGTTGGCAGGCGGTCGCCAGTCCGTGGCAGCGCGCGGCTCGCCGATCGATTGCTTTGCGCCCGCGTGCGCCAGTGCGTTGCACGTCCACACCCGTCTACGACGGCGATAACGGTGACGGTAACGGTATCCATTCGGGGCCACCATGAAGGGGCGATCACGGGCATCCCGCACGCGTATCGAACGCGATGTCTTTGCCGTGACCGGCATCGCCTTGCTGGGCGCCGCATGGATGACAGTGCTGGTGATCGGCTTCTGCCTTGTTGTTTTCGGCAAGTTTTCCGCGGCACCGGTATTGCGCGGGGCTGGCGTGGCGCATGTACGGGAAGAGGGCGCCGCAGCCGGCGGGCCGCTGCCGTGGCGCCGGCTTGCGGACTGGGGCGCATGGCACGAGACGGGCCACTTCCCCACCTGGTCGCAAATCGAGGACCGGTTGACGGGGCAGGATGCAGGTGACAGCGCGGTGTTGCTTGCGTTGCTGGCACGTCGCTGGCATGACGAACGTGCGACGGCCGCCGAGGCATTGGGCTGTACGGGTCCCGCGTTACTGCGTGCGCTTGATGGTGCACATTATGGGTGGTCCGACTGCATCGATACCGGCCCGATGTCGTCATCGTCCTTGCCGGGATCGCCACCGCTCGCCGCCGTACGAGACGTGGCGACGGTCGTGTCGGCCGCCCCCGCCTTGGAACGATTGCAACGCGGCATAGGTGGAGACGTCGCATTGGTGAATCTCCATGGTGGCGTGGTCGAGCGCGCCGCTGCCGCCATGGGCACCCAGGAAGCGCAGCCTGGTGACGATGCCGTCCCGTCGGTGAGTGCGATGCGCGGTATTCGCGGCGCGCCCCTTTCCATCGCGATGCGTCCTGGATGGCCAGCGGACGCGCAATGGCCGGTGATGCACCGTGACCGCGCCGAGGTCCGGCGCGTGACAGTCGATGGGCGTCATTATTGGCAAACGGCGTTGCCGGTGACGGGTGCCGACGACAGGCAGATCGGCTGGCTTGTCTGGCGCACGGGCGGGGCGGCGCTCGCATCGGCCGATGTCGCGCCAATCGATACCGGCGCGATCGTCGATGACGACCCGATTTCCCGTGTCGACCGATATCGGAGCAGTGCGTTCGGGATGGTATTTTTCATCGCGGTCGTGTTGGTGACGATCGGCTTTGGGGTGGGATTGCGCGGATCGTTTGCCGTGATTTTCGCGCCGCTGCGACGGGCCATGACCGGCTTGCGACGCGTGGCCGATGGTCGAAGCGATGTGCATCTCGATGATGTCGACCGCGATCGTGATGACGAGGCCGGCGTCATCGTGCGGGCCGCCACCGCCTTGCATGCCGAGCTGGCGGCGTTGCAGACGTTACGTGATGAACGCGCGCGCGCCGTTGCGCAACAGGGCCAGTTGATGCGGGCGCAACTGCGTACGCTGGCGGCAACGCTCGACGAGGGGGACCGCGCGGCGATCCTGCGGACCCTCGATGCGCTGCAAGCCCCATCGGATTCGCTGATTGACCTTGCCGCGGTGCTGACCCAGATGACGCGTCTGGTGTGCGAGCAGCATCAACGGTTGCGTGGCCTGCTTGCGGAGCGAGAGGCGGCGCTGGTGCAGGAAGTGCGATTCGCCGCATTGCGCCAGGAACTGCTGATCGCGCAGCAGATGCAGATGTCGATACTGCCACAGCGACTTCCCGCCGCATGCGGTCGCGCCGGACTGGCGCTGGCGCCGGCGATTCAACCTGCGCGCGAAGTTGGCGGCGACTTCTATGATTACTTCATGCTCGACGACCGGCATCTGGCGATCGTCATTGCCGATGTATCGGGCAAGGGCGTGCCGGCCGCGTTCTTCATGGCCGTCGCGCGATCCTTGCTGAAGAACATCGCGGGCCTGACGCCGGAGCCGGCTGCCGTGATGACGCGGTTGAACGCATTGTTGTGCGAAGACAATCCCCACTGCATGTTCGTCACGCTGTTCTTCGGCGTGTTGGATCTCGAAACCAGGACATTCGATTATGCCAATGCCGGGCACAACTTCCCGGTGTGGCTGAACCGTGCGGTGCCCGATGAGGCACGCTGGCTCGATCAAGGCAGAGGAATGGCCCTGGGCGCGTCGTCCGAGGCGTGCTACACGCAGCACCGGGAGATCCTTGACCGGCGCGACATCGTTTTCTTTTACACCGATGGCGTTACCGAGGCATGCGACCACGCCGAGGCCCTATATGGTGACAATGCCTTGCGGGATACGGTGATTGCGGCGGTGGGCGTTGCACGACTCGTGGATGCGTCCGTTCTTGACAACGTAGCCGCAACCGGTGGCGCGCCGCCGTCTTCGGCGATGCGCGTTGCGGCCCATGTCACCGACGCCGTGTTGCGATCGGTTCATGCCTTTGCGGACGGCGTGCCGCAAGCCGACGATATTACGTGTGTCGCCCTCGCCTGGAACGACGAGGAGGCGCGATGATGCGTTCGGTCCCATCGCGGCGTGGCAGCCACTGGTGGCGTCGCATGATGATCACGCTGGCTGGCGCGGTGTTGTTGATTGCCGGCGTGTGGTGGAAACTGGCGCCGCCTGTGGCATGGGTCGGGCTGTTGCAAGAGATGCCACGCTTGCTGCGGCCTGGCGTGGCGTTGTTATTCCGGCAGGGTGCCGTGCCGGCATTACGTCGGGAGGACAATGGATCAAGACTGTTTGACACGTCGCGCGCGGCGGCTTTTCCGACGGTGATGATCATTCGACCGGACAGTACGGCGGCCGCGGCCAAGGCGCAGGCCTTCCATGATGCGTTGACCGATGCCAATTTCTTTCCAGAAGTCGATGCGGTATTGCTGCCCACGAACGATCGCGAAGCCGGTTGTGACGTGACGGTCACCAACGCCTTGCAGCGGCGCGGTACGCAGCCCGCCGTGGTCTATACGATAGGTGCCTGCGCGACCGGTGCTGTCAGCACGGTAATGCAGCGTGAGGCGGCCACGCAAGGTGACCGGGCCAATGCGTCGCCGCGCGGCGACGTCCGCGTTGTCTTCAGCGACGTCGACGAGGTCACGGCAAGGCGTGTCATCGATAAGGCGCGCGAGACCAAGGCACACTACGCGATCGGTGGTGTCATCGCAGGTCCGTCCGAAGCGATGCAATGGCAGTGGGCGCGCCGCTACCTACCGCATCAGGCGCCGCTGCGCATCGGCTATTGGCGAGGGGAACCGATGACAGGCATCGGCGTTTTGCAGAAGAGGTCATTGGTGGGAGGTAGCACATCGGGGCAAACGACATCGGCGTTGGGCATGCTTGCGGATGCGACGGAGGGCATTGAGGTCGTCATGGCGGACGGCGCGCTCGACAGCGCCGTGGCGTACTGGCGTGCAAAGGGGGTGCGTTTGCTCTATGTCGATGGGCGGACCCCGGAGACAGTGACCCGTGCCGCCCTGGCCGCCGGCATTGGGACGTTTTGCGCGGCGGATGCGTTGCCGCGCGAGGCGATGCCGGGACGATGCCTGTTGCGCGTGATGCCGCTACCCCAGGCCGCAGCGGCGATGGCGGCGCGGCTGGCATTGCAGATGATGCGGGAAGGGCAACCGTCGCCGAGCGGGGTGATGCCGCTGCATGCCAACGCGCGGCAAGCCGCGTGGCAGGCGTTGCCGCAAGGGCCATTGCAGTTGGATATCGCCGTGGCCCGCCGGCTTCGGCAGATACCACCATTATCTTTATTGGACGACGTGCAGATCGTGGATGACGGCGCCGACGGGGTGGACAATTCAGGGCTCCACGGTACAACGGATCACTGATCGTAGCGACGCCACATGGTGCCCGGGGTCGATGACGATGGCACGTTCACTTATCACCGTACCGCGGTGCGCGTGACACACTGCACATCGGCACATCGGCACATCGGCACATCGGCACATCGGCACATCGGCACATCGGCACGCGCCTAGTCGTCCAGCGATTCATGCTGGTTGCTGGCGCCGTTGCGCCAATAGCTTGCCGCCCGCACATGTTGTTTGTCGAAGCCGCGCGCGTCGATCAGATGATGACGCACGGCGCGGGCCGCACCGGACTCGGCCGCGACCCAGCCATGCCCGACCCCCTTTGGCAGCGGCGTGTCGCGAACAGTCCGCAACAATACATCGCTTGTACCGGGCGGGGCATTGCCGCGCAGCGCCGGCACGACACGCACGTTCGGCCGCGCGGGCCACTGCGGTATGTCCTCGAGCGTGCTCGCTTCTACAAAGACGAAAGCCTGGCAATGTCCCGGCAATTCGTCGATACGACGGCCGATGGCGGGGAACGCCGTTTCGTCGCCTGCCAGCAGGTACCAGTCAAACGTGTCCGGTACGACGAAGGAGCCGCGCGGTCCCGCGATACCGAGCAGGTCGCCCGGCTTCGCCTGTGCCGCCCACCGTGCAGCCCGACCCTCGTCGGAAACGTGTGCCGTGTCCGCATGGTCGTCCGTGTCATGTCCGTGATGCAGAACGAATTCGATATCGAGCTCGTTGGTCGCCGGATCGTAGCGGCGCGGCGTGTAATCCCGGGCGATTGGACGTTGCGTGGGATCGTCGCTCCGCCGTTTCAGATCGCTCAGATCGGGCATGCGGGGCGTGTCCTCGCCTTCGCGCGGAAAAAAAGCCTTCACGTGATCGTCGAACGATGCACTGACGAAGCCTGGCAGGTCATCCCCCGTGAGCGTGATGCGTACGAGATGCCGCGTCACATGTGTCACGCGTTTTACCTGCAGCAGGCGGCGCGACAATGTGTGCCTTACCCGTTGCGGGAGGAAACGGTCCGCGGGGACATGGGGCGCCTCGGCAGCAGGGTCGGCAGGGTGATCGGCGACAGGCTCGGCGGGCCGCGCGGTCGACGTGTCGAGGGCTGCCGTCGTGACGGTCGTTGATTCGCCGATGGCCGATGCGGTTCGGCTATGCAACGGCGAGCTACCCGGGTCGACGATGAATAATGCAGCGCGTTCGATTTCCGCCGCGACGCGATCGGCCTCGGCATCGTCCCAGCGTGCGCCGGGCGCGAGTAGCGCCTGTTTCAGTGTTTCCATCGCTTGGCGCACCCGGGGCGGCAGGGATTCGCGGGCCCGCATCCGCGCCACCATGTCCAGGCGTGCGAACGCGCCGCGGATCAGGCCGTCGTTCGCCGTGGCGTGGATCCGCCCCGACTCGGTGGCCAGGAAACGCCGCTTGCCGGTCTCGTCGGCGCCGAGTCCCGCGATCCACAATTGTTCTTCCAGCATTGTCAGCGTGGGATAGACCACCCCTGCGCTGGGTGCGTAACCGCCCCGCGTGCGTTCTTCGATGATCCGAATGATTTCATAGCCGTGACGCGGCGTATCCACCAGCAGCGCGAGCATCACCAGCGGCAGCTCGCCACGTCCGAGTACACGACCACCTTCGCCATGCCGCCCGATTCGACCGCCGCGTCCCTCGGCGTCCTTGTCCTTGCGCCACGCATCATCGTCGCGGGGGCCATGCCGCCCGCCGTGTCCATGGTGACCGTGATGTCCGCCGCCATGCGGCATGTCCGCCGGTGAAAAGGTCGCGCGCTCGATACCGTCCGCGCCGTCGAGGCGCGTGGTACGGCCTCGACGGCCGCGACCCCCGAGGCCGGCCCCGTGCGGGCGTAAGTCACCCGCGCCGCCGCCAGGAAAATCATCCCGGGCGCGTACCGGCCCCCAGGCGCGAAAAAAGGGGTGAAGGAATGGTTTCATTTCGATATATCTAAAGAGGATATCGAAAAGATATATCGATAACATTGCAATGTCAACGAATGCGTTATCAACGGGATGGTCAGAAGGGACTTTATACGCGCCTAGGGCGCGCAAACACGCTAGACTTACGCCTCGCGCACCCATCAGAGAAACGGAATGTTCCAGCACGTCGACGCCTATGCAGGCGATCCCATCCTGTCGATGATCGAAACCTTCGAGCGCGACACGCGCGCGCGCAAGGTCAATCTGTCGGTGGGGCTGTATTACGATGCGGCTGGCCGTATTCCCGTGCTGGACTGTGTGCGTGAGGCGCAGCATCGCATTGATGCGCAGCCGGTACCGCAGGTCTATTTGCCGATGGAAGGGCTGGCCGGTTATCGGACCGGGGCCCAACGCCTGATTTTCGGTGCCGACCAGCGCGCGCTGCGGGAAGGGCGGATCGCGACAGTGCAGACCGTTGGCGGTTCCGGCGCATTGAAGATCGGCGCCGATTTCCTGCGGCGCTATTTCCCCGAGAGCCATCTATGGGTCAGCGATCCGACGTGGGACAACCATGTCGTGCTGTTCGGCGCGGCGGGCTTCAAGGTCCATACCTATCCGTACTATGACGCAGCAACCGGTGGTCTACGTTTCGATGCGATGTTGGCCACGCTTGCGGCGTTGCCCGAGAAAAGCATCGTGTTGCTGCATCCGTGCTGTCACAACCCAACCGGCGTCGACCCATCGCCGGTGCAGTGGGCGCAGGTCACCGACGTATTAAAGGCGCGCAACGTCATCCCTTTCCTGGATATGGCTTACCAAGGCTTTGGCATGGGTATCGAGGAGGATGCGGGCCCGGTGCGGATGATGGCGGATGCCGGCTTGCCAATCGTCGTCGCGCAGTCTTTCTCGAAGAACCTGTCATTGTATGGCGAGCGGGTAGGCAGTTTGTCGGTCGTGGCCGAAACCCCGGTGGCAGCCGATGCCGTGCTGGGTCAACTGAAGGCAACGGTGCGCGGCAATTACTCCAGCCCGCCGCGACACGGTGGCACGCTGGTGTCGACGATCTTGAATGACGCGGCGTTGTTCGCCGGCTGGATAGCCGAGGTGGCGCCGATGCGTGATCGGATTCGCGCAATGCGTGACAGGCTGCATGCCGAGTTAAAGGCGCGATTACCGGACCGCGACCTCAGTTATTTCGTGACGCAGAACGGCATGTTTAGCTATACCGGCCTGACGGGGGCGGAGGTGGACCGTTTGCGCGATGAATTTGCGATCTACCTGATCCGTTCGGGCCGGATGTGCGTCGCGGGCCTCAGCGAAGACAATGTCGGTTACGTGGGCGAAAGCTTCGCGCAGGTGTTGCGCGATCGGCACGCCTGAGCTGCGGCCGGTGCCATCTGTTGTATAAATCCCGCGCCATGGCGTTGTATCGGTGTTGAACTGACGGTGAATGGATAGAGGCGGTGCATCTTTCGCGGCTCAGGATGCGCCAAAAGAATCCGACAACTTGCAATGTGGCGGTTGACTGACTAGACTAGGGGTAATCCCTAGGTAATATCCCTAAGTCAGAGGATGCCATCATGACCGCCATTGCAAAATTCCTGATTCGTGAAAATAACGTGTTCGCCCGTAGCCTGGCCTACGTAGGCGCGCAATCGCGCTTGGCGCTGCGGCAACATCTCCAACTCTGCCAGGTTGTTGTGGATGCGATGGCGCAGCAAAGCGCCAAGCGTTGATCGACACGGGCCGCGCCGGAAGCGGCACGCGGCGGATGCCGCATCAGCACGGGTCGGGTAACACGTGGCGTTGCGAAAAAAGGGGATGTCGCCTGCCGACAAGCCCCTTTTCTTTTTTTACGGCTGCGAAAAAAAAGCGCGGCCGTCAGGCCGCGCCAAAGGACCGGACACCTCCTCAAACGGAGGTCTCCTTCTCGCCTGCATATTGTAGAAGCTTGCCGCGGCCCATATGCCGTGAGATTCGGAAACGAGCCATTGCCTGAAAGCGAACAGTGCGGCAATGCTATCGTCTTGCATGGCGCGCGGCGGCGCCGTCGCGGGTGACCGTGGCGGTGAGGGCCGGACAGTGCGGTATGGATGCCGATCGACGAGCAGGGCGAAAAAAAGGACGGTTGTCGCAATGAGTTGGCAGAACGGGCTATTGAGTTGGTTTTTGCGTCGCCGCGTGCGCGCGTTGCGACATTCCCCGCTGGACCCGGTGCGCGTGCGGCAAGGCGCTGAAAAGATGATCTGGCCGGCGCGACCTGCCACTGGTTGGGTGATTCGTGAGATGGAAGACCTGACGGTCAAGGCGTCCGACGCGGCGTCAACGCCATCTCGGGTATCGTCGTCGACCCCTGCGGACGGTTTACCGGCCTCGGCTCCGAAGGCCACTGCACCGCCGGCTATCGCGACTGCACCGGTCCTGTCCACGCCAGGCCGCGTGCCTGGTGAATGGATCACGACGGCATCGCCCCGATTGCTGAAGACCACACGTCGCGTGGTGCTGTACCTGCACGGCGGCGGATATTTTTCTGTTCCCCGCGAACCCACCGCGCCATTACCTGTACATTGGCGCGCCGCGGATTGGCGCGGGTGTGTGCGCCAGATTATCGACTGGCCCCGGAGTATCCGGCACCCGCCGCGCTGGATGACGCCTTGCGCGTGTGGCACGCCTTGCGCGATTCGGGAGAGCCGGCTGATCAGATTGTCGTAGCGGGAGATTCCGCAGGCGGGGGGTTGGCCTTGGCGCTGTTGCAGGCGTTGCGTGATGCGGGCGAACCGATGCCGGCGGCAGCGGTATTGTTTTCGCCGTGGACCGACCTGGCATTGACCGGTGCGACGCTCGAATCGCATGCCGGCACCGATGTCCTGATGGATGCCCAGGGCCTGCACGATGCCACGGCGCTCGTGTTAGGTGCCGGGGGCCTGGATGCCCGTGATCCGCGGATTTCCCCGCTATATGGTGATTTCCATGGCTTGCCGCCGCTACTGATCCAGGCGAGTGACGTGGAGATGCTTCTTGATGACGCGCGTCGCGTGGCCGAGCGTGCGCGGGAGGCGGGCGTCAATGTCACGCTCGAGATCACGTGCGGCGTGCCCCATGCCTGGCAGATGTTTGCGCCGGTGCTGCCCGAGGCGCGTCGCGCATTGGTGCGCGCCGCGCAGTTCATCCGAGGTCATACACATCCGAATAGGCAAGCCTGACGGCCTCTTCACCGTATTGCCGCTCCAACGCCCGCACGGTGAAGTGTGCATGCGCCATGTCCTGGAAATGTGCGATAAAGATCGTGTTGATGGCCGCGCCGAACACGGCGCCGACCACCGGGACTGCTTTGGCGGCGGCTTGTTCGCTGACCTGCGCCGAAAACCGCGCGGCGACCGAGTGCAACAGCTTGGTAACCAGCGCCGAGCTGTGACCACCGGCGCCGCGGGCCGCCAGTTCCGCGGTGGCGGCCGCCACCTGCTGCGCCATCGCGCCACGCACCATGAAATAGCCATACGACGCATCGTCGTCGGCTGCCGTCGGGCCGCCCATGGCCAGCACCGTCAGGCATTGCAACTGTACTTCCGCGCGACGGATGTCCTCGCCGTGCCGGGCGGCGATGTCCCCGATCGAGCGGAACATCAGGGTCGTGGTAACCGGCAACTCGATTGGCAGCGAGATCATGCCGAACGCGCCGCCCGCCGCCCCGGTGGCGGCCACCGCGAGTTGATGCAGCCGACGACTGCGCTTGCCGTCCCGTCCATTCCCGTCCGTCACCACTTCGGTCGGCACGACAGGCGTCACCGTATTGGTTTCATCGATGGTGAAGGCCAGTTCTTCAGTGCGCGGCGCACGAATCGTACGGATCGCGAGTGACAGGCAAGTTTGCAACGCACGGCTGGTTGCGTCGTTGACGACGCGACCGGCGAACCTTGGCAAGCGGCCAAGCAATTTTTCTATGGGTGCTCCCATCGCCGAGGCAAGTTTGACCGCCAAGCCAGGATTTTCTAGCGTCTGGCGCGCGGCGCGCAGTTGTGCCAGATCGGCGGGTGCGAGCGCTGTGGGAAGAGGCGAATCCGATACCGAATCAATCATGACGTGTCCGTACCATGGGCATGTTTGCGAGCGCAACGTGCGTGCGACTCTCTCGATCATACTGCGTGTTCATCACCACGGCCTGTCGTCCTTACGGTTAGACCGGACATCACGATCCCTGGCTTCCGCCGTCTCGTTGACGCCTTCGGGGCGTCACCCGTTTTCGCTGGCGTCGATCGCAAATACCGCCATCATGCGGGTGGCGTTCTTTCAAGGGGGCTTCGGTTCGCCGCCCGGAAATGCGGGTGCGCTTGTCACGCCATTGGTTGTCTGTATTACAGTAGGCAGCATCACGAACAGCCGGATCGTTACCCGACTAGAGCTGCCCGACCGCGTCGGATGGCACGGGAACGTAGTCAGTTGGCGATGAATGATGTCAAGTGCATGGCAATGTATATGTTTCCTGCGTCATTGATGAGATATCGGCATCTGGTAGTTAGCTAGCGATGTCGAGGAGACCGGCGCAATAGTCCACTCTGCAAATTTTGGTGGATCAAAAAGATGAGACTTGGCTGGTCGCGCAACGGTTGCGGGCTGGGCATAATGGTCCGGTAATCGAACCTGTCTTTACCGCGTCGAAAAGCGTTGAGCATGTCCGATGCGTGTGTGGTGGTGACCGGATAACAGGGCCGTGGCGGACGTGTCGGGTCATCTCTTTTTAATCGTTTTCTTGAAGGATAAGAAGGTCGGCTTCCGGCATGGCATTGCCAAGGCGTTATCTGATGCCGGCCGCGACACACACGTGATACGACGGTTGCGCATGGTGTTGATATGTCTTTGGCGACATGAGCGTGCTGCTGGTAGCGGCAACCGCTGCCGCAGTCACCGGATGGCGACAGTGCTGTAATGGATGTCGTGGAATGGTCGCGAAATGTCAATCAGACAATTCGGATTACATAATAATTTCCAGGATGACGAATTAAAAAGAAGGTGCGCCCGCTTTATGCGAAGCGCCACCGGAGGCGGCTTTGTGCGGTGAGGATAAGGGTTGGTAGGGTCAAGGCGGGCCGATGGGTTTGGTGGCGCGCCGGCTGGTCCGGAAATCGGGATAGGAGACAGGAAACGTGAGTGGAAACTTTATCGGCGACGTAATCGATGCGCCAGGGCGCAGTATTTTCGATGGAATGAACCGTATGCAGCAGCGTGAGGATGAAACCGCATGGACGCCGGCACCTGTGGCGGCAATTGCCCGAAAGTCGCTGACATCGGAGCAAATCGATGCGTTGAACGCTGCCTTCGACACCATTTCCGGCATTGTCACTGACCAGTCTGGTGATGCGGCCGAGGGGCGGCGTCCCGAAACTGTCGCCAACGGTGTGTCTGATAGCGGTGTCAACGAAGGGGAGCGGGCCGGATCGATCGATGCGGTTGCCGTGCGCCGGGAGGCATTGGCCCGTGGGTCGATCGCGCTGCAGGACGTGATCGAGCTGGCGCGGGGCGTGATCCTGGGCACCCGTGCCGCGGATGCCAGGACGGCCGCGGAACCTCCTGTGGAGACCGGTGTTGCACGGGCGCTTTCGTTGGACGAGTTGTGCAACGACCTCGCACAGGCCTGCAATCGTTTGAGCCGCGACTATACCACCGGCTTGTGCGGCCATAACGAGCAGAAGATTTCGGCACCCGAATGGCGTGTGCTGAAGTGCATGTCGGACTGGAAGGACGAGCACCCGCAGAAGCTGTTGGTCAGCACGCTGGGTATCGACGCCGGTGCATTGACGCGCGTCTGTCAGGGCTTGGAAAACGGACGCGGAGCGATCAATCGCGAGCCGGATGCGCGGGACAACCGGTTGAACAACCTATGCCTGACGGATCAAGGCCGCAAGTTGATCGACGATGCCACGCCCCAGATCGCGGCGTTTCATCGTCGTCTTCAGGACGCGGTGGCAAGCGGTCCGGTCCTCGAATTCCTGTTCTTGCTGGTGAATCAGGTTGAGCACCGCTTTGCGCAATGGTCGAGCAGCGACCAACGGGCGCGCGTCAGCGCATCGAAGAATTGACGGAGGACCATGGATGAGGAATCGCGCATTCTGGAAGGGCGATTCCTTGCGCCGCGCAGATGGCGGTCAGCGTGGACTTAAGCTTATTGACGCGCAGTCCGGGCGTTGTCCGGTACCGGCATATTGAAGTTGGTCCGGAAAGGATTGATATCCAGGCCGCCCCGACGCGTGTAGCGCGCATATACCGCCAGTTTGACCGGGCGGCATTGTCGTAGCAGATCGAGGAATATCTGTTCGACACATTGCTCATGAAAGCCGGTGTGCTCCCGGAATGACACGATATACCGCAGCAGTCCGGCCTGGTCGATCTGTGGCCCCGCATAGTGGATTTGCACGCTGCCCCAGTCCGGCTGCCCGGTCACCGGGCAATTAGAACGTAGCAGATTCGACACCAGCGTTTCCTCGACGGGTGCTTCATCGAAGCGCGCTTGAAGAAACGACGGGTCGGGCGTGTAGACTTCGCAATCCAGATCCAGGCGGTCCACATCGGTACCTGACAACTCGTCGAGAGTGAGTCGACCGAACGCATGGGGCGGCGTTAATTGCACACTGACGCTTGCACCGCAGACGGCGCCGATGTCGTGCCGCAATGTATCACGCAGGATCTCGATCGATTCCTGGCGCGTTTGCGCAAATGATCCCAAATACAGCTTCAGCGATTTCGACTCGACGATGCAAGGCGCGTCGGCTGGAACGATCAGCGTCAGCACGGCGATCTGCGGCTTGCCGCGGCCATTCAGCCAGGACAATTCATACGCGTTCCAGATATCGGCGCCGAAGAACGGCAATGTTGCGCCCGGCGCGATGCCGAGCATGGTACGACCTTGGGCGCGAGGAATCGGGAAAAGCAGGGAAGGATCATATCGATCCGTGTATCCAACGCTTTTGCCGAGAGATGATTGTTCCGGGGTCATGTTTGTAGCCTGCGCCTTAGCGCGAAGCGGCGCCGGGCGTGCGCGGCGTCGGCAGGGGCGGGTCGGCGAGGAATAACCGGTAGGCCGGATTGGCCGTTTCCTCTTTATAGGGATAACCGATGCGTTCGAGGAAAGCGGCAAACGCCGTACTGTCTTCGGTGGGGACCTGCAGGCCCACTAGCGCGCTGCAATAGTCCGCACCCTGGTTGCGATAATGGAACAGGCTGATGTTCCAATTCGGAGACATTGACGACAGGAAACGCATCAGCGCACCGGGCCGCTCCGGGAATTCAAAGCGATAAAGCAGTTCGTCGTGCGCATTCGGCGAATGGCCACCGACCATGTGCCGCACATGCTGCTTGGCCAGTTCATCGTGCGTCAGGTTGATCGTCGAGAAACCCGCGTGTTCGAATGCATCGACCAATTCCCGGCTCTCTTCACGACTGCGCGTCTGCACACCGACGAAAACATGCGCGGAACGCGAGTCGGCGATGCGGTAATTGAATTCAGTGACCGAGCGTTCGCCGACGATCTCGCAGAAGTGCCGGAAACTGCCGCGCTCCTCCGGAATCGTGACGGCGAACACCGCCTCACGCGCCTCACCCACTTCCGCACGTTCCGCGACAAACCGCATCCGGTCGAAGTTCAGGTTTGCACCGGAGTTGATCGCGATCAAGGTGCGATCCGTCAGGCCGTCGCGCTCCACCACGCGCTTCAAACCGGCCAATGCCAGCGCCCCCGCCGGTTCCAGCAGGCTGCGTGTGTCCTGGAAGACATCCTTGATCGCGGCGCACAGGGCGTCGGTATCGACACGAACGATTTCATCCACATGCATCTGACATAAGCGGAATGTTTCTTCGCCCACCAGTTTGACCGCCGTACCGTCCGAGAACAAGCCGACGTCTGTCAGCGCGATACGCTCGCCGGCGGCGAGCGACTGGGCCATCGCGCAAGAATCTTCCGTCTGCACACCAATCACCCGTGTTTCCGGCCGGACGGCCTTGACGTACGTCGCCACGCCCGAGATCAACCCGCCGCCCCCGATCGGTACGAAGATCGCGTCGATCGGGCCCGGATGCTGACGCAGGATTTCCATGCCCACCGTGCCGGCGCCGGCGATGACGTCCGGATCGTCGAACGGATGGACAAACGTCAAGCCGCGCGCTGCCTGCAGCGTGAGCGCATGGCCGTAGGCATCGGAGTAGGACTCGCCATGCAGCACCACCTCGACGAATGCGCCGCCGTGCGCGCGCACCGCGTCCACCTTGACCTGCGGCGTGGTGGTCGGCATCACGATCACGGCTGTGCAGCCCATGCGTGCCGCCGCCAGCGCGACGCCTTGCGCATGGTTACCGGCGGAGGCGGCGAGGACGCCACGTCCCCGTTGCGCGTCGTCCAACCGCGCCATCTTGTTATACGCGCCGCGCAGCTTGAACGAAAAGACCGGTTGATTGTCCTCGCGCTTGAACCAAATGCGATTGCGAATGCGCGCGGAAATATTGGGCGCGAAGTCCAGTTCGCTTTCGCGCGCTACGTCGTAGACACGCGCATTTAAGACTTTTCGCAGATAGTCGGGGGCTGACATGATGCCACGGGCGGAGAGGAAAGGGCCTATGATATCGCGATTCGTTACCCGTTCCGGCTGATAAATGACGACAAAATGGCTGTCTTGGCGCTTTTTGGGCAGCATTGCCATTATTCGCGCCATGGCGGGTCTGACGCTGTTCGCGGCGGTGGCGGCCAGGGGGGACAACATCACGTCGTCGCCGACGGGTGATCGACACGCACCGGCAGTGCGGGCCGACGTCGGCACGCAGCCTGTTGGCGCAACGCCTGCGAGCGACGCCCCGGCGTCAAACGGACCGCGGCGCCAAGCCCTTGCCCGCATTGTCGCACGCTGCGTCGCGGCGGCGGATCATCAGCCATGCCTTGTATATGACCCGGCGGGCGACGATGTCCTGATCAAGGATATCCGCGGCCGCGCGCAATTTCTGCTGATGCCGATTTCGACGATTTCCGGCATCGAGTCGCCGGCCGTATTGCGTCCGGACGCGCCGCCGTATTTTTACGAGGCGTGGAGCCGGCGTCGTTATGTGATCGCCGCGCTGGGCAAACCGGTCGACGACAGCGAGATCGGGCTGGCGATCAATCCCGCCAACGCGCGGTCGCAGGATCACCTGCATATCCACATCGATTGCGTGCGCGCCGATGTGCGCGACGCGCTCGCCGCCGCGCGCATCACTGCCACGTGGTCCGACCTCGCATTGGGTGGCAGTCGATGGAAGGTGCGGCGTCTCTCGGTCGACGCGTTACGTACGGGCAATCTGTTCGCGATGGTGGCGCGGGATATGCCAGACGCCGCCAATGACATGGGGCGCAAGACGATCTTCGTCAGCGGCGCGCCCTCCGCGACGCACGGCGCGGCGGATGCAACCGAGGTCTACGTCGCCGTACGCCATGTCGCGATGCCGCTGATCGGGGGAGCCTCCGCGGAGGACTTGCAGGATCATGCCTGCGGTGTGGCGTCGCGGCTGAGCATCGGGCCGGGGGCGCGTTCGTCGTGACCGGTGCCCATCGACGGCCTGCCGTCAGCCCAGGTCTTCCGGGTGGTCGATATCGCGTAGCACACCCGCATCGCCCGTTTCCACGGTGATGAAGCCGGACGCCTTGAACCAGCCACCGGCGCCGCGATCACCGTCCAACGCCAGCAGCGCGGCCAGATGACCTGCGCCAATGCCGGCCGGATGGCCACGTTGCCCTTCGTATACCGGGGCGACGAGGGCGAGCGGATCGCCTGCGGCCAGCAGTGCGCCGGCTACTTCCTGCGTGGTCGCGGGAGCGATCATCGGCATATCGGCCAACGCGATGACCCAGCCGGGCGGTGGCGTGCCGCCGGCAACGGCTTTTGCGTCGGCGCCCGTTGGCGCGGCGGGGGCTGTCGCAGGGGGCGCCGATGCCACCGCCGGTGCCGCTGCAAGGCTTGCCTGCACGGCGTCGGCAAGGCTGGCTCCCATGCCGAGTCGGGCGCGTGGGCTGGCAATCACCTCGCAGCCGGCCTTGGTCAGCCAGTCGCGCAGGGTGCGTTGGTGCGCCGCCTGTGCCGGCGTCAGGTCTGGATCACCGTCGATGACGGCGATCACGCGCGGCAATGCGTTACGCAGGCGGCGCGCGGCGACGAAGGCGACCGGAAGACCGGCCTCGGCGCCCGTCGGCAGCGTTGTCAGCAACTTGTTGTGGGCCCCGGAGGGGTCGAAACGGCTGCCGCGGCCGGCCGCGAGCAAGATGCCCACCGGCTGGGAGGGGACAGGGGGTGAGGGCGCGTGGACTGGTTTCATCGGCGTATTGTCACGGTTTTTTCGGGCAGTGGCTACGGGCGCGCCGGGATCAGGCGCCACGCGGCGGACGGCCTGGCATTCGCGCGGCAAGGCAACAGTCCGGCGATGTCCCCGCTTCCGGGCCGGTGCGCGTTGCCCGCGCGCAACGAGGCGTTGCAGTACAATGCGCTACTTTCGAGGCAGTGATATCGCCGAATACCGCGCCTCGCGGCGGCTGTAAAAGCCGGTCCGGCGGCATGCCGGACACGACCTCAGTTGACAATGAACGCTCCCCAGATATTCGATCAGAACGGCGTGCCTGTTGCCGTTGGCAGTGGCGTCGACGCGCATGGCGAATTGCGCTTGCGCGAAATTCCCTACAACTACACGTCGTTCTCGGATCGCGAAATCGTGATCCGGCTGTTGGGCGACGAGGCTTGGCAAGCGCTGTCCGCGTTACGCGAAGAACGCCGCACCGGCCGTTCCGCACGCATGCTGTACGAAGTGCTGGGCGACATCTGGGTGGTGCGGCGCAATCCCTACCTTCAGGACGACTTGCTCGACAACCCCCGTCGTCGCCAGCTGCTGATCGACGCATTGGAGCATCGGCTGGCCGAGATCGACAAGCGCCGCCGCGCGGATCTGCGTGACCATGGCGACGAGCAAGGCCGTGAACGCGCGGCGCGTGTCGAGCAACTGATCGCGGCCGCGCGTCGTGCCGTGAGCGCCTTTGCCGACGAGTTCGGCAAGATGGCCGACCTGCGCAAGCAAGCCGCGCGTCTGCTGGGCAAGCACACGCAGAAGGACAATATCAAGTTCGACGGCCTGTCACGCGTATCCCATGTGACCGATGCGACGGACTGGCGTGTCGAATATCCGTTTGTCGTGCTGACGCCGGACACCGAGGAGGAAATCGCCGCCTTGATTCGCGACTGTTTCGCGCTCGGCTTGACGGTGATCCCGCGTGGCGGCGGTACGGGCTATACCGGCGGTGCACTGCCGTTGACGCCGTTTGCCGCGGTGATCAATACCGAGAAGCTGGAGCAACTGGGAGAGGTGGAGAGCACGATGTTGCCGGGGCTCGGCGCACCGGTCGCCACCATCTTCTCCGGCGCCGGCGTGGTCACGCGCCGGGTCACCGAGGCGGCCGAGAAGGCCGGCTTCGTGTTCGCCGTCGACCCCACATCGCTCGATGCATCCTGCGTGGGCGGTAACGTGGCGATGAACGCCGGCGGCAAGAAGGCCGTGTTGTGGGGCACCGCGCTTGATAACCTCGCCTGGTGGCGGATGATCGATCCTAATGGCGACTGGCTGGAAGTCACGCGCCTCGAGCACAACATGGGCAAGATCCATGACATTGCCGTGGCGAAGTTCGAATTGCATTGGTTCGATGGCCGCCATGCGCCCGGCGAGAAGCTGCTGCGCAAGGAGACGCTCGATATCGAAGGGCGCCGTTTCCGCAAGGAAGGACTGGGCAAGGACGTTACCGACAAATTTCTGGCGGGCTTGCCCGGCATTCAGAAAGAAGGCTGCGACGGCCTGATCACCAGTGCGCGCTGGGTGCTGCACAAGATGCCGGCGCATACCCGGACTGTTTGCCTGGAATTCTTCGGCCAGCCGCGCGACGCGATCCCGTCGATCGTCGAGATCAAGGACTACCTGTTCCAGACCGCGAAAGAAGGCGGCGCCATCCTGGCCGGTCTTGAGCATCTGGATGAGCGTTATCTGCGCGCCGTTGGCTATGCGACGAAGTCCAAGCGCAATGCGTTTCCAAAGATGGTGTTGATCGGCGATATCGTAGGTGACGATCCTGACAAGGTCGCCCATGCCACCTCCGAGGTGGTCCGCATGGCCAACGGCAAGAGCGGCGAGGGTTTCGTGGCGGTCAGCGCCGAGGCGCGCAAGCGATTCTGGCTCGACCGTTCCCGCACCGCCGCGATTGCGAAGCATACGAACGCCTTCAAGATCAACGAAGACGTCGTGATCCCGCTGAACCGGATGGGCGAATACACCGACGGTATCGAGCGAATCAACATCGAACTGTCGCTGAAGAACAAGCTGCAACTGGTTGAGGCGCTCGACGCGTTCTTTGCGCGCGGTGACTTGCCGCTTGGCAAGAGCGACGACGCCAACGAGATCCCCAGCGCCGAACTGCTGGAAGACCGCGTGACGCATGCGCTGGACCTGCTCGCGCAGGTCCGCGCGCGGTGGACCTATATTCAGTCGCATCTGGACCAACCGTTGTCCGAGGCGGCGCCGGCACTGCGCAGCCTCGGTCTGGCGCACCTGGACGACGCGTTCACGAACCGTCTCGCCACGCAGCCCGACGCCACGTTATTCGACGTCGCGCAGGATCGCACGGTGCGGATCTCCTGGAAGCAGGAAGTTCGCGCCGAGCTGCGCAAGATTTTCAACGGCGGTGAGTTCAAACCGATCCTCGATGAAGCGCAGGCGATCCACAAGCGCGTGTTGCGGGGCCGGGTATTCGTCGCGCTGCACATGCATGCGGGCGATGGCAATGTCCACACGAACATTCCGGTGAACTCGGACAACTACCCGATGCTGCAGGACGCCCACGCGGCTGTGGCGCGGATCATGACGCTGGCGCGTTCGCTCGACGGCGTGATTTCCGGCGAGCATGGCATTGGCGTGACGAAGCTCGAGTTCCTGACCGAAGCGGAAATCGCGGAATTCCGCGCGTACAAGCGTCGCGTGGATCCCGAGGGACGCTTCAACAAGGGCAAGTTGATGGAGGGGGCGGATCTGCGTAACGCCTATACGCCCAGCTTCGGCCTGATGGGGTACGAGTCTTTGATCATGCAGCAGTCCGACATCGGCGCGATTGCCGACAGCGTCAAGGATTGCCTGCGCTGCGGCAAGTGCAAGCCGGTGTGCGCGACGCACGTGCCGCGCGCGAACCTGCTGTATAGCCCGCGCAACAAGATCCTCGCCACGTCGTTGCTGGTGGAGGCATTCCTGTACGAGGAGCAGACGCGACGCGGCGTCTCGATCAAGCATTGGGACGAGTTCAATGATGTAGCCGACCACTGCACGGTCTGTCACAAGTGCGTGACGCCGTGTCCGGTCAAGATCGACTTCGGCGATGTCACGATGAATATGCGCAACTTGTTGCGCAAGATGGGCAAGAAGAAGTTCAACCCGGGCTCCAGCGCGGCGATGTTCTTCTTGAACGCGACGAATCCGAACACGATCAACGCCACGCGCCAGGTCATGATGAACTGGGGCTACAAAGCGCAACGCGCCGGCAATGACCTGTTCAAGCGACTGGCGCGCAAGCAGGCCGCGCATCCGCCGGCTACGGTTGGCAAGCCACCGTTGACCGAGCAGGTCGTGCATTTCGTCAACCGCAAGATGCCGGGCAATCTGCCGAAGAAGACCGCGCGGGCCTTGCTCGACATCGAGGATAACAAGATCGTCCCGATCATCCGCGATCCGAAGGGAACAAGCGCGGATACGGAGGCGGTGTTCTACTTCCCGGGTTGCGGTTCCGAGCGCTTGTTCTCGCAGGTCGGCCTGGCGACGCAGGCGATGCTCTGGCACGCCGGGGTGCAGACGGTGCTGCCGCCGGGCTATCTGTGTTGCGGTTATCCGCAACGCGGCGCGGGACAGTTCGACAAGGCCGAGAAGATGATGACGGACAACCGCGTCATGTTCCATCGCGTGGCGAATACGCTGAATTATCTCGACATCAAGACGGTGGTCGTGTCGTGCGGCACCTGCTATGACCAGTTGGCCACGTACGAATTCGACAAGATTTTCCCCGGGTGCCGGATCATCGACATACATGAATTCCTGTTGGAGAAAGGGATCAGGCTCGACGGCGTGAAGGGCACGCGCTACATGTATCACGACCCCTGTCATACGCCGATCAAGACGATGGACCCGGTAAAGCTGGTCAATCAGCTGATGGGCAGCGAGCGCGACGGTTACAAGATCGAAAAGAACGACCGGTGTTGCGGCGAGTCTGGCACGCTGGCCGTCACGCGCCCGGACGTATCGACACAGGTGCGTTTCCGCAAAGCCGAGGAAATGCGCAAGGGCGAGGCGCGGGTGCGCCAGATCCCGGTGCCGATCGCCGCCGCACCTGTCCAAGGCGACGCATCGGCGGATCCGGCGCTGTCGGTCACGCGGACATCGGCCGAGCCGGCGGCGTTCGACGGCAACGTCAAGATCTTGACCAGTTGCCCTTCGTGTCTGCAGGGCCTGTCGCGCTATGGTGAAGACGTGGACGTCAGCGCCGACTATATCGTCGTCGAGATGGCCCGCGCGGTACTGGGTGAGAATTGGATGGTCGAATACGTCGACAAGGCAAACGCCGGCGGCATCGAGCGGGTGCTGGTATGACGCGCGCAGCGGACTGTCCGTTATGCGAGAGCGATGGCGGAGTGGTGGTTTGGCGCAATGCCGCGCTGCGCGTCGTCCTCCCCGACGAGCCGGACTATCCGGGGTTCTGCCGTGTGATCTGGGAGGACCACGTCGCGGAATTGAGCGACCTCGATGCGCCGTCGCGTGGCCAGTTGTTCGATGCGATCGTTGTCGTCGAGCGTGTCTTGCGGGCGCATCTGGCCTGCGACAAGGTTAATGTGGCGAGCCTCGGTAATATGGTCGCGCACCAGCATTGGCACGTGATTCCGCGATTTCGTGACGATGCGCATTTCCCGCAGTCCGTGTGGTCGGCGCGCCAGAGAGAGGTTGCGCCGGATGTACTGACAGCACGCCGGGCCCGCGCGGCCACCGTGGGCATCGCCTTGCGTGATGCATTGGACAACGCCTTTGCGCCGCGCCCCTGAGCATCGGGAAGGTGTCCGGTACGCCAGGCAGGCACACGTGCTGGATGATGCGGAAACGGAACAGGAGCCTGAGTGATGGCCGGACTTGAAAAAGATACGCCGATTCCCACCGGACTGGTGCTCCATACGGCATCCGGGGTACTGGAGGTGCAGTATCCGGACGCGCGATATCGACTGCCGTTCGAGTTCTTGCGCGTGTATTCACCGTCCGCGGAAGTCCGGGGGCATGGCATGGGCCAGGAAATACTGCAAACCGGCAAACGTGACGTACGCGTCACGCGGATCGACGGTGTTGGGCATTATGCGATCCGTTTGGGTTTTTCCGACGGCCATGACACGGGCATTTACTCGTGGGATTATCTGTACACGCTGGCAACGAGGCAGGACGCACTATGGCAGGATTACCTGACCCGGCTCGAGGCCGCGGGCGCAAGCCGTGACGGCGCGGTGCCCGGCCAACCGGTCGAGGCGTGAGATGACGGACAAAAAAGACGCAAGAGGACGCGAGGCATGACGCGATGAGCAAGACCCATTTCGGATTCAGCACGGTGGACGAGAATGAGAAGGCCCGGAAAGTAGCGGGCGTTTTCCACTCGGTCGCGCAGAAATACGACGTGATGAACGACCTGATGTCCGGTGGGTTGCATCGCGTCTGGAAGGCTTTTACGATCGGCCGTGCGAACGTGCGCCCCGGTCAGAAAGTATTGGACATCGCGGGTGGCACGGGCGACTTGGCCGCCGCGTTCGCGAAGGCGGCCGGCCCGCATGGTGAAGTCTGGCTGACCGATATCAACGGCTCGATGTTGCGTGTCGGCCGTGACCGCCTGCTGGATCGCGGCATCGTCACGCCGACGTTGCTGTGCGACGCCGAGAAACTGCCGTTCCCCGACAATTATTTCGACGTGGTCACCGTGGCGTTCGGCCTGCGCAACATGACGCACAAGGATGCCGCACTGGCCGAGATGCGCCGCGTGATCAAGCCGGGCGGCAAGGTCATGGTGCTGGAATTCTCGAAGGTCTGGGGCCCGCTGACGAAAGCATACGACATGTACTCGTTCAAGCTGTTACCCTGGCTGGGTGAACGAATCGCCGGTGATGCCGAAAGCTATCGTTATCTTGCCGAGTCGATCCGGATGCACCCGGATCAGGAGTCGCTAAAGGACCTGATGCATGGCGCGGGCCTGGAATCGGTCCAGTATTTCAACCTGACCGGCGGGATCGTGGCGCTGCATCAAGGTACGAAATTCTGATTTACTTCGGCACCTTTCGGTTGTATGCTAATTGAAAGGTTGCGCATGATAATGGCGCAACACCGCGCTATCGTCGACTTTGCTTCGTGCGTGCGACGTCAGGCGGTCAATTCAGCATGTCAATCGTGAGGGACGTATGTCTACAGCAGGAATGGAAGCGGTCCGGTCGTTCGGCCGTTCAATAGTACGTTCGCTGCGCCGCGTGAAGGTGCCGGCGGTGAAGGTGGGGGCGCTGTCAATTGTCGCGGTAGTCGCATTTGCCGCGATGACTGAGCATGCCGATGCGCGCCGGATGGGAAGCAGCCGCAGCATGGGTCGTCAGTCGCCGATGGTGTCGCAGCAAGCCCCAACGCGTCCTGCGACACCGGCGCCGTCAGCGGCCGCCAAGCCTAATACGCCTGCACCCGCGGCCGCGCAACCGGCGCGTAATCGCTGGATGGGTCCGCTCGCGGGTCTCGCCGCCGGCCTCGGTATCGCCGCGCTCTTGTCGCACTTTGGCCTGGGCGGTGCCCTTGCCGGCGCGATGGCGAACATGATCGTGATCGCGTTGATCGCCTTCGTTGCCATCTGGCTGATTCGTAAATTCATGTCGCGTCGTCAGCCGGCAGCACCGACGCCGGCCTACGCGGCGGCGGGTACGGGCCCCTCGTCGGGCTTGGGCGGATCAGATCGGGATGCGGGTAGTCGTTTCGATGGTGTTACCTCCGCGCAGACGGCACAGTCCGGTTCGTCTGGCCGTTGGAGCGATGCACCAGGGTCGGCAGCTGGTCTTGCGGGCGGTGCATTCGGCGCGGCCACGCATGCCGCGCAAGCTCAGCCGGCGGCGGATGTGCCCCACCAGCAGTGGGGCGTGCCCGGTGATTTCGACCAAACGACATTCCTGCACAACGCAAAAGTCTACTTCGTGCGGATGCAAGCGGCGTGGGATGCGTCGGATCTTGACGATCTACGTGATTTCACGACACCGGAGATGTTCGCCGAGTTGCGTCTGGATCTTCAGTCGCGTGGTGAGTCAAAGAACCGCACCGATGTGGTTCGCGTTGATGCGGAACTTTTGGGTATGGAAGACACGGCGACCGATTATCTGGCCAGTGTGCGCTTCACCGGCTTGATTCGTGAGAATGAAGGGGCAACGGCGGAAGAGTTTGCCGAGGTATGGAATCTGATCAAGCGTAAGAAGGAGCAGTCTGGCTGGTTGCTGGCGGGGATTCAGCAACTGCATTGATCGAACTGCCCTACAATAGGAGCCCGCTGCACGAATTCCGTGTGGCGGGCTTTTTCCTTTTGTGCTCTTTGTGCTGATGCGCGTCGCTCCTTTTCCTGTTCCGTCTTTTCAAGCGGCGGTCAATCACTTGTTGCGCCGTGAGTCGTGGGCGCGGGCCCAACTCCTTCCGTACGCGGGTCGTCGTGCCCGTCTGCACGTCTCGGCCTTCAGCTTCGACGTGCTTGTCGCGCAGGATGGTCTGTTGGCGCTGCCCGCGACATTGCGTGATGCGGCACCTGTGGCCCGTGCATGGCGTGCCGCCGCGACGTTCGTCCCCACGATGCCGGGAGGCGTTGGCGCCGTCATGACGGCCGCGGCGGCCCAGGCAGGCAGCGCCACCGGTCTCGCGGCTGCCTCGGGCAATAGCGGCGGTGCTGCTGCAGGTGATGTCGCGGATGTCGAGATCACCGTTTTGCCGGATGCCATGCCGGCACTATTGCGGTATGGTCCGTCGGTGTTGATGAAACATGTGCGCATCGAGGGCGATGCCGAGTTCGCGCAGGCGCTTGGGCGATTGGCCGAGCATTTGCGGTGGGAGCCGGAGGAAGACTTGGCCCAATGGATCGGTGACGCAGCGGCGTTCCGGATGATACGAGGGGTGCGGCAGGTCGGCGCACAACTGCGTCAACTGGCCGACGGCGCGCTTGGACAGGTCGCGGAATACTTGCTCGACGAACGGCCGCAACTGGTTCGCACCCGGGTGAACGAGGCCTTCGCCGCCGATGTCGCCGCAACGGCGCAACGCATTCAGGCGCTGGAGGCGCGCATCGCGCGGCTTCAGCAGCAACGCACGGGTGGGGCGGGACGCATGTCACCCTCACCCTCGTCAACCAAGCACACCGGAGCGCCGCGATGATGCGAACTTTCCGGTTATGGAAGATCATTTTCACGTTGATCCGATTTGGTCTGGACGAAGTCGTCCTGTCCGGCTTCCAGCACAACCGGATACGGTTGCTGGTCCGTCTGATGACCATTGGCCGTAAGCTCGATTCCCCGCGTGGCGTCCGATTGCGCCTCGCGCTTGAAAGCCTCGGCCCGATCTTCGTCAAGTTCGGCCAGATGTTGTCGACGCGCCGTGACCTGCTGCCCGCCGACATCGCCAACGAACTGGCAAAGCTACAGGACCAGGTGCCGCCATTCCCGTCCGATGTCGCCGTTACGTTGATCGAAAGGGCATTGGGGCGGCCTGTCGAGGATCTGTTCGATGCGTTCGAGCGGGTGCCTGTTGCCAGTGCATCGGTCGCACAGGTCCATTTCGCGAAGTTGAAGTCCGGCGAACACGTCGGCAAGCCAGTTGCCATCAAGGTGCTGCGTCCCGGCATTTTGCCGGTGCTGGAAAGCGATCTGGCGTTGATGGCCGACGTCGCCACCATGTTCGAACGCTTCTGGGCGGATGGCCGGCGCTTGCGGCCGCGTGAGGTCGTGGCGGAGTTCAACAAGTATTTGCACGATGAATTGGACCTGATGCGGGAGGCGGCGAATGCCAGCCAACTACGCCGCAATTTCGCGGCCACGGACCTGTTGCTCGTGCCGGAAATGTACTGGGATTACTGCACCTCCACCGTGCTGGTGATGGAGCGGATGGTGGGCGTGCCGATCAGTCAGACCGACCGATTGCGGGCCGCCAAGGTCGACATCCCCCGGTTGGCGCGCGAAGGCGTCGAAATCTTTTTCACCCAGGTTTTCCGCGACGGTTTTTTCCATGCCGACATGCATCCCGGCAATATCCAGGTGAGCCTGGATCCGAACACGTTCGGCCGCTATATCGCGCTGGACTTCGGCATCGTCGGCGCGCTGTCGGACTTCGACAAGAATTATCTCGCGCAAAATCTGCTCGCGTTTTTCAAGCGTGACTACCATCGTGTCGCCATGCTGCATCTGGAGTCGGGATGGGTTCCGGCCAAGACGCGCGTGGAAGAACTCGAAGGCGCGATCCGCGCGGTGTGCGAGCCGTACTTCGATAAGGCGTTGAAGGACATCTCCCTGGGTCAGGTGTTGATGCGCCTGTTCCAGACGTCGCGTCGTTTCCAGGTCGAGATCCAGCCGCAACTGGTGTTGCTGCAGAAGACGTTGTTGAACGTGGAAGGCCTGGGTCGCGACCTTGATCCGGAATTGGATCTCTGGCAGACGGCCAAGCCTTACCTCGAGAACTGGATGCTGAACCAGATTGGCTGGCGCGGCTGGTATGACCGGTTGAAGGTGGAGGCGCCCCAGTGGAGCAAGACGTTGCCACAGGTTCCCCGTCTGGTGCATGCATTGCTCAGCGAGCATCAGCGCGCGACGCAAGGCCGGCGCGGAGACGACTTGATGCTGGCGCTGGTCAAGGAGCAGCAGCGTACCAATCGCATGCTGCGTGGGGTCATCCTGTTCGGCGTCGCGGTGGGCATCGGCGTCGTCCTGACCAAGGTTTGGCTCGCAAGCACCTACGGGATACTCTGAACGTCAGTCCCAAGCCACGGTTTTGCACGGTAAAGGGACGGTTTGCAGCTATAATTCAACGCTTTGCACATTGCAACACGTATTCAAGAGGGTATCGGATCATGCCGATCTATGCGTATCGCTGTGAATCCTGCGGTTTCCAGAAAGACGTCCTGCGCAAGATGTCGGATCCGCCATTGACGGATTGCCCGAGCTGCGGCAAGGCCACGTTCCAGAAACAAGTAACGGCGGCCGGGTTCCAATTGAAAGGATCGGGTTGGTACGTGACGGATTTCCGCGACAACGGCAATAAGTCGTCCGGAACCGGGGCCGCGTCCGATGGCGCGGCCGAGGGTGCGGCCGCCACCGGTGGGGACGCCAAGAGCGGCAGCAGTGGGGACACGTCCGGCAGTGCCGCCGCAGTGCCGGCACCTCCGGCTGCGCCGGCCGGCGGTAGCGGTGCGAGCCCGGCCGCGCCGACGTCGAGCGCTGCCTGAGTATTGCCGCGGCCTGCGTTCCAGGGCGGTCGCCACGGAATCGCCGACGGAAAAATCGATGACAACGAAGAAGACGCTAAAAACCTATTTCCTGACCGGTTTGCTGGTCCTGGTGCCGCTGGCGATCACGCTATGGGTGCTGGGTCTGGTCATCGGTACGATGGATCAGACGTTGCTGTTACTGCCCGAGTCGTGGCAGCCGGATGCCTGGCTTGGCGTACACATACCGGGCATCGGGGCGTTGCTGACGCTGGCTTTCATCTTCGTCGTCGGTTTGCTGACGCAGAATTTCATAGGCCAGACGCTGGTCAAGTGGTGGGATTGGTTGTTGCGTCACATTCCGATTGTGGGGCCGCTGTATACGAGCATCAAGCAGGTATCGGACACCTTGCTGTCGAGTAGCGGCAATGCCTTTCGCAAAGCGCTATTGATTGAATATCCGCGTAAAGGGTCTTACACGATCGCGTTCCTGACCGGCGTGCCGGGCGGGGATGTGGCCGACCAGCTGAACGGCGATCATGTCAGCGTCTATGTGCCGACGACGCCGAATCCGACGTCAGGATTTTTCCTGATCGTGCCGCGCGCGGAAGTGATCGAACTTGATATGTCGGTGGATGCGGCATTGAAATACATCGTGTCGATGGGCGTGGTGTCGCCGGTCGGTCCGCCGCGGCGTGTTCCGGAGCCACCGCAGGTCGTCGAGCCGGGCGTCGACACGTCGGGCGAGGCATCGGCAGGTCCGCCGGACGGCGTGCTGAACGGCAAGTCGGCCGAGAGCAACCACGCCGCTTGAAAGAATCACGCGATGCCTGGCGACGGGCGGGTTCTGCCCATCCGTCGCGCTGCGGACCCGCAGCCTTGCGCGCATTGCCATTACTGAATGAATGACAGAGTCAACGATATGACCACTTCGATGAGAACCGAATATTGCGGCCGCGTGGCCGAGCATCTACTGGGACAAACGGTGTCCCTGTGCGGCTGGGTCAGCCGCCGGCGGGATCACGGGGGCGTGATCTTCATCGATTTACGTGACCGTGACGGGCTGGTCCAGGTGGTGTGCGACCCCGACCGCGCGGACATGTTCAAGGTCGCCGAAGGCGTCCGCAATGAATTCTGTGTTCAGGTGAAGGGTCTGGTCCGCCCGCGTCCCGCCGGCACCGAAAATGCCGGATTGACCAGCGGCAAGATCGAAGTGCTTTGTCACGAACTGACCGTATTGAACGCGTCCGTGACACCGCCGTTCCAGCTCGACGATGACAACCTGTCCGAGACCACGCGTCTGACGCATCGGGTATTGGATCTGCGCCGTCCGCAGATGCAGCACAACCTGCGCCTGCGTTATCGCGTGGCGATGGAAGTGCGTAATTACCTGGACCGCCTCGGCTTCATTGATATCGAGACACCGATGTTGACGAAGAGCACGCCGGAAGGCGCCCGCGATTATCTGGTGCCCTCGCGCACCAACGCCGGTCAGTTCTTCGCCTTGCCGCAGTCGCCGCAGTTGTTCAAGCAGTTGCTGATGGTGTCCGGCTTCGATCGCTACTATCAAATCACGAAGTGCTTCCGCGATGAAGACCTGCGAGCGGATCGCCAGCCCGAATTCACGCAGATTGATTGCGAAACGTCGTTCCTGACCGAGCAGGAGATCCGTGACCTGTTCGAGACGATGATCCGTAACGTGTTCAAGAATACGATCGACGTCTCCCTGGCGGACACGTTCCCGGTGATGGCGTACTCGGAAGCGATGCAGCGCTTTGGTTCGGACAAGCCAGATTTGCGCGTGAACCTGGAATTCACGGAACTGACGGATGCGATGACGGACGTCAGCTTCAACGTCTTCAGCAACCCGGCGAATGCGAAGGATGGCCGTGTGGTCGCCCTGCGCGTGCCGGGTGGCGCGGCGCTGTCGCGTGGCGATATCGACGCCTACGGCGAGTTCGTCAAGATCTACGGCGCCAAGGGTCTGGCATGGATCAAGGTCAACGACCTCTCCGCTGGCCGTGATGGTTTGCAAAGCCCGATTGTCAAGAATCTCCATGACGCGGCGGTTGCCGCCATCTTGGCGCGCAGTGGCGCCCAGAACGGTGACATCCTGTTCTTCGGCGCGGACCGGGCCAAGGTCGTCAACGATGCAATCGGTGCGTTGCGCTTGAAGATCGGCCATTCCGAATTCGGCAAGAAGAACGGATTGTTCGAAGCGGGTTGGCGTCCGCTGTGGGTGATCGACTTCCCGATGTTCGAATACGACGACGATAATGGCCGGTGGACGGCTTGCCACCACCCGTTCACTAGTCCGAAAGACGAGCACCTTGATTATCTGGAAACGGACCCGGGTCGTTGCTTGGCAAAGGCGTACGACATGGTGTTGAACGGTTGGGAGATTGGCGGTGGTTCGGTGCGGATCTATCGTGAAGACGTGCAAAGCAAGGTGTTCCGCGCATTGAAGATCAATGCCGAGGAGGCGCAGCTGAAGTTCGGGTTCCTGCTCGACGCGCTGCAATACGGCGCGCCGCCGCATGGTGGTATCGCCTTCGGGCTCGATCGGATCATCACGATGATGGCCGGTGCCGACTCGATCCGTGACGTGATTGCGTTCCCGAAGACGCAGCGCGCCCAGGACTTGTTGACACAGGCACCGAGCGAAGTCGACGAGAAGCAACTGCGCGAGCTGCACATCCGCTTGCGTCAGGAGCAGAAGCCGGCCTGAGTCCGGTGGCACGCATCACGGCGCGACAACGATGCCAGGGTCTGGAGAGCGGCGATGACACAGCGGTCTGCATCATCGGGGGTACCCACGGAGCAGTTGGTGTCGGCGCCGGTGCATGCGCAATCACGACAGCCTGAGCCGCGGGGACCGGCTGGTGCGTCGCCGATGCATGACCGCCCCCCGAAGATTCCCGAGTCGGTGCTCGTGGTGATTCATACCCCGCCCCCCGATATCCAGGTGCTCTTGATCGAGCGCGCGGACTTTCCCGGTTTCTGGCAGTCTGTGACCGGCTCCAAGGACCGGCTGGATGAACCATTGGCCGACACCGCCATCCGCGAGCTGGCGGAGGAGACCGGCATCGTCGTCGGTGGAGACCGGGTCGCACGCAGCGCGCTGCACGACTGGGGGCGCACCATTATCTACGACATCTATCCAGTCTGGCGGCATCGCTATGCGGCTGGTGTGACGACCAATACAGAGCACTGGTTCAGCGTCGAGGTCCCGCGCGACATCCCGATCACTCTCGCGCCGCGTGAGCACACCCACTACGCGTGGTTGCCTCTATCCGATGCGGCAGCGCGCTGCACCTCCCCCTCCAATGCCACCGCGATCCTCGCGCTCCCCGATCATCTCGCCGCGCGCTGAGTCATCGCGCGCGCGTCCCGGTGCGTCGGTGTCTCGTACGCGTCGGCTGCACGGGACATGGCGAAGCTGGCGTGCCACGCGCCTCACCTTCCTCGATTGCCCGGGCGCGACGCTGTTATCGGGCGGCACGATGCTGTTTCCCGCGATGATTCAGGCGATCGATGACGCGCATGAGACGGTACGCCTTGAAACGTATATTTATTGTCATGATGACGCTGGCCGCGCCATCTCCGCCGCGCTTGAGCGTGCGGCACGGCGGGGCGTGATGGTGCAGGTGATTACCGATGGCGTCGGCACCGCCGCGTTACCGTTGATCGCCGCGTGGCCTGCCCAAGGGATACGGCATCGGATTTTCAATCCGCATTGGTTCGGGGCGATGGGCGTGGCCCGTGATCATCGCAAGTTGTGCGTGGTGGATCAACGCGTGGCGTTTGTCGGCGGGATCAATATCGTCGATGATTGGATGAACGAGGGGATGAGGCTCGACGCACCACGGTGGGATTTTGCGGTCGCATTGCGTGGACCGGTTGTCCGTGACGTGACGCTGGCGTTCGACGTGCAATGGCATCGCGTCGATCCTGCGCGGCAACAGGGTTCGCTGTGGCAGCGACTCCGCGCCGCCATGGCCTCGCAACGTGACCGACGTCATTTGCGGCGCGAGCTACGGCGCGAGCGGGCCTTGTTATCGGCTTCCGCACAGGTTTCGTCGCCTCTACCGGGCGCGGCGGAGGGGACCGCCGAGGACAGCGCGCAGAGGATGGTTAATCACGGTGCGCGTGTCGACGATACGTCCGCCACGCATACCGATGCCCACTTGGCACATGGCGAAGGGGGGCGGCCCACCGCCTCGACGCATGCGGCGCAGGTCGCGTTTGTTGCCCGCGACAATCTGTTGAATCGGCGCGCCATCGAGCGCGCCTACCTGCAAGCCATTCGGCAGGCGCGGCGTCAGGTGGTGCTGGCTACGCCGTACTTCACGCCCGGGCGGCGTTTGCGGCGCGCGTTGACCCAGGCGGCACAGCGCGGCGTGGACGTGCGATTGTTGATCGGTCGCAAGGAATTCAGATTGCTCGATTGGGCGGTGCCTGCCTTATATGGCGGTTTCCTCAAGGCCGGCGTGCGCGTGGCGGAGTACGATCAGGCGTTGCTGCACGGCAAGGTGGCGGTGGTCGACGACGTCTGGGCGACGGTAGGGTCCTCCAATCTCGACGCGCTGAGTCTGTTCCTGAACCACGAGGCGAATGTCGTCCTGATGCACGATGCGTTGGCCGTCACGTTGCGCGAGGCAATCGAGAAGGCGTTCGACGCATCGCGTCAGATCGATCCCGGGCGTTTTGCCGCACGAGGGTGGATGACGCGCCTGTTGAATGGGACCGCTTACCTGGCGTACCGTTTCATGATGCGCTTACTGACCGCGGGCCGGTTCGAATGAGCGCCGCGACCCCGCTAGGGTTTCCGGCATGTGGGAGGCGCGTCCCGTACTGCAATGGCGTGACGCGCCGACGTAACAGGACAAACGATGATCCCGGTCGCCAGCCTTCGCTCCGTTTGGTATCCAGGACGGTCCCGAAGTCTGCATTAGAAAGTCATTTCTAATAAATTGCTTGTTTTGCGGAATGGCCGGCGCCAATAATAGTACGGCCGTTCGATTTTTAGAATCGGAAGAGAAGAGCATGCGCAAAGGTGAGCAGACGCGGTCGAAAATTCTCGACGCCGCGCTCCAAATGGCCAGCCGTGAAGGACTGGAAGGCTTGACCATCGGCTCGCTGGCTGAGCGGATGAGTATGAGCAAAAGCGGCGTTTTCGCGCATTTCGGCTCGCGAGAAGACTTGCAGGTGGCGGTGGTGGAGGAATATCACCGCCGTTTCGAGCAGGACGTGTTTTTCCCGAGCCTGGCGGCGCCGCGTGGGTTGCCACGGCTGCGGGCCATGGTGTTTTCCTGGGTCGACAAGCGGATCAAGGAAGAGATCGCCACCGGTTGTATCCTGATCAGTGGACCTGTCGAGTATGACGATCGCGCAGCGGACAGTCCTGTGCGCCAGCATCTGGAGCACAGTGTGATCAGCTGGCGAAAAGCATTGGAGACCGCGATTTTGCAGGCTCAGGAAGAGGGGCATTTGCGGCGGGATGTCGATCCGCAGATGATGTTGTTCGAGTTGTATAGCTTGACGCTAGGCGTGCATCACGACGCCCGGTTCCTGCGACTTCCGAACGCGATTCCGCTTGCGCGGGCCGCGCTCGAGAAGTTGATCGTTTCATATCAGGCATAGCGCGCCGGCGTATCCCTGGCTCCCGTCACCGCTTTGCCGCCCCGCGCGACCGCGCGGACGCGGACAAGACGGCACGGACGGCAAAGGCGGTATTGGCGGCGCGTCGGAGGAGAGACACTCATGGCAGAGTATCGCGCGCCGTTGCGAGATATCCGGTTTGTATTGCATGAACTGCTGGCCGGTGAGCCGGCACGGCAGGCCTTGCCGTCGCACGCGCAAATAGACGCGGACACGATCAATCAATTGCTTGAGGAAGCGGCCAAGTTCTGCGAGGACGTGCTGTTTCCGTTGAACGCGTCCGGCGACCTTGAAGGGTGCGTTTTCGACAAAGGTACCGTCACCACGCCGTCGGGCTTCAAGGCAGCCTACAAGCAATATGTCGAGGGTGGTTGGCCGGCGCTGGCCTGCGACGAGGAATATGGCGGCCAGGGCCTGCCGGTCAGCCTTAACAATACGCTCTATGAGCTGTTGAACGGCGCGAACCAGGCCTGGACGATGTATCCCGGTTTATCGCACGGGGCCTATGAGGCGCTGCGTGCGCATGGTACCGCCGCGCAGAAGACACAGTACTTGCCTAAGCTGACCTCGGGTGAATGGACCGGCACGATGTGCCTGACCGAACCGCAGTGCGGCACCGATCTCGGCATTCTCCGGACCAAGGCGCAACCGGCACCGGATGGCGACGGTTTTTTGATCAGCGGCGAAAAAATCTTCATCTCCAGCGGCGAGCACGATCTCGCCGACAACATTGTCCATCTGGTATTGGCACGGCTGCCTGATGCGCCGGCCGGCACGAAGGGCATCTCGTTATTTGTCGTGCCGAAGTTCCTGTCCGATCCATCCGGCAAGCTGGGCGCACGCAACCCGGTCCGTTGCACCGCGATCGAACACAAGATGGGCATTCATGGCAACGCGACCTGTCAGATTCTGCTGGACGGTGCACGTGGCTGGCTGGTCGGCGAGCCAAATCGGGGCTTGCAGGCGATGTTCGTGATGATGAATACGGCGCGGCTGGGCGTGGGCATGCAGGGACTCGGGCTTACTGAAGCCGCCTATCAACAGTCGCTGGCCTATGCCAGGGAGCGCTTGCAAATGCGCTCGCTCACGGGCATCAAGGCGCCGGACAAGCCTGCCGATCCGATCATCGAACATCCGGACGTACGCCGGTTGCTGTTGACGCAAAGGGCGTACGCGGAAGGCGCCCGCGCGTTCACCAGTTGGCTGGCATTGCAGATCGACGTGATGCACGGTCACCCGGACGCGGCGGTACGCAAGACGGCCGAAGATCACGTGGCGTTGCTGACGCCAATCGCCAAGGCCTTCCTGACGGATAACGCGTTCGAATGCACGAATCATGCGGTACAGGTGTTTGGCGGTCACGGCTATATCCGCGAGACGGGCATCGAGCAGTACGTCCGCGATGCCAGAATCAACATGATCTACGAGGGAACGAATGCGGTGCAGGCGCTTGATCTGCTGGGCCGCAAGATCCTGGGTGACATGGGGATGAAGCTGAGCCAGTTCGGTCAACTTATCATTGGTTTCGTCGAGGCGGAGCAGGCGTCGCCGGAGATGGCGGAGTTCATCAGGCCGCTGGCCTTGCTGGGCGAGGAGGTCAAGAAGTTGACCGCCGAGGTGGGCATGGCGGCGATGCAGAATGCCGACGAAGTGGGGGCAGCCGCCGTGCCATACCTGCGGGTGGTCGGGCATCTTGTGTTCGCCTATTTTTGGGCGCGGATGGCGCGTACGGCATTCGACGCGCTGCAAGGCAAGCATGATGCGTTGACCGATGAAGGCGGCGCGGCGTTCTACCAATCCAAGCTTGCAACTGCCCGGTTCTATTTCGCGAAGCTGCTGCCGGAAGCCCTGACGCAGGTGGCATTGGCGCGCACCGGTGCGGAGCCGATCATGACCGAAGGCACCGCGGCGTTCGGCGCGGACGGTACCGTGACGAAGGCGTTCGATCGCGTCAGCGCATTGTTTGCGCCGTCGGCCGAGACGAAAGGCGCATCCGCCGCCGCGATCGCCACACCGACTTCCGCGACGGGAGCGGGTGGCCCTTCGCGTGCGCTCGCCGACGCGCCGGCGACGACGCCGTTCGTCGCCGCGCAATGGCGTGTGCGCAAGGTCGCGGTATTGGGTGCCGGTGTCATGGGCGCGCAGATCGCCGCGCATCTGGTCAACGCGCGCATTCCCGTGGTGCTGTTCGATCTGGCGACGAAGTCCGACTCGGAGGCCGCCGGAAAGGGCGGCGCCGCGCCGCGTAGCGCGATTGCGCTGCAGGCCATCGAGCGGTTGAAGAAACTGAAGCCGGCGCCATTGGGCAATCCGGCGGACGCGGGCTATTTGCAGGCGGCGAACTACGACGACGATCTCGGTTTGCTGGGCGAGTGCGATCTGGTGATCGAGGCGATTGCCGAGCGCCTGGACTGGAAGCACGACCTGTATCGCAAGGTAGCGCCGGCGTTGGGCGCGCAGACGATTTTCGCGTCGAACACGTCCGGCTTGTCGATCGCCTCGTTGGCACAAGGTCTTGAAGGCGCGGCCGCCTCGTTGGCGGAGCGGTTCTGCGGCGTGCATTTCTTCAACCCGCCGCGGTATATGCATCTGGTCGAGTTGATTGCCACGCCCTCAACGCGTCCAGACATCCTGGAGGCGTTGGAGACGTTCCTGACCGGCGTGGTGGGCAAGGGCGTGGTCCATGCAAAGGACACGCCGAATTTCATCGCCAACCGGGTGGGCGTCTTCTCGATTCTCGCGGTGATCGCGCGCGCCGCGCAGTACAAACTGTCCTTTGATCTGGTGGACGACCTGACCGGCAGTCGTCTGGGACGTGCGAAGTCCGCCACGTTCCGTACTGCCGATGTCGTTGGATTGGACACGATGGGACATGTGATCAAGACGATGCAGGACGGCTTGCGCGATGATCCGTTCGCTGCTCACTATGCCACACCCTCGGTCCTGCGCGCATTGGTCGAGCATGGTGCGCTTGGTCAGAAAACGGGGGCGGGTTTCTATAAGAAGGTGGGCAAGGACATTTTGGTGCTGGACGCGGAAAAAGCGGCAGCTGGCGCCTCGGGTGACGCCGCCTACAAGCCTTCCGGCGCCAAGGCCAGCGATGAGATCAAGCAGATCCTGAAGTTGGCGCCGGCCGAGCGCTTCGCCGCTTTGCGCGATGCCGCCGCGCGCAATGACCCGCAAGCGCAATTTCTGTGGTCGATTTTCAGTGACGTGTTCCATTACGTCGCCGTGCATCTGGAGACGATCGCGGACAACGCCCGCGATGTCGATTTCGCGATTCGCTGGGGCTTTGGCTGGAACGAAGGCCCGTTCGAGTTGTGGCAGGCGGCAGGCTGGCGCCAGGTCGCGCAGTGGGTGCGTGACGATATCGCCGCCGGCAAGTCGTTGTCGTCGGCGCCGTTGCCGGCATGGGTGCTCGACGGCCCCGTGGAGACCCATGGCGGCGTGCATTCGCCGGACGGGTCTTGGTCGCCTGCGCGGAAGCGGTTTGTCCCACGTAGCACGCTGCCGATCTATGCCCGGCAAATCTTCCCGGCACGGGTTTTTGGCACGCAGCGCGATGCCAATGCCGATCCGGCCAAGCGTGGCACCACGGTGTTCGAGAACGCCGGCGCACGGCTATGGGTCGACGATGTGCCGGCTGCGGACGGGTCTTCGAATCCGGACGTGCTGATCCTCTCGTTCCGCTCGAAGATGAATACGATCGGCCCGGACGTCCTGCATGCCATCCGCCACGGCGTTACGCTCGCCGAGGAAAGCTATCGCGGCCTCGTGATCTGGCAGCCGACGTCGCTGACGCTCGGCACGCCGGGCGGGCCGTTCTCGGCGGGCGCGGATCTCGCGTCGGCGATGCCGAAGTTCATGATCGGAGGCGCCGCCGGGGTGGAGCCGTTTATCGCGGAATTCCAGCAGACAATGCAATGCGTGAAGTACGCGCAGGTGCCGGTTGTCGTTGCCTTGTCGGGTATCGCGCTTGGCGGTGGCTGTGAGTTGACGCTGCATGCGGCGCGACGTGTGGCGCACGTGGAGACGTATCTGGGTCTTGTCGAGATTGGCGTGGGCGTCGTGCCGGCGGGCGGTGGTTTGAAGGAAGCGGCCATTGCGGCGGCGCGCGTGGCGGGTCAGTTCGATAGCAAGCGCTATCTCGATTTCCTGACGCCGCGATTCAAGTATGCGGCTACGGCGCAGGTATCCGCATCGGCGCACGAAGCATTGCACATGGGCTATCTGCAGCCGTCGGACCCGATCGTCTTCAATGTCCACGACTTGCTGGGTGCCGGCATTCGCGAGGCGCGGGCGTTGTCGTTGTCCGGGTATCGTCCGCCGTTGCCGAATGTATTGGTGCCGGTGGCGGGACGTTCCGCCGCGGCGACGATTCGTTCGCAATTGGTGAATATGCGTGACGGCGGTTTCATCTCCGCGCATGACGCAGAGATCGCCACCCGTATCGCCGACATCGTGTGCGGTGGCGACGTCGAACCCGGCACGCTGGTCAGCGAACAATGGCTGCTCGATCTGGAGCGCCGTGCGTTCGTCGACCTGCTGGGCACGGCAAAGACGCAGGCACGGATTGCCGGTTTGCTGCAGGGCGGCAAGCCGCCGCGAAACTAACAAGGTGGAGCGAGACGAATGACAACCTTCAATCAACAACGATCGGGCGGCGCGCGCCAGCTGCAGGATGCCTATATCGTCGCGGCAGTCCGCACCCCCATCGGCAAGGCACCACGCGGCGCACTGCGCTTCACCCGGCCTGACGACCTGCTGGTGCATGCATTACGCAGCGCTATCGCACAGGTGCCATCGCTGGACCCGCAAGCGATCGAGGACGCGGTCGTTGGCTGCGCGATGCCGGAAGGCGAACAGGGCTTGAACGTGGCCCGATCGAGTGTGTTGCTGGCGGGCCTCCCGCAACGGGTGGGCGGCATTACGGTCAACCGTTTCTGCGCCTCGGGCTTGAGCGCGCTGGCAATGGCGGCCGATCGGATTCGCGTGGGGGAAGCCGATGTGATGATCGCCGGTGGTGTCGAGTCGATGAGCATGGTGCCCATGACGGGCAACACGCCATCGATCAACCCGCAGGTCTATGTGCGCGATGAGGATGTCGCGATTGCCTACGGCATGGGCTTGACGGCCGAACGGGTGGCCGAGCGCTGGAACGTCAGTCGCGCGGATCAGGATGCGTTCGCGGTGGAGTCGCATCGCCGTGCATTGGCCGCGCAGGCAGCAGGCGCGTTCGAGCGCGAGATCGCGCCGATCGATGTGGTGACCCGGTCCCCGGAATTCGAGGGTGCCACGGTGCGGCTGGATACCCGCGTCCTGCGCGCTGACGAGGGGCCGCGCGCCGATACGTCGCTGGAAGGGCTGGCGAAGTTGAAGACGGTGTTCGCGGCAAAGGGCTCGGTGACCGCCGGCAACAGTTCGCAGATGTCCGACGGCGCGGCCGCGCTGGTGTTGGTATCCGAGCGCGCGTTGAAGCTGTTCAACCTGACGCCGCTGGCACGCTTCGTCGGCTTCTCCGTGCGCGGGGTGGCGCCGGACGTGATGGGTATCGGACCGAAGGAAGCGATTCCCGCGGTATTGCGCGCCACGGGGCTGGCGCAGTCCGATATGGACTGGATCGAGCTGAACGAGGCGTTTGCCGCGCAAGCGCTGGCGGTGATACGGGACCTCGACCTGGACCCGACGCGCGTCAATCCACTCGGCGGCGCCATCGCGCTGGGGCATCCACTCGGGGCGACCGGTGCCGTGCGCGCGGCAACCCTCGTTCACGGCTTGCAGCGGACGAAGCAACGCTACGGGATGATCACCATGTGCGTGGGAACCGGCATGGGCGCCGCCGGCATCCTGGAGCGGGTTTGATGACTACCGGGGAGGAAGGTATCCGCGTCGAGTCCGACGCGGCGTCGGCGGGTGCGGTGCGCGTTTTGCGCTGGCATCGCCCGGCGAAGCGCAACGCGATCAATTTGGCGATGTATCGCGCGATGGCCACGGCGCTGCGCGAGGCAGAAGCCGACGAGACGGTCAAGGTCGTTGTCGTGGCCGGTTCCGAGCATGACGGCACCGCGGCGTTCACCGCGGGCAACGACCTGTCGGACTTCGCTGCCCGGGGTCCATCGAATGGGCCTGATGCCCATCACGCCGTCACCGCCGCGGATGCATCGGACATCACGGTCGGCTTGCAGCCGGTGCTTGCTTTTCTGGATACGTTGAACCGGATGCGCAAGCCGTTGCTGGCGGCCGTACGCGGCCCGGCGGTGGGTATCGGCACGACGATGCTCCTACATTGCGACATTGTATGTGCTGGCGATGATGCGCGATTTGCGCTGCCTTTCACGGCGCTTGGCCTATGTCCTGAAGCGGGCGCCAGCCTGTTGCTGCCGCGACTGGTCGGGTATCAACGCGCCGCCCGGTTGCTGTTGCTGGGCGAACCCTTCGATTCGGCTCAGGCGCTGGCATATGGGGTAGTGAGCGAAGTGCTGCCCGCCGATACCGTGGAAAGCCATGTGCTGGCATTGGCGCGTAAGCTCGCGATGCTGCCCCGGGAGGCGGTGCAGGCAACGAAGGCGCTAATGAAGCCCTGTGAATCGGACGCTCCCGCCGGCGTTGCCTCAACCGCGCGGCAGATCACGATCGAAGCCGATGTGTTTGCCCGGCTGCTCCAGACACCTGCGGCGCAGGAACGCATCCTCGCCGCGAGCGGCGGGAAAGCCAGACGTGCCTGACCAGAAGGCCGCTCAGTCCCGCGCCAGAGTGACGCCGGCCACGGTGGTATAGTCCACGAAGCCGTCATCACGGCAGAAGCTCGCCAGCCGCACGCCGGCCTGGCGGGCGATCCGTACCGCCAACGTGGTGGGCGCGGAAATGGTCGCCAGCATCGGGATCCGCATTCGCGCCGCCTTACGGACCAATTCGTAGCTCCCCCGGCTCGATAGAAACACGAACCCCGACCCGAAATCGACGCGATCGAGCGCCAGTCGCCCGATCAGCTTATCCATGGCGTTATGCCGGCCCACGTCCTCGAATACCGCCAGCAGCGTGCCTTCCGGACTGCACCAGGCGGCGGCGTGTACCCCGCCCGTGCGGTGCATCAAATGCTGATGCGCACGTAATGCGGCCGCCGCACATTGGATCGCGGCGTCGGTCACCATGTCTGCAATCGGGGCCGCCTCGGCGGGCGCCGCGGCATTGGCCGCGTGGCCATGATGACGTGGTCGGCATGCGTCTATCGGCTCCGGATCAAGGTCCAGCAGGTCGAGGCTTTCAACGCCACAAATACCGCAACCGGTCCGGCCGGTCATCGCGCGCCGCTTTTCCTTCAACTTGACAAAGGCCGACTGCAGGATGTCGATGCGGATCTCGGCGCTGTCTTCGTAAAACGTGGTGTCAATGTCGCGGATATCCGCGACGTCGGTGATGATGCCTTCGCTCAGTGAGAAACCGGCCGCGAACGCCTCCAGGTCGCGTGGCGTGGTCATCATGACGGCATGGGAAATACCGTTGTATACCAGCGCGACAGGCCATTCCTCGGCAATATCGTCCCGTGCGGCAACGCTCGCGCCACCGCGATGACGCGCGACGTCCAGCGCGCGCCAGCCCGCGCTCGGGGATGGGTCGCGTTCGCTCGGATCTGATTTGATCATGCTGCCTGTCTCGGGTGCGGGAAGGGCTGGTCGATGGCATGCCATCGACCATACGCTATCATGCAACATTCCCAATCCAGCGGGATAGTGGCCTCGAGCAAGCAATCACTGTACCGCCCAGGCCCCACGGTACAGTGTGGAGTGGGACGATCATGCTATCGTGGGAACATGAACAGCCACCGTCACTCGGATCACCTCGCCGGCGCGCCGCAGCTATTCGCGTTCGAACAGCCATCGTGCGAGGATTTTACGTATATCCCGCTGAGCGTTCGCTTTCACCTGGACCGCTGCGGCTGGCGTTTGTCGCTCGCGCAGTGGCAGGCGTTTCCCCATGCCGACCGGGTGACGCTGGCAACTTTTCCGGTGCTTGCCGATGCGCCCGCCGATGTTGCCGCCGCGCTTGCGCACGAGGGTGCCGCGCCGGACGCGTCGTCCGCGGCATTCGATACCGCGCTCGTGGCCCTGGCCGCGCGACACTTGCGCGAGCCGATCGAACGCACGCCACCGATGCGGCCCATGCCGGGCGACGACGTCACGGCTGTACCCGAGGCCGTATTGGCGCAGTGCGGATTAGCTTCTGTCCCGGAATTGACCTTGCAACAATGGGGCGCGTTGTCGCGATTCCAGCGTTATGCGTTGGAAAAGCTGTCGCGCAAGCCAAAATCCAACCATGATTTCTTGCCCGCGCTACGGGAATTCGGCCTGGCGTGAGTGTTTAGAGCGGCGGGATAGGGCGAGGCCGCCGGTCGTCACCGGTTGCGACAAACGTCAGGCTGGCTTCCGTCACGCGCACGACGTTGTTCGGAGCATGCATCCGTTGCGCGAATACCTCGACATCGATGGTCATCGACGTTCTGCCCGTGCGCACGACATCCGCGTAAAAGCTGAGCAGATCACCAACGAAGACCGGCTGCTTGAAAACGAAGGAATTCACCGCAACCGTCACCACACGCCCGTTTGCGCGGCGAGCCGCGACCAGGGAAGCGGCGATGTCCACATGGGACATGATCCAGCCGCCGAACACGTCACCGTAAATATTGGCATCGGATGGGCGGGCCATGACCCGCAGGGTGGGTTGGCTGGTCTCGCGATGCGCGGGGAAGCCGTGCGTCTCGTCGTTGCCGCTGACAGGCACCGCATTGCCGCCCGAGGCGGGTGAGACCCCTGTCTGGCCCGCGCCGTCGCCGGCGGAAGCGTTGTATTGTTCGGTCATCGTTGTTTTGAATGAAAAGCCGTTCTGTAAGATGCGGGCTGTCAGTGACAATGACGGACCGTACGCGAATGTCCGCTATTGTAAGTCCGCTCCATTCTTTCGTTCTCGATGCGTCGTTCTTCTACTTTCTCCCCTGATGCCGCCTCGCTGGCCGATTCGTCGCGGCGCGATTTCCAGACGCTGCGCTCGCTGCTGCCCTACCTGTCGGGATTTTCGCTTCGCATCACGCTGGCGTTGAGCTGCCTGATCCTGGCGAAGGTTGCAAACCTTGGTGTGCCGTTGTTGTTGAAGTCGATCGTCGATAGATTGTCCGCCTCCCATACGCTGGTTGCCGTGGGGCGGCAAGCGCATGCGCCGCTTATCATCCTCGCTGGCGGCATCGGGCTGCTGGTCATCGCCTACGCGGTGGTACGACTCTCCACGTCGCTGTTCACCGAATTACGCGAATTGCTGTTTGCTCGCGTCACCGAGCAGGTTGTTCGCGATATCTCGCTACAGGTCTTCCGGCACCTGCATGGCCTTTCCTTGCGATTCCACCTGGATCGGCAGACGGGCGGCATGACGCGCGACATCGATCGCGGGACGCGCGGTATCCAGCAGGTGCTGCAATACTCGTTGTACAGTATTCTGCCGACGTTGATCGAAATCACGCTGGTCATCGTCATCTTCATCACGCGCTACGAAGTGTATTACGCGGCGGTGACGTTTTTCGCATTGCTTGCTTACGTCGTATTCACGATCAAGGTCAGCGCCTGGCGCACCGCGCTGCGTCGTTCGGTTAACGAGCTGGAATCCAAGGCGAGCACCCGCGCGATCGATTCCCTGTTGAATTACGAGACAGTGAAGTACTTCAACAACGAGGATTTCGAGGCGGCGCGCTACGATGCGCACCTGCGTCAATATCGCGCCGTGGCGGTCAGATCTCAGAAAACGTTGTCGATGTTGAATTTTGGACAGCAGGTGATCATCTCGATCGGACTCGTGCTGATTCTATGGCATGCAACCGGCGAGGTGATGGCGGGACGCCAGACGCTGGGCGACCTTGTCCTGATCAACACCTTCATGTTGCAACTGTATGTGCCGTTGAATTTTCTTGGCGTCATTTATCGCGAGCTGAAACAAGCGTTGGCGGACATGGATCGGATGTTTACGTTGACCGCCGAGCAACGCGAGATCGCCGATTTCCCGGATGCCCCCGCATTGGCATTGCATGGCCCCTTGGGCGCGACGGTCGTGTTCGATCACGTCCGCTTCGGTTATCAGTCCGACCGGACGATACTGCATGACGTCTGTTTCACGGTGCCGGCGGGAACGACCACGGCGATTGTCGGACACAGCGGCTCAGGAAAATCGACGCTGGCGCGGTTGCTGTTCCGTTTCTACGACGCGGAGGCGGGTACCCGGATCACCGTCGATGGCCAGGATATCCGGACGGTCCGGCAGCAATCGCTGCGTGCGGCCATCGGTATCGTGCCGCAGGATACCGTGCTGTTCAATGACTCCATCTACTACAACATCGCCTACGGCCGTCCGAGCGCCAGTCGCGACGAGGTGATCGCGGCGGCGCGGGACGCGCAGGTCCATGACTTTATCGAGAGTTTGCCCAAAGGGTACGATACGCCGGTGGGGGAGCGAGGTCTGAAGCTCTCCGGAGGCGAGAAGCAACGGGTCGCCATCGCGCGAACGCTATTGAAGAATCCGCCGATCCTGATTCTTGACGAAGCCACGTCGGCATTGGACTCTCGTGCCGAACGCGCGATCCAGCAGGCGCTCGATCGGGTCGCGCGCGGTCGCACGACATTGGTGATCGCGCACCGCCTATCCACGGTCGTGGGTGCACAGCAGATCCTCGTGATGGATGCCGGGCGTGTCGTCGAGCGTGGCACCCATGCGGATCTGCTCGCGGCAAACGGCCTGTATGCGCAGATGTGGCGGCTGCAATCGCACGACGAACCGGCATAACGTAACGCGAGACGGGACACGATGGAAACCAAATGGCTCGAGGACTTCATCTCGCTGGCGGAAACCCGCAGTTTCAGCCGCTCCGCGGCATTGCGGCACGTGACGCAGCCGGCGTTTTCGCGTCGTATCCAGGCCCTGGAAGCCTGGTTGGGCGCTGAGTTGATCGATCGCTCCGGTTATCCCACGCGACTGACCCAGGCAGGCAATATCTTCCATGCGCAGGCATTGGCGTTACTCAACCAGGCGCGAGAAGCCCGCACCTTGCTACGGGGGCAAGGTGTACTGAGCGCAACCACGCTTGATTTCGCCGTACCGCATACGCTGTCGCTTACCTTCTTTCCGCAATGGATTCAGCGTATCGATGCCTTGCTGGCGCGCGGCGTCGTCACGCCGAGCGCGCCAGCCGCCGATGGGAAGCCGCCGATCCCGCCGCCGTCCGGGCCGTTGCACGCGCGATTGCGTGCGCTGAACGTTCACGACGCCGTGCTGACGTTGACTGAAGGCGGCTGCGACCTGATCATGGGGTACCACCATCCCAGTCACCCGGTTGCGCTCGATCCCCGGCGTTATGCCCAGTTGACACTGGGCACGGAGACCATCGGACTGTTCTGTGCTGCCGGGCCGCCCGAGGTGTCCGCCTCGGTGGCCAGTGCAGGGGGCGCACGAACGGGGCGGCTCACACCGCGTTTTACGTTGCCCGGGAGTCCAACCCATCCTGTGCCGTATCTGGCTTATGCATCTGATGCATATCTTGGCCGCATGACCGAAGTACTGCTTTCACGGGCGACCCAGCCGTTGTATCTCGACCGGATATATGAGACCGATATGGCGGAGGGGCTTAAAGTAATGGCGGTCGCCGGACACGGTATCGCGTTTCTACCTCATAGCGCGGCGGCCGACGCGTTGGCCGATGGCCGGCTGGTGCCGCTGGGGGACGTTCCTGGCAACAGCAACGTGGCGGGCCCATGGACACTCACGATGGAAATTCGTCTGTACCGAGATACCCTTGCCGATGTCGACGGGCAACGCCGGGCGTTGCGCGACGCTGTCTGGGAGGCCGCTCAGCGGTTGCTGGATCACCCCGAGGGTGTCTGAAAGGTCGGAAATACAGATGAGATTTGCCGCGATCTGTGTAGAGTAAGGTGGGAGTTATCCTGGATTACGATGAAAATAAGGGATCTTGTCTGAAAGACTGATAGCAATGGCAATGCATCACTTGTCCGAAAAATGCGGGTGACCTGCTGTTTTGCAAAGCTTTTCAGGGGTTATGCAAAAAATGCATGGATAAATGACGCTTCGGCATTTGCAACGCGATTTCGTCGGTTCTAGAGTGCAGTCATCAACTACTTAATGCGGAGCAGCCGCCATGTCAGAAGGTCATCGCACCCCCTCGTATCTCAGCGCGGAAGATCTGGGTCCCTGGGGCAGTTATCTCGAGCAGGTTGATCGCGTCACGCCCTATTTGGGGACGCTGAGTCGATGGGTCGAGACACTGAAGCGGCCGAAACGCATCATGATCGTCGATGTGCCGATCGAACTCGACAACGGCACGATTGCCCATTTCGAGGGTTATCGTGTGCAGCACAATGTCTCGCGGGGCCCTGGTAAAGGTGGCGTGCGGTTCCACCAGGACGTGACGCTCAGCGAAGTGATGTCGCTGGCGGCGTGGATGTCCGTGAAGAACGCCACCGTCAACGTCCCCTATGGCGGTGCGAAGGGCGGTATTCGCGTGGACCCGCGGACGCTGTCGCGGGGCGAGCTGGAGCGCATGACGCGCCGTTACACCAGCGAGATCAACAACATCATCGGGCCGAACACCGATATCCCCGCGCCGGACGTCAACACGAACGAACAGATTATGGCGTGGATGATGGACACCTATTCGGTGAACCAGGGCCATACGGCGACGGGCGTGGTTACCGGCAAGCCCATTTCGTTGGGCGGTAGCCTCGGCCGCCGCGATGCGACGGGCCGTGGCGTGTTCGTTGTCGCCGGTGAAGCGGCGACGAAGATCGGCCTGGATCTGAACGGTGCGCGTATTGCGGTGCAGGGCTTCGGGAATGTGGGCGGCGTGGCTGCCAGGCTGTTCCAGGACGCCGGCGCGAAGATCATCGCGGTCCAGGATCACACAGGTACGCTGTATGCGCCGAAAGGACTGGATGCGCGTGCCTTGGCCGCGCACGTCGAGCAGCACCGCGGGGTGGCGGGTTTCGCCGAAGCAGCCGGCGCGGATGCCGGTATCGAAACGTTGCGCGAGCGTGAGGCGTTCTGGCAGATCGAGACCGATATCCTGATTCCGGCCGCCCTGGAAGGACAGATCACCGAGAAAAACGCGGGTCAGATCAAGACGCGCATTGTCGTCGAAGGTGCCAATGGCCCGACAACACCGCAAGCGGACGACATCCTTCGCGAGAATGGGGTACTCGTCGTGCCGGACGTGGTCGCCAACGCAGGCGGGGTAACTGTCAGCTACTTCGAATGGGTGCAGGATTTTTCGAGCTTCTTCTGGGACGAGGACGAAATCAATCAACGGCTGGACCGTATCATGCGGGAGGCCTTCTCCTCGGTCTGGCATGTAGCGCAGGACAAATCGGTGACAATCCGCACCGCGGCGTACATTGTTGCCTGTACGCGCATCCTGCAAGCACGCGAAATGCGGGGTCTTTATCCGTAATTTTCCGAAAGACCCCGGTGTCCGAACCATTGCGATACGTTATTTGGTGTTGCATCGGTGCTGCAGCCGCGTGTAGTTATCTCTGATATCGAAAGCCCGCGTGATGTGTTGAAACACATTGCACGGGCTTTTTCGCGGCATATTCTATGCGACGAGAATCTGTGAACTCGTTGCGGGCACGGCACGTGTTGTTATATAAATGCAGTGCATTCGTCAGCTAGCAGCAAGGCGGAGCAAATATGAACAGGTGTTTGACGTTGCGGCGCATGTGTCTGTGCATCGCCCGCGCGCGCCGCACATCTGTCAACTGACAGCAGAATCGACACACCGCAAGGAGATCAGGGCAATGAAAATCACGAAAATCGCGCTCGCATTGTGCGTTTTGGGCGCCATTACCGGAAGCGCGAATGCGCAATCCAGTGCCACGCTGGATAAGATCAAGAAAGACGGGATCATTACGGTTGGGCACCGCGAGTCGTCGATTCCTTTCTCCTACTACGATGACAAGCAACAGGTTGTCGGCTACGCACAGGACTTCTCCAACGCGATTGTCGCGGAGGTGAAGAAGGAATTGAAGTTGCCGAACCTGCAGGTCAAGCTGATCCCGATCACGTCGCAAAATCGCATCTCGCTGCTGCAGAACGGCACGATCGATTTCGAGTGCGGTTCGACCACGAACAATCTGGAGCGGCAGAAGCAGGTCGCATTCTCGGATACATTCTTCGTGATTGGCACGCGTCTGCTGACGGCCAAGGATTCCGGCATCAAGGACTTTGATGACTTGAAGGGCAAGAACGTGGTCACCACGGCCGGTACGACGTCGGAAGCATTGCTGCGCAAGATGAACGCGGACCAGAACATGGGTATGCGCATTATCAGCGCTAAGGATCACGGTGACTCGTTCCTGACGCTGGAAACGGGCCGGGCCGTCGCGTTCATGATGGATGACGCGTTGTTGGCCGGTGAACGCGCGAAGGCGAAGAAGCCGGACAACTGGGTAATCGTCGGCAAGCCGCAATCGAACGAAGCGTATGGCTGCATGATTCGCAAGGACGATCCGGGTTTCAAGGCGCTGGCCGACAAGGTGATTTCGAAGGCTGAGACCGATGGCGACGCTCTGAAGTGGTATCACACCTGGTTCGAGCAACCGATTCCGCCAAAGGGCCTGAACCTGAACTTCATGTTGAGCGATGACATGAAAGCGTTGTTCAAGGCACCCAACGACAAAGCCTTCCAGTAAATTGTTTTTTTGCTGGCGTTGCACGCAGTTTACACTCGTGTAAAGTTCCGCTTGCGGTGACGGTTGGCAATTCGGAAAATTCGCACCTATTGCGACCATGGTTTAACAGGCTGGATCATGGACAATGGAAGGGCCCGCGCGCTGCGGGCCTTTTGTTATATAGAGCGCGTGTTTTGTCGTGCAAGTTGCGTACGGTTTGCGTAGGCAACCGGTTTTTTTCTTGTTCTGGAGTTCACCATGGCTTATCACTGGAACTGGGGCGTCCTGGCGAGCCCGGTTTCTACCGGCGAGCCCACCACCTATTTTGGGTGGATGCTGTCGGGATTGGCGGTTACCGTGGAGCTGTCGCTATCGGCGTGGGTGCTGGCGCTGATTTGCGGATCGTTCTTTGGCGTCATGCGCACAGTGCAGGGGCGATGGTTACCTGCAATCGGTACGGTTTACGTGGCGATTTTTCGTAACATCCCGCTGATCGTTCAATTCTTCATCTGGTATCTGGTGATTCCCGAGCTGTTGCCAAAGGCATGGGGCGATTGGTTCAAGCAACTGGACCCCACTATTCAGTTCTTCTCGTCCAGCATCATCTGTCTTGGCTTGTTTACCGGCGCGCGTGTTTGCGAGCAGGTCCGCTCCGGCGTGCAGGCCTTGCCGCGTGGTCAGCGCAATGCCGCGTATGCACTGGGTCTGACCCAGCCACAGGCGTATCGTCATGTGCTGCTGCCGGTGGCGTTCCGCTTGATCGTGCCGCCGCTGACGTCCGAATTCTTGAACATCTTCAAGAACTCGGCCGTCGCGTCCACGATCGGGCTGCTTGAGCTGTCGGCGCAGGCGCGGCAGCTCGTGGATTACACGGCGCAACCGTATGAGTCGTTCATCGTCGTGACCGCCACGTATTTCCTTATCAATATGATCGTGATGGCCTTCATGCGCTGGGTCGAGAAACGGACGCGCCTGCCTGGCTACCTGGGAGGCAAGTAATGCATCACGAATTCGATTGGTCTTCCATTCCCGCGTCGCTCAACACGCTGTGGCATGGTGCGGTCGTGACGTTCGAGATCACGGTCTGCGCGATCGTCGTCGGCATCCTGTGGGGCACGGTGCTTGCGTTGATGCGCCTGTCGCCGGTAAAGCCCCTGGCCTGGTTCGCATCAATCTATGTCACGCTGTTCCGTTCCATCCCGTTGCTGATGGTGCTGTTGTGGTTCTTCCTGCTGGTGCCGCAACTGCTGCAGTCGGTGTTTGGTCTGTCGCCCTCGGTTGATATCCGTTTTGTGTCGGCGATGACGGCGTTCTCGCTGTTCGAGGCCGCTTATTATTCGGAAATTATCCGGGCGGGCGTGCAGAGCGTGGCGCGCGGTCAGGTGCAAGCTTCGTCGGCGCTCGGCCTGACCTATACGCAATCAATGCGGTATGTCGTGTTGCCGCAGGCGTTCCGGGCGATGGTGCCGTTGTTGCTGACGCAGGGGATCGTATTGTTCCAGGATACATCGCTTGTGTACGTGATCGGTCTGGCCGATTTCTTCCGTACCTCCACGAATATTGGTGACCGCGACGGTACGATGGTCGAAATGGTATTGTTTGCGGGCGCTTGCTACTTCGTGGTTTCAGTAATCGCGTCGACGCTCGTCAAACGGATGCAAAAAGGGGTAAGCAGATGATCGTAATGAAGGACGTGTCGAAGTGGTATGGCCAGTTTCAAGTGCTGACCGACTGTTCGACGGAAGTGAAGAAGGGCGAGGTTGTCGTTGTCTGCGGGCCGTCCGGCTCCGGTAAGTCAACGTTGATCAAGACCGTCAATGGTCTGGAGCCGATCCAGCAGGGCGAGATTCTGATCGACGGAGCATCGGTGACCGACAAAAAGACGAACCTGTCGAAGCTGCGTGCCCGTGTCGGCATGGTGTTCCAGCATTTCGAACTGTTCCCTCATCTGTCGATCACGCAGAACCTGACGCTGGCGCAGGTGAAAGTACTCGGTCGGGGCCGTGACGAAGCCACGCAGAAAGCGTTGAAGCTGCTCGATCGCGTGGGCCTGCGTACACATGCGGACAAGTTTCCGGGCCAGATGTCGGGCGGTCAACAGCAGCGCGTGGCGATCGCCCGAGCGCTATGCATGGACCCGATCGCGATGCTGTTCGATGAACCGACTTCAGCGCTCGATCCTGAAATGATCAATGAAGTGCTCGATGTGATGGTGGAGTTGGCGCAGGAAGGGATGACGATGATGTGCGTAACCCATGAAATGGGATTCGCTCGCAAGGTCGCCCATCGCGTGATCTTCATGGATCAGGGCTTGATTGTCGAGGACGACCGTAAGGAAGCGTTCTTCGATAGTCCGAAGTCGGATCGCGCAAAGGATTTCCTCGCGAAAATCCTCCACTAAGCATTAAGCAACCATACTGCGCGGCGTAAGGGCCGCGGGAGAGGAAGGGCCAGGTGCCCGCCCGTCCCGCGGCCCTTTATCATCAGGGGTCAAGCCGCGCAGCGCATTGATGGCGGAAGGCTGCGTCAGACGAGATCGCTGGGCGAATCGACGGGGCCACGGCTGCGTTAATAGCAGAAGCGCGAACACTGAGACGCGCCCACGAGCGCACCACCGACGACCGCGCCGGTCAGGAATGTCTGGAAATTCGTGGCACAGCCTTGTGTGCCCAGCGCAGCAACGGTGCCGATGATCAATACAATTTTACGCATGATGTTTCCTGCATCGTTGATTGCCCACGGCCGCGCGTGGCTACCGGGGCGTTACAGCAGCAGCGATACGATTCCACCAACGGTGATGGCCGCGCCTACCCATTTGCCCGCCGAGTACCAGGAATCAGTGTTCTCCTTGGCCTCTTCCGGGCTTTGCAGGCCCAAGGTGCCATAGGCGAGCGATTTCAATGCAGACCCATCCTTCGCGTCTGCCGCGGCATTCTCTGCTTTTTTCTCTTCGCTTGCGGCTGCGTCGTTTGCCGACTTCACGCCTACCGTTGACCCGGAGGCTTTGTCCACGGACTTTGCGGCATGCGCTTGTTCCGTTTCGTGGGCAGCTTTCGCGGCGGATGATAGCGACACCTTGCTGCTGGCCGCTGCCGACGTTTTGGAAGGCGTGTCCGAGGACCCGGCCGCTTTTGCGTCCGGGTCCTTGCGCTTGCTGCTGGCCACGCTGGCCGTACTGGCTGCGGGGGCGTTCGTCACATCCATAACTGCATCCTGTGCGATCACAATGAGCGGCATCGTCGGCATGCCTTGTAAGCCATAACGGCTTGCCATAGTCGGATCTTGAGGGAAAAGTGCGGTGATGGCGAAAAAAGGGGGGCGCACGATGGCATGGTGGCCCCGGTGTGGCGCCAGCGAGACAACCGGCACGGACTGCCGCATCGTGTTGCAAATAACCGCCACTGAACCATCGGTCATGCGTCAAGTCGGCGACGGAGATGGCCGCGCCTCGCCGCTAAGCGGTCGCGCGCATTGTCCATGCCAATTGGCGGGCGTGGATACGTTCAGCTTCCGGCGACGGCGCGATCATCCTGATCGTCGAGCGACAAGGCCGCGCGGAACGGCAGCATGGCGGGAAAGGTCATCGCCGCGCGGGGCAATGTCGCGGCTTCGGAGGGGTGGCGTTCACGCGGCCGTGCCGCAACTTCCAGCACCGCGGGGGGGACGGCAAGGCGGCGTGAGGTGATCCGCTCGCCGTCGCGGAACAGGAACAGATCGCCCGGCGAAAACGCGGTCCACACTTCGTTGTCGGTCAATGGCAATGTACCGATGACGGTTACACGGTCTTCCGGTGTAGTGTATTGCGCGAAATCGATCGACATGTCCTCGTCCACCAGATGGGCGGTCGAGAAGGGCCATTGGCGCGTGAGGTATTGCAGGTGCGTCGAGCAGTGCGCGAACATGGCCTGGCCGTTCGACATCAGGAAGTTGAATGAGCCATGCTGGCTGATACCCGCCGTGATCTCGGCAACCGCATCGAACACCTCATCCAACGGCGGCTGGTCGCCGGGAAAGCGCCGCCGCAATCCTTCGAGCATTTCGCAAAAGGCCAGCTCGCTGTCCGTGCCACCAACCGGTTGGTAAAATCCTGTCAACGAAGGCGCGTAGTCTTTCAGGTCACCGTTGTGCGCGAAGATCCAGTGGCGTCCCCACAATTCGCGCATGAAAGGGTGGCAGTTTTCAAGCATCGGCGCGCCCTGGGTGGCTTTACGGATATGCGCGATCGTGTTCTTCGACTTGATCGGATAGCGTTTTACCAATTCCGCGACAGGTGACTGACACGACGACTGGTGGTCGATGAACAGCCGACACGCTTTTTCCTCGAAGAAGGCAATGCCCCAGCCGTCCGCATGGTGGTCCGTGATACCGCCGCGCGCGGCAAATCCGGTGAACGAGAAGCGCACATCCGTGGGCGTCGCGCAATTCAGACCCAAGAGCTCACACATAAGGCTGGCGGCTCCTTCAGCCGCGGACAATCAAGTAAAAGCGGTCCATGGCGCATGGACCCAATCGGACGCCGTTGCGCTTGCCTGGGCTGACCGACGCGGTGAGACGTTGGTACAATAGGCGCGCTTTGTCTTGCCTCGGCGCCCGAACAAACGACGAGCCAAGCATAGCATTGCGACGATTGTCTTAAAAGTTCATAGAAAAGTAGTTGCGAGCAATCGCGGCAAAATGCGGCGGGGCGGCAACAGCGTCCCGGGACGAATCTTATCGCGCGATTGATCGCGCGGGTGGCGCCGGACGTTTGTCGTGCCCGGAACATCCGCATTTCGCCCGCGCCCGCCCGCCGTTCGCGATAAACGTGTCATCCAGCAAACAAGCCGATTTTTCCGACCGACGCCGCCATGACTTCTGCCGCTCCCACCATGCCTTCCGCTTCCTCGTCGACCGCTGCCCCGGTGTTGACTTCCCTGACGATCGCCCGACCCGACGACTGGCACTTGCATGTCCGGGACGGCGTCATGCTGGCCGAGGTTCTGCCGCATACGGCACGCCAATTCGGTCGCGCGATCATCATGCCGAACCTGAAGCCTCCGGTCACCACCACGGCGCTGGCCCAGGCTTACCATGACCGGATCGTCGCCGCGCTGCCGACCGGCGCATCGTTCAAACCGCTGATGACGTTGTATTTGACCGACAACACGCCACCGGACGAAATTCGCCGCGCGCGCGATAGCGGCATCGTCCATGCGCTGAAGCTCTATCCGGCCGGTGCGACAACGAATTCGGACGCTGGCGTGACGGATCTGGCGAAATGCGCAAAGACATTGGATGCGATGCAGGAAGCCGGCTTGCCGCTGCTGGTGCATGGGGAGGTCACGCATGCGGATGTCGACTTGTTCGACCGCGAGCGGGTGTTCATCGATGAGGTGATGATCCCACTACGCAAGCGGCATCCTGCATTGAAGGTGGTGTTCGAGCATATCACTACCCAGGAAGCGGCGGAGTACGTGCGGGACGCCGACGCGTTGCCCGGCACGCTGGGCGCGACGATCACGCCACAGCACCTGTTGTTTAACCGTAACGCGATCTTCACCGGTGGCGTGCGGCCCCATTATTACTGCCTGCCGGTGTTGAAGCGCGAAACGCACCGTGTTGCGCTGGTCGCCGCCGCCACGTCCGGTAATCCGCGTTTCTTCCTTGGTACGGACAGTGCGCCGCACCAGCAGGACACAAAGGAAAACGCGTGTGGTTGCGCCGGATGTTTTACCGCCCCACACGCGATGGAACTGTATGCGGAAGCGTTCGAGGACGCCGGTGCATTGGACAAACTGGAGGCATTCGCCAGCTTTCACGGGCCTGATTTTTACGAACTGCCGCGCAATACGGATAAGGTGACGTTGCGTCGCGAATCGTGGACCTTGCCTGCCGTTTATGGCAAGGATCAGAGCGCTGTGGTGCCGTTGCGCGCCGGTGAAACGCTACGCTGGAAGCTGTTTTGATCGGAGCGCCTGTGTCGCGCGGCAGGGCGATGACAAGGGGGCGCATGCTACACTTCCGTTCGCAAAGTGTTCCAGGCAGCCGCCGCCTGCGTTGTCTCTCATCGTCACGCGTTGACGGGGAAAGGGGGCAGGGGGAGGAAAGTCCGGACTCCACAGGGCAGGGTGATGGCTAACGGCCATCCGTGGCGACACGCGGAACAGGGCAACAGAGAACAGACCGCCGATGGCCGTTGCATGCTCGCATGCAACGGATCAGGTAAGGGTGAAACGGTGCGGTAAGAGCGCACCGCGGCTGGGGCGACCCAGACGGCACGGTAACCTCCACCCGGAGCAATTCCAAATAGGCAGGCACGGCGCCGGTAACGGCGTCACGACGGGGCCCCCGTCGGTCTGCGGGTAGGGAGCTCGAGCGCATCAGCAATGGTGCGTCTAGATGAATGGCTGTCGCGCGCTTCGCGGCGCGAACAGAATCCGGCTTATCGGGACACTTTGCCCCCATTCCGCGCCCCACGCTTCCTGCCGGAGACGTGGGGCGTTTTTCTTGCCGCGCCGGCCCGCGATCAGGGCGCGGCCGAATCGACGATGTCGAACGAATGCGTCAACGCCGCCGTGTGCGCCAGCATGACGGACGCCGAGCAATACTTGTCGTGCGACAGATTGATTGCGCGTTCCACTTTCGACGGATCGAGATGTCGTCCGCTGACGGTGAAGTGAAAATGGATTTTCGTGAAGACCTTCGGGTCTTCGCTGGCGCGCTCGGCGTCCAGTTTTACCGTGCAGCCTTGCACATCCTGACGGCTTTTCTTCAGGATCATGACGACATCGTAGGCGGTGCAGCCGCCCGTGCCCACCAGCAGCATCTCCATTGGCCGCGGTGACAGGTTTCGGCCGCCCCCTTCCGGTGCGCCATCCATCGTGACCAGGTGTCCGCTGCCGGTCTCCGCGGCGAACGCCATACCCTCGGGGCCCATCCAACTGATCTTGCATTCCATTATGACTTCACTCCTCTTAGATGCGCATTCTACCTCCGGAGAAATCATAGCTTGTGTAAGCCCTTGTTTTGTTCTCTGAAACGACAAAAACAAGTGATTGTTATATCAAATAGATGCCAGGTTTAATAAACAGTCGTGCTGCAAATGGATGAAATCGCGATGAATCTTTTCACATCGCTGCACTGCTTGATTTTTCGCCATGCGAAAGTAGTTTTCATATTATGAAAAGATGTTTGTAACGTGATATTTGCGCGTCTATAGTGAATCTAGCGGGCAATTGCCCTGCGATGCGGGCTCCTCGGATGATAATGCGCCGGGGCCGCCGCAATGCTGATTTACGACGTGCTGTCATGGCGCGGCGTCTGCCGTGGGCGTCGGGTTCCCCTGTCTCCTCCATCCGCTGCCGACTTCGTCGCGTGGATGGATTCGCCCGGAGGGCTTTCTTCCGGGCATTTTTTTATCTAATCGATGCAGGCAAGAGGGATGGGGTATTGCCGCGGTGATCGGTCCGAGGGGCCATGGTGACGTGTTGATCGCACGCTGTCAGGTCGATTGTCGGGTAAAAGCCGTCTCGCTACGCAAGAATTGCGTTATACTCGCAGGCTCTTCCGATAAAAGCTCGTCGGGGAGGACGGCCGCAAGGTCGGGCAGCATATGTGACATGTCGATGCCGACGCGGTATCGGCGCGGGGAAATCGATCAAAGGATTTCCGCCGTGCGGGGCAAGTTGGCGCGGCATGATGCATCGCCGCCCAGGCGCAGGGAAACGACGGTCAGACCTCTGGCCGATAAGAGTTCTACACACCTGGGACGGCGCCGTAAGAGCGCATTTTTTTATTTTGGATCAGTCATGAAGACATTTTCTGCTAAGGCCGAAACGGTCGTGCACGAATGGTACGTGATTGACGCGACGGATAAGGTTCTCGGCCGTGTCGCCAGCGAAGTGGCACGCCGCTTGCGCGGGAAGCACAAGCCTGAATTTACTCCTCACGTCGATACCGGCGATTTCATCATTATCGTCAACGCCAGCAAGTTGAAGGTAACCGGCAAGAAGACGACGGACAAGAAGTACTTCCGTCATACCGGCTACCCGGGCGGCATCTATGAAACGACGTTCGGCAAGATGCAGGACCGTTTCCCGGGCCGCGCGCTGGAGAAGGCCGTGAAGGGCATGCTCCCGAAGGGTCCCCTCGGTTACGCGATGATCAAGAAGCTCAAGGTCTACGCCGAGGGTACGCATCCGCATTCGGCGCAACAGCCGAAGGCGCTCGAGATCTAAGGAGCCTATACCGTGATCGGAAATTGGAATAACGGCACTGGTCGCCGCAAGAGCGCGGTTGCCCGTGTCTTCATCAAGTCGGGTTCGGGCAAGATCGTTGTCAACGACAAGCCCATCGAGCAGTACTTCTCGCGTGAGACGTCGCTGATGGTCGTGCGTCAACCGCTGGAACTGACCAACAACCTGTCGACGTTCGACATCAAGGTCAACGTCCATGGCGGTGGTGAAACGGGTCAAGCGGGCGCCGTGCGCCACGGCATCACCCGTGCGCTGATCGACTACGATGCGACGCAAAAGCCGGCTTTGTCGGCTGCGGGCTTCGTGACGCGTGATGCGCGTGAAGTCGAGCGGAAGAAAGTTGGTCTGCGCAAGGCACGTCGCGCGAAGCAGTTCTCGAAGCGTTAATTTGCATCGAGCGCGCGGGGAGGGCGGGAACGGTCTGCCGGATTTGCCCTCTACGCTAAGGAAAACGCCGTTGGATGCCTTTGGCACTTCCAGCGGCGTTTTTGTTTTTGACGTCCCGCTGTTGCTTTCCTGATGCCGCAAGTCCCTGTCGCTGGCAGGTGTACCCGCGCAATCCGCCGCGATGCGCCACTTCGGACTAAAATCGGGGTTATGCATAGGCCCTGCGCCACAGAACAAGCAGTATCCCCTGGAGAGATCAATGAATGCTGTGACAGACACGCCCGTCGCGGAAGCGGCCGTCGCCACCCCCCCAACGTTCCTGGTGTTCACCGACTCGGCCGCCGGGAAGGTGAAAGAGCTGATCGAAGAGGAAGGCAACCCGGACTTGAAGTTAAGGGTGTTCGTGCAGGGTGGTGGCTGTTCCGGCTTTCAGTACGGATTCACGTTCGACGAGGAAGTGAACGAGGACGATACGGTAATGGACAAGAATGGCGTTCAGTTACTGATCGATTCGATGAGCTACCAGTACCTCGTGGGTGCGGAAATCGACTATAAGGACGACCTGAACGGTGCGCAGTTCGTGATCAAGAATCCGAATGCGACCACGACCTGCGGATGTGGATCGTCGTTCTCGGTATAACGATACAGCGTCGGCGGTAATCGGTAAGGCCCCGGCACCCTGTGCCGGGGCCTTTATTCTTTTGCGTCGTCAAACAAGCATGGGAGGGCACCCCGGTGTCCCTTAGCGCGGATACAGAGCACCCAGGACGCGTAGGCCCCGTGCGCCGGTCACCGCAGGCAGATTGCCCGGCAGGCGCTCGACAAAGCGCATTGCCAGCCAGGCAAACGCCAATGCTTCCACCTGCTGAGCGTCAATACCGAGCGTATCGGTGATCTGCAGCGACGGCGGTGCGCGCCCGTCGGCGTCGAACACGGCACGCAACGCGTTTTCCAGCTCCGCCATCAGTGTGGGATTGCAGGCACCGCCCCCACAGACGTAGACGGCATCGCACGCGGGAGCATATCGGCCGATGTCCCGTGCAATAGCGATAGCGGTGAATTGCGTCAGCGTGGCTTGCACGTCGGCAGCGGCGGGTGGGGCGGCTTGCAGACGCGCATGATTTGCCAACTTGGCATCCAGCCAGCCGATGTTGAACAGATCGCGCCCGGTGCTTTTCGGGGGCGGGTGATCCAGGAACGGTTCCTGGAGCAATACGCTCAGCAGCGCTACGTCCACGCGTCCGGCGCGCGCGAGTTGCCCATCCACGTCATAGGGCGTGCCGATGGTGCGCTCGGCCCAGGCATCCATCAGCGCGTTGCCGGGCCCGCAATCGAAACCACGCGCCGCGTGACGTCCATCGAGAATCGAGACGTTGCTGATTCCGCCGATGTTGCAGATGACACGCGTGCGCCCGTCCACACCAAAGACGTCCGCGTGGAAGGCCGGCACCAACGGCGCGCCCTGCCCGCCGGCGGCAACATCCCGGCTGCGGAAATCCGCCACCACGTCGATGCCGGTTCGCTCGGCCAGCCGTGCTGGATCATTGCTTTGTCGCGTGTACCCCCGTTCCGGCCGATGGCGGATCGTCTGTCCGTGCGCACCGATGGCCGTGACGTCGCGCGCGCTCAGGCCGGTGTCGCGTAGCAAGATGTCGCAACAGGACCCGTACACGTCTGCCAGGACCTGCGTGGCGAATGCCTCCCGCGCGATTTCGTCCTCGCCGGGTGATTGCAGGGCAAAGAACGCTTCGCGCAATGCCGCGTCGAACGGGACATGTGCATGGCTAAGGATGCGCGGACTGGACGGGGCGGACAAGGGCCCGAAGGTGGCGATCACGCCGTCGACACCATCCATGCTCGTGCCGGACATCAGGCCGATGAAGTGGCGGATAAGCGGCGCGGGTGGGCGTGTCGATGATACGGTGTCGGTTACGCTGGGCATGGCAGGGCGGAGGGCGAATCGATGGGGCGGAAACAAGCCGATAGCGCGTGGCATCGGTGGCGGAGGAAACGGCTCGCTACCATGAACGTCGCGTCGTCGAGCGGTATTCTACGCGCCTCGTCTCGCCTCGCCGATTCCTGACGTCCATGCCATCGCCTCGCCCTGCGTACACGTCTCGCTGCACGCTGAAGTGTCCGTCCGGCGTTCTGCACGCCTTTGCGGCGATCGGGCGGGCCGACCTGCTTGGGCGATGACGCTCCCCGCGCCGGCCCACTTGTCCTGCTCCCAATGCGTGAGTGTCCTGAGCAAGGCATGTAACGCGGCTTTCATTTTCAAGTCACTTTGCCATTCGACATCGTCCGATCCGACGACACGTTCCGCGTTCGGTGATGTGTGACCGATCGAGAGACGATTGCGGCTCATATGGGCGAAGAATCGCGGCGGGTTCGGTACAATACGCGTCATCTCGCATCGATCGACGGGCATCGCGTCCAGGGTCTGAAGGTGTCACCGCCCGTCGGGCTGCACCTGCATCGACCGACCACCAGGCCGCGATCACGTCGATATGCCGTTTTTCGCGCGACTGTTGCGCTTTTTCGATACTGCCTGGCTTCGCATGAATTCTGACGCTCATTCCACCGACACGCTGTCCCCTCCCGCGCTTCCTGACGCGTTGCCTCTCACCGATACCGTGCGCGACGCGCTGGCCGAGATCAAGCGCGGCTCGGACGAGTTGCTGGTCGAGGCCGAATTCGCGCAGAAACTTGCGCGCGCGGAAAAAAGCGGCACGCCGCTGCGCATCAAGCTCGGTCTTGATCCTACCGCACCGGACATCCATCTGGGCCATACGGTCGTGCTCAACAAGATGCGCAAGCTGCAGGACCTTGGCCACACGGTGATTTTCCTGATCGGCGGCTTCACGTCGCTGATCGGTGATCCGTCCGGCCGCAACAGCACACGCCCGCCGCTGACCCAGGAACAGATAGACTCGAATGCGCTCACGTATTTCGAGCAAGCTGCGATGGTCCTGGATCGCGAGAAAACCGAAATGCGCAACAACACCGAGTGGTTGCAACCGCTCGGTGCGGCCGGCATGATCAAGCTGGCGTCGCAATCGACGGTTGCGCGGATGCTGGAGCGCGAGGATTTCACGAAGCGCTTTCAAGGTGGCGTGGCCATTTCGATTCACGAATTCCTGTATCCGCTGTTGCAGGGCTATGATTCGGTCGCACTGAAGGCGGACCTTGAACTGGGCGGCACTGATCAGAAGTTCAACCTCCTGATGGGCCGCGAGCTGCAAAAGGCCTATGGGCAGGAACCGCAGTGCGTCTTGACGATGCCGTTGCTGGAAGGACTCGATGGCGTCGAGAAGATGTCGAAGTCCAAGCACAACTACATCGGCATTGGCGAAAAGCCGAACGACATGTTCGGCAAGCTGATGAGCATCTCGGACACGCTGATGTGGCGCTACTTCGAACTGCTGTCGTTCGAGTCGCTCGGGCGCATTGCCGCGTTCAAGGCGGAAACCGAGGCAGGGCGTAATCCACGTGATTTCAAGGTCCAGCTTGCGCAGGAGATCGTTACGCGTTTCCACAGCAAGCAGGCTGCGGAAGGCGCGTTGGAGGATTTCAATCACCGTGCCCGCGGCGGTGTGCCCGATGATATTCCGGACGTCGCCCTGGGTGGCGCACCGCTCGGTATCGCGGCACTGCTGAAGCAGGCGGGACTGGTGCCGTCGACGACCGAGGCGAACCGGAATATAGAGCAGGGCGGTGTCAAGGTGGATGGCGCCACCATCAGCGACCGCGCCCTGAAGCTTGATGCGGGCACCTACGTCGTGCAGGTCGGTAAGCGTCGTTTCGCACGTGTGACGTTGTCGGCCTGACGCGCGATGACGCTGCCGTCCGCCGATACCTTGATACCTGACCCGACCTCGTCCGCTTCGTCATCGACGATCCTGCTGCTGATACGGCACGGCGAAACGGCCTGGAATAAGGCCGGACGAATTCAGGGGCATACCGATATCCCCCTATCCGATGTCGGCCTGGCCCAGGCGCGCATGCTGGTGCGGCGTTGGTTGCCGCCCGCGACGAAAGCCGGCCCTGTCCGGCAGGACGATATGCTTGCCGCCGGCGCATTGGGGCGGGGCTCTGGCGACGTGGTGCTCGCGGGTGATCCCGCGTCGTCGGTGCCGCGCGACGCATCGCCCTGGGTCCGGCCGTTGACGGCCGTGGTCAGCAGTGATCTGTCACGCGCGGCACAGACGGCGGCGCCGCTGCTGCAGGCTTTGGCACCGGATACGCCTCTCAAGGCCATCACGCATATGGCAGGATTGCGTGAACGCGCATTCGGTGTATTCGAACAGCAGGACAAGCAGACGATCGAACGGCGTTGGCCCATCGCTTATGGGCGCTGGATCACACATGATCCGGACTTCGCACCGGAAGGCGGTGAATCGCTGCGGGCGCTTTATCAGCGTGTGATCGGGACATTGGGCGAGCAGGCACGTCGCCATATCGGCGGAACGGTTGCTTGTGTCGCGCATGGCGGGGTCCTGGATTGCGCTTTCCGTTTCGCGCATGGCGTCCCGCTGGATGTGCCGCGCGCGTGCGTGTTACGCAATGCCAGTATCAATGTGTTGCGGTGGTATTCGGGGACTACGCCTGAACAGGACCGAGCCGAGGTGCTTGCATGGGGCGATGTCGCCCATCTCGCCGATATGGCCGCGGATGAGGCCCGTGACGATCGGGTGTGACCTACCCGCCATCACCTGTGGCAACGCGTGCCCGGGCGCGTTTCGACACACCATTGGTCAGCGCCCAACGCATGACCTTCGCCACGCCATGCACACTCGGACGCAAGACCATTCTACGTAGTACGTCGCCCCGCTGAAGTCCGAACATTTCCTTCGCCCAAGGCGGCAAGAGATCCGGTCCCGCGTGCAGCAGCAAGCGGGCCGCGGGCCACGTCGCCAGGTTAGGTGCCGGCGCGTGCATCAGCACGTCCAGTACCTCGCGTGTACGTTCATCACACCGCAGCAAGGGTCGCATCCGGGTGATATAGCCATCGACCTCGGCGCGATTGCGCGGCACGCCGCGACCGCCCAGCATTTCGGTAACCAGCGCGGTTTCGGCGTAGTAACGATCCTGCTCCTCGCCGGTCAATGACGGGTTTACATAGACGGTGTATGCGTGCAGGAAGCAAGACATCTCGGCAACGTGTACCCACGTCAGCAGGTCCGGGTCGTCTGCGGCATAGGGGCGGCCATCCGGTGCGATGCCGGTGACGCGACGATGAATCGCCTTCACGCGCTCGATCATCGCCAGCGCATCGGCACGGCCGCCGAACGTGGTGGCCGCAATGAATGTCGCGGTACGTCCCAGGCGACCGTGTATGTCTTCGCGAAACGTCGAGTGATCCCAGACGCCCGCCAATGCCAACGGGTGCAACATCTGCAGCAGCAAAGCCGCCACGCCGCCCACCAGCATCGATGTGAAATCGGCATGGACCTGCCAGCAGACCGTATCCGGACCATAGAGGCCTGGATCACCAGGCGGTTGCGTATAGTCGATCCGCAGGCGAGCGTCGGTGGTGACCTGATTTACCCCTTGCACGATACGCTGTCTAAGGAACTCGCTCGCCGACATCAGTCCTCCGTTGCCGGCGGCGTGGACGGTTCCAGCGGCAGCGTGCCCGAACTATCGGGCATGCCCACGCCGAAGTGCCGATAGGCGAGCAATGTCGCCATGCGGCCGCGCGGTGTGCGTTGTACATAGCCCTGCTGAATCAGGTAGGGCTCGATGACGTCTTCGATCGTGTCGCGCTCTTCGCCGATTGCCGCCGCGAGATTGTCCAGTCCTACCGGACCGCCATCGAATTTCAGCAGGATGGCTTCCAACAACTTGCGGTCCATCAGATCGAAGCCGACCGGGTCGACATCAAGCATCGCCAGGGCTGCGTCCGCGATTTCCGGCGTGATGCGCCCGTCGGCCTTGACTTCGGCATAATCGCGCACGCGTCGCAGGAGCCGATTGGCGATACGTGGCGTGCCCCGCGAGCGCCGTGCGATTTCGAATGCGCCTTCCGCGCCGATGCCGGCGCCGACCAGGCCCGCCGAACGTTGCACGATGCGCGCCAGTTCCTCGGCGGTATAGAACTCCAGGCGGGCGACAATGCCGAAGCGGTCCCGCAGCGGGTTGGTCAACATGCCGGCGCGCGTTGTCGCGCCCACCAGCGTGAACGGTTGCAGGTCGAGCTTGACGCTGCGGGCGCCGGGACCTTCGCCGATCATGATATCGATCTGGTAATCCTCGAGCGCCGGATAGAGGATTTCCTCGACGACGGGAGACAATCGATGGATTTCATCGATGAACAGTACGTCGTTGGGTTCGAGGTTCGTCAGCAGCGCCGCCAGGTCACCAGCACGCTCAAGCACGGGGCCGGAAGTTTGTCGAAGGTTGACGCCCATCTCCCGCGCGATGATATGCGCGAGCGTGGTCTTACCCAGTCCGGGTGGCCCGAACAGCAGCACATGGTCCAGCGCCTCGCCGCGGTTGCGCGCGGCCTGGACGAAAATTTCCAGCTGGCCGCGCACCTTTTGCTGCCCGACATAGTCGTCGAGCTGTTTTGGCCGCAGCGCGCGTTCATACGCCTCTTCGCGCGCCGATACCGGCGCGGCGGAGATCAGTCGGTCACCCGAGAGTTTGTCAGTTTCGATCATTCAGGCATTGTACCGCCCATCGATCATGCCTTCGACAAAGTCTTCAGCGCCTGACGGATGCCGTTCGAGACATCCGTATCCGGGGGCAATGCGCGAATGGCCGCGGCGGATTCCTTTTCCGAATAGCCGAGTGCGAGGAGGGCCTGCAGGATATCGCTGCCAGTATCACCAGCGGCAGGCACCGTGCTCGCACCCTGGCCCAAGGCGCCGAGATCGGCTCCCAGCTTGCCTTTCAGCTCAAGCAATAATCGCTCGGCGGTTTTTTTGCCAATCCCCGGGATTTTCGTGAGGCGCGCGACTTCCTGCGCCGTCACCGCCTGAGCCAGCTCGTTTACGCTCATGCCTGACAACACGGCCAACGCCATGCGGGCGCCGATGCCGCTGATCTTCAACAACTCGCGGAATGCGCCACGTTCCTGCGCGGTCGCAAAACCAAACAACAGGTGTGCATCCTCGCGCACGATCTGCTGTACCAGCAGTACCACCGGTTCGCCCAGATGCGGCAAGTGATAGAACGTGCTCATCGGTACCGATACCTCGTAACCGACGCCCGCACAGTCGACCAGAATGGAAGGCGGATTCTTTTCCAGCAGCGTGCCAGCAATACGACCGATCATGATCAGCGGGAATGAGAGGAAAGGGAGGCAAGCGCCGGACAGCGCGTTACCCGAAAAGACGCGGAAAGACTGTTTGACGGCGGCATGGCCCGTTGAAGAGATGTTGCTACCGGGCGAGGCGCCATGTGCCATCGCGGCACGAATGCAGACCGTCCTGCCGCGATGCGTCGACACCTCACGATTCGACCAATCTGCCACGCCGTACGCGCATGCCGCGTCCCGCCAATTGCGGTGCCAATGTGCGCAATTGCCCCAGCACATCACCGGCATGCGCATGACAGATCGCCACGCCCAAGGCGTCGGCCGCATCGGTTCCCGGCAGACCGGAGAGACTCAACAGCCGTGCGACCATTTCCTGCACCTGGTCCTTTTTCGCGCGGCCACTGCCCACCACCGCCTGCTTTAACTGCAAGGCGGTGTATTCCGCCACCGGTAGATTTGCGGTAACGAGGCCGCATATGGCGGCGCCGCGGGCCTGGCCAAGCAGCAACGTCGATTGCGGATTCACATTGACGAAGACTTTCTCGATGGCGGCGCAGTCCGGCTTGAACTGCACCGCCAGTTCGCGCACGCCTTCGAAGATGATCTTCAGGCGCGAGGGGAGATCGCCTTCGCCGCTGCGTATCACGCCGCTGCTGATATAACTGAGCACATGCGCACGCTGTTCGATCACACCGAAGCCGGTCACCCGCAAGCCCGGGTCGATACCGAGAATGCGAGTAGGCACCGCGGCTTGCGCGGTACCGGGGGTGACCAGCGGCGCGGGGGCCATCAATGACGGAAGTGGCGAATGCCGGTCATCACCATCGCGATGTTCTGCTCGTCCGCGGCGTCGATGACTTCGCTGTCGCGCATCGAGCCACCTGGATGAATGACACACGTCGCACCGGCCTTGACGACCACGTCCAGACCATCGCGGAACGGGAAGAACGCATCCGACGCCACGGCGGAACCTTGCAGCGTCAATCCCGCGTTCTGCGCCTTGATCTCGGCGATGCGTGCCGAATCGATCCGGCTCATCTGGCCGGCGCCAACGCCCAGGGTCTGGCCGTTCGCGCAGAACACGATGGCATTCGACTTGACGAATTTTGCCACGCGCCACGCGAACAGCATGTCGTCCATTTCCTTCGGCGTCGGTTGGCGGCGGGTGACCACGCGCAGTTCTTGCGGCAACACGTTGCGGCTGTCCGCCGATTGCACGAGCAAACCGCCACCTACGCGTTTCAGATCCTGTACGTTATGCGCAGCGACGTTCCTTGCCGGCAAGGCGATTTCCAGCACGCGCACGTTTTGTTTCGCGGCCAGCAACGCCTTGGCGGCGGTACTGAACGCAGGCGCGATCAGCACTTCGACAAACTGCTTGCTGACGGCCGCGGCAGCCGCTTCGTCCACTTCCTCGTTGAAGGCGATGATGCCGCCGAATGCTGACGTCGGGTCCGTCGAGAGTGCTTTCTGGTATGCCGCTTCCGGGGATGCCGCGACGGCCACGCCACAGGGATTGGCGTGCTTGACGATCACGCAGGCCGGAACATCGAAGCTCTTCACGCATTCCCATGCCGCGTCGGCATCGGCGATATTGTTGAACGACAATTCCTTGCCCTGCAGCTGCTTGTACGCCGCCAGCGCGCCGGCCGGCGTGACGAGGTCGCGGTAGAACGCGGCACCCTGGTGCGGATTTTCGCCGTAGCGCAGGTCCTGCACTTTCTCGAAAGACAGGTTCAACGTTGCGGGGTAATCATTGCGGTTGCCGTGCTGGCGGTCGTCCTTCAGGCTCGTCAGATAATTCGTGATCGCGCCGTCATACTGCGCCGTGTGCGCGAAGACCTTGGTAGCCAGGCGGAAGTTTGTCGGATAGCCCACGGTGTTCCGGTTGACGCGCATCTCGTCGAGCACCACGGCGTAATCGGCCGGATCGACGATCACGGTTACATCCCGGTGATTCTTTGCCGCCGAACGCAGCATCGTCGGCCCGCCGATGTCGATATTCTCGATGGCCTCTTCCAGTGTTGCATCCGACTTCTCGATGGTCTCGCGGAACGGGTACAGGTTCACCACGAGCAGGTCGATCGTCGGGATCGCGTGTTGCTCCAGCGCGGCTACGTGGTCGGGCAGGTCGCGGCGCGCGAGAATGCCGCCGTGGATCTTCGGGTGCAGCGTTTTCACGCGGCCGTCGAGCATTTCCGGAAAGCCGGTGTAGTCGGCGACCTCGGTACAGGCGATGCCTTCGGCGGCGAGCAGTTTGGCGGTGCCGCCGGTCGACAGGATCGTCACGCCCAGATCGGCGAGTGAACGGGCAAAGTCGACGACGCCCGACTTGTCGGATACGGAAATGAGCGCTTGCTTGATCATGTCAAAAGAACGGCAAAGGAAAACGAAAGCGGTGGAAAGGATGTCACTGCATGAGGCGGTGGCTGCGTGGCGCGGGGTGTTGCACCACATCGCTCGCACCGCATTTTTCACGACGATCCGGGTGCTCACGGCGTGCGGGGAAGCGGTGCGGTGCGACGTGGCCGATACGCCGCTTATCGATGGCGTACCGGCCCCGCGCCTGGAATCACTTGATTAAACCGTGATCCTTCAATTTCTTGCGTAACGTATTGCGATTGATGCCCAGGTATTCCGCGGCCAGCGACTGGTTGCCACTGGCACGTTCCAGCACCACCTCAAGCATCGGTTTTTCGACGCAGGAAAGGATCATGTCGTAGATCTCGTTCGGGTTCGATCCGTCGAGGTCCCGGAAGTACTCGTCCAGGCTCTCGCGAACGCACCGCTCGATATTATGTCGGCTCATGCGGCAAGGGGTTGCGAATTGTCCGTATGGCCCGTCTCGTCGTAGACGAGGCGGTCCGACAACAACTTCTGTTCTTCGAAAAACGCGTTGACCGCAGCCAATTGTTCGCGCGTGGTATCCAGCGTGTTCATGTGGTGGCGGAACCCGTTCGCGCCTTTCAGCGCCTTCGTGTACCAGCCGATATGCTTGCGCGCGGTGCGCACGCCGGTGAATTCTCCATAGAACGCATAATGATCTTCCAGATGCCGGTTCATCACGGCCTGGATATCGTCGACACGTGGCGGTGGCAAGATTTCGCCGGTTTCCAGATAGTGCGCGATCTCACGGAAAATCCACGGCCGACCTTGCGCCGCGCGACCGATCATCACCGCATCGGCGCCCGTCAGACGCAGCACGTCAGCGGCCTTCCGGGGCGAATCGATGTCGCCATTGGCCACCACCGGAATGTTGATCGCCGCCTTGACCGCGGCAATCGTCTCGTATTCGGCATCACCGCGATACAAATCCGCGCGGGTACGGCCATGGATCGTCAGCATCGCGATGCCTGCCGATTCTGCAATCCGCGCGATACGCAAGGCATTCCGGTTCTCGGGATTCCAGCCGGTGCGAATCTTCAGTGTCACCGGCACGGCATCCGGGCCGATGCCCACGGCCCCGACCACTGCCTCGACGATCCGGGCAACCAGCGCCTCGTTCTGCAATAATGCCGAACCGGCCGCCACGTTGCATACCTTCTTTGCCGGGCAGCCCATATTGATATCGATGATCTGCGCGCCGTTCGCGACATTGTGCCGCGCGGCGTCGGCCAGCATCTGCGGGTCCGCGCCCGCGATCTGCACCGATATGGGCTCGACCTCGCCGTGATGATTCGCCCGCCGCAACGTCTTCTCGCTTTTCCACAACAGCGCGTTGGAGGCGACCATCTCCGATACCGCATAGCCGGCGCCCAGGTGTTTGCACAACTGGCGGAACGGACGGTCCGTCACGCCCGCCATGGGTGCGACAAACAATGCGTTACGCAGCGTGTGCGATCCGAGTCGAGGTCCGGTAGGAAACATGCGAGCGGGCCGATGGACGGCGAAACAGGGCAAATAGGGAGTCAAAAAACTGGGCGGAACGAGGCAAACAGGCGACACATGCCGTGTCCGCGCGCCGGGTCCGCCTGCGCACCGCATCGGCATGCCGATTCAATGACAGCGATGCAACCGCGTCCGTCCCGGTCACGTCGCTGCCGAAAGCACAAACGCGTATTGTATCGCAAGCGCCGTAGGCAACGGTAAGAAGCTGTGCACAAACGACGCGCTCGTGCTGCAGTGCAGCGTTCCAGGCGTGGCCTGATCAATCTGGCTCATGCACGCCGCACGCCGCAGTCAAGTGCGTTGGCCGAACATCATTTGCCGAGCAAGCCATCCTTTCACGCCAGGCAGGCAATCGAGCGCGGCAAGGGCCACGCCCCGCAGATGGGCGAGCGGCGGAAAGGGATGGGTAAATCCCCGCGCCAAGGCATCGGTCAGCCCGATCGTCAAGCGCCGATCCCACGAACGGCTGGTCGCGAACGCTTTCAGAGCCGCCGGTGTCGTGCCATGTCGGCCGATGGCGAGGGCCAGCGCTTCGGCGTCGCGGACCCCCAGGTTCAAGCCTTGGCCGGCCACCGGGTGAAGCGTTTGCGCGGCATTGCCGATTGTGGCGATGCGACCTTCCGCGAGCGCGCCACTGGCACGCAGGTGCAGGTCGAACGTGGCGCGTCCGCTGATGCGCGTGAAACGCCCGAGGCGGTCGCCGAAGGCTTGGTGCAGATCGGCGAGGAAGGCATCGTCGTCGAGTGCGATACGTGCCGCTGCGCGCTCCGGTGATTGACACCAGACCAATGCGTAATCGGCGGGTGCCGCGGCACCATCGCCCGGCATGCCGGGCGTGGCGCTTGCAGCAGGTGGACACTGCACGCCCGATTCGGCCAGCGGGAGTAACGCCAGAGGGCCCTCGTCCGTGAATCGTTCCCAGGCAACGCGAGGGAGCGGGGCATCGGTCCGCACCGCGCCGACGATGGCTGTCTGCGTGTAATTGCGCACCCGATCCTGTGCCGTGTTCGCTCGATTTGCGCCCGGACGTGTTCCTTCCGCATGAATCACCAGGCGCGCGCGTAACCGTGAAGGTAGGGCCACCCCGGCGCGCGCGGTGTCTATCGGCGTGCTCGCGGGCGAGGGCGCGCGCATCGGTTTGGCATTCTCCCTCGGTCCGGGGGCGGTGCTTGCCAGCGTGAGCAGGACGCCATCGGCATCCTCGGCGATCGCCGTTGCCGTGCATTGTTCGAGCAACGTCAATGCCGTTCTCGTCGTGCGGCCCGGCCGTTCGGCGAGCCGCAGAACGCCCGCGCGCAGCGCGCCGGCAATCGCGCCGTAGCGTACGACATAGCCGAGCGCCGGCAGGTGGTGCGTCTCGTGTCGAATCAGCGCACGGCCCAGATAGCCGCGCTGCGAGACGTGGATAGTCTCAATCGGCGTCGCCTGTTCGGGCCAGCCGATGGGCGCGAGCAACGTACGGCTGCCATGTGACAACGCCAGCACGCGCGGGTCGCTATCCGCGGCGGCACTGTTTCGGGCATCGATCAAGGTAATGGACAGACCAGCGGTGGCGCTGTGGCGCGCCAGTGCACCGGCCAAGGCCAGTCCGACCGGACCGGCACCGATGATGGCGATGTCGACCGACACGCCGTCGGCATCGGGCGCGGCGGCGGCAGGGCCAGGGGCGGCGTCGGGGGGCAACGAATTCATGCTGCTGGATAGGTGGGGTTCCGGACAACGCGCGCCGATCAAGCGGCGCGCATCAACGCCTCGATCTCGTCGGCGGCCACGGGCACGTCCCGGGTGAGCAGTGCGCAGCCGGCGTCGGTCACCACGACATTGTCCTCGATGCGGATGCCAATGTCCCAGTATTCGGAGGGCACGTCATCGGCACGCCGTACATACAATCCGGGTTCGATCGTCGATACCATGCCTGGCGTCAGCAAGGTGGACCGCGGTGCCTGCGCCACGTTGTCCGCGTCCGGGCCGGGACGCCCGTTGGCATCGACCGTGGCGGCAGTCGGCGCTTCAACATAGTCGCCGCAATCATGGACGTCCAGGCCAAGCCAGTGCCCGGTGCTATGCATGTAAAAGCGCGAATAGGCTCGGTCCGCAATCACATCCTCGACGCTACCGTGGTCGTTTGCCCGAAGCAGGCCTGTATCCAGCATCCCTTGCACCAGCACGCGCAGGGCCGCCTGGTGTGCGTCATCGAACCGGGCGCCGGGCCGGGTGGCCGTGATGGCCGCGTCATTCGCCGCGAGCACGATGTCGTACAGCGTGCGTTGCGGCCCGGTGAAGCGGCCATTGGCGGGAAACGTCCGCGTGATGTCCGACGCATACCCATCCAGTTCGCACGCCGCGTCGATCAGCACCAGATCGCCGTCTCGCAACACGTAGTCCCCGGCCGGGTAATGCAGTGTGCACGCGTTGGCGCCCCCGGCGACGATCGACGTATAGGCCGGGGCCTGGGCACCGCTGCGCCGGAAGTGATACAACAGCTCCGCCTCGAGCACGTATTCCGGCATGCCGACTCGCGCGGTCTGCATCGCACGGATATGCGCCTGTGCCGAAATGCGACCCGCCGTTCGCATCCGGTCGATCTCGTGCGGGTCCTTGATCTGGCGCATTGGCTCGACGATGCGTGCCAGATCGAGAATGCTGCCGGGCGTGACGACGCGTCGGCGGCCTCGCGCTTCCCGAAGCCAGCGCGCGATGTCGGCTTCCAGCGCACCGTGGGTAAGCAACGGATAGGCCAGTACCGCGGCCCCTGTCAGGCAATCCGGCAGTTGCCCATCACGCGCGCTGTTGGGCAGCGCGAGATCAAATCCGAAGGCTTCCTGCGCGGCTAGCGGGCCATAATGAAATCCTTCCCAGGTTTCCCGCAATGGATCTTTTTCCCGGCAGAACAACGTCGACACCGGCTGGCTGGCGGTGCCACGGCCGCGGCTGTCGATGACGAGCAGCGCGTCCGGTTCGGCAAAACCGGTCAGGTAAAAGAAGCTGCTGTCCTGGCGATAGGGAAATTCACTGTCGCGGCTGCGCACGGGAACCGGCGCCGAGGCGATGATGGCAATGCCGCCGCCGGCCGCCCGCAGCGCGTCGGCAATCTTCGCGCGGCGCGCGGCAAACACGTCGGGCGCGAATGCGCGCTGCGGGGCCAGTATCCACTCGCCGTCCGCATGCGCGGTACGGGTGGAGAGAGCGGCGGAGGGGGAGAGTGGATTCGTCATCCCGCGATTCTAGCGCCAATGACGCGACGCGTCCCATGCCATCCGTCCGATGAGTGATCACCCTGCAGCACACGCGTCGCGTGTCAGCGACTGTCGCCCGCGGCCGACAGTCGCGCATCCAGTTCAGCCAGTTGCGCGGGGGTGCCGACATTGCACCAGTGCCCGTCGAAGCGCTCGCCCGTGACCTGGCCGGCTGCAATGGCCGCATGCATCATCGGACCAAGCGCGGCGGCCGGAATCGGCCGTTGTGCCGCCAGCGCCGTAAACATCCGGGTATCGTAGACGCCGATATTGCCGAATGTCAGTCGCACGCCGTCCGTGGCGCTCAGTCGACCATCGACGCGCAGGCCGAAGTCGCCCGCCGGATGAAAATCCGGATTGGGTACCATGACGAGGTGCATGCCCGGCGCGTCGTGCGGGACGATGGTATCGGTGCTTGTTGGTAAGTCCGCGCTAACTGTGCGCGGTTCGATCCGTACCGTATGCAGGCGGGCAAAATCGAAGTCAGAGTAGACGTCACCGCTGACCGCGACGAAGCGTTTACCTTCGGATGCGGGTGTCGCACCCAGCAACAACGGTAACGCGTTGGCGATACCCCCGGCGGTTTCCAGCGCATGATCGGATTCCGCCGAGTAATGCAGCGCGACGCCGAAGCGCGACCCGTCGCCCAATGCCGTTTCGATCATCCCGCCAAGCCAGGCATGATTGATCACGATCCGATGAAACCCGGCGCGCGCCAGCGCCTCGATCTGCCAGACGATCAACGGCTTGCCGCCTGCCGACAGCAATGGCTTAGGCATTCGGTCCGACAGCGGGCGCATTCGTTCACCGCGCCCTGCGGCAAAGATCATTGCGGTATTCATCGCCCCGACCGCCGGGGCTCCCATGGTCGGCATCAGAAGGTATAGCCCACTTGCTGGTTCCGATTCTCGTATTTGTCGAGCAGTCGCGCCAGCGGTCGTAATTCGCGGTAACGGTGCGCCACGCGGCTGGCGTACGCGAAGAAACGCGGCGTGTCGGCTAGGTAGCGCGGCTTGCCATCGCGATACTGCAGTCGTGCGAACAGGCCGAGAATCTTGAGGTGTCGTTGCAGTCCAATCCATTCGACATCGCGATAGAACAAGGCGAAATCGCTGTTGACCGGCAAGCCGGCAGCCTTGGCCTCGCCCCAGTACCAGGCAACGCAATCGATTTCGAATGCTTCGTCCCAGCTTAGGAATGCATCCCGCAGGAGGGCCGCCACGTCATAGCCGATCGGACCATGCACCGCATCCTGAAAATCGATCACGGCCGGTGCCGGGTCGCTCAGCATCAGGTTGCGCGGCATGAAATCGCGATGCACGAAGACTTGCGGCTGCTGCCGTGCAGCCTCCACGAGCAAGCGGCAGGTGTCGGCGTACATTGCCTTGTCGGTGTCGTCGAACGGGCGGCCCAGATGGCGGTCCGCATACCATTCGGGAAACAGATCCAGTTCGCGGCGCAACAGTGCTTCATCGTAAGGAGGCAGTATGTCCGGACGGGACGCCTTCTGCCAGCGGATCAGCGTGCGTAGCGCATCGCGCATCAACGGCTTGGCGCGGTCTTCATTCGTGCCGTCGAGGACATCGATATAAGCGGTGCTGCCCAAATCGGATAACAGCATGAAGCCAGCATCGACGTCGGCCGCATAGATTGCAGGCACATGAATGCCGGCCGCCTTCAACAGTTGCTGAACATCGCGGAACTCCCGGGATTTCTCTGGCGGCGGCGCGTCCATCACGATGGCGGTGTCGCCACGGGCGGTCCGAATGCGGAAGTAGCGTCTAAATCCGGCGTCGGACGAGGCAAGTTGTAATGTGCGGAAATCAAGCGGCAGCAATGAAGCCAGGTCATCGGCTTGCGGTGCCAATGCATCGGTTGGCGCGCCGGCTGACAGTCCCGAGAGCCACGCGATCAATCGCTGATGACGGGCATCGGCTGATTCGGCGGGCGTCGGCGGTCCGGCCGCGGCTACGGAGATACAAAGGGTAGGATCGGACGTCGCGGCGGACGGCGTGCCGGGAGGCGTGTTATTTACGGCACGGGAAGAGGGTAGCGGCATAATCCCAATCAATTTGGCGATGGGATTCCCATGCGCCCGGTCAGTTTGCAGACTTTGGCATATATAATACCCGACGAATTCTGAGACCCCGTGCAAGGTAAGACCATGCACGGGGACCGCCCGATGTTGCTGCTGTCGCGCGCGCGGAGACGTGGTTACGCGGATGCGCGAACGCGCGAATGCATGATTGCACCGGCGCCTGGCAGGTTAAAGGGATACGCCTGAGTTCTCGCGCGGATGGTTTCGGGGGAGACCCCTGTTCGAGCGCTGTGTAGCGCCGCTGTCCGTTGTAAGCCGCGCCTTGTTGGCGCGATCCGATCCAGTCAGCCCTTGCTTATAGCTCGCTTTTAGCCCGATTCATGCCGCCTAGACCGCCAAACCGTTTGCTTTCCCCTCGTTCTCGCGCCCAGGCGCCGCAGCGCGTTACCCGGATCGCCGCCGCCTTGCTGACGGCCGGCCTGACCGCGCCGTTGCCCGGCTTCGCGCAATTGACGGGCGATGCCGCGCAACCGATCCCGTTGGACCGGGACTGGGGCTTCTCGCTCGCGCCGCAGATCATCGAGCGCCAGGTGCCGCAGGGCGTCACCCCCGGTACCTTTTCCTCGGGGGACAATGCCAGCGCGGACGGCAGCCAGACGACGCTGACGGGTAACGCCGAATTACGGCGTTACGGATCGATCATTCGCGCTGACAAACTCCATTACGACGTCGACACCGATACCGCCGACGCGTATGGCAGCGTCCGGATCAACGATCACGGCAATCTGTTCGTCGGCCCGCGGGCGCAGATGCAGTTGGAGGCGCGGGTGGGCTACATGCTGAGCCCGACTTATCACTTCAATGCCACGGGTGGAGGGGGGCGTGCGGATCGTGTCGACATGATCGACGATGAGCGTACGCGCTTCACCCACGCGACTTATACCGCATGCAATTGTGAGCGGCCGGCGTGGTACATCAAGTCCAGCCGCTTCGATGTCGACCAGGGTGAGAATGTCGGATACGCGCAAAACGGTATGGTCTTCTTCCAGGGCGTGCCGATTTTCTACAGCCCCTGGTTGACGTTCCCCCTGTCGAACGAACGCAAATCGGGCCTGCTGCCGCCGACGTTCTCGCTGAACTCGACGAGTGGTTTCGATACGACGATTCCGTATTATTTCAATCTCGCACCGAATCGTGACCTGACGTTACGGCCACGGATCATGCAGCAACGCGGCGCGTTCCTCGGCGCTGACTTCCGTTACCTGGGCACGGCCTATCGGGGCACGCTGACCGCCGAGTACATGCCGTGGGACCAGAAGGCGAAGCTGAGCAACCGCTACGCGCTTTACTGGCAGCATAACCAGGACCTCGGCAACGGTTTCGGCGCCTATGTGAATTACAACCGGGTATCGGACAAGACCTATACGTCCGATCTCGCGAGCAGTGAGAACATTGTCTACAACGGTGCGCAGTTGCTGTTCCAGCAGGAAGCCGGGGTGACCTATAACCACGGCCCCTGGTCCGTGCTGACCCGCGTCCAGCGTTGGCAGGTCCTGCAAAACGATGTCGTGCCGCCGTATTCGCGTGAACCGGAAGTGCAGGTTAATTACGCCAAGTACGACGTGGGCGGTTTCGACTACGGGGCCATGGCGGATTTCACGCGGTTTCAATCGTCTAACTCGACGATGCCGGAAGGCAACCGCGCGGTACTCGATCCTTACATCAGCTATCCGATTATCCGGTCGGGGTGGTTCTTCATTCCGAAGGCGCAGTACCATCTGGCGTCGTATGACATGACGCGGATTCCGTCGCAGATCAACAGCATGGAGCCGAGTACGATCGCGCGTACCTCCAACGTGGCGATTCCCACGCTGAGCGTGGACTCGGGATTGAAGTACGAAAGGTCGATCTCGCTTTTCGGTACAGACTACATCCAGACCCTGGAGCCGCGCCTCTACTACACGTACACCCCGTATCGCGATCAATCGCAGATTCCGGTATTCGATACGGCACCGTCGGACTTCGGCCTGGCCGAAATCTTCACGACGAACACGTTTGTCGGTGAGGACCGGATCGCGGATGGCAGCCGGATGACCGCGGCATTGTCCACGCGTTTCATCAATGCCGGCAGTGGTGACGAGCGGGCGCGGTTCCTGGTGGCGCAGCAGTACTATTTCCGCAGCCAGGTCACGACGATGCCGAACCAGTCGGTCAGCAATGCCGCCCGTTCGGATCTGATACTCGGCGCGTCGTTCAAGCTGTCGAGTACATTTGCCACGCAGAATGCGTTGCAATACAACACTGACAATGGCAAGGTGGACCGCTTGAACACCGGTTTTGCCTGGTCGCCGCAGGACCGTAAGGTGATCAACCTGGCGTATCGCTATACGCGGCCGGACCCGACCGACACTGCCAGTACTTATCTGACCACCGGGGTCAAGCAGATCATCGCCTCGGCACAATGGCCGATCACACGCAATGTGTATGCGGTGGGGCGCATCAACTATGCATTCGATTCAAAACGCTTGGTGGACGGCTTGCTCGGCATGCAGTACGACGCGCCGTGTTGGGTGCTCGGCGTGGCGTTCCAGAAGTACGCAAGCGGGATCAACAGCAGTGGCGAGCCAGCGTCGGGTACGCGCTTCCTGGTCCAGTTGACCTTGAAAGGCCTTGCAAACGTTGATAACGGGCTGGTGACCGCGTTCCGTAATAGCGTGCCGGGCTATGTCTCGCCGCCGCCGCCGGAGCCCCCCGTGTCGCGATTCTCCGACTACGACTGACAAGCGTGATACTCTCGCGATTTGATTTTTTCGCCGAATGCGGTAACCCCAAGGAGTCGACGTTCGTGATGGTGAAGACTATACGGCTAGCGTGGCTGGCCAGTGCAACGATGATGGCTGGCGTGCTCGGCGTGACCATGCCGGTTCACGCGCAGGCGTTGAAGGGCGCGACGTCGCAGACCGTACGTCCCACGGGGCCCGGTGTCGAGGTGGATCGCATTGTAGCGATCGTGAACAACGGTGTGATCACGGAGCGGCAACTCGACCGGCGTATGCAGATGGTGAAGAACCGCATGCAAAGCCAGGCGGGTGTGCAAGTGCCGCCGGACAATGATTTGCGTCAGCAAGTGTTACAGCAGATGATCATGTCCGAGATCCAGATGCAGCAGGCGGAGCAGGATGGCATCCAGATCACCGACGCCCAGGTGGACCAGACGCTGGAGCGCCTTGCGCAGGCCAATGGTCTGCCGCTGCCGGAATTCCGGGCGCGGGTGGAAGCGCAGGGTGTGCCTTGGGATACGTTCCGTAGCGATGCCCGCGACGAAATGACGTTGAACGAGCTGCGTCGCCGCGAGGTGGACAGCAAGATTACCGTGTCCGATGGTGAAGTGGCGAACTACATCGCGAGCCAGCGCGGTGTAACGACGACACCGCCTGACTTGCACCTCGCGCACTTGTTGGTGCCGGTGCCGGCGAACGCAACCGATGCGCAGGTACAGGCGGCGCAGCAGAAGGCGGCCGGTTTGATCAAGGACGCGCGTAGCGGTGACAATTTCGCGCGCCTGGCGCGGTCGAATTCCGCGGCAAACGATGCGAAGCAGGGCGGCGACCTGGGTTTCAAGCCGCAAGCCGATCTGCCCCCGGCCTATGTCGAGGCGGTATCCCGTCTGGCGCCGGGTCAGGTTGCCCCGGAGCCGATTCGCACGGCGGATGGCTTTGAAGTGGTGCGACTGGAGGCGCGGCGTCCGGCAGCCCATGCGCAGGACAAGATTACGCAGACGCACGTGGCGCATATCCTGATCCGCGTGGAGGATGGCGGGAACGAAGGGGCGGCATTGCAGAAGCTGCAAAGCGTGCGGCAAGCGATCGAATCCGGCAAGGGTAGCTTCGCCGACTTTGCCAAGACCACGTCGCAGGATGGTTCCGCCGGCAACGGCGGCGATCTGGGCTGGGTAAATCCGGGTCAGACGGTGCCGGAGTTCGAGCGCGTGATGAACACGTTGCAGCCTGGGCAGATCAGTAATCCGGTGCGTTCGCGCTACGGCTATCACTTGATCGAGGTACTGGGTCGCCGCGAGATCTCGGCATCGCCGGCGGAACAGGAAGATGCGGCGCGTCAAGCGGTGGGCTCGCGGAAATCCGAGCAGGCGTATGGTGACTGGCTGCGGCAGTTGTATGATTCGGCGTACGTGAAGGTCATGCTGAACGGGCAGGACAACTGATCCGAGCGTTGCGCACCACCGGGTTGCACATGGCGGGGCGGCGCAGGCGCGACATTTGAGCAGGGTCTGGGAACCAGGGGGCGATATCGGCATGAAGCCGGGGATCGCCCCCTGGTTCTTTTGGTTTTTTCAGAGAAGCACAGGTACCGAGAGGATGGAGCGCAGCGATGGACGCGATAGGCGCTGACGAACCAGCAGGGCGTGGCCAACCGCTGACGCTGGCAATTACGACGGGCGAACCGGCGGGCATCGGCCCCGAACTGACGCTGGCGGCGCTTGCATATGGTGAGCGGACGCGCCGTTGGGGGGACACCCGTTTCGTCGTCCTTGGCGATGCCGCCATGTTACGCGACCGTGCCCGTGCGGCGGGGCTGGATGTGGCAAGAGGGTACGGCCGTGACGCCGATGGCGGGACGGCGGGTGCGGAGGTGGAGGTGGAGGTGGACAGAGCGGATGCCGGGCTCGGGCGGTCGGCGATGGGCGCGCGTGGCGCGACGGCCGCGCCCGAAAGGTGTTGCTTTACCGTCGACGGCCCTTCCGTGGATGCGCCCGTGACGCCCGGTGTGCTTGATCCGCGCAATGGCCCTTATGTATTGCGCTTGCTGGATCTGGCGATCGATGGTGCCTTGTCGGGAGCCTATGATGGCATCGTCACCGCACCGTTGCAGAAGAGCACGATCAACGATGCCGGCGTACCGTTTACCGGTCATACCGAATACCTGGCGGAGCGCACCGGCACCGAACGTGTGGTCATGATGCTGGCGGGGCCCGTGTCGTCGTCGATGCATGCGGCGGTATTGTCCACGGCCACCGTTTCCCCGGCAACGGCGCGGCTTGCCGCCTCGTATATGTTCCGCGTTGCGTTAGCGACTACCCACTTGCCGTTGTCGCAGGTGCCGCAGGCGCTCGACATGGAGATGCTGGTGCGCACGCTCGAGATCATCGATGCGGATCTTCGCCGCGACTTCGCGATCCCGCATCCCCGTATCCTGGTGACGGGATTGAATCCGCACGCGGGAGAAAGCGGCTATCTGGGACGTGAAGAGATCGACGTGATCGCTCCCGCGTTGGCACGCGCACGGCAGTCAGGTATCGATGCCCGCGGGCCTTATCCCGCGGATACGTTATTCCAGCCGCGCCATCTCGCGGACGCCGATTGCGTGCTGGCGATGTATCACGATCAAGGGTTGCCGGTGTTGAAGTACGCGACATTCGGTGAGGGTATCAATGTCACGTTAGGATTGCCGATCGTGCGCGTCTCGGTGGACCATGGTACCGCGCTTGATCTGGCCGGCAGCGGGCGCGGCGACCCGGGCAGCATGCTGGCGGCCATCGACACCGCAGTGCAGATGGCGCGCAACCGGCATGTACACGCCGGCAAGGAAAAAAGCGTGCCGCGTGGCATGTCTTTCGACGATGTCTCCGGAGAGCACCGGCCCGACGTTTCAAAGTAGAGTTAATCATGAGTGGATCACATCGTGGCCCGGTGCAAGGGCACTTCGCGCGTAAGCGCTTCGGGCAGAACTTTCTCGTTGACCAGGGTGTCATCGACGGCATCGTCCGGTGCATCGCGCCACGCGCGGGCGAAACGATCGTTGAGATCGGGCCGGGTCTTGGCGCATTGACCACGCCGTTGCTGGAAACGCTGGAGGCCGGCAAACGTAACGGTGACGGTGCCCTGACCTATGAGCCGTTGCATGTGGTGGAGTTGGATCGCGATCTGATCAAGCGGCTGCATGCGACATTCGGCCAGCGCTTGATCGTGCATGAGGGCGATGCCCTGAATGTCGATTTCACTGCGGTTACCGGCACCGGCGGTGAGGGTGACGATACGTCGTCCTCACCGTTGCTGCGCGTGGTGGGTAACCTGCCCTACAACATCTCCAGCCCCTTGCTCTTTCATCTGATGCGTGTGGCGCACCGGGTCATCGACCAGCACTTCATGCTGCAGGACGAGGTGGTGGAACGGATGATCGCGGAGCCGGGTAGCAAGGCGTATAGCCGACTGAGCGTGATGCTGCAGTATCGCTATTCGATGGAAAAGCTGATGGACGTGCCCCCGGGGTCTTTCGATCCACCGCCGAAAGTCAATTCCGCGATCGTCCGGATGTTGCCGCATCCGGTGGAAGACCTGCCCGACGTCGATCAAGGTGTGTTCGCGGCGGTGGTCACGGCGGCATTTTCGCAGCGGAGAAAGATGCTGCGTAATACGCTGGGCCCTTATCGCGAAGAGATCGATTTCGATGCGCTGGGTTTCGATCTGTCACGTCGCGCCGAGGACGTGCCGGTGCACGAATACGTTACGGTGGCGCAGCATGTGCAGGCATCACGCGCAACCACGGGCGCTGCGTAAACAGCCAGGCTATCGCGCATTGCCTCAGTTGCAATGCCGATGTCGCGCACTTCGCCTGCCGCTTCGACGCAAGCGCGGCGCAGTGCACGTGATCATGCGCGTTCAGTCCTTCGCGCCTTGCGCGCCAACTTTCTTCTGGATCAACTCGATCTTATAGCCGTCCGGATCTTCGACAAAGGCGATGACGGTGGTGCCATGCTTCATCGGACCCGCTTCGCGGACGACCTTGCCACCGCGTGCGCGAACATCGTCGCATGCCTGGGCGGCGTTATCCACTTCCAGCGCGATGTGCCCATAGGCGGTGCCGAGTTCGTATTTTTCGGTGCCCCAGTTATAGGTCAGCTCAATAGCCGATTCCTCGGATTCGTCACGATAGCCGACAAAGGCGAGTGTGAACTTGCCTTCCGGATACTCATGCTGGCGCAGCAGTTTCATGCCAAGCACTTTCGTATAGAAGTCGATGGACCTGGGCAGGTCGCCGACGCGCAGCATTGTGTGCAGGATTCTCATGGTGTTTTCGGGGACCGGTAAGTGAGGTACAAGCACACGATTTTACCAATGCGGGCGACATCGTGCTTTGGGCTGGCGGGCAACGCCTCGCCACGCTGGTGACGTTATCGATTACATACGCTCGTTCTTTCGCAGATCACAGACATGCCCGGACCGCTCAAGGTTGTATTGTCGCTAAGGACCTATCTTGCTACGTGCCAATATGACCTGCGTCACCTCTCGATCGTGTCGGGCGGCGATACGAACGTCATCGGCTCGGATGTGAGTGGCCAGCGTGTGTCGGCTGAAGTTGGCGGTAATTTGAACGTTTATAGACGCTGGTCGCCGCAGCAAAGTGCGGCGAAACGGCGGCGTATGCACCCCAATACCCCAGAACAATGCGTCAGTCATGAGACCATCTACGCGGCGATCTACGCGCATCCGCGAGGCGGCCTCAATCCGGCGGTTCACTCTTCGCTTTTCTCAAGGTCCGGATACGACGTTGTCAGCTTGAAATGTTTCATGACTTCGCGGACGTCGGCGTTTCCGTTTAGATCGCGTTGGTCGTCTGCAGTCCGTAAAACGGTCACGGATCGGGTTGTGACGACCGGCTTATAAAAACGGGCCGGCAGGTCATCCATTGAAACCCTGGTGTCTTCTCTTAATGGCCTATCCTTCTGCCGTATTGACGTCCCAATAGGAAAACTGAATGTGCGCTTTACCGTAACTTGTCGCCCCGGTTTCAATCTGATCGCCGGAGGCGACCGCGGTGCCTCGTTTCGCTTTGCATCGCCGCGATCTTTGGGAAATACCACTGTCAGTGGCAGTATCGAACTGGCTTTTTGAACGGTTGATTCCAACGCTTTCCTTGCGCCTTGCAACATGTCCCGACAGGTTTTCCGACGCGCCAACATGTCGCCGTCCGTCCCCGGGGCGTCAGCGAGCGGTGCTTTCAATCCCGGCTTGCTGTCAGTCTGATGAGCCTCGTAGCGCGCTACACGCGCCGTTTTGTATTGTTCTATTTTTTCTGAACATAGCGCTGTCACGTCGTTCATCTCCTGCGAGATGGTTTCCAACGATGTATGCAGGCAGAAGAGCATGATCGGATAACTGGCATATCTCGAACTCGTGGACGCGGGTGCCGCATTCCCTGCTTCATCGACGCCCGTCCTGATACGCGCCCGGAGGTCGACATCCGGACTGGGGCGCGGAATCACATGAGAATCGGCGCCAATCATCATATCGATCAGCGCGTCGACGGTGGGCTCGGGGAGTCCGATAGTGCGTAAATCAGCGTCGTCGTCCGCTGCGTGATCCGGTGCCAGACCAACCACCGCGTCATCGGCGCCGCCGATCGCATATTTTCTATCGTTCAACGCACCAGGCGTATCGTCGAAATCGAACAATGACAAGGCGGTCGAGACCTCATTGCTCACACGATTCTGATCAGCGCTTTCCAAGGCCGCCATATCGAACAAAGCGTCGACCGATTGGACATTTTTCTTGCTGGATTTAATGTCTCTTACCGTGTCACACAAACGAGAAGGAGCTATGTATCCCATCAGTGCAGGTCAGCTATGCAGCATTCTTCCATAAGAAAACGAGCGTCCATTCTTTTAGATGCTTTTTCGATAAAGGTCAATTTTGAAAAGGTCATTTTCAACAGGGGAAAAGCGATAAGTATTGCTTTGACGACAGGAAAAGACCATGCCCTGAACGGCTATCTCAAGACTCTAAACGCTTAGTGACGAATCGGCTAGGTACCGCTGAGGTTCGAGCGTCGAGATAATAAGGCGTTATAAATGCATAAATACGAAAAAGGGAACCGGTAGATGTTCGCAACAACCACACTCAACTCGGCCAAAAACGTCGAGGTGCCAAGAAGCACGAGTGCATTGTGTCCTGACCATCGACATAACGCTGCTGCCATAGAAGGAGCATCGGTGGGTTTTCGAGCCGTAAATATCGACTTTGGTGGTCGCTGCGACATGTCTACGCCGAACCGGCTATCTGCCATACCTACCCATGTTGAAGACACTGCCGCGGCGCTCAGCGCAGTGGCACGGCACCATGTTTTAGAAGCAGTCAAAGAAGCCTTAAAGCACGGAAAAAGCACCGGTAACAAGGTTCTCGATGGCATGCTAAACGCTCGCGCTGTGGCACCACCCACTCAGATTAATATCGTTTTCCAAGCGAGCAAAGACGCACAACTCCGTGACATCGCAGTGAAAGAAGCGGTGAAAAGGCCCGGCTCTCTATTGCTTTTATCCCACGAGGAGACGCCACATTCAGTGCGCTATGGTTTTGAATGGCGATGGCGGGAACACGCACCCTCTATCGATAAGAGGTCGGCGGTAACGCCGACGGGAAGCATGTATGCCGTGCCGCTCAACGCATGGGCCGAAGCATCACACATCACAGGCCGCCATGTGCGTGTGTTTGTGGTTGCACATGGTGCGCAGAGATCAGAGAAAGACGGATTCATCCGACGCGAGATAAAAGGCTACAACGCGCATGAAATGGCGGCATACTTGGATCGAGAGATTTTTTCACTATTTCGCTTTGACGACGACATCTTCGCGGTCAACTTTATCAGTTGCGCACTGTTAGGCTATGCCGAGCGCCCTGGCGAACCGGAGAGCTATGTAGGGCAATTTTGCCGCGCGCTCCACTCGCGCATACGTACGGCCAGGACTACGTTAGACATCAGCGCGTCTCCCTACAAGCTGACTTACAGGCCTTCGTCTTTCACGAAGTTCAGACAGGTGTCGTCGTTTGATCCGACCGATTTGGCCGCACCGGAGGCACTCCATGGGCTAAAGCTCCCTAATAAAATGCGATGGCAGTGGACGTCAAACACACGGGCCCCTGCGATCGAATGGGATTGGGCAGTCGTCGACGCGAGGGCTCCTGTATTACCCGTGGACGCCACGCATACAATCGACCCGACAGTTTCAACCGTACAAAACGCGACAGTACCGGTCATACCATTACCCCGCACAGATCCACAAAGTCCGCTCCGATCGATGCATTTGGACTACGACGAACGGCATCGGCTGAATCGGGATCACTACCGCTTCGCGGCCTTGAGGCGTCAGTTTTTTGAACCGCTCGCTCACGGTATCGATGACTCGAACGCAACGCTCCTTATCAAATTTTCCCAAGCGATGCGCTCACCACACATTGCCGGTACCGCGTTGTTCGCGCTTTATGAGTTGGCAGTAGAGTCCGACGCGGGTACCGCGGCGGACCTGCTAGCTAGCATAGTCGCCTCCGCCATCGGACCAACGATTTTCCCAGAGGCAAGTCACACCGACCGGACGCATTATTTGGCCAGCACTGGGCGTCTCGCACGCCATGAATCACGCTGGGTGAGCGGGACTCACTTGAACGGCGCGTATCGTATCCGCTATGTTGCGACGGAAGATCAGCTCATTAATGACGTTGTGTCACTCGCTCGACTAGCTGCCTTGTCTGCCGCCAGCGATTGTACCGTGGTCGGCTTTGAACAATTCGCAGAGCCGCACGAGATAAAGCTTTGGCCTGGTAACGGGGTTGAAGGAATTGCAAGGAACAGGCATATGACGCATTGAATCCTGCAAATTCTGATGAGGTTTGAATGGGGTCGAAGAAGGCTGCGCCGCAGGAAGATTTCTTCCGGCACCCGCTACGCGAACAGATCAACTTGAATCGTCCGCTGATGAAGCTCATTGAGCTGATTGATTGGGAGCGACTGCACGGCGTGATGGGCGCGAGCTTCGTATCTCAGCGCAGCAGGCCAGCAAGTTCCCCACGTTTGATCGCGGGCTTGCTGTATTTGCAGCATGCGTTTGACTTGTTTGATGAGGACGTGGTGTGGCAATGGGTCGAGAATCCGTACTGGGTGCGCCGGGAGACCGGCAAGGTGTAGGTGGTGAGAGTCCACTACGATGAAGGTATAGCGAACCACATCGCCCCCGAGCCGTGCGCGGGCATTCGCGAGGATGTCAGCGAAGCGTCGGTAGGGGAATGTGTAGGCCAGCCAGGGAGCCACGAAATGTTTTATATCCCGGATGCTGACGCGCTCCAGTACGTGGAAAGCAACAGGGGGCGGTGCGACAGCGCGAGTGCCGACCGATCCGGCGTGGTCGTAGAACCTGGCATGCACACAAGCGCCTTGCGCGGGAACCGGGAGATCTCACGTTTGACCTGGATCAGTATCATTGACCAGGCCCGCATCGGGAAGGTGAGGAGCCGAGGCCGATGATGTACGGACGTGAGAAGTCAGACCCCGCCATAGTCGCGACGAAGCCTGCGAACAACGCCGGGAAACTTGCTGCGGAGTGGGTGGAGCCAAGGGCGGTGACCGAAGGAAACGCGAGTCAAACTCACACACGCCGGGCGCAGAACCGGGGAAGTCCACCAGCACGTCATACCCGAGCCGAAGCTCAGTTCTTGTGGGAGATCTTCCCAAGGCACTCCCGTTTGCAGCACATACAAGATGCCATGGAAAGCCGCCCGATCTGAAATCTTTCGGCGGCCGACCTTTGTTCGTAAGTCGCATCACCGTCGGAATCAAAGGCTCAAGCGCCGCCCATACTTCATCGCTTACTTTTCGTCTCGTTGTGAACGACAAGATATGACCCATCAACTCACGCTGATATTAGACTCGCCTGATTAAGGTTAGCCACTCTTATTTATTTTTTATCTTTCTTTTGGAGGAAATTTAGCGCGCGCAAGGATGTCCTTGTAGAACGCATCAATTTTTTTATCCATAACTTTAGTTCTAGCAGATTTACTTCTATAGATTTTCACTATAGCGATTATTTCTTTATTTTGTTTAGATGTAAATTTTACTTCAAGTGGAAGAATAATTTTCTCTTTTCCAAAAGATTTACTAATTTTATTTAAATTATCGTAAGTTAGCCACGTGAGTCCTTCGTTTTCTTTTATTAAGGCTCGAAATTTTTCGATTCCTTGTTCCAGACCGTATCTTTCAGAAACATCATCTTGACTCATTTCAGGATTTTCCAAGCCCGTTGCCGCTGATGTAGTTTTATTTTTGAGTTCATTTATGAACCTGTCAATATCTTCTAACTGAGACAGAGTACCTGCTAAGTCCCACTCACCTCTTATGGTTTTGTCCACATTACTCGGATCGTTTTCTGTCACAGAATTTTCAGAAATAAGTTCCTGCTTTATTTCTTTCAAATTTTTTAGTGCTTTTTCAGCATTCAGTGCATACAGCGTTGATACGTGATAATGCCTTGTTGTCTCTCGATCTTTCTGTTGCTTTCGCTTGATTGCTCGAGAAAAAAAGAGTATCCCATAGGTGTCGTTATTGGTATTCCGAAGAACGCATCTCGCCCTACCCTCGGCAAGAACAGTGTACGGGTTGGTTCTTCCCTGCAAGCTAACATATCCCTTTTGTCTGGATTGCGCCGCGTCTTTAACGGCGGTTACTACCTGCTTGAAGGCTTTGGCATAATAGCGAATGCGGGTATCAAACGTGATATCCGGTTTGGACACATCCGGCATAAATTCCTCCATGTCGGTGAGGTGCCCACTTGCGCCTTCGTTACCAAAAGCAGCGTGTAAGGTGCCATATGCTCTCCAACGACCGTTCTGGTCCAATTCTTTTTCTTCAGCAATTACTGAATAGAAAGAATAATTTGTTATAGGACGATCTAGAAGCGGAGTGACAAATCCGGGCCTCGCTTTTATTTCAAAAAGGACAAGAAATTTCTCATAAACTTCATGCGTTTCTGCTATTCCTTCATTTCTTTCCAATTCTTCCACTATTATTTTGTTAAGTTTTCGCTTATCTTCAAAAGTCATTTTAGTGAGCAATTTCTTCGATTTTTTAATGTCTTTCTCTTTAAGAAGCTCCTCGACATTATTAGATGTGCTTGAAGGGTTTTTGGGATATTTTTCAAGGCTCTTTAGAGCTTGGCTTAATTTTTCAGACATTGCATTTTCGGAAAGCGCGTCTGCGGATATATTGTCTATATCAGAGAACTCTTCGCTATTTCCAATATTTAAGTTTAGATCCAAAGGTGCATTATTAAGCGACGGTCCGCTAAATTTGTTCGATGATGCGTACACAAAATTCTCCTATTCAGGTCAAGCGTTTTGTCATGCCCCTGAAATAAATCATCCGCGAAAAGTAATCTGTCTCTGAAATATTTAATAAATTAAATATAGGCTTATCGAAATAAAAAATCGATAGACCCAATGGCAGAGGGAATAATCATAAAATCGAAATATGTACATCAAAATATCGACAGAGCATCGATATCAAAAATATTAAGCTATTGATTTTTATGGATTAAAAAGTACAGAATGATAACTAATCGACGTCATTCGTAAAATAACGTCACATGGTCACATTTTGTGTGCGCGAAAATGTAGACCATGGAACGTACGTGGTCGTACCCTAAACAATTCTCGGAGCCGCGTGGGGCGAAGCGTTTGGGATGCGACCCATGCGGTGACGTGCAGCGCGAGCCACAACCCGCGGAGTGGAAATAGGAAGACGGCGGTGTATTGGGAAATAATTGCATTGATCAACCGGCAACACGGTCGAAGACATTAAGCGGCGGGAGACGATTCTGCGACCGATGTACGCTGCTTATACGCCCATACGATTGTGCCAATACCAATTAAAATCATCGGAAAGGATAACCACTGCTCCATCGACAAACCGAGCGCCAACAAACCAAGAAAGTCATCCGGTTACCGCGTCATTTTAACAAGGAGTCGCGCAATACCGCAGCCAACGATAAACAAACCGGTCACTGCGCCCATCGGCCGCGGCTTGCGCGAGAACAGCCACATCACAATGAACAGCACAAACCCTTCCAACGCCATTTCATACAGCTCGGATGGATGACGCGGCAGCAAGCCGTGGATCGAGTAGACCGACGTCAATCCTTTCGCGATGGCTTCGGCGGGATACGCAATCCGTTTTAGGTGTTTTGACGCGTCCGTTCAGAAGAACCGGTACGCCGCAACGCGGTCAAGGCACTGAACAGGCGTCTACGTCCGCGTCACCGCCACGGACCGCTAACCCAAGACTTCAGCGATCTTTGGCGCTAATTCGTGAGCAAGCAGCGGACATCAGCGCGGGGCAGGAGCCACACGGTCCCGAACCACAAAGTCGTGCGAGCGGCAGTGTCGCTCCTGAACCCTCAAGGCCGAGCCGCGCCGTACCGCCGGCGGCAGCGCACCGTTTTCCTGTCCCCAATTCCGCCTTGCGCGTCAACGAGATCATTACGCAACTCCGGGATGCCAACGTCGACCTGGCCGATGTGCATACCATGTTGTCCAATACGATGAACGGGTATACCGCCCGTTATGACAGGACGGCGGAAAGTGTTCTTGATCGGCATTTCCCAAATTTCGTGATGCTTGGTGTCAGTGATCACGAACCCCTTGCGATTGCACTCCGTGAGGCCCTTGCACAATTTGCGCCTTCCTCCTCACGCGCGGAGCCGCCGTCCGGTGCAATACGTGACATACCGCGGCGTGCCCCTATGTTCTCTCGCGGAACAGGTATGAGTGTGCGCAACACCGCAGGCGGTGCCTCGTCTGGCGATGCACCGCCTGCGGCACGCGCCACAATCCCTCGTGACGCACCACGCGCGCGCGGCGTTGCGCAACAGGGCGCATTGCCGCGAGATACAGGAAGACGTAGAGAAGAGGTACGGCCTAGGCTCGTGATTCCGAGGCGAGGCAATGCGGAAAGCAACGTTCAATTTGCTTGGAGAATTCGTACCCAAAATCCTGCCGCCTCAACGGAGGATATCTTGTCGGCCGTAGTTCCGGAGAGAGGCAATCGCCAAGCGTTAGAGGCAGCGCTGCAACAATATATCCAGAACTACAACAATATCTGCGCGGCATTCGACGAGTTGCGTGTGATCTCGAAAGCCGATGCCGAAGCCATGGGGTTCAAGGATGCAGAGGACTGCCAGGGGGAATCTGATCGGGACCAGGCAACGGCCTGCCTTTTCGGAGAGGACCTGTCCTTGAGTAATCGGAATCAGCAGGTGATCGGGTTGGCACAAGTTGCCTCTAGCACGCCGCAAGCCTATCAGGCCGATGTCAACAAGGACCTCGTGTTCATGGACATGAAAAAGCTTGCGGAATATCTTGTCAGCAAGCCAAAGCATCCAATGAACAATATGCCGCTTACTGTCGATAATATCCGCAATTTTGCTTTCAAGATCGGCTGACATTGTCGGCCAGACTTGCCATCGCCGGATTGTCGCGGACGCATGACGATATCCGGTAATGCATTTACGCACTATTTTCTTGGATAACGTGATCGGGAGACCCAACGTAAATTTCTGGGGCAATCCATCACCAATGCGGCAACCAGTCCGCATTGGGTCCCCTCAAGCGAGCGCGCCGTTCACTGTAATCTGGCATCTCCTGCGACACAATCGCCCAGAAGCGGTCGCTGTGGTTCATTTCTCGCAGATGTGCCAGTTCATGGACGACGACATAATCCAGCAGCGTCATGGGCGCATGCGCCAGCCGCCAGTGCAGTCGAATCTGTCCGGTGCTGGAGCAACTGCCCCAGCGTGTGCGTGCCGATGACAGGCCCAGGCCTGCGTAGCGCACGCCCATCCGCGCCGCGTAATGATCAAGGCGCTCCGCGAACACGCGCCGCGCTTCGCCTTGCAGCCAACGGAGCAACGCCAGTCGCACCATCTCCGCATCTGACGGGTCGCGGACCATCAGCGTCAACGTCCGCGATACCGGTTGGGCAATGACTTGTGTCGTCCGCCGTCCGGTCGCCAACGCGACGATCCGTAAATGATATGGCTCCCCGAAAACCGGGAATAGCATGCCGTCCTGCCATTGAATCGGACCGGCCGGCTCGGCGGCAAACTTGGCCAGCCAGTTGTCGAGCTTGCCGATGATCCAGCTTTGCTTCGAGACAATCGCTTCATCCAGCGTGGCCAACGAAAGCCGCAACGGTGCCGTGATTGTCAGCCCCTCCCGATCGATTACAAAGCCGACGGTGCGGCGCGACGAACGCTTCAGGGTGTAATCGATGCATCGATCTCCGAGCATGATCTGGCGTTTCTGCACCAGGCGCGTCTGAGGCGGACGGGTCGTCCCGGCTTTTGGCGGAGTACCATGAGCTGTGCCCCCGGAAGCCGGGTCCGGATGGCGCCGGAACAGATCAAGAAGTCGCATCGACGGGTGGGTTGCCGGCAGACGGGGAAACGCGCGATGCCGCGTCCTGCTGCGCTGCCGGTGATACGGTTGCCGTCGACGCGGCAGGCGCGGCGGTGGCACTCGCCGTATCGATCGCAGCCGAGGCACCCGTGACTTTCTCCGACGCATATGCGGACGCATCGATTCGGCGCATCTCCGCTTCGATCCATCCAGCCACTTCGTTATTGACGTCGTCGGTCGTGCGACCGGCGGTGCGAATCACCGGCCCGATGGAGATCGTCACCAGGCCCGGATGCTTAACCAGGGTGTTACGTGGCCAGACGCGTCCGGCGTTATGGGCGATCGGTACGACATCGGCGTTCGTCGCCAGTGCAAACCGCGCACCGCCCGACTTGTAGACGCCCGTCACGCCGGTAGGGGTGCGCGTGCCTTCCGGGAACATCACGACCGACGACCCATCGGCGATCCGTTCCTTCCCCTGGCGGATCACTGACGCAAATGCCCGGGGCCCCTGCTTGCGGTCGATATGGATCATCTTCAGCAGACCCAGCGTCCAGCCAAAGAACGGAATATAAAGCAGGGACCGCTTGAAGACGTAGCACTGCGGACCGCGCAACAACGCTGGGATGGCGATGGTCTCCCAGGCCGACTGATGTTTGACGAGTACGACCACGGGCCGGTCCGGCAGGTTTTCCTCGCCGATCACGCGATATCGGATGCCGCAAAGGGCGCGCGCGCCATTGATCGAAAGTCGACACCAGACGCGGACCATCGACCAACGCTGGTGCGCATTCAGCAGCACGAAGACCAGTAGACAAGTGATCGCGTAAACCGGCGTCAGCAAAGACATATACAACAGGAACAACACGGAACGCAGCAGGCGCATGACCCCAGTCCTTAATCCACGTGATGCGCCAGGAAATCCAGCGCGAATTGCCGCAGGTCGTCGTGAATACGCGTCCCGGGCGGCAGCGCGTGGTCGGCGCCTTGCGTCTCGGCATCGGCCAGTGTCTTGGCGCCCTTGCCGGTCTTGACGAGGTGCGGGACAAAACCCGCCGCCGCACCGCTTTGCAGGTCGCGCAACGCATCACCGACCATCGGCACCTTGGAGGCATCGGCCACGTCGTAGCGCTCCACGATTTCGTGCATCATGCCGGGCAGTGGCTTGCGGCACAGGCAGGCGTCGCGGTTGGTATGGGGGCAGAAGAACACCGCTTCGATCCGTGCACCGGCCGCGGCAGCGGCACGATGCATCTTCTCGTGAATGTCGTTCAGCATGGCGGTATCGAACAGGCCGCGACCAATGCCGGACTGGTTCGTCGCCACGACAACCCGGTAACCGGCGCGATTCAGCCGCGCAATGGCTTCCAGGCTGCCGGGAATCGGTTGCCATTCATCGGGTGACTTGATGAACGCGGCCGAGTCGTGATTGATCACGCCATCTCGGTCGAGCACGACCAGCTTGCGGCCGTGTGCCGTGCCGCGCTGTCCGTCTTGATTGCCGTATACACCCATCGTTTTCTCCGCCGCCATCCGGAACCCGGCCGGGTGCCGTCAGCTCGCCAGTTTCGAGATATCCGCGACCGCGTTCATCGCGGCATGCAGCTCGCGCAGCAACGCCAGTCGATTGGCCCGCAGGGCCGGGTCCTCGGCGTTGACCATCACGTCGTTGAAGAAGGCGTCGACGCTTCCACGCAGACCGGCGAGCACCGTCAGCGCCTGTGCATACTCGCCTGCGGCGCGGTGCGCGCGTGCCGCAGGCGCCACGCGTTCCAGGTCTCCGTACAACGCTGTCTCCGCGGCTTCCTGCAACAGCGCCGGTTGCACACCGTACTCGACGGTCATGCCCGATGCCACCACGCCATCTTCGGATTTCTTCAGGATATTGCCAATCCGCTTGTTCGCCGCGGCGAGCGCGTCGGACTCAGGCAGTGACGCAAAGGCACGAACGGCATCAAGGCGCGCGATGACGTCATCGAAGCGCGTGGGCGCATCAGACAGCACGGCTTCGATTTCGTTCGATGCATAGCCACGGTCACGCAGCAACGGGCGCAGTCGATCGAGGAAGAAACCGTACAGCGCATCCACCGGGTCCGTCACGGTCGCCATCGTTGCAAACGGCGCATAGGCGGCGTGCAGCAATGCGCGCAGGTCGAGCGGCAACTGTTTTTCGATCAGAATCCGCAGCACGCCCAGCGCTTGCCGCCGCAGCGCGAACGGATCTTTCTCACCGGTAGGAGCAAGGCCGATACCCCAAATACCCACCAGCGTTTCCAACTTGTCCGCCAACGCCACCACGGTGCCGGTCGCCGTCGTCGGTAACGTATCACCGGAGAAACGCGGTTGGTAATGTTCCGAACATGCGAGTGCGACTTCCGCCGCCTCGCCGTCGTGGCGGGCGTAGTACGTGCCCATCGTGCCTTGCAGCTCGGGGAATTCGCCGACCATGTCCGTGATCAGGTCCGCCTTCGCCAATCGTGCGGCGCGTGCCGCCAGTGTCACGTCCGCACCCATGCGCGGCGCAATGACTTCGGCAATCGCGACCATCCGTTCGGTGCGTGCCAACTGCGAGCCCAGCTTGTTGTGATAGACGACATTGCCGAGTTGCGCAACGCGATCGGCCAGCGGTTTCTTCTTATCCTGCTGAAAAAAGAAGCGAGCATCTGCCAGGCGCGGTCGGATCACGCGGGCATTGCCTTCGATGATGTCGTGTGGTGTGTCGGTATCGATGTTCGACACGACGAGGAAGCGCGAACGCAGCTTGCCGGCGGCGTCCGTCAGCGCGAAATACTTCTGGTTCGTCTGCATCGTCAGGATCAGACATTCCTGCGGTACTTCCAGGAACGCGTCATCGAAATGGCAGGCGTAGACGCGTGGCCATTCGACCAATGCCGAGACTTCATCGAGCAGGCTGTCAGGCATGATCACCTGATCGTCTCCGGCGATGTCACGCAGTTGGCGGACGATTGATTCGCGCCGCGCGGCCTGGCTTGCCACCACCCGGCCTTGTTGTCCCAGGACATCGGTGTACGTATCTGCATCGGGCAGTGCGATCTCGCCATCCGACAGAAAACGATGGCCAAGCGTCGTGCGCCCCGCGGGCAGGCCGAAGGCCGAGACCGGGACGATCGCATCGCCGTGTAGTGCCGTCAAGCGATGCACCGGACGCACGAAATTCACCACTTCCACCTTGCCCGGCGTATATCGCTGGTAGGTCATCATCTTCGGTACCGGCAGTTTCGCGAGCGTCTCCGTCAACGCTGATTGCAGCGCGTCGGCCAACAACGCACCGGGGGCCGTGTAGTTCAGAAACAGCGCCTCGGTCTTGCCATCCGGCGCGCGCTCCAGTGCGTCGACGCCGATGTCGGGAAATCCCAGCGCCGCGAGCTTCTTTGCCAATGGTGGCGTGGGCTGGCCGTTTGCATCGAGCGCCACTTGTACCGGCAGCACTTTCTGGCGCACGCGTTGCTCCGCTGCCTGTGATCGCACACCGGGAAGCAGTACGGCAAGGCGGCGCGGCGTGGCAAACGTGGTGAAGACCGGCGCGTTGCCTGTCGTGACGGTATCGATCAGATTGTCATTCGCCAGGCGCGTGGCGATACCGCTGGCAAAGGCGTCGCCAAGGCGGGCCAGCGCCTTCGGCGGCAGTTCCTCGGTCAGGAGTTCAACGAGTAGCGTGGCTGTGTGCGTCATGGTCATTCAAGATTCGATCCGGGACTGGAGCAAGCCCGTCCATTAATCCGTGTTGCAGCGGTTTTTGCTGCAGGCGTTCACCCGCTCCTGTGCCCGTGTGTCCTAGCGCGGTGCGTGCGACATGGCATGGGGCAGGGTCAGGCTGCCTTAGTGGTTGCGGCGGGCGGGGTCATCAAGGCCCGTGTTTCCGGCGGCGCCATCGGGAAGCCGAGTTTCTCGCGGGAGGCGTAATACGCTTGCGCCACGGTTCGCGCCAGCGTCCGGATTCGGCCGATATACGCGGCACGCTCGGTCACCGAGATCGCGCCGCGGGCATCGAGCAGGTTGAACGTGTGTGCCGCCTTCAACACCATTTCGTAGGCCGGCAGCGCCAGCGGCACTTCCATCAGCCGCTTTGCCTCGGATTCGTAGTGCGTGAAGAAATCGAACAACATCGGCGCGTTGGCATGCTCGAAGTTGTAGGTCGATTGCTCTACTTCGTTTTGGTGAAAGACGTCCCCGTATTTCAGCACGCGACGCTCGCCGTTTTCTTCCCATTCGGTCCAGACCAGGTCGTAGATGTTCTCGACCTTCTGCAGGTACATCGCCAGGCGTTCGATACCGTAGGTGATCTCGCCCAGCACCGGCATGCAGTCGATGCCACCCACCTGTTGGAAGTACGTGAACTGGGTGACTTCCATCCCGTTCAGCCAGACTTCCCAGCCAAGTCCCCAGGCGCCGAGCGTCGGGTTTTCCCAATCGTCCTCCACCAGGCGCACGTCGTTCTGCTGCAGATCCAGGCCCAGCGCCTTCAACGATCCAAAGTACAGCTCCAGGATATTGTCCGGGGCCGGTTTCATGACCGTCTGGAATTGGTAATAGTGCTGCAGGCGGTTCGGATTTTCGCCGTAACGTCCATCCTTCGGCCGACGCGATGGCTGCACATAGGCGGCGCGCCAGTGTTCGGGGCCGATTGCGCGCAGGAACGTGGCGGTGTGCGAGGTGCCCGCGCCCACTTCCATATCGTAGGGCTGGAGGATCGCACAACCTTGCTTGTCCCAATACGACTGCAAGGTCAGGATGATTTGCTGGAAAGTGAGCATGGAAAAACGAAAAGCGTCAAAAGCGGTCGAGAGCGGCGGGACGCGGCTCGGAAACCCTCGATTCTAGCCTCTTTCATCGGGTCCCGGCCTGGGATTTCCTGCCAATGACGCCAGGGAGCCTAGTCCCGGCGCTTTCGCCCGGCGGCAAAGGCACCAAGCAGGATGACCAGCGCGGCGACCAGCACCGGTACGTTGCCAAATCGGATATACGGCGTGGTGCCTTGCATCCCTTGCACGGTGGCGTCCAAGGCGCCCACCGTTTCCGCGGGCAGGCGCGCTTGCACGTCACCGTTGGCATCGATCGCGGCGGTCGTACCGGTATTGGTCGCGCGGATCACAGGGCGTTGCATTTCCAGAGCCCGCATCCGCGAGATTTGCAGATGCTGGTCCAGCGCGATCGAGTCGCCGAACCACGCCAGGTTCGTCGAGTTCACCAGCACGCCTGCCGGCATTGCCTGTCCGCGCAGATTGGCGGCAATTTCCTCACCGAACAAGTCTTCGTAGCAGATATTGACTGCAAAGCGCTCGCCCTTGACGATGAACGGCGGTTGCACGGGCGCGCCGCGGGCAAAATCACCAAGCGGAATCTGCATCAACTGCACGAACCACCGGAAGCCCCAGGGCACGAATTCGCCGAACGGCACCAGGTGGTGTTTATCGTAGCGATACAACAACGACTGCCCCGGACTCAGACCGAATGTCGAGTTCGTATAGGACAGATGCCCGTCGCGGTCCGTCACGCCCGCCGCGCCGAGGAGGAGCGACGAGCCCGTGCGATCGACAAATGCCCGAGTCGCCTGGGCAAAACGTTCCGGGGTATCGTTAATCACGATCGGCAAGGCCGTTTCCGGCGTCACGATCAAGTCCGCGGCTTTCGCGGTGATCAATTGCTGGTACAGGGCCAGCGAATGGTCGAGGCCGGCTTGGGAGAACTTGATGCTTTGCCCAATGTCGCCTTGCAACAGCCGAACGGTCAGGGGGGCGGTATCGGGATGGGTAAAGTGCAGCCAGCGTCCCCCCAGGCCAAGCGCAACGAGCACGAGCGCCGTGCTGCCGCACACCACACCGGTGAGATTGGCATGCCGGCGAACACCAAAAACACATTGGGTGAGCAGTGCCGCGCAGGTGGCGGTAATGAATCCAACGCCATACACGCCCACGAGCGCGGCAAACCCTTCGAACGGGCCATCCACCTGGGCATAGCCGATCGACAACCAGGGAAAACCGGTGAACACCGTGCCGCGCAACCATTCGCCCAACGCCCACGTCGCCCCGAACAGCACCGCCGACAACAGCAGTCGCCCGATGCGGCGCGCGCGCACCGGGCGGCTCGGTGTGCGATCCAGGCGCAGGGGGCGCCAGGGCAAACCTCGGATGGGTGCATTGAACGCGGAAAGGTCCGCTGCCGACACATCGGATGACGTCGCGTGAGCGGCGGCGCTGTTGGTCACCGCATCGGAGCTGGTGATCCGCAGCGGGCCGACCGAGGCAGGATCGTTCGACAGGGGGGTGGCGACAAACCAGGCGCCGCAGGCCAACGCCGGGTATAGGGCCAGGTAGGCGGCAAACAGGACGACAGCGGCGCCGGCCATCACGGCCGGCATGCCACCGTAGTGGTGCATGCTGATATAGAGCCAGTATAGGCCGCTGACAAAATTGCCGACACCGAACAGGAAACCGGTGATCAACGCACTAAGCCGATTGCGCGACAATGCCAGCAGTCCGAACAGCACGGCCAGCAGAGGCAATTGCAACCATCCGCCTTGCGGTACCGGGGCAAAGGTGAGGGTGGATAACACGCCGAGGCCGAGCGCGCTGGCGGTGCGCCGCCAGCCGATCGTGCCAAGGGCTGCGCCCATGCGTGCCAGCCGTCCACGGCGAGCGGCCGCCGATGTGTCGATACCGGTTGGTCGCTGGGCGCGGTCGGTGGTCTCGTCGCGCATCAGTTGTCGTGCGTCGAGCCGTCACCGTCCTGTAGCGACGGTTCGGGTAGTCGGGTGACCAGCAGTACGTGCAGTTGCCGGGCGTCACCGCGCAGGATCTCGAAAGAGAAGCCATCGATATCGATGGCTTCTCCACGGTGCGGCACGCGACCGAAGCGGTGCGTTACAAGGCCCCCGATCGTGTCTGCTTCGTCGTCGCCATAGGTTGCGCCGAATACCTCGTTGAATTGGGCGACCTCGGTCAAGGCGCGCACACGGTAACGGCCATCCGGCGCGGCGATGATATTGTCCTCTTCCTCGTCGAAATCGAACTCGTCCTCGATATCGCCGACGATCTGCTCCAGCACGTCCTCGATCGTGATCAAGCCGGCGACACCGCCATATTCGTCAACGACGATGGCCAGGTGATTGCGATTGACGCGAAAATCATGCAGCAGCACGTTGAGGCGCTTCGATTCAGGAATGAAGACAGCCGGGCGCAGCATGGACCGGACATCGAACGTCTCGCGATGTTCCGGGGCATCTTCCTTGTAGAACTGCAGCAGGTCCTTCGCCAGCAGCACGCCGATCACGTTGTCGCGGCTGCCTTCATAGACCGGATAGCGCGAATGGGCCTTATCGAGCATGAACGGCAGGAAGGTGTCCGGCGATTCGTCGATATTGATGGCATCCATCTGGGCGCGCGGCACCATTACGTCGCGCGCGCTCATCTCGGCAACCTGGAAAACTCCTTCGATCATCGACAGGGAGTCGGCATCGATCAGGTTGCGCTCGTGCGCATCCTGCAGGATTTCGAGCAACTCGGCCCGCGAATCCGGTTCCGGAGAGATCAGGTCGGTCAACCGTTCGAGCAGGGAACGGGGTCTATCGGTGTTGCGTCTACTAGGATATGGGTCGTTCATGGTGGAGCGTCGCCGTCGGCGGCACGTCTCGGCGCGAGGCCACGCCTGAGCCAGCCGAGACATGCCGAAAAGGCGGCAGGCAGGCAGGCGGACGCAGCAGCAGACGGACGAAGGCGGCCGGGGTGTCTGGACGCAATGGTGACGTTCAAGATTGGAAGCATACACTATCGGCGGGGATCGGCCAGAAAAGCCCGGCTACCATGGGATGGCACGGCCTTTCAGTCAGGCAAGCGGTGGCGTTTTTTGCCGACTCGACTATTTCATCGACGATTTGTCATTGTCCCGTCATCATCATGTTGGATCGACGCAGCGCGCGAGCAGCCGTTCCAGGTGCGGATCTGGAATACCGGCCGCCCGCAAGGCGGCAACGGTTTTCTCGACGTATTCGCGTGTGGTTCCGTAGATGCCGCTGGCCTGCCGCATGACATGGCGCAGCACCGCGTCCGGCAACAAGCCGGCGTACGCCGCGGAATCGCGGCGGATGACAAAGCTGAGCGCACGGACCTGGCGCCCATCGGTCAGCCGGCAGGAAAGCCAGGCAGGGCGGTAGGCGCCGAGTGACATTTCCCGTTGCCATAGCGTTTCCAAGTGCGGCGTGCTTCCGGCGAAGGCAAGCCGGAAAGCCATGCCGGAGCAGGAACCGCCGCGATCGATCGCCAGGACGAGACCGGGTTGTTCCGCGGTGCCGCGATTAAGCCGGGACCACATGAACAAGCCGCGGTGATAGCCATGGACGCGGGCGCGTACCGCTTCCAGGACGGGCAAGCCGGGGTTCCAGATCAGCGAGCCATAGCCGAAGATCCAGATGTCGTCGGCTTCGGCGTGCGACGCAAATGCCTGCCGCCGTGACGCCGCAAGGTCCGCCTCTGATAAATGGACAACCGCGCCGTTCGGAGGAGGGTAAATGCCAGCGAGGCTGTCGCGTTCATCAAGATTCGACATGGGGCGCCTTCAATGCAGCACGCGGGGGGCGGCTGGTTCGGCGCCATCGTCGTCTTCAACATCGTCCGCGTAAGGATCAGGGAAGCCCAGGCTTTCGAGCAACTCGGTCTCGATGGCCTCCATTTCCTCTGCCTCTTCATCGTCTTCGTGGTCGTAGCCCTGCGCATGCAGCACGCCGTGGATGACCAGATGCGCATAGTGCGCCAGCAGCGGTTTGCCCTGCTCGGTCGCTTCACTTTCCACCACGGGGCAGCAAAGGACGATATCGCCGGTCACGGGGTCCTCTTCCGATTCGGCGTAGGCGAATGTCAGCACATTCGTCGCGTAGTCTTTGCCACGGTAGGTGCGGTTCAATACCTTGCCTTCGTCCGAATCGACGAAGCGCAGTGTCAGTGCCGCGTCGTCGAAGATTGCAGCCCGCACCCACTCCGTCAGTACGGGCTTCGTCAGCAGTTTGCGATGCGCGGCAAACGCAGGGGCGGCGAACTGCACCTCAAGCGTCAGTTTTGGCGGCTCGGAGGATTGATCGTCGTCGATATCGTCCGCGCCCGGGGCGGCGTCTTCGATTGTCATGGCGGTAGGTGGGTGTGTTGCGTAGGGTGCGGCTGCCGGATCACATCAATGCGGCGATAGAAACGCGCCGCGGTCACTGCCATCCTTCTGCTTTGCGTGGGCCTCATACGCATCGACGATCCGGCCGACGAGCGGATGCCGCACGACATCGACGCTTGTGAATTGCGTCATCGCGATACCCCGTACATTGGCTAGAATCTCTTTCGCGTCGAGCAGGCCGCTGCGGTGGCCGCGCGGCAAGTCGACCTGGGTCGTATCGCCGGTCACCACTGCTTTCGACCCAAAGCCGATCCGCGTCAGGAACATTTTCATCTGTTCCGGCGTCGTGTTCTGCGCCTCGTCGAGGATGATGAACGCGTGATTGAGTGTCCGGCCTCGCATATAAGCCAGCGGCGCGATCTCGATCATCTGTTTCTCGAACATCTTCGCCGTGCGGTCGAAGCCGAGCAGGTCATACAGCGCGTCGTACAGTGGACGCAGGTAGGGATCGACTTTCTGCGTCAGGTCGCCGGGCAGAAAACCCAGCCGCTCGCCGGCCTCCACCGCCGGCCGCGTCAGCACGATACGCTTGATCTGGTCGCGTTCGAGCGCGTCCACCGCGCACGCCACCGCCAGGTAGGTCTTCCCGGTACCAGCCGGGCCGATGCCAAACGTGATGTCGTGCGACAGGATCGCTTTCAGGTAGGCATGCTGTGTCGGCGTGCGGCCACGCAAATCGGCCTTGCGGGTATGCAAGACGATGGCGTCCGGTCCAAGATGCGTTGGTAGCGCATGCGGATCCGCGTCGAGTGCCGCTGGCGGCGCCACGTCGCGCGCGCTCAATTCGACCATGGGTGGCAGAGCGGGGCCGGTAGGGTGCCGCAGTGGCCCCGTGTGCGTCGCACTTTTCCCCGTCGCGGTGGATGATCGGCTTTTCGTCGCCGAGCCGGACTGTCCCGCGCGGGCGGTGCGCCCCGTATGCAGTCCGATCACGGTGCCGGTATGACGCGCCTCCACCAGTCCGAGTTGCACATCTTCCAGGGACAGCGGCACACGTGCGCGGTTATAGAAGCTTTCCAACGCGGTAACGGCGGCCTTGGCATTCCGGCCTCGCACCGCGATCCGGTGTCCTCGCCGGGCCAGCGTTACGTCCAGCGCCTGCTCGATCTGACGCAGGTTCTCATCCAGCGGGCCGCACAAGTTGGCGAGACGCTGATTGTCGTCACGCGGGGCGGCGAATTCTTCTTGGGCGATTTTCAACGCGAGACAGCCATCCTTTCCAGATAAAGAGGTGCGCGGGCAGCGGCGCGCGGTGTCTAACAGCAGTGACCAGACGGTTCGTCCTGAACAAATGGCCGCATGGCTCAATCGGGCAGGGTTCCGGACGCGGCCGGTCAGTGCTTCCGGCCCCGCAGACCCTGGCTGCGTTTGCATTATTACACCGTGCTGCTTTGTCTGCCCGATTTTGGCCGGTATGGGTCAGGCAACCGCCTGCGTATCGTCGGCGGTGACGATACGGCCCCGCAGCGAGTGGGGAAATGCCTGATCGATATATACATCGATCATTTGGCCGGTCAGGCGTGCGTGCGATCCGGGAGGTGCTGGAAAATTGACCACCCGGTTATTCTCCGTACGACCGTGCAATTCGTTCGGATCTTTCCGCGATGGCCCTTCCACCAGAATGCGCTGTACGCTTCCAAGCATGCCATCGCTTATACGGCGCACGTTGGCCTCAATCGTGGCTTGGAGGTGCATCAACCGCTTCAGCTTGACGTCATGGGGCGTATCGTCGTGCAAATTGGCCGCCGGCGTGCCGGGGCGCGGGCTGTAGATGAACGAATAGCTCGTGTCATAGCCAATATGCTCGACCAGTGCCATCAACTTGTCGAAATCGTCTTCCGTCTCGCCAGGAAAGCCGACGATAAAATCGGTCGACACCGACAGATTCGGGCGAATGGCGCGCAGCTTGCGGATGACCGATTTGTACTCCAGAACCGAATAGCCGCGCTTCATCGCCATCAGAACCCGGTCGGAGCCGTGCTGCACGGGCAGGTGCAGGTGATCGACGAGCTTCGGCACTTTTGCGTAGGCATCGATGAGGCGCTGCGTAAATTCCTTCGGATGCGATGTCGTGTAGCGGATGCGCTCGATGCCAGGGATATCCGCGACCAGTTCGATCAGACCGGCGAAATCGATCTTGTCTTCGTCGGCTGCGTCGGCCAGGTCTTTTGACAGCGGTGCCAGGTAGGCATTGACGTTTTGCCCCAGCAAGGTGACTTCGCGTACGCCCTGGTCCGCCAGTTCGGCGATCTCGGTCAATACGTCGTCCAGCGGCCGGGAGACTTCCTCGCCGCGCGTGTAAGGCACCACGCAATAGCTGCAGTACTTGCTGCACCCTTCCATGATGGAAACGAACGCGCTCGGTCCTTCGACGCGGGCTGGCGGCAAATGGTCGAACTTTTCGATCTCCGGAAACGAGATATCCACCTGCGAGCGGCCCGTGGCACGCCGCGCGTCAATCATTTTTGGCAGTCGGTGCAGCGTTTGCGGCCCAAATACGACGTCGACGTAGGGCGCGCGCGAGACGATCGCCGCGCCTTCCTGGCTGGCCACGCAACCGCCCACGCCGATGATCAGGTCCGGATTGTTCTCCTTCAGCACCTTGACCCGGCCGAGTTCGGAAAACACCTTCTCCTGCGCTTTTTCGCGTACCGAGCAGGTATTGAAAAGAATGACATCCGCATCATCAGGTGTCTGGGTTTGCACCAGACCCTGGGCCGCGCCGAGCACGTCAGCCATTTTGTCGGAGTCGTACTCGTTCATCTGGCACCCATATGTCTTGATGAAAATCTTTTTCTGACGTGGTGTACTCGGGCTGGCGGCCGTATCGGCCGGGCTGGCCGGGGAGAGGGACATCGTGTCCGACAAGGTGTGGTTTTCGGTAGTCATCGTGGGGGCGCCGATCGCAGTGGTTGACCTGGGGGCGTTTAGTAGGATGGAAAGCGCGCTACGTGCCGTTCCGGACGGATGCGGAACCCGGATTCCCGGGGCGGTGGTCCGCAAGGCATGCGACGAAAATTGAAACAGAAGATTATAACCGGTCAGGCAGCATGAATCGATAGTCGGTCGTCTCCATGCCGGCGCGACACGTGCATGATGCGAATAGGCATAAGTTATGCTTCTATCAGCCAGTTTCGTTGCCTGCATTGCCCTGTATTTCACGCCATGTCCATGGCGGATGGATGTGGATGACTCATTGAAGCAACGCGTCAATCCAGTGAAACGTCGCGTATGTCGCCGATTGGCTCGTGAGGCGCGAGATACGCCGCTACCCAATCGTGCCAATATGCCGATTCACCATGTACTATCTGGCAGATTTTACAATCATGCTTTTCTAACAATATGCTTACTATTTCTTACGCGTAATTGACGGTAGATAAGTGAAATTCCGACACGGTTATCAACTATTAGAAGGGGTGTACGTCATCAGGTGTAACGCGCATTCGTCCAAAGTTCATTATGATGGCGATGATGGGCCATATGGCAAGCTGATGAAACTCGCCGCGGCGATGGGACCGGCGATTACCTGCAGGTCTATCACGCGACGGTTGGCGCCGTCAGGGGGAATCAGAAGGTTAGGTTAGCCAGGATTCACCCGGGATTTTATCCATACACACCATTCCACTCGCAGGCCATGCGGACGGACTGAGAAAAGACATGCAAGACATGGCTCTCGGAGGCAGCAAAGTGCAAACCGGACATGTTCCAACGCTACCGTGGCGACTCGAGGATATCGACTTTGCGTCGATACAACCCGAGGTGGTCGCCCGTAATGAGGACCTCGTCGCGCTATTGTGCGCGTCATCGTTCATCGAAAGCGGCTCGGACCTTTACAGCAGTAATCTGGCCGAATACTTCGCGGGCGATACCGAAGTCGAGGATTGGCTGAACACGAATTGGGAAGCCGAGGAGCTTCAACACGGCCGTGCGTTGAAAGCGTATATCGCCTACGTCTGGCCGGATTTCGATTGGGATAAGTCATTCAAGAGTTTTTTCGACGAATATTCCAAGACGTGCAGTATCGAGGAGTTCGAAAAAACCCCGGCGCTTGAAATGGCCGCCCGCTGCGTGGTTGAAACAGGCACCGCTACGTTGTACCGTGCCATCAACGAATGCACCGATGAGCCGATCCTTAAGCAATTGACCTCCAATATTCGCGCGGATGAAGTGCGTCATTACAAGCATTTCTTTCAGTATTTCAAGCGCTATAACGCGACTGAGAAGAATAGTCGCTGGAAAGTGCTGGGTGCGGTGGTCCGGCGCGTCATCGAGATCAAGAGCGAGGATTCCGATATCGCCTTGCGGCACGTATTCGCCGAGCGCTATCACACGGAGCCGCGGGACACGCCGCAGTACCGTGCGATGAGCCACCGCGTGAATCGGCTGGTCCGCCGTAACCTATCGGCGGACATGTGCTTGAAAATGCTGATGAAACCGCTCGATCTGCCAAGGAAATTGCAATCGACGATTCAGCCGCCCCTCGCGGGGGTGCTGCAACATGTCTTCTTCCGGTAAGCCGGCAAGGGAACGCGCCATCGTCAGTACGCTGGACGTGCTGGCGTCCGCATTGCGGTTGGCGATGGCCGATGTTCCGGGTAACGAGGATGTCACGGGTGTCCACCCGGCGGCATCTGACATGCATCCGCAGGAAGCGACCTCACCTCAATTCACCCTTTCATTATTGACTACCGGCGTCGATGGATGGCCTGTGACATCGCTGCTTGGCCCGGGCGAAGTGGTGGTTGTCGGCGAAGTACAAGTGCGTATCGCGTTATGGCCGACGGCACGGGCCAATAGCAACATCGTGCGCGAGGAACGGGCGACGCTCGATTTCGTCTTCGACGGACACTTCCACCAGCTACGACTGCGGGCACTGCGCCGCGCCCCCTTGGTCGTTGACGCGTCGGCACCGACGCTCGTGTGCCATGAGTTGCTACTGGTGGAGGGGGAGGCGCAGAAGGTACCGTATGCCGAATTAACGTCGGGTATCCGGTATCGGCTGACTGGCGATGCAGCCTGCCGGCGGGAAACCGCCGTGCGCTGGCGTGTTCAGCAGGCCGCCCTGACCCGCTTCGCCATGCCGTCCGCGGAATAACGCCACAACAAGAAGTATCAGGACCGGTCGCCGCGGGCACCGCGCGACAGCAATGCGGCATTGCGTGGCGCGTTCGCCAGGCCGCCGGTGTTGCCGCCCGGACGGGATGTCCGCGATTGACCGCGATCCGCACCTGAATCCGCGTGCACGCGTGGTGCGCTGGCCGTATGGCCGCTGTTCCCATGTGCTTGCCGTGGCCCGCGCCCGGCCGGGTTCTGCGGCTTTGGCGCACCGCCATGGCGCGGCTTGCCGTCGCCGGCCGCGTGGCGCGCGGGGCGATCTGCTACCGGACGTCGCGCATCGTTCGCGCCCTGTCCCTGGCTGCCACGCGATCCCTGTCCATCGCGATTCGCGTTATCTCGCCCGCCAGCGTGGCCGCTCGACTGTACACCATCGCGCTGTCCTTCACGGCTCCGTTGTGGGCCGCCGCGTTGCGCGCCGCCTCCGCCGCCCCCACGCTTCTGGATCGGCTCGGGCTTGATGGACGGATCGGGTTCGAAGCCGGCGAGGATTTCCTTCGGCAAGCTGCGATTGATGAGCTTTTCGATATCCACCAGCAACTGCTTCTCGTCGATGCAGACCAGCGACCAGGCTTCCCCCGTCGCCCCCGCGCGGCCGGTGCGACCGATCCGATGAACATAGTCTTCCGCGACGTTCGGCAGGTCGAAGTTGACAACGTGCGGCAATTGGTCGATATCAATGCCGCGTGCGGCAATATCGGTTGCCACCAGCGCCTGCAGCGTACCATCCTTGAATTCGGCCAACGCGCGCGTCCGCGCCGACTGGCTCTTGTTGCCATGGATCGCCAGGGCACGAATGCCGTCGCGATCGAGCTGTTCGGCCAGACGATTGGCGCCGTGCTTGGTGCGGGTAAAGACCAGGACTTGATACCAATTGTTGTCGCGAATCAACTTTGTCAGCAGTTCGCGCTTGCGCTCGCGGTCGACCAGATAGACACGTTGATCGACGGTCTGGGCTGTCGTGTTGCGACGTGCAACCTCGATCGTGCGCGGTGCGTCGAGCAGGCCTGCGGCCAGTGTCTTGATTTCGTCGGAGAACGTCGCGGAGAACAGGAGGTTCTGGCGCTTCGGTGGGAGTGCGGCCAGCACCTTGCGGATATCACGGATGAAACCCATATCGAGCATCCGGTCCGCTTCGTCAAGGACCAGGATCTGCACGCCGGACAAATCGACGGTGCCTTGCGACAGGTGGTCCAGCAGCCGGCCAGGGGTGGCCACCAGGATATCGACGCCACGGCGCAGTTGATCCATCTGCGGATTGATCCCCACGCCGCCAAACATCATCATCGACCGCAGTTTCAGGTATTTCCCATAGCCGCGTACGCTTTCCTCGACCTGCGCCGCGAGCTCTCGTGTGGGGGTAAGAACCAGTGCGCGGATTGTCGCCTTGCCCGGCTTGGCCGGTAATCGCGTCAGACGTTCGAGCAGCGGCAAGGTGAAGCCGGCGGTCTTGCCGGTACCCGTTTGCGCACCGGCGAGCAGGTCGCCTCCTTCGAGAACGGCGGGAATGGCTTGCAACTGGATGGGAGTGGGCGTCGTATAGCCCAGGTCCGTGACGGCGCGCAGAATAGGTTCAGATAAGCCGAGTTCGGTAAAAGACATGAATTTTCGTGTTTCGCCGGTTCGTCGCAACGCGTGCGCCAATCTGGAACCGGTCGAATGGTAGGTCGCGCCACGCGCGCTGACTGGAACCCGCGAGTGGCGAAAAAATAGGGCGTCGCAAACGTCCTCCGGCAACGCGTCGGAAAACGGTGTCAAAACGGCGCATGTCCGGTCAGGGCGCATCGTTGGAATACGCGCTGACGCGAACGAGCAAATCTCACTGTATGACGCAGTGGCACTCCCCTGGTGCGAGGTAAAGCAAGACAGGACGCCGCAGAACAAGGCGCACATGCAGGCGGAACAAGCACCATGCTTATCACCGCTGCCGTGTCCACAAGCGCGGCGAGGGCATTGGATAAGGGTGGTGACGACGCGACCCAGGGGGCCTCAATCCAACGCGAGTCGAATGCGCGTGGGTTTCTCGCCCGTCTTCACCGCGCTGCCAACGGTCCTTGTAGCGGACGTATGCCGCCTGCCCCTTGTCCCGCGTCGGCACACGATGCAACAGTGCTTGTCACGGCCATTAGAGTAGCAGTCAGACCCTATGAAGCGCAACCGATAAGGTGGGGCATTGCACGATTAACCGGCGTTTCCAAGCGATGCCGCCACCGTTCTTCCATCCATTCGCAGGATTGATACGGCCGTTTGCTTATCCGTTCGTCGCCCCTGATGCATGAGGGCGAACGCGTGTCGCTGCACTGCGCATCGCTTCACGGCCTCATCCAATTGCGACAAAGGATCAGACTTTTCTGATTTCTTCGATGCCCGCTTGGATTGGTGTATCGCGGTCGCGATAATGTCACGGGCAATGATTCTCCTCCGGTTTGCGAGAGGTGATACAACCAAGCGACGAGGGAACGATGAATATCGCTCGAGAAAGCGCAAAGGCGCGCGCATGGCGCGTCGTGCTTGTAGATGATCATCCGCTGGTTCGTGAAGCGTATGGCACTCTCATAGAGGCGCAGCCGGACATGACGGTGCTGGCGAGTCTGGGGGACAGTGCCTCGCTGACCAATGTGCTGCGCCATGGTGGCGCGGACATCGTCCTGCTGGATCTGCAATTGTCCGATGATGATGTAGATGGCATTGCCTTGATCCAGCGCTTGCGTGTGCGTTTTAACGGTACTCGGATATTGGTGTGTTCGGCGCTGGATGATCCCATCACCACCGATGCTGTATTCAATGCGGGGGCACATGGCTTTCTGTCGAAACGCCAATCAGTGATGGAGATGATCGATGCGCTTTATATCGTGGCGGCCGGCAAGCGCTATCTCTCAGAGCGGACAGATGACGGTCGTGATATCGGCAGCAATGGCTTGACTGGCGTGCCCGCCTTGGCAAAGGATACGGCGCTTAACGCGGACCTGACGACAAAGGAATATGACGTGCTGCGCTGTTGTCGACAGGGACTATCGCCAACGCGCGCCGCGGCGAAACTCAAACGAAGCGTCAAGACCGTCAGCGGCCACAAGATGATGGCTTTTCGCAAATTAGGCTATGCAACGGAGGTCGCATTGCACCATGCAACCCCACGCGCAAAAGACCGTTGATCAGCGAAGTGGTCGATGACTGCATAAGACTGTGATCCTTTATTGTCTGTGCTTGGCGTATTTGCTGTTCCGAAAGTGTTGAGGCTTGTCATTGTCGTCTCAAGGGGATCGGGTTTTCACCGCATTGAAAACCCGCATTGCGTATCGGCGTGGCGCGTTACATAACCAGCATTTGCCACGCTGGCCGGACTGGCCCGCATCACCATAATGGAGACAGCAATGGACCATGCAAACATGCAATTTCTAGGTGTTCCCTTCCCATTCAAGTCGCAATATCAAAATTTTATCGGTGGGGCCTGGGTACCTCCGGTTGACGGCGTCTACTTTGATAATGTGTCTCCAATCACTGGCCAGGTCTTCACGTCAGTGCCGCGCTCCAGGGCAGCGGATATCGAATTGGCGCTGGACGCCGCACATCGCGCCAAAAACGCATGGGGACGGCAATCGGCGGCGGATCGCGCCGCTGTATTGCTGCGCATTGCGGATCGGATGACCTTGCATTTGTCGCAATTGGCCTTTGCGGAATCGATTGACAATGGCAAGCCTATTCGTGAGACACGCGCCGCGGATATTCCGCTGGCGATCGATCATTTCCGCTATTTCGCAGGCTGTCTTCGTTCTCAGGAAGGGTCAATCAGTGAGATCGATCGCGAGACAATCGCTTATCACTTTCATGAGCCATTGGGGGTGGTGGGTCAGATCATTCCTTGGAATTTCCCGATCCTGATGGCGGCGTGGAAACTGGCCCCGGCGTTGGCGGCGGGTAATTGCGTCGTATTGAAACCGGCCGAGCAAACCCCGGCCTCCATTCTCGTGTTGGCCGAATTGATCGCGGACCTGTTGCCGCCGGGTGTGTTGAATATCGTCAATGGGTTCGGTCCGGAGGCCGGGCAGCCGTTGGCGTCCAGTAAGCGGATCGCGAAAATCGCTTTCACCGGTGAGACCACTACCGGGCGGTTGATCATGCAGTACGCGAGCCAGAACCTGATCCCGGTCACGTTGGAGCTTGGCGGCAAGAGCCCGAACATTTTCTTTGACGACGTGATGGCGCAGGACGATGCATTCTTCGACAAGGCCCTGGAGGGGTTTGCGATGTTCGCGCTCAATCAAGGAGAGGTGTGTACCTGTCCGTCGCGCGCGTTGGTCCAGGAAAGTATCTATGACCGGTTTATCGAACGGGCGGTGGCCCGTGTGGAAAAGATCCGTCAGGGACATCCGCTCGATGACAAGACAATGATTGGCGCGCAAGCGTCAGAGGAACAATTGGACAAGATCCTCTCGTATATCGAGATAGGGCGAGGCGAGGGAGCGGACTGCCTGACCGGCGGGGTACGTGCGCGGCTTGATGGCGAGTTAGCGAGCGGGTACTACATGCAGCCGACGATCTTTCGCGGCAACAACAAGATGCGCATCTTTCAGGAAGAGATCTTCGGGCCTGTGTTGTCCGTGACCACGTTCAAGGACGAGGCGGAAGCGCTCGAAATCGCGAATGACAGCCCCTTTGGTCTGGGGGCCGGTTTGTGGACGCGCAATGTCCATCGTGCCTACCACCTGGGCCGCGAGATTCAGGCGGGCCGGGTCTGGACCAACTGTTACCACGCCTATCCGGCTCACGCGGCTTTCGGTGGCTACAAGCAGTCTGGGATTGGTCGCGAGACCCATAAGATGATGCTGGAGCACTATCAACAGACAAAAAACCTGTTGGTTAGCTATGGCACATCGGCGTTGGGTTTTTTCTGAATTGTAAAGCGGCGATTTGCCAACGAGTATAATGGACGGTTAAAGTCAATTGCGTCGTCAGTTGTTTCGGCGGGGTGGCCATCTACCCTTCCGTAATCCGGGCGGTTTCCGGCGCATGCGCGCCGAACGCGTTCGACGGTTGCGGAGGGAGAGGAGCATAGGTACGTATGGAAGAGCAAAAAGATCTGCTGGTCGTCGACGATAACGTTGATTCGGCTGAGAGTTTGGCCATGTTGCTCGAAATTCATGGTTACTCGGCCCGCGTGGTTCACAACGGCCACGCGGCATTGGCCGCTGTCGCGGCACGTGTACCGGAAGCGGTGATCCTGGACATCAGCATGCCCGGCATGGACGGCTTCGAGGTCGCTCGCCGTTTGCGAACGCAATTCACGAGTGCGCAATTGAAACTCATCGGGCTGTCCGGCTATGGTGACGAGGGCAGCCGCCGTCAGGCGCAGGAAGCAGGCTTTGATCAGCTATTGGTCAAGCCGATCGACGTGGAAGGTGTTATTGCTACGCTCTGACGCCGCGTGTAGGCGTCAGCTTCTTCCAACAACCATTCTCTAAACAACTGTAGTGCCGCATTGTGGCGCGCTTCGGTTGGATAGACGAGATAATATCCCGCTGCTTCGCCATCGCGCCCCTCCGTGGCGTCTCCTGTTTTTCCATCTCTGTCTGACTTGTTTTGTTTTCGTGCCTGCGCGACTGACCGTTCGGCGAAGGGCATCACCAAGCCGGGATCGTTACACAGTTCCTCCAGAAAGAAACGCGGCACCAGGGCGATGCCCAGTCCCGCGCGCGCACCGCTGATCAGCATCGTGAACAATTCGTAGCGAACGCCGCGCATTGCGCGTGGATCATCGACGCCCTGCTGCAGTAGCCAATGATGCCAAGCGTCGGGGCGCGTGGTGGAATGAAGGAGCGGGAAATCGAGCAGCCCCGACGGATGCGTGGGCGCTTGCCCGTTTGACGATAATAATGTCGGCGAACAGACGGGAACGACTTCTTCCCCAAAAAGGCGATCCGCCATCGTGCCAGGCCAGTTGGGTGCGCCGTAGTGAATAGCCGCTTCGAAATGCGTATCGGAAAAGGAAAACATGGCAGTCTGGACACCCAGGTTCACGCGCAGCGAGGGGTGTCGCGCCGACAAGCCCGCCATGCGCGGTAGCAGCCATTGCGATGCGAACGTTGGGAGTACCGCCAGTTCCAACGCGTCGGCGCCGCTGCCGTGCGCGATGATCGCCAACGTATCGCGTTCGAGCGTATCCAGCATGCGCCGGACCTGTGTACTGTAGAGTGCGCCGGCACGGGTCAGAATCACCCGCTGTTTCGCGCGAACGAACAGTCGCACTCCCAGTTGCTGCTCCAACGCGCCCACCTGACGCGATACCGCACTCTCGGTCAATGATAGCGCGCGGGCCGCGGCGGTGAAATGCTCATACCGCGCGGCGGCATCGAATGCGATCAACGCACCCATATTGGGAAGACGGCGGCGGCGCGTGGGCATGGAGTTGATTCCGGAAACGCATCATGTGCCGATTTTATCGCGCTTTACGGCATCGTCCCAGGGGCCAATAATCGATGGAACGCGCGTGAGGCTACGAGGAGACGAAGATGAAACGCAATGCGAATATCGATGCCCTGTTGCAATCCCTGCTGGGACCGGAAAAGACCGCGATTTTGTTTGAAACGCTCAATAGACCGTCCGTGCTGTCGCACTGCGAGCCCGGCATTGTCAGCCGGACCGAGCTGGCGCAAGCCATGAACATGGCTTTGTTCGACGGGCTGATTGCCCGTTCCGCGAACGGCCGTCATTACACCACCCGGGCTTTGGCCACGGCACGCGAGCGCGGCCAGGCCCACGGTGGCGCGAGTGGACAGCAGGATCAGCCGATATCCGCGGTGTGTTTCGATCATGGTGCACTGCGCACCGTGCGATGGTCGCGCAACGGCGCGTTGCCGCCTGGTGAAGCGGCCTTCGCGCGTATTCTCGTGCCATTGGGCTTCGAATTGCGCAATCGTTATCCGCTCGACAAATTGGGCATGACCGGGCGGGCGTACGCGCATCGCGATGCGCCTGAAGAGATTGCGCAATTCTTTGTCAGCGAACTGCACCCGGAGCGTTTTTCACGGGATTTTCAAGAGGCGGTGACGCGCATCGTGTCTAGCTCTGTCGATCCGTTGACGCCCAATGCCACCGCGCTGTTATGGGACCTCCATCGCGACGGTAGCCTGCCGTTGGCCTATGCGCAGGAACTGCTGCCAATCATCGTGGGTGCGTTTGCCCGGCAGCATGCCGTCCCGCATGAGCGCGACTATGACACCGTGCTGCGCGAATCGGCGGAAATGGCGTGGATCGCGACCGAGGGCAATGCCTTTAATCATGCAACGGACCGGGTGGTCGATGTGTTTGCGTTGGCCGATGCCGAGAAATCGCTCGGCTTGCCGATGAAGCCCGACGTCGAATGTTCGCGATCAGGGCGTGTTTTTCAGACGGCCTACCGTGCCGACCTGGTTGAACGGCCTTTCGTCGATAGCGAGGGTCGGCAGATCACACGAACGGTACCGGGGTCATTTTACGAATTCATCACGCGCAAGCATGAATTCGACACAGTCAGCGGTCGTTGGCGGTTGGACCTGCGCTTTGACGCCGGCAATGCGCAAGGTATTTTCAAGATGACCGCCGGTGTGACAATGTGAAGGTTTCCGTCAACGCGTCGCGAAGACGGTATGTGGGCAACGAGGAGAGCACATGAATATCGATGCTGTTTTGGCGGAACTGGGCCTGGCGCATCTTGGCGCGCATGCCGTCCCCATCGATGGCGTAGCGTTGTCGGCAGGGCTGGCGGTCCATTCCCCGATCGATGGCCGCCGTATCGGGGTGGTGCCGACGCATGACGTCGAGGAGGCGCCAGCGGTCATGGCGCGCGCGCAGACCGCTTTTCTTCGTTGGCGCGGTGTCCCGGCGCCGCGGCGTGGAGAGCTGATCCGTTTGCTGGGCGAAACGTTGCGCGCAAAAAAGCAGGCGCTAGGCGCCCTCGTGTCCATGGAAGCCGGCAAGATTTTGCAGGAAGGGCTGGGCGAAGTGCAGGAGATGATTGATATATGCGACTTCGCGGTGGGCTTGTCGCGTCAGTTGTATGGTTTGACGATCGCATCGGAACGGCCCGGACATCGAATGGCGGAGACGTGGCATCCGATGGGGCCGTGCCTGGTGATCTCGGCATTCAATTTTCCGGTGGCGGTGTGGTCGTGGAACGCGGCGCTTGCACTCGTGTGCGGCAATAGCGTGGTGTGGAAGCCGTCCGAGAAGACGCCGTTGAGTGCACTCGCGGTGGACGCGTTAATGCGCGATGTGCTGATCGCGTTCGGTGACGCACCGCCCGGACTGGTACAGACGGTGATCGGCGGCCGCGATATAGGTGCGCGCCTGGTCGGTGACGCGCGCGCGGCCATCGTCAGTGCCACTGGCAGCACGGCGATGGGTCAGGCGGTGGGCATTGATGTTGCACGGCGTTTCGGTCGTGCCATCCTCGAGCTCGGCGGTAATAACGCAGGCATCGTGACGCCATCGGCGGATCGCGAACTGGCGTCGCGCGGCATTCTGTTCTCGGCGGTAGGCACGGCGGGTCAGCGCTGCACGTCGTTAAGGCGTCTTTTTGTACATGACAGCATCTACGACGACACGGTCTCGCGTCTGAAGGCATGGTACGCCAAGGTGCCGATCGGCAATCCATTGAAGGAGGGCGTGTTGATGGGACCGCTGATTGACGCCGGGGCATTCGATGCCATGCAGCGCGCGCTGGATGAAGCGCGCGAGCAGGGCGGCCGCGTGACGGGCGGCGAGCGTGTGCGCCCCGACGGTGAGGCCGGTAGTGATGCCGCGTATTACGTGCGGCCGGCACTGGTGGAAATGCCGACGCAGACACAGGTCGTATTGCGGGAAACGTTTGCACCGATTCTCTACGTCATGCGCTATACGCAATTCGACGATGCAATAGCGGCAAATAACGCGGCGGCACATGGTCTTTCTTCGTGCGTGTTCAGCAACGACCTGCGCGAGGCGGAACGCTTTATCAGTGCGGCCGGTAGCGATTGTGGCATTGCCAATGTCAACATTGGACCAAGCGGTGCCGAGATTGGTGGCGCATTTGGCGGCGAGAAAGAAACGGGTGGTGGACGTGAATCCGGCTCCGATGCGTGGAAGGGTTATATGCGTCGCGCGACCAATACTGTCAATTACTCAACGCAGTTGCCGTTGGCTCAGGGTATCCGATTCGATTTCGACGCGAGTTGACGTGGTCTTGCCTTCCTTGGCGTCAGCGTTGTTTTCGTTGTTGCAGTTGCCGTCCTTTTTTTCGAGATGATATGAGCACCACGCAATCCGACCTTTCCAGCACGGCTTCTGGATCCGCGAGCACGCGTTCCGTGACGGGTAACGCCATGAACGTGTCTTTTTTCGCGACACCGTACCGGCATGCGGCCGGATCACCAATCCGCGCATTGTTTCCGTATATGAGCCGACCCGGGATGATCTCATTCGCGGGGGGCATGCCGGATCCCGCGCTGTTCGATCGGGATGGCTTGCAACGCGCGCATGAGAAGGCGTGGTCGAATCCATCCGCGTGTTTGCAGTACGGTCCAACCGATGGCTTGCCGTCGCTGCGTGCGGCCCTCGCGGCTGTGATGCGGTCGCGTGGGGTGGCGTGCGACGACGGCGACATCATGGTGACCGCCGGGTCCCAGCAGGGCCTTGATTTGTTGTTGCGCGTAATGGTGGATCCGGGGGATGTCATCCTCGTCGAGCAACCGGCGTATCCGGCGACGCTGCAGGCCATTCGCCTGGCGCAGGGCCGCATCATACCGGTGGCGGTGGATGCCGATGGGTTGGACGTCGATGCCTTATCGGAACAATTGGCGTGCTGGGACGACAGGCTATCCGAACCCAAGGCGTTGTACACGGTGCCGACGTTTTCGAATCCCAGCGGCCTGACGATGTCGCGCGCGCGGCGGGTGGCGTTGCTCGAACTCGCGGTCAAGCATCGACTACTGTTGATCGAGGATGACCCTTACAGTGGGCTGCGTTTCGCTGGGGAGGCACAGCCGTCATTGTTGGCGTTGGCACAGGACGTGCCGGGTGCGCGCGACCTGATCGTGCATTTCTCCAGCTTGTCGAAGATCCTTGCGCCGGGAATGCGGGTTGGCTGGATGCTGGCGCCTGCTGAAATCATGCGCCGATGTTCGATTGCGCGACAGACGGTGGATCTCTGCGGTCCGGGTTGGATGCAGGCCGTGGCCGCGGCGTATCTGGAGGGCGATACGTTTGCGGCCCATCTCCCGAACATCATCGCCAGCTACCGCGCGAAATGCGATGCACTGGCAAATGGACTGTCCGAGTCATTGGGCGAGCAACTAACGTTTGCCCGGCCACAGGGGGGGATGTTCCTGTGGGGGCGTTTCGCGCAGGGAATCGACGCGGCGGTGGTGTTGAAAGCGGCAATTGAACACGGCGTGATGTTTGTGCCGGGCGAGGCTTTCTACGCCTCGAACGCCGATGCTAGCGCTGTTCGGCTTTCGTTCGCGACGCCGACGCTGGAACAGATTGGAGAAGGCACGAAAAGGCTGGCGCAGGCGGTGTCTAGCGTTGCGGATTGAGGCGTGCGGTAATCGCTGTCAGGGCCGGGCGCGGCGGCTATACCCGATTGGCATACGGGCCCGTATGCGTTTGCACAACCGTTGTTACCCTTTGCTGTCACGCTACGACGAAGCCAAACGTGGTCATGATCTGTGCGGCTTGCTCGTGAGAGATAATGGCACCTTGCAGGAGCGTGGCTTGCGCCAACGACAGTTCGCCCAACTCGCAATTTCTGAGATCGGCGTCTTTAAATCTACAGTCTTTGAACGCGGCGCCACGCAACGAGCCACCCTCGAAAATCGCTTCCCGGAAATCACAGCCGCGCAGGTCCGCGTCTGAAAAGTCGAGATGGTCAAGCGTCATTTTGCGCATCGACAGTCCGATGATCGTGGCGGCCACGAGACGCGTTTGCGCAAAGGTCGCGCCGATCAGGCCGATATCGATGTTCAACTGTGCGCCGGTCAAGCGGCAATCCGAAAAGGACGCCCCATCGATACGTGCGTTTCGCCATTCGGAATTTGCCAGATCGCATGCAGTGAAAGCGGCTCCTTGGGCCTTGATGCCATCGAAGCGTACATGTCCCATTCGGCAACGTTGCCAGTGCGTTTCTCGCAGATCGGCATGACGGAGTGCCACGCCGGCCAGATCGCAATCTTCGAATGTGCAGCCACTGAGATCGAGATTCGATAAATCCGCATCCGCGAAGGCGAGTTTGACATAATGGCGCCCGCCTTCACTGACAAGGGCACGTAACGCGCCAGGCGTCTCGCAGGTAATCGGCAGGGTCGACATGACGCGAAAAGGAATGGCGGGAACGGATTGGCATTATAGCGGGCAGTACAACGGCAACAGCACGATGTCATTGCCGATGTTGGTAGGCCTGCTCGGGGGGGTATGGCGGACGCTCGCGCACAATGCCATGTCATGCCGCGCGCTGTCACCGTGACGGCGACAGCGCCTCGCGGCCACAAATAGCCGCGCTGGCCTGCATCAAATATCTACCTCGCAGTACCCAACAGCCATCCCGCACCATCCAGCGCCGTGCGGGCTGGTCCATGCTTGTAAATTGGATCTGTTCCATGGCGCAGGGCAAGTGCGTGAACGGCGTGCGGCCTTTGAATAAATTCCGGCTAGGCATCTCGTTCGGCATCACCGTTGCATCGCTTGATTGGCCGTAGGAGAGAGGTTTAGAGGCGATCTTTTCATTGTCTGCTTTGCTATTCTGGGCTTCCTTCATGGCTAGACGAACGAGACTATGCAACGCCGCGAGCTTGCGCCGACATCGGCATCACTTTCTTTGACGCAAGCATCAAGACGATGCGTTCAAGGAGAGGTGGACGATGTGTCGGCGGATGTGGATGGGCCGGCATTATCGCGCGTTGCCGTGGCGCATAGTCGACCGGGTGCGATGTCGTCGGTGTTGGGGCGTATCGGTCAATGGGTTATTGCATCGGGGCGGATCGGGACGCATGCGCAAGGTGAATCGGCATCCGCGCCGGAAGGCGTAGGCCATCTAAGCGCGTATGCGTGCAGTGTCCCGATCCATCATCGCAAGGTATCGTGGATCGAGCGGCGCCTGGCGCGATTGCCGCATGCGTCTCGTCTTGCCGCGGACATCGAACCGCTCAAGGCGTTCAATGACCGTAGCCGATCGTGGTCGGCGACCACTGCGTTCACACTGATCCCAGTGAATAAAGTGCGTAACGCGCTACGCACTACGGGTGTTCCACAATCTGGTCGAGCGGCGCACGTCATGACCACGCCGCTTGACCATGACCATTTCCGCTCGCAGGTGAGCAGGGCGCGCCAGTATGCGGATATGCTTATTCGCCCACCCGGTGAAGCTTGTGCGGGTGACGTAGCGGAGAGTATGAGAATGTCCGAGCAACAGCGGCACAACCTTATTTCCCTCTCACGGTTCGCGTCCTATATCGATGATGCGTTCAGGGCGAAGGGGAAACCGAATGAGCGTTTTTTCGCCCTGGTGCGCAAGGAGGACATCGGTTTTCCAGGGCGTCCGATTTACGCGGTGGCATACACGGAATACGTGCCAGGGGAAGATGACTTGGTGATAAAGGCCGTTGCGGCCCATCCATTTACCCATTTTTCACCCGGGACGACGTCCGCCGATATCGATGCACTACTGCAACGGAACATGGGTGCCCATGAATGGGAAACGTATTTCGACAACGACGAACATCTTAATGTGTTGGGCGCTGATTTCCGCCTGCGGAATATTGCCGGCTATTCGTCGCTGCAATCGGTAGTTGCCAGCATGCGTGACCACACAATACGAAGCATCACCGCGCACCCCGTCAATCCCCGGACAAACCATACGGCTAGCCGCCTCGGCATGAACGCGACGGAGCAGGCGCCCGCGCCATGAAAAAAGGCCTGCTCCGAAGAGCAGGCCTTTTTTTGCGGATAGACATCCGCTAAATCCCGTTGGTGCCCGGGGCCGGAATCGAACCGGCACGCCTTGCGGCGGGGGATTTTGAGTCCCCTGCGTCTACCAATTTCACCACCCGGGCCGTCTGTGGCTCGGTGATCCTTGATGGTGGCGATACAAACTGCCACCAGGAAAATGCTGTAAAGCACACACCGAGACAAACAAGAAGCGGGATTATGGCGGAAAATGTTCAGCGAGGCAAGCACTGATCGCCATTTTCTTAATGGCCCGCAGGCTACAGCTCGTATCGCTCGCCTTCGTTGCCGCGTAGTGCTTGATCCAGCAGCTTGCGATCGGTCTGCGGCGAGAGCAATTCGACCAGCGTATAGATATAGCTTCGAAGATAGGCCCCTTGCTTCAGCGCAATCCGTGTGACGTTTGATCCGAACAGATGTCCCACGGACATGGCTTTCAGTGACTTGTCTCGATCCGCTTGATACGCCATATCGGACATGATCCCCACGCCCAGTCCCAGCTCCACGTAGGTCTTGATCACGTCCGAGTCTATCGCTTCCAGCACGATGTCCGGCGTCAGCCCGCGACGCTCGAACGCCTGGTCGATTTTCGTTCGCCCCGCGAAGGCGGACCCGTAGGTGATCAGCGGATACTGGACCAGATCTTCCAGGGACAACTCACCGCGTGACGCCAGCGGGTGATCATGCGTGACGATGGCCACGTGCATCCATTGGAAACAGGGCACCGTCGTCAACCCTGGGTAATCGGCAATGGCTTCCGTCGCCACGGCCAGATCCGCCTGGTCACGCAGCACCATCTCGGCAACCTGCGTTGGATTGCCTTGCAGGATCGACAGATGCACTTTCGGGAAGCGTTTGCGAAAATCCGCCACGGCGGCCGGCAGCGCATAGCGCGCCTGCGTGTGGGTGGCCGCAATGGTCAGATTGCCTTGGTCCTGGGCGGCAAATTCGCTCCCCACCCGTTTCAGACTTTCAACCTCCTGCAAAATGCGCTCGACCGATGCCAGAATCAGGCGTCCAGGCTCGGTCAGCGAGCGTACGCGCTTGCCGTGTCGCCGGAAGATTTCAACCCCCAACTCCTCTTCCAACTCGATAATGGCCTTCGAAACGCCGGGTTGTGACGTGAATAGTGCTTTCGCCGCTTCAGTCAGGTTGAAATTCTGACGCACGGCCTCGCGGACGAAGCGGAATTGATGCAGGTTCATGATGAGCAGCAAGTCCCGAAGGGCCAGTGCCGGCAAAGGCCCCTGGTCCGGTTTAATGAGTACGTGGCGCAACCGCGCGGGTGCCGCAATGGCGTCTTCAAAACGCTGCCGCAGGCCCCACGGGGCGACTTCGTGACGTGCGGCGCCCGAAGGACAACCCTGTCGCGAAACAGGGTTAGCGCGGTGCTGACGCGATGTAACATACCGCCGTCTGGCCCGCCGACGCGCCGTAGCGCCCCGTCTGGCGGGCCAGACCGGGCTAATAACCCTGCGGTATAACGTACTAATTTTTTAGTCGTTTGAAATATAAAGCGAGTTTATTACGATTTCCAGTCCCAATGCCACCGTTCCGCGGTAGTAAAGCGCCCCCGGTTTAGCGTTTGAGGTGCCTACGTCGCAGTCTGTAAGCTGCTCATGGCTGCTCTCGGACTCAGCGGAGCGCTTGGCGAAGAGTGGCGAAATACGCGAGTTCCCCTATGTACCAATACGACCAGTACGATCAGCAAATCGTTGACGAACGCGTGGTGCAGTACGCTGACCAGGTGCGGCGTCGCCTGAGCGGCGAACTGGATGAAGAAGAATTCAAGCCGCTACGTCTGCAGAATGGTCTCTATATGCAGCGGCATGCCTATATGCTGCGCGTCGCGATTCCGTACGGCAACCTGAGCAGTACGCAAATGCGTATGTTGGCGCATATCGCGCGTGAGCACGATCGTGGATATGGTCACTTTTCCACCCGCACGAACATCCAGTACAACTGGATCACGCTGGAGGAAACGCCGGAAATACTGCGAAAACTGGCATCGGTCGAGATGCATGGTATCCAGACGTCCGGCAATTGCATTCGCAACATTTCCACGGATCAGTTCGCAGGGGTTGCTGCCGATGAACGTGTCGATCCGCGCCCCTACTGCGAGCTGATGCGGCAGTGGTCGACGTTCCACCCGGAATTTGCTTGGCTGCCGCGCAAGTTCAAGATTGCGATCACCGGCGCCGACGAGGATCGTGCGGCAACGCTGCTGCATGATATCGCCATCCATTTGAAGCGTGACGCCAACGGTGATGTGATTGCGGATGTGCTCGCCGGCGGTGGCATGGGCCGTACGCCCATTCTCGGCAGTGTGATCAAGCGTGATTTGCCATGGCAACATCTTGCCTCGTACTGCGAGGCAGCGCTACGGGTCTATAACCGCTATGGACGGCGCGACAATATCTACAAGGCGCGGATCAAGATCCTGGTCAAGGCATTGGGGGCCGAGCAGTTCTCCGAGCAGGTGGAGCAGGAATGGGTCCACCTGAAGGACGGTCCCGCGACGTTTACCGTCGAGGAGCGCGATCGTGTGGCGTCTTATTTTGTGCCGCATCCTTATGAGACGCTGCCGGCAATCGATCGTCAGTACGAGCAGCATCTGCGGGACGACCGCGCGTTCGCGCGCTGGGCCGAACGCAATGTTCGTGCGCACCGTCAACCGGGCTATGCCAGCGTGACGCTGTCGCTGAAGCCCCACAACGCGCCACCGGGTGATGCGACCGATGCGCAGATGGAAGCCGTCGCTGATTGGGCCGACCGTTTCAGCTTCGGTGAGATCCGCGTGACGAAAGAGCAGAACCTGGTTCTGGCGGACGTCAGGCAAGCGGATCTGCACGCGTTGTGGCAACTGGCGCGCGCCGCGGGTTTTGCCACGCCGAATATTGGCCTGTTGACCGATATCATCGCCTGTCCAGGGGGCGATTTCTGCTCGCTCGCCAATGCAAAGTCGATCCCGATCGCGGAAGCGATCCAACGCCGCTTCGACGATCTGGACTACGTGTACGACCTCGGCGACGTGACGTTGAATATCTCCGGCTGCATCAATTCATGCGGTCATCATCATATCGGCAACATCGGCATTCTCGGCGTCGACAAGGACGGCAGCGAGTGGTACCAGGTGTCACTGGGCGGCGACCAAGGCCACGCGGCGCGAATCGGTCGCGTGATCGGCCCTTCGTTTTCGGCGGAAGAAGTGCCGGACGTCGTCTCGCGGATTATCGATACCTTTGTTGCGAACCGCGATGGCGAAGAGCGCTTTATCGATACCTATGCTCGTATTGGCGTGACGCCTTTCAAGGAATACGTCTACGCATCCCGGCCGAAGGCCGTCGCCTGACAGGGGACCCACACCATGGCATTGATCATCAAGAACCGCGAGGTCGTGGAAGACCGCTGGCACACCGTGCGTGCGGATGCCCAAGGGCAAGTGCCGGCGCCGCAAGATCTGCCGCACGGCGCCGTTATCGTGCCGTTCACGTATTGGGCCGAACATCGCGACGCGTTGACCGCGGCGCGGAGCAAGGCCGACCTGGGCATCTGGCTGGCGCCGAATGACGAGCCGGCCGCAGTCCTGGATGACATCGATTCGGTCACGGTCCTCGCCGTCGATTTTCCGGCGTTCAAGGACGGCCGGGGAATCAGCATCGCCCGGCTGTTGCGCGAACGCTATGGCTGGAAGGGGGAAATACGGGCGATCGGCGACGTCTTGCGCGACCAGATCGGTTATATGTCGCGTTGCGGAATCGACGCGTTCGCGGTCCGTGCGGACAAGGACATTCATGATGCACTGCATGCGTTCGACGAGCTGACAGTGCACTACCAAGGCGCTTTCGATGATCCGCGTCCGTTGTTTCGTCGAGTGCGGCGCCACGGGGCGACAGCGGCGGCGCACGCAGGCGACGTGGCTTTGGCCGCGGCGAATGCACTTTCGTCGTCTGAGTCCTGAACGGAGCACGCACCATGGCAACGGAAACGGTCCCCCCATCGGCAACGGCGCTGGCGCATGTTAACGCGTCGATTGCCCGCGCCGATGACGGTGCCGGCGAGACCGATACGGTCAGCACCATCAGCATGCGCCCGATATTGTCGGGCCCTCGCCGTGACGGCCCGCGCTCTCAACCGCTGGACGCCCTGATCGCGGAACTGGACGGGCGCCTCGATGGTATCGCCGCCGCGCACCCGGGGCACCGGGTCAAGCTTGCGAGCAGCCTGGCGGCGGAAGACATGGTGCTCACGCATGCGATCCTTTCGCGGCACGTCGATATTGGCATCTTCACGTTGCAGACCGGACGGTTGCATGTGGAGACGGTTGGGATGCTCGACACAGTGGAAAGCCGTTATGGCTATCGGATCGAGGCTTTCGAGCCGCGTCCCGAAGCCGTTGCACGATACGTCGACGCGCACGGTTTGAATGCGTTCTATGAAAGCGTCGATCTACGCAAGGCGTGCTGTGAGATGCGCAAGGTTGAACCGTTGAATCGGGCACTGACTGGTGTGGATGCCTGGGTAACCGGGCAACGTAGGGAACAATCGGTAACGCGTACGGAACTGCCGCATCGTGAACACGACGGCGCGCGCGATATCGCGAAATACAACCCGCTGGCCGATTGGACCGAGGCCGATGTCTGGGCCTATCTGGATCGGCTCGATGTCCCGGTCAATCCGCTGCATGCGCGGGGCTACCCGAGTATAGGCTGCGAACCCTGCACGCGCGCGGTACGGGCCGGCGAGGACAGCCGGGCGGGTCGGTGGTGGTGGGAGTCGCGAGACACGAAAGAATGCGGATTGCATCAGAACGTTGCAACATCAGACAGCAAGCAGTGACATGGATTGGAGGCAATGAGCAACATGAACAGCCCTTTTGACTTGGATAGCGATGCCGCCGGTGTGAGCGCTGTGCCAGCCGATGGCGCGCTGCCTGCGGGCGGCATGGACCATCTGGATTGGCTCGAAGCCGAATCCATCCATATCCTGCGTGAGATGGTAGCGGAGTGCCGCAAGCCGGCGCTGCTGTTTTCAGGGGGGAAGGATTCGGTCGTCGTACTGCATCTGGCATTGAAGGCATTTGGCCTCGGTCCGAATCGCAAGACGGCGCTGCCTTTCCCCCTGGTGCACATCGATACCGGCCACAACTTCGACGAAGTGATCACGTTTCGCGACCAGCGGGTCGCCGAACTGGGCGCCGAGTTGATCGTCGGGCACGTGGAGGATTCGATCCGCCGTGGCACGGTGCGTCTGCGGCGTGAAACGGACTCGCGCAACGGAGCACAGGCGGTCACGCTGCTGGAAACCATCGCGGCGCACCAGTTCGACGCATTGATCGGCGGAGCCCGTCGTGATGAGGAGAAGGCACGCGCGAAGGAACGCATCTTCTCGTTCCGCGACGAATTCGGTCAATGGGACCCGAAGGCGCAACGCCCCGAGTTGTGGAGTGTGTATAACGCACGGCTGCATCAGGGAGAGCACTTGCGCGTGTTCCCGATCTCGAACTGGACGGAACTGGACGTCTGGCAATACATCGGACGGGAACGGTTGGCGTTGCCGTCGATCTATTACGCTCATACGCGCGAAATCGTACGACGCAACGGCCTGCTCGTACCGGTTACCCGGCTGACGCCGCCGCGCGATGGCGAGGTCGCGGAGGAAGCGCTGGTGCGTTTCCGGACCGTTGGCGACATTAGCTGCACTTGCCCTGTGGCGAGCGACGCGACCGATGTCGCGGCGATCGTCGCCGAGACGGCGGTGGCCGATGTCACCGAGCGCGGGGCGACGCGGATGGACGACCAGGCATCCGAGGCAGCAATGGAACAACGCAAGAAGCAAGGCTATTTCTGAGCGGGGCGGACCGATTATGAGCACACCATCTCTCAACGCCGGGCATCCGGCGAATGCGGGCCTGTCACACGCAAGCGACGGCCCGGTGGCCGACCTTGGCGTATTACGCTTCATCACCGCCGGCAGCGTCGACGACGGCAAGAGCACGTTGATCGGCCGGCTGCTGTACGACAGCCGCGCGGTGCTGAGCGATCAGCTCGGTGCGCTGGCCCGCGCGAAGAACAAGCGGACGGTCGGCGACGAAATCGACCTCGCGCAACTGACGGACGGCCTGGAGGCTGAGCGCGAGCAAGGCATTACGATCGATGTCGCTTACCGCTATTTTGCGACTGGTCGTCGCAAGTTCATCATTGCCGATACGCCGGGGCACGAACAATACACGCGCAACATGGTCACGGGCGCGTCTACGGCCCACGCGGCCATTGTCCTGATCGATGCCACGCGCGTGACATTCGATGGCGACACGACCACCTTGCTGGCCCAGACCAAGCGACATAGCGCGATTGTCAAGTTACTCGGCATCCAGCACGTGATCGTCGCTGTCAACAAGATGGATCTCGTTGACTATAGCGAAAGTGTCTTCGACAAGATCCGGGAAGCCTACGCCGCGCTGGCACGGCGCCTCGGCCTGCGGAACGTGCGATTTGTCCCGGTATCGGCATTGAAGGGCGACAACGTCGTGACCCCGAGTGAACAGATGCCGTGGTATGGCGATGGTCCGCTGTTGTCGACGCTCGAACTACTGCCGGTGGCGCAACGGCTTGGCGCATTGCGTTTCCCGGTGCAATGGGTTGCGCGGCAAGACGGTTCCCAAGCGGATGACTTCCGCGGCTATATGGGGCGAATTGAATCCGGGGGGCTGAGCGTCGGGCAAAAGGTTCGCGTGTTGCCGGGGGGCATCGAGGCCGAGATCGCCGAATTGATCGCACCGGTGCCGGGCGGTACGGCGGCGGTACGGCAGGCGCATGCCGGGCAATGTGTCACGGTCCGGCTGACCGCCGATGTCGACGTGTCGCGCGGCGACATGTTCGTGGAGGCGTCGAGCACGGCGGATGCGGCGCAACAGCAGGGCAGCGGTATTGTCGCGCGCAAGCTCGAGGCCGATATCTGCTGGCTGGGGGAGGAACCATTGTCGCCGCTGCGCAAGTATCTGCTGAAGCACACGACGGCAACCGTATTCGCACGCGTGTCGGCGGTCAAGCATACGCTCGATGTCCATACCTTGGACCATACCCTTTCGGACAATAGCGGCGCCGCGGTCACGGTGAAGATGAATGATATCGGCGCGATCTCGTTGAATCTGCAAAAACCGATCGTCTGTGATACCTACGACAGCAATCCGGCGACGGGAGCGTTCGTGTTGATTGACGAAGCGACGTATCATACGGTTGCTGCCGGAATGATTCGGCAATACAGTGCCTGATTGCCTCGCTGCCCGGACCCTTTGAATGTGGAAGTGCGACGCGGTGTATAGAGGCAAGGCGGCATGCAATCCACACGCATCGTCCGGGAACATGGGCGGCGTAATGCGGCAAAGGATCCCCGGCAGGGGGAAAAGATGACAGCAAAGGTTTATCTGATTGGTGCGGGACCAGGCGCTGCCGACTTGATTACGGTCCGGGGTGCGCGCTTGCTGGCGCGTGCGTCTGTGGTGCTGCATGACGCGTTGGTCGAACCGGACATGCTGGCACTCGCACCGAATGCGCGTCTGATCGCCGTCGGCAAACGCTGCGGCAGGCATTCGAGTGCGCAGCATTTCATCAACAAGCAGTTGGTGGATGCGGCACAAGCGCAGGATGACGAGCAAGTGGTCGTGCGGCTGAAAGGCGGCGACCCCATGCTGTTTGGTCGCGCCGATGAGGAAATGCGGGCGCTTGAGGCCGCCGGTATCGATTATGACGTCGTGCCGGGTGTAACCGCGTCACTGGCCAGCGCAGCCAGCCTGAAGCGTTCGCTGACGTTGCGCGGCGTCGCCCGCAGCGTGGTGTTGGCCACGCGCAGCCGTGCCGCCGATTCGGATGAGATCCAACGTCGTGCCGATGCGGATTCGCTAGTGTATTACATGGGTCGGGATCAGGCCCCGGACATCGCACGGGAAATGATCGAAGCGGGGCGAGATGCCGCCACGCCAGCGGTCGTGGTTGAAGCGTGCTCGACGAACCGCGAGCGTAGCATTACCGTCACCCTCCGCGCGCTGGCGGACGGCGCGCTGGCTGATTGGTTCGACGCGTCGCAGCCCTGTACATTGCTGATTGGCGACGCGTTTCGGCAGAGGGCGATACGGGCCGAGGCGCCGGCTTCAGCCGAAGCATCGGCTGCGTCCAAACACGAACAGGGCGTGGCTGCCTAAGCGCGGGTGCCGGCGGCCAGGCGATTGCGAGGCGGCGCGCACATACCCTCGCTACGCCCGTAGCGCGTATGCTGCGAGCGCGTCCAGCACCGCGTCATCCTCGCCTGCCGCCTGGGTGCAGAGGAGGGTCACGTTGGGCCGCGTCAGTCTGCATTGATCCAGCAGCACGGGCAAATCCCGACGTAAATGGGCGCCCTGGCCGAAAAACACCGGCACGACCTTGATCGTATCGCACCCTTCGGCGACCAGTGCGTCAATCGCGCCCCCCAAATCCGGAGACATCAATTCCAGAAAGGCCAGTGATACCGGTGGTGCATCGGGCACGCCGCGCAACCGCTGCGCCAGGCGCTCGAAAGGCACCGCCCAACGCGGGTCGCGTGCGCCATGACCAAACAAGATGATACCGGGGCGTGACATCAGTTTCGATTCATCCATTTAAGGCCGACCATCCCCATCACCAAATAGATCAGCGAGGGCAGCGCCGCCGTCAGAGGCGCCGGCCAGGTATTCAGGTTGCCGATATGGGAGAACAGCGTGTTGATCAACTGGAAGCTCATACCCAGCATGATGCCGCCGAAAACCTTCATCCCGACGACACCGGCACGGCTGTGCAGATAGGCAAAGGGCAGGGACAGCGTTAGCATCACGAATACCGCGAACGGATAGAAGATTTTCCGCCATAGTGCGGTAAGGTAGCGCTGGGCATCCTGGCTGTTTTCGCGCAAATGGCTGATATACGACGATAGCGCATAAATCGACATCTGGTCTGGCGGTACCAGCAGCACCGCCAGAATGCGCGGCGTCAGTTCGGAGCGCATCAACATTTCTGGCTGCACCTTCTCGGTCGCCCGGTACAGTGGATCGAGGGAATTCAGATCCGCCACTGGCTCATCCGTGAGCCGTTGCAGGTCCATTTCCGTTACGTCATGCAGCTGCCATTGGTTTGGCGGAACGAACGTCCCGCTCTTTGCCTCGCGGATGCTGTTCAGCCGGTATTGCGAGTCGAATTCATAGATCTTGACCGCGCTGATCGATGAATCCGAATTCAATTTGCCAACATTGACGAAACGCGTGACGCTGGCCTGGTCGTTCGCCGCGCCCTTCGTATTGGCCGTCACCGTGTCCTTCAGCCAGACGCCCGATTTGAAGCCGGATGAGACCGACGAGCCCAGCGCACCCAAACGAACTTGCTCGGCCAATTGATTGGCGTAGGGGCCGACGAATTCCCCTATCACGAACGTGACCAGGAGCAGCGGTACACCGATCTTCATCAGCGTGCCGAGCGCGCGACGCGGCGATAGTCCGGCGGCGCGCAAGATGGTGAATTCGGACGTTCCTGCCATCTGGGCTAAGACATAAATGGCGCTGATCAGGACCGCGACCGGGATAATCTCGTAGAAATGCGACGGCTGCTGCAACGCAACCGTCAGCATCGCATACGCAAAACTGTAATTTCCCTTGCCGACCGAATCAAGTTGGCTGATCAAGTCAAAAAAGAAGAACAGCCCTGAAAACGCGAACAGGATGAAAACAAAGGTCAGGTAGATCTGCTTCCCGATGTATCGTTCGTAGGTACGTAACATTTATTTTGCCCGCCGCAGCCGAAGAGTGAAGAGGGGGCGGTTTTGAATCCGGCGCCACAACAGGAAGGAGGCCAGGCAAGCCACGATGATATGGAGTGCCAGCAGGCCGAATGCGAACGAGATCTTGCGCTGCTCTATCCAGTTTTGCATCAGGTTCTGCAGGTTCGAGTACGTCAGGTACACGAGAACGGCGAACACCATATTAATGGTGCGCCCGCGCCGCGGATTCTGATAGGCCAGCGGGATGGCAAGCAGCATCAGGGTGATGCCGGTCATCGGCAACCCAAGCCGCCAGGCCAGTTCTGCCAAGTTATCCGGCGAGGGGTTTTGCAGAAGCGCCAACGACGGCGTGCCGCGCGTGGATTGCGTGTCCACGGTCGGTTTGTCGTCCATTTTTACCCCGTAGCGTTTGAACTCGACTACGCGGAAATTGGCATGTCCGGGCTCGCCGTCGTATCGGCGGCCATTTTCCAGGACGACAAAGCGATCGCCGTTCGGTTGGGTCTCGATCTGTCCTTGCTTCGACACGACGACGAACAATTTTCCGTTCTCGGTGCTGGTGACGAAGACGTTCTGCACCTGGGCTTGATCGGCGGAGAGTTTTTCGACGAAAAACACCCGGTGATTGGTGGCCGACTCGCGAAACTGTCCGGCCAGGATCAACGAGAGATCGTCGCGCTGCTGGAAGCGCGCGGTAATCTTCTGTTGCTCGTTACTGGCCCAGGGCCACGCCACCAAGGAGCAAAACGCAATGGCAACGATGATCGGCGCCGAGAACATCGCGACCGGCGGTATCAGTGCCGTCAGGCTCAGTCCGGATGCCTGCCACACAACCATCTCGGAATCCCGATACCAGCGCGTCAGCACGACCAGGATGGAGACGAAAAGGGTGACGATCATCATCACGGCGAGGTAGCCGACCATTGTCAGGCCGATCAATACCAGGACGTCGTGAGGGTCGATCTTGCCGACGGCGGCCGATCCGATCACCCGGATCATCATTGTCGTCAGCATGATGGTCACCAGCACCATGAAGACGGCGCCGGCGGTTGCCGCGAGTTCACGCTGCAGTGAACGTTGAAAAATCATGTTGTCAGAATGAGAGAGCGCCGGAAACACGCGATCCGCTCAGCAGGATAGCGCGAAGGAGGTCCTGATAGCGCTGGCGGACTTGTTTCGACGCATTACACGCATCACGTTAGCGGGTTCCGTACACCGCGTCAGGGGAGCATGACGCGCAGGCCTGGAACACGTTCAACTGCCGCTCGCTGCCGTTAGGCGGAAAATAGCGGATAATCGCGCTTGAACTGTCACCAGGAATGAGCGCGATGGACTTTAGCATAAAAGCCTTCGGATGGACCAAGACGGCCGGCACCGCCGACGGCGTTACGGGTACAAAGACCGATTGTATCGTGGTCGGCGTATTCGAGGCGACCGGTCATGCTGCTTTGAGCCCAGCCGCCGCGTATGTCGATGCCGCGACTGACGGCCTGTTGGCGCGCTTGCTGAAGACCGGGGACATGGAAGGCCGCGTCGGTGCGACGTTGCTGTTGCACTGCGACGCCGAGGGGCCCGCGCCGCGCGTGCTGGCGGTGGGCCTTGGCAAGCCGGACGCCTTTGGCGCCAAAGCCTATTTGGAGGCGACCCGCGCCGTCGGCCGTGCCTTGGCGTCGGCCAAGGCCGCGCACGTCTTGCACACGCTGGCGCAACTGCCCGTGCCGGAGCGCGACGCGGCATGGGCGCTGCGCACGGCGATCGTCAGCCTGCGCGAGGCCAGCTATCGCTTTGCCGGTCGTCGGTCGCGTGCCGACGCACCCCCCGCGCGAACGCTTAAGAAAGTGCTGTTCAGCGTCAACGCCGGTGAGGACAAGACCCTGAGGACGGCGCTCCAGGCGGGTGTGGCGTTGTCTAACGGGATGGACCTGACTCGCGATCTCGGCAATGAAGCCCCGAATTTCTGCACGCCGCGCTTTCTGGCCGACACCGCGCGCAAGCTGGCGCACGATTGGAAGCTGAAGGTCGAGGTGCTGGAGCGCAAGCAGATCGAGGCGCTGCGCATGGGTTCGTTCCTGTCCGTGGCCAAGGCGTCCGTCGAGCCGCCACAATTCATCGTGCTTCGTCATAACGGCGGCGGTGCGAAGGATGCCCCAGTGGTGCTGGTGGGGAAGGGGATCACGTTCGATACGGGCGGCATCTCGTTGAAGCCGGGCGAGGCGATGGACGAGATGAAATACGACATGTGCGGTGCCGGCACCGTGCTTGGCACGATGCGCGCCGTTGCCGAGATGAAGCTGAAGCTGAATGTCGTCGGCATCATTCCGACCTGCGAGAACATGCCCGGTGGCAATGCGCTGAAGCCGGGTGACATCGTCACCAGCATGTCGGGTCAGACGATCGAGGTGTTGAACACAGACGCCGAAGGGCGCTTGATCCTGTGCGATGCGCTGACCTACGCCGAGCGCTTCAAGCCGGCCGCCGTGGTCGACATCGCCACGCTGACGGGTGCCTGCATCATCGCACTCGGCCACCACAACTCCGGCCTGTACGCGACCGACGACGCGCTGGCGGCGCAATTGCTGGACGCGTCCAAGATCGCCGCGGACGCCGCATGGCGGATGCCGCTCGACGATGCCTACCAGGACCAGTTGAAGTCGAATTTCGCGGACATGGCGAATATCGGCGGCCGTCCTGCCGGCAGCGTGACGGCGGCATGCTTCCTGGCACGCTTCGCGAAGGCGTATCCATGGGCGCATCTGGATATTGCCGGTACGGCATGGAAGAGCGGTGCGGCAAAGGGCGCGACTGGCCGTCCGGTTCCGCTACTGGTGCAATTCCTGTGCGAACGGGCGGACGGACCCGCAACCACGTTGGTGGACGAGGCGGCGAAAGCAGGCAAGCCCGCTGCCCGGAAAGCTGGCACCACGCGTGTCACCGGCGCCGGACCGGCGGCGCGCAAGGCGCCTGGGCGCAAGCCCGCCGTCAAGGCCGCGAGCGCGGCCTGAGCGCCATGTTGTTCGCGGAACGTCTCCGTAACCACCGCCGCGCGTACATCGTCGGGGCCGGCTTATGACGCGTATCGATTTTCACACCGGGGTGCCGGACCAGATTGGCTATGCCTGTCGGCTGGTGCGCAAGGCGTACGGGGCCGGTCAACAGATTGTCGTCGTAGCGGAGCCGGGCACGCTGGCGGCGTTTGATACGGCCTTGTGGACGTTCTCGCCATTGGACTTCATTCCACATTGTGGCGTGGACAGTCCACTGGCGGCGCAGACGCCGGTGGTGTTGAGCACGGAGCCTGCCAGGGCACCACATCATGCAGTGCTCGTGAATTTGGGTGCGGCCGTGCCCGATGACTTCGCGCGTTTCGAGCGCTTGCTGGAGATCGTGGGTGCGGCGCCGGAAGCCGTGACCGCCGGCCGTGATCGATACCGCTTCTATCGTGACCGTGGCTACCCGTTGACCAATCACGTCGCCGCGTGATTCGTTGGCGGATGGCGGGAAAGGGCGACGCCGAAAGCCGGTGGGCCTTCCCTTCTATTTAGCGTGGCCCGGTCCCAATGGTCTGCCAGCCAACGCCCCCTTCTTGTAGTGACTTTAGTTCCGCGCGCGCACGTTGTGACTCCAGTTCGATAAATCGCGCACGATTGGCGAGCGTGATACCGAACTGTGTCGGGACCGTCCCATCAGGAGTGCGATAAAAAAGGGGTACACCGAGTTCGCTCTCGAGGCGACTCAAACTCTTTGATAGTGCTGGCTGGGTGATGCATAACGCCAGTGCCGCGGAGGTCATTGTGCGATGCTCCAAAACCGCTAAAAAGCATCGAAGCAGGTTCGTGTTCAGCATTGCACGCACCTCCCCGGATAACGCTTAGAATTTATGCACGATACCCGCGATGAATGCGGTCAAGTTTCCACCTGCCTTGACGGGAATGCCTGCACCGGAAGCGTCATTCATAGAGAACGTAGCGGCACTGTGATTGCGAATTTCGGAAACCCCTGCGTATAGGCCGGTTCGCCTCGACAGACGATAGTCATAACGCACCGCATAGGATGAGGCATCACCGCTACTCCCAGCGCTCAGGCGATACTGTCCCACGCTGACCAAAACCGTCCCATGGGCTATATCTCGGACAAGGAAATTAACCTCGTAGAAATCGTGGTTGGGATTTGCATAGGTGCTATTGACTGCCGCGGTGACGCCAGTGGCATTGCGGTGCATTTGATACAGCGCGGCCGCCTTGACGCGTCCCCAGTCGTAAGACGCCGCGAAAAGATAGTAACGTCCGGTTGCCACCGGGCTGTTCTGGGTCACAACGGCGGTTTGTGCAAAGCGCTGCTGCAGATAGTCCGCGTCTGCTGAAAAATTGCCATGTACGTAATTGACGCCGGCAGACAAGGTATCGCCTAGCGAGGGCGGTTGGCCGGCGGTGCCATTTGTGCCACGCGCGTACAGCAACCTCACCAATGCCCCACCAATCGGTGCGCTAACGAAGCGCACCGAGTTTGCAGTTCTGGCAGAGGGTACAAACGCAAAATTATTGGTGGCATTACCCCATCCAAGGGTATTCAGCTCCCCCATCGAATAGTTTACGTAGGTAGTGAAAAGCGGGGTGTAGTTGTTGCCCAACTGCACCTGACCGAATTTCCCCCGTAAGCCGACCCACGCTTCCCGATTGAATTCCGCACCGTTGCCGGCAATCGTCCCGTTATTGGTATTAAAGCCATTTTCCAGCCGGAAGACCGCAGACAAGCCACCTCCCAGATCTTCGCTGCCCTGCAAGCCCCAGCGAGATGGCGCGACGCCACTTGAATCCAGCCGCGTTGTGGTTGTTCCTCCAGTACGCCCCACCTGGATGGCGGCGTCGATGATGCCATACAAGGTGACGTTCGATTGCGCGTAAGACATCGATGCCCAGGCACTCGCCGCCAGCGCTACAGCTAACTTCAATCTTTTCACAATGGTCCCCACAGTCGAGCCTGAAGCTCAGGTTTTTATAGAAGTGTCTGCGGAGCGTAATGAAAATTAAAGATATACAAAATAGGAGGAAACTATTATTCCTGTACAAAAAGTAGAAAATGTAGCGAAACGCACACTGCGGGTAAACCTGCGTGGTGCGAGTTCATCGCGGTCATTTACGAGCAAGGCATGGCGATCCGATGCAAAGCCTGCAAGCGCTCGCAACAAGGCGCATACGCGCATTTGATTGATATGTGGACGCACGCGAGGCAAGTGCGGTCCGGCCTTTTGGAGGCCGGCATCGCGATCGAGAAAGCGAGCGGTGGCTTTCACTGGAAATGCCACGTGATGAAGGTAACCGTGCAACAGGTGTTTGGCGGCGCTACGAGGCAGCCAGGCGGAAAGTACGGAAGAGGATGGAAGTTGCCGAGGTCTTAATCGGAGACAGTCGCGCCTTCTCCGGGAAAAAGTTCGGCGTCCGCGAGAATGATCTCGGCAGTGGTTTCGTAATGCGCCCTCAACAATCCAACGACCCTATCCACATCGCCTTCGACGAGCGCATCGAGCATGGCTTTGTGTTCTTCCCGCTCGTGCCGTTTTGGATAGACACGCCGGACGGCAAGCTGGCGATAACGATACAGTTGATCGCCCAACTGGTCGCAGAAATTGATTAGCCAGCGCGATCCGCAACCACTGATCAGGCATCGATGAAAAGCACGATGCAGCCGCTCCCACTCGGGATTTTCCTGGTATTCCACTTCAGAAAGAGACCGTACCACCTTCGACAATCGGTGATAAGCCAATACCACTTGCTCCTCCCATTCTGGAGAGTTCGCGGCAAACCCTTCGCGGATCGCGATTTCTTCCAACCAGCATCGCGTTTTCGTTATCTCTCGAAGATCGGCTGCGCTGACACCGGCCACGACAAAGCCCCTCCGGTCACGCCGTTCCACCAAGCCGTCGGATGTCAGGCGATTCAACGCCTCCCGGATCGGCGTCTGCCCTGATTGGTACTGCTCGCTGAGGTTCTCTATTTCCAACTTCCTGCCAGGCGTCAATTTGCCGTCGAGCAAATCGGCTCGCATCCGATCATAGAGATTGGTTGCCAGGGTAGCAAAAGACGGTGTCGTTTGGCCTTGCGCTGCACCTGCAGGCTGCGGCAAAGAAGGAGAAGACATGGCTGACCTGGAGAGGAACAAGAACGATCCGAATAATTTCGTAAGGACAAGTATAGCTTATCAGGGAAGAGGGGCGAATAGCGCCAAAACACGGGTTTTCCCTATTTTATATACAAAATCATATGAACTACAATTTTGTATATCTTGAGAGATGCAAGACCGATTGCAACGTGGAGTAGGACATGCCCGCTTTAACGCTTACCTTGGCAAGCAAGATTACCGACGCGGCCATTGCCGCCGCGCGCATGCAAAAGTTTGCGCCCATGGCGGTGGTTGTGGTGGACGCCGCCGGTCATGTGGTGACGCTTCAAAGGGAAGATGGCGCGACGATGATCCGCGTTGACATTGCGCTTGGAAAGGCCTGGACAAGTGCTGCAATGAGCGTGCCGACGCGGGATCTGGTGGGGCGCGCCAAAGACAATCCAGGCTTCTTCAATGCGCTGATGGCGACAGGCAAGGGGAAGTTTATTCCGCAGACCGGTGCCGTGCTCATTAAAGATGGCGACGGTGCGATTATCGGCGCGGTAGGCGCCAGTGGCGGTACAGGCGACCAGGATGAGCAGATCTGCTTGACTGCCCTGGCGGAAGTCCTTGACGGAGCGCATTGATATGCAAGGACGCCCGCTAGCGGCCCAATGTCGGTGTGCGATGGGCGGCGTGGATATCCACACCCATTTCGTGCCGTCGGATTTCCCCGCTTATATCGGAACAAAGATTCCCGTTGACTGGCCGTCGATGGCGCCCGCGGACGCCTGTCATCGGCACGTCATGATCAAGGAGAAGGTCTATCGGACCGTGTCCGACCTTTGCTGGGATGGTGAGAAACGGCGTCTTGATATGGACGCACAGGGTATTGGCCTTCAGGCCGTTTCTCCCATGCCCGAGCTATTGTCTTACTGGATGGATAAAAACGACGCTCAGGTCCTGTCACGCTATCTGAATGATCAGATCGGCGACATGGTGGCTGCAAGCGACGGACGCATGATCGGATTGGGCACCATACCGTTGCAGGATGTTGATCTGGCCATTCGCGAACTGACCCATCTCATGCGGAGTAATGTATTTGCGGGTGTAGAGGTGGGAAGTAATGTGAACGGCGTACCTATCGGCGACTTGCGATTTGCGCCTTTTTTTGAAGCGGCGGAAGCGTTGGGTGCGGCGGTTTTCGTGCATGCGCTCAAACCCACCGGGCAAGACCGATTGATCGGGCCTAAACCTTTGCTGCAGGCCCTGGCCTATCCTACCGACGTCGGCTTGGCGGCAGCATCGGTTATCTGCACCAATGTATTGACGAAATTTCCGAAACTACGCATCGCGTTTAGCCACGGCGGAGGAACGTTGGGCTCGCTTCTTCCGCGATTAGATCAGGCGTATCGCGTATTCGGAGTCTTGAATGACAGCATGCATACGGCGCCTGCTGTTCAGGCGCGCCAATTTTTTTACGACACGCTTGTTTTTGACGATGCGACGTTGCGCCATTTGATCGACCTGTTTGGTTCGACGCAGTTAATGATCGGCACGGACTACCCCTTCGCTTTCCGCGAAAACGACCCGCGTGCGCGGGTTGAAGCCGCGAGTGCCGACCAGCATCTACGCGATCTTCTTCTATATCGCAATGCTGAAATATTCCTTGGTCTTCATGCTGGGAGCGAGATATGACCTATCCGTTTGTTACCGCCTTGCGCGGTATTGACATTGGTGTGCCGGATATATCGGCGGCCACGCGTTTCTATACCGAGACATGGCATCTGGATGTCGTTGCGCAGACCGACGACGTTGTGTACCTCCGTGGTACGGGCCCTGCACATCACATACTCTCGCTGCATCGTGCGCCACGTTCGGAAGTACGGGCGGTCGTTTTTAATGTTGCGTCGTTGGAAGCGTTGTCGGAGCTGGCACGAACGATCCCCGAGTCCGGCGGAACGATCTTGGCGGGTCCGTCGGACGTAACCGGTCCGGAAAAGGGACGCGAACTCGTGGCAGCCGATCCGCAAGGACGCATCCTGCGTTTCGTGTATGGCGATATCCGGCATACCGATATCGATGCGGTGAAAGACCGTCCCGTCAAAATCACGCACGTCGTACTCAACAGCGAAAACGTCGCCGTCGCGCAGCAGTTTTTTGAGAAAGCATTGGGTTTTCGTCTATCTGATCGCACGCGAATCATGGCGTTCATGCGATGCAGTACGGACCATCACAGCATCGCGCTTGCCGACTCGCAAGAGAACAGTCTGAATCACATTGCCTTCCTGATGCCTGATCTGGATTCCGTGATGCGTGGCGGCGGACGCATGCGTGATGCCGGCTATCCCATCGAATGGGGTGTCGGGCGACACGGGCCGGGTAACAACGCATTCGCCTATTTTCTGGGGCCGTTTGATTTCGTCATCGAATATACCGCCGAGGTCGAGCAGGTTGACGATAGCTACAAGACAGGTGGCCCGGACGACTGGACATGGCCGCCAGGGCGAATTGATCAATGGGGCATTGGACAGCCGCCGTCGGCCCGCTTGAAAACAGCCCAAAAGACGATTTTTTTCGCGCGATAACGCGCACCGCCTGGTGAATTGCCGCCGTGCGTTGGCCAGGTTCCATCACTGAAGAGCATCGCGAAAAAGAGGGAAATGCACCATGAAGCTGCTGACATTCAAATCGAACGACGGATACCGTCTGGGTGTATTGGACGGTGATGAGGTCATTGATCTTGCTCGGTTCGATAGCACAGTGCCTGCCGATTTGCGCCAGGCATTGCTCGCTGGCGTTGACCTCGTCGCTGCCGCGAAGCGCGCTGTCGCCTCGGCCGCTGATCATCGCGTGCCGTACGGTTCAGTGAAGTTGGGTCCCGCGATCCCGGCGCCAGGCAAGGTGGTGTGTCTGGGTCATAATTTCTATGATCACGCCAAGGAAGGCGGCAACGATAAGCCGGTTTATCCCCTGATCTTCTTCCGCGGCGCCAGCTCGTTGATCGCGCACGGCGATCCGATCATTCGTCCGCAAGTCTCCGACAAGCTGGATTACGAAGCCGAAGTCATGGTAGTCATCGGCAAGCGTGCGCGTCATGTCAAGCGCGAAGATGCGTTAAGCCATGTTTTCGGTTACGCCTGCTTCAATGACGCATCGGTGCGTGACTATCAAAAGCGTACATCGCAATGGACGATTGGCAAGAATTTCGATAACACGGGAGCGTTTGGTCCCTATGTGGTGACAGCGGATGAACTGCCGCTTGGCGCGGAAGGTCTCGCGGTCGAACTGAGGTTGAATGGCGAAGTGATGCAACGCGCGAGTACGTCCGACATGATCTGGGGCGTCGCGGAAACAATCGAGCTGCTAACCGAATGTCTGACACTGGAACCCGGTGATGTGATTGCCATGGGAACGCCGGCAGGCGTGGGCTGGGCTCGCAAACCTCCGGTCTTTATGAAGGACGGAGACCGTGTTGAAGTCGAAGTCGAACGAATCGGCCTTCTGCAGAACAATGTGCAGGATGAAAGCCTGGCCCGGTGAAAGAAATGAATGCCCATTATGACGTTTTGATTGTCGGATTCGGTCCTTCCGGCGCGGTGGCGGCGAATCTGCTGGGTGCGGCTGGTCTGAGAATTCTTTGCATCGACGCTAGCCGGACGGTTTATGAAAAACCGCGTGCCATTGCGGTCGATCATGAAATCATGCGTGTTTTTCAGGAGATCGGCATTGTGGACGAGATCGCGGAGCATATCGCAGTCTTTCCACCGTCGGAGTTTTATGGCGTTGATGGGCAATTGATCAAACGTATCCATCAAGTTCCGGAGCCCTATCCATTAGGTTATATCCCCACGATGGTCTTCACGCAGCCGCCCGTCGAAGCTGCGTTGAGAGCGCATGCGGCGAAAAAGCCGAATGTCGAGATCGCCCTGGGGACTCGGCTGGTCGAATTTGATCGCGGGCAGGATGCCGCCATTGACCACGCGGGCGACGACGTTGGCACTCGCCCTGGCACAGCAAGCGGTGGCCGAACGCATGAAAAAATCACCGCGCATTTACGAGACGATACCGGGGTCGAGCGCACGGTGACGGCGGAGTACATGATCGGTTGCGATGGCGCATCCAGCACGGTCCGGAATCAATTGGGCATTCGCTACGAAGATCTGGTCTTTGACGAACCCTGGCTTGTCATCGACATGATGGTCAATGAATCGGGGCTGGCAAAACTACCTTCGACGGCGGTCCAATACTGTGAGCCGAGCCGTCCTGCGACGTACATCGTCGGGCCGGGTCGTCATCGTCGTTGGGAGATCATGCTGCAAGAGGATGAGGATCCGAAACACATGCAGCAAGAGGCACAGGTGTGGCAGTTGCTATCCCGGTGGCTGGCGCCTGAAGACGGCGTACTGTGGCGTGCGGCCAGCTACCGATTCCATGCGCTGGTGGCGAAGGAATGGCGTAAGGGCAATGTCTTTATCGCCGGTGATGCAGCGCATCAGCAGCCGCCCTTTATTGGTCAGGGCATGTGCCAGGGCGTACGGGACGTGGTCAACCTGTGCTGGAAGCTCAAGCAGGTCATTCGAGGCGAGGCACGAGATACCTTGCTGGATTCCTATCAGATCGAGCGCAGTACGCATGTTCGAACGCTCACTTCGCGGATCAAGGCGTTGGGGCAGGTTATTTGCGAACGTGATCTTGAAAAAGCCCGCCTAAGGGATGCGAGGCTGCTGGAAGAAGCGGGAGGGGTGATCAAGACGGTGACGCGTCAGGAAATCGTGCCACCGCTGCAAGCTGGCCTGCTATCAACGACGGATCACTTGGCGAACGGCACCTTGTTCCCGCAACCGCGTATCCGGCACGAAGGCAAGACGGCACTTTTTGACACGGTGATTGGGGACGGATGGCGGGTGGTGCTTGCGAACGATGAACCATTGCCGGCGTCACTGCGTACGTTGCTCTCGCAAAGGCATATTCGAATCGCGCAAGTATGCAAGGAACGTGAAAAGGTATCGGTCGAGGTGGAGGGTGAAACGCGTCGCGTCGTTGAGCTGGATCGTGTCTTGGAAAACTGGTTTGCCAAGCATGCCTGCACTGCGGCGATTGTACGCCCTGACCACTACGTTTATGGCGTTGCCGAGCATCCGAACGAACTGGTACCCATGCTTGAAGCGCTGTCATCCGTTATGTAGTTAGCCTTTCACGAGCGGCGCGCAGACGCCGCGAGAGGAACCGCTCCCGAGGAGGAGACAAATGGCTTTAATCAACGCGCGCGAAGAGCTTGCTCAAGCGCCCATAGGTGTCTTTCACTACAAGTTTGCAATACTTGTAGCCTTCATCATGTTTTTCGATGGCTATGATCTTTTCAATGCCGCGTATGTCATTCCGCTGGTACGCCAAACATGGCATCCGTCCGCGACATTGATCGGCATCATGTTATCGAGCGGCATTGCCGGTTTATCGATCGGATCCGTATTGCAAGGACTGCTTTCGGACCGATTTGGTCGCCGCAAGATCATGATCCTGGCGCTGTGGCTGCTTACTGTAGCAAGCCTTATACTCGCCACGATGGTAAGCGGTGCAATCGAGTTTGCCATTGCGCGACTCGTTTTAGGCACGGCGCTGGGGATGGTTACCCCGCTGGCCTTGACGTGCATCAATGAATGGGCGCCGCGCAAACAAGCGAATACCTATGCCACGTGGGTTTTTCAGTTTGGCTTTTCGGCTGGCGGCATTTTTGCAGGCATTGCCGGCATCACCTTGACGCATCGGTTCGGTTGGCAGTCTCTTTATTATATCGGGGGATTGTCGGCACTGGTCGCGCTCGCCGCAACGGCTTGGCTGCCAGAGTCGATTCAGTATCTGCTGCTTCACAACAATCCAGAGCGCGTGCGTAAATGGCTGACTATCGCGAGGCCGGATCGTAAGGATTCTTACGCCAATGCGGAGTTCTCGGTTATTAATCCTATTAGCCGGATTGGCTCGATTACGGATTTGCTGTCTCCGCTATATCGCCGCAATACTATCGTCCATTGGCTCGTGGGGTTTCTGAGTCTCTTTTGTATCCATGGGCTAACGGGCTGGCTCCCGTCTCTGGTGATTGCAAGTGGCGCCGGGGTGAACTCCGCATTCGGTTACGGCACGCTGACGATGATCGCTTCCGTGTTCGGCGGTATCGGCATGGGATGGCTTGCCGATCGCTTGGGAAGCCGTATCCGCGCCATGATTATTGGCTATGTGATGGCTGCGGTGTCAATGGGTGCTCTAGGTTTTGCGTTGGGCCACGGCTTTGTCCTGCCAATGGTGGCGGCCACGGGGTTCTTCATTTTCGGTGCGCAGGCCGTGTTGAATAACTATCAGGCCATGAGCTATCGCACGGAAGTCCGCGGCACCGGGATGGGGGTTGCCGTGGGGTTGAATCGCGTCGGCGGTATTCTCGGCCCTGTGATCGTTGGTGCGATCGCGACGTTTAATTCGAGTGCGTGGATCACCTTCGCCGTATTTGCTCTCGCGCTATTGCTGGCTGCCATTATCATCTCATTGGGCAAAATTGAAATTGCCTCGCTGCCTTCCGATCAGATGGCCGTGGCGGCGAAAGCAGTCGCAAGCACTGATGCGACGCAGTCGACGGAACGCCACGACGCTACACCCGGTTGGAGAGCGGGTCATTAATTGAAGAAGTAGATAATTGCGGACGGGCGCCCAGGGTTGAGGTTGGCTGTGAACGGCGCTTGGTTTTTGAATGCGCTACGGCCTTTCGTTGTCAAGACCTCGTTATGAACACAAGACCTATTCCTAACGTCGCAGAGGCAATCAGCGCCGCCGCGCAGTAATACACCAGTGGCAAGCTCTGCTGTCCTAAACTTATCGGAAGCGAAAACGCGAAAAGAGCCGCGCCTTGCGTCAGCATATTCGCGGTGCCGCGCGAATGGCCAAGTGATGCCTGAGGCGCGAGTATTAGAAATCGCGCTTCTCCTCTCATTCGCACGATGGAAAAGGCGATACCTAACAGCCAATGTATCGCTGCCAAAAGCACCAACATTGTTGTAACTGGAACCAAAGCTAACAATACAGCCATTGCAAAAAGAACCGTGAGGTCAACAAAAACTGACGTCGAAGAACGTGACTGGCGGGCCGCAAGCCACGTGCTCGCTATTATCGAACCAACCGACCACGCAATTTCCAGCAACGAATATGACCATGCCTCGTTTCCACGTACAGCAACTCACGCTGCCTTTTGCATAGCCTCGTAATCGCACGGCCTGCAATATTCAATCGACGAATGGATGCGTTGACGATTGTAGAAGCCTTCAATCCAATCCACTACATCCAGCTTTGCTTGCCCCCGTGTTTCGTATCGATGTCGCGACGTTTGCTCCACTTTTAACGTCTTGAAGAAGCTTTCCATCGCCGCATTGTCCCACGCGTTTGCTCGCCGACTCATCGACATCGTTGCGCTAACTCCCGATAACGCCAGCTTGCGTAGTGGCTCCCGCTATCGGAATGCAGAATCAGCCCCGCACCGGGACGACGCTGCCAGTATGCCGCACGCAGCGCATTGCAAACAAGCTCGGCGTCGATATGCTCGGACATCGACCAGCCGACTATCCTCCGACTTCCCAAGTCCAATACAGCGGCCAGATATAACCAGCCCTCGCTTGTGGGCAGGTACGTTATGTCCGTTGCCCAAGCCTGATTCATATCCCAACCATCAAATCGGCGTGCCAGTACATTAGGTGCCACGGGCAGCCGGTGGGCCGAGTCCGTCGTTACTTTCCATGCTCTCTTGTACACGGGCCTTCGCCCCTGACGCACAAGGCTTCTACGCACTCGCTCAGCACTCGTTTTTATGCCGCTTGCGGCCAGCTCTTTCACCAGCCTGGGGCGACCGTAGGTGACGCGACTTCTCGCGTGTAGCGCCGCTATTTTCGCATCCAGCGCGGCACGTCGCCGTGCGCTTTTACTAGGCGCTCGCACACGCCATTGGCAGTATCCGCTGCGCGAGACGCTCAACACCCGACATAGCCGGCTGACATCGTATTGGTCGCGGTTAGCGTCGATCCATGCATACTTCACCGCGACCCCTTCGCGAAGCATGCCGTCGCTTTTGAGAGGATCTCCACATCGAGTTTCGCGCTCGCCAACTCTTTGCCAAGCCGACTGATCTCGGCTTCCAGTTCCGATACACCTGGCTTGGCGCGACTCGCCAGCGTTGGTATGCTAGTCCCTGACGCAGCCCCTGCACGCTGCTGCTGACGCGCCCAGTTGCCGATCGTCGCAACCGGTACCCCAAGGCGACGCGCCGCCTCGTTATGCCCGACAGAATTTGCCAGCCTTACCGCTTGCGTTCGGAACTCCTCCGTGTAGCGACGATTCGGTACAGTCTTTTCGCCCATCTCGACCTCCGTTCAACAGATTATCTAACGTTTCTGCTGTACGTCGTTTCGAGGCAAGGTCAGACTTATGGTTGATTGCTGTTACTGAAGCGGCGTTTGCAGTGGGATTACTGGTGGGTAGCCTGTCACTGGTCAAGTGCGCCAACCATCGCCGGGGCCGACCAAACGTGGTGTTCGGAGGATTCCTGCTGGTGGGGTTCACCATGTCTGCCTGCGGCATCTTTAGCGATTTCTTCCACACCGAGCCGCGGTGGTTCGCCAGCGTGACGGTACTGCTGCTGTTCATCGGCGGTATCGGTCTGGTCATGGTCACAGTCAATACGTCCACCGTGCGGATGCTGGCCACACCAGACCATTACAGAAACCGGATTGGTTCGGCGACGTCTTTCATCTCCGGGATGGTCATTCCGTTTGGGACCTTGGTTGTTGGCGCGTTTTCAGGGGTGTTAGGCGTGAGCTACGCCATGGCGGTCCTGGGCCTGCTCATTATCCTGGCCGTTGTCCCGTGCATGTTCAGCGCGGTGCTGGTGCAGGTTCTGGGCATGCGTGATGAGCAGATAAAGAACGTCTACAAGGACTTTTACCCTGATGCTTTCCCGGGGACTGAAGGAGGTAACGATTAGTGACTGCCTCGACCGCCGCACCCATCACCGTAAACAACGCTCCGACGGTTCCCGCTTCTTTTTGGGATCACTTTGTTCGCCTCGCGCAAGACAAATCGCAGCCGGTGGTAATCGAGAAGGGCGCACTCGAACTGTTGATGCTAGAGGACGTTTTTCAACTGGCGAAAAACGTCGTTGCTTCGCAAGAGTAGGCATGTTCAGCCACGGCACTGCCTGAGACTTCTGTGAAAGCCCGATCAAGGTTTTGATGGCGTCAAAAGGCGGGCAGCACAGCGGTCCAGTACCGTCTTCAAGTCGCTGTACGAGGTTGCGCTGCCGATGCAAAGCGGCACTTTTGCTACCCCATCACCCCAGCAGCGCTGCCGCGATCTGCTGCGTAGGCACATCGGCCGCTAGCAGCAACCGCAGCAATACCCGCGCTTTTTGCGGGTTCAACCGTCCGGCGGGTAGCCCTTCCGCATGCGGCGTTACATGTCCGCCGCCGGTTCGTGTGGTGCGTACCACCGGCACGCCGGCATCGATCAATGCCGCTACGCGCGGCTTCCAGGTGTTTGGCAGCGAGCCGTTCCCCACGCAGGCAATCACCAAGCCAGCCGCGCCGCCTTGGACAGCCGCATCGATAAGATCGGTGCTCATGCCTTGATGGCCATAGAGAATGTCGACGCGCGGCAGTGGCGGCAATGCGTCGAGGTTAAAGGTCACCAGACCGGCCGGCCGCGCCGCTTCAAAGAAGAAGTGAGGGCGCAGGCCGATAAAGTAGCCGAGATACCCCGCCTCGCCACCATCGAAGGCGTCGGTCTGGTTCGCGTGCCGCTTGGTCGTATAGAACGCCGAGCCAATGCGGTCGGCCAGCACGATCATCGGTCCTCGTCCTGCGGCGTGAGGACTGGCAGCCAATGATACGCCCTGCAGCAGGTTCATTGGTCCGTCGGCGCTGACCGCTGTAGCAGGACGCATGGCGCCCACCAATACCACCGGTTTTGGTGATCGCACCGTCAATGCAAGCAAGAAGGCCGTCTCCTCTAGCGTGTCCGTGCCATGCGTGATGACCACGCCGTCCAGCTCCGGATCGGCCAATGCGCCATCAATCCGTTGCACGAGCTGCGTCAACTGCGCATCGCCGAGGTCCTTGCTGGACACATTGGCGAATTGCTCATAGCTGACGTTCGCCACGTCTGCCAGCTCCGGAATGGTTTCCAGCAGCGTGTCGATGCCCACGCCAACCGTGTAGCTGGCGGTTTCGGTGGCCGATGCGGCGCTGCTGGCGATGGTCCCACCGGTCGCGAGCACCAGCACGGCGGCACGACGCGACGGTGATGATGCCAACGCACTGTCGCTTTCTATGGCCGGTGGCATGTCGGCGGGGTAGGTCGCTGGCTTCTTGGACGCTGTGGCGCGCGAAGTCCGGCGCGGAACGGAAGGCTGCGCCGGCATGGCGATCCGGGTCGGCGCATTTGACGCCAGCACCGTCGATACGGCGTCACCGGTCACCTTCTTCTTGCCACTGCGTGTGGACGGGGCCTTGACGTCGTGCTTTCGATCCTTCGCTTTCTTGGCTTTCTTCTTCTTTGATGACATAAGTGGTTCCGATTGCCCGCCTTGCAAGCCCGCATCCTCGTCAGGCATGGTGATGGCGCGTTCGATGAATGCGTCGACAGCGTTGGGATGCAGATGGCCCCGTATTACCCAAATGCCGACCGCCCGGTTGCCGCGATCGACACGGAGGGCCGAATCGCGATCATATTGCCACGTCGTACCCCGGGCCATGCCGCCTTTAAGCCAGCGCCAGCGCTGCGGCGTTACGAATGAACGGCTGCAGCGCGCCAGAGTAATCACTGGTCAACCCATAGTCCAGTGCAATTTTTCGCGCATCCATTGGACGAGCATTTACGCGCGATCGATATCGACCGCTCATTGCCCCTCGGCCCTGGCGTCTGCATGTCTTGTCTGTCGCGCTTGGATAGCGCGATGTCCTTTCGCGTGTTCCCGGTCGCGGATACCCCGCCGGATCGCCGACGGGGAACGTGCCGCATGCGTTCGACCGCCCTGGATGAGGGTTTTATGACATCATAACGGGCTATTATCGGGTGCCCGGGATGTGATTCCGTCGAAATTGCGTCAAAAGCGGACAATTGCAAGGTGTTGTCGGCTGAACGTCAGCAATAAGGCGGCGCTTGCCGAGCCATCCATCTCATCGATGCCACCCCGGACACGATTCTTACCCTGACGAAGGCTGCTATGCTGCTTCATCCTGATTTCAATCCAATCGCGATCCAGCTCGGGCCGTTGGCAATCCGCTGGTATGGCCTGATGTACTTGCTGGCGTTCGTCCTCGGCGTGGTCGTGTTGCGGCTTCGTCTGAAGCAGCCGCAAATAGCGTCCCAGGGATGGGATAAGCGCGACATCGACGATCTGCTGTTCTATGCAGTGTTGGGAGTGATCCTCGGCGGCCGGATCGGCTATATCTTGTTCTACAAGGCTGATTATTATTTCGCGAACCCCGCCGCGATTTTTCGGGTGTGGGAGGGCGGCATGTCATTCCACGGTGGGTTCCTTGGCGTTGCCCTGGCCATGTGGTTGTTCAGCCGGAGCCGGAAGCGCCCGCTGCTGCAAGTGACCGATTATTTGGCGCCGGCCGTGCCACTTGGCATTGCGGCGGGGCGTTTCGGCAATTTCATCAACGGTGAGCTATGGGGGCGGGTGACAAGCCCGTCCTTGCCATGGGGCATGATGTTCCCGCAGGCAGCGGGGGAAGATCGTCAATGGATGATGACCCACGCGGCCGAGGCGGCAGCGAAAGGGCTGAACGCGGTCTATCCGATCCACGGCTTGCTGCCGCGTCATCCCTCCGAATTGTACGAAATGGCGCTGGAAGGCTTTATCCTGTTTGCCGTCATGTGGCTGTTCTCACGCAAGCCGCGCCCCATGGGCGCGGTGACTGGCGTGTTCATCGTCGGTTATGGCATTGCACGGTGCCTGGTCGAGTTCACGCGCCAACCGGATGATTTCCTCGGATTGCTGGCACTTGGTCTGTCCATGGGGCAGTGGTTGTCCATCCCGATGATCTTGTTCGGTATCGGCATGATCATCTGGGCTTTCAAACGAAATAAGCCCCTTCCTGCGGGTCAGTCCGTTTAAGCGGGCAGCGGGGAGCGCGATGCTCCACCGCATCGGCTGACGTGACCATTGTGGAATGGGCGCTGCTGGTCAAGGGCCTGGCGTTTCACCGCGCAGCGCTCAGGGCACCATCTGAACACTCCCGTTGACGTCCACTGTCACCGTGGTCGTCCCTGCCTCCACCGGTACCGCACTCATCTTTGCCATCGGCGCTGCCGCCATCGACATCATGGCGATACGCGGTTGGCGGATGTTGCCACTATGCCCCAGTTGCACCTCGCGGATCGAGAACCCGTGATAGCCGAAGGCCTTAGCGGCCGCCTCGGCCTTTTGCCGGAATGCAGCGATGGCGACGTCCGTCAGTCGGGATTCGGCTTGCTGCCGCTTGGTGCGCGACAAAGAGAACGACACATCTGCAACCTGCATCTGGTCACCGAGATCACCCGCGAGCTTTGATGCCGCGGCAAAGTCTTGGGATTCCAATATCAATTCGCTTCGTCCCCGCCAGGCGACAATTTTGCCGTCACGATCAGTCGATGGGGAAATGGAAAACGAGCCGGTGCTGACCTTGACGGATGACTGCGACCTTGACGTGTCAAGCGCTGCCTGCGTTTGCTGATTCAACTGCCGTGCAACGGTGGCGGAGTCATTGCCCTGTCGTTCCGAGAACAAAGTGATGCGGATTTCATCGGCGGGCACGTCGTCACTGGCCGAGGCGTCAAGCTGTAGTACCCCCGACGGTGGCGATTGCAGGGTGGACTGAGCATGTGCAATCCGCGGCGCCGCGAGCAGTGCGATACTTATCGCGCCGATACCAGCCATTGCACACAGCGCCGTGGCGATGCGGGACGCGCTGACGGTATCCATCGCCTTGTAGACAGGAACGGACAGTGCAGCCGACGTGGCTGCCGGCGCCTGTGGTCTGATGGGGGAACGCGATGCGATCATGGATTGTCGTCTCCTGTATGGATGGTCCATGATAAACCGCCTCGTGCAAATCGACCTTCGGGTTTTACGCGAAAAAGTAAGGACTACGTATTAATTGCTAAAAATAAAAGCGGCATGAGCCAACGCTCATGCCGCCACCAGAGCGCGATATCGATAATCGATCGATATCGCCAATAAGATCCCCGCCTTAGCCGCTTGGCCGGCATCCTGAACCGGAGTTCAAGATCGGCCGCAGTAAGAAACGCTTCGGGTTCGTCAGACAGAGTGACGCTCACGCCCGCATTTCAATGTCCCGCGACCTGTGCTGAGTAAGCATTGGTTCAAGGAATTTATGACCATCGCGAACCAGGCAGGGAAACCGTAAAATCTGTGTTGCCACGCAGATGAGCACTGTTGCTGTTCCTCTGCGTTTCATTCATTAACCGCTTTTCATCGTCGTTTGTCAACCTCCGTGCAGCCTATATCGACGATTTCTTCAAACCGATGCTACATCGTCACAGAACACACTTTTAGCGTCCAAAGTACGTAAATTTATCGCGACCACAGTATGGATCGACAAATTCATTGTGCCATAAGCGAACGTTCGATGCATGCTGAGCCCCTGACTTCAGGCCATTGTGCCGATCCGTTGCAGGCATACATCGGCAGCGCAACGTGCCGTGCTTGCCTGTCAATGTCCCGCATCTCGTATGAAGATAGGCGCTGATCGGCGATGCCGCAAGGGCCGATCGCGAATATATTTTCGATGTCCGGGTGCAGGCCGCCGTTACGTTATTGCATTGCCGCGCGGGACACGGCGTTATCGATGTCGGCGTTCATCCGTTCCAACGCCGCACGGATCTGCTCCGCGGGAAACGCTTCGCCGTGTCGCACGCTTTCTTGCAGATTCATCAGCTCGGACGCGATGCTTAGAGCGGCCATCACGGCCAATCGGTCCGTGCCGCGGATGGCGCTGTTTTCACGCACTTTGTGCATTTCCGAGTCGACCCGTGCAACGGCGGCACGCAAGATGGGCTCCGTTTCAGGTGAACAGGCAAGCCGGTAGCTTTGCCCCAGGATCTTGACTTCGATCTGCTTAGCGGCCATAGGATTCTCCCTCCACATGCGGCTCTTGTTCGGCCATTACCTCGGCGCCTGCCGCGTCGTGATGGTGCGTGTTGCCGTCCGCTCGCGCGTCGGCACCATCCTGCTGCGCCGCGTTCCGGTCTCGGGGGGGCGGCAGCTTTTCGAGGATGGCGTTTAATTTGACCTGCGCATCCTCGATCTTGGCGAGCAACGTGTCCCGTTCCTGTCGCAGGGCGTCGCGCTCGGCGCGCAACGCATGATTGGCGGTCAGGGCCTCATCGCGTTCGACGCGCATGCGGTTTAACTGTGTCTCACGGTCTCCTAGCGTCTGGCGATTGGAATCGACCAGACGCAGAAGTCGCGTAATTTTCTCGGATAGTGAATCGAGTTCGTTCAACATGGTGAGCGGGTCCTCAGAATTCCGGGCATTTTAACCCGGAACACGGACCATACCGAAACACGGTTGCAGGTTGTTTCGAATTGTTCTGTCGGATGGGGCACCGGGGGTATCCGAGGCGTCCTGTTTCCCCTCACTCACGGGTGGGGAGCCGCCGTTTCTGGGGCGAACCAGGGGATCGGCGTCCCTCTCACGTTTTCTGCTCCAGGCAGGCGACGGGACACGCCCATTAGCCATTACCCTCGATTGCACGGGACGACCATGCACACGACTGTCCACTTCAACGATAATAGGGTTTCGTTCGGACTACGGGAGACGTCATGTCGGTCATTGCGGTCGTGAATCCTAAGGGCGGAGCAGGCAAAAGTACGTTGGCAACAAATTTGGCGGGCCATTTTGCGGCAAACGGCGAGTGGACGGCCTTGGGGGATATAGATCCGCAACGCTCGTCTCACGGCTGGCTCGACATACGCTCTCCCATGCTGCCTGCCATCGAACGGTGGGAGCTGGATGTCGACGCGCCGGCCCGCCCTCCGAAAGGCATCGAATTTGCGGTACTCGATACGCCCGCGGGTCTAAGCGGCCCAGTTCTGCATCAGGTGGCAAGCATTGCCGACAAATTGATCGTGCCGCTCCAGGCGTCGATTTTCGATATCTTCGCGACGCAGGCTTTTCTGCAGACGCTGGCGGAGGATAAGACGCTGAAACGGCGTCACACGCAGATCGGCATCGTCGGCATGCGCGTGGACCAGCGCACAAAGGCCGCCGACGAGTTGCATCGCTTTGTAAAGGGCCTGGGCATCACGGTGCTGGGAGATTTGCGCGACACGCAGAATTACGTGCAGATCGCGGCACATGGCCGGTCTATTTGGGACGTCGCGCCCAGCCGCGTCGAGAAGGACGTTGCGCAGTGGACGTCGATCATCGACTGGGTACGCGCTAAAAGCGCCTGATCACGCCCAAAATGCCTCGATGGATCGGGGAAGGCCCGTGATTGGTGCAAAAACGCGATGTCGATCCAAAGACGGCCGGCAGATCACCGTTGATCAACCGGGCGCCGATTGGAGCGGCACGTGACCGCGCGTCTCCTTGATCTTGTTGTCCGCGTCGACAAACACCAGATGCGGTGTGACGCCGGCTTGGACGTCTTTCTCATGGATCATGGCAAACGCGGCGATGATCACCAGGTCGCCAATTTCCGCGCGCCGCGCCGCCGATCCATTCAGCGAGATCATGCCGCTACCGCGTTCGCCACGGATGGCATACGTCGTGAAACGTTCGCCATTATTGATGTTCCAGATGTCGATCTGCTCGTTTTCGGCGATATTGGATGCTTCCAGCAAGTCTTCATCGATCGCGCACGACCCTTCGTAATGCAGCTCGCACTGCGTGACGGTGGCACGGTGGATCTTCGACTTCAACATTGTACGAAACATGTTGGTTCAGATTTCCAGATTGTCGATTAAACGGGTGCCGCCCAATTTCGCGGCCGCGAGCACCACCAGGGATTCGGCCGTTGCCGCATGTGCAATGTCATCGGTCTGCGGGGCCCTCAAGTCCGCACGGCGTCGGATGGCGATGTAGTCCGGCTGCCAACCGGTGCCTTGCAACGCCGTGCGTGCCTTTGCCTCGAGCGCCCCCAGGTCTTGCTCGCCCGCCCGCACGCTGGCGCGTATTTCGGAGAGCAACGCGTACAGGCGCGGTGCCTCGGCGCGGTCCGCCGCGCTCAGGAAGCGGTTACGTGACGACAGCGCCAGACCGTCGATGTCGCGTACCGTCTCCGCCGCGATGATATCGGTGGGCAGCGCGAACTGCTGTGCGAGCTTGCGTACGATCATCAGTTGCTGGTAATCCTTCTTGCCGAACACCGCCACACGGGGATTGACGCAACTGAACAGCTTCATCACGACCGTGCAGACGCCGGCAAAGAAGCCCGGACGGAACTCGCCTTCGAGAATGCCGCCGAGATCCGACGGCGGATGCACGCGATATTCCTGCGGCTCTGGATACAGGTCCGACTCGGTGGGGGCAAACAACACGTAGACGTTCTCGCTTTGCAGCTTCTCGATGTCTTCCTGCAACGTTCGCGGATAGCGGTCGAAATCCTCGTTCGGGCCAAATTGCAGCCGGTTCACGAAAATACTGGCGACCACGGGGTCCCCATGCTGGCGTGCCTGACGCATTAGCGTCAGATGACCTTCATGCAGATTGCCCATCGTCGGCACGAAGGCAATGCGCGTCTGTCCGCGCAAATGGTCGCGCAATTCGTGAATCGAACTAATGACTTTCATGGTGCGGCACGGTCTCCTAGCGTCCGGCGCGATGCCTGCGGCGACATCGCGGTCAATGGTGTCTTTTCAGCCTTGTCAGTGTGGTACAACACACCAAAACACGGAAACGCCGGTTTGACGTATCGCGCGATTGTAGTGCATTCAGCCAAACTAGACAGGCGATCAGGCGCACCACCGACTCGCGCCGGTATCAGAGACGGGTTTCGAAGGGGGGCGATTAGCTCGGCGCGTAGGCCAAGCGTACGTAAATCGGGGCGTACGGTGCGGCTTGTGTCACTTGTAACAACGATTCCCGAGTCAATTCCAACATGGCGATGAAATTGACCACCACCACCGGCACGCCTTCCTGAATATCGAACAGCTCGGTAAATTCCATGAACTGGCGATCTTGCAGCTTGCGCAGCATCAAACTCATATGCTCGCGAACCGATAGGGCTTCCCGTGTGATCTTGTGGTGAGCGACCAGGCGTGCACGCCGGAACAGATCACGAAATGCGGCTGCGAGGTCGTCGGCATCGACGTCCGGCCAGCGCGTGACCAGGCTTTCCTCGACATAGACCTGCGCCTGACGGAAGTCACGTCCGTGCTGTGGCAATTGATCCAGCTGGTGCGCCGCCAGCTTCATTTGCTCGTATTCCAGCAGGCGGCGTACCAATTCCGCTCTGGGATCGGCTACTTCTTCATTGCTGTCGGCCTTCTTCACCGGAAGCAGCATGCGCGATTTGATCTCGATCAACATGGCGGCCATCAGCAGATAGTCCGACGCCAATTCGAGGTTATGTTTGCGGATTTCATCAACATATCCGAGGTATTGCCGCGTCACGTCGGCCATCGGAATGTCGAGCACGTTCAGGTTCTGCTTGCGAATCAGGTACAACAATAGATCCAGCGGTCCTTCGAAGCTTTCCAAAAACACTTCGAGGGCTTGCGGCGGGATGTACAGATCCTGAGGCAGTTTGAACAACGGCTCGCCGTACAGGCGCGCGAAGGCCACGCCGTCGATCACGTCGGGAGTGGAGTCGGTCGCGCCAGGCGCTACCGCCAGCGGACCCGCTGCCGCGGCATCCCTATCCTGCGATGGTCGGCTGCTGCTGCCGGGCGCGACCGGTCCACCGGACACCAGGTCCGGTGGGATCGATGCCGTCATGTCAGATGTTCTGGTAGTACACGTACGGCGTCTGCTTCACGCGCGCATGTGTATCAGCGGCGCGTTGCGCCAGATCGATCGGCTTCTTGTCCCACAACAAGGCGCGGCCGGTTTGCTGCTCCTTGTCGAGTTCGGGATGGGTTGCCTTCAATTCGTTGAGGAATTCTGTGACTTCGGACTTGTACATGGTCGATACAGGATGCAGGCCTGAGTGGCGGGCGCGGCGGCCCGGGGCGGCAAAACGCCGGGGCTTTCGTGACACCCGAGTATGACCGTATTTTAGCCTAAGCGCGGGCATTATCGCCTTACGCTGGCGGGAAATGCGCGCTGTGCATTGATTGCCCGGCCGGTTGCCGCTGTCGGCCGCTCCGAATATGCTGGTTGGACACGTCGTGAAGGGCGACAGTGGTGTCCGGTTTGTGGTCAAATAATCGCGAGTGAGATGCGCTGCCGTTGTCGGGGCGTGGCAATGACGCAGCAATGCAGCAACGGAGGGTGTGTTTGGGGGGGCGACGACAGTGGATCACCGCGGCCATGTGGCCATTGCCCGTGCGCCTGGCGCCGTCTGGCTGGGCAGCGTGCGTCTGGCGACGGATCAGGCCGAGCGGTCGCGCGTCTGACGCGGGGCCGCGGTCGGGCGTGAGGGGAGTCCATATCAGGTTGCTGGCCCTCTGTTTCGCTTACGCTCCGGCTGCCTGGGCAAACTACGACGTTGACATCGTTGCCCCGCATTCGTTGAAAAAACTGCTGAAACAAAATCTCAACTTATCGCGATTTTCAAAGCGCAAGGACATTGACGCCGAGCAACTGCGTTTCCTGGTCACCGCCGCGCCGCAGCAGGCTCGTGAGCTGGTGCAGACGCGGGGTTACTTCACGCCGGTCATCTCGACGGACTTGCGCACCGACGACGGCAAGTCGTCGGTCACCTTGCGCGTGGCGCCGGGACCGCAGACCACCGTATCCGAGGTAAACCTGTCATTCACTGGAGCGGTGCAGACGGAGGCGCCTGATCGTGCGTTGGCCGCCCGGGTGGCATGGCCCCTGAAACCGGGCGATCCGTTTTCCCAATCGTCGTGGGACGATGCCAAAAAGGCTTCGTTGACGGTGCTGCAGGCCAAGCGGTACCTCGGCGCACGCATCGTGCATTCCGAAGCGAAGATCGATCCGCGGACTCATACGGCGGTGTTGAACGTGGAGTACGGCAGCGGGCCGACCTTCCATCTTGGCCCGATCAAGGTGAACGGCGTCAAACGCTATCCGGAATTCATCGTCGACCACGTGAATCCGCTGCACGAAGGTGAAATCTACGATGCCACGCGCATCCAGACGCTACAGCGTCAGATTCAGAACACGCCGTATTACGCCAGCGTGGCCGTGGATGTCGCCGCAGATCCGGCGCAAGCGGCCGCGGCGCCGGTGTCGGTCAGTCTGAATGAATACCAGTTCCATAGCGTGCGTGCCGGCGTTGGTTATACAACGGACCGGGGGGCGCGCGTGGAGGGCGCCTATTCCTATAACAACGTCTTCAACCGGGCGTATGTGTTCACGATCACGGGGCGCCTGGAGCAAAAGAGCCAATACGGCTCGGTTCAATTGTCGATGCCGCCGGACAGTAAGGGGTACACCAACAGCGCGCTTGCGTCCTATACCCGTACTGATACGGAAGGGACGGTGATCTACAGCTTGCGCACGGGTTTCCAGCGGACCCGGTCGCTGCAGTTTTATGACTATTCCTATTCGTTGCTCTACTACCAGGATCGGTTGGAGCAGAATTCCGGTCCGCCCACGGTCAGTCGGGCGCTGTTGCCCGCGTGGGCCTGGGCGCGGCGCAACGTCGATGATCCAATGTTCCCGCGAAGCGGTAACCTGATCGGCGCCGAGGCGGGTTTCGCGGTCAAGGGGGCGCTGTCCGACGCCACGTTCCTGCGCCTGTACGCGCATGGGCGCCAGTATGTCCCACTCGGAAGGCGTGATCTGTTGCTGTTTCGGGCGGAGTTGGGCGGGGTATTTTCCAATGCGCCTTCCTATCGGATTCCGGCAACGCTGCTGTTTCGCACCGGTGGCGCCACCTCGGTACGGGGTTATGGATACGACAGCATCGGTAACGATGTGGCAGGGAGTGTGCTGCCGACGAAATACCTGATCACCGGCGGCGTCGAGTATCAACATTGGTTCTCGCACGATTGGGGCGCGGCCGTGTTTTACGATGTCGGCACGGCAAGCGATACCTGGGACGAGCGGCGTTTTTACCAGGGGGTTGGCATAGGCGCACGCTGGCGCAGCCCCGTCGGACCGCTGAACGTCGACGTGGGATACGGCATACAAAACCGGAGCATCCGGCCTTACCTGACGCTTGGCGTCGCGTTCTGAGGGCGCAGCATGGAACCGACGACAGCACACGCAGCGCACCCGAGCACGGTGCCACCGCCTGACGGCAATGCGGCAGGGAGCGCCGCTTCGGTCGGCAGCCGCTTGCATGGCGGCAACGAGGCGATGGACCTGAATGCGGCAGGTGAGGGTGCGCGTGTCGCGCAAGCCGCGCCTGCAGGTGGGCAGGGCGGGGGCAATGGGGACGGGAGCGGCAAGCCGCCACGTCGTCGGGGCTGGCAGCGCGGCGGGCGGGTGCTGCTATGGCTGGTCGCCGTTATCTTCATCGTGGTGGTGGCGCTGGCGGGCACGCTTGCGTGGGTTGTACACACCGATACGGGCACCCGAACGGCCTGGCGCATCGCCACGTACGTGCTGAAAGGCCGTCTGTCCGGCGTCCTCGATGGCGGCGCGCTGCAAAACGGCATCCGCATGCATGATGTGCGCTGGCATAGCGGTGCGACCGACATCCGGATCGATCGATTGGCGGGCCGCTGGAGGCTACACCGTGTCGCCGACGCCCCGGCATTGCCCATCATCGCTGCGCCGCCGGTGCCCGCACCGATGACGGCATCGGGCGTCGCGACGTCCGCCGCCTCATCCGTTGTCGCCGCATCGACCGCAGGAGCGCCGTCTACCAGCGGCGACACGGCATTGTCCACGGGGGACGGTGCATTCCCAAAGGCGGCGGGGACGGCATCGCCGGGTCATTTGCCACACTGGCGTTTCACCGTCGATTACCTGCGGGTGGGTACCGTCGATGTGCGGACCGGACCGTCAAGCGGCGACGCCTCCTCCTCCTTGACGATGCCGACGTCGCTGCGTTCTCCATTGCAGTTCGAGGTACGGGATGTCCGAGTGGAACGGATCGCGCTGCATGGCGGTGGGGACGAGACCGACATCGACGAACTGGCGTTGCAGGGTGCCAGTGATGGTCGCCACCACGCGATGGTCTTGCAGGGCGTTCGTACCCCATACGGTACGGCGACGGCGGGACTGGCGATCGATGGTGTCGCGCCATTCGCATTGCACGGTGATCTGCGCATCGCCACGAATGTGAAAACACAGGCCGTGACGGCAAACGCAACTCTGTCCGGCAACCTGGAAGCACTGAAGGTTCATCTCGACGCGACAGGCTATAAACTGGCGGCGCGTGCCGATATCGAGGCCAGTCCGTTTGCGGCGGTGCCGTTCCGGACCGTGTCGATCGCCGCCGACCATATCGATCCCTCGGTGCTCAGTGCCGGTGCCCCATCCGCTGATCTGCGCGTCCGTGCGCTATTGTCGCCAGTAGCGTCGGACCCACCAGCAGGACCAGCAGCATCGGGCGCGGCAATCGGCGCGGCGGCCGCGGCACCGACAACCGCGTCGACGGTGGCGTCTAACGCAGCATCGCCCGTGGCGTCGGCAGTGACGCCCAACGTGGCGTCTAGCGCAGCGGCCTCGCCGGCAGCGCGTCGGGCGGCCGTGTCAGGGCTCGTCGTGGCGGGGACGATCGATATCGACAATGCGATCCCAGGTCGAATCGATGCACAGCGCTTGCCCTTCGTCAGCGCGCATGCCCGCGTGCAGCTCGACGCCACGCGGCAGGTCATCGACGCGCTGCGCATCGCATTGCTCGATGACGCATCGATCACTGGCAGCGGCCAGTATGCGCAAGGCAAGGGGCAACTGGACCTGCGCGTGTCCCGTCTTGATCTGCATGCGGTTCATTCCGCCCTGCGACGGACAGCACTTGGCGGCGATATCGGTGTGCGCCTCGACGGCGCGCAACAAAACGTGACACTGCAACTCGCGGACCCGCACGCGCGCATCGCGTTGCGAGGGACGGTCAAGGCCACGGCGACGCAGACGATGTTCGATGCCGTGCGGCTCAATGCCGGCGATGGCGAATTGCGGCTTGATGGCACCCTCGGCCGCGATGCCGACGCGAAGTTCGCGCTAAAAGGCACGTTGCATGACGTCGATCCGCTGGCCCTGCTCGACGATCGCGCCACGACCCAGGGTGCAACGCCCGCGCGGCGCGCGCGGGGAGCCTCCGGACGTGTCACCAACGGCGACACCGGTATTGCGCGTCGCGGCGACGGCACGGCCAAGACCGCGAGTGAAAGACAAGGGGATTCGACGACGCGTGCTGCCCACCGAACGACGACTGCGGCAAAAACCACCGCGCCGATCGGCACATCCGTTTCAACAGGGGGGAAGCGCATCCAGGCCCGGGTGTCCGGTAAATTCGACGTCACCGGCCGGCTTGCGCCCACCCTGGCGGCGCGAATCGCCTTTGCTCTGGGCGACAGCGAGTACAACGGCTTGCCGCTCACCGGCGACGGCACCGTGCAATTGGCGGGTTCCCGTCTGTTGCCGAGTCGCGCCCATCTCTCCGTGGCAGGCAATCTGGTGGATTTGAACGGCAGCTTTGGCGCGCGGGGCGATCGCCTGGCCTTTCGCGTCGACGCCCCGGATATCAGCAGGCTCGGTTTTGGCCTTTCGGGCGCGGTGCAGGCACAAGGTGATGTGACGGGTTCGATCGCGCATCCCGATGTCACCGCGCGCTATGATGCGTCCCATCTGGTTTTCGGTACCATCAGCGCGCAACGGGCCCATGGACAGGCGGAGTTGCGTGATGGCGCGAATGGCGCATTGAACCTCTCGGTGGACGGTAGCGATATCGATGCACCGGGTGTGACGTTGCAGACGTTGAGCGCACGCATTGCCGGTACGCGTGCAAAGCACACGATCGACGCCACGATGCACGGCTCCGTGCATGGCAATCTCATCGATGCCAGCATCGCCGCGCAAGGTGGCCTGTTCGATGCGGCCCCCACACGCCAAGGCAAGGCGACGCCTGCGCGTCGCGACGCGCAGGACAAACCGACGGAAGGGACAGCCCGTGCGGCCGACACGTCCGTATCCGCGTCGTCATCCGGCGGCGGGATGGGCTGGCGCGGCACGATCAGTCGACTCGAGAATCGGGGCACGCCGGCCATTGCCCTTGCGGCACCTGTCAGTGTGGTGGCCGCACCAGGCGACATCGAGTTGGGGCGGACGCAGATGACGCTCGAAGGCGCCACCATCGACATTCAAAGCCTGTTCTATCGTGCCGGCCAGATCCGCTCGGCCGGCCGTGTCGCCAGTATCGATGTGGGTCGATTGCTGGCGTTGCAGGCGCAGATGACTGACCAGCCAGCGCCCCAGAATCTCACCGACCTGGTCTTCGATGGCGATTGGAACCTGTCGCTCGCGGATACCGCCAGCGGCTATCTCCAACTCCAGCGTCGTAGTGGTGATATCCAGATTACGACAGGACAAGGTCGTGCCGGGCTGGGCCTCGAGCAACTGCGCGCTCGCGTGGATTTTACAGGGGCGCGCCAGGCGCACTTGACCGTTCAGGCCAACGCCGCGCGCATCGGGCAGGTGAGTGCCGACTTGCACGCCGGTCTCGTGGTGGAAGACGGCATGCTGACCGTGGGACCGGACTCGGCGCTATCGGGCACCGTGACGGGGGATGTGCCGTCGTTGCGGACGACCGGCGGCCTGCTTGGACCCGCCTATCTGTTCGATGGTGCGTTGGCGTTGCGGCTGCAGGTTGCCGGCACGTTCGGCAGGCCCCGGTTGTCGGGCTCGCTGAAGGGCAGCCAGTTGAACGCCCAGTTGCTCGACCAGGGTGTGCAATTGCGCGATGGCGTCATCGATATCGGTATCGACGAGAATCTGATGACGTTCCGGCAAGTGGTCTTCCACGGTAGCAGCGGCACACTGCGGGCCACCGGCCAGGTGCGCCTGGACGCGGATGATCCCACGATCGCGGCGAAGATCGTCGCAGACAAGCTCGAACTGTTCGGAACACCGGATAGGCAACTGCAACTGTCCGGACAGGCCACGCTTGAAAATGCAGGTCCGGAGGGCGGCGTCGCGGTTGATGGCAAGTTCGTCGTCGATCACGCCCTGTTCGATCTGCCGGAATCATCGGCGCCTTCGCTGGGAGACGATGTGGTGATCGTCCGGTCGAACGGGCAGCCTACGCCCGCGGTCCCGAAAAAGGGCGTGCCGGGCGCTGAAAAACCGGTGGGTAAGTACGCGCCACGCGCCAATATATCGATTGATCTGGGGCGTAATTTCCGATTCCGAGGTGAAGGCGCGGATCTCGGTTTGACGGGCGGCCTGACGGTGGTCAGTGCGCCAAACGTTCCGCTGTCCGCGCAGGGATCGGTCAATGTGGCGAACGGCTCGACGTATACGGCATTTGGCCGGAAGCTGAATATCGAGACAGGCTTTTTTACGTTCAACGGGCCGATCGATAATCCGTCGATCAACCTGCTGGCGATGCGTCGGAACCAGGAAGTGGAAGCGGGCGTGCGCGTGCGCGGAACGTTACGGGCGCCCGATGCCCAATTGGTGTCGGAGCCGAGTGTACCCGACAACGAGAAGCTCTCCTGGCTGCTGTTCGGCCATGGCACGGACTCCGGCCAGAATCTCGGTCAACAGAATACCGTCGACGCCGCGCTGGCACTGCTGGGTAGCGCCGGAGGCAAGCGGATCGCGCAGACCGTGGGCCTCGACGAATTCACGATCGGGTCAAGCGATTCGGGCCTGACCGATGCCCAGGTCGTCCAAGTCGCGAAGGCCTTGAACGAACACTTCGTCCTGGGCTACGAGCAGGCGCTGCAATCCACGGGGTCCCTGTTCAAGTTGACTTGGCTGTTAAGCCGCAGTTGGTCCGTGGCCCTGCAGGCCGGCACTTACAACGGTGTCTTCCTGCTTTACGTTCACCGTTTCGACTGACGGTGCGGGAGGCGAGACAGCAGCGCGATGCGTCGACGCCTGTTCATTGGCCGTATCGAAGTATCGCGCCCGGTCCCGATCAGCCGATGCGCATGCCCGGCTGCGCGCCGGAATCTGGTTCGAGAACCCACAAGCCGCGCCCTTCAGCCGGTTGGTCCTTGCTGCCCGCCGCCGAGAGCACCATGCCTTCGGACACGCCGAACTTCATCTTGCGCGGCGCCAGATTCGCAACGACCACCGTCAAGCGACCAACTAGTTCTTCCGGCTTGTAAGCGGACTGGATGCCGGAGAATACGTTGCGCAGGCGACCCTCGTTCAGGTCCAGGGACAGTTGCAGCAGCTTCGTCGATCCCTCCACGGCCTTGCAATCGACGATGCGCGCCACGCGCAGGTCGACGCGGGCAAAGTCATCGATCGTGATGTACGCGTCGCCTTGCTCACCGCTATCGGCGGATGGTGCCGGTTTGGTCTTGTCGCCGTTGCTGGCGGATTTTGCCTCGGACTTCGCGTTCTTCGCCGACGTTGTATCTGTCGCCGCACCCTCGGACGTCAGGGAATCCCGGTTGGCCGCCAGCAACTTCTCGATCTGCTTGATGTCCACGCGTGTGGTCAGGTGCTTGTAGGGCGACACCGGCTGCGATGATGACAGCGGTTGTGTCACCGCGGCCCAGGTCAGCGGCGCCACGCCGAGCATCTGCTCGACCGCGGCCGCAATCGTCGGCACCACCGGCTTTAAACCGATCGTCAGCAGCCGGAACGCTTCCAGGCTGATGCTGCAAGTCTCATGCAACGCGGCGGCCTGCGTTTCGTCCTTTGCCTGTTCCCATGGTTTCGCGCCATCGACGAAGCCATTGACGGTATCCGCCAACTCCATGACCAGACGGATTGCGCGGCTGTATTCGCGCGCTTCGTAATGTGTGGCCACCTGTGGAATGCCGGCGCGCAGTTTTTCCAGCAAAGGATGCGACATCACCGTGTCGAGCACCTTGCCGTCAAAGCGCTTGACGAGGAAATTCGCGGTACGGCTGGCGATATTGACGTATTTGCCGACAATGTCGCTATTGACACGGGCAATGAAATCTTCGAGGTTCAGGTCGATGTCTTCCACCGCGCTGTTCAGCTTTGCCGCGAAGTAATAACGCAGCCAGTCCGGGTTCAGGCCCGTATCGATAAAGCTGCTGGCTGTGATGAACGTGCCGCGCGATTTCGACATCTTCTGGCCATCGACAGTCAGAAAGCCATGGGCGAACACATTGGTCGGTGTGCGATGGCCCGAGAACTGCAGCATGGCGGGCCAGAACAGCGTATGGAAGCGCAGGATGTCCTTGCCGATAAAGTGATATTGCTCGGTAGTGCTGTCCGGGCGTACCCACTCATCGAAGTTCAGACCGCGCTGCGCGCACAGATTCTTGAAGCTGGCGTAATAGCCGAGCGGCGCGTCCACCCAGACGTAGAAATACTTGCCGGGCGCATCCGGAATCTCGAAGCCGAAATAGGGCGCGTCACGAGAGATATCCCAGTCGCCGAGCTTGTTGTCGCCATCCTCGCCGAGCCATTCGCGCATCTTGTTCGTCGCTTCGGGCTGGGCCAGCTTGCCGACCCATTCACGCAGGAAGGATTCACAGCGCGGATCGGACAGCGTGAAGAAGTAATGGGTCGATGTCTTGCGTACGGGCGTGGCGCCCGAGACCACGGAGTACGGGTCTTTCAGTTCGGTCGGGTCGTAGGTCGAGCCACAGACTTCGCAAGAGTCACCGTACTGGTCCTTCGCCGCGCAGACAGGGCAGGTGCCCTTGATGTAGCGGTCCGGCAGAAACATCGCGCGCACCGGATCGAAAAATTGCTCGATGTCCCGCGTCTGAATCAGGCCGGCATCCCGAAGCGCCAGATAGGTGCGCTCCGACAAGGCCTTGTTTTCCGGGGAGTCGGTCGTGTAGAAATTGTCAAACGAGATACCGAAGTCGTCGAAATCGCGCTTGTGCTCGGTCCAGACCCGCTCGATCAACTGCTTGGGCGTCAGGCCTTCCTTTTCCGCGCGGAGCATCACCGGCGTGCCATGCGTGTCGTCGGCGCCGCAGTAATAGACCTCGTGACCATGCATCCGATGCATCCGGACCCAGACATCGGTCTGGATGTATTCGACCAGATGGCCGATATGAATCGGGCCGTTGGCATAAGGCAGAGCGGAGGTGACGAGCAGGCGGCGGGAAGCGTTGGCTGACATAGGACGTTGGAAAGAGTTCGGTACAGGCTAAGCCCCCGATTCTAACAGTCCGCGCCAAAAAGACCGGGGCAGAACGCCCCGGAGCAACAACGACAAGAGGAGAATGGCACGCTACGGTCAGGCACCGTCACATGCCATCAAGTCAGACAGGCGCAATGCCAGAGAGTTCGCGGTTTTTCTTAAAAAACTACGTTGACCTCTTTCTCGCTCTATGTCGCGCAACGTCGGTTAATTTGTGGCTTACTGTCCGTGCTGGCGCGTGGCGCGGAGAAAGATTTCGACGCGACGATTCTGCGCTCGGCCGGCTTCGGTTGAATTGTCGGCAATCGGCTGGGTCTGGCCGCGTCCTTCGGCAGCCAGGCGATTGGCTGCCACGCCATGCTGCACCAAATAACCCGCAACGCTTTGCGCGCGGTTCTGTGACAACGTCTGGTTATAAGCAGGGCTGCCGGTGCTATCCGTATGGCCGACGACCTGGGCCACCAATTCCGGATTCTCGGTCATCGATTGGGCAACCTGATCGAGGACTGGCGCGAACGACGGCTTGACCTCGTAGCTGTTCGTGTCGAAGGACACCGAACTCGGTATATTCACCTTCAGCGAGCCATCCTGTTGCTCGGTGATCTGTGTGCCGGTACCCTTGCTGGCGCCGCTCAAGCGCGATTTGATGGCGCCCCAGTTATAGCCAGTGATGCCGCCGGCGGCGGCCCCCAGCGTGCCCCCGATGATCGCGCCGGTACGATTGCCCAGCAGGGCGCCGATGCCGGCGCCCACCGCCGCGCCGGCGCCGGTGCCCACGGCGGTATTGGTCTGCTGTTGATTTGCGCACCCGGTGAACAGCATTGCCGTGCACAACACGCCGATTGCTGGCAGGACGGACAGCCGCACGCCGCGGCGAGCTCCAGTGCGGTGAGCGGCGCGGTGCGGGGTGCCGGCCAGGGGTTGACGGGCGAGTAGGGTCTTGCGATTCATCTGAAACTCCTATTGCGGACACGGATACGATGGTCCTGGCAGCGCCAAGAACTGCGCGTTGCCAGGCAACGGAGCCGACTGCGCCATGATGCCGTCGGGCATGCCGCGCAGATCGGCTCGGAAAGAATGGCCGGCTCGACATACAATGCTGCGATCAACCGCGGATGCGAGGCTATGCGGTACATCGAGGGCGGCAACGGCCGCAAAGACGTCGGTTGCTTACCGGGTTTTCCTTACGGGGTCTATCAGACCTCGCACGCCCGATGCGCGACCATGTGCGTAGATGCGGCGGGCTTTTATCCTATCAGGAGCTTGCCGTGCTGCGCTTGCATATGCAATCGATGTAACAGTGCCTTGCAAAATAATCGCCGCGAGCAGGCAGGAGAACAGGATGGTGAACCAGCAAATCGTCGAGGCCGCCGTGGCGGCAGTGCTCGACCCTTATACCGGCGCGCCGCTCGGTGCGGCCAAGGCGGTGCGAGACGTCGTCGTCACCCCCGAGCGCATCACGCTGCGCGTCACGGTCGGCTATCCGTCCGTGTCGGCGGCGCCGACGCTGCGGGCACGCGTGGAGGACGCCGTGCGGGCGGCGATCCGGACGGCGGGAGGGGCTGACGGACAGGACGGCGCGTCGCCTGACGTGCAGGTGGCAATCGACCATAAGATTGTCGCGCACGCGGTGCAGAGGGGGGTGAAGCTGTTGCCGAACGTGAAGAACATCATCGCGGTGGCGTCCGGCAAAGGTGGCGTGGGCAAGAGTACGACGGCGGCAAATATCGCCTTGGCGTTGGTCGCCGACGGTGCGCGCGTAGGGGTGCTGGATGCGGACATTTATGGTCCGTCGCAGCCGTTGTTGCTGGGCATTTCGGGGCAGCCGGAGACGACCGATGGCAAATCGATGGAGCCCATGACCGGTCATGGCCTGCAAGTCAATTCGATCGGTTTCCTCGTGGCGCAGGATAACCCGATGGTCTGGCGTGGTCCGATGGTGTCGTCTGCGCTTGATCAGCTTTTGAACCAGACGAATTGGCAGGACCTCGACTACCTGATCGTCGATATGCCACCCGGTACCGGCGACATTCAGTTGACGCTGGCGCAGAAAGTGCCGGTGACGGGCGCGGTGATCGTCACCACGCCGCAAGACCTGGCGCTGCTGGATGCGCGCAAGGGGCTGAAAATGTTCGAGAAAGTGGGAATCCCCATCCTCGGCATCGTAGAAAACATGAGCATTCATGTATGCTCGAATTGCGGCCATGCCGAACCTATCTTCGGCAGCGGCGGGGCCGAGCGGATGTGTGGTGACTACAATGTGGATTTTCTCGGCGCGCTGCCGCTGGATATCGCCATCAGGCAGCAAGCCGACGCAGGCGTCCCGACGGTCGTGGCGGCGCCGGATGGTGCGATTGCCGGTGCGTATCGGGATATCGCGCGTCGGATAGCGGTGTCGGTTGCGGCGAAGCATCGCGACATGTCCGCGAAGTTCCCGACGATCGTCGTGCAGAATTCTTAGGCAGCAGGGGAGGATAGATGACCGAATGCAAGCAAGCGAACCGTGGCGATGATCTGCATGAAAGACGGCAGGTTGCGGCCCCGCTTGCAGGGTCGGATGCCTTGGCGGGCGTGCCGGCGAAGGGCGCGGCGATGAGGTCGGGTAGATGGTGGCGCCATGCGCGGGCGGCGTGCATGGCCGGCGCTGCCAGCGTGGCGCTCGGCGGGTGCGCCGTTTTTGTGACCCACCCCCTGCGCGCCGATGCGACATTGCGTCCCACGCCTGGGCATACGGCACGTGGCACGGTGGCGCTGACGCAGCGTCCCGAGGGCGTGCAGGTGACATACGACATCGTCGGGCTGACGCCGAACACCGCCCACGCGTTTGCCTTGCATCAGGGGGGCGATTGTGGCGGCCCCGACGCCGGTCACGTCGGGCCGCGTCTGGAGCTGGCCGATATCGTTCCGCCCGGCACGGCGCTGGCGCGCCAGCGGGAAAGCAGCGGCGGTGTCGGGTTGACCCGCGACGCGATCAGTCCCGCCTGGCAGGATGACGCGCTGACACGGATATGGGCGGATGCCACCGGCACGGCCGTGGGATTCTTCGTGCTGCCGGAGATGTCGTTGGACGGCCTGCGGTCCATTGTCGGACGGACCCTCGTCGTGCATGAGGGGTATGTCGATCGCGCGAGCCTTGCCGAGGAGCAGGCCAGGCAGCAGGCCAGGCAGCAGGCCGGCGACGCCGCGGAACGGTCGGCGGCGAAGCGGTCCGGAAAGCCCAGTGGCAAGAAAGGGGCGCCGTCATCCGGCAAACGCAAGCCGGGTGACGCGGATCTGCCGGGCGACTCTCCGGACAGCGTCCATCTGCGCTGGCCGGTACCACCCACGAAGGACCCGGCGGGAGGGGTGCTGGCCTGCGGCGTCGTGCATCGTTGAGCGGCCCGCGACACCGCAGTGGTTTGCGGGTATCTGCTCCCTCCCCCGCAAGCAACGTCTTTACCGCGTGGCAATCGAGTAGAATGCCGCTTTTATCGATCCTGCCGTGCGGTGCGTCCGCGCGGTTGCTCAAGACGCCTGCCCCGAGATGACGATTAAATCCGATAACTGGATTCGCCGCATGGCGGAATCCGACAAGATGATCGAGCCGTTCGAACCCGACCAAGTCAGGGTGGGCGAGCATGGCCAGAAGGTCGTGAGCTATGGCACGTCGAGCTACGGCTACGACATCCGTTGCGCTGACGAATTCAAGATTTTTACCAATATCAATTCGACGATCGTCGATCCGAAGAATTTCGACGAGAAGTCGTTCGTCGATTTCAAGGGCGATGTCTGTATCATCCCGCCGAATTCTTTCGCGCTGGCACGTACCGTCGAATATTTCCGCATCCCGCGTAACGTGCTGACGGTGTGCCTCGGCAAGTCGACCTATGCGCGTTGCGGCATCATCGTCAACGTGACGCCGTTCGAGCCGGAGTGGGAGGGGTATGTCACCCTCGAGTTTTCGAACACCACGCCGCTGCCGGCCAAGATCTACGCCAATGAGGGTGTGGCGCAAGTGCTGTTTTTTGAAAGCGACGAGGTCTGCCAGACTTCGTACCGGGATCGTGGCGGTAAATATCAGTCGCAGGTAGGCGTGACCCTGCCGAAGACCTGAGCGGCGTTGGTTTGGCCCGGAGCCGCCGGCACAGCCGAGACGGACGGCACCGGATCGATCCGGTGAACGGCGCGTGTCGTGGCACCCGCCCGGGTCGCATCGTGACATGGCTTTGCTTTTGTCGCACGGGCTTCACATTATTCGTCCAGGCTTTCTCGTTCTTATTTTCGTCGGGCGCACGTGGTGGCCGGGTTTCTTCGGTATGCCACGCTTTCCTTGACGCGTTTTTCGTCCATCCCGAGTGGCTTCGCTTGCCATCGGCGCTTTCGACGGAGTTCTCCGCATGAAATTTCGCTTTCCCGTCGTCATTATCGACGAGGACTTCCGTTCCGAGAACATCTCGGGTTCCGGCATCCGCTCGCTCGCCGAGGCGATTGAAAAAGAAGGCATGGAAGTACTCGGCCTCACCAGCTATGGCGACCTGACATCGTTTGCGCAGCAGGCGAGCCGGGCATCCTGCTTCATCCTGTCGATCGACGATGACGAATTTGGTCTGGTGGACGACAACGAGGCCGGCGAACTGGCGCACGCGATCGTCGCGTTACGTGCATTCGTGGATGCGGTGCGCCGTCGCAATGCGGACCTGCCGATTTTCCTGTATGGGGAAACGCGCACGTCGCGGCATATTCCGAACGATGTGTTGCGGGAGTTGCACGGCTTCATTCATATGTTCGAAGACACGCCGGAGTTCGTCGCGCGTCACATCATTCGCGAGGCGAAGACCTATCTCGACTCGCTGGCGCCGCCGTTTTTCCGTGCCCTTACGCATTACGCGGCCGATGGTTCCTATTCGTGGCACTGCCCGGGCCACTCGGGTGGCGTGGCATTCCTGAAGAGTCCGCTGGGGCAGATGTTCCACCAGTTCTTTGGTGAGAACATGCTGCGTTCGGACGTCTGCAACGCGGTGGACGAGCTTGGCCAGTTGCTGGATCACACCGGCCCGGTGGCACGCTCCGAGCAGAACGCCGCGCGGATCTTCTCGGCCGATCACCTGTTCTTCGTCACCAACGGCACCTCGACGTCGAACAAGATCGTCTGGCACGCCACCGTGGCGCCGGGCGACATCGTGCTGGTGGACCGTAACTGCCACAAGTCGATCCTCCATGCGATCACGATGACGGGTGCGATTCCGATTTTCCTGACGCCCACGCGGAACCACTACGGCTTGATCGGTCCGATTCCGCTCGACGAGTTCCGCCCGGAGAACATCCGCAAGAAGATCGAGGCGAATCCGTTCGCGCGCGAGGCCTTGCAGAAGAATCCGTCGATGAAGCCACGCATTCTGACGATCACACAGAGTACCTACGACGGGGTGGTGTACAACGTCGAGATGATCAAGGACCTGCTCGGCGATCTGGTGGATACGCTGCATTTCGACGAAGCCTGGCTGCCACACGCCGAATTCCACAGCTTCTATAAGAACATGCATGCAATGGGGCATGACCGGCCTCGTACGCGGGCGCTCGTGTTCGCCACGCATTCGACGCACAAACTGCTGGCCGGCATCTCGCAGGCCTCGCAGATCCTGGTGCAGGATTCGGCGCAGTCGACGTTCGACAAGCACCGCTTCAATGAAGCGTATCTGATGCACACGTCGACCAGCCCGAACTACGCGATCATCGCTTCGTGCGACGTGGCGGCCGCGATGATGGAAGCGCCGGGCGGCACCGCGTTGGTGGAGGAGTCGATCGCCGAAGCGTTGGACTTCCGTCGCGCCATGCGCAAGGTGGGACACGACTACGCCGAAGACTGGTGGTTCTCTGTATGGGGGCCGGACTCCCTTGCGAACGAAGGGATCGGCGACCGGGAGGAGTGGATGCTGCGCCCCGGTGATCGCTGGCATGGCTTCGGTAACCTGGCTGACGGTTTCAACATGTTGGACCCGATCAAGGCGACCATCGTCACGCCGGGCCTCGACATCGACGGCGAGTTCGGCGAAAGCGGCATCCCTGCCGCGATCGTGACCAAATATCTGGCCGAACACGGCATCATCGTCGAGAAGACCGGTTTGTATTCGTTCTTTATCATGTTCACCATCGGCATCACCAAGGGCCGCTGGAACAGCATGGTCACCGAGTTGCAGCAGTTCAAGGACGACTACGATGCGAACCAGCCATTGTGGCGTGTGCTGCCGGAGTTCGCGGCTCAATTCCCGCAATACGAGCGAGTAGGGCTGCGCGATCTGTGCAACCAGATCCACAGCGTCTATCGTGCGAACGATATCGCACGGGTGACCACGGAGATGTATCTGTCGAATATGGAGCCGGCGATGAAACCGGCAGATGCCTTCGCGAAACTGGCCCACCGGGAAATCGATCGGGTACCCATCGACGAATTGGACGGACGCGTTACCAGTATCCTGCTGACGCCGTATCCGCCGGGCATTCCGTTGCTGGTCCCCGGTGAGCGATTCAACAAGATCATCGTTCAGTACCTGAAGTTCGCACGCGATTTCAACGAGCGCTTTCCAGGCTTCCATACCGACATCCATGGTCTCGTCGGCGAGGTGATCAACGGTCGCATCGAATATTTCGTCGACTGCGTGCGTTGATCGTTTCGCACACTGCACCGTCGGCGCTACGCTGCGCCGATGTCTCTTACGACAGCTGCGCCGTGTCGTTTTTTCACCGCATCGGCATTGTCGTTCCCTTCGGAAATCCCATGCAAAACCCTGCCGCGCCGTGCGTTTTCCGCACGCAGGCGCACCGCAGCGACGATCTTTGAGATACTTGTCTGAAATATTGATATTCGCGCCGGCGCCAGGCGCCGGTCTGCACCGCCTGGAACGACGATGAAATCGCCCGAAGACCTCACTGTTTCCGCGCGCGCCGCATGGCGCAAGCCATTCGTGTTCATGCACGGCTCGGCTCGGCGGTTCGTCGGTCCATTGGCGGCGTTGGCGCTTTGCGTGGTCTTGCTAGTGGTGTTCCAACATATCTTGCGGCGTGTCGACTACCCGCAGATCGTTCGCGAGCTCCGTGCACTGAGTCTGAATGTCTGGGCCGCCTCACTGGCTGCCACGGCGGTGAGTTATGTCGCGCTGGTGGCGCGCGATTGGGCAGGACTGCGCTACGTGGGCGCCACCGTCAGCCGCACGAACCTGTGGATCGGCGCGAGTGTCGGTTCCGCGCTTGGTAACGTGACCGGTTTCGGCGCATTGACGGGGGGCGCGGTACGCTTGCGCGTCTACGGGGCGAACGGCGTGCAGCCCGCCCAAGTTGGTCGCTTGACGGCGTTCACCAGCGTAACGCTGGCGCTGACCCTGGCAGTGATGACCGGTGCCGGCATGTTGTTCAGCGCGACCCACCTGGCACCGATGTTCCGTCTGCCGGCATGGATGCTCCGGATCATGGGCGGGATGATCGTGCTCGCCTTCGTCGCCTTGGTGATGGGCTGTGGCAAGGAAGCGCGGGCAGTGCGATTAGGCGCGACGCGCCGCACGGCCAACGCGGTCGAATTGGTGGGTGAGCCCATCGAGATCGTGGCGGGCTTCGATGGCGGCGCCGCACCCGCGGTCGCCTCGCCGGCGCCGTCATTGCCGCGCTGGATGCGATGGTTCAACGCGCTCGGCTTGTCGGTGCCGGCGCGTAATGTGTTGCTGGCGGAAATGGTGTTCTCGATCGCCGATGTCGTGACCGCCGGGCTCGCGCTATGGGTCATCTTGCCGCACGCCGATGTCGGCTTCATCAATTTCGTTGCGATTTATGCGGCCGCGCTACTGCTCGGCATGATCGGCCATACGCCGGGCGGTCTCGGTGTGTTCGAGGCCGCGATGGCTTTCGCGCTGGGCCGTAGTGTGCCGTTGTCGTCGATCGTCGGCGCGTTGCTGGCCTATCGGGTGATCTATTTCGTCCTGCCGCTGCTGCTTTCCGCGGCGCTGCTGGCGGTCTTCGAAGGGAGGATGCTGAAGTCGAAGCTGGCGCCGGTGCGAATCGGCTGGCTGGCCCCGGTGTTTCTCAGCACGCTGACATTCGCCGTCGGGAGCATGCTGGTGCTCTCGGGCGCGGTGCCGGCTTACAAGACGCGCTTGTCGGTGTTGAAGGACTGGTTGCCGCTCTGGGTGCTGGAAAGCTCGCAGATACTGGCCAGCTTGTTCGGCGTGTTGCTGCTGTTCGTCGCGCGGGGACTGTTGCGTCGGCTCGACGGTGCGTGGTGGCTCGCAACCATTATCGTGTCGATCAATCTCGCCTTGTCGGTAACGAAGGGGCTAGCGTTCTTCGAGGCCGGGGTGTTGCTGGTCATCCTCGCGTTGCTGCTCTTGTCGCGGCGGCAATTCAATCGATCGTCCTCGCTGTTCGCGGAGCGCTTCACGTTTGGCTGGATGGTGTCGGTCGGCATTGTCCTCGCGCTGTCCGTCTGGCTCATGTTTTATGCGTTCCGTAACGTGCCATACACGGACGACCTGTGGTCGGCTTTTGCGTTCGACGAACGCGCTCCGCGGGCATTACGGACCGTGCTGGGGGCGGTGCTACTTGCCGCGGCGTTGTCGGTCTGGCAATTGCTGCGGCCCGCGCGCGGCCGGTTTGTCGCGCCGCCGCTCTCGGATATCGCGGATGCGGGCCGCATCGTGCGCGCGCAGCCACGTAGTGATGCCGGCCTTGCCATGATGGGCGACAAGAGCTTTCTGTTTTCCAAGTCGCGAAAGGCCTTTCTGATGTATGCCAAGCGTGGCCGCACGTGGGCCGCGTTGCATGATCCGGTCGGGGCACGCGACGAATGGGCCGGGTTGATTCGCGAGTTCGTGGCGTTGGCGCATGCGCATGGTGGCCGCGCGGCGTTTTATCAGGTGCGGGCCGAGGCGCTGCCGTTGTATCTCGATGCGGGTCTGACGCTGGTCAAGCTCGGAGAGGAGGCGCAGATCGACCTGCATGCGTTCGAGATGACGGGACCGCATCGCGCCAATTTGCGTTATGCGATGAAGCGGGGTGAAAAAGATGGTCTTTCCATGCAAGTAGTGGACAAGGCGCACGTCCATGCGTTCGTGCCAACCTTGCGCCGTATCTCGGATACCTGGCTGGACAGCCGTTCGGCAAAAGAGAAGAGTTTTTCGGTCGCCGCGTTCACACCGGAATATCTGGCGTCGCAGAGCGTGATCGTAATTTCGCAAAATGGCCTGCCCGTGGCGTTCAGCACGTTCATGACGACCGATTTAAACGAAGAGGCGACCATCGGCGTCATGCGGCATTTGAATGAGGCTTCGCCGTACACGATGGAATACCTGTTCACGTCGCTGGCCTTGCATCTGAAAAAAGCGGGTCTGCGCACGTTGAGCCTCGGCATGTCGCCATTGTCCGGCATGACGCCCAGCCCGTTGGCCTCGCCGTGGTTCCGTCTGGGTGCACTGACGTGGCGATTCGGCGGGCGTTTTTACAACTTCCGCGGTTTGCGCGCGTTCAAGAACAAGTTCACGCCACAATGGGAGCCCCGTTATCTGGCCGCGTCGGGATCGGTGGGCGTGTTGTTTACGCTCGCGGACCTGTCGTTGCTCGCTGGCGGGTGGCGCTCCTGATCGCGGTGCGGCGCAAGGCACACAGGGA